>CAVRXJ010000026.1:0-287185 GCA_963725095.1 uncultured Acidobacteriota bacterium
GGAAGAGGCGATCCCCGCCCCCGTCGAGCTCCGCCGGATTGCCGCCGATGCGCAGCTCCGTCAGCGCGCCCTCGTGCTGCGAGCGCACGCCCAGGCGATAGCCCGGCGTGCTCGCGGCGACGGCCTCGAGCACCGCGCGGAAGACGGCCTCCTCGCCCTGCTGCACGGGCAGGTCGCAGGCCGTCACGAGGAGCCGGTCGAGCCAGCGGGCCGGGACGTCGGGGAGGACCACGCTTCGGCTCGAGGAGAGCGCCTCGTCGGAGACGACGACGCCGGAGGCGCCGGTCTTGTGCTCCTGCTCGTGCGACTTCGGGTTCATCGGCGGCTTCCCGGGGCTCGGCGATTTTCGGTTCACTCGCCGCAGGCGGGCGCGACGAGTGCTCCTTCGCGGGCGGCTCGCTGCTTCGCTCCTCGCTGGCCTTGTCGAGGTCGAGGATCTCGCTGCTGCCGACGTAGGTCTTGGTCTCGTACTTGGTGATCTTGCCGATCTTGCGGACGATCTCGGCCATCCGCTCGGCCTCGTCTCGATGACCTCGGCGGCGGCGAGACGCCGGCGTGTCGGCTCCGCGTGCCGCTTGAGAAGCTCCGCGTAGCCCATCACGCTCGTGAGCGGCTGGTTGAGCTCGTGCGCGGCAGCACCGGCGAGCTCGGCGATGATGGCCTGCGCTTCTGCGCGAAGGAGCTGCTCCTGCGCCTGCGGCAGGCGCTGCTCCATCCGCATCTTCTCGCGAAGGTCGGTGAAGATGCCGACGGACCCGACCGACGTGTCCCCCTCGAAGATGAGCGCGCCGGAGAGCGAGACCGGGACCGGCAGCGCCCGTCCGCGTCGACGATCTCGGCTGTGAGCCCCTCGATCGCGCCGCCGCCCTGCGCGGATGATGCGCCATGATCTTCTCGGCGACGCCCTCGGGTAGAGCGCGCGGACGTTCGTGCCGACGACGTCGTCGCGCTGCTAGCCGTAGATGCGCTCGGCGGCGCGGTTGAAGAGGAGCACGCCGCCCGTGAGGTCGGCGCTGATGATGGCGTCGACCGAGGTGTCGATGACGCGCTCGAGGAAGTCCTTGGTCTTGACGAGCTCGGCCTCGACCTCGCGCTGCTGCGTGACGTCGCGGAAGGAGCAGAGGACGGCGCCCTCCTCGCGGAGCACGCTCGAAGCTGACGTTGACGATCAGCGTGCGCTCGTCGTCGCGTCGAGATCTTGATGTCGACGTCCTTCGGGGAAGCTGCCCTTGCGTGAAGCCCGCGCGCAGATCGTGGGCGAGGCCGGCCTCCTCGGTGGCGAAGATGTCGCCGAGCCTTCGCCCGCGGAGGTCTTGCTCCTCGTAGCCGGTGATCTCGCGCGCGTGCGGGTTCGAGAAGAGAAGCCGGCCCTCGCCGTCGATGACGACGATGCCGTCCGCCGGAGCTGTCGAAGAAGTCCGCGTAGCGCTGGAGCGAGCTCAGGCGCCGCTCGGCCTCGAAGCGCGCGACGGTGATCTGCTGCGTCTGATCGCGCAGCGACTGGAGGATGCGCGCGTTGCGCAGCGCGATGGCCGTGGCGTTGGCGATGGTGCGGGCAGAGCGAGAGCTCGTGCTCGCCGAAGCGCGACCGGCGCGGCGCGACGCGCAGGAAGAGCACGCCCATCGGCTTGCCCTCGTACAGGATCGGCAGGATCGCGAGCGACGCGAAGGCGGTCTTGCCCGGGCCCGTCGTGCGCGCACGATCTCGAGCAGCGGGTGCGTCGCCGCGTCCTCGATGACGAGCGGCTCGCCGTCGTGCAGCACCTGCTGGATCTCGGGGTACTTGCCGAGATCGATCGGCAGATCGCGGAGGTGCTCGTCGTCGCTCGCGGCGACGACGTAGCCGACGTCCCCCTGGTCGCGCACGAGGACGATGCTGCACGCGATCGACCTTCGCCACCTCGGCGATGCGCTGCACGACGGTGAAGAGGATGTCGCGAAAGTCGAGGGTCGACGCGAGCGCCTGCGTGAGCTCGAGGACGACCTGCGCGTCGTGCTCCTTGCGCGCGAGCGCGTCCATCGACGCCGCGCAGCCGAAGCTGGCCGCGGATGCGCGCGATGAGCTCGACGGGCGGAACGGCTTGCGCACGAAGTCGTCCGCGCCCGCCTCGAACGCCTTGCGCGATCTCGTCCTCGGCGTCGAGCGCCGGTCAGGACGACGACCGGGAGATCGCGCGTCTCGGCGCGCGACCGCAGGATGCGGAGCATCTGGTAGCCGTCCGGCGCCGGCATCACCAGGTCGAGCAGGACGCAGCGACGGCTTGACGCTCTCCGACCTGCGCGAGCGCCTCGGCGCCCGGACGCTGACGGCGACGTATCGAGCTCGGCGCTCGCGAGCGCTTGCACCGAGGACGTGCCGGCTGACGGTGTCGTCGTCGACGACCAGGACGGGCTGGTGCGCCACGACTGCGGGCAAGCGTACTACTCGAGCCTCCCTAGGCCGATTCACAGGTCACGAAAAGACGGACCCTGAGGCTCGACGCGAGCCCGGACTACCTCGAGGCTCTCGGCGCCGGGGGCTGCCGCGAGGTGCTCGTAGGCTCGCCTTGCGGGTCGCGACGCGGCCCGCGGGGGGTCCGGCCGAGCGTAGCCCTGCTGCAGCAGGTAGGGCTCGTAGACGTCCTCGATGGTGTCGCGCGGCTCGCCCAGCGCGGCGGCGAGCGTCTCGACGCCGACCGGGCCGCCGTCGTAGTCCTCGATGATGACGCGCAGCAGGCGCGCGGTCCATCTCGTCGAGGCCCGCGCGCGTCGATGTCGAGGCGCTCGCAGCGCTGTCGTGCGATGGCGCGCGTCGATGCGTCCCGTTGCCCAGCGACCTCGGCGAAGTCGCGCACGCGGCGCAGCAGCCGGTTGGCGATGCGCGGCGTGCCGCGCGAGCGCCGCGCGATGCTCGAGCGCCGCGCGTCGTCGATCGCGACGCCGAGCAGGCTGCGCGCTCCGCGCGCACGATCTTCGCGAGGTCCTCGACCGGGTAGAAGTCGAGCCGCATGATCGTGCCGAAGCGCGAGAGCAGCGGCGCCGTGAGCAGGCCCGGTGCGCGTCGTCGCGCCGACGAGCGTGAAGGGCTGGAGCGGCGATCTGGATGCGTGCGCGCGAAGGCGCCGTCGCCGGTCATGACGTCGATGCGGAAGTCCTCCATCGCCGGGTAGAGGCTCTCCTCGACCACGCGGCTCAGAGCCGGTGGATCTCGTCGATGAAGAGGACGTCGTCGCTCGCTCGAGCTTCGTGAGGAGGCCCGCGAGCGCGCCCTTGTGCTCGACGACGGGCCCGTTCGTCGATGTGGAGCTCGACGCCCATCTCGTGCGCGAGGATCTGCGCCAGCGTGGTCTTGCCGAGGCCCGGCGGGCCGCAGAGGAGGAGGTGATCGAGCGGCTCGCCGCGCCGGCGCGCCGCCTCGACGAAGACGCGGAGGTTGTCCTTGTGCTTGCTCTGGCCGATGTAGTCGTCGAGCGTCTGCGGGCGGAGCGCGCGATCGTAGCGAACGTCCTCGCCCTGCGGGGCCGCGTCGAGCGCGCGCTCCGGCGGGGCGAGCTCGGGCTTGCGGGGCGGCATGCGGACCGATTTACACCAACGGCCCGCGGGCGCACCCGCGCCGCGGGGGGCGGCTCGCGACCATTGTTCCGGTGCACAACGGGGCCGCGCACCTGGACCGTTGCCTCGCCGCCCTGGCCGCCGTCCGGGAGCCGGCGTTCGAGGTCGTCGTGTGCGACGACGGCTCGACCGATGACAGCGCCGCGATCGCCACGGCGCGAGGAGCGCGTGTCGTGCGCCTCTCGGACAACCGCGGCCCGTCGGCCGCACGAAACGCCGGCGCGCGGGAGACCGCGGCCGACATCCTGCTCTTCGTGGACGCCGACGTGGAGATCCACCCCGACGCGCCGGCCAGAGTCTTGCGGCTCTTCGACCAGGAGCCCGGAGTCGCGGCGGTCTTCGGCGCGTACGACGACGCGCCGGCCGAGCGCAACTTCTGCTCGCAGTACAAGAACCTCCTGCACCACCACGTGCACGCGGCCGGCGCCGGCCGCGTCACGACCTTCTGGACGGGCCTGGGCGCGGTGCGGGCGATTGCCCTCGCCTCGGTCGGCGGATTCGACGAAGACTTGCGCTGCATGCACGACATCGAGCTCGGCTACCGCCTGACCGACGCCGCGCAGGCCATCCGGCTCGATCCGGCGATCCAGGGCAAGCACCTGAAGCGCTGGTCGTTCGGCTCGCTCGTGCGCGCCGACATCTTTTGCCGCGCGGTCCCCTGGACGAGGCTCGCGCTCCAAAGACGCGCGCTCACCAACGAGCTCAACCTGAAGAAATCCGAGCGCGTCAGCGCCGCCCTGCTCGCCGCCGCCCTGCTGGCGGGTCTCCTCGCCCTCGCCGATCCCCGGTTCCTCGTTCTGCCGCCCGCGCTGCTCGCCGCGATTGCCTGGATCAACCGTTCCCTCTACCGGTTCTTCCTCGACAGACGCGGGGCGGTGTTTGCGCTGCGGGCGTTTCTGATGCAGCTCCTCTACTACGCCTACAGCGGGACGGCCTTTCTCGCGACCGCCGCGACCCTTGCGCTGCGCCCGGCCGCCCGAAGGCTCCGCCCGGTGCGCCCGCTCGACTCGTGACGCCGGCAGGACCCCTCCGCCTCGGATTCGTCGGTTGTGGATCGGTCGTCGAGCGGTTTCACATGCCCGCCTTGCGAAGCGCTCCCGGGATCGCGGTCGTCGCGCTGACGGACCTCGACCCGGCGAGGTGCCGGGCGCTCGCCGACCGCGCGCAGAACCCGATCTGTTACCCCGACGCCTCTTCGCTGATCGGATCCGACGTCGACGCGGTCGCCGTTTGCGTGCCCCCGCGGGACCACGCGCGGATCGGCCTCGAAGTTCTCCAGGCCGGAAAGCACCTGTTCCTGGAAAAGCCGATCGCGCTCTCGATGAGCGAGGCCGACGCCCTCGTGGAGGAGGGCGGCCGCCGGGCAGCCGTCGCGACGATCGGATTCAATCTGCGCGCCCACCGCCTGGCCCGCGAGGCCCGACGGATGGTGGCATCCGGGCGTCTGGGGCGCGTCCGACGGCTCCGCACCACCTTCACGCAGGCACTCCTCTCCCCCGACAATCACTGGCGGGGTCAGCCGGACCGAGGCGGTGACCCGCTCCTCGACCTCGGCGTGCATCATTTCGACCTTCTCCGATTCATCCTGCAGGCCGAGGTCGTCGAGGTCCTGGCCGACGTCGCTCCGGACGGGTCGCGGGCGAACGTGGCCGCGGCGATGTCGAGCGGTGCGCACGCCGACATCCGCATCGGCGCGGCCGAAGACCGCGTCGGGCGAAACCGGATCGAGCTCGACGGAGAAAAGGGACGCCTGGCGATCTCCTTCTACGAATCGTTTGGCCTGCGGGGCGACGCGTCCGGATTCCGGAGGGTCGCCGCACGGATCCCCGGCCTGGTGGCCGACCGATGGAACGGCGGAGCGTACCCCTCGTCCTACCGGCGGCAGTGGCTCGAATTTGCAAAGGCCATCGCCACCGGCGCACGGGGCGGCGCCACGCTCGAGGATGGCCGGGCGGCCCTCGCCGCGGCGCTTGCGGCCGCCGAATCCGCCAGAACGAGGATGACCGTGTCGCTCGCTCCCCGGCGTGAACGGCTGCGTGGCGAGGAAGCCCGATGAGCGGCGCCGGTCCCCTTCCCTCGATGACGGTGGTGACGGTCACGCCGGACGGCTACGACCGCATCCGGAAAACCGTGGAGCACCTGAAGGCGCAGACGATCCGGGACCGGCTCGAGCTCATTGTCGTGGCGCCCGCGCGCGCGCGCCTGGCTGGCAGCGAACCGGAAATCGGGGGGTTTCTCCGGCACGAGATCGTCGAGGTGGGGCCCATCCGTTCGACGGGCCAGGCCATCGCGGCAGGCGTCCGGCGAGCCACGGCCCCGGTGGTGGCCTACGCCGAGGAGCATTCCTTTCCCGGGCCGCTATGGGCGCAGGCCCTTCTCGAAGAGCACGCGCTCTCCTGCGGAGCAGCGGCGGGATTGCTCGAGAACGACAACCCGGAAGGCCTGATGAGCTGGGCCGGTCTCTACGCCTGCTTCGGGCCCTGGGTCGCTCCGGCCCGCGGCGGCGAGGTCGGAAAACTTCCTTCCCACCACACGAGCTACAAGACCGAACTGCTGAAATCGTACGGCAAGGACCTCGGTCCCATGCTCGAGAACGAAGGGATCCTGCACGCCGATCTGAACCAGCGCGGTATCGTGCTGCGGCTTTCGGAGATCGCGCGATCGCGGCACCAGAACATTTCGCGATTCTCTTCGCACCTGGCGGCGTCCTACCAGGGGGCCCGGCTTTACGGCGCGGCACGGGCCCGCCACTCCGGCTGGTCCCGGGCGCGGCGGCTCCTCTACGCGGCCGCGGCTCCGCTCATTCCGTTGGTCGTTCTGAGGAGGCGACTCGCGACGATCGCCCGGAGCGGGCGGGGTCGCATGATTCCAGGGCTCCTGCCGATCCTCATGGCCCTCGGCATCGCCGAATCGATCGGCGAAACGGTCGGCTACCTCGCGGGAGAGGGGAACGCCCCGTTGCGCCGCTGCAGTTTCGAGCTCGAAAGGCACCGCCACCTCCGGCGCGGTGACCTGCCGCGCACCCCCGAGACCGCCGATGCCTGACCCCGCCTTTTCGGTCGTCGTCCCCACGTACCGCCGTCCGCGTCAGCTCGCGGATTGCCTCGAAGCCCTCGCACGCCTCGAGTCCCCCGAGGGGGGCTTCGAGGCGGTCGTCGTCTCGGATGACGAGAGCGCGGAGTTGCTGCCGACGCGGGAACCGGAGGCGGGTTCTTTTCCGGTGCGCTTCCTGCGCCAGCCCCACGCGGGCCCGTCGGTGGCCCGCAATACCGGAGCGGCAGAGGCGCGCGGCCGCTTCCTCGCGTTCACCGACGACGATTGCGCGCCCGCGCCGGACTGGCTGGCGAAACTCGAGGCCGCATTCGGGCAGACCCAGGCCGACGCCGTCGGCGGACGGACCCTCAACGCGCTGCCCCGCAATCTGTGCTCCGAGGCGAGCCAGCTCCTGCTCCTCTACGTCTACCGCTACTACAACGCGAACCCTCTCGCCGCCACTTTCTTCGCCACGAACAATCTGGCGGTCCGGGCCGAGACCTTCCGGAGCGTCGGCGGCTTCGACCCGTCGTTCGGCCTCGCCGGCGGCGAGGACCGCGACTTGTGCGACCGTCTTCTCCACGCCGGCTCACGACTGGTGTATTGCCGCGACGCCGTCGTGTCGCACGCCCACGCGCTGTCCCTGCCGGGGTTCTGGAAGCAGCACGACTGGTACGGACGGGGCGCCTACCGTTTCCGTCGGGCCCGCGCCGCGCGCCAGCAGGAGCCTGTCGAGATCGAGCCGCTCGGCTTCTACCGGGATCTCCTGCAGACGCCTTTCGGTGAGCACTCCGGGCTCGAAGCCGTCGCCCTCGCGGCCCTGATGGGACTCTCTCAGCTCGCCAATGCCGTCGGGTTCTTCCGCGAGCGCTGGACGATGCAGCGCGCTTCGTTCGATACCTGAGGTGGCGGCCGGACTTGCGCAGGCGTGTATCCTCACGCCTTCCCGAGTTTGAGCGGAGAATGCGATGCCTGAAACCACTTCGAACATCGAGTTCGCGCACCGGATCCACGAGCAGGGGCACTCGGGCGGCGGCCCCCCTTCCCACAAGGGCGAGTGGCTCGAGATCCTCGAGGCCGTCGTCCTCGCGGCCGTGGCGGTCCTGACCGCGTGGAGCGGCTACCAGGCCGCGCGGTGGGATGCGAAGAGCGCCGCCGGCTACGCGCAGGCCGCGGAGACGAACACACTCGCCCAGGAGCAGCAGACGCTGGCCGGACAAGAGCACCAGTACGACATCACGACCTTCGACTCGTGGATCGAGGCCAAGCTGCGCGGCGAGCACTGGCTCGCCGAGCTGTTCGAGCGGCGGTTCCGACCCGAATTCGCGGTGGCGTTTGCGGCCTGGATGAAGACCGACCCTCTCAACAACCTGAAGGCTCCCCCGGGCCCGAGCCACATGCCCGAGTACAAGAGCGCCCGCCTCGAACGGTCGCGGGAGCTCTCGAAACAGGCGGCAGGCTACTTTCGCGACGGCGTCGAAACGCGCGAAACCGGCGACAAGTACATCCGGATCACCGTCGTGCTCGCCACGGTCCTGCTGCTGACGGCTCTGAGCCAGCGTTTCAAGGTCCGCGGACCGCGCGTCGGCATCCTGTGCGTCGCCTGCGTGATGCTCGCCTTCGCGCTGTACTGGATCGCCATTTTTCCGCGGGCATAGCGCCGCCGCCAGGAGAAATCCATGCCTCCCCTCGATGAAAAACCGTTTCGCTCGGAGAAGGAGTCCGGCGCCGAGCCGGCGGAGATCCACATCCGCATGGGGCACCCGCGGGTGCGACCCCACGTCGTTCCTGCCATCGGAAAGACCGGGGAGCTCACGAAGCACGACTTCGTGACCAGCTTCCTCGTGGCGTGGCAGCCGTCGCCGACCCCGCCGGCGCACTGGATCGAGCTCCTGCGCCAGGCACCGTTCGGCACGCAAGGCGTTCGCGCGGGCAACCTCCATTGGGACGGCCACGTGTTTTCCATCGAGCTGCTGAACGAGGCCGACATCGAGGCGTTCGGGATCGAGATGCCGGACTGGGTGGACTTCGCCAATACCGAGTTCGGACGGCGCGTGCACACGCCGGCCGAGGAAGCGCTGGCCGAGGCGCAGAAGCGCGCCGAGGCTCTCGAGCAACGGCTCAAGCGATGACGGAGGTCCTCCCCGTCACTTGACGGCCGGGCCGCCCGTGGCCGCCGCGGCGTTGCGGTTCGCGGCGAGAAGCTTCGCCAGGATCTCGTCGTAGTAGGGCTTCTCGCGCAAGCCCGCGTACTTGCCGGGGAAGTACGCGACGGTCAGGTCCGCGCTCTCGGAGCGCCCGTCGAAGTTGTTGAGCACCACGGCCAGCCGCTGGTCGTTGGGCAGCCGGATGTTGTCGATCATGGGAAAGTCGAAGTAGCCGAGCCAGAACTCCGCCGACGTCGTTTCGCCGGTCCGGCCCTGGGCGGCGCGGACGGTCACGCGCAACTGGACCTGTTCGTTGGTGCTGTCCGCGCCGAGGAGCTCGAGCTTGAAGTTGCGGGTGAGCCCGTCGAATGAGAGATCCCGGACAGCGGCAGGAACCTCGGAGAGCCCGTCGGGCGACGCGAACGCCAGCGTCTTCAGGTTGGCGGTCGCGTCGAACGTCTGGCCGCCTTCCTCGATGATGAGCATCTGCTTTTTCGTCACCTCTTCGGCGACACGGTTGAGCCGGGAGACGTACGCGGCACGCTGCGGGCTCTCCCGGGCGAGCCGCTCGAGGTGCTGGAAGAGGGGCTTCAGGTTGAGCGACTCGTGGAAGTTGTAGACCAGGAGCTCGAGGTTCAGGACCCGCTGGTCGAGCGTCTGCGGGCCGGCGCCCAGGAAGGAGTTGATGATCGACGTGAACATGTCCTTGCGCAGCGCGCTCTCGGACTCCTCGCGCTTGCTGATCAGCTCCGAGTAGAGGCGGGCATTGGTTTCGCTCGTCTGCAGGCGCTCCCGCAGCGCGACCTCGCGGGCCTCGCGGTCCCGCAGAAAGCTCGAAGTCCAGAAGCCGAGGATCGCGACGGCGACGGCGGTCAGGAGGCCGCCCAGGGGCTGAAGAAGGATCGCGGCCTTGTCCCACCCATCGCGCCGGGAGAGAGGTTCGGCCGGATCCGCCACTACTTCCTCCGCACGACCGGCTTGCCGCCCTCGTCGGAAACGACGAGGTCGTAGCGGCTGGGCTTGTCGTAGACCGTGACCTTGAGGGAAGGGTTGCCGCCCTTGTAGTCGAGCGACAGGCGACACTCCCCCGTCGCCGCGAGCTTCAGACTGTACGAGCCGAACTCGTCGGTCTTCCCCGCCGCCGTGGCGCCGGCACAGTCGAGCTTGACCGCGACGGCCGCGAGCGGTTTGCCGTTTTCGCTGACTGTGCCGTGGATCTCCGCGGCGGACGCCCCGACGGCTGCCATCAAGCCCAACCCCACAAGGACAGCCTTCTTCATGCCGGACCTCCTTTCGAGACTCTAACGGATCGCGCCGTCGTCAATTCAGATCGCTCGTTCCGGCGCTGCCGATTTCCTCGTATCGAGCTCGTTTCGGCTTAGCCCGGCGCCGCGCTGCGATATGCTCCGGCGCGCAAATTATTGCTCCTGGAGGACGGACATGTCGAAGGAAAGACCCACGCTCGGAACCGACGGACGCGCGCTGCCGATCCTGCCGCCCGAAAGGGACCCGCGCGTCTGGGCCCGGCTGGTCCGGGTGATGTTCTACACGCCGGGATTCCTGGCGCTCCTCCTGCTCAAGGCCGGGGAACCGACGAGCTTCGGAATCACGGTGGAGCTCTTGATGCTGGCCAGTGCGGCGGCCATCGTCGGCGGCCTGTTCATTGGCACGCAGTCCGACGGTCGCGGAGCCGATGCCTCGTCCCGGGTCGGCACCTGGAGCGGGGCGCTGGTGCTCGAGCTCATGGCCACGGTGCCTTTCCTGTGCGCCCTGCCGGCGCTGTTCCATGAGCTCGCCCACAGCCGGCTGCTGCACGCCACGGCGCCCGGGGCGGTCGATGTCGCCCTGGGGGCCTCCGAGCTCCTGCCCGCGATGGCGATCCTGCCGTTCCTGCTCTACCAGCTGGCGGGGTTCGGGACCGTGCACTTCGTCGTTCCCCGGCCGATGAAATGGGTCATCAACATCGCGATCCTCGTCTTGATCGTCGCGGCGACCGCCGCCAACCGGCGGGCCGACTACGGCATGGAGAAGAAGTTCGCCGGACTGCTGGTCCTGGCCATGGCGGCCACCGTCGTCTACGGCGTCCTCAAGCTGCGGCGGATGCAAGCGGACTTCGACTTGCGCTGCCCGCCAAAGAAGGAGAAGGAAAAGTAGGGCGACCGCAGAGGGAGGACGCACGTCGTGTGGTGGATCAGCTATCGCGGTGAAGGCAAGACGGGCGTCGAGAACATCGGCGTCTTCGAGGACGACGGCACCCCGCGCCAGAAGCATCCTCTGCTCCTTGATCCATCGCCCAAGGCGCACCCGCTGCACATTGCCCGCGGCTTCGCGCTTGTCGGCGACGACCTCTACATCGCCAACGCCTGGCGCAAGGACAGCCACATCGCCCGGTACCGACGCCACAACGACACCTTCCACTTCGCCGATGTCCTGGTGACCACGGACCGCGTTTCGGCCATGGTCCACCCCTTCGACGTGGAGCTCGGCGACGACGGCCGGCTTTACGTGTCGTGCCAGGACACCAACACCGTCGTCGCGATTCTGCCGGAATCGCGCAAGCCGGCGCCCGTGGCGGAACACCTGCGCAAGAATTTCCCAGAGGGAAACTTCCTTCCCGGCACGCTCGTCGCCTCCAGCCAGGGCCAGCTCCCCGAGGCCGGCGACAGGCCGCCCCTGGACGTGCCGTCGCCGCAGGGCCTCGAGGTGGTCCTCGACGTGCACGGCAGACCCCGCCACTCCGTGCGCGGGATCATCGTGCACCGCAAACATCTCTACGTGGCGGACGAGGCCGGAGACGCCGTCAAGATTTTCGAGGTGAAGTCGGGGCGGCTCGTGGCGCGCATCAAGGGGCGCAGGCTCCGGAAGCCCGTGCACCTCATCCTGCACGGCGACACGCTCTATATCGGCGCCGCCGGGACCGGCAGCATCCTCGCCTTCGATATTCCCGCGAAAGCGCCGCGCGGCAAGCTCAAGGCGCGCGCGGTCATCGACGGCAAGCTCAAGGCCCCGTCCGGCTTCGCGGTCGGCCCGGACGGCGATCTCTACGTGGCCGAGCGGCTCAAGCAGCGGGTACGGCGTTTCTCGGCAAAGGGAAAGAAGAAGGGGACGTTCATCGACGACCTGCCGGACATGCCGGAGTTCCTGGTGCACGTGCCCGATCGCCAGTCGGACACCGCGCCCCAGCGCTCCTGACCCGGGACCGGGCCGAGTCGCGACGGGCGGGCACCGAAATGGCGGGGCCGACGGGACTCGAACCCGCGACCTCCGGCGTGACAGGCCGGCGTTCTAACCAACTGAACTACGACCCCGCGTAGGGAACGGCGCATCTTACCGGAAAGGGGTTGCGAGTCAACCTCGCGCCGCGCGCCGGCCGCTACCAGACCTCGCAGCGCTCTCCTTCGGGGCGCACCATCGCCGAGCCCGGCTTGCAGCCGAAGGCCTTCTGGAACTCCGGCAGATTCGACAGAGGTCCGATGACGCGGTACTTGCCGATCGGGTGCGGATCGCCCTGGGCCATCGTGCGCGCCGCCTCGGGGCGGATGGCGTCGCCACGGAACTGCCCCCAGGCGATGAAGAACTGCTGATCGGGCGTGAAGCCGTCGATCGTCGGCAGCGGGGGCTTGCCCTGCTGCGAGATCTGGAACGCGCGGTAGGCGATGCGGGCGCCCGCGAGGTCTCCGATCGACTCGCCGACGACGAGCTTGCCCCGCTGCGGGACGCCCGGCTCGACCTCGTAGTGGTCGAACTGGTTGACGACGCAGGCGGTCTTCTCCTGGAACTTCTTCAGGTCTTCCTCGCTCCACCAGTTGTTCAGCCGCCCCTGCGCGTCGAACTGGGCGCCCTGGTCGTCGAAGCCGTGGCTGATCTCGTGCCCGATGACGACGCCGATCGCGCCGTAGTTGACGGCGTCGTTGGCGGACATGCTGAAGGCCGGCGGCTGCAGGATGCCGGCCGGGAAGACGATCTCGTTCAAGAGCGGGTTGTAGTAGGCGTTCGAGGTCGGCGGCGTCATGCCCCAGCGGCCGCGGTCGACGGGCTTGCCGATCGTCGCGAGGTCGTCCTCGACGTTGAACTTGCGCCCCGCGACCACGTCGGCCCAGTAGGCCGCGCGGCTGATCGGGACCTTGCTGTAGTCCTTCCAGGTGTCCGGATAGCCGATCTTGGGATTGAACGTCGAAAGCTTTTCGAGGGCGCGCTTCTTGGTCTCCGGGCTCATCCACTCGAGCCCCTCGATCGTCTGGCCCATGGCCGTGCGCAGGTTCCGGACCATTTCCTGCATGCGGGCCTTCGCCTCCGGCGGGAAGTACTTCTCGACGTACTTCTTCCCGAGCGCCTCGCCGAGCGCCCGATCCGTCGCCTCGGCGCAGCGCTTCCAGCGGGGCTTGAGCTCCTTGGCGCCGTTCAAGAAGGCGCCGTTGAAGGCGAAGTCCTCCTGAACGAAGGCGTCCGACAGCGAGGGAGCCGCGGCATTGAGAAGCTGCCACTTCAGATAGGTCTTCCAATCGGCGATCGCGGTCGCGCCGAGCTGGCGGTTGACTTCCTCGAGGAAGCGCGGCTCGGCCACGTTGACGTCCCCGGGCTTGACGCCGAGCTTCTGGAAGCTCGCCGCCCACTCGAAACGGGGCGTGAGCTTCTGCAGGTCCGCCATCGGCATCTTGTGGTCCGTGGCCTTGGGATCGCGCAGCGCCACGTTGTCGAGGGACGCTTCGGCGAGCGCCTTCTCCATGCGGAACACGGTCGCGGCCGCCGCCTTCGCCGTCTCGGCGCTCGATCCGGCGAGCTCGAAGACCTTCGCGACGTGTGCGACGTATTTTTCGCGGGCCTCCTGAAAGCGCGGCTCCGGTTTCAGGTAGTAGTCGCGATCCGGCAGGCCGAGCCCGCTCGCGTAGATCTGCGCGATGACGTCGGTCGGGTTGTGGTTGTCGGACCCGGACGTGAGCGCCCAGGGGACGTAGACCGCGAGGCCCTGGAAACGCGTGATCATCGCCGCGACGTCTCCGGCGCTCTTCATCCGATCGACGTCGGCCAGCATCGGCTCGAGCGGCTTGACGCCGAGGCGGTTGATCTCCTCGACGTTCATGCAGGCGCCGTAGAAGTCGCCGATCAACTGGTCGACGCTGCCGCGCGGAGGATTCTTCACCGCGGCAGCCTCCTCGAGCAGGCCCTTGAGCTGTTCCTTCGCCGATTCCCCGGCCTCCCACCGGCGGCTCCACCGGGACATCGAAGGAGGAATCGGATTGGCCGCCCTCCAGGCCCCGTTGGCGAACTCGAAAAAGTCGGTGCAGGCCTCGACGTTGCGGTTCATGTCGGTCAACTCGATCCCGCGCTGGGCGGCCTGCTGGGCCAGAGCGGCCCGCGCTCACGAGCAGGAGAGAAATCAGGTTCCGGGCCAGGCGCATGCGAATCTCCTTACTTTCGGTTCCTGAATTCGGCGCCGGCATGATATTCCGTCCGGGGCTCCGAAGCACGACGATGCACCTCGACCGCCAACGCCTGGCCGCCCTCCTCGCGCGGGAACAGGACCGGTTCTCCGCCGCGCACCCCCGGTCGCGGGAGCTCTTCGAACGGGCGCGGAAGAGCCTGCTCGGCGGCGTGCCGATGAACTGGATGGTCCGGTGGGCCGGGAGCTTCCCGATCTTCGTCCGGGAGGCGTCGGGCGCGCATTTCACGGACGTCGACGGCCACCGGTACCTGGACCTGTGCCTCGGTGACACAGGCGCGATGACGGGGCACGCCCCGAAGGCCGTCGTCGAGGCCGTCGCCGCGCAGGCGCGCCGGGGCATCACGTTCATGCTGCCGACCGAGGACGCCGTCTGGGTGGGCGAGGAGCTCTCGCGCCGCTTCGGCCTCCCCTTCTGGCAGACGACGCTGACGGCGACCGACGCGAACCGCTTCGCGATCCGGCTGGCGCGCCACATCACCCGCCGCCCCCGCATCCTGGTCTTCAACTGGTGCTACCACGGCACGGTGGACGAGACGTTCATCACGTTGAAGGACGGCGCCGCCGGCCCGCGCAGCGGCAACCTCGGACCCCCCGTCGACCCGGCGACGACGACCCGCGTCGTCGAGTTCAACGACGTGCCGGCTCTCGAAGGCGGCGCTCGCCGAGGGCGACGTCGCCTGCGTTCTGGCCGAGCCGGTCATGACCAACATCGGCATCGTCCACCCGCAGCCCGGGCTTCCACGAGGCCCTGCGGGATATCACGCGCCGGACGGGGACGCTGCTCATCCTCGATGAAACACACACGATCAGCGCGGGACCGGCAGGGTACACGCGCGCGCACGGCCTGTCGCCGGACATCCTGACGATCGGCAAGCCGATCGGCGGCGGTGTGCCGGCGGCCGTCTACGGGCTCTCGCGCGAGGTCGCGGAGCGCATCCGCGCATCGACGACGATCGCCGAGGCGGACACGGGCGGGATCGGCGGCACGCTCGCCGGGAATGCCCTTTCCCTGGCCGCAATGCGTGCCGCGCTCCAGAGCGTCCTGACGAAAGAAGCCTACGACCGGACGATCCCCCTCGCGCAGCGCTTTGCGGAGGGCGTCGCCGCCGTCATCGCCGACTACCGCCTCCCCTGGCACGTCACCCGGCTCGGCTGCCGCGCCGAGTACTGGTTCCGCGAGACGCCCCCGCAGAACGGCTCCGAGGCTGCAGCCTCGATCGATCCCGAGCTCGACCGGTACATGCACCTGGCGGCGCTGAACCGCGGCATCCTGATGACGCCCTTCCACAACATGGCCCTCGTCTCTCCGGAGACGACGGAGGCCGACATCGATCGCCACACGGAGGTTTTCCGCGAGAGCGTCGCGGCGCTCGTCGGCTGAGCGGCGACCGACCGGCGCGGAAGGCGAGAAGTCAGGCCGGGTCCTTGCCGAGCCCCATATACTCGCTCGGCGTACGCGGCGAGTTCGGAGGGATCGTGGTCGATCGTTCGAGGACACTTCCATCACAGAATCGGCCGCGACAGAGCAGGCACGCGGTCCGAGCGCCATTTCGCGCCACGCTCCTGATCCTGGCCGTTGGCTGCGCCAGCAGCGCCCCGGCTCCGACAGGCTCGCTCGTCGGAACGGCCGTGGATGGGAGCGGAAACGCGTTGCCGGGCATCACGGTGTCCCTGCTCTCGCAGACCGGCAAGATCGTGCAGGAGGTCCTGACCTCCGAGGATGGTTCCTACCGATTCGAGAACGTGCCCGTCGGGGCCTATCGCGTGAGCACGAACTTTGCCGGCTTCACGGCGACGAAGCCGCTCGACGTGACCGTGGTCGCGGGCGGGACGACGACACTCCCCCGTCTGGTGCTTCAGCCGCCGTAGTCCCCGACGTCGGCGAACCCCAGGTCCCCGATCGGTTGCATCCGGTTGCGATAGGATCCGCGCTCCGCACGATCAGGGAGAGAATTGCCATGAGAAGTTTTTCGGGATCCGTTGCCATCCTTGCGGCATGCACGGCTCTCGCGGTGTCCGAACCGTCCGCCGCGCAGGCCGGCCCTGCCCGGGAAGGGTGGTTCGCGATCCGGAGCCTCCATGGTCCGCTCGAGCCGATCTTCACGAAGGAAGGGCGGCCGAGCGAGATCGCACTCGTCCAGTAGCATAGGAACAAGGAGAGGAATTATTCATGAGACCGATCCGCCACGCGTTCGTTCGGGGAATCGTAGTCCTGACCGCCTCGGCCCTTCTCTTCACCGCCTGCGGAAAGAAGGACGACGCCGTCGCCATCGCGGACAAAGCGGACAAGAAGGCCGGCGTTCCCGCGCCTGGAATCGAAGAAACCAAGGCCATCGCGGAGGAGGGGTTCATCTACGGCCTGCCCATCGTCATGAACTACGCCGTCATGAACGAGTACTCGGTCAACAAGGACTCGGGACAGTTCAAGGCGCCCTTCAACCAGATCTCGAACGAGCACCGCGTCTTCACCTACGAGGACACCGCCGTCGTCACGCCGAACAGCGACACGCCCTACTCGATGCTCTGGCTCGACCTGCGCGCGGAACCCATGGTCATTTCGGTGCCCGCCGTCGCGAAGAACCGCTACTACTCGGTGCAGTTGACCGACGGGAACACCTACAACTATGGCTACATCGGCAGCCGCGCCACGGGAACGGAGTCGGGCAGTTATCTCGTCGTCGGCCCGGACTGGAAAGGCGAGACGCCGTCCGGAGTGAAGAAGGCGTTCGCGTCGTCGACTCCGTTCTCGATCGCCATCTTCCGAACGCAACTTCTGAGCCCCGAGGACATGCCGAACGTCGAAAAGGTCCAGGCGGGCTACAAGGTCGAGCCGCTTTCGTCGTTCCTCAAGCAGCCGGCTCCGGCCGCTGCGCCCAAGATCGACTTCCTCCCCGCCACGACAGCGGGGATCAAGGACAACTTCTACGAGTATCTGGATGCGGCCCTCGAGTTCGTGCCGCAAGCCGACGACGACAGAGAGATCCGGGCGAAACTCGCCCGCATCGGAGTCGGACCCGGCAAAACGTTTGCGTTCAAGGATCTTTCGGCCGAGCACAAGGCCGCCATTCTCCTGGCCATGAAGGAGGGCGACGACAAGATCGGCAAGTTCCTCGCGACGGGAACCAAGAACATCAACGGATGGGGCATCGGCTCCTTCTTCGGCGATCGCGCCTTCTACAAGGGTGACTGGCTGATGCGCGCCGCTGCCGCCAAGGCGGGTATCTACGGCAACGATGCGGTCGAGGCGATGTATCCCCTGGCAAAATCCGACGGCAGCGGCGAGCCGCTCGACGGCAGCAAGCACGACTACACCCTGACCTTTCCCAAGGGCGAGTTCCCCCCGGTCAACGCGTTCTGGTCGGTCACGATGTACGACGGCAAGACGCAGCTGTTGATCAAGAACCCGATCAATCGGTACCTGATCAACTCGCCGATGCTGCCGAAGATGAAGAAGAACGCCGACGGATCGCTGACGATCGCGATCCAGAAGTCCTCGCCGGGCGCCGGCAAGGAATCCAACTGGCTTCCGGCTCCCGACGGGCCGATCTACCTCGTCATGCGGCTGTACTGGCCCAAGACCGGGACTCCCTCGATCCTCCCTGCCGGGGAGGGCACCTGGAAGCCGCCGGCGATCGTCGCGTCGAAATAGTTCTTGGACTCGTGACGTCGCGCCGCCGGTTCCCCCGACGGCGGCGCGACGAGCAGCTGGTGGGAGGTGAGGGGATCGAACCCCCGACCACCTGCGTGTAAAACAGGCGCTCTACCGCTGAGCTAACCTCCCGGGGAAGAATCGGGTCGTCGGGTCATCGCTCCCGAAAGACTACATCCGCGCGCCCGGGCGTCGCAGCGCCCAGACGAGCGCGACACTCAGGAGAACCGCCGTCACCAGGGGCAGCAGGGACCACAGCAGCACCGGCTGAAGGACTCCCGGAAGCGACGACCAGCCGGCCCAGGCCGATCGATCGAGGCTCGCCGGCGTCAGGACCTCGCCCCACTGCAAGCCGTGCCGGCGACTCGCCCGGCCGCTCCAGAACGCCGCGACGGCGAGCCTTGCGACCAGATTCCAGAGGATGAAGAAGAAGACGGCGGACGCCAGCAACGTCTGAAATCGCTTCGGCGAAACCCGGTGCGCGGCCAGGACGAGAAAGATCGCCGCCACGCTTCCGAGCAGGACGTTCGCATACCAGCCTTCGTTGCCCTGCTGGTGGGTCACGCCGGGACTGCGGAACAGGTGGAAGGCGGCGGCATGCCAGAGGGTGGCCAGGCCGAAAAAGGCGACGAAGGCGTAGTGCGGCCACAGGACCCGGACGGACCACCGCCGCGCTTCCGGGCTCGCGTCGACGGGCGGCTTGACCAGCAGGAACGCGAAGGCGAGCAGCGGCACGAAATAGAAGCGGCCGGGCGAAACGAAGCTCCAGTATCCGGACCACCAGAACCCCTTGAGCAGGCCGCCGACGAACCAGACCGGATCGATTCTCGTCAACGCGTGCAAGCGTTCGGGAAGCGCCAGGGAGTCGGTCGCGCGAAACTGATCGAGCGGGATCAGGTGCCCCGACGTCGTCCAGTTGAACCAGAAAAGGAGCCCCACGCCGGCCGCCGAGATCGCCGCGGCGATCGCCAGGGCGCGCCCGTTGCGCCGGCCGCCCGCCCAGAGGGCGCACAACAGGTACGCCGGAACGAGAGCCAGCGCATAGGCCTTGACGAAGCCCGCGACGGCGAGAAGCGCGCCCGCCAGGACCAGCGGCGCCCGGGTATCGCGACGCTGTCCGAGGCACGACGCATAGACCGCCCAGGCGAGCAGCGGAAACGCCAGGGCGTCGTTGGTGATCCGCCCGAGAAACGACAGCAGGTTCGGATACCAGGCGACGGCGAGGACGCCCAGCAGAGCCGACCTCTCGTCGACGTAGAGCCGGAATGTCAGGAAGATCGGGACCAGGGCCGAGGCGGCCAGACCTTCGGAGAAGAGGCAGAGGAGAAAGACGCGAAGCGCCAGGCTTGATCCCGGGTCGACGCTCCGGTAGGCGCGGCTCATGAGCCAGTAGTAGAGCGGCGGCTGCTGGGCCTCGTAGTTGGGTGCGACGTAGTCGTTCGTCGCCGGGACGGTCAAGGCGGTCTCGCGCCGGCGTTCCCGCTCGGCCTCCGGAAGCGCCAGCCAGGCCCGGTACTTTTCTCCGGCGATCGACATGTCCGGGCCCGGAACGATCTGCCGCAGGCGCAGGATCCACGACGGCGTGGACCGCTCTCCGATCCGGGGCGGCTCGCCCTTCTCCGCGTAGAACACGATCGAGGAGAGGTGCGCGTAGAAGTCCATCCCCTCTCCGAACGGGGTCACCGCGACCTGCGCGAGGTGATTGAGGAGGTAGACGGCGACGACGACGGCGAGGGCGGCCGAGGCGCGTCGGGCCGCCACGCCGGCTAGACTTTGACCTTCTTCAGATCGCGCAGGTCCGCCAGCGGCACGGGCCGGGCGAGCAGGAAGCCCTGCCCGTAGGGCACGCCGAGCGTCTGCAGCACCCGCAGCTCCTCGCGGGTCTCGATGCCTTCCGCGATGACGCGCGTGTGCATCTTGCGGGCGAAGGAGAGCAGCGCCTCCAGCAGATCCTGCTTGGTGCGGTGGCGGTCGATGCCCCGCACGAAGACGTTGTCGAACTTCAGGTAGTCCGGCTCGATTTCCGCGAGCGACGACAGGCTGCTGTAGCCCGTGCCGACGTCGTCCACGGCGATGCGGAAGTTCTGGGACCGGAAACGGGAGAGGACTTCGCGGAAGAGCCCCTCGTAGATCGCGTACGTGCGCTCCGTGATCTCCAGCACGATCCGCTCCGGGGAGAGCCCGAAGGAGCCGACCTGATCGAGGAAGAGCGGGCCCAGGAACTCCGGGTCGGAGGCCGCGGCCGGCGAGAGGTTGATGAAGATCTGCCGCTCGCCGTTGGTTCCCGCGACGGCCTCGAGCGAGCGCTGCCGGCAGACCCGCTCGAGCGGAATGAGGAGGTCCGTCCGCTCGGCGAGCGAGAAGAGGGTCTCGCCCGACTCGAACTCGCTGCCGCGCGGTCCGCGCGAGAGCGCCTCCATGCCGATCATCTCTCCGGTCGCCAGGTCGAAGACCGGCTGGAACACGGAGTGGATCTCGCGCCGCTGGATCGCGTCCTGGAGCAGCTCGCCGCCGCGGATCTCGGCGCGGACGGTCTTGCGCGTGACCTGGTCGCGCGCGTCCTGAATGCCCCGGTAGACGATCCGCTCGGCCCGGTACTTGGGATCGAAGGTGATGCGGCCCGAGCCGACGAAGGAGCGGAACCTTCCGGAGAGGTCCGCGCGCTCGGCGAGGTATCCGCGGATCAACTGGTCGAGCTCCGCCGACTTCTGCTCGAGCGCGCCCGAGTCGTGCAGGAAAGGCTCGTCGGGGTTGATGATGAGGATGATCTCGTCGGAACGCACGTAGGGCAGGCAGAAGGTGCCGCCGGGCACGATGCCGTCGGCCTGAAACGCCTTGAGCCGCCGCACGAAGTCGAGCAGCAGGTCGTCGTACGCCTCGAAGCCCCAGACCTCCTCGACCTTCCCCTCGGAGCCCGGGCGGAAGATCAGCACGGCGAGCGATCCGTGTTCCTTGATCTGCTTGCCGAGGTCTTCCGTGAGCGTGGCGATCGTGGGAAGACCCGTATCCCGGTCGTACAACCGGGTCCGTTCCTTCAGCCACTTGCCCCGCAGGGCGACGAATTCGCTCTCGCGACCTTTGTTCATAGGCGTTAGAGCCAACTCAGGATAGCACCCCGGAAGGCCGGTCCGCGCCCGACTGCAGCCGGGCGATGGCCTCTTCGGTTCCCAGCACGATCAGCACGTCTCCGTGAGCGAAACGGTCCTCGGGCCCCGGCACGAAACGGCGCTCGAGACCCTCCCGCGACAGGCGCTTGATGGCCAGGACGGAAACGCCATAGCGGCTCCGGAGGCCCGACTCCCCCATCGTCCGCCCCTCGATCGCGACGGGGACGTCGAGCTCGACCAAGCGGTGCTTCTCGGGCAGCTCGAAGTAGTCGATCTCCCCTTCCTTTTCGGCCTCGCCGAAACGTGCGGACGCGCGCGAGCAGGCGGTTGCGCTGCAGGACCTCCCGGTCGAACGCGCCGAGCAGATCGCGCCGCGTCACGATGCCGAGAAAGCGCCGGCTCTCCGGCGACTCGACGACGGGGAGCTGGCCGAGGTCCCGGAACCAGAGCTTTTCGTTGACGCTCGTCAGCGACTCCGACGGCGTCACGAAGGGGATCTCGGTCACGAGGTCCTCGGCGATCACGATGCTCGCCGGTTCGGCGTCGGCGAACCGGCTCTTCACGTCGTGCAGGTCGATCACGCCGAGCAGGCGCCCCTCCTCGTCGCCGATGTAGAGGTAGAGGCTGCGGGTCTCCATGAACGCCCGCACGATCTGCGCGAAGGGGATCGTGCGCGGCACGAGCTTCACGTCCTCGCGCATGACGTCGGAAACCTTGAGCGTCGACATCGCCGTCGCTTCCGGCGTCTTCTCCCAGACGATCCCGGCCGAGCGAAGGCTCTGCACGTAGATCGAGTCCTGCTCGAACATCCGCGCCGAGAGGACCGCGAGCACGGAGACGACCATCATGGGGAGCAGCACCTGCGAGTTCTGCGTGAGCTCGAAGATCATGATCAGCGCGAGCAGCGGCGCGCGCGTCACGCCCGCCATCAGGCCGCCCATGCCGAGCAGCGCGTACCCGCCGACCGGGGCGTCCAGGTGCGGGAACACGGCCTGGCAGAGGCGCGCGACGACCCCGCCGACGGCGGCGCCGACCATGAGCGTCGGCGTGAAGACGCCGCCGACACCCCCCGAGCCGATCGTCGAGGAGGTGGCGACGATCTTTCCGACGAAGAGCAGCAGGAGAAAGAGCAGGGTCGGATTGCCGTGCAGGATCCGGTTGGTGCCTTCGAAGCCGTTGCCCCAGACCTCGGGAAGGAAGATCCCGAGAGCCCCGACGACCGCGCCGCCGAGCGCCATCGAGAGCGGCGGCGAGAGCTTCGTCGCCGCGAAGAGCTTGCGGGCCTCCTTCAGGCTGCGCGTGAAGAGCGCCGAGGCCGGGCCCGCGAGCAGGCCGATCACCGCGAACGGCAGGAACTCCGCCACCGACTCGAGGCGAAACGCCGCCACGCGGTAGACCGGCTCGTCGCCGAGGAAGAACCGCACGATCACCGTCGACGTCACGGCGGAGACGACCGCGGGACCGAAGAGCGTCATCGAGAAGCTTCCCACCACGACCTCGAGCACGAAGAGGGTCGCGGCGATGGGCGTGTTGTAGGTCCCGGCCACGCCGGCCGCCATGCCGCAGGCCGTGAGGATCCGCACGCGCTCGGGCGACACCTTCATGCGCCGCGAGAGCGAGGACGCGAGCGCCGCCCCCATCTGGATGATCGGTCCCTCGCGCCCCTCCGACCCACCGGAGGCGATCACGGCGATCGAGGAGAGTGCGCGCGCGAGCGACTGCCGGAAACGGACGAGGCTGCGGCCGAGCGTGACGACCTCGATCATCTTGGAGATTCCCGAAGGCCCCTTGTCCGGAAAGAAATGGGCGATGACGAAACCGCCCACCAGGCCACCGGCCGCAGGGAGAAAGACACGAAGGGCCACCGGGAGGGACTCCGCCCCGGCCACGATGTCGCGCCCGTCGACCAGCAGCTGCGTCAGCCGCCCCGTGGCCGCGCGGAACACGATCGCGCCCAGGCCGCCGAGGGCTCCCGCCACGGCCGACAGGAAGAGGAACTGTGTGTTGGGATCGCGCCAGAAGAACTGACCGAACCGATGGGAACCGGTGTGGGAAGGCCGGGTCGCGGAGGCTCCTTCGGTCTCGCCCATCCCCTAGCAGCCGAAGTCGCACAGAAGGTGTCCCAGGCCCGACACGAGAGTCAGTATAAGGCTCTATAATCCGCCGTCCGCGACGGCGGTGTAGCTCAGTTGGTCAGAGCAAGCGGCTCATATCCGCTGTGTCGGGGGTTCAAATCCCTCCACCGCCACCAGCCTCCCGCTGCGTTCCCGCGCTTCCGAAGGCGATAGACTCCCACCGGCTCCGACGGACGCGATCTCGCGAGGCCCCCGTCGAATTCTTGAGGAGGAACCCTGATGAATCGTGTTGGCAAGGGAAGCCTTGCGCTCATCGCGTTGCTGGCCGTCGCGCCGGTCCGGGCGCAGCAGGTCACGGGAGAGCTGGGATCTCCCAGCGCCACGACTTCGATCAACGGCCAGCAACTCCCGCCGCCGCCCCCGAAATTCGGCGGCGTGATCAAGGAGAGCGCCAGGGACTCCAAGCCCTGGTGGCCGCCGCGCGTCGTGCCGCCCAAGGGCGCGCCCAACGTGCTGCTCATCATGACCGACGACCAGGGCTATGGGGTCAGCGGCACCTTTGGAGGGGTGATCCCGACGCCCGCGCTCGACCGCGTCGCCAAGGCCGGGCTGCGCTACACGCACTTCAACTCCACGGCGCTCTGCTCGCCGACGCGGGCGGCGCTGATCACCGGCCGCAACCACCACTCGGTGGGCTTCGGCGTGATCTCGGAGCTGTCGACGGGTTACCCGGGCTACGACTCGATCATCGGCGTCGAGAACGCGACGGTCGGCAGGATCCTGAGCGACAACGGGTACGCCACCTCCTGGTTCGGCAAGAACCACAACACGCCCGGCTTCCAGTACAGCCTGTCGGGCCCCTTCGATCAGTGGCCGACGGGGATGGGCTTCCAGTATTTCTACGGCTTCATGGGCGGCGAGACCGATCAGTGGCAGCCGTATCTCTTCAAGGGCACGTCGCAGGTCTTCCCGTGGATCGGCAAGCCCGGCTACAACCTCACGACCGACCTCGCCGACGAAGCGATCGCCCACATGAGGGGTCTCAATGCGGCGGCGCCCGACCAGCCGTTCTTCGTTTACTACGTTCCCGGTGGGAGCCACTCGCCGCACCAGCCGACGAAGGAGTGGATCGAGAAGTTCAAGGGCAAGTTCGACATGGGCTGGAACGCCCTGCGTGAGCAGATCTTCGCCAACCAGAAGCGGCTCGGCGTCATCCCGGCGAACGCGAAGCTCACCGAATGGCCGGACGTCCTGCCGAAATGGGAATCGCTCTCCTTCGAGAAGAAGAAGCTCTATGCGCGCCAGGCCGAGGTGTACGCCGCCTACACGGCCTACACCGACCACGAGATCGGCCGCGTCATCCAGGCGGTCGAGGACATGGGCAAGCTCGACAACACGCTGATCATCTACATCGACGGGGACAACGGCACGAGCCCCGAAGGCACGCTGTCGGGCACGTTCAACCAGATGACCGCCTACAACGGCATCCTGGACGCGCCCGAGCCCTTGCAGCTGCTCCACTACGAAGACTGGGGCTCCTCGGCGACCTACCCGCACATGGCGGTCGCGTGGTCGTGGGCGTTCGATACGCCGTTCAAGTGGACCAAGCAGGTGGCCTCGCATTTCGGCGGGACCCGACAGGGCCTCGCCATTTCGTGGCCCGGCCACATCAAGGACGTCGGCGGAGTCCGACACCAGTTCCACCACATGATCGACATCGTGCCCACGATCCTCGAGGCCACGGGAATCAAGGCTCCCGACATGGTCGACGGCATCAAGCAGAATCCGATCGAAGGCGTGAGCATGGCGTACACGTTCGATGCGTCGAACGCCAACGCCCCGTCGACCCGAAAGACCCAGTATTTCGAGATGGCCGGCAACCGCGGGATCTATCACGAGGGCTGGTACGCCAACACGCACCCGCCGGTGCCGCCCTGGGAGCTGAACGCGAAGTTCCCGGAGGTCAACCAGTACCGGTGGGAGCTGTACAACCTCACCGAGGACTACTCGCAGGCCAATGACCTCGCAGCCAAGATGCCGGACAAGCTCAAGGAGATGCAGGCGTTGTTCCAGCAGGAGGCCGCCAGGTACCAGGTGTTGCCGCTGGACAACTCGCAGTTTCAACGAGCCATCGCTCCCCGGCCGAGCGCCATCGCGGGAAAGACGGTCTTCACCTATTCCGGTGAGAATCCCGGCATCCCGGTCGGCAACTCGCCGAGCGTCCTGAACAAGTCGTTCACGATCACTGCCGAGATCGAGATCCCGAAGGGCGGCGGCGACGGGATGATCGTGACCGAAGGCGGCCGCTTCGGCGGCTACGGCCTCTTCATCCTCAAGGGCAAGCCGATCTTCGTCTACAACCTCCTCGACCTCGAGCGGTTCCGCTGGGAAGGCGGCGTGGGCGCCCGCGACTGGATGGGCGACTCCCTCAAGGAGGGCAAGCACACGATCGTGTTCGACTTCACGTACGCGGGCCCCGGCATCGCGAAGGGAGGCACGGGCGTGCTGACGGTCGACGGCCATGAGCTCGCCGACGAAGAAGATCGAGCACACGATTCCGTTCCTGTTGCCGCCGGACGAGACCTTCGACGTCGGCGTCGACCTTCGGACGGGGGTGGACCGGAGCTACGAGGTTCCGTTCCGCTTCAACGGCAAGATCGACAAGCTGACCTTCAAGCTCGGGCCGTCGCAGCTGGCCGAGACGGACCAGAGGAAGGCGCAGGAAGCGATCGCCCGAGCGTCCGACTAGGGATCGAAAGCAACGATCGGCCGGGTGGCGTCGCCTCGCGCGGCGCTGCCCGGCACCGCGCGCGCGCAAACCGTTCGGAGGGAACAAGCCCGTGAGCGAAACCACGTCGAATACCGGGAGGAAGATCCTCGATCTTCACCTGCCTCGTGGAGGCCGCCACGGGCATCGTCCTGCTGATCGATCCGACGATCGTCTCGCGACTCCTGCTCGGCGCCGAGCTCTCCGGCGTCGGCGCGGCGGTCGGCCGATGCTTCGGCATCGCGGTGATCGCCCTGGGATTGGCGTGCTGGCCGGCACGGCGGCGCGGCGAGGATGCGGCAGCGGCTGTCCGCGCGATGGCGACCTACAACGTGCTGATCGGTCTCTACCTCGGCTACCTCGGCATGACCGGGCCCCTGGGAGGCCCCCTGCTGTGGCCGGCCGTGGTCCTGCACGTCGTCGTGGGGCTGTGGCTGGCCGGGACGCGGCGCGGCGGGAGTCGGGCCGGGGCGGCCGGCGACTGAGGGTTACCGGAGTCCGGCAGGCGACGTTCGGCGCTACCATCTCTCCATGGACGCGGTCGTGGCGGCGCTGACGCGGGCAGCCGAGAAGGGCCTCATCCCCCCCGGCTCGTCGCTTCTTCTCGCCGTCTCGGGTGGCGCGGACTCCATGGCGCTTTTCTCCGGCTGCCTCGAGATCGCGCGCGCGACAGAGTGGCGGCTGGCGGTGGCGCACGTCCACCACGGCCTGCGCGGCCGGGAGGCGGATCGCGATCTTGCGTTCGTGCGCGAGCAGGCGCGGCGCGCCGGACTCCCCTTCTTCTTTCGCCGGCGTGACGCCGCCTCGGCGGCCCGCGCCCTGGGCATCTCGCCGGAAGCGGGCGCCCGCCAGGTCCGATACGAGGCGCTCCGCGAAATGGCGCAGGAGGCGGGCGCCGACCTCATCGCCGTGGCGCACCAGAAGGGCGACGTGGCCGAGAGTCACCTTCTGGCCCGAAACCGGCGCGGAGGCACCAACGCGCTCGCGGGCCCGCGGGAGCGCCGGGCCGACGGCATCGTGCGCCCGCTTGCTCGCGGTCTCCCGCGAGCGAGATCCTCGCGTTTCTCGCAGGCCCGCGGCGTCGGCTACCGGCGCGACGCCTCCAACGGCGACCTGCGCTTCGACCGAAACCGCGTGCGCCGGGCGCTCGCGACAGCCCCAGCGTATCCGGCGCGGATCCGATCGAGAGCTCTCGCCAGGGAGGCCGAACGGCTTCGCCGAGCGCCGAGCACCGAATCGACCGCGAGCTCGAGCGCAACGCCGCGACGCGCTTCGCGCGGGCGCCCGGGCTCACGATCGCCGACGCGGTCTGGCTCGCAGACCTGCCCCCGGGAGCTCGCCCGCCAGGCGCTCGCGCAGGCGGCGACGCCCTTCGCCACGGCCGGGCCGGCCGCCGTTCACGGGGCGCGAGCGGGAGCGGCTGCTCGACCTGCTCGGCTCGCGGCGGCGACTTCCGTTTCGAGGCCGGCCGGCGCATCCGGTTCGAGCGCCGCGGGCGGCTCCTGCGCGTCGCTCCCGAGCCCGGCGGCGCGGCCGCGGGTCGACACGGCGGGCCGTCCAGCGTAGGATTCCGAGAGCACACGGGAGAAAATCGACGACGCATGGACGCGCTCAACCTCGAGAGACGCTTCGAAGCGGATCGGATTGCCGCGCGGATCGGCGGAAATCGCGCGGCGGCTCGACGAAGACTTCCGCGACCAGCCGGTCGTGCTCCTGTCGATCCTCAAAGGGGGAGCCTTCTTCGGGGCCGACCTCTCTCGCCGCATGCAGACGCCGCTCGCCCTCGAGTACATCAGCGTGCGGCGCGGAGGCAACGACGAGATCCTCCAGATCGACTTCGTCACGGCGTTCGACGTGGCCGGGAGGCCCGTCGTGCTCCTGAAGGACGTCGTGAACACCGGTGTCATCGAGACCTACCTCTCCGACCCAGCTGAACGCCCGCGGGGTCGCGAGCGTCCGCATCGCCGCGATCATCGACAAGCCTCACGAGCGCAAGACCGACCTCGCCGTGGACTACCCCCTCTTCACCTCCGAGGGGGGGACCTTCGTGGGCTACGGAATGGAGCACCGGGGGCGCTACGGCAACCTGCCCTACGTGGCCGAAATCTCGACCGGGCAATAAATTCCCTCCGGGGTCCGTTATGCTCAAGGCCCGGGACCGGAAGCTCTCGAGGAGATGACCAGTTGAACGCCACAATCAAGAACCTGCTCGTCTGGATGGTCATCCTGGTGCTGATCATCCTCGCCTGGAACGTGTTCAAGACCGGCGCGACCGCCGTCGAGGAGATCACCTTCTCCCAGTTCATGGACCAGGTCTCCCAGGGCCACGTCCAGAAGGTCAAGATCCGCGGTGACGAGATCGCCGGGTCCTATGCCCCCTCGGCCGGCAAGCGCGACGCGGCCTTCAAGACCTACGCGCCGAGCTACCCCAAGCTCGTCGAGGACCTGCGCGAGAAGGGGGTCGGCATCGAGGCCACGCCGACGAAGGACTCGACTTTCGTTTCGGCGCTCGTGATGTACGGGCCGCTGATCCTGCTCGTGGCGATCTGGTTCGTCATCATGCGGCAGATGCAGGCGGGCGGGAACAAGGCGCTCTCCTTCGGCAAGTCGCGGGCCAAGCTGCTCACGCCCACGCAGAAGAAGGTCACCTTCAAGGACGTCGCGGGCGTCGAGGAAGCCAAGGTCGAGCTGCAGGAGATCATCGAGTTCCTGAAGGACCCGCAGAAGTTCCAGAAGCTCGGCGGCAAGATCCCCAAGGGCGTGCTCCTGATCGGGCCTCCGGGCACGGGCAAGACCCTGCTCGCGCGGGCCGTGGCCGGCGAGGCGAACGTTCCCTTCTTCACGATCTCGGGCTCCGACTTCGTCGAGATGTTCGTGGGCGTGGGCGCCTCGCGCGTGCGCGACCTCTTCGAGCAGGGCAAGAAGAACGCGCCCTGCATCATCTTCATCGACGAGATCGACGCCGTGGGCCGGCACCGGGGCGCGGGCCTCGGCGGCGGGCACGACGAGCGGGAGCAGACGTTGAACGCGCTGCTCGTCGAGATGGACGGCTTCGACACGAACGAGGGCGTCATCCTCGTCGCCGCGACCAACCGCCCCGACGTGCTCGACCCGGCCCTCCTGCGGCCCGGCCGCTTCGACCGGCGCGTCGTCGTGGACAGCCCGGACCTGCGCGGGCGCGAGCAGATCCTGAAGGTCCACACGCGGCAGACGCCGCTGTCCGAATCGGTCGACCTCTCGGTCATCGCGCGCGGGACGCCCGGGATTCTCGGGCGCGGACCTCGCCAACCTCGTCAACGAGGCGGCCCTGAACGCCGCGCGTTTCAACAAGAAGAAAGTCGAGATGATCGACTTCGAGTACGCCAAGGACAAGGTCATGATGGGCCCCGAGCGCAAGTCCATGATCATGACCGAGCAGGAGAAGCGCAACACCGCGTACCACGAGGGCGGGCACGCGCTCGTGGCGGCGATCCTCCCGGACGCCGACCCCCTCCACAAGGTGACGATCATCCCGCGCGGCCGGGCCCTGGGCGTGACGATGCAGCTGCCGGCCGAGGACAAGTACTCGCACACGAAGGAGTACCTCGAGGCGACGATCACGGTCATGATGGGCGGCCGCATCGCCGAAGAGACGTTCCTCGGCCACATGACGACGGGCGCCGGCAACGACATCGAGAAGGCGACCGACCTCGCCCGCAAGATGGTGTGCGAGTGGGGCATGAGCCAGCTCGGCCCCCTGACTTTCGGCAAGGTCGAGGGAGAGATCTTCCTCGGCCGCGACTTCGGCCGGACCCAGGACTACTCGGAGGGCACGGCGAACCGGATCGACGAAGAGGTCACGCGGATCGTGACCGCGGCGTACGAGCGCGCCAAGAAGGTCATCACGGACAACACGAAGTCGATGCACCGGCTGGCCCGCACGCTGCTCGAGAAGGAAGTCCTGGACGGCGAAGAGGTCCTGCAGATCATCGCCGAGGAGACCGGCACCGACATCGCGAAGCTGCGCAAGGCCGGACCGCCCAAGCCGCCGATCGTCACGCCGCCCGGAGCGCCCGAAGTGGCGGGCGGGAGCGTCGGGCCGCTCGTGCCCGAGCCGGCCTGAGGGCGTGACGGCCGCCGAGTCTGCGGCGAAGGCGTTCCTCGAGGCGTTCCTCCTCGAGTTCGACGCCGAGATGGAGACCACGCGGCGCCTGCTCGAGCGCGTGCCGGCGGACCGGCTGGACTGGAAGCCGCACGCCAAGTCGATGAGCCTCGGGGCGCTCGCGACCCACTTGACGGAGCTCCCGCGCTGGGGCCTGCGCCTTCGAGGCACGGAGTGGGCGGCCGGCAGCGACAAGACGCCGCCGATGGCCTCGGCGCCGGAGTTCCTCGCCCGCTTCGACGACAACGTGCGGCAGAGCCGGGCGGCGATCGCCGGCTTCACCGACGAGGATCTGGACCGCGAGCTTCAGCGTGACCCGCGGAGGGCAGCTGTTCTTCAAGCTGAAGAAGCGCGCGATGCTCCGCCGGACGCTCCTGAACCACCTGATCCACCACCGCGGACAATTCACCGTCTACCTGCGCCAGAACGACGTGCCCCTGCCCTCGGTCTACGGCCCGACCGCCGACGAGCCGGCGCAGCCTAGGCCGGCCGCGCTCCCCTCGGGAGCCTCGATCGGCGGACCGCAGTTAGAATGTGCCGCCGAAAGAGACCAGATTGAACCTGCTTCCGCGATTCCTCTCGCCAGGGGGCAGGCTCGCCCTGCTCCTCGCCGGTCTGACGGCGCTCGCCTCCGGGTCCGGAGCCCAGGAGCTGATCCCCGACGCCTACAAGCCCGCCCCGGTCGGGATCAACGGCTTCAGCGCCTCGGGCACCTACAGCTTCGGCGACATCAGCTTCGATCCATCGCTCCCCGTCGAGGATGGGAGTGCGCGGCTCGGGATCTTTACGGCCGGCTACTTCCGCACGCTGAATATCGCCGGCCGCTCGGCCCAGGCGGCGATCGTCGTGCCCTACGTGGTCGGGCACGTCGAAGGCGTCCTCCTCGACGAGTTCCGAACGGCGGATCGCCACGGGTTCGGAGACCTGGCCCTGCGCGGCGCGGTGAACCTTCTGGGAGCTCCCGCCATGGGGTTGAAGGAGTTCGCCGCGTACCGGCCCCGTCCGACGCTCGGCGCGAGCCTCATCGTCGTCGCGCCGGTCGGGCAGTACGATCCCACGAAGCTCATCAACCTCGGCACGAACCGCTGGTCCTTCAAGCCCGAACTCGCGCTCTCGGTTCCGACCGGGCGGTGGGAGATCCAGTGGTATGTCGGGGCATGGTTCTTCACGACGAACACGAACTTCAACAACGGAAAGGTCCGCCAGCAGGACCCGATCCTCGCGACCCAGGCGCACCTCATCTACAACTTTTGCCCGGGTCTCTGGCTGGCCCTCGACGCCAACTTCTGGAACGGCGGCCGCAGCACGGTCGACGGCGTCGAGCGGGATGATCTCCAGAGCAACTCGCGCGTCGGGCTGACGTTCGCCTACCCGGTCGCAAAACTGCAGTCGCTCCGACTCGCCGTCAGCCGCGGCGCCATCACGCGGATCGGCGGGGACTTCACGTCGATCGGGCTCTCCTATTCGCTCGCCTGGCGCTGAATCCGACGGCGTCACCCGGCCCCGGCCGGACAGGCTAGACTTCCCGCGTGACGGTAGTCGCCGACCTCGTCTTTCCCGCCGGCAGCCGCGAGGCCCTGGCGGAGATCGCGGGTTGGGACGGGATCCGGCCGCCGAGCTTTTCCGCCGGCGAATTCCCGGTCGACGTCGTCCGGTTCGCGGGCTCCGCGTCGCCGCCGCTCGTCGTCTCCCGCGCCCGGCGGCCGGAGACCTTGAAGGCCCTCCCCGCGACCCTCCGGGAACGCGCCGGTGCGGCGTTCGAGCGCGCGGAGCGCCGCCGGCCGCCCTGGCCCTGGCCCGCGACGGGCGGCTCGACCTCTCGGAGGGCCCGCTCGTCATGGGCGTCGTCAACGTCACGCCGGACTCCTTCTCCGACGGCGGCCTCGCCTTCGATCGCGGGAGGGCGGTCGCCCGGGCGCTGCAACTCTTCGACGAGGGCGCGGCGATCGTGGACATCGGCGGTGAATCGACGCGCCCCTCGACCTACGGCGACGCCGCGGCCGTCACGCCCGAGGAGGAGGCCGCCCGCGTGCTTCCGGTCATCGAGGGGGTGCGCCGCGCGACGCGCGCGCCGATCTCGGTCGACACGCGCCGGGCTTCGGTGGCGCGCGCGGCGCTCGCGGCCGGCGCGGACGGCGTCAACGACGTCTCGGCGCTGCGCCATGATCCCGACATGGCGTCCGTCGTGGCGCGCGCGGGGGCAGGGCTCGTCCTGATGCACATGAAGGGCGACGACCCGCGCCGGATGCAGGACGACACGAGCTACGCGCACCCGATCGCCGACATCGCGCAGGCCCTCGCGACGGCCGCCGGCGCCGCGATCGACGCGGGCATTCCGGCGGACCACATCGCCATCGACCCGGGCCTGGGCTTCGGAAAGAGCCCGGAGGGAAACCTCCTGCTGCTGCGCCACCTCGCGTCCCTGCGCTCGCTCGGCTTTCCCGTCGCCGTCGGGGCTTCCCGCAAGGCCTTCGTGCGGCGCTTTTCCGGGGTCGGCGATGGAGCCGCCGCGGCCGACCGCCTGCCGGGCTCGCTCGCGGCGGTGGCCGCGGCCGTCCAGGCGGGTGCGTCGCTGGTGCGGGTCCACGACGTCGCGGACACCGTCCGCTTCCTGCGCATGTCGAGGGCGATCGGACGGGCCGCGCCCGCGCCGGCCCGGGCGGCGGCGCGGTGATCGAGAGACTGACGGGACCGCTCGGCGCTCTGTCGCGCCTTTCGTTCACGTGGCGGGACGCGATCGACATCCTCGCCGTCGCGCTGATCGCCTACACGTTGCTCCGGCTGATCCGGGGCACGCGGGCCGTGCAGATGGTCGTGGGTCTCCTCATCGTCTTCCTGGCCTACCAGGTGGCCGTCTCGCTCCGGCTGGTCGCCCTGCGCGAGGTGCTGCGCACCCTCATCTTCTACCTCCCCTTCGGCATCATCGTGCTCTTCGCCCAGGAGCTGCGCCGGGCGCTCGCGACGTTCGGGAGGACGCCCCTCTGGTTCTCCTCCTACCACGCCGAAGAAATGATCTCCGACATCGTGCTGGCGACGACGTCCCTGTCGACCCGCCGCGTCGGGGCCCTGATCGTCATCGAGCGGCGGGAAGGACTCAAGACCTACATCGAAAACGGCGTTCGGCTCGATTCGGCCGTCTCCTATGATCTGCTCGTGACGCTCTTCGCGCCCGGCACGCCGCTCCACGACGGGGCCGTGATCGTGTCGGGAGAACGGATCGCCGCCGCCTCGTGCTTTCTCCCCCTCTCGCTCAAGGAGAGCCTCTCCAAGCGCTTCGGCACGCGGCACCGCGCCGCGATCGGGATCACGGAGGAGACCGACGCGCTGGCCATCGTCGTGTCCGAAGAGCGCGGCACCATTTCGATGGCCCGCGACGGCGACCTCGTCGACGAGCTCGACGCCAAGTCGCTGCGGGACACGCTGCTGCGGGAGTTCGCGGCCACCCGCTAGGCGGGGCGAAGGAACATGCCGATCCCGCGCATTTTCGTCCGAAACCTGGGCCTGAAGCTTCTGGCGCTCGCCATCGCCATCGCCGTCTGGTTCGCGCTTTCCGGAGAAAGGCGCGAAAGGACGAGCGAGCGCAGTTACCATGTGCCTCTGTCGATCGTGAACATACCGCCGCGCTCCCTGATCGCCTCGCCGCTGCCGGCCTCCGTGGACGTCCGGCTGCGCGGGCCCTTCACGGCCCTGCGGCAGCTCGAGCCCGACAAGCTCGAGGCGGTCCTCGACCTGGCGAGCGCCGAGCTCGGCGAGCGGGTCTACCGCCTGACGCCCGAGGACGTGAACACCCCGCCCGACGTCGAGGTGATCGCCCTGGCTCCCCAGGAGATCCACTTCACCCTCGACACCCTCGACGAAAAGGAGGTCCGTGTGGCGCCGGAGGTCACGGGACAGCCGTCGCCCGGAATGCGGCTGGTGGAGGTGCGGGTCGAGCCCGCCGTCGCCCGCATCGCCGGCCCTGCAGGCGCCCTCGCCCGAATGGCCTCGGTGCCGACGGTCCCGATTTCGCTGGAGGGCCGCGCGGAGACGTTTTCGACGCCCGCCGCGGTCCTCGCCGCCGGGCCGGGGCTGCGCGTCCGCCAGGGACAGCTCGTCACCGTCACGGTCGTTCTGGGTCCCGAGCCCGCGCCCGAGCCCTCGCCGGCGCCATCACCGCAAGCGCGGAGACGGGCCTCTTGAGGCTCTTCGGAACCGACGGCCTGCGCGGACGGGCCGGGGTCTTTCCGCTGGACTCCGCCTCGCTCGTCCGGATCGGGCGCGAGCTCGGCCGGCGTGTGCAGAAGGCGGCGCAGGCCGCCGGTCGTCCTGGGCGGCGACACGCGGGAGTCCACCCGCGAAATGATCGCGATGCTCGCGGCGGGCCTGTCGGAAGCGGGCTGCCCGGCCGCGTGCGCGGGGGTGATGACGACACCGGGCATCGCCGAGCTCGTTCTCGCCTGCGGCGCCGGCGCGGGGGTTTCGGTCTCCGCCTCGCACAACCCCTACGAGGACAACGGCGTGAAGATCTTCGGCCCCGACGGGCGAAAGTGGCCCGACGAGGACGAGCGTTCACTCGAGGAAATCCTGCTCGCTTCGCAGGAGGCGGCCGGCACGAGCCTCCGGGACGCCGGCGAGACGCGCCCGGCGGAGCCGACGCCGGACCCGGGGCTGACGGAAATGTACCTGGAACGGCTCGCGGCCCACATGCCCGCGCACCTGGACGGCATCGCCATCGTCGTCGACGCCGGAAACGGCGCCGCCTACGAGCTCGGCCCGACGGCGCTCGTGCGGGCGGGAGCCCGCGTGATGGCGATGTCCGTCGAGCCGGACGGCCGCAACATCAACCGCGGATGCGGCGCGCTGCATCCGGAAGCCATGGCCGCGCGGGTCCGGGACAGCGGGGCCGCGATGGGCGTGGCCCTCGACGGCGACGCCGACCGCTCCATCTTCGCGGACGAGACGGGCCGGATCCTCGACGGGGACGACGTCCTCTGGATCGTGGCGCGCGAATGGAAACGCCAGAACCGTCTCGCCCCGGGCGGCGTCGTCGGAACCGTGATGTCCAACTTCGGCCTGGAGGCCGCGCTCGCCCGCGAGGGGATCGCCTTCCACCGGGCGGCCGTCGGTGACCGCAACGTGGCGCGCCTGATGGAGCAGACGGGCGCCACCATCGGCGGCGAGACCTCGGGACACGTCTTGCTCTCCCTCTCGCCGGCCGGCGACGGCATCCTGACCTGCCTGACGATCGCGAGGATCCTCTCGGAAAGGGGCGGCCGCCTCTCGCAGCTGGCGACACTGGAGAAGGTGCCCCAGGCGCTGCGCAACGTGCGCGCCGCCCGCCGCGTCCCGCTCGAGGAGGTCCCGGCCATCCAGGAAGCCACCCGCCGCGCCGAGGGCGCGCTGGCCGGACGCGGCCGCGTCTTCCTCCGCTACTCCGGAACCGAGGCGCTCCTGCGGATCCTCGTCGAAGGGATCGACGAAAAGGAAGTGCTGGCCGTCGCCGCGGAGCTCGAGGCGATCGCCCAGAGGGAGCTGCCGCATTGAGGCGGGCGCCCTCGACGGCCCGATGACCGGAGCCCTCGAGGCGGCAGACGACCCCGTCGCACCCGGGCACAACGCGTGACCGCGCGCTTTCCCGGCGTTGCGGCGATCCTCTTCGACGCGGGCGGCACGTTGATCCACATCGACGGCGAGCGGTTCTGCGCGGCCGCCGGGCTGCCGTGGGAAGAGACCTCCTTCGACGCCGCCGAGAACGCCGCCATCGCCGCGGTGCAACGCTGGATCCAGGCGAATCCCGCCTCGACCGACCGGGAGCGGCTCCCGCTCTTTCTCGACACGATCCTGGCGGCCCTCGGCGTCGCGCCCGACGCGCGCCTCGCTGCGGCGCGCGCCGTCGCCGCCGAGCACGGCCGGTTCAACCTCTGGTCCCGCGCCTACCCGGACGCCCCGCGCGCCCTCGCGACGCTGTCGGAGCGCGGCTACCGGCTGGCGGTCGTCTCCAACGCGGACGGCCGCGTGCGCGGCCTGCTCGAGCGGGCGGGGCTCTCCCCGCTCTTCGAGCTCATCGTCGACTCGGCCGAGGCCGGCGTCGAGAAGCCGGACCCCCGCATCTTCCTCTCGGCGACCGAGCGGCTTCGGCTCGAGCCCGCCGCGTGCGCCTACGTGGGCGACATCTACGAAATCGACATCGTCGGCGCACGAAGCGCCGGCCTCGAGGCGCTCCTGATCGGCCCCGGCGCCGCTCCCCCGGACGTGCCCCGCGTGGCCAGCCTGACGGAGCTCGTCGCGCTGTTTCCCGGGGCGTGACCGCCGGGCTGGACGCCTAGCGCTCGAGGTCCGGGATCTCGCCCACCACGGAGTTGGGCTCCTGGAAGATCATCGCCGTGCCGGCCACGGGAAGCAGGACCGCGTGGTTGCGGTCGGCGAAGTCGAGCCAGACTTCGTAGTACCCGTGCGGGGAAACGGCGATCAGGCGCCCCGGCTTGTTTTTCAGCTCGAGGGCCGGGCAGAACACGATGACGCGCGCGGGTAGGTCCAAGCGTTCCTCCCATGGAGCCGGTGGCGGACCGGCGCCGAACTATCCTCCGATTATCTCAAGCATCTCGGGCCACGTCACGACGCGCACCCCCAGTTCGCGCGCGCGGTCGAGCTTCGAGCCGGCGTCCTCTCCGGCGATGAGGAAGTCGGTCTTGCGGGAGACCGAGCCGGACACCTTCACGCCGGCCTCCTCGAGCCGCGCCGTGGCCTCCTCGCGCGTGACGCCGGGGAGCGCTCCCGTCAGGACCGCCGTCCGTCCGGCGAGCGGGCCGGGCGCCTCCGCCGGAGCGGACTTCTCGGAGAAATTGAGGCCATGCCCGCGCAGCCTCTCGATCAACTCCCGGTGCCGCGGGTGGGCGAACCACGCCCGGACCGTCGCCGCCGTGTTGGGTCCGACGTCGTCGACGGCCTGGAGCTCCTCCTCGCCGGCGGCGGCCAGCCTGTCGAGGGAGCCGAAATGGCGGGCGAGGGTGCGGGCCGCCTTCTCGCCGACGTGGCGGATCCCAAGGGCAAAGACGAGGCGGGAAAGGTCGTTGTCCTTGCTGCGTGCGATCTCGTCGAGAACGTTCGCCGCCGACTTCTCCCCCCAGCGCTCGAGGGAGACCAGGCCCTCGGATTTCAGGTCATAGATCGAGGCGACGTCGGAAAGAAAGCCCGCCTGGACCAGCTGGTCGATGAGCTTCTCCCCGAGCCCTTCGATGCGCATGGCGCGCCGGGAGCAGAAGTGACGCAGGGCCTCGCGGACGACGGCCGGACAGGCCGGGTTCACGCAGCGCGAGGCCACCTCGCCCGGCTCCCGCACGACCGGATCCCCGCACGCCGGGCAGCGCTCGGGCATCGCGAAAGGTGCGGCTCCGGCGGGCCTCTGGTCCAGAAGCACCCGGACGACCTTGGGGATGACGTCGCCGCCCTTCTCGACGACGACCGTGTCGCCGACACGCACGTCCTTGCGGGAGAGGTCCTCGTAGTTGTGCAGCGTCGCCCGCTTGACCGTGGTTCCTCCGAGCACGACCGGATCCAGATGGGCGACGGGCGTGAGCGTTCCCGTCCGCCCGACGTTGACGGTGATCGTCGCGCACCCGGGTGGTCGCTTCCTCGGCGGGGTACTTGTACGCCAGGGCCCAGCGCGGCGACTTGGCGGTCGCGCCGAGCTTCGCCTGAACGGCCAGCGCATCCACCTTGACGACCACGCCGTCGGTTTCGAACTCGAGATCGTGCCGTTTCTCGGCCCACTCGTCGAGAAACGCGCGCACGTCCTCGAAAGTGGCGCACAGGCGCCAGTGCGGGTTGACGGGGAATCCCCATTCCCGAAGGCGCTCGAGGCTCTCGGCCTGCGTCGCCGGCGGCTCCGGGGCCTCCGCGACGGCGTAGATCCAGGCCCCGAGCCGGCGCCGCGCGATGATCCGCGAGTCGAGCATCCGCAGCGTGCCCGCGGCGGCATTGCGGGGGTTGGCGAAGAGCGGCTCGCCCGCGGCCTCGCGTTCGGCGTTCAACCGGGCGAAGGCGCCCCTGGAGTAGTACACCTCGCCGCGCACTTCGATCGGGCGCGTCTCCGGAATTCGCAGCGGGATCGAGCGGATCGTGCGCACGTTGGCCGTGACGTCTTCCCCGCGCGTTCCGTCGCCGCGCGTCGCCCCCCGCACGAAGACGCCCCCTTCGTAGCGCAGGGACACCGAGAGCCCGTCGATCTTCAGCTCCGCGACGTACGCCCCGGGCTCCTCGCCCTGGAGGACCCGCCGCGCGCGCGCGGCCCAGGCCTGCGCCTCCTCCCAGGAGTAGGCGTTCTCCAGCGACAGCAGCGGCGCGGAATGCGTGACCGTCGCGAAACCGTCCGCGGGCTCTCCGCCGACGCGGCGGGCGGGCGAATCGGGAGTCGCCAGCTCCGGATGCCGCTGCTCGAGGGCCTCGAGCTCGCGCATCAGCGCATCGAACTGCGCATCGGTGATCTCCGGCCGGTTTTCGACGTAGTAGAGGCGCTCGTGGCGCCGCAGCTCTTCGGCGAGCTCGCGCGCGCGCCGCGCCGCTTCCGCCGTCGCGGCTCCCGCAACCTTTCCCTCCGCCGACGCTTCACCCGCCGGCCGCCGCCCGGACGCGCCCCTCGCCATGGGCCGCATGCTACAGTCTGGCCAATGCTCCGGGCAAAAACGCGAGGCGCGTTTCTCGCTCTGGCGGCCCTGTGGATCTCCCCCGTCGCGAGCGCCCGCCCCCTGACCGCTCCGATCGCGTCCTACGAGATTTCCTGCCGGCTCGATCCCCAGACGAAGTCCGTCACGGGCTCGCAGATCCTGACCTGGACCAACCGCACCAGCCGCCCGGCGCCGACGCTGCAGTTCCACCTCTACCTGAACGCCTTCCGCAACTCCCTTTCGACCTTCTGGCGCGAGGCCTCGGCGGATCCCGACTTCCGCCGGACGCCGGACTCCTGGGGCTCGATCGAGGTCTCGCGCCTCACGCTCTCCGCCGACGGCACGGATCTGTTGCCGTCGCTGCGCTTCCTCGCTCCCGACGACGGGAACCCGGACGACCGGACCGTCGCACAGGTCGATCTGCCGCGCCCGGTCGAACCGGGCCAGACGATCGCGCTGAGCATGGACTTCGTCTCGAAGCTGCCGCGGGTCACGACCCGGACCGGCTACAAGGGAGACTTTTTCTTCGTCGCGCAGTGGTTCCCCAAGATCGGCGTCCTCGAGGAATCGGGATGGAACTGCCACCAGTTCCACGCGGAGAGCGAGTTTTTCGCGGACTTCGGCGACTACGACGTCACGATCGAAGCGCCGGCGGCGTTCAAGGGGAAAATCGGGGCGACCGGATCCCAGGTCTCCCAGCGCGAGACGTCCGACGGCCGGATCTTCGTCCGCTTCCGACAGGAGAGCGTCCACGACTTCGCGTGGACGGCCGACCCCGACTTTCAGGTCCGCCGCGACATCTTCCGCGAGCCCGGGATCGGCGACGTCGAGATCTTCCTCTTCCTGCAGCCCGAGCACGCGGGGCAGGCCGAGCGGCACTTCAAGGCGGTCCGCGCGGGGTTCGAGGGCTTCGGGCGCGTGCTCGGCGCCTATCCCTACCCGACCCTCACGGTCGTGGACCCTCCCTGGGGCGCGCGCGGAGCCGGCGGGATGGAGTACCCGACGCTGATCACGGCGGGCACGTCGCTCGTGGCGCCCCCCTCGCTCCAGTCTCCGGAAGAGGTCACCGTCCACGAGGTCGGCCACCAGTACCTCTACGGCCTGCTCGCGTCCAACGAGTTCGAGGAGCCGTGGCTGGACGAAGGATTCACGACGTACCTGACCGATCGGGTGGTCAAGGCGGTCTACGGGGACAACCGCTCGTTCCTGTCGGTTTTCGGCGTCCGATTCCCGCTCGGCATCGACGTGCGGCTGCCGCTCGACAACAACCGCCGCTACTTCGCGCGCGCGGCGGACGATCCGCTCGGGCTGCCGAGCTGGAAGTACCGCGACCGCGAGATCTACGCCGCGCTCGCCTACAGCAAGGCGGCCCTGGCCCTCGCCACCATCGAGCGGATCCTCGGACGGCCCGCCATGGACCGGGCGCTGCGCCTCTATGCCGACCGTTGGCGCTTCCGGCATCCGAAGACGAAGGACTTCATTGCGGCGCTTTCGGAGGTCACGGGACGGGACACGCAGTGGCTCTTCGACCGCACGTTCTTCTCCTCCGGCACGATCGACTACGCCGTGCTCGAGGCCAGCTCCGATCGCGCACAGGCCCCGCGCGGCCTCTTCGAGAAGGACGGGAAGCTCTCGCCCGGGCCGCCTCCGGCGCTCGCGCGGCCGAAGGGCTACGACACTCTGGTCACCGTCGTGCGCAAGGGGGACATCGCGCTGCCGGTCGACGTCCTGCTGCGTTTCGAGGGAGGGCGCAGCCACCGCTCGCACTGGGACGGCGAGGCGCGCTGGAAGCGGTACCGCGTCGCCGGCGGGCCGCGCCTCATCGACGCGGCCGTCGACCCGGACGAGAAGATCCTGCTCGATGCCGACCGCACCAACAACGGCCGGCGCCCCGAGGGAGACCCGCGGGCCTCCTCCCGCTGGACGGCGCGCGCGGTCTTCTGGCTGCAGAACCTCTTCGACTTCGCGACGGTGGCCTGGTGAGCCGGCCGACGGCGCTGTCCTGTTTCGGCCGGGGGCTGCGGCTCTCGCTCTCCAAGCCCTACCTCGCGCTCTCGCTCTGGCTGATCCAGCTCCTGCTCGCCTCGGCCCTGATCCTGCCCGTTTCCAATTCCCTGCACGCCAACCTGGACCACTCCCCTTTCGCCGACCGAATGATCGGCGTGCCCGACTACGGCTGGTGGGAGACGTTCCGCCGCACGCACGTGGACCTGCTCGGCAACTTCGGCGAGGTCGCCGAAGGGTTGCTGTCGCCGCAGGGCGTGGAATCCTCGAGCCTCGAAGGACTGCGGGGCATCGGTGCGGCCGCGTTCTCGCTCGCCCTGCTCGCCATCGTCCTGCATGCCTTCGCGCTCGGGGGCGTCTTCGGAACCCTGCGCGAGACCTCGGGCTCTCTCGTCACATTCGGGCGCGAAGGCATGCGGCGACTGCCGGTCTTTCTCCCGTTCACGCTTGGCGGCATTCGCCGCCGCGCTCGCGAGCTACCGCTGGATCTACCTCGAGACGGGCAAGGCCCTGCAGAACCGCATGGAAGAGCTTTCGACCGAGGGACAGGCGCTCGCGGTCACGGCCCTCCGACTGCTCGCGTTGCTTCTGGCGCTCTCGGCCATCAAGCTGCTGGCCGATTCTGTCCGCGCGATCTGGGTCGCGCGGCCCGACCTTCCGCCCGTGTCGCGCTTCCTGATGGGCATCGGCGGGGCGCTCGCCAGGCCCCGCCGCCTCTTCGGCGTCCTGCTCTGGTACACGCTGCTGACGGCGGGGCTGTACCTGCTGTGGCTCGTCCTCGATCCGCCGGCGGGCGGCGAGGCCCGTTTCGCCCTGGTCCCGCTCATCCTGACGCAGCAGGTCTTCGTCTTCGTTCGCTCGCTCGTGAAGGTCGGGTACTACGCGGGCATCTCCGAAGCCCTGACGCGAACGCCCTCACCCGAGTACTCCTACGTCGCGCGGGCGGCCGAGCCCGTCCCGTCAGGGAGGGTCGAAGCGGCTGACGACGGCGCTCTCGAGAACCCGCCCGCTCCGGTCTAGGCGCACGCGGTAGAGAAACGGCCGCCTCCGGAGGAAGCCCTTTCCGTCCACCTCCCACGGGCCCGAAAACCACGGCAGGAAGCGAAGGTCCTCCCAGAAGACGAGCGTTCCGCCGTCGCGCACCGACCGGACGGTCGCGCGCGGGAACCGGGCGAACTGCAGGTAGCCTTCGACGTCCGGCAGCGCGCGGGCCGCCTCGAGCCTCTCGGAGGCCGGAGGCTGCGGGAAGCGCCGGATCTGGAGGCGTTGGGGAGGCGGATAGAAATCCAGGAGGCTGCCGAGCACCTGAGAAAACTTCTCGGGAGGTTTCGGGTCGGCAACGCCGCGGGCGAACGGGCCGACGTCGAAGAACGCCGCATGCACGGAGTCCGGATGGTCGGACAAGCCCAGCCACCGGAAGGGCGACAGAAACTGCGGCAGGGCGGCGACGTGAGCGCCGGCCGGCGGGCGGTCCGCCTCCCTCCACGCCGCCAGGGCCCGTGCGTGCAGCACGGCGCACAGTCCGATGTAGGCCGCGAGCGCCACAGAACCGGCCGCGGCAATGGCCCGACCGCGGGAGCGAATCAACACCGACGCCAGGAATGTCGCGCCCGCGATCCCGGTGAAGAAAGGATCCAGGATGAAGACCCAGTCGAGGGAGTACCGGGCCCGGGAAATGGGAAAGAAGAACATCGTGCCGAAGGACGTGATCCAGTCGAAGAGGATGTGCGAGCCGATGCCGATCGCGGCAAAGAGCCAGAGGGTCGGAAGGCGCGCCCGGCGAAACATCCGCCAGGTGAGCACCGCGACGGCGAGGGCGAAAAACGGCAGAACGACGAAGGAGTGCGTCCACCCGCGGTGGAAGCGCAGATAGTCCAGGCGCGTCCGGAGAAACAGGATGTCGAGGTCGGGCAGCATGGCGGCCACGAGGCCGATGAGGAGGGCCGCGCGCGCGCCGGGGCGCGAAGTCGTGGTCCGCGCCAGGACCGAGCCGGCCAGACCGTGGGTCAGCGTGTCCATGGCGCGCCCGATGATAATGGCAGCCGCACGTTCGCCGGGCGGCCTCCGGCCCTATAATCGGGAGGTGAACTCGGTCCTCCTCGTCGATGACAGCGGTCTGTTCCGCGAGGCCGGCGAGGCCCTCATGCGCCGGACGTCCTGCCGCGTCCTGACGGCCTCCGGCGGCTCGGAGGCCCTCGCGGTGGCCCGACGGGAGAAGCCCGAGGTGATCTTCCTCGACTCGGAGCTCTCCGGGATGAGCGGCATCGACGTCTGCCGGGTCCTCAAGGCCGATCCGCTCTTCACGCGCACGCCGATCGTGCTGGTCACCGACGACGACGGGACCGACGTCCGGCGCGCGCCGGCGGACGGGAACCTGCCGCGCTCCTTCGACAACGCCGCCTTCTTCGGCACGCTGCGGCGCTTCCTCCAGCTCTTCCCCCGCAACAACGAGCGTTCTCCGGTGCAGTGGGAGGTGACGTTCTGGCGGGACGGCGCGCAGCTGTCGGGCACCATCCGGGACCTCTCGCGCGGAGGGTTCTTCCTGAAGACCGCCGTGCGCCTCCCCATCGGCGCGCGCATCGAGGTCTCCTTCGAGATCCCGTCCGAGCGCGCCGAGCGGAGCGTCGTCGCCGAGGCGATCATCGTCCGCCTGGGTGTCGATGCGGAGCGGGGCCTGGGCTGCCGCTTCTTCCGCATCACGCAGGGCTCGCGGGCCTACCTGGAGGATTGCCTCCGGCTGCTCTCGCTGTCGGAGGTTCCCGAAGTGGCGGAAGGAAGAAGCTAGGGGACCTGCCCGAGGTCGAAGAGCTCGATCCCGGCTTCGCGGGCCACGGCCAGCGAGCGTTCGTCCCGGTAGAACTCCCCGTAGAAGACCCTGGAAAGCCCGGCATTGGCGATCAGCTTGAAGCAGGGCCAGCATGGGCTGGCGGTGGTGTAGATCTCCGCACCCGCGACCGAGACACCGTTCTTGGCCGCCTGGAGGATGGCGTTGGCCTCCGCGTGCACGGTCGCCACACAATGGCCGTCCTCGATCATGCAGCCCACGTCCTCGCAGTGAGGCAGGCCCCGGATCGAACCGTTGTAGCCGGTCGACAGGATGGTCCGGTCCCGCACGATCACCGCGCCGACATGCTTGCGCGGGCAGGTCGAACGCGTCGCGACCTGGCGCGCGATGTTCATGAAGTAGGTGTTCCAGTCGACGCGATCCGACACGCGGCGGATTATGCACCAGCAGGTTGCGGAGTGGAGCGCTCGAGGCGCACCAACGGGCAGAGAGTCAGCCTGCCTTGAGAGAGAGTACCGAGTAAAGGCGGTCTGGACAGAAACGTTTGGCCGCCGTTCGCGAAGCGAACGCCCGCGGCCTGTGTCAGAATCGATTCCGCGATGAAAAGCGAACGCGGCGTGGCCGTCACGGGCCTCGGGGCCGTCACGTCGATCGGCCGCAATGTGTCCGAGTTCTGGACGGGTCTGACGGCCGGAACGTGCGGCATCCGACCGCTGTCGCTCTTCGACGCCTCGGCCTACCGCACGCAGACTGCGGGCGAGGTCCCCGAGATCCCCGACGGATTCCTGACGCCTGCCGAGCGGCGGCGCATGTCGCGGGCCGACCGCATGGGTGTGGCCGCCGCGGCCGAGGCGATCGACGCTGCGGGCCTCGACATCTCCCGGGAGGACCCGACCCGCGTCGGCGTGATCCTGGGCGGCGGGACGTCGGGGCTGCTCGACTCCGAGGCCTTCTACGAGCTCCATTTGCGGGGACGCGAGGGGCGGCCTTCGAAGGTGCTCAACCACCTCCCCGACGCCATCACCGACCGCGTCGCCCAACGCTGGGGCCTCCAGGGGATCAAGTCCACCATCACGACGGCCTGCTCCTCCTCCGCCAACGCGATGGGCTACGCCTTCGACGCCATCGTGGCGGGCCGCGCGGACGTCGTCATCACGGGAGGCTCCGACGTGCTCGCCCGCCTCACGTACGGCGGGTTCAACTCGCTGCGGTCGGTCGATCCGGACCCCTGCCGCCCCTTCGATCGCGCCCGCCGGGGGCTCTCGATCGGCGAAGCCGCCGGGATCCTCGTCTTCGAGGAGGCGGGCCGCGCGCGCCGTCGCGGCGCCCCCATCCGGGCCGAGTTTCGCGGCTACGGCGTGACGTCCGACGCCTTTCACATGACGGCGCCCGATCCCTCCGGAAGCGCGGGCGGCCGGGCGATCCGCGCCGCCCTCGCCTGCGCCGGCGTCAATGCGGATGAGGTCGACTACGTCAACGCCCACGGCACGGCGACCCCTCAGAACGATTCGGCCGAGACCGCCGCGCTCAAGGACGCCCTTGGGGAACGCGCCCGCCAGATCCCCGTCTCCTCGATCAAGTCGATGATCGGCCACTGCCTCTGCGCGTCCGGAGCGATCGAGGCCGTGGCGACCGTGCTGACGCTCTGCGAGGGCGCGGTGCCGCCCACCATCCACTACGAGAACCCCGACCCCGCCTGCGATCTGGACTACGTGCCCAACCAGGCGCGCGAAGCGGACGTGCGCATCGCCCTGTCGAACTCCTTCGCGTTCGGCGGCAACAGCACTGTGGTCGTGTTCGCGCGGGCCTGAAGCCCCCATGTCCCCCCACGGCGTGATCACCGGCACCGGCGCGGTCTGCCCCCTGGGACGCTCGCCCGAGGAGTTCTACCGGCGCCTGCTCGCCGGCGACACCGCGATCCGGCCCATGACGCGCGAGGAGCGAGGGACGCTGCAGGCGACGCACGTCGCCCGCTGCGACGGGTTCGTCCCGCAGCCCGAGATTCCCCCGATGAAGGCGCGCCGCTTCGACCGGGGCAGCCAGTTCGCGATCGTGGCCTGCGCGGGCGCCATCGCCCGGGCGGGTTACGACGTCGGCGGCGATCCGGGTGCGATCGGAATCGCCATCGGCACCGGCTCGGCCGGCGCCGGCGCGCTGACGGAGTTTCTGCGCGTGCTTCTGACCGAATCGCCGGAGGCCGCGCCGCCGTTTCACTTCGCCAACACCGTTGCCAACGCGCCCGCCTCCCAGGTTTCGATCGAGCTGAAGCTGCACGGGCCAAACGTCACGGTCACCCAGAAGGACCCCTCCGCCCTCAATGCCCTGCTCTTCGCCTCGCTCGCCATCGCTTCGGGAAAGGCGCGCGCGATGCTCGTCGGAGGCGTCGACGAATGGAACCCCGTCTACGCCCTGGGCTTCGACCGCGTCCACGCGCTTCGCGGGGAGAAGCGCGCCTCGGGGATCGTCCAGGGCGAGGGGGCCTTCGCCCTCCTCCTCGAGGAGGAGGCCTCCGCGCGCGCCCGCGGCGCCGCCCCTCTGGCGAGGCTGCTCGGCCTGGGGCTGGCCGGCGTGCCGACGGAGCCCTACCGCTTCGCCCCCGACCCGGCCGCGATGGCGCGCGCCGTGCGCGGCGCGCTGGACGACGCCGGCGTCGCGCCGGACGCGATCGGGCTCTGGCTCCCGTCGCGCGACGGCGTGGACGAGATGGATGCCGCGGAGCTGCGGGCGATGCGGGAGGTGTTCGGCTCCCCCCCTCCGGAGCTGCCCGTGAAGCCGGCGATCGGCGAGATGGCCGCGGCGGGCGCCGGGCAGCTGGTCGCCGCGTGCCTCGCCCTCGCCGATCCGGCGGGCCCTTTCGCCGGCCGCCCGGGGCCGCGCCGGGCGCTCGTCAACTCCTTCGGCGCCGGAGGCAACTTCCTGGCGGCGGTCCTCGAGGCCGTCCCGGCGGAGCCCGCGGCGTGAGCCGGGCGCGGCCGCGAGACGCCCCCGCTCTCCGGCCTCACGGTCGAGATCCCCGTGCGTTTCGCCGAATGCGATGCCTACGGCGTGGTCTGGCACGGGCACTACGCCCTCTACTTCGAGCAGGCCCGCGAGGCCTTGACCGGCCAGTACGGGTTCACTGCCAGCCGCGCGCTCGCGCTCGGCTACAAGGTGCCGATCACCCGGATGGAGGTCCGCTACCGTCAGCCGATCCTCGCGGACTCGACGGTGCGCGTCACGGCCCGACTGCGTCCGCCCGACGTCGCGCGGCTCGTGGTCGACTACGAGGTGCGGGACGCCGCGGGACGCCTGCTCGCGACCGCCGAGACCGAGCAGGTCGTCTTGAACGCCGCCGGCGAGCTCCTCCTGAGCCTGCCCGCGGCGCTCTCGCGCCTGGTCGAGAACATCCTCCGCGGCCAGCAATCCCTCGCCGGGTCGGCCTAGAAGGCTCCAGGGAGCTCCTTGGCGCGCGCCTCGCAGATTCCGCCCGAGGGCCGGCCGCTCGCTTTTCTCGCGCGTTTCGGCGTCCTGCTCGTCCTCTCGTATTTCGCTCTCGCCGCCCGGCCGGTCAACGACGCCCTCGTCGTCCCTTTCACGGCAGGGATCGCCCGCGTCTGCGGCGGCATCCTCGGCGCTCTGGGCGAGCCCGTCGCCGTCGCGGGGACCAGGATCCAATCCCCCGCGTTTGCCGTCGAGATCGAGAACGGGTGCAACGGCCTGGAGACGGTGCTGCTCTTCGGCTGCGCCGTCCTCGCCTTTCCGGCGCCCTGGAAGAGGCGCCTGGTCGGGCTTGCCGTGGGCCTGGTGGCGATCGAGGCCTTCAACCTGGTCCGCGTCGTGACCCTCTTCTGGATCGGGGCTCACCGGCCGAGCCTCTTCGGGCCTTCCCACACCGTGGTCTGGCAGACCCTGGTCGTCCTCTTCGGCGTTCTGCTCTTTCTCGGCTGGGCGGCGCGCGCGCGCCAGGGGCAACGGCGTCCGGAGCCATCGCCTGCGAAGGGATGATGCAACGCCACTCCGGGTTTCGTCCTTTGCGCGCGGCCGGCCGCGCTCTGGCCGGGTTTCTCCTCGGCCTCGCGTTCTGGTTCACGTTCTCCGGGCCCTACGAGCGGCTCCTGGCCGAATCCGCGGAGAGTCCTCCTGCGTGCGACCGAGCGTCCGCCCGTCACGCGCCTCGACGCCCGCGGCGGAGAGATCCTGATCGAGCGCAGCGACATGGCCCCGGGAGCTCCGCGGCCCGGGCTCCCGGCGGCCGACCTCCATTTCAACCTGGCGCTGCTCGCGGCGCTCTTCGCCCTCGACCCGCGCCCCTGGAGACCGAAGAACGTCGGCTCCTTCTTCGCGGCGTGCGCGCTGCTGTTCGCCGTCCACCTGGCGGCCCTCGTCTTCCAGGTGCGTTCCGTCTACGCGACCGGGCTCGGCGACTGGAGCGGCCGGCACTACGGCGCGCTCGCGCGCAACTTCTGGGCGGCGGGCTTCCACTTCTACCAGATCGCCGGACGGTTCGCGGCCCCGTTTGCGATCTGGTGGCTCTTCCGGCGGGAGGGAGAAGGGACCGAGACGGGCGGCCGCCGCGGCACGAAGGCAGGGACCCGGAGCCTAGGCCTTGCGGTTCCTCTCCCGGCGCAGATACCGGTAGTCGGGAATCGTGTATTCCTTCAACTTCGCGATCAGGGATCCCCGCGAGATGTTCAGGATCTGCGCCCCACGGCTCTGGTTTCCTTCGACGCGGCGCATCGTTCGGTCGATGACCTCGTGCTCGACGGACTCGATGATCTTCTTCAGATCGTCGGTCTGTCGAAGCACCACCTCGGTCTCGCTCGCGGACGGCGTCACCGCCGCCTCGACCGGAGCCGCGGCGACCGGAGCGGCGGGCCTCGCCGACGCGTCGCCGCGCCAGTAGGGTCCCATCGCGAGGCCGGCCAGCTGAACCAGCTCCTCGAGAAAGAGCAGGGCCCGCGCCGCGAGCCTCGGATCCTCGCGCACGAAGAGCGCGGCGGCCGTGTCCGGCGCGTCCACACCCGGCTCGACGATGAACGTGAACATCCCGCTGACCGTGTCCACGCGCGCGAGCATCTCGCCTCCCCGAACGTCGGCGAGGAGTTTCGACGGAATGGCCGGCGTCTCGCGGAAGGTGGATGAAAGCGGCCGGAAAACGCCGCCCGTCCACTGACCGACGGCCCACTCGGAAGGAGGCAGCTCGCGGTCCAGGAAATCCACGAGCTCGGCCGACAGGTCCTCCGGCGACCTTCCCAGCCGGCACAGCCGCAGGGCCGAGAGGCGCAGGGCGCGGTACTCGACTTCCGTCGTCGGGCCCGTCGTCACGGTCAGGAGCGTCGCCGGCAGGGGCTGCTCCGTCAGCATCCGGTCGCCGACCGGTGTGACGCGAAGAGGCCGGCCGCCCGCCGAGAACGGTCAGGGTCGCTTCACCGATGGTGATGCGGTCGCCGATGGCGATCGGCCCGCCCGTGAACTCGCGGCCGTTGACGCTGACGGCCTCGACCCCCTTGTAGAGGTCGAGGTGGTACTTGCCTTCCTGCTCGCAGATGCGGAAGTGGCGGCCGGCGACGCCGCGCGCCCTCACCACGACTTCGTTGCCCGAAGACGCGCCCACAGTCAGGGCAGGCAGGTTCACGCGGTGAACTTCCGCGCCGCCCGTCTTCTTACGGACCTCGAGGCTCAACATCATTTTTCTTTCGAGTCGCACCACAGAATCTACATCCTTCTCGCAAGGGCAAGCACAAATATCTTGGGAGGCTGTCCAGCGGAGCGACAACGACGCCGGCAAGCCGGCGGGACAACCGTGGAAAAGCCCCGAAAATGCTCGATGACGGGGCAAATCCCCTCGAAGACCCATCAAATCGAGCTCCGTTGAGACGAGAAGGGCCAAGTACCATTCCGGACAGGGCCAAAGGCGGCAGGAACCTGCTCGGCATGAGGAGCGATGGAGAAGGACCGCCCGGGCTGTTCTCTTCCAGAACAAATTCGCTCTGGCTCGTCGTCCGCTTGGACCCCTGGCATCCTACGAATTGGGGACTTGCCGCCGGCAACCCCAAGATTTTGTGGCGGGTCGAGGGTGCATTTGCTAGATTTCGAGGGACAAACCGATGTTTCGCCTGGAACGCGTCGAAATCTCCGGCTTTAAGTCCTTCTACGAGAAGGTCGATCTGGCATTTCCCGGGCGGGTCACGGCCGTCGTCGGGCCCAATGGCTGTGGGAAATCGAACATCTGCGACGCCGTGGCCTGGGCGCTTGGCGAGCAGAGCGCCCGGGTGCTTCGCGGGGAGCGGATGGACGACGTCATCTTCAACGGCTCCTCGCGGAGGCGGCCCGTCGGCATGGCGGAAGTGACGCTGACGCTCTCGCGGCGCGGCGGCAACGGGAACGGCAACGGCAATGGCGACGGCGAGGGAGAAGAGGGCGGCGAGCCGGAGTCGTTGCGCATCGGCCGGCGGGTCTACCGGGAAGGTCACGGCGAGTACTTCTTGAACGACAAGCAGGTGCGCTCGAAGGACATCCAGGACCAGCTGCTCGGAACCGGGCTCGGCGTGCGGGCCTACTCCGTGATCGAGCAGGGCCGCATCGACCAGGTCCTCTCGACCAAGCCGCAGGACCGGCGCCGCCTGATCGAGGAGGCCGCCGGAATCACGCGCTACAAGATGAAGAAGCGGCTCGCCGAGACGAAGCTCGAAGAGACGCGCGGGCAACCTCCTGCGGCTCTCCGACATCATCTCGGAGATCGAGCGCAACGTCTCGTCCCTGAAGCGCCAGGCCTCCCGCGCCGCGCGCTACAAGGAGCAGTCGGCGGCCCTGCGGGTCAAGCGCGCGGCGCTCTTTCGGTCCCGCCACGACCGGCTGCTCCAGGCCGTCGTGGACTCGACGCGCGCGCGCGACCAGCGGCGCGACCGGGAAGCGGAGGCCGCGGCCCAGCTCGCGCGCGCCGAGGCGGAGCTCGCGCAGGCGCGCCTGACGGCCGCGGAGGCCGTGGCCGCGCGCGATCAGATCCGCGATGCTGGTCTCCTCGCTCGAGTCGGCGATCGAGCGCGACGAGGCCTTGATCGAATCCAACCGCCGCGCCGCCGCGGACCTGGCGTCCCGGCGGGAGGCCCTTGCGCGCGACGGACGCGATTTCGCCGAAGAGCAGGAGCGCGCCAGCCGGGAGCTCGCCGAGCTGGACGAACGCCTGGAACGGGCCGTCGCGGAGGCCCGCGCGCGCTCGCTCGACCGCGAGGAGGCCGACCGCAAGGCCTCGGCGGCCACGGCGGCCCTGGCGGGCCTCGAGCAGGACCTCGAGCGGGCCCGCGCCGATGCCCTGATCGCCGCCGGCGAGCGCGTGGCTGCACGCAATGCGCGTCACGAGATCGACCTGTCCGCCGAGCGGCTGGCGGCGTCGCTCTCGCGGCTCGAGGCCGCGGCGGGAAAGATCGCCGCCGATCTGGCGGAGCGCGAAGAAGAAGTCGCGGGCCGCGGAAGAGGAGCACGGACGGCTGGCGGGCGCAGCCGCGGCGGCCGCCGCCTCGCTGGCGGCCCTCGAGGCCGAGCTGACACGCGTGACCGGCGGCGCTCGAAGCGGCCGAGCGGGAGCACCAGACCGCGCGCGAATCCCTCGGAGACCTGGAGCACCGGGCGGCGGCCCTGGCCGAGATCGCCCGCGAGCGCGAGGTGACGGCCGGGCAGGTTCGGGGCGCCCTCTCCTCGCACGGAGTCACGGCTCGCGGGAGCCTTTCGGGCCGCCTGCGCCCCCGACCGGGCTGGGAGGAGGCGGTGGACCTCCTGCTCGGCGGCGACTCGGATGCGCTGCTCGTCGAAGGGGACGCCGTGCGCGCGCTCGCCGCGACGGAGGGCATTCCCGCCGCGCGCCTGGTCGCGGCGGACTGGGACGGCGATGCCGGGACGGATGCCGGGGCCAGGCGGCTGGGGCTCGGTCCTCGCGAACTTCGCGGACCTGACGCGCGGCCGAGCGCGCGGCGCTGCCTCCGGCCGTCTTCGTGGAATCCCTTCGCGAGGCGACCGAGCGGGCCCGCCGGAGTCCCGGGACGACGTTCGTCACGCGCGCGCGGGAGCTCGTGCGCGGCTCGCTGCTGCGGGTGGTGCGCACCGACCCGGCGGCCTCCGGCCTGTTCGCCCTCGCCCGCGAGCGCGAGCGCCTCACGGAGGCGATCGAAGCCGCGCGCGCCCGGTCACAGGCGGCTCAGGCCGCGGCCGAAGAGACGCGCCGGCTCCGGGAGAAGATCTCGGCGGAGGTGCCCGCCCGCCGGGAGGCGGAGCGCGCGCCCGCGGCGGCGCTGTCCGCGTTTCTCGGACGCCTCGAGGAGCGCCGCGCCGAGCGCGATCGGCTGCGGCGCGAGGCGCAGACCCTGGGCACGGAGGCCTCGACGCTGTCCGAGGAAGCCGCGGCCCTCGCCGGCCGGCGATCCAAGATCGCCGAGGAAGAGGAGCGCTGCGCACGGCGGGAGGCCGAGGTGCGCGGGCGGGGCGAAACCCTCGCCGCGCAGATGCCCGAGGCACGGTCCTTCTCCATGGCGGCCACCGAAGAGCTCGCGCACCGCCGGACCGAGGCGGAGGTCGCCGCCGAGCGGAGGCGATCGCTCGAAGGCTCGCGGGAGAAGCTCCTCGAGATGCAGGGCACGCTCGACCGGCGCGTCAACGACGCGCGGGAAGAGGAGCGCCGCATCGCGGAACGCGCGCTCGAGCTGTCGACGGAGGAGCGCGAGGCCCGGGAACGCCAGTCGTCCAACCTCGCGACCCGTCGGGAACGCTCGGAGGACCTCGGCCGCGCGGGCGCGGCGGCCGAGGAGGCGACGGGGCGCGATCGCGCGGGACGAGGAGTCCGCCCGCACGCGCCGCGTGGAGCTCGACGCGGCGCGGGAGGCGCGGTTCGAGGCGGAGGTCGCGCAGACGCGGGTGACCGCGGACCTCGAGCACCTGCAGTCGGAGGCGCGCGCGGAGTTCGGCGTCGAGCCGTCGGAGCTCGAGGCTCCGGCGGACGCCACGGAGGAGGCGCTCGCGGCCCTCGAGCAGGAGGCCGCCGAGCTGCAGGCCTCGATCGAGCGGATGGGGCCGGTCAACGTGCTCGCCTACGAGGAGTACCAGCAGGAAACCGAGCGGCTCGTCTTCCTGACGACCCAGCGCGACGACCTGCTGCGCTCGATCGCGGAGCTGCAGGAGTCGATCCGCAAGATCAACGCGACCTCTTCGGAGCGGTTCCGCGACGCGTTCGCGGCGATCAACGAGAACTTCAAGGGCGTGTTCGCGCGGCTCTTCCAGGGCGGCGCCGCCGAGATGCGGCTGCTCGACGAGAACGACCTGCTCGAGTCGGGCATCGAGATCGTGGCGCACCCGCCCGGGCAAGCGCAACCAGTCGATCCTGCTCCTGTCGGGAGGCGAGAAGGCCCTGACGGCGATCGCCCTGCTGATCGCGATCTTCCGGTACAAGCCCTCGCCCTTCTGCATCCTCGACGAGGTGGACGCGCCGCTCGACGAGGCCAACATCGACCGCTTCACGCGCCTGCTGCGGGACATGACCGAGGAGACGCAGTTCATCGCCATCACGCACAACAAGCGCACGATGGAGACGGCCGACGCGATGTACGGCGTCACCATGGAAGAGCCCGGCTGCTCGAAGATCGTCTCGGTCCGGTTCGACTGAGCCGGGACCGGGTCTAGAATCCCGGCGTGGGCCGACCGCGATCCCTCCTCCTGACGGCCCTGGGCTTCGGGTTGTGCCTCCTCGGGGCGAGCTCGGGAGACGATCCTCTCCGATCCTGGCTGCCGCCGCCTCCCGGCCGGGCGCTCGATCCCCCGGCTGCGCGAAGGTGCGGCTGCTCGCACGCCTGCCGCGCCGACGACCTACCAGGGCTGCGGGTGCGGCGCGCTCTCGTGCTTTCCGGGAGGAAGCAAGCTGAAGGCGCTCGAGACCGATCCCGCGTGCCGTCGCGTGCGCTCGAGCGCCTCGACGGCCCGGCGCCGTGTGACGGGGGACTCGCGGCCGGGACCTTCCCCTGCCACAGCGTCGACCTCCAGAGCTACGTCGCGCTCGACGCGCTGCGCCCCGGCGCGCGTTCCGGAAGCAACCTCTGGGGCTTCGCGGACCTGGACGACGGACGCGAGTACGTCGTCGTCGGCGTCTCGAACGGCACGTCCGTCGTCGAGGTGACCGATCCCGCCACGCCCGCGCGTCGTCGGCTCGATCGACGGGCCCGAGTCGCCGTGGCGCGAGATCAAGGTCTACCAGGTCCGCGGCACGGCCGGCGGCCGTCGCCGCGCCTTTGCCTACGTCGTCAGCGAGGCGCCGACGGCCGGGCCTGCAGATCCTGGACCTCTCGACCCTCCCCGACCGATTTCGCTCGCCGTCGACGTTCCGCGCCTTCGACACGTCCCACACGGTGACGCTCGCCAACGTCGATCCGGCGACCGGAGCCGCGGCGCCCGAAGGCCCGGCGCCCGTGCTCTACGTCCAGGGAGCGCGCCAGCCGACCGTCGGCATCTTCGCGCTCGGCATCTCGAACCCGGTCGCGCCCGACGGTCCTCGGGCAGTACACGCTCTCCTACGGCCACGACACGTGGACCGGCCGCGTCTCGGGCGATCGCGCCGCGGCGTGCCTGCGCCGGCCACGACCCCTGCGACCTCGTCGTCGCCTGGACCGGCGGCGACATCCGCGTCATCGACTGGACCGAGAAGGCGAGCGCCGTCGGTCATCGCGCAGCGTCGGTCTATGCCGAGCTCGGCTACGCGCACTCGGGCTGGATCTCGCGGCGACGGCAGCTTCCTCTTCAGCATGGACGAGCTCGACGAGCAGCAGACCGGACGACAACAGCCGCGTGCGCGTCTTCGACGTGTCCGACTGGAGGCATCCTGTTCCCCGCCGGGCAGTGGGACGGAGCCGACCCCCGCGATCGAGCACAACGGCTACACCGTGGGCGACCGCTACTTCCTTTCGCACTACGAGCGCGGCCTGACCGTCCTCGACGTTTCCCACCCGCTCGCGCCCGATCGAGGCGGGCTTCTTCGACACGTACCCCGCGAGCGACACGCGCCAACTACCACGGCTCCTGGGGCGTCTACCCGTACCTGCCGAGCGGAACGATCGCCGCTCTCCAACATCGACGGCGCGGCGGGCCTCTTCGTCTGCGCGAAAGCCGACCGCGTCTCGGCGACCACCCGCGAGACCCGATCTGCGCTCCTCCCGCGCCCGGCGCCGAACGCCCCGCGTCGTTGACGGCCCGCGCGGCATTTCCGTAAGATGCGCCGGCTCCCAGCCGGCCGACGTAGCTCAGTCGGTAGAGCAGCGGTTTCGTAAACCGCAGGTCACCGGTTCAAGTCCGGTCGTCGGCTCCAGTTTCTCCCGCGCCCCGGGCCTCAGAAATCGACGACGGCCTGCGCGCCGACGACCAGGGCGTTTAAGATCTGCCCCTTCGCACCGGGGCGGATGACCCACTGAAGGGCCGGAACGTAAACAGCGCGTGACCTCGATCCCGTAGTTCCATTCGACGGCCATCTCGGACCGGCAACCGCGGCATGTCCGCCGGCTGACGTCGCGGTTGCCGGCTAGTGGCGTGGCGCGGGTGCCCCGTGGAGGTCAGCCCGGGTAAGGCGCGATACGTTGATGCGCTCAAAGAACGACTCAGGCCAGGAGCCATCCTCCTTCAGGAGCCACGATTCGCCCCGGTCGCGACGCTCAAAACAGATCTCGACGGCCGGAGAGAGAGGTGCCACGGCGGTCTCGCCGGCGTCATAGACCCAACACAGAGTCGGCCCCGAATCTCGCGAAACGATCACTTCTCGACTCAACCAAGGCGTGACGCGATCGGGCATATAGGGGGTCCACGAAGGTGCGACCGCCATCGGCATCAGGTATTTCCGCTGGCGACTGGGCGGCCCCATGATGACCAACACTCTCCCCATGTCGGTCATCGAGCCGCGCGTCCGCCCGACGAGCGTCCGATCCGCATATTCGACAGCCTGGTCGAAGAAGGTGTGGAACGCTGGGTCGCGACGAACCCAAAAGAGATCGATGAATGCCCTGGCCTCAGCGTCGTTCGTGATCCCCTTCCACCTCGTCCGTTCCTCCCTAGTCATGACGAACTGGACCGGCCCTTTGCCAAACTGAACATACTCCTCCGAAAGGACTCCCATTTCGCCGGCGGTAACCGGAAGCATCGTAAACAGGATGCGAACGAGAGCGCGCATCGCGTGACTCTCCCTTCACTTCATTAATTCGTCTGCCCTCGGGGCGCTTGCACCGCCAGCGGCGAAACCCGGGTGCAGCGTCACGACCACACCCGCGTGATCCGAAGGCCAGAGACCGCGGATCCGATCGCCGCGCCGGGCGCCGACGATCCGCGTCGACTGCACGTCGAAGTCGCCGCGGCAGAGGATGTGGTCGATGCGGCCGAACGGAATGGAAAAAGGAGTCGGGGAAGCCAGCAGGGCGTCGTGGCAGCAGGTGTTGATGACCACGCCGGGGTTGGCTGCGCCCCATGAATCTTCGAAGCCGGCGCCGACGAAATTGAAGTACGCAGTGGAAGTCCCGTCGCCGTTCGCGTTGGAGTTCAGGTCGCCCGACAGGATCACCGGCAAAGGTGTTTGCAGCGGGCCGGCCAGCAGCTCCGCGGCCTGAGCCAGACGCACTTCCTCGAAGTCGGACTCCAGGTGCGTGGTCACGAAGCGAAACGAACGTCCGTCGAACCGCACGTCGACCGACGCCCATCCGTAGAGGACGGTGACGTCCCCGAAGGAGACGTTGGTCGCGAAGCTTCCGACGCGCGGGTTCGTGATCTTGAGGCCCGCTCTGTGCCCGTCGCGCCGCGCCAGGATCACGATCCGGTCCGTGAGACGGACGTCCTCGAACTCCAGGGGATCGAGGGACCGGATCCGCGGGGCCTCGACGTCGAAACCCGTCATGCTGGCGACGACCGCGTAGCGCTCGCCGCGCAGGCAGAGCTCGTCGAGAAGGGTGTCGACGAAGTCGTACTCGACATGGGTCGCGTCCGGTCCGGCGAAGTTGGACGGGATACTCGGAGCGCCAGAGCACCGCCTCCTGAAGCCCGACGAGGTCGGGATGCGTGTCGCGGATCTCGTCGGCGAGCGCTCGGGCCCTTTTCGGGAAGTTGGTCGCCTGGACGCTCGCCCAGACTCCGGAGACCGCCGGTGGAACTTCGTTCGGGTCGCCGGAAAGGATCGCCGCGATCGCCGGGGAGAGATCGGCCCCGAGGTACAGATTACGTGTCATGACCGTCACGCTGTCGCGGTCGTCGCCGTCGCGCTGCTCCGCCCGTGCCGATTGACACATCACCGCTGCACACAGGATGGCTACGAGGACCAGGGTCTTCGTTCGCATGTCGTCTCCTCTCTTCTGTTGTGAGCCGGACAAGCCCCTTCCATCGCAAGCGAAGTGCCACCGGAGTCGCCCGCGTGTCGGGCAACGGAGACAACCCTGGACGGCCAGGGATTGCGGCTCGATGGCGTCCGCGGCCGCCGAGCGGAAGGGATCGGCCGGGTCTATCCGAAGAGATTGTGGCGGGCTATCCGAAGGGCTACCGGCGCAGCTCCCCTTTCAGGTCCAGGTTCCGGATCAGGCGGTGCAGGTAGTTCGGATGCACCCCCAGGCGCTTGGCGGCTTCCGTGTAGTTGCCCCCCGCTTCGTCGACCGCCTGGCGGATGACGCGCTTCTTCGTCTCCTGCACCGCCTCGTGGTACGAGCTCAACGCGACCTTGCCCGCCTGGCCCGCCTCGACGACGGACTCGGGCAGGTCCTCGGTGCCGATCACGTCGCCGCCGAGAACGACCGCGCGCTCGATGGCGTTGGAGAGCTCTCTCACGTTCCCGGGCCAGTCGTACTGGAGCAGGCACGCCCGCGCGGCGGGTGAGAACCCGGGGACCGGGCGATTCAGGTTCCCGGCGTAGCGCGCCGCGAAGAAGCTCGCCAGCAACGGAATGTCCGCCGGCCGCTCGCGCAGCGGCGGCAGTCGTCAGGGCGACGACGTTCAAGTCGGTAGTAGAGGTCCTCGCGAAAGCGACCCGCCGCGATCGCTTCCTCCAGGTTCCGGTTCGTCGCGGCGATCAGGCGGATGTCCACCCGAATCGGGCGCGTGCCGCCGAGGCGCTCGAATTCCCGCTGCTCGAGCACCCGCAGGAGCTTCGCCTGGAGCGCCGCCGTCAGCTCGCCCACCTCGTCCAGAAAGACCGAGCCGCCGTCGGCGAGCTCCAACTTGCCCTTCTTCTGCGCGATCGCCCCCGTGAAGGCCCCTCGCTCGTGCCCGAAGAGCTCGCTCTCGAGCAGCGTCTCCGACAGAGCGGCGCAGTTGACTGCCACGAAGGCGCGCGGGGCCCGCGGGCTGTTGCGGTGAAGGGCGCGTGCCGCGAGCTCCTTGCCCGTCCCGCTCTCGCCGAGGATCAGGACCGTCGACCCGGTCGGAGCGACGCGCGCCAGGAACTGCTCGATCCGCTTCATCGGCGGCGCTCTCTCCCACCAGGCCCGAAATCAGCCCGTCGGACGGACGCTCCGCCGGCTCTTCCCGCCACGGAAGCTGGCGCAGCCGCTCGAGCGCCGTCGCGGCCACCGTCGCGAGCCCGAGGAGGAGCTGCAGGTCGTCTTCGGAGAAGGCGACGGCCGGGTCGCTCGTGTCCACGTAGAGAACTCCGAGTGTGCGATCCAGGGCCACCGGCACGGCGGCGAGGGCGCGGACCGGCGAGGCGACGAGGCTCTCGATCCCGCGCAGCCCTTCGTCGATGGCGACCTGGTTGGCGAGGATCGCCTCTCCCTCGCGGAGCACGCGGGCGACAGGGTGCGGCTGACGGCCATCGGGCTCTCCCCGTCGGACCGCGTCCGGCCGCAGACTTCGGAAAACTCGTCGCTGGTGCTCGACGCGAAGAAGATCGCGCAGCGGTCGGCCGCCGTCGCTTCGAGCGTCACGTCGACGATCCCCCGCGCCAGCGCGTCCTCGCTCGAGGCCGAGGAGACGAGCTGGCTCGCCTTCAGCAGGGCCTCGAGGCCGCGTCCATTGCCCGCCAGGCGCTGGACGATCCGGCGACTGGCCGGGTCTCATTCGGGCTGTCGAGCCGAGGCGCACCTCACCCTCGTGCAGCCGGACGCTCGCGGCCGGAGTGGCGTCCGCCGCCGTCCTGAAGCAGGAAGAGGAAGAGCGACGTTCCGATCTGGATCTGATCGCCGTGGCGCAGCGGCCGCTCTCGGACCGGAACGCCGTTGACGAACGTGCCGTTCAGGCTGTCCAGGTCGCGGATCGTCCAGGCGTTCGCGTCGCTCTGGATCTGGCAATGCCGGCGCGACACGGAGCCGTCGGCGATGGAGACGGCATTGGTCAGATCGCGGCCGATGGCGGTCGGTCCCTCCGCGAGAGGAAGCGACTGACCCTGGCAGGGGCCCGGCGACGGCCACCAGAGCGGGATTCAAGGAAAGGCTCTCACATCCGACCGCCCGGCCGGACGGGATCACGCGGCACCGGAAGCAGGGAGCGAATGCTGAAGTCTACCGCGGGCCCGGCGCGCGCGCGAGGCTAGAATCCGTCACCGTCGAGCCCATGGAATCGGCGAGGGAAGAAGACTTTCGCGGGACGGACCGCTTCACCGTGGAGCGGCGCCTCGGCGCGGGATCGTTCGGCGTCGTCTACCAGGCCCTGGACCGGCAGCGCGGCACGCGCGTCGCCCTGAAGACCCTCCGCGAGGGAAACGTCGAGGCGCTGTTTCGGTCTGAAGCGCGAGTTCCGCGCCCTCGCCGACATCACGCACCGGAATCTGGTCGCGTACCACGAGCTTCTCGCGCATGGCGACCAGTGGTTTTTCACGATGGAGCTGGTCGAGGGCGTGAACTTTCTTCAGTACGTGCGCGGCGAGCGCGCGATCGTTCCGGCGTCTCCCCGACGCGCCCGACGACGCCCGGTGCTCGACGCGCCGAGGAGCCCGGAACGACACGGCCTCTCGCCACGCCGGGCGTCCGGACCGCATCCGGGCGGTTTTGCGCCAGGCCGTCGACGGAATCGAGGCCCTTCACCGTGCGGGTCAGATCCACCGCGACATCAAGCCCTCCAACGTCCTCGTCACTCGCGAGGGACGGCTGGTACTTCTCGATTTCGGACTGGTCACCGATCTGAGCCTGACCGGCTCCAAGCGGAGCCTGTCGATCGTCGGAACCCCGGCCTACATGTCGCCGGAGCAGGGATCGGCCCGCGCCGTGTCCGAGGCGACCGACTGGTACAGCCTCGGCGTGATGCTCTTCGAGGCCCTGACCGGAAGGTGGCCGTTCTCCGGAAGCTTCATCGAGATGATGTGGGACAAGCGCAATGCCGAGCCGCCGGCGCCGCGCGACCTGGCTCCCGGCACGCCCGAGGATCTCAACGCGATTTGCCGGGACCTGCTCCGCCGGGAACCGGAGGAGCGGCCTTCGGCCGAGGAGATCCGCCGGCGCCTGGGCGCAGTCCAGTCGGCGATCTACGACGTCTTCCGTGCGACCGCCACGACGGCCCGCTCGACACCGTTTCTGGGACGGGAGGAGCACCTGTCGCGTGTCTGCGATCCGCCTTCGAGGATGCCGGGCAGGGCCGTACCGTCGTCGTCCGCCTGCACGGCCCGCCCGGGGCCGGCAAGACGGTGCTGGCCCGCCGCTTCCTCCAGGACGTGCGGAAGTCGGGAGCGGTCGCGCTCTCGGGACGCTGCTACGAACGCGAATCGGTGCCCTACAAGGCCGTCGACAGCCTCGTCGACGCGTTGAGCCAGTACTTGAAGAAGCTCCCCGAGGATCAGGCGCGGGAGATGCTCCCCAGCGGACGCTCCGGCGCTCGCCCGGCTCTTCCCGGTCCTGCGGCGTGTCGAGGCGATCATGGCCGGCAAGCGCCCGGCACACGAAGTTCCCGACTCGCAGGAGCTCCGGCGGCTCGCCTTCGCCGCGCTTCGGGAGCTGCTCGGAGCGCCTGGCCGGACGGCACCGGCTCGTCCTCTTCCTCGACGATCTGCAGTGGGGCGACGTCGACAGCGCCGCTCTCTTGACCGACGCGCTCCGGCCGCCGCGCCCGCCCTCCCTGCTGCTGATCGCCTGCTACCGCACCGAAGGGGCTGACGACGAGCCCGTTCCTGACGAAGTTTCTCGCGGCGGGCGAGCAGCAGGACACCGTCGCGGTGCGGGAGCCTGTTCGTCGGCGCGCTCGATGCCGACGACGGCGCGACGCCTCTCCCTCGCGCTGCTCGACGGCAGCGACCCGGCCGTCGGCGGTGCGCGCCGAGGAGATCGCCCGCGAGTCCGGAGGCAATCCCCTCTTCCTTTCCGAGCTCGTGCGCTACAGCCAGGTCGGCGTGGAGCCTTCCGAGCGGCGACCGCCGGGTCCGGACCCTTCCGGCGAGCCGGTGGGCGTCCGGGCCGAGCCTCGAGGAGATCCTCTCGACGCGCATCCTCCGGCTGCCCGACACGGCCCGACGCCTCCTCGAGGTCCTGGCCGTGGCCGGACGGCCGTTGCGGGCGCCGCTCGCCCGACGGGCCGCGGACCTCGGAAGGACGAGGACGAGGGCTCGCTCGCGCTCCTGTTCGCGCGGCACCTCGTCCGTGCCCGCGCGTCGGACGCCCGGGACGAGATCGAGCCCTACCACGACCAGATCCGCGAGACCGCCGTGGCTTCGCTCTCGGCAGAAACGCTCCGTGCCCATCACCGGCGTCTGGCGGCGGCCCTGGAGGGCTCCGGAACGACCGATCCCGAGGCGCTGGCGCTCCACTTCCAGGAGGCGGGCGACGCGGACCGCGCCGCGGAGTACGCGTCGGTCGCCGCCGCGCGCGCCGCGGACGCGCTGGCCTTCGAGCGGGCGGCCCGCCTGTACCGCCTCGCCCTCGAGCTGCGCCCGGAGAGCGACGCGGCTGCCCGCCGGGCCCTGTCCGTGAAGCTGGGCGACGCCCTCTCGAGCGCCGGTCACGGGGCGCGAGGCGGCGCAGGCCTATCTCGATGCGGTTCCCGGCGCCCCGGACGCGGACGCGCTGGAGCTGCGGCGCCGCGCCGCGGAGCAGCTCCTGATCAGCGGGCGCATCGAGGAGGGGCTGCGCACCCTGCAGGCCGTCCTCGCGCGGGTGGGAATGAAGTTGGCGGGCAGCCCGCGGGCCGCCCTCCTTTCGATGCTCTACCGGAGGCTCCTCGTTCGCGTTCGCGGAATCCGCTTTCGCGAGCGCGACGCCTCGCAGATCCCGCCGGAGAAGCTCGACCCGGATCGACGTCTGCTGGTCCGCCGCGAAGGGAATGAGCCTGGCGGACCCGATCCGGGGCAACGAATTCCACTCCCGACAGCTCCTGCTCGCCCTGCGCGCCGGCGAGCCCTACCGCGTCGCGCGGGCGCTCGCCATGGAAGCCGGGTACTCGGCGATGGCCGGCGGCCGCTCGCGGCAGCGGACCGACCGGCTCCTCCAGTCCGCGGCGGCCCTGGCCGAGCGCATCGAGAACCCTCACGCCATCGGCTTCACGATGTCGGTGGCCGGCATCGCGGCCGGGATCGAGGGCCGCTGGAGCGACGCACGGGAGCTGACCCTGAAGGCCGGCGCGATGCTGCGGGAGCGGTGCCGCGCCGTGGCCTGGGAAATCGACAACTCGAACTACTACTGCCCTGCTCTCGCTCGCCTACCTCGGCCAGTTCCAGGAGCTCCAGGACACGCTCCCGCGGCTTCTCCGTGAGGCGCAGGACCGCAGCGACCTCTTCGCCGCGACGAACATCCGCACGCGCCTCTCCTACCTCGTGCGCCTCGCGGAGGATCAGCCGCGAGAGGCCCGGGAGGAGCTGCAGCAGGCGATCGCCGGCTGGTCGCCGCGCGGGTTCTTCCTGCAGCACTGGTACGAGCTGCTGGGCCAGGTCGAGACGTCCCTGTACGCCGGCGACGTCGCGGCGGCCTGGGAGCGCCTCGCAGCCCGGTGGCCCATGCTCGAGGGGTCGCTCTTCCTGCGGGTCCAGAGCGTCCGGATCAACTCGCTCCACCTGCGCGCGCGCACGGCCATCGCCGCCGCGGCCACGGACCCGGGGGACTCGGGAAGCCTCCTGGCGACCGCCGAGAGGGACGTGCGCGCCATCGAGCGCGAGAGGATGCCCTGGGGCAACGCCCTCGCCCTTCTCCTGCGCGCCGGCGTGGCCGCGAACCGGCGTGGAGCCGGGGACCCTGGCGCTCACCGAGGCCGCCGAGAACGCGTTTCGCTCGGCCGGCATGGCCCTCCACGAAGCCGTGGCCCGCCGCCGGCGAGGCCAGGTCCTGGGCGGGACGCGCGGGCGGGAGCTCGTCGAATCGGCCGACGCCTGGATGGCCGCGCAGAAGATCAAGAACCCGGAGCGCCTGTCCGCCATGCTCGCGCCGGGCGACTGGCCGCCCGGCTAGTCGAGTCCGTCGACGGCGTAGAGCTCCGAGAGAAATCGGGCGTACGAATATGCGTACGCGGTGCCGTCGGCCGTGACCCGGATCGAAGGGTACCCGTGCACGCCGGCGGAATCGGGCAGAGCGATCGTTTTCCAGGGCTCCCTCCGCCCGGTGGAGACGCTCACGCGCTGCACCTGCGCGGGCGACTGGTACATGTCGAAGACCAGGAGGGAGTCTCCGTCTTCGTTCCAGGCGATCGGGAGCTGGCCGACCGGGAGATCGGGAATCGGTTGCCCTTCGCCGCCCTCGGCCGGGAACACCGCGAGGCGCCCGTCCGGGAGGACGGCCGCGAATCGCTTCCCGTCCGGGGAAAATGGGATCCCCTGGATAGTGGTCGACGAGCATGCCTTCGGGGGTCAGGGGCCGCGTCTGGCCGGTCCCGGCGTCGCAGGCGAAGAGTCTCCAGGGCCTGTCCGGCTCGGCTCCGGCGATGACGATCCGCTTCCCGTCCGGGTACCAGTCCGCCCACCAGAGCGCGCCGAGCCCGCGCGGCGTCAGGGGCGTCGGCTGGCCGGCCCCCGCCAGGCCCGTCGGAAGCAGGTAGAGCCTGGGCGGCGCCTGGGAGACGATCGAGAGCACGCGGCTCCTGTCCGGCGAGAGGGCCTGCGCGTACCCGTCCTCCAGCCGCATCGGGTTGGCGCCGTCGAGCCTGCGGAGGTAGCCCGTGTACTCGGCACCGACGGTCCGGCCGAATTGCGTGAAGAGGACCTCCGAGCCGTCGGCCGCGAGGGCGGTGAGAAACGAAGCGTCGAGCCAGGAGAGATCCCGCTCCCCGCATCGCCGCGGGCGCGCGCCATGATTCCGATCGGCGTCGCGTCCCGCGTCACGAGAAGCCTGCCGTCGGGGGCCACATCCTGAACGGCAAGATTTCCGGGCGCACCCGTCACGACGCGCTCGCGACCCGAGAGCGACACGGCCCAGACGGCGCGCGCCTCCCGCTCCTTGGTCGCCCCGATCCAGATTTCCCCGCGCCCCGGATGCCAGGCCAGGCCTTCGACCGCCGCCCACTTTCCGCCGAGTGTCTTGCGGGCTCCCGCGCGATCGACGACCGCAAGCGTTCCGCTGTTGTCTCCGCGCGTCGGGTGATCCAGGAACGCCACGCGGTCCCCCTGGGGCGAAACGCGCGGGTAGGAGACGAAGCCGTTGGTTTCATACAGCACGTGCCCGAGCGGAAACTCCAGGACTGTCTTTCCGCCCGAGAGACGCACGGCCGCGAGGCTCTTGCCGTCGGGCGCCCAGTCGGCGAAGAGGACGTCTCGTGCGATCTCGCGCGGCGCTCCTCCTTCCAGAGGCGCCTGCGCGAGCACGCCGAACGTGATTCCGCCCGGAGCGACGACGCGGTAGCGCACGGCGGCGGCCAGCTCCCCCGAGTGCGAGACCGAAAGCAGGTTGGCGTCGGGAAATTCGAGCCTGCGGGAGGCCGCGCTCTCCGGGCCCTTGCGAAAGAGCCGGAACGGACCCCCGTCCCAGGCCGCGGCGTAGACGACGGTCTTCCCGTCGGGGGCGAACCGCCCGGACCAGATCGAGCCGCGACCGAACGTGAGTTGTTCGAAGACGGGCGGCGCCGGAGCACGCCGCCAGAGCTGGAGGGCCAGAGCCCCGAGTGCGAAAGCTGCCAGAATCGCGAGCGGCAGGACCCAGAAGGGTCGCGGAGGAGGGCCGTCAGAAACGGGGGGCGAAAATGTGTTTGGGAAGTTCCTTGAGATCCCAGGCGAGATCCCTCGTCGACGCGTAGCGACCCTCCGGCTCCTTGGAAAGGCACCGCTCGATCACCCAGCAGAGCGGTGCCGGAAGATTCTTGTCGGCGGAGAGCGGACTCGGCTCGTCCCGCAGGATCGCTGCAAGCGTATCGATGACCGATCCCCTGTCGAAGGCCTTCCTTCCCGGAGGCCATCTCGTAGAGGATGACGCCGAGAGAGAACTGGTCCGAGCGAAAGTCGGCGGGCTCGCCGCGCGCCTGCTCGGGCGACATGTACCCGACCGTCCCCAGGATCGTGCCCGGCGTCGTCAGGGATCGTTCCAGTGTCGGCGCCATGTCCCCGCTCTCGAGCGATGCCGGCGCAACGATCTTGGCGAGGCCGAAGTCGAGGATCTTCACCAGCCCGTCGCGGGTCACCATGAGGTTCGCGGGCTTCAGATCCCGGTGCACGAGGCCGCGGGCGTGGGCCGCCGCCAGACCCTCCGCGATCTGCGCACCCGATGTCGATCGTCTTTGGCCAAGGCAGCGGACCGCTCGAGAGAATCTCTCGGAGATTCTTTCCCTTCGACCAACTCCATCGCGATGTACGAGACCCCGTCCGCGGATCCGACGTCGTACACGGTGACGATGTTCGGGTGGTTCAGGGCGGAGGCCGCGCGGGCCTCGTGCTCGAACCGCCGCAGGCTCTCCGGATCGCCGGAAAAGACCGGGTCGAGCACCTTGATCGCGTCTTCGCGGCCCAGGCGAAGGTCGCTTGCCGCGGTAGACGACTCCCATCGCGCCTCGGCCGAGCTCCGAGACGATCTCGTAGGGACCCAGTCGGGTACCGGGTGCGATGTCCATGGAACTCCGTCGGTTGGGACGATTCTAGCGCCGGCTCCCACGACGGGTCGCGAGCCCGGGCCGGCGGGGCTCAGAAACTGATACGCAAGCCCAGCTGCAACCGTCTGGGGTCCGCAACGCGGACCGTGTCGCCGTAGTCATCCCTTTCGACCAGGCCCTCGTTCTCGTAGCGCACGTTCTGGACCTCGAGCACGTTGCCGCGGTCGAACAGGTTGAAGACGTCGAGGGTCAGCTCCAGCGCGATCGGAGCGACCGGAATCCGCCGGCCGATTCTCAGGTCGAAGTTCCAGAAAGCGGGCAGCGTCCCGCTGTTGCGCCCGACGCCTTCCGGACGGTCGGAGGTGGAGTCGCCGTTGCTGTTCCGGTCGTAGCCGACCAGGATGTTGTAGGGCCGGCCGATCGAGACATCCGAGATCGCCGAGAACGTCCAGTTGCTCGACCACCAGCTCCCCTGCGACGGGGTCGAATAGACGGCGGCCGCCGTCGCCCGGTGGCGGGGGACGTGGATCGTCGGACCGCGCTCCTCCTCCGGAGCGAGAGGGTCCTGCAGGGAACCCAGCGTGAAATCGATGTAGTCGTCCTCCGCTTCGGCATACGTGTAGGACGCCGAAACGCGCAGCGGCCCGCCGACACCCGTCGTGACGGACGCCGTGACGGCGTCGTACCAGGTGTTGCCGATGGACTCGGTAGGGGCGGTCGATCACGCTCGTCGGCTGCTCGATCAGGATCGACTGGCCCCGCGCGTGCACGTAGTCGAGCGCCGCCGACCAGCCACGGGGCAGGTTGGCCTGGATGCCGAGGCTCGCCAGATCCGTGTAGGCGCTCCGATACTCTCCGAGGGAAAAGACGAGCAGGGACCCCGTCGTCCGGCTCGGCACCGAAACGCCGGTCCGGGCTCATCCCCCAGGGCCCCTGGCTGTCCGGCCACGGCCACACCCGGGTCTGCACGGTCTGGCCGTCCTGGACGCCCACCACGAACATCGGAGCGATCGGCGTGGCCGCGTAGAAGCGCCCGAGACCTCCCCGGACGAGCCAGGTCGGCGACGGCGCCCAGGAGAAGGAGAGGCGAGGCGCCCAGTTGTTGGAGTCCGAGGGAAACGGATCGGCCGGGCGCTCGTAGTCGTAGCGAAGGCCGGCCCGCACGACGAGCTTCGGTCCCAGGATCCACTCGGCCTCCGCGAAGGCGGCGAAGAGGTCGGTCGTCACTTCGCGCTCCGGGTCCCCGAAACCCTGCATGAAGAGCGTTGGCGCGTCCTGCTCGAACGCGTCGAGCGAGCTGAACTCGTAGCGGCCGGCGAAATACAGCGGCAGGCTTCCCTGGAGGTCCGTGTGGACGTAGTCCACACCGGCCTTGCCGGTGATCCGCGCGCCGAAGAACGACACGGCATCGAAGACCTCGTAGGTGCGGCTGTCGCGCGGCTGCGGAAGGAACTGCTGCGTCCCGAACGTCGCGACCCCGACGATCTCGACCGACGGCCCGCCGGTCTCGTCCAGGGAGTCCAGGCGGTGCGTCCGGTCGGCCGCGAGCAGGCGCAGCTCGTTGGAGGCTCCGGCGCCGAAGAGGGAGATTCCGGTGATCGCCACGGCCGCGTCCTCGAGGTCCCGCGCGGCCGCCCGCGCTCCGGGCCACGGTCGCCGCCCCACGGCTGCTGGTTCTCGTCCGACTCGGAGCCCCAGTTTCCCGCGCAGGGCCCAGGCCTGCGAGGGGCTGGGAGCCGCGTCCAGCTTGGCGAACACCGACGTCCGTCCGCGATCGAAGGAAGTCGGACGCCGTGTCGATGGAAAAGCCCTTCGCCTCGATGGCGTCGACGGCGTCGTCGGCAGATCGTCGAACGTGTTCGTGTCCGTGACGCTCAGCCGCTCCGCCGCCGCGAAGAAGAAGAGCCGGTCGGAGAGGATCGGACCCGACAGCGAGGCGCCGTACTGGAATTGCTCGTACGCCGTCTTCGTCCCGGTCAGGGCGTTGGACGCGGACAGGCTCTGGTCGCGGTAGAAGAGGAACGCGGTGCCGGCGAGGGCATTCGACCCCGAGCGCGTCGCGACGTTGATGACGCCGCCCGCGGCGCGGCCAAACTCGGCCGCGTAGGGCGCTCGGATCACCTGGTACTCGAGCACGGCCTCCTGCGTGACCGCCGACCGGAAGGCGCCGACGGCCGCGTCGTTGTCGTCGAGGCCGTCGAGCTGCACGTTGTTCAACCGCGGGTCCTGCCCGTTGATCGAGATCCCCGAGGTGGGCGCGGCGCCGGTCTGCGGCCCTCGGTCGAGCGTGACGCCCGGAGTCGTCAGGGCGAAGTCGAGGAAGTTGCGGCGGTTGATCGGGAGGTTGCGGATCTCGGCCTGTGTGATGGTGCTCTCGAGCCCCGTCGAGACCAGATCCGCGGACGGCGAGGACGCCCCGACGGAGATCGTCTCCTCGACCCGCGCCACCGGCAGGGTCAGGCGCAGAGACGCCGTCGTTCCGACGACGATCGCGACTCCGGCGACGCGAAGCGCCTGGAATCCTTTCCGAGACGCCGTCACGTCGTAGGAGCCGGGGGGCAGGAATCGCAGGGCGAACTCGCCGCCGCCGCCCGAGACGGCGGCTCGCGAGAATCCCGTGCTCGGGCTGACCGCTTCGATCGAGGCCCCCGCCACAGCCGCTCCCGACTCGTCTTCGACCCGGCCCCGAAGGTCTCCGGTCGTGGTCCCGGTCGCCTGGCCGAAGTGCATCGCCGCGGCAAGCCACAGGACCGCCGCGACGACCACCGCGCCTGGAGGGCAACGGAACCTTCGCCACGAGGGGTTGTTCAACGGATTTGCTCTCGATTCTAGCCCGCCCGGCTGGGGCCATCGATCGGGGAAGCAGCCTTGGACCCGCCTGGCCGACGTTCGCATCTGTCTTCGAATTCGCAAGGGCGGTGCCCGCCGATCTTCCGCGGGGCAGGAGCCGAGCGGACGGGGCAAGGGTCGCAGGGCGAACCAGTTGCGCGCGCGGCCCCTTCGCGCTGGCCCGCCGGAGAACGACCGGCGTCTATCCTTCCGCATACTGCCCTATCCGTCCGGATAGGTCGCGGCGACACCCGCTGGGCACCCGAAAAGCGGGCGCCCGAACGCACTCTTGGAGCGAGCGGGACTTTTCGACATAATGGCGCCGCTTTCATGGAACTGACAACACGAGCAGACGGGCGGGTCACGATCCTGACCGTCAATGGCGATCTCGTCGTCGGCGACCCGGAGTCCACGTTCAAGAAGACCGTGATCCGGCTGCTCGAGGGCGGGCAGATGAACCTCCTCGTGGACCTGCGGGGCGTCGGCTTTCTCGACAGCTCCGGCCTCGGCGCTCTGGTGCGCGCCCTGACGAGCTCGCAGAAGGAGGGAGGCCAGACCAAGCTCCTTCACGCGGGCCCCCAGGTTCGAAGGCTTCTCGAAATGACCAAGCTCGACTCGGTCTTCGAAATGCACGACGACCTGGAGCGAGCGGTCTCCAGCTTCTAGCGGAGCGGGAAACCCATGCCGGACGACCCCGAAGGAATGGATCCCGAAGGGTCCCCGCCCGAGCCGCCCGATCTCGGCGCTCGCCGAGCTCGCGCTCTGCGAAAACCTCACCCAGACGGCCGCGTGGGCGGCGCACTGGAGCGCCGAGACGGCGGACGCCGACGGGGCCCTCGTCTGGATGCCGGACACGGTTCACCCCTTCTTCCAGTGCATCGGAACGCATCGGCGCCGGGGCATCGGCGTTCCATCGCCGTTCCGCGCCCCGCGACTCCGGCCTCGTCTGGGAGCTCGTGCGGGACCGCCACGCGATCGTCCTCGAGCAGGCGGACTTCGCCGGGTCCGATGATCCGTTCCTGGAGGGCTTGCCCGACGAAATCGCCACCCTGGTCGCGGTTCCGCTGCGTCTCCGACGGCAGCGTCGTGGCCCTGGTGGTCCTGCTCTTCGAGCAGCCGACGGATCCCGGACGCGGCGCTCGCGCAGGCTCTCGGAATTCCTGGAGGACGCGACCGCCGGCGCTCGCGCGGTCCCTGCGTGCGGAGCGCAAGACGCTCGGCATGCTCCACGCGATCGAGCGGCTGACCAACCTCTACGACCTGTCGAAGGCCTTCGGCTCGACGATCGAGTGGGCGGAGCTGACCCATCTGGTCGTCCGAAAGGCGGCAGACCTCGCCGACGGCGGAGATGGCCTCGCTCTGGCTGCTGCAGGGCGACGAGGTCGTGCTGGCCGCCTCCGCCTCCAACGACAACTACGATGTCGAGAACGCGCCGGAGGCGGTCGGCGGCACGATCGTCGGGGACGTTCTCGCCGACCAGGCCAGCGCTGAGGCGAAACGGGATCCCGGAGTCCGACCCCGTCTTTGCGGAGAATCGCCGACTACCCGATCCGCTCCCTGCTCGCCGTTGCCCTCGTCGAGGAAGAGCTCGCCGATCGGCGCGCTCGTCCTGGCCAACAAGCGCGGCCGCCATCCCGAGTTCACCGCCGAAGACGAGGAGCTGCTGCAGGACCTGGCGACACCAGGCCGTCCGGGCGCTGCGGACGGCCCGCCAGCACGAGGCGGAGAAGAAGGTCGAGGAGCTCGACGCCCTGCTCACGGTCAGCCGCGAGATCACCGCGACCCTGGATCTCGACCGGGTCATGCAGACGATCGTCAACGCCACGTCCGCGTTGATCACCTACGACCGGTGCGCGATCGGCATCCTCGAAAAAGGCAAGCTCCGGCTCGGCGCGATCTCCGGAACCACGGAGGTCGACCGCTCCAAGCCCGACGTGAAACGCCTCGAGGAGCTGGTCCAGTGGGTCTACTTCTCCGGAGTCAACGTCTCGGTGACGCAGGGCGAGGCGGGCGACATCGTCGCCGATCGCCCCGAGACCGAGGAAAAGTTCCGGTCCGTGTTTCAGGAAACGGGAATGCGCTCCTTCTACGGCGTCATCCTGTCGGACGAGGAGGGAAAGCTCGGCGCCCTCGCCTTCGAGAGCAAGGAGCCGATCGTCTTCGACGAAGGAACCCAGGATCTGCTGCAGATCCTGGTCAACCAGGCCACCGTCGCCGTGCGCAACGCGCAGCTCTACCGGCAGGTGCCCCTGGCCGGCTTCTTCAAGCCCCTGGCCGACCGGCAGCGCAAGCTCCTCGCGATCCCGAAGCAGCGCCGCCGCGCCTGGGCCGTGGGCCTGGCCGTCGCCGCGATCCTGCTCCTGGTTCCCTGGCGCCTGCGCATCGCCGGCCCGGCGCGGATCCTGCCCGGGCACCGCGCCTCCGTGACCTCCGGGGTGGACGGGGTCGTCGCCAGCGTCCGCAAGCACGAAGGAGACCGGGTCGCCGCGGGCGAGGTCATCGCCGCCCTGAAGGACGAGGCGTACACGGCCAGGCTCGCCGAAGCGAGCGCCGCGCTCGACATCGCGGCGAGCGACGTCGCCCGCCAGCGGGCGCTGGGAGACGCCGGCGCCCTGTTCGAGGCGCAGTCGCGGCGGGAGGAGCTCGATGCCCGAATCGCCTTCGCCCGCGAGGAGCTCCGGCGCACGCGCCTGACCGCGCCCGTCTCCGGCGTCATCGTGACCGCCGCGCATCGAGGAGCGGGTCGGGCAGTTCTTCCGCCGCGGCGAGGAGCTGTGCGTCATCGCGGACGTGGGCACGGTGACGGCGGAGGTCGCCGTGCCGGAGGCCGACGTCGCGCTCGTGCGCACCGGCCAGAGGGTGTCGATGAAGATCAACACCTACCCCACGCGCACGTTCGAGGGAGCCGTCGCCCGACTGGGAGCCCGCGTCCGCGAGGACGGGGAGGAGCGGTTTCTGATCGTCGAGGCGCGCGCGGACAACCCGGAAGGCATGCTGAAGACGGGGATGCTCGGCACGGGAAAGATCTGGGCCGGCAAGCGCAGCATCGCGACACTCCTCCTGCGAAAACCCGTTCGCTGGCTCTGGCGGAAGATCTGGCCCTTGCTTCCGTGAGCGCCGCTCACCGGCCGAGATCCCTCCTCGCGGCCCGCTCCGGCGACACCGCGGCCGCCCTGGCCGAGCGCCACGGAGCCGCGGGAGACCGCCCGGCGCTGCGGTCCGACCTCGTCATCCGCCGCGTCGTTCAGATGGGCGAGGGCACGTGGGTGGTCAAGAACCCCGAAGCCGTCAAGTACTACAACTTCGCCGATGCCGAGTGGGTCCTGATCAGCCTCTTCGACGGCACCCGCACGCGCGCCGAGATTTTCGAGGAGTACCGGGGACAGTTTCCGGGAGAGGACATCCGCCTCCAGCTCATCCTCGATTTCGAGGAGATGCTTCGCAAGATCGACCTGATCGCGCAGAGCATCGCCGAGCGCAACCTCACTCTGCTCGCAGGGGCGAAGACGGCCCGGCAGCGCGCCGCCGATGAGAGGGCCGAGGGGCGCAACATCTTCTTCATCCCCTTCCACGTCCTCGATCCGGACCGGTTCCTGAACCGGACGGTGCGTTACGTGCGGTGGATCTGGACCCCGCCCGTGGTCGCCGTCTGGCTCATCGGCGCGATCTGGACGGTGAGCATCTTCATCAGCCACTGGCAGCCGATCTGGAGCGGAACGCTGGAGCTCTACGCGTTCCTTTCGAAGCCCCTGCTCGACGCCATCCAGTTCTTCCTGCTGCTCTCGATCATCGGCTGCATCCACGAGTTCGCCCACGCCTACGCGACGAAGATCTACGGCGGCGAGGTCCACGACATCGGCATCGCGCTGCTCTACGTCATCACCCCGGCCTTCTACTGCGACACCACGGATTCCCTGCTCTTCGAGAGCAAGTGGCACCGCCTCTGGGTGACGACGGCCGGGATCTACATCGAGGGATTCATCTGCGCGGCGGCGACGCTCGCCTGGGTGGCGTCCTACCCCGACACCTTCCTTCACGACTTCGCCTACAAGACGATGCTGTTTACGGGCGTGTCGACCGTCTTCTTCAACATCAACCCGCTCATCAAGATCGACGGCTACTACGCCCTGACGAGCCTGCTCGAGATCCCCGAGCTGCGCGAGGAGTCGATCCAGTACCTCGGGGCCGTTTTCCAGAAGAAGGTGCTGCGGCTTCCGGTCGAAGTGCCCGAGGTGTCGCGGCGCAAGCGCCGGATCTACTGGATCTACGGCCCCCTCGCCCTGGCCTACCTCGGCGTCCTCATGACCCTGATCGGCGGCCTCTTCTTCAACTTCTACTCGAAGTACTTCCCCAACGTCGCGGGCGTGCTGCTCGTCCTCACGCTGCTCCGGCTCTTCCGCAAGCGGGTCCGCCTGGTGACCCGCACCGTCCGTCTCTTCTACCTCGACAAGAAGGATTTGCTCATGTCTTCGAGAAGCCGCAAGGCCCCTGCTCGCCGCCGCCGCCGTGCTCGCCGCCGTCCTGCTCGTGCCCTGGACGCACCGAAAGATCCGAACGGAAGCCGCGTTGCGGCCCGCGACGCAGGTGAGCCTGGAAGCGCCGGAAGACGCGGTCGTCACCGAGGTGCTGGCCGACGAAGGCGACACGGTCGCCGCCGGCCAGCCCGTGCTGCGCCTCGCGAGCCCCGAGGCGCAGGCGCGAGGGGCTGGAGCTCGAGGCCGAGAAGCGGCGGCTCGAGAAACAGGCGAGCCGCGCCCGCGGCTTGAGCGAGGCTTCGGACGCCTACGCGGCCGAGCGCCGCGGCACCTCGGTGGACTCGGCGCTCTTGAGCGACGTGGCGCGCCGGGACCGGCTCGTGCTGCGCAGCGCCATCGCGGGAACCATCCTCACGCCGCGCCTGCGGGATCTGAAGGGCCGGTTCGTCACCGCGGGAACGACGCTTGCCGTGGTGGGCGACTGCCGGACGCTGCGGGCGGACCTGGACTTCTCCGAGCGAAGGCTGGACGAGGTGGAGCCCGGCGAGGAAGTCACGGCGATGTTTCCGGGACGGCCCCTGCGCTCCGCGCACGGGCAGGGTCGTCGCCGTGTCGGCCGCCACGCTGGCCCAGCCCGCGACGGCCTCGGCCGGCTCCGAGCCGGCGGCCCCGCTGCCGCGGCCGGACCGATTCGTCGCGCGTGCCGAGTTCGACAACGCGGACGGCACGCTTCGGCCGGGAATGACCGGAAAGGCGAAGATCTACGGTGTCCGCGCCTCTCCCCTGTCCAACGCGTGGCGGGTTCTGCGGCGCTGGCTCCAGACCCTGATCTGGTGAAAAGAAAAGCGCCCCGCCGGAGCGGGGCGCTCGAGTACCGGTTGAAGCCGGGATCAGTGGGCGCTCGCGTCGCGCGCGTGGCCCTGGCCGCCGTGGCCGCCCTGGCCGCCCGTGTCGCCTTGGCCGCGATGACCGCCTTGGCCGCCCGCGTCGCCGTGGCTGCCCTGGCCGCCCGCGTCGCCTTGGCCGCGATGACCGCCTTGGCCGCCCGCGTCGCCGTGGCTGCCCTGGCCGCCCGCGTCGCCTTGGCCGCGATGACGCGCCTTGGCCGACCGCGTCGCCGTGGCTGCCCTGGCCGCCCGCGTCGCCTTCGCGGTGACGACCGCCCTGGTCGCCGCGACCGCTCTGGCCGACCGGGTCGAGCTGATCGTCTTCGCCGAAACCGCGGGGTTGGCGCCCAGGCTTCCCACCCGAATCTCGGGCATCTCCTTGCCCGTCGCTTCCTTGATCTTCGCCTTCTGCTCGTCCGTCAGCTTGATCCGCACGTCGTTTGCCATTGTTTTTCCTCCTTCTCTATGGCCATCTCCATCGCAAGAAGAGGACCAGGTCGAGGTCGCCAGTGACATCTCTATAAGCCACTTAGTTTGAAGCACTTAGAAAATCGCAGATCGTGTCTCTGGTCCGGCGGAGTGGACTAATTTCCATCTCGAGGTTGAAATCTTCAACTCCCGCGCCCCCCACCGCGGGCTCAAAGGTCGTACTTTCGACAGAGGTACTTGATCTGGTTCGCGTCGAGACCCAGCCGCCGTGCGGCCTCCGCCTTGATCCCGCCCGACTGCGCAATGGCATCGGTCAGGAGCCGGCGCTCGAAATCCTCGACGGCTTTCGCAAAGGATGGGCTCGTGCCCGACGCCGGACCCGCTCCGGCGGCCCGGGCGCGCAGCACGCGCGGCAAGTCCTCTTCGCCGATCTCTTCGCCGTCGGAGAAGAGCACGAGCATCTCGATGACGTGCTCGAGCTCGCGGATGTTGCCCCTCCAGGGGTGCTGGCGGAGGCGATCGAGCACCGGCGGCGCCAGGCGCCTTCCCTGCCGACCGTGCCGCGCGCCGAACTTGACCAGGAAATGGTCGCAGAGGAGCTCGAGGTCCGCCAGCCTCTCGCGCAGCGGGGGGATGCGCAACTGGATCGTGTTGATCCGATAGAAGAGGTCTTCGCGGAAGCCTCCCTGCGCGACGCGCGCTTCCAGATCCTCGTTGGTCGCCGAGATCAGCCGCAGGTCGACCGGAATCGTCCGGCGGCCGCCCACACGCTCGATCTCCCGCGACTCGATCGCGCGCAGCAGCTTGGCCTGCACGGCGGGAGAAAGCGTGCCGACCTCGTCGAGAAAGAGCGTGCCGCCGCCGGCCAGCTCGAACCGCCCGGGGCGCGAAGAGACGGCTCCGGTGAACGCCCCCTTCTCGTGCCCGAAGAGCTCCGATTCGGCCAGCGACTCCGGCAGCGCCGCCGCGTTGACGGCGACGAAGGGCCGGCCCGCCCGGGGACTGCCGTCGTGGATCGCGTGCGCCACGAGCTCCTTGCCCGTCCCGCTCTCGCCCACGATCAGGACCGTCGCCTCCGAGGGCGCGACCCGCCGAACGTCCTCGAAGAGGCGCTGCATGGGCGGGCTCTGGCCCACCAGGCGGTCGAAGGGCCCCGGGGCCTTCTCCGCGATCCGCAGGGAGCGGTTTTCCGCCAGCAGGCGGCGCCGCTCGAGCGCGCGCTGCAGGATCACCAGCAGCTCAGCCGCGTCGACGGGCTTGCGGAAGAAGTCGAAGGCGCCGAGCTCGATCGCGCGGAGGGCCTCGCGCCGATCGGTTTCGCCCGACATGACGACGACGGTGGCGTCCGGATCGCGGCGCCGCGCTTCGCGCAGAAGGCCGAAGCCTTCCTCGACCGTGTTGGAGGGAGGCAGGCGAAGGTCGAAGAGATAGACGTCCGGGGCCGAGTCGATCCGGGCGCGCCCCTCCACCGCGTCGCGCGCGCCCGTCACCGCCATCCTTCCCTTCAGCGCCCAGGTCAGCTGTTCGAGAAGAAGGGGGTCGTCCTCGACGATGAGGATCCGCCCGAGATCGCCGCCGCCGTCCGTCACGGCTCCGACCGGGCCGCCGGAAACGACACGCCGATCACCGTGCCCTCGCCCGGACCGCTGCGGACCCGGACCGTTCCCCGGTGGTGGCGGACGATCTGGTTGGCCGTGAAGACACCCAGGCCGACGCCGTCGGACTTGGTGGTCTGGAAGGGCTGGAAGAGACGATCCCGGATGAAGTCGGGCGACATCCCCGGGCCGTTGTCGATGATCTCGAGGTTCGCGCGCTCGCGGAGCGCCCTTCCCCGTGCGAAAAACTGCGCACCAGGACCTTCCCCGCGGGGCCCGCGGCCTCCAGGGCGTTGTCGACGAGGCTCGCCAGGGCGTCCCGCAGGTAGTAGGGATCCCCCCAGACCGGCGGAACCTCTCCCAGCGCCAGGGAGAGCGTCGCGAGCTTTCCCGACGAGCGGGACTCCCGCCCTCCGCGCCGGGCCGGGGCGGCCGCCACCTCGCGCACGAGGCCGTTCAGGTCGAGCGCGACCTTGATGAGAACGGCGTCCTCGGGCTCCGACCAGCGCCCGACGATCCGATCGAGCTTTTCGGCGGTGGCCGCGAGCAGCTCCTGGACCGACCGTTTGAACTCGGGCTCCCCGTAGTGCTCGTCGAGGTTCGATCGCAGCATCTCCAGGCGGAACCCCATGTTCTTGATGTCGTGGATCAGGACGCGATCGATCGTGTCCCGCAGTTTCCGCGAGGAGCGCGGGCGCTTGCCGGTCATCGAACTCAGCGGCGCTTGGGCGCCAGGAATCGGAGCCGGACCGCCACGCCGGGCCGCAGGGCGGGCTCGGAAGGATCGCGGCGCACCTGCACGATCACCTGGAAGGTCCCGCTGCCGGCGTCCACCGTCGGGCTGATGAACTGGACGACGCCGCGTCGCCCGGGCCTTCGGGAAGCGGTCCAGGAGCACCTCGACCGGATCCCCGCGTCTTGACCGTGAGCAGTTCTTCCTCGGGCAGGTACACGCGGGCGAGCAGCGGCTCGAAGGCGGTGATCTTGAAGAGCGGCTCGCTGCGATCCTCGATCACCTTCTGACCGACCCGGGCGTACTTCTCCGTCACGACTCCGGCGAAGGGCGCCCGGATGATCGTGTAGTCGCGCATCGTCTTGACCCGTTCGAGCTGCGCGGCGGCGACCTGATACCGCGCCTTCTTTTCGTCCAGGTCGGCGGCGCTCAGAGACCTTGTTCGCGGAGAGGGACTTGGCGCGCTCGAACTCGAGCCGGCGCAGCTCCATGTCCTCCTGGGCCTGAACGACCTCGGCATCGAGCTCGCGCGCGTCCAGCCGCGCCAGGGGCTGGTCCTTCACGACGACCGATCCCCGGTCGACGAGGACCTCGGCGACGATCCCCGTGATCCGGGCGGTCACGGTCACCTCCTGGTCGACCATCAGGTGGGAAGGGAAAATCCGCTCGTCGGAGGTCGCTCCGACCGCCGCTCCGGCCAGACACAGCCCCAGACATGTCGCGAGAGCGGTCTTCACGGTGGCGTTCGTCGTGACGCGGATGCTATCGTTAAAGGCAATCCATGTCGATCAGTCTGGTCAGCGAGAAGCCGGAGGTCCAGCACAAGGGAGCGCGAGCGAATTTCCGCTGGGTCCTGGCCGAGCCGTGGGACGAGCGCCGGCTGGCGGCGTTTCTCATGATCAAGCACCGGCGCAACGAGGCGGACTGGACCCGGCGCGCCTCGCCGTTTTTCGCCTCGCTCGGCCAGACGCAGGTCGAGTGCTCGGTGCCCCTGGCGGACCCGGCCTCGCTGCCGGAGCTCGAGCGGCTGCTCACGGCGGAGCTGAAGGGAATCCTGACCGGCGCCTCCCAGATGCACGAAAAGATGACCGGCGCGGCCGACTGGAGGGCCGTTTCGCCGCCGTAGCGGGGCGCGCGCCCCTGAAAAAAGGGGCTTTCGGCCGTTTCATATAATCCCCCGCGACAAAGGGGGGTCAGGATGCTCTCTGTTCCCTCGCTTCGGCTCAATCAGTTCGGCGTCCGCTTCTACGAAGCGCTGCTGTCGGGAGCCGACTTGCAGACCCTGGTCGGCTTCGAGGTGCTCTCCTTCGGCCCGGAAGCGCAGACGACCCGCAAGCACGGCCGCAAGGGGCAGGAGGGGCGGGTCAACTGGGAGTTCCTCGAACGAAAGATCTCCGCTTCCGAGCACGCCTTCCAGCGGCCGATCATCCAGAAGAAGATCGAGGAGCTGGTGGCCTACTACCTCCAGTGCGCGGACTCCGGCACCCTCCCCGCCATCCCGGGAAGCGTGCTGCTGGTCTCCGAGCGCCGGCTCGACTTTTCCCCTTCGAGCGGCCGGTCGGACGCGGGTTCGCTCAAGCTGCCCGAGGAGTCCGGAATCCTGCGCGCCCTCGACGGGCAGCACCGCCTCCTCGCCCTCCACCAGCTCGCCGCCAAGCACAACCTGAAGGACTTCCAGGTCCCGGCGGTCGTCTTCGACAACCTGACCCCCGACCAGGTCGTCGAGCTCTTCGTCACGATCAACAGCAAGCACACGAAGCTGAACCCGTCGCACCTGATCTCCCTCTCGGGCCGCCGGCTCTACCGCGACAACAACCTCGCGGCGGCGCACGACATCATCCGCGCGCTGAACGAGGAGGACTCCTCGCCGCTGCGAGGCCAGATCAAGGTCCTGGGCATCGGAAAGGGGTCCGTCACGCAGGCCTCCCTGGCCGACGAGCTGCGCGACGTTTTCGCCGCCATGGACGCCGCCGGCGGGCGGATCGCGCGGGAGTTCCGGGAGACCGCGCGCCGCTTCTTCCTGAACTACTTCAAGGCGGCCGGCAAGGCGTTCCCCACCGCGTTCGCGGGCCGAAAGTACTCGATCAAGAGCTCGACGGCGTTGCGCGCCTTCATCCGGATCGTTCCGTACGTGATCGCCATGATCCGAAGCCGGGGCGGCGACGTCTGGTCGGCAAGCGAGCTCGACGCCGCCCTGCGCCCGTGGGCCGAGTCGATCGGCGACCGGCGTTTCGAAACCGAGACCGTCTGGAAGGAAAAGATGACCGGCGGCACGCGGTCGGCCGTCGAGATCCTGGCGCGCGAGCTGCGCCAGGGCTTGAACGCTTGAGCCGGCCACAGGCCACTTTCGTGCCAGGAGTGAACCTCGCCCGCCCGATTTCGTAACAGTCAACGGAGGCTCATCGCAAATGGCGACTCTCGGCGGCTGTCTCTTCTTCCTGGTCGCGATCGCCGTCCTCGGCGCGATGTGGGCGATCTGGCGCTACAACAACCTCATCGCCCTCAAGCATCAGGTCGCCAACGCCTGGAAGCAGATCGACGTGCAGTTGAAGCGGCGCCACGACCTGATTCCCAACCTGATCGCCTCGGTCAAGGGCGAGATGCAGTTCGAGCAGGACACGCTGGAAAAGGTGATCCGAGCGCGGAACACGGCCGTTTCCGCGCAGGGTGTCGCGGACACCGCCGCGAAGGAAAACGAGCTGACGCAGACCCTCTCGAAGCTTTTCGCGCTGGCGGAGAACTACCCCAATCTCAAGGCAAACGAGAGCGTGCGGGCGCTGATGGAAGAGCTCGGCTCGACGGAGAACAAGATCGGCTTCGCGCGCCAGTTCTACAACGACATCGCCACGCGCTTCAACATCGCGCAACAGGTCTTCCCTGACAGCTTCATTGCGCAGACCTTCAAGTTTCAGCCCGTCGAGCTCTACGAGATCCGGGACGCGGCCGAACGGGAAGTGCCGAAGGTCGATTTGAACGTGCGGCCGCAAGCATGAGTGGAGTACTTGGTCCTTAGTCCCTGGTCCTTGGTCTGGGAACCAGAGCTGGCACGGTCGACAAGGGACTAAGGACAAAGGACCAAGGACTTGCCCCTTCCCCTCAACCTCTTCGATCAGCAGCAGCGAAACCTCCGCCGGACCCGACTCTTCCTGGCCGGCTTCGTCGCCTTCCTGGCCTTCCTCGGGATCGGGGCGGATGCGTTCCTCTATGGCGCCGGGGGATCGCCGGGTATCCCGATCTGCACCCTCGGCGCGCTCGCCTTCGGCGGGTTCTCCGCCTGGTGGGCCCTGCAGGGCGGGGACCAGGCCGTCCTCGAATCGGCGACCGCGCGGCCGCTCGATCCGGCCGATCCCCGCGAAAAGGCGCTGGACAACATCGTCGAGGAGATGGCGATCGCTTCGGGCCTGCCGAAGCCCCGCGTCTACGTGATTCCCGACGGTGACCCCAACGCCTTCGCGACCGGGCCGGGCCCGCAGAAGGCCTCGATCGCGGTCACGCGCGGGATCCTGGACAAGCTCAACCGCGAGGAGCTCCAGGGCGTCGTCGCCCACGAGATGTCCCACGTGCGCAACCTCGACATCCGGCTGATGACGGTCGTCGCGGCGCTGGCGGGCTCGATCCTGCTGCTCTCGGACTGGGCGCGGCGGGGACTCTGGTGGGGCGGCGGCCGCCGGTCGGGCCGGGACCGCGAGGGAGGCGGAGGCGGCGCGCTCGGGATCGTCTTCTTTGCGGTTTGGGTGGTCTCGATCCTCCTCGCGCCGCTGGTGGCGCGGCTGGTGGCCCTGGCGGTTTCGCGGGAGCGCGAGTACCTGGCCGATGCCTCCGGCGCGGAGCTGACCCGCAATCCCCTGGCGCTCGCCGCGGCGCTCGAGAAGATCGAGGCCGCCGTCGAGCCCACGCCGTCGATCAAGCAGGGGGTCGCGCACCTCTGCATCGCCGATCCTCGGGGCCGCGCCGTGAACGAGCGGGAAAGCGGCTGGGCGAATCTATTCGCCACGCATCCGCCGATCGCCCGGCGCATCGCGCTGCTGCAAGGGATGGGTTACCGGTAGCCGACGCTGCCAGAAGTACCGGCGACCGTCGAAGAAGATCCGGAGGTAGCCGAAGTATCGGGTCTTCAGCTGCGGCGGCGGCGCGCCCGGAATCAGGGACTGGGCCTGGATCGGCGTGTCGAAGCCGCCTCCCAGCTGAACGAGCGCCGCGAAGCTGTACCGCGTTCCGTACTCGCGGAAGGGCCGGATCTCGACGAGAGGGAAAGCTCCACTCGATCGACTTCGTCGCGATCGGTTCCAGGATCGGCCGGCCGTCTCGCGGTGTCCCGTCACGGCCAGAAAGGCGTCCTTTTCGCCGATGTACCCGAAGAGGTTGACGCCCACCTCGCGACCGGCCACGAACTGGACTGTCTCCGACCGGGGTCGAGAGCTTCGTCTGCCAGGGGATCAGCCCGCCGTCGGCGGCGGTGATCGCCATCTTCTCGAGCAGCTTCGGGTTGGTGAACGCGAGAAAGGGCGCGGCGACGATGAGGTCTCCCGGAATGAGCCAGAACGGCACGCGCAGGCGAAGCGAAAGGCCCGTCCGGGCCGGCACGCCCGGAACGAACTGCGCCACGATCGGATCCGCCGGGCAGTCCGGGTCGCAGCCCCCCGTCGAGCGCGACTCCATGACGATGCCGCCCTGCAGAAAGACCAGGCCGTCTCCGGAGTCGCCGAGCAGGGCGTCCAGGCCCAGGCCGAGCCGCAGGCCCACGTCGAGAGCGCCCAGGACGCCGCCGCTCTTCCCGACGGAAAAGCCTCCGTCCGCATTCTGGATCTCGACGCCGCTCGCGACACCCAGAAAGGGGCCGATCTCCGCGCGGAAGCGCGGCAGGGAGGCAAACCCCGGCCCGCGAAAGGGGATCGGCATGACCAGCATCACCTTCTGCAGATAGGGATACATCGGCGACGGAATCACCCAGTCGGGCATGCGCGTGGCCGTGCAGGTGTCGAACGTTCCTTCCGAGGCCTCTGCCGGGACCGCGATGGATGCCGATTCGCGGCTGGGTTCGGATCCGGCCTTCCGGGCGCTCAGGACCTCTCCGAGGGAGAGCCGGACGGCCTTGCCCGCCCGCTCGAGATCCACTCCCGTCATGTGCCCGTCGCCGAAGAGAAGCATGGACTCGCCGCCCCAGGTCAGCGTTTCGAGGCCGTGCTGGTTGTAGTAGTCGTGCGTCCCCTTGCGCTCGGCGACCGGTCCCCACGAGCCGGCGATGTGCCCCGCCGCAAAGGAGTCCTCGAGAAAGTGCAGCGCGAAGAGCTCCAGAGCGAGCACCCGGCGCGCGGCGCCGCTGCGCTCCGAGACCGGAAGGCCGTCGAGCCGGGCGGCCTGATGCATCGCCGCGACGTGGAAAATCACGTAGATCGCCATGGCGTTGGGCTCGGCGCCGGGCTGCAGCGACAGGATGGCGTAGGCCTTGGGATCGTCGTCGCCGGCCCGCGGCAGGAGGAAGTGCGCGTTGTTGGCCCCGGCCCGCGAGCTGTAGTCCTTGTCGGTGCGCTCGAGGCTCAGATCGCAGTTGGTCTGCACGTTTCGCCGCTCGGCGTCGTTGCGGGCCTTCGCGAGGCCGGCCTCCGTCTTGGCCGAGACGGCCGCGACCTTCAGGATCCAGTCGCTTCCGAGAACCACGCGCAGCATGTCCTCCGGCGAGCACGAGTGGTCGCCGCCGATGGCCGCCCACGCGGCCAGATCGAGGCAGGGAGGCTTCAATCCCTGGTCGCCCGCGGCCGGGTCGGCGCAGAGTCGTGCGTCGTGCCCCTCGCGCGCCTGCGCCCAGAGGTTGTCGAGCGCACCCCGATCGGCCGGGTCGAGCGTCCGGATCCCCTCGGGCCGCGATGGCGCGATGCTCGGCGTAGATCCACGCCGGGACGGGCCGAACCACTGCAACAAGGGCCAGAAGAGCCAGACCGGTGACGATCGGGATTCGACGCCCGGTTCCGCTTCCTTTCAGCACCGGGCTAGTCCAGGTCGATGTCGCGAACGGGCCTCGAGGCGTCGCCCTTCGCCTTCTCGAAGAGCTCCTCGAACTTGCGGTTCAGGACGTCTTTCTTCGTCTTCTCCGCTTCGACCGAGGCCGCGAACTTCTTCTCGCGCTCCTGGTCGTGCGTCTTCAGCGCCCCCACGGCGTCATCGACCGAGGCGAACTTGCGCGGCGTCTTCGGCGCCTCGTGGTCGATGATCGCCTTCAGGTCGGCGTCCACCTTGAGCCGGGCGTTGCAGCAGGGGCAGAGGACCTCGAAGTCCATCGGGGCCAGTCTAGCAGGCGCCCCGTTACCAGCCCTTCTGCTTGCGACGCTCGCGGCGCTCGCGCTTGTCGGGCCGTCCCGCGTCGCCCCGCGGGGCGAGCAGGCGGTCCAGGCGGCGGGCTTCGGCGACCTCGGGCGGCGGCGGCGGCGTGACGTCCTCGTAGAGCAGGCGCGCCTCCGCCTTCGGGATCGACCGGTCGCGGAGCCCCTTGACGAGGAGCTCCCGCCGGACGCCCTCCGACCGCGCAACCGTCAGACGATCGCCGACGCGCAGCTCCCGATGGGGCTTGGCGCGCGCACCGTTGACGTCCACCTTCCCGCCCTCGCAGGCGGACTTGGCCTGCGCGCGCGTCGGGTAGACACAGGCCACGTCGAGCCAGACGTCCAGCCGAACGGACTCCAGGGGCGGAGCCGCCTCCCTGGGCATCCGAACTAGAAATCTTCCGGCGGGCCGGGAGCCTCCGCGAGGGCGGCCGCCGGCAGGTCCGGCTGCGCCAGGCCGCTCCGGGAGCCCAGCCACGCGCGAAACTCCTCCGTGGCCACCGCCGGCTCGGTGGCCGGCCGCGCCAGGAAGTAGCCCTGTGCCGCGAAGACGCCTTCCTCGACGCAGACGCTCAGGTCCACCCCGGTCTCGATGCCTTCGGCGATCAATCCGACCCGCGCCTTCCCGCGCCACCTGCGCCAGCATGCGCAGAATCGCCCGCCGCTGCGGATCCTCCCCGATGCTCCGCGTGATCTCGCTGTCGACCTTGATCCAGCGGGGCGCCAGCCCCGAACAGTACTTGAGCGTTCCGTACCCGGACGTCACGTTGTCGAGCGCGATCGAGACGCCGAGGTCGTGGGGCACGGCGAGGGCCTTCTGCAGGAGCTCGAGCGACTCGACCCGCTCGATCTCGATCAGGTCGAGCGCGAGACGGGCGTACGGAAACTCCATGCGCTCCGCCTCCTCGCCGAGTCGCGAGAGCGACGAGTCGGGATGCGACAGCAGGTGCGGGTTGACGTTCAGGAAGACCATCGCGTCGCGCGGCAGGCGCTGGGCCGCTTCCAGGACGGTGACCCAGGAGAGCCGCTCGAAGGCGAGCTCGATGCCGAGCACGACCGCGGCCGGGAAGATTTCCGCGGCGAGGTGCCGCGTGCCGTCCGGCGACTGCGCCCGCAGGAGCCCCTCGAAGCCCGAGGGGCTCGCCGGTGCGCAGGTCGAAGATCGGCTGGAACTCGACGTACAGGCTGCCCGACCGGAGCGCGTCGAGCAGCCACAGCGCCCGCACCTGTCCGCAGGCGTGCCGCAGCGGCATGAGGTTGCCGACCGCATCCCACTTCGTCTGGTTCGCGTCCTCGGGCGAGACGCGCACGTGCTCGGCCGCGGGCCCGAGCTTCTCGGCGAGGTCGGGCAGCAGGGCCGGGATGCGCTCCGCGAGAACCCGCCGCGCCCGCCCGTAGACCTGCGCGCGCAGCCACCGCTTCTCGAGCGCTTCGGAAAGGGCGCGTTCGGCTTCGATCGTGTCGGGACGGAGGAAGAGGGAGCGCGCCTTGCGCCAGCGATCCAGCCGAGCGACGGTGCGGCTGTCGATGACCGACTCGAGGTTGTTCACCACCCCCATTGTAAGACCGCCCGCGCGCTACGCCTCTTTCTCCTCGTACTGCGTCTTGAGCGACGCCACGACGGCCGGGTCCGCCAGCGTCGTCGTGTCGCCCAGCACCCGGCCTTCCGCGATGTCGCGCAGCAGCCGCCGCATGATCTTGCCGGACCGGGTCTTGGGCAGGTCGGCCGTGAAGAAAAGCTTGTCCGGCCGCGCGATCGCACCGATCTTCTTCGCGACGTGGGCCTGGAGCTCCTTCTCCAGGCCGTCGCGGCGGGCGGCCTGGCCGGCCTTCGCCGTCTCCTTCAGGATCACGAAGGCGGCGATCGCCGTTCCCTTCAGGTCGTCGAGAACGCCGACCACCGCCGCCTCCGCGACGGCACGGGTGGTCCACGAGCGCCGATTCGACCTCCATCGTCCCGATCCGGTGGCCGGCGACGTTCATGACGTCGTCCACGCGCCCGAGAAGCCAGAAGTTTCCCTGCCGGTCGCGCCGCGCGCCGTCGGCCGGGAAGTAGACGCCGGGCCACTTCGACCAGTAGGTCTCGACGAAACGGCGGTCGTCTCCCCAGATCGTGCGCAGCATCGCCGGCCAGGGCCGGGTGATGGCGAGGTAGCCGCCGCCGGCCCGGATTTCCTCTCCCTCGTGCGACATGATCTTCGCCTCGATGCCCGGAAAGGGACGGGTCGCGGAGCCCGGCCGCGTCTTCGTGATCCCGGGCAGCGGCGTGATCAGGATCATGCCGGTCTCGGTCTGCCACCAGGTGTCTACGATCGGGCAACGCCCGCCGCCGATGTTCTCGCGGTACCAGATCCAGGCCTCGGGGTTGATCGGCTCGCCCACCGTTCCGAGCAGCCGCAGCGACGAGAGGTCGTGCTTCTCCGGCCACTCCGTGCCCCACTTCATGAAGGCGCGGATGGCCGTCGGCGCGGTGTAGAGGATCGTCACGCCGTGCCGCTCGATCAGGTCCCAGAAGCGGTCGCGCGCCGGACGTGTCCGGAGCGCCCTCGTACATCAGGCACGTCGCGCCGTTGGCGAGCGGGCCGTAGACGACGTAGGAGTGTCCGGTCACCCAGCCGATGTCGGCCGTGCACCAGTAGACGTCTTCTTCCTTGAGGTCGAAGACCCACTTCGTCGTGGCGTAGGTCCCGACGAGGTATCCCCCCGTCGTGTGCAGGATGCCCTTGGGCTTCCCGGTCGTGCCCGACGTGTACAGGATGTAGAGGGGATCCTCGGCGTCCATCTTCTCCGGATCGCACCGCGCGGGAACCTCCGCCATGAGGTCGCTCCACCAGCGGTCGCGCCCCGCGGTCCAGCGACACGGCGTTCGCGGTCCGCTTCACGACGACGACGCTCTCGATCGTCGGCGTCTCCCCGAGCGCCTCGTCGGCGATCGCCTTCAGGGGCACCTCCTTCCCGCGCCGCCAGCCGCCGTCGGCCGTCACGAGCAGCCGCGCCCCCTGGTCGTTGATGCGGTCGCGCAGGGACTCGGCCGAGAATCCTCCGAAGACGACCGAGTGGATCGCCCCGATCCGCGCGCACGCGAGCATCGCGACGGGCAGCTCCGGGATCATCGGGAGGTAGAGCGTCACGCGGTCGCCCTTGCGGATGCCGAGAGACTTCAGGACGTTGCGCGAACCGGCAGACCTCGCGGTGGAGCTCCCGATAGGTCAGGACGCGCTGGTCCCCGGGCTCGCCCTCCCAGATCAGGGCCGCCTTGTTGCGGCGCGGGCCGTCCAGATGGCGGTCGAGGCAGTTGACCGAGGCGTTCAGCTTCCCGCCGACGAACCACTTCGCCCGGGGCGGCTTCCAGTCGAGGACCTTTTTCCAGGGCTTGAACCAGGACAGCTCCCGCGCAAAGTCGGCCCAGAACTTCTCGAAGTTGCGGTCGGCCTTCCGGTAGACGGAGGCATCGCGCACGTTCGCCTGGCGGGCGAACGCCTTCCCCGGCGGGAACGCCCGCCGCTCGTCGAGGAGGGCTTCGATCGTCTCGTCCGGCTTCTTCGCCATCGGGGTCTCCTGGAAGGATCCTATTATCGACGCGGCCGCGCGGGCGGCGGCTCGAGAAACCGCCTTGACTTCGGGCGGCCCGGGCAAAAGACTTCGCCCGCCGGTCCCACGCACGGAAAGGAAAAGAGGGGAAGGCCATGGCGACTCCCACCGCGGCAGGCGGCTCGGCCGCGCTCACGCGCGAGGAACGACGGGTCATCTTCGCCTCGGCGCTCGGAACCGTCTTCGAGTGGTACGACTTCTACCTCTACGCCACGCTGGCCCCTTTCTTCGCGGCGCTCTTCTTCCCCGGAGGCAACGACACGGCGGCCCTCCTCTCGGCGTTTGCGACCTACGCGGCGGGGTTCCTGGTCCGCCCGTTCGGCGCCCTCGTGTTCGGACGCATCGGAGACCTCGTCGGCCGCAAGTACACGTTCCTCGTCACGATCCTCGTCATGGGCGCCTCGACGGCGGCGGTGGGCCTGCTGCCGACGTACGCGCGGATCGGGATCGCGGCCCCCATCCTCCTGACGGTCCTGCGCCTGCTGCAGGGGCTCGCGCTCGGCGGCGAGTACGGAGGCGCGGCGACCTACGTCGCGGAGCACTCCCGCCACGGCCGGCGCGGCTACACGACGAGCTGGATCCAGACGACGGCGACCCTCGGCTTCTTCCTCTCGCTCGTCGTGATCGGCGGGCTGCGCGCCAACATGGACGACGTGGCCTTCAAGACCTGGGGATGGCGCCTTCCCTTCCTCGTCTCCCTGATCCTGCTCGCCTTCTCCGTCTACATCCGCCTGAAGCTCGAGGAATCGCCGGTCTTCAAGCGCATGAAGGCGGAGGGGAAGGGTTCCCGCGCGCCGCTCACCGACGCGTTCGCGAACTGGAAAAACGGAAAGATCGTTCTCCTCGCCCTCTTCGGGGCGACGGCCGGCCAGGGCGTCGTCTGGTACACGGGCCAGTTCTGGGCCCTGTTCTTCCTGACGATCACCCTCAAGGTCGACTACGTGACGGCCTACGTCCTCGTCGCGATCGCCCTGGCGATCGGAACGCCGTTCTTCGTCTTCTTCGGATCGCTCTCCGATCGCATCGGGCGAAAGCGCATCCTCATGGCCGGGTGCCTCCTGGCCGGGTTGACCTACATCCCCCTCTTCCGCGCGCTCACGCACTTCGTCAACCCGGCGCTCGAGCGCTACGCGGCCGCGACCCCGATCACCGTCGCCTCGGGCCCTTGCCCGATGCACGTCTTCCTCTTCCCGGGCACGAAGTTCGCCGACTGCGAAAAGGCGAAGGACTTCCTGGCCAAGGCGGGCCTCTCGCACGCCTCGCTGCCGCCGGTCCCCGGCGAGTCGGTCGTCACACGAGATCGGGAGCGAGCGAGCTGCACGGCTTCGACGAAGCGCAGTACAAGGCCGCCCTCGCGGCGACGGGATACCCCGCGAAGATCGACAAGAGCGCCATCAACCGGCCGGCGGCGGTCGCGATCCTCTTCATCCTGATGCTCTACGTGACGATGGTGTACGGCCCGATCGCGGCCTTCCTGGTCGAGCTCTTTCCCATGCGGATCCGGTACACGTCGATGTCGCTTCCGTACCACATCGGCAACGGCTGGTTCGGCGGGATGCTGCCGCTGCTCGCGACCGCGATCATGGCGGCCCGCGGGAACATCTACGCCGGCCTCTGGTACCCGGTCGTCGTGGCGCTCTCGACCTTCGTGATCGGCTCGCTCTTCCTGCGCGAGACCAGGGACGTCGACATCCACCACTACTGACCGGCAACGCCCCGTCGCTTCCCGCTTGACTTCGCGGCGGCGCACCGGGAAGCTGCCCCCGATGGCCATCCTCGAAACGCGCAACCTCACGAAGGTTTTCCCGAAAGCCGCGGCGGGCGCGGTCGACGGCGTCAGCCTCGTGACGCGCGAGGGAGAGTTTCTGGTGCTCCTCGGCCCTTCCGGATCGGGCAAGACGACGCTCCTCCGCATGATCGCGGGGCTCGAGGAGCCGACCTCCGGCGAGATCCTGATCGGCGGCGAGAGTCGTCAACGACCGGACGCCCCGGGAGCGCGGGATCGCGATGGTCTTCCAGAGCTACGCGCTCTACCCGCACCTGACCGTTTTCGGAAACATCGTCTTCCCGCTCAAGGCGCGGCGCGTGCCGAAGGCGGAGCGGCAGCGCAAGGCGGAATGGGCGGCGGGCCTGCTCGGGATCGGACACCTGCTCGAGCGCCGGCCCCGGGAGCTCTCCGGCGGCGAGCGCCAGCGCGTGGCCCTGGCGCGCGCGATCGTGCGCGAGCCGTCGCTCTTCCTGCTGGACGAGCCGCTCTCCAACCTCGACGCGAAGCTGCGCGCCTCCGCCCGCGAAGAGCTCGAGCAGTTTCAGAAGCGGGTCGGCACGACCACCGTCTACGTCACGCACGACCAGGTCGAAGCGATGGCGATGGGCGACCGCGTCGTCGTGATGAACCACGGGCGCGTCCGACAGGTCGGCACGCCCGCGCGAGGTGTACGACGATCCGGCGGACACGTTCGTCGCGACGTTTCTCGGCTCGCCCCCGATGAACCTGGCAGAGACGCCCGAGGGGACGCTCGGCTTCCGCCCGGAGCACCTCATGCCGGCCGGTTCGCTCTCGGGGGGCGAGACGGCGCGGGCGCTGCGGTTCCGGATCGGACACGAGGAGTATCTCGGTTCCGAGCGGGTCCTGTACGGCGCCCTCGAGGGCGGCCCCTTCGCCGGACAGCGGGCGGTGGCGCGCATCGCCTCGACGCACGGGACGCGCTTTGCGCCGGACCAGGTGTACGACTTCGCCGTGGCCGAGCGCAATCTGCGGCTCTTCGACGGGCAGACGGGGCTGCGAGCCGCACGGCGGGAACGCCCGTGAGCCGCCAGCGCTGGCTCGGGCCCGCGATGCTCGCTGCCGGCGATCCTCTACGTGGCGGGCCTGGTCGGCGTGCCGCTCGCCCTCGCCGTGCTCTACAGCGTCGGAGACGCGCGCGTCGGGAGCCGCGGCTACCGCTTCGTCGGCCTCGAGAACTTCTCGACCGTGCTCGCGAGCCCCGGATTCCGGCGCGCGCTCGGCGAACTCCTTCCTCTTCACCGCTGAGCTCCCAGGCGCTCGTGCTGGTCGGATCGACGCTGCTCGCGCTGGCGCTGAAGGACGCCTTCCGCGGCCGGCGGCTGATGCGGTTCGTCATCCTGCTCCCCTGGGTCGCCCCCGTTTCCCTCGGCGCGATCGGCTGGAAGTGGATCCTCGATTCCCTCTACAGCGTCGTCAGCTGGGTTCTCGTCCGGCTCCATCTGGTCAAGCCGTTCGACGCGCCGATGTGGCTGGGCGAGCCGCGCCTGGCCATGCTGTCGGTGATCCTCGTGCACACCTGGCACGTCCTCCCCTTCGCGACCGTGTTGATCCTGGCCGGGTGGACCGCCATCCCCAAGGACATTCCGGAGGCCGCCGCCGTGGACGGGGCCGGGTACTTCCGGCGTCTCTTCCAGATCGAGATCCCGATGATGCGGCCGATCATGACCGTCGCGCTGCTGTTCGGCATGGTCTTCACCTTCACCGACATGACGGTGATCTACATCCTGACGCGGGGCGGCCCCTACGACACGACGCAGGTCCTGCCGTCGCTCGCCTTCTTCACGGGCATCCTCGGCAGCGACCTCGCGCAGGGCGCGGCGATCTCGCTCTTCCTCGTGCCGCTGCTGGCGGCGGCGGCCTGGTGGATGCTGCGCGCGGCCCACCGCGCGGAGGCCGGGTGAGGCTCTCGGCGGGGGCGCGCCGCGCGGCGGGCAGGCTCTGCCGCCGCGGGATCCTGGCGGGCGCCGCGATCCTGCTCGGGTTCCCCTTCTACTGGATGCTGATCACGACGTTCAAGCAGACCGCCGACCTCTACAACCTGGAGAACAACCCGTTCCTCTTCCGCGAGACGCCGACCCTCGAGCACCTGCGCTACCTCTTCGGGGAGACCCTCTTCCTGCGGTGGCTCGGCAACACGGCCTTCGCCGGCGCGCTCGTCGTCGTCATCACGCTCGCCGCGGCCGTGCCGGCGGCCTACGCCCTCGCGCGGCTGACCGGGCGCTGGGGCGGCCGCCTCGGGATCGGGATCTTCCTGACCTACCTCGTGCCGCCGACCCTGCTCTTCATCCCGATGTCGCGCATCGTCGCGAGCCTCGGACTCCAGGACAGCCTCTGGGCGGTCATCCTCGTGTACCCGAGCTTCACGATCCCCTTCTCGACGTGGCTCCTGATGGGGTTCTTCAAGTCGATCCCGCGGGATCTCGAGGACGCCGCCATGGTGGACGGTCTGACGCGGTTCCAGTCCTTCCTGAAGCTCGCCGTTCCCGGTCGCCTCCTCCGGGATCCTGACGGTCGTCATCTTCGCGTTCACGCTCGTCACGCAGGAATTCGTCTATGCGCTCACTTTCATCTCCACCGCCTCGCACCAGACGGTCGGCGTCGGCGTGCCGATCTACCTGGTGCGGGGGGACGTCTACTACTGGGGCTCCCTGATGGCGGCCTGCCTCATCGCGAGCCTGCCGACGGCGATCCTCTACAACCTGTTCCTCGACCGCTTCATCGCCGGATTCACGGTCGGGGCGGTGAAGTGACCCGAACTTCCGTCCTCGCCTGAGGACTTGGGACGGAGGACTGAGGACTCATCCGGCCCTTGACGAGATATTGATCGGGCAGAATCCAATCGAGTCCTCAGTCCTCAGTCCTCAGTCCCCCGGGCTAAGATCCCCCTCTATGGACCCGACCGAGCGTGTCCGCGTGCGCTCCCACGACGGCGAGGCGCACGCAGACCGCGACGACCTGCTCGCCGTCGAGGAGCCCCTCGAGATCCGCGTCCGCCCGGCGGGCCCCGGACCCGCGGCCTCTTTCGTCACGACGATGCGCACGCCCGGCCGCGACGAGGACCTCGTCGCCGGGCTCCTGTTCTCCGAAGGCGTCCTCGAGTCGCGGGACGACCTCCTCCACCTCGAACGCCCCGACGACCCCCGCATGGAGGCCGACGTGCGCGGCAACGTCCTGCTGGCGACGCTTTCGGCCCCGGCCCTCGCGCGCGCCGAGAAGCTCCGCCGCGGGACGGTCATGGGCTCCTCCTGCGGCGTCTGCGGCCGGACGTCGATCGAGAACGTGATCCCGGCGGACCGGCCGCCCCTTCAGACGAACCTCCGGGTCGCCGCTTCCGTGCTGCGCGGGCTGCCGGAGAAGCTCGCCGCGCGGCAGTCGGTCTTCGCGGCCACGGGCGGACTGCACGCCGCGGCGCTGTTCGACGCCGAGGGGAACCTGCGCGACCTGGCCGAGGACATCGGCCGCCACAACGCGACCGACAAGCTCGTCGGGCTCCTATCTTCGTCGCGGCGAGCTGCCGCTCTCCGACGGACTGCTGCTCGTCTCGGGCCGCGCCGGCTTCGAGATCGTCCAGAAGGCCTTCGGCGCGGGGATCCCGATCCTCGCGGCGGTGTCGGCCCCGTCGAGCCTCGCCGTGGCCCTGGCGGAGAGCGCCGGGGTGACGCTGGTCGGGTTTCTTCGGGGCACACGGTTCAACGTCTACACGCACCCCCGCCGCATCGCCTGACTCCCCGTCAGCCTCCCCGGGTGTGCATTTCCAGGTGCGGGTCCTCGCGGAGGGCGGCTCGAGGAAGCAGCGGCGCGCGGTTGCGGGCGGCCAGGCGCTCTTCGGCGCCGCGGTCGTCCCTCCGCCGCCACGCGGCCTCGAGGAGGCTGCGCAGATCGCCGGCCGACGCTCCGGCACGCAGCGGCGCACGCAGGTCCAGACCCTGCGCCGCGTAGAGGCAGAGGTACCAGAGGCCGTCGGCCGTCAGCCGGCTGCGGTCGCACGATCCGCAGAAAGGCGCCGTCGTCGAAGCGATGATGCCGAAGATCGTTCCATCGGAAAGACGGAACCGTTCCGCCGGAGCGGAGCCGTCGCCGCCCAACGGCTCGATCGTCCCCTCCGCGAGGCCGATGCGCTCGAGGATCTCGGAGCGGGAGACGACCTTCTCCGGCGACCAGAGGGTCGCTCCTCCGACGTCCATGTACTCGATGAAGCGGACCTCGGCCCCGACCCGCCGGCCGTAATCGATCAGGGGCAGGAGCTCGTCGTCGTTGACTCCGCGGATGACGACGGAGTCGATCTTGAGGGGCGCAAACCCGGCCGCGGCGGCCGCCTCGATTCCGGCGAGCACGCGGGGCAGCTCGTCGAACCGGGCGAGCTGCCGGAAGCGGTCCGGCCGCAGCGTGTCGAGGCTGACGGTGACGCGCCGGAGGCCGGCGCGCCTCAGGGCCATGGCCTGCTCGGAGAGCAGGACCCCGTTCGTCGTCAGCGCGAAATCCGTCAGCCGCTCGTTGGCCGCGAGCAGCTCGATCAACCGGGGCAGGTCCCGCCGCAGGAGCGGCTCGCCGCCGGTCAACCGGACGCGGTCGACGCCGAGCTCCGTGAAGACACTCCACCAGGCGGCTGATCTCCTCGAAATCGAGGATGTCCTTGCGCGGCAGCCACGTGTAGTCCCGCTCCGGCATGCAGTACTGGCAGCGCAGATTGCAGCGGTCCGTCACCGAAACCCGAAGGTTGCGGAGCGGCCGGCGCAGCAGGTCGAGGGCGGGCATGGGGGGATTCTACGTTTTTCGGCCGAGCCTCACCGCCAGGTCCCAGCGGACGGACCGGACGCGCCCGGGCGGCCCCCAGGCCTTCCGGAGATCCGGCAGCACGAGCCCGAGGGGATCCACACCCTCGGCTTCCGCGTAGCGCCGAGCCGCCGACCAGGTCCGCAGGTAGCCGACGAGGTCCGACAGCGACCAGCGCTTCTCCATCCGAAAAGGCGGCGCCTCCTCCTCCGTGAAGGGAAACCCGATCGTGCGGTACCTCTGCTCGGTCAGCCCCGCTCGGGCGGCCAGTAGGGACCGACGACGTCGCGGTAGAGCCTCCCGACGACGGCGTCGACCTCCGCGTCGATCGAGAGCAGGTCGTAGCACCAGACGGCGATCACACCCCGCGGGACGAGGACCCGACGGGCTTCCGGCCAGAAGCGGGGCCGATCGAACCAGTGGAGGGCCTGCGCGACCGTGATCAGTTCGACCGATTCGTCCGGAAGCCCCGAGTCTTCCGCCGGCGCGACGCGGTAGCTCACCCGGCGATGCGGCGGTGCGCTTGCGATCTGCTGCGCGCTCGCGTCGGTGGCGATCACTTCGGCAAAGTGCCGCGCCAGACCCCTCGCCGCCTGCCCGTTGCCGGTCGCGCAGTCCCAGGCGCGGCGGCGGCCTGGCGCCCGATCGGCCAGGTACGCGAACAGGCGATCCGGGTAGTCCGGCCGGTAGCGCGCGTAGTCCGCCGACGCGGCCGAGAAGTGATCGGCGAAGGTCGGTGGCCGCGCCACTACGCCGGGCGGTTCCACCGCTCGAAGATCCGGCGGGACTCGCGCTCGGCCGCGAGCGCGGCCTCTTCGGGCGTCGACTCTCCCCGGGCGACGCGGCCGAACAGCGTCGGGATCAGGAACGTGTTGAAGGCCTCGTCGATCGCGGCCGTGGCGTAGCCGGGATAGCCGATGTTGGTCGACCAGTCGAGCGCCGTCGCGAGGACGCGGTACTTGCCCGCGGGGTCCGCCTTCGGATCGCGGGAGACCTGTTCGGCCAGATCCGGCACCGTCGAGGGGAAGCACGGCAGGTTGTAGAACTCGCTCTCGCGGAAGACCGCCGGGAAGGCGTCGACGAAGTCCACGAGGAACTGCTTGGCGCCCTCGATGTTCTCGGCGAACTTCCAGATGACGTAGCAGTCCATCACGTGCTCGGCCGCGATCCGCCGCGCGGGACCGGCGAGCGCCGGCACCAGGCCGATCTTCCGGGCCATCTCCGGGTTCTGCTTCTCGGCCGTGCGGGTGACGGAGATCGCGTTCTCGACGAAGGAGCCGCGGCCCGCGAGCATCATCCGGTTGTTCGAGGACGGGTCCCAGGTGAAGACCTCCGGCGTCATCGCCTCCTTGTAGAGCGCCCGTGCGAACTTCAACGCCTCGACCGTCTCCTTCGAATTGATCGTGACGCGCCCTTCCGCGTCCTGCTCGGAGCCGCCGAAGGACCAGAGCAGGGCGCGCAGCGACATGTTGGAGTCGATCTCCTGCGAGAGACCGATGCCGACGGGGTTCCCGGACTTCGCCTTGATCTTCGCGCCCGCCCACCCGCAGGTCCTCCCAGGTGTCGGGGCCGTTGGGAAAGCCCGCCTCGCCCCACAGGTCGATCCGGTAGTTGCCGGGGTCCGGCACGTAGGAGTCGGAGAACGCGAAGTATTTTCCCGTCTTCGGGTTGAGCGTCGACTTCTCCGCGAGCGGCACCATCGCGCCGTGCTTCTTCTGGACGGCTTCCACGATCTCCCGGTGGTCGATCACCTGGTCTTCGTAGGCCGCCGGAGGCGACAGGAAGAGGAAGAGGTCGTGCCCCTTGCGGCCGGCCGCCTCCGCCGCGCCGCGCGCGTTGACCTCGGTCGAGGCCATGTGATCGACGACGACGCGCGTGTTGTTTCGCTCGCCCCATTCCTTCGTGTAGCGCTGATCGAACCAGGCGTCGTACCCGGGAACGAAGTGGCTCCACTGGAGGATCTTGAGCGTCCGGGCCGCGGGCCCCGGGCTCTTCTTCGGTCCCCCGCCACCGCACGCCAGTGCCACCGAGCCGGCGGCGAGCGAGGTGGCCGCGGCCTTCACGAAGTCGCGCCGCGAGAGGCCGGAGGCGCCCCTCCCCTGGTGGCGCGGCGGCCGCGCCTGTTGGTGTCGGATTTTCTTCATGTGATCGTGTTCCTCGACAGGCCGGGCCGCTCCGAACCAAAGTCTATAATCGCCCCGTGGCCTCCCCGGACCCGCGGAGCATCTTCCCGACTCATCACCTTCGCGCCGAGGACGGATCTGCGGCTCCACCCGCGAGCGGCGAAACCCTCTACGCCCTCTTTCACACCGGCTGCCCGACTTCGGAGCTCGCGTGGCCGTACCTGGAGCGCCTCCGCCGCATCGGCGGGGATCGGGGGCTTCGGGTCGTCGCCGTGTCCCAGGACGGCCCGGAGGAAACCCGGCAGTTCCAGAGCCGCCTCGGGGTCGCGGCCGAGACGCTCTACGATCCGCCGCCGTGGCGCGCGTCGCGAGGCCCTGGGCCTCGAGAGCGTCCCGGCCTTCGCGCGGGTCGGGCGCGACGGGCGGATCGAGGAGCTGGTCGTCGGATTCCAGAAGGACAAGATGGCCGCGCTTCGCGGCCCGCTCGGCGGCGCTCGCCGGCGTTGCCCCGGGCGCCCTCTTCCGGCCCGACGAGAATGTTCCGCCCATCCGGCCCGGTTGAACCTCTCGCAACGCCGGCAGGTAGCCCTGGCACGAAACGCTTGATCAGGACCGACGAGAACATGGGTGCAACTTGACCAAACCAGCGAATTTCGGCGAGTTGAAGGCGAGCGGGTACCGGCCCCGCGGGGTCAAGGAGGAGCTGCGCGAGAACCTCCGCCGCGCGCTCTCGGCCGGCGAGAACCCGTTCCCCGGCGTCCACGGCTACGAGCGCACCGTCCTGCCGTCCCTCCACAACGCGATCCTCTCCAAGCACGACCTGCTGCTGCTCGGCTTGCGCGGACAGGCCAAGACGCGTCTCCTGCGGATGCTGATCAACCTGCTCGACCCGGAGATCCCCGCGATCGCCGGGAGCGAGCTGAACGAAGACCCCTTCCTCCCGATCTCCAAGTACGCGCGCCGCATCCTCTCGGAAAAGGGAGACGCGACGCCGATCGTCTGGATTCCGCGCGAGGAGCGGTACCGCGAGAAGCTCGCCACGCCCGACGTCACGATCGCGGACCTGATCGGCGACGTCGACCCGATCAAGGCCGCGACCGAGCGCCGCTCCTATTCCGACGAGGAAGTCATCCACTTCGGCATCATTCCCCGGACCAACCGCGGCATCTTCGCCATCAACGAGCTGCCGGACCTGCAGCCCCGCATCCAGGTGGGCCTGCTGAACATCCTGGAGGAGCGCGACCTGCAGATCCGCGGATTCCCGATCCGGATCCCGCTCGACATCCTGCTCGTCTTCTCCGCCAACCCCGAGGACTACACCAACCGCGGCAACATCATCACGCCGCTCAAGGACCGGATCTCCTCGCAGATCCTGACCCACTACCCCGACGACGTGAAGACCGCCGCGAAGATCACGGCGCAGGAGGCGTGGGTGGAGCGCGGCGGCGAGCCGCGCCCCGAGATCCCCGACCTCTTCCGGGAGCTCATCGAGGAGATCGCGTTCGCCGCGCGGTCGAGCGAGTTCGTCGACCAGTCCTCCGGCGTCTCGGCCCGGATGCCCATCTCGGCCATCGAGGTGCTCGTCTCGAACCTCGAGCGCCGCGGCCTCTCCAACGGCGAGGCCCGCGTCTTCCCGCGCCTCTGCGACCTCCCGGCGACGCTTCCGGCGATCACGGGCAAGGTCGAGATGGTCTACGAGGGCGAGCAGCAGGGCGCGGAGGTCGTCGCCAAGAAGCTGATCGGAGCGGCGCTGAAGAAGCTCTTCGACGCCAAGTTCCCGGCTCCCGACGCGGGCCGGCCGACGGACCGGCGCCGCGTCGAGCTCGAGGAGACCGCCGACGAAAACCCCGCGCCGCGCCGCAACCGGGCCCCGGCGCCGGAGAAGATCCATGCGCTCTACGAACCGATCGTCGAGTGGTTCGGCGCCGGCGGCAAGGTGACGATCTCCGACGACACGCCGTTCGAGAAGCATCTGGCGGCGCTCGACTCGGTTCCCGGCCTGCGCAAGGCGGTCGAGGACCATTTCGCCCCGGCCTCTCCCGAGGAGCTCGCGATCGGCATGGAGCTCGTGCTCGAAGGCCTGACCCAGCACCTGAAGATCGCCCGCGAGGATCTGGACTCGAAGGTCTCGTACACGGAGATGCTGAAGTTCAACCTGGTCAAGAGCCGGGCGAACTAGAGTCGTGGGCTCCCTCCGCTCCCGCGTCGCCGGCGGCGAAACTCTCCTCGGCTGCTTCCTGACGTGGCCGACGGCCGGCGTCGTCGGAGCTCGCGGCGCTCGCGGGATTGGACTTCCTCGTTCTCGACGCCGAGCACGGCTTCTTCACGATCGAGTCGATCGAAACGATGGCCATCGCGGCCGATGCCGCCGGGATCCCGGCGATCGTGCGCGTTCCCTCCTGTGGGGCGCCGGAGACCTCACGCTGCCTCGACGCGGGAACGGCCGGGCTGCTCTTCCCGCGCGGGGACAGCCTCGCGACGGTCCGCGCCGCCCTCGAGAGCGCGCGCTACCCCCCGGCCGGTCGACGAGGCCTCGGCGGAGTGCGGGCGAACCGATTCGGAACGGTTCCCCTCGACCGCCACGTCGTCGAGTCGAACGAGCGCACCCTGCTCGCGGCGCAGATCGAGACTCCGGGAGCGCTCGCCGAGCTCTCCGCGATCGCGCGGGAGCCGGGCCTCGACGTCCTCTTCGTCGGACCGAACGACCTGACGCAGGCGCTGGGCATCCCGGGACACTTCGAGGACCCGCGCTACAAGGAGTCCCTCGGAGCGATCGCGCAGGCGGCGCGCGACGGGGGGAAGACGGCCGGCATCATGCTCGCGCGCAAGGAGCAGGTCCCGGAGCTCGCCGCCCTGGGATACCGCTTCTTCACGATGAGCGACCGGACGCTCTTCCTCGAGTCCGGCCGCGCCTGGCGGGCCGCCGTGCCGCCCCGGCCGTAGAATCGAAACGCCGATGCGCTACCGCTACTCCGATTTTCCCGTCGACCTGCTCCGGCAGCTGCTGACCTACCAGGAGCTCGTCAAGCTCTTCCTCCAGCTCGTCCTCCAGACGGGCGGCGACGTGGAGGAGGCGCTCCAGTGGATGAAGTACCTGCAGGACCGCGGGATCATCGGCGACGAGGTCGACCTCGACGAGTTCGCCCGGGCTCTGGAGAAGAACGAGATCGTCGAGGATCGGGGCGGATCGCTCGCCCTCTCCGCCGGCGGCGAGCGGCGCATCCGCCGGTCGGCGCTCGAAGAGATCTTCTCCTCGCTCTCGAAGGCGGGCTCGGGCTACCACGCGATCCCCCGCGCGGGCGGCGGCGGCGAGCTTCTGCCCGAGACGCGGCCCTACGAGTTCGGCGACAACCCGACCGCGATCGACGGCGTGCGGACGATCGGCAACGCCGTGCGCCGGGACGCGGAAACGATCGCGCTCGAGCCGGACGACTTCGAGGTCCACGAAGAGGAGCACCTGACTTCCTGCGCGACCGTTCTCGCGATCGACATCTCCCACTCGATGGTGCTCTACGGCGAGGACCGCTTCACGCCGGCCAAGAAGGTCGCGCTCGCGCTGGTCGAGCTCATCCAGTCGAAGTACCCGAAGGACTCGGTCGACGTCCTGCTCTTCGGCGACGACGCGGCGCGCGTGCCGATCTCGGAGATCTCGAAGACGCAGGTCGGTCCGTACCACACGAACACGAAGGCGGGGCTGGCCCTGGCGCGCAAGCTCCTCGTCCACCGCAAGAACCCCAACAAGCAGGTGTTCCTCATCACCGACGGGAAGCCCTCGGCGATCTGGGAGCACGGCCGCCTCTACAAGAACCCGTTCGGCCTCGACCTGAAGATCGTCAACCGCACGCTCGAGGAGGCCGACGCCTGCCGGCGCGACGGCATCACCATCACGACGTTCATGATCGCGACGGACGCCTACCTCGTCGACTTCGTCGACAAGCTGACCAAGATCAACCGCGGCAGGGCCTACTACGCTTCGCCGTACAACCTCGCGGAATTCCTCTTCACCGACTACATCAGGAACCGCAAGAAGTTCCTGCATTGAGCCCGACCCTCGCGCTCGGCCTGGGCGCGCTCGTTCTCCTGATCTTCCTGGTCGTGGCGCTGCCGCGAAGAATGCTCGCGGCCTCCCAGGACCGTCTGGCCCGCGAGCGGCTGGCCGCAGGAGGAAGGGAGTTTCGCCTGCTGACCCGCGCCGAGCGGGTCTCCGGCCGCTACCGCCGCCTGCCCGGCATCCTCGGGCCTCACGGCCGACCGGCTGGCCTTCGAGGGGCTCTTCGGAGAGTCCGAAGAGCTCGCAACCTCACGGATCCAGAAGATCGAGACGGGCCGAAAGCTCGCGAGCGGCCGCGTGCTCCTGCGTCTCGAGGTGCTTCGCATCACGCCGTCCTCCGGGCGATCCACTGGAGTTCGTCCTGACGCCGGCCGCGGCGGGCGCGTGGCGCAGCCACCTCGGCCTCTGGGCCATGAAGGAGCGCCAGGCCGACGCCGATCGGGTCGCCCCGGGCCGATAGACGGGGTCCGGTCCGCCGTGAGTTCGACGGAAGTCACGGAAGGCGGACCGGACGCCTGAGGTCGGATCGCTCTCCGGCGGTTCGCGGCGAGGACCTGTGCCGCGAGGACGAGGAAACCGACGTCGCGCAGGATCGTCCAGCGCATTTCGGACAGCAGCTCCGCCCGCGGCTTGTCCTTGGCCTTGATGTCGAAGCAGCCGCAGTTGACCGGGTTGCCGCGCGCGAGATTGACCGAGAGCGCCCCGATGAAGAGGAGCAGCAGGATGGCCGACAGCCCCGCGGCGGTGCGCTTCCAGAAGCCGACGATGAGCGCCAGTCCCGCCAGCATTTCGATCCAGGGCAGCACGATCGCGAGGAGATTGACCGCACCGCCCGGCAGCAGGCGGTAGTTGTAGACCATGTGCGCGAAGGAGGGCGGGTCCGCGATCTTCGGAATCGCCGCCGCCACGAAGATCACGCCGAGCGCGAGCTGCGCGCGGATCGAGAGCCAGGGCGAGAGCCACCAGCCGCGGCGCTCCCCCGTCACGGGGCCGCTCCTTTCGTGACGGGCAGGCCGCGCTTTTCCCAATCGGGGAAGCCGTCCGCGTAGACGAGCGCGTTGTTGAAGCCGTAGCCGTGCAGTTTCTGCGACAGCATGTGCGAGTCTTCGCAGTCGCCGCCGCTGCAGTACACGACCAGCGGCGCATTGACGTCGTAACCCTCCTCGAAGAGCTTCTTGATCGCGTCCTCGACGGTGGACTCCCAGATCGGAAAGCTGCGCGCCCCCGCGATGTGCCCGGCCTCGTAGACGGTCGTCCGCCGCGCGTCGAGAAAGGGAATTCCCTTCCGATGCAGGCCAACGGCCTCGTCCCCCGTGATCGCCACCCACGGCCGGTCCGGATGCGGCGCGTACTCCCCCGGTGCGCCGGCCGCGAATTCAGGCGCGGGCGAGACCGGAGACGGCGTCGCGGTCGGGGCGACGGCCGCGGGGACCTTCAACGCGTCGGGATAGGTCCCGATCCACGCCAGGCGTCTTTGCGGCGACGCCATCCCGTTCGAGACCACGGCACAAATGACCGCCGCGCCGACCAGCACCGCGGCCTCGCGAAGACGTACCATAGCCCTCCGAGCTTACCCTGCTGTGGGGTAGTTGAATTGGTACAACGTCCGGCTGTTAACCGGAAGGTTGGTGGTTCGATTCCACCCCCCACAGCCAACTGGAATTCGACGGTCGGCCGTCGGCAGCCTGTGCCCCGGAGTTTCGAGACCCCTTATTTCGGGTGACGCCGTCATGAGCCCAACCCGCCACAACCTCGGGACGCTGTTTGGCCTCCTCGTCCTGCTGTTCGGCGCGGGGCTGTACTTCGTGGGACTCGACACCACGCCTGTTCAGTGCGGCAACGAGAGCATGTACGTCCTCCCCCCGATCACGATGCTCGAGACCCGAGACTTCCTGGTCCCCCGCTATCTGCACGGGCCGTTTCTCGACAAGCCTCCGCTCACCTTCTGGATCGTGGCGGCGAGCTACCGCCTGTTCGGCGTCTCGGTCCTGGCCGCGCGCCTGCCGGGCGTCCTGGCGGCCCTGGCGACGATCGCCGCCGTCGGCCTCTGGGTCCGCCGCCGCTCCGGAGTCCGCGCGGCCCTCCTCGCGGCGCTCTGCCTGACCTTCTCGTTCAAGTTCGTCGGCTTCTCCCGACAGTTCGCCGCGGACACTTTTCTGACCCTCGCGGTGACGCTGGCGGTGATCGCCCTGGAAACCGCGACGCGGCGAGAGGACGTCTCCGACCTCAAGACCGGCGCGTTGGCGGGCCTCGGACTCGCGCTGGCCTTCGGCTTCAAGGGATTGATCGGCCTGGTGCTCCCGGTGGGCGCGACCGCCACCGCCCTGCTGATGGACCGCTTCCGGCCGATACGGCCACGCCGCCGCGCGACTGTCGCGGCGCTCGTCTTCTTCGCCGCCGTCCTTCCCTGGCACGTGGCCATGACGCAGCGGCTTGGCCTCGAGTTCTGGCGCTGGTTCTACTTGTTGAACCAGTTCGTGCGGGCGACGACGGACTACTTCACCGGCCCCCCTCGCGGTCCGCTCTTCTACCTCCCCTTCCTCGCCTGGGGAGCCTTCCCCTGGATCCTCTTCGTGCCGGCCGCGCTCTGGAAGCGCCGGAGGCCCGCGACGCCGGCGGGCTGGCTGGTCTTCGGGGTCCTGTTTCTCTCGGTTCTCGTCCAGAAGCGCGAGGTCTACGTCATGCCTCTCTTCCCGGCGGTGGCCGTTCTGGCCGGCGAGTACCTGGCCGACGCGTCCGCCTTCCGCTCGCGGGGCGCCCGCATCGCCTGGCTCGCGGCGGGCCTGACCTGCCTCGCGGGCCTGGTGCTCTGGTGGCGCATGGCTCCGACTCTCCAGGAGCTGGCCGGCCGTCCGGCCTCTCTCGGCCTGGGCGTGGCGGTTGCGCTTCTCGTCATCGCGATCCTTGCCGCCGCCTTCTTCCAACGAGGCGTCGGTCCCGTCTTCGTGGCGGCTGCGTGCGGCGCCGTCTCCCTCGCCGTCCTGGGAGATCGAAACGCGAACCTCTCGCTACGACCCCTTCCCGGCCTTCGGCGAGCGGGTCCGGCAACTCTGCCCCACGGGCTGCGAGGCCTACCGGATCTCGATCCGCTGCACGAGCATGGAGTACACCTCCCGCCGGGAGTGGGTGGCCTTGATCGAGCCCCGGCAGCTGCTGGGGAGGATCCCTCCGGAGGGGGGATTCGTCATCGTCCGCTCGCAATGGGAGCGTCTGCTCGAGAGGCTCGGCATCCGGATCCAGGTCCTGGAGCGGCGTCCCTGGCTCGAGCAGAACTGGGCCTCCGTGAGCCTCTCCGGAGCTCCGGTCCCCTTCGTGTCGCTCTCCCTGCTGCGCATCGAGCCCCCTCCGGGCCCGGCGGCAGCAGAAGACGTCCCGTCCCCCCTGCTCCGCTCAGCCCGGGGGAAGAAACGGCACGACCTTCGAATCGAGAGGCGGCGGGAGGCGCCCGAGGTTCTCGCGAATCTCCTGGTTCGTATAACGCTGCGAGAAGTGCGTCAGGACGATCGTCTGGTTTTGGAAGAGCTCGGCCCGGTCCAGGAAATCCTGAAGGTGGAGGTGCTCGTAGAGCCGGGCCCGATCGACGTCGTCGGGAAGGATGAACGAGCACTCGATCAGGAGGACCCGGGCGCGGAAGAGCTCCGGGCAAGCTTCGAAGATCTCGACGCCGCAATCGCCGGGGTAAGCGAGCAGAGGAATCTCCTCCCGACGTGTGACTTCGACGCCGCGTGCCCGCAAGGCCGCGATCTCGGCCCCCGTGCGGCCGGCGAGGTCGTCCTTGAGCTTGTGCTTGACTTCCGAGAACAGGTAGCCGACCGTCGGCACGCGGTGGCGGCCCGGCAGCACCGTCAGCTCGAGGTCGCGCCGCAGGGCGACGCGATCCCCGGGACGGCTCGGCACCAGATCGACGCCGTACTCGACGCTCTCGAGCCTTTCCGAAGCGGCGAGCCACAGGCGAAGGTCGTCGGCGGCTTCGGCCGGCGCGAAGACGCGCGCGCCGGGAAGGCGGGCCAGGCGCCGGCGCGAAGCATGGTGCGCCAGCCCTGCGGCGTGGTCGAGGTGGCCGTGCGTCAGGAAGACGTTCGCGTAGGAGACCGTGTCCTCGGGCGCGCGTCCGAAGTCGAGCAGCGCATGGAAGGCGGGGACCTTGTAGAAGGACTCGTGGCCGGCGATCGAGACGCCCTCGATCTCGACTCCCGCCGCCGCGACGCGGACGCGGCCCCGGCCCTCCAGATAGTCGGACGACATTCCCCTCACCCCAACCCTCTCCCGCGGGGAGAGGGAGAGGACCCGCAGATTACTCTAGGCGCCGTGCGCGTCGATCTCTTCGACTATGACCTGCCCGCCGAGCGGATCGCGCAAACCGCCCGGCCGCGGGGACAGAGCCGGCTCCTGGTTCTCGACCGAACGACGGGGACGGTCGCGCACCGCGCCTTCGCGGACCTGCCCGGGTTGCTTGCGCCGGGCGACCTCCTCGTGCGCAACGACGTGCGCGTCCGCCACGCGCGGCTCTACGGAGAGGACGCCGAGGGCCGCGGCGTCGAGATCTTCCTGCTCCACGCGATCGACGGCGACAAGCGGCGCTGGATGACGCTTGCGAAACCCGGGCGCCGCGCGAAGGAAGGCCGCGCGGTGCGGTTCGCGGATGGGCTCACGGCCCGGTGCTCCGGGTCCAGGAAGACGGGAAGAGAGAAGTTCGGTTCGACCGCGCGGTCGACGACGGCCTCCTCGAGCGCATCGGCCACGTGCCGCTGCCGCCCTACATCCGGCGTGAGCCGGGCGCGCCCGATCGCCCCGAGGACCGCGAGGCCTACCAGACCGTCTTCGCGCGCGAGCCCCTCGCCGTGGCCGCGCCGACGGCGGGCCTGCATTTCACGGAGGAGATTCTCGAACGCATCCGCGCGCGGGGCTGCGCGATCGCCGACCTGACTCTGGCGGTCGGGCCCGGAACCTTCAAGCCCGTCACCGTCGAGGACACGGGCGCGCACGTCCTCGACGCGGAGGAGGTCGGCGATTCCGGGCCGGACGCGCGTCGCTGCTGGCGGAAACGCGCGCGGCCGGCGGACGCGTCGTCGCCGTCGGCACGACGGTCACCCGGGCCCTCGAAGCCGCGGCGCGTCTCGCAGCCGCTCCGCCCTCCGGCGACCTGCGCTTCTCGACCGATCTCTTCATCACGCCCGGCTTCGAGTTCCGCGCCGTGGACGCCCTGCTGACCAACTTCCACCTGCCGCGGTCGACCCTCCTGATGCTGGTCTGCGCGTTCGCCGGGCGGGAATCCGATCCTCGCCGCCTATCGCGAGGCGATCCGCGAGGGGTACCTCTTCTACTCCTACGGCGACGCGATGCTCATCTCGCTGAGAGAGCCCGTCGATCATCCGGCGCATCGCCGCGGTGTGCGCCGACGTCGTTCCGCAGCAGCCGCCGACGATGCGCGCTCCGACCGCGAGCCAGTCCCGGGCGAGCGTCGCGTAGTCCTCCGGCTCGATGTCGTCGGTGAAGAGGGTCTTCTCCGGCCCGGACGGGAGGGCCGAGGTTCCCATAGGCCGCGAGCGGGGCGCCCGGCGCCGCCTCCGCGAGCGCACGCAGGTCGGCGAGAAGGCGTCGCGACGCGCACGCAGTTGATCGACAGGACGTCGGGACGCAGACCCTCGAGCGCCCGCGCCGCCGCGGCGATCGGCTCCCCCGACAGGAGCCTCCCCTGCCCGTCGGTCACCATCGAGGCGACGACGGGAAGCCCCGTCGCCTTGGCGGCGCGCACGGCGGCGGCGAGCTCCCGGACGCTGTTGTGCGTTTCCGCGAGGATCAAGTCGGCGCCCGCGGCGGCGAGCAGCGTCGCCTGCCGTCCGTGCTCCTGCCAGAGCGTCCCCTCGTCGGGCACGAGGTCCGGCCGGTAGCAGTCTTCGAGCGGCGACAGCGAGCCCGCCACGAGGATCGGGCGCGGCGACTCGCCGGCCGCGCGCCGCGCCAGCGTCACCGCCTGCCGGGTCAGCTCCTCGGCCCGCATGCCCTTCCCGGCCTTCTCGAGAGATCGGCCGTGCGTGCGAAAGGTGTTGGCCGTCAGGATGTCGGCTCCCGCTTCGAGGTCGTCCCGATGGATCGCCAGGACGGTCGAGGGCGAATCCACCAGCGCCCAGGCGCTCCAGAGAGGCAGCTGACAGCGCACGCCGCGCCGTTCGAGCTCGGTTCCCATGGCGGAGTCGAGCAGCAGGGGCGATTCCCCCCGGAGCCGTTCGCGCAGCGTGCCGCTCTTCATCCTAAAAAAATAAGGCTGGAGATGACTCCAGCCTTACCAACTTCGAGATTGTAAGCGATCTTTTTTCTAGTACGCCTCGAGGTACTTCGAGGTCTCCCAGGGCTGGACCCGCGAGATGTACTCCGCCCACTCCCCGCGCTTGGCCTCCAGGAAGTGCGTGAGGATGTGCTCGCCCAGGGCCTCCGTGACCACCTCGTCCTTCTCCAGGTTGTCCAGCGCTTCCGAAAGGTTCGCCGGGAGCTGATCGATCCGCAGCCGCCGCTTCTCGCGCTCGCTCATCTTGAACACGTTGCGGTCGACCGGCTCGCCCGGATCCATGCGGTTCTTCACGCCGTCCAGCCCCGACGCCAGCATGACGCCGAACGCCAGGTACGGGTTGCACGACGGGTCGGGCATGCGGACCTCGATGCGCGTGCCCATGCCGCGCCGCGCGGGCACGCGCACGAGCGGCGAGCGGTTGCGCATCGACCAGGCGACGTTGACCGGCGCCTCGTAGCCCGGCACCAGCCGCTTGTAGGAGTTGACGAGCGGGTTGGTCACGGCGACGAAGGCCTTCGCGTGGCGCAGGATCCCGCCGGTGTAGTTCAGGGCCGTCTTCGACAGCTGGTACTTCGCCTTGGCGTCGTAGAAGACGTTGTTGCCCTTCTTGTCGAGGAAGGACTGGTGGACGTGCATGCCCGACCCGTTGACGCCGAAGATCGGCTTGGGCATGAACGTCGCGTGGAGGCCGTGGTCCATCGCGACCTTCTTGACGACGAAGCGGAACGTCGAGACGCGGTCGGCCGTCGTGACGGCGTCGGCGTACTTGAAGTCGATCTCGTGCTGGCCGGGGGCGACCTCGTGGTGCGCGGCCTCGACCTCGAAGCCCATCTGCTCGAGGGCGAGCACGATGTCGCGCCGCGCCTCTTCCCCGCGGTCGACGGGCGTCAGGTCGAAGTAGGCGCCCTCGTCGTGGGTGTCCACGATCGGATCCCCGTTGGCGTCGCGGCGGAAGAGGAAGAACTCCGCCTCGGGCCCGGTGACCATCGTGTAGCCGAGCGCGCCGGCCTTGTCCATCTGCTTCTTCAGGGTCATGCGCGGGCAGCCGGCGAAGGGAGTGCCTTCCGGGTTGTACACGTCGCAGATCAGCCGGCCGACTTTCTCGCCGCCCTGGTGGGCCCAGGGATAGATCGCGAAGGAGGCGAGGTCCGGGACGAGGTTCATGTCCGACTCTTCGATGCGGGTGAACCCCTCGATCGAGGAACCGTCGAACTGGATCTCGCCGTCCAGGGCCTTGCTGAACTGGGAGCGCGGGATCTCGACGTTCTTGATGACGCCCAGGATGTCCGTGAACTGGAGCCGCATGAACCGCACGTTCTCGGCGTCGCAGACCTTCAGGATCTCGGACTTCGAGAGCCCCGGCCCGGCGGCGTCGAATTTCAGGATCTTCGCCTTTGCCATTCTGTCCTCCGTTTTTTGCAGAATGGGCGAGATTTTAGCGACACTTTTGCGGAATTCAAGGCACTTTCGGGCCAAGAAGGTCATAAATTGTGCGAAATTGCACAAATCTCTGTGCAAGTCCTCGCAAATCACCTCGCCACGATGCCTTGAAAACTCTCTTCCGCGGCGGGGCAGCCGTGTGGCGACAGTGCCCTGCTCGTCCTTGCCCCGCCGCGCTAACAAGAAAAGCCGATTCCGAGCGCCTCCAGGGCCCGCAGCAGGAGGCCCGGCTTTTCCCCCTGGTCCACGCCGCCGCAGCCGGCGCGTGACGGCGCGCGACGGCGAGACGCCGCAGCGGCTCGGGGGGGTAGGGGAAGGGCTTCCGGCGCACCATGGCCAGGTCGAGCAAGGGGCTCGGTTGTCCGACCACCATGTGCGACAGGATCTTCCCGGCCAGACGCGTGCTGCCGATGCCATGCCCCGTGTAGCCGAGGCCGTAGAACAGCCGCCCGCGCTCGGCCGAGCCGAAGAAGGGAGTCAGCCGCGTGGTCGAGCAGATCGGCCCGCCCCAGGCGTAGGGGAACTCGAGGTCCCGAAGCTCCGGGAAATGCCGCCGGAAGCTCGCGCGAAGGGCCTCGTAGTGCGCCGGGGAGTGATCGCAGCCCGATCGACCCGGTTGCCGCGGAAGTAGACCGCCTCGCTCGTGCCCCAGAGGATTCGGCCGTCGGCTGTGAGGCGGTAGTAGTTGAAGAAGGTGCGCGCGTCGGTCACCCCCTGCCGCCCGTTCCAGCCGATCGCTTCGCGCTGCGCGGTGGTCAGCGGCTCGCTGACGAGGATGTAGTCGTAGAGCGGCAGGAATCGCGGCAGGAGGCGCCGCCGGAGCCGGTGGCTGTACGCGTTCGCCGCGAGGACGGCCTTGTCTGCCCGCACGCAGCCGCCACCCGCCCGGACGATGACGCCACGGCCCTCGAAGGAGAGGCCGGTGACCGGCGTACGCTCGAAAACGCGCACGCCCAGCCGCAGGGCCTCCGCCCGCATCCCCTCGATCAGCTTGACGGGATGCAGCGTCCCGCTGCGCGGCGCGAAGGCCGCCGCGAGGTACAGCGGGCTGTGAATCTGCTCCCGAGCCTCGTCGCCGGACAGGAACTTCCAGTCCGACAGCCCGAGCCGGTGGGCGAATTCGACCGACGCCTTCAGCGCGTCGACGTGGGCGGGCGTCAGCGCCATGATGAGCTGGCCCGGGCGCTCGAGCTCGGCGTCGATCCCGCGCGCGCGCAGGAACGCTTCGAGCTCGTCCAGGTTCTCCCGCCCCAGCCGCGCGAGCTCCCGGGCCTCCGGTTCCCCGAAGTGCCGCGCCGCGAGCTCGTGGGAGTGGTCGACGGTCTCCCCCACGATCCCCGCGTTGCGGCCGGAGGCCCCGTAGCCCGACGAGCCCCTGCTCGAGCACCGCGACGGAGAGCGACGGCTCGAGCTCCTTCAGGAAGAGCGCCGTCCAGAGCCCGGTGAATCCCCCGCCGATGATCGCGACGTCGGCGCGGTGGTCGCCGGAGAGGCCTTCCGCATCGCGCGGCGGCCGTTTCGCCAGCCAGAAGCAGGCCTCTTCGATCGGCCGCGCGGCGGCGCCGCCTCCGGGCTAGAGCTTGTGCGCGCGGTAGACCTCTTGGATCGACTCCTCGAGAGCCGCCGAGGAACCGGTCGAGCTCCGGGTAGCTGATCACGAGCGGCGGCTCGACGCGCAGGACCTGCGCGTTGATGTAGGTGCCCGAGATCAGGATCCCCCGCCCGAAGAGCGCCTTGGCGACGGCGTAGCCGAGGTCGTGGCTCGTGAACTCCATGCCGAGCATCAGCCCACGCCCGCGGGCTCCCTCCATGACCTTCGGGTACTTCTTGGCCAGGGCGTTCAACCGGGGCAGCAGGTACTCGCCTTTTTCGCCGGCCTGCTTCGGAAGGTCTTCCTCGATCAGGACGTTGATCGTCGCAATCGCCGCCGCGCAGCACACGGGGTTCCCGCCGAACGTCGTCGTGTGGAGGAACGGGTTCTCGATGTACCGCTCCCAGGTCTTCGGCGTGCCGACGCAGGCGCCGATCGGCATGACGCCGCCGCCGAATCCCTTGCCGAGCGCCATCAGGTCGGGCACGACGCCGTCGTGCTCGCAGCAGAACATCTTGCCGCTGCGGCCCATGCCGCTCTGCACCTCGTCGAACACGAGCAGCGCGCCGTACTTGTCGCAGATCTCCCGCGCGGCGGCGAGGTAACCCGGAGGCGCGACGTTGATGCCGCCCTCCCCCTGGATGGGCTCGAGCACGACGGCGGCCACCTTGTCCCCCGAGAAGTCGCCGCTCGCGACGATCATCCGGAGCGCGTCCACGTCGCCGAAGGGCACGTGCGTCCAGCGCTTCAGGGGCAGGAAGGGCTCCCGGAACACGGCCTTCGACGTCCCGCCGAGGGACCCGAGCGACTTGCCGTGAAACGCGCCGATCGCGCCGACGAAGTGGTGCCGCCCGGTCGTCAGGATCGACATCTTCAGGCACGCCTCGATCGACTCGGTGCCGGAGTTCGTGAAGAAGGAGTACTGGAGGTCCCCCGGCGTGATCATCGAGACCAGGTGGGCCAGATACGTCCGCAGCGGGTCGATCAGCTCCTGCGAGTGGATCGCCTGCTTGCTCAACTGCTCGATGACGGCCTTCAAGACCTTCGGATGGCGGTGCCCGGTCACGTAGATGCCGAAGCCGCCCAGCATGTCGAGGAACTCCTTGCCCTGGATGTCCCGGAAGACGGCGCCCTCGTCCTGCCACTCGACGGCCGTGTAGTCGGTCGAGACGGACTTGCGGTAGTCGAGAAACGTCGGGTTGACGTAGTCGGTCCAGTACTTCACGGAGTCGTCGATGACGCGCCGCTGCTCGGGGGCCGTCAGGGTCTTCTTCCCGATCAGGTCGAGGACGTAGGCGGATTCCTCGCGCGCTCCTTGCAGGTTCTGAGGCATGGGATCGCTCCTGTCTGGGGGATGCGGGTCACTCGCCGGACCCGCGGCGGATCATACCGCCCCGCCGCGGGATCAGGAGAACGCCGATCACGATCGTGACGACGGTCAGGGCGCCGAGGATCAAGCCCTCCTTCAACGGCGCCTGGCTCGTCGGAGAGGGAACGAAGAAGAGGACGCAAGCGCCGAAGATGTACAGCGTGCAGACCCAGGAGGCGAGGGCGGCCGCGAACGGCCCACCCGGCATCCGGTAGGGCCGGGGCTGATCGGGTCGGCGCTTGCGGAGCACGAGGAACGCGGGGAACACGAGCAGGTAGCAGAGCAGCAGGCAGAGCGCCGTCACACGGAACGTCATCCAGAAAATGTTGGACTGGCTGCTCGAGAGCGACGCGCCTCCGACCAGGAGGAGCGTCGAAACGAAGCCCATCGCGACGAAGGCGAAAGCCGGCGTCCGGAACCGGGGGTGCAGCCGCCCGAGCGCCGCCGGCAGCACGCCCTCTTCCGCCGCGACCGCGGCCACCCGATTGGCGCCGAGGCTCCACGTCACGACGTTGGCGACGCACGCGTAGAGGAAGCCGAGACCGAGGAGAAACACCGCGGTGTCTCCGGCGCGTCCCCACTGTTTCCCGAGAACGGCGAGCGCGTCCCAGGTTCCCGTCACGATCGAAAGCTTCTCCGCCGGCACGGCGAAGAGGATCCCGCCGATGGCAAAGGAGTAGAGCACCGCGATGAGCGCGCCCGACCAGAGGATGACCCTCGGCACGTCGCGCTTGGGGTTGCGCATCTCCCCGCCCGCCGAGCTCATGAGCTCGAAGCCGAAGGTCGAGTAGAGGAGGGCCGGCAGATAGGCCAGCGAGTCGTTCCATTTCGGCGCCAGGCTCCCGATCGAGAAGGCGCTCGAGGGCGGCCGCCCTCCGAAAAGCGCCGAGAGCCCGAGGACACCGAGCGCGAGAAAGATCAGGGCCTTGACCACCGCGCCGAGGTTGGGCACCCACTTGGAGACCTCGAGGCGAACGACCCCGATGGCCACCGTGATCCACGTCAGGACGATGGCGATCCCGGCGTCCTGCCAGGGGGAGTGGGTCTTCAGGAACATCTGGGAGAACGTGCCGGCGAAGATCAGGTAGACCGACGGGGCCCAGGTCGCGTTGTTGATCCAGTACAACCAGGCGACCATCGAGCCCCACTTGGGCCCGAACGCCTCCCGGACCCAGATGTAGACGCCCCCCTCTCCCGGCCAGGCGGCCCCGAGCTCCGCCGTGATGAGCCCGTACGGGATGAAGAACACGACCATCGTGATGGCCCACCAGGAGAACCAGGAGTACCCCATGGCGGCCGAGGAGGCCAGGGTGTCGATGGTCAGGATGGCGCAGACGGTGAAGAGAACCAGATCGAAGCGCCCGAGCACCCGCTCGAGGCCCTCGGCGGGCAGGCCCGCGGGCCGCGCCGCGCCCGGAATCGCCGTTTCGCTCATGCCGCCACGCCGTTCGGTCCTCTTTTTCCCGAATTCTGGAAGAGGGCGGAATCCTACATCGGCGGCAGCCGGAAATCACTGTTTCTCCAGAGGTTAAGAGCCACAGCAGGCCCGGCCGAAGACGCCGTGATAGGCTCCCTTCGAGCCACTTCCGGCTCGCTTTCTCTGACCCCATGGCCCGCTCGATCGTCTTGAAGACCGCCGTCCCGGGGCCCCGGTCTGTCGCCCTCTCGAGGCGCCGGAGCGAGGCGGTGCCCCGGGGGATCTCCCACTCGACGCCGATCTTCGCCGACCGGGCGCGGGGGGCCCTGCTGACCGACGTGGACGGCAACACCTTCATCGACTTCGCCGGGGGGATCGGAACCCTGAACGTCGGCCACGCCAACCCCCGGGTCGTCGAGGCCGTCGCCGCGCAGGCGGCGAAACTGACGCATTCGTGCTTCGCGGTCGCCCTCTACGAGGGATACGTCGCCCTCGCCGAGAGACTGAACCGCATGACGCCGGGCCGCTTCGCGAAAAAGACGATGCTCGTCAACAGCGGCGCCGAGGCGCTGGAGAACGCGGTGAAGATCGCCCGCGCCGCGACCGGCCGCGAAGCGGTCGTCGTCTTCGACCACGCCTTCCACGGCCGCACGCTGCTGACCATGAGCATGACGAGCAAGGTCCGGCCGTACAAGTTCGGATTCGGGCCGTTCGCGCCCGAGGTCTACCGGCTGCCCTACCCGAACACGTACCGCACGCCGTTCGGCGACCCGCAGGCCTGGGCCGCACGCGGTCGAGGAGTTCTTCCACACCCAGGTGGCCGCCGAGAAGGTCGCCTGCGTCGTCCTCGAGCTCGTGCTCGGCGAGGGAGGCTTCATCGTCGCGCCGCGCCGACGCCGTCGAGTACCTGGCCCGCTTCTGCCGCGAGCACGGGATCCTCCTCGTCATCGACGAGGTGCAGACGGGCTTCGGCCGCACGGGGCGACTCTTCGCCTGCGAGCACTACGGAATCGAGCCCGACCTGCTCGCCATCGCGAAGTCGCTCGCGGGCGGCATGCCGCTCTCGGCCGTCACCGGCCGCGCCGAGGTCATGGACCAGGCGCCGGTCGGGGGGCTCGGCGGGACGTACTCCGGAAACCCGGTCTCCTGCGCCGCGGCCCTGGCGGCGCTCGACTTTCTCGAGTCCGAGCGGCTGCCCGAGCGCGGGGCAGCGATCGGGGAGCGCGTCGAGCAGCGCTTCCGCTGCTTCGCCGACCGGTTCCCCTTCGTCGGCGAGGCGCGGGGACTCGGCGCGATGCGCGCCCTCGAGCTCGTCAAGGACCGGGAGGGCAAGGAGCCCGACAAGGAACGCACGAACCGCGTCCTGCAGAAGGCCTGCGAGAACGGCCTCATCCTGCTCTCCGCCGGCACGCACGGCAACGTGATCCGGACGCTGATGCCGCTGGTGATCACCGACGCACAGCTCGACGAGGGGCTGGAGGTCCTCGAGCATGCGCTCGCGTAAGCGCCGGTTCTTCTTCTCGGTCGCCGACTCTTAGGCGTCGACGGCAGCGGCCCGCCACCGAGAGTCGCCACGAGAAGAAACGGGGTCACCATGGCCATGGACAGCAAGGAAATCCTGAAAGAGTCCCAGCGCTGGCTGGACATCATCTCCACGCCCGAGCTCACCGCGGAGCAGAAGGCGAAGATCGTCGCCGACACCGTCGACAACTTCTCCTTCTATTACAACCGCGGCTACCTCGACTACCGCAAGTCCGTCATCGAGATGCGCGAGAGCCCGGCGCTCGAGTGGGAGGGCGAAGGCTCGATGTTCCGCGACATCATGGGGCGCGAGTTCATCGACTGCCTGGGCGGCTACGGCATCTACAGCGCCGGCATCCGGCATCCCAAGATCGTCAAGGCGGTGGCCGACCAGCTGGCCCGCATGCCGCTCTCGAGCCAGGAGCTGCTCGACCCGCTGCGCGGCGCGCTCGCGGAGCTTCTGGGCGAGATCGCGCCGGGAGACCTGCAGTACTCCTTCTTCATCAACAACGGCACCGACGCCATCGAGGGCGCGATCAAGCTCGCCCGCCTCTACACCGGAAAGTCGAACTTCATCTCGTCGCTGCGCGGCTTCCACGGAAAGAGCTGCGGCTCGCTGTCGCTGCTCGGAAAGTGGGAGTACCGGGAGCCGTTCCTGCCGCTCTTGCCCGGCATCCAGTTCGTCGAGTTCGGCGACGCGGACGCGGTCATCGACGAGCTCTACAAGTCCGACGCGACGAGCAAGGGTGTCGCCGCCGTCATCATGGAGCCCGTCCAGGGAGAGGCCGGGGCGATCGTGCCGCCCGACGACTTCTGGCCGCGGATCCGGAAGGCCTGCGACGAGTACGGGGCGCTGCTGATCGCCGACGAGGTCCAGACAGGCATGGGGCGCACGGGCAAGATGTTCGGCGTCGAGCACTGGAACACCGTCCCCGACATCATGTGCCTCGGGAAGGCCCTGGGAGGCGGCGTCATGCCCCTCTCGGCCTTCATCTCGACGCCGAAGATCTGGAGCGTCCTGGAGACCAATCCCTTCATCCACACGTCCACCTTCGGCGGCAACCCGCTGGCGTGCGCCGCGGGAATCGCGGCGATCAACGTGACGATCGAGGAAGACCTCGTCGGGCCAGGCCTCGCGCAAGGGGAAGTATTTCCTCGGGCAGCTGATCGCGCTGCAGCTCACCTACGACCGGATCATCCGCAAGGCGCGGGGCAAGGGGCTGCTGCTCGGGCTCGAGTTCGCGAACAAGGAGATCGGCTACCGCGTCGTCGCGGGGCTCTTCAACCGCGGCGTGCTCGTGGCCGGGACGCTGACCAACTCGAAGGTCGTGCGCATCGAGCCCGCGCTGAACATCCCCGACGTTCTGATCGACAAGGTCCTGGACGCCCTCGAGGACACGCTCAAGGAGATCGACACGTCGACGCCCGACATCACGCCGGACGACGACGAGTAGAACGGCCATGCGCGTCGCGCTGCTCGGCGCCGCGGGCGCCATGGCGTCGGTCGTTCTCCGGGACCTGCTGGAGTTCGCGCCCGACGTCTCGGTGACGGTCGCGGACCGCCGGGAAGTCGAGACCTCCGACCCGCGCGTCCGGAGCGCCACCGTGGACGTCAACGACGAGGCCGCGACGGCGCGCCTGCTCGAAGGCCACGACGTGGTCTTGAACTGCGTCACGTACTACTTCAACGTGCCCGTCATGCGCGCGGCGCTCGCGGCCCGCGTGCCGTACACGGACCTCGGCGGCCTCTACCACGGGAGCCTGAAGCAGTTCGCCCTCCACGAGGATTTCCGCCGGGCCGGGGTCACCGCGGTGCTCGGCATGGGCTCGACCCCCGGCATCACCAACGTGATGGGCGGCACGCTCGCCCGCCGCTTCGACGAGGTGGACGCGATCCACGTGCGGGTCGGCTGCATCGACCGCTCGGCGAGCGGGCCGCTGCCCGTGCCGTATGCCCTCGACACCGTGATCGACGAGTTCTCCCTGGAGCCGATGGTGTTTCGAAACGGCCGGGCCCAGGCCGTGCCGCCGATGAGCGGCGAGGAGACGATCGCGTTTCCGGAGCCCGTCGGGCAGGCCCACGCCTTCTACACGCTGCACTCCGAGGTGGCGATGTTCCCGCGCTCGTTCCCGCGGCTCCAGGAGGCGAGCTTCAAGGTCGCCTTCGAGCCCGAGTTCACGCGCAAGGTGCGGTTCCTGGTCGAGCTCGGCTTCGCGTCGCGCGAGAAGCTGTCGTCCGGCTGCTCGCCGCGCGAAGTCCTCCTCGCCCTCGCCGCGCGGCAGCCCGCTGCCGGGCGGCGAACCGAACGACTGCGACGTCCTGCGGGTCGACGTCTCGGGCCGGCGCGGCGGCCAGGCCGCCTCGGCACGGGCCGAGATGACGGTGCAACCGCACCCGCAGTGGAAGATCGGCGCGGGAGCGCTCGACACGGGAGTCCCGCTCTCGATCGTCGGCCAGATGCTGGCCCGCCGCGAGATCACGGAGCCCGGCGTCCTTTGTCCCGAAACGGCGGTGCCCGACGCCCCGTTCTTCCGCGAGCTCGAGCGGCGCGGGATGTGGGCGCGGTTCGACCCGGCGTGAGGAGGAATCCGTGAGCATCGAATCGATCAACCCCGCGACCGGAGCGCTCCTCGAGCACTTCGAGCCCCACACGCCCGAAGAGATCGAACGCCGCGTCGCCGCCGCGGACGCGGCCTTCCGGAGCTGGCGCGCGACGCCCTTCGCCGAGCGCGCGGCTCCGATGATGCGCGCCGCCGAGCGGCTCGAGACCGAGAAGGCAGCGGTTCGGCGCGCTGATGACCCTCGAGATGGGAAAGCCGATCGGCGCCGGCGATCGCCGAGGCGGAGAAGTGCGCCTGGGTCTGCCGCTACTACGCCGAGAACGCCGAGCGGTTCCTGGCCGACGAGCCGGTCGCGACGGACGCCTCGAAGAGCTTCGTGCGCTACCAGCCGCTCGGGACCGTGCTGGCGGTCATGCCCTGGAACTTCCCCTTCTGGCAGGTGTTCCGTTTCGCCGCGCCGGCCTTGATGGCCGGCAACGTCGGCCTGCTCAAGCACGCCTCGAACGTCCCGCGGTGCGCGCTCGCGATCGAGGAGATCTTCGCGGGCGCGGGCTTCCCGCCGGGAACGTTCCAGACCCTGCTCGATCGGCGCGAGCCGCGTCGCCGCGCTCGTGAGCGACCCGCGCATCCATGCCGTGACGCTGACCGGCAGCGAAGGGGCGGGCGTCTCGATCGGCCGCGCCGCGGGAGCCGAGATCAAGAAGGTCGTCCTGGAGCTGGGCGGCAGCGACCCGTTCCTCGTCATGCCGTCGCGCCGAACCTCGAGGCGGCCGCCGCGACGGCCGTCAAGGCGCGCACGATCAACAACGGCCAGTCCTGCATCGCCGCCAAGCGGTTCCTCGTGCACCGCGACGTCGCGGCGGAGTTCGAGCGCCGCTTCGTCGAGAAGATGGCGGCCCTGAAGATCGGCGACCCCATGGATCCTTCGACCGAGATCGGCCCGCTCGCGACCCCGGCCATCCGCAGCGAGGTCGACGAGCTCGTCCAGAAGACCGTCCAGGCGGGCGCCCGGCTGCTTCTCGGCGGCAAGCCCCTCGACCGGCCCGGGAACTTCTACGCCCCGACGGTCCTCGCCGACGTCCCGCCCGACAGCGCCGGGGCGAAGGAGGAGATCTTCGGCCCCGTCGCGAGCCTCTTCCGCTTCGGGACGCTCGAGGAGGGCATCGCGCTCGCCAACGCGACGCGCTTCGGTCTCGGCGCCTCCGCCTGGACCAACGATGCGGCCGAGCGCGAGGCCCTGATCGACGGCATCGAAGCCGGCGCCGTCTTCATCAACGGCCTGGTCAAGAGCGACCCGCGGCTCCCCTTCGGCGGCATCAAGAAGTCCGGCTTCGGCCGCGAGCTCTCCGCCCACGGGATCCGCGAGTTCGTCAACGTCAAGACGGTCTGGGTGGCCTGAGCCCTCCCGGACCCCTGCTGACGCGCTCGGCAGGAAGCTCGCCCCCACCGTCTGCGCGATGCGCGCCATGACGTGCTTGACCTGCGTGTAGTCCTCCAGCGCGTACATCGACATGTCCTTGCCGTAGCCGGACTGCTTGTAGCCGCCGTGGGGCATCTCGGAGACGAGCGGCAGGTGGTCGTTGATCCAGACCGTCCCGAAGCGCAGGCGGCGCGCGGCGTTCAAGGCGCGGTTGACGTTGGACGTCCAGACGGAGGCCGAGAGGCCGTAGTCGACGTCGTTGGCCCAGGCGATCGCCTCCTCGTCGTCCTTGAAGCGCGTCACGGTGATGACGGGACCGAAGACTTCCTTCTTGACGATCTCGTCGTTCTGCTGCGCGTCGGCGACGATCGTGGGCTTGAGCCAGAAGCCCTTGCCGCTGCCCGCCCCGCCGCCCGTCAGGATCCGCACGTGGCCGCTCGCCTTGGCGCGGTCGAGGAAGCCCGAGACGCGCTTCTTGTGCTCGGCCGAGATGACGGGGCCCATGTTCGTGTTCTCGTCCTTGATGTCGCCGACCTGGAGCGACTCGACCGCGGGGACGAGGTCCGCGAGCAGCTTGTCGTAGATCCGCCCGCTCGCGTAGAGGCGGCAGGCGGCCGTGCAGTCCTGGCCGCTGTTGGCGAAGCCCGCCATCTTGATGCCCGGGATGACGAGGTCCATGTCGGCATCGTCGAAGATGACGACGGGCGCCTTGCCGCCGAGCTCGAGGTGCACTCTCTTGAGCGTCGCGGAAGCGGCCTTCGCGATCTCCTTGCCGGTGGCGACGTCGCCCGTCAGCGACACCATGTTGACCCTCGGGTGCCGCACGAGGCCGGCGCCGACCGGCTCGCCGTGCCCCGTGATGACGTTGAAGACGCCCGGAGGGAAGATGTCCGCCGCGAGCTCCGCCAGGCGCAGGGACGTCAGCGGCGTCTGCTCGGAGGGCTTCAGGACGACCGTGTTGCCCGCCGCGAGCGCCGGCCCGATCTTCCAGATCGCCATCATCAGCGGGTAGTTCCAGGGGGCGATCGAGCCCACGACGCCGACCGGCTCCCGCCGGATCATGCTGGTGTAGCCCGCCAGGTACTCGCCGGCGGCCTTCCCCTCCTGGCAGCGCGCGGCGCCGGCGAAGAAGCGCAGGTTGTCGACGAGAAACGGAACCTCCGAGCGCGCCAGGCCGATCGGCTTGCCGACGTTGTCGGCCTCGAGCACCGCCAGCTCCTCGGCGTTCTGCTCGATGCGGTCGGCGAGCTTCAGGAGCATCAGGCTGCGGTCCTGGGGCGTCGAGTCGAACCACTTCCCGAAGGCGTCGGCCGCCGCCGAGACGGCGCGGTCCACGTCCTTCTCCGTGCCCTTCGGGACGCGGGCGATCGACCTCCTCGTTGACCGGGCTGATGATCGGCTCCTCCTGCCCTTCGACGGCCGCGACCATCTGCCCGTTGACGAAGTTCTTGTAGCTCTTCATGGAGGAAGGCTCCTTTCGCGCGGTCATGCTATCGCGGGGTCCGGCTCCTACTGCGCCTTGATCTCGGTCCAGTACTCGTCGAGGATCGTCGTGGCGTCCCCGATGTCCTTGACGAACTCGCACTTCGCCAGGGCGGCGTCGGACGGGTAGATCGCCGGGTCGTTCAGGATCTCGGGCCGGATGAACTTGCGGGCGGGCACGTTCGCGCTGGCGTAGCTGATGCCGTTGACGATGCGCGCGTTGACCTCGGGCTCCAGGATGTAGTCGAGGAAGGCGTAGATCGCATCCAGGTTGCGGGCGCGGGCGGGGATGCAGACGCTGTCCATCCACATCGTCGCCCCCTCCTTCGGGAGGACGTAGGCGAACCGCGCCGGCTCCCGCGCGGCGAGCTTGGCGAGCTGCCCGTTGTAGCCGTGGGCGAAGTCGACGTCGCCGGAGGCCAGGATGTTCTCGTAGTCCCCGCTGTTGTAGGTCTTGACCAGGGACTTCTGCTTCTTCAGGAGGTCGGCGGCCTGCTTGAGCTCCGCCGGATCCGTGCTGTTCAAGGAGTGGCCCAGGTATTTCAGGGCGACGGCGAAGCACTCGCGCATGTCGTCGAGCATGAGGATCTCGTCCCGATGGGCCGGGTCGAAGAGCGGCGCCCAGCTCTCGAGCGGGCGGCCGGCCTTCAACTTGTCGTAGCCGTAGCCGGTCGTGCCCCAGACGTAGGGAAGCGAATAGCCGTTGCCCGGGTCGAACTCCTGGTCGAGGAACCGCGGGTCGAGGTTGCCGAGGTTCTTCAGCCGCGCCTTCTCGAGCGGCCGGACGAGCTTCAGGTGGATCAGGATCCGCACCATGTAGTCCGAGGGCACGACGAGGTCGTAGGCCGCGACGCCCGACTGGAGCTTCTCGAGGACGGGCTCGTTCGAATCGTAGAGGTCGTACTGCACGGCGATTCCCGTGCGCCGGGTGAACTCGTCGATGACCTCCTTGGGGAGGTACTCCGACCAGATGTACAGGTTCAGCTTCTTCTCGCCGGGCCCGGTGAAGAGCGGCTCCTCCGCCCTCCGGCACGCCCGATGCCGCGAGCACGGCCGCGGCGAGCAGCGCGCCGAGGACGCGCCGCCCGCTCCTCACGAGGCCTCTCCCCGCTCTCCCGGCGGGCGCTGGAGACGCTGGGCGATGACGATGAGGACGACCGTCACGGCGAGCAGAAGCGTCGAGACCGCGTTGACCTCGGGCGTCACGCCGACCTTCAGCATCGAGTAGATCTGGAGCGGCAGCGTCGTCGCGCCGACGCCGGCCACGAAGGACGTGATCACGTAGTCGTCGATCGAGATCGTGAAGGACAGGAGCGCCCCGGCGACGATCCCCGGCGCGATCAGCGGCAGCGTCACCCGCCAGAAGGTCTGCAGCGGCCGGGCGCCCAGGTCGAGCGCCGCCTCCTCGAGCGACCGGTCGAAGCCCGAGAGCCGCGCCCGCACGACGATCGCCACGTAGGAGACGCAGAAGACGATGTGGGCGATCACGACGGTCCCGAGCGAGAGGCGGAACGCGGCGGCGCCGAAGAACGTCACCAGCGCCGCGCCGATGACGATCTCCGGGATGATGATCGGCAGGTAGAGGAGGTTGCGCGTGAAGCCCTCGCCGCGGAACGTGTAGCGCCCGAGGGCGAGGGCGACGAGCGTCCCGAGGACGGTCGCGGCGGCGGTGCTCGCGAGCCCGACGATCAGGCTGTTCCGGACGGCCGTCTGGATGAGGTCGTTGGCGGCGAGGCTCCGGTACCAGTCGAGGGTGAGGCCCTCCCAGACGGCGGTCTGCTTCCCGCGGTTGAAGGAGAAGACGACCAGGATCGCGATCGGCGCGTAGAGGAAGACGTACACGGCCCAGGCGTGCGCCGCGAGCAGCCGGCCCGCGCTTCACAGGAGCACGTCCTGGCCCTTGCGTTTCGTGTACAGCGCGTAGGCGAAGAGCAGCGCCAGCACGGCGGCCGTCAGCTCGAAGGCCACGGCGGAGCCGAAGGGCTTGTTGCGGGCGACGGCGAACTGGTTCTGGATCAGGTTGCCGGCGAGGATCGTCTTGGCGCCGCCGAGCAGGTCCGACACGATGAACTGCCCGAGGCTCGGAACGAACACCAGGATGATGCCGGCGACGATTCCCGGCATCGTCATCGGAAAAGTGATGCGCCAGAGCGTCGCGCGGGGCGGCGCCCCGAGGTCCGCCGAGGCTTCGAGCAGCGACAGGTCGAGCTTCTCGAGCGAGGCGTAGAGCGGCAGGATCATGAACGGGAGCTCGCCGTAGACGAGCCCCAGCAGGACGGAGAAGTCGTTGTAGAGCAGCTCGAGCGGCCGGGAGGTCAGGCCCGAGCCCAGTCAGGACGCGGTTGACGAGGCCCTCGGTGCGGAGGATGAACATCCAGGCGTAGGTGCGGATCAGGAAGCTCGTCCAGAACGGAATCACGACGAGGCCGAGCAGGAGGTTGCGGCGCCTGGCGGGCGCCACGACGGCGATGTAGTACGCCACGGGATAGCTGATCGCGAGGCAGAGGCCCGTCGTCACGACGGCCATCCAGATCGAGCGCCAGAAGATCTGGAGGTAGATCGGGTGGAAGGACCTCGCGTAGTTGGCCAGGAACTTTCCCGACGTGAGGTACAGGCCGAGGTCCTCGATCGGCTTCAGGCCGCCGTAGGTCGCACGCTGGCCGAAGCTGACGAGGAAGAGGAACGTCAGCGGCAGGAGGAAGAAGAGGCCCAGCGTCAGCCACGTCGGCAGGACGAGGGCGTAGGCGATCCGCCCGGGCTTGCCGTCCTTGCCGGCCTTCACGCCTCCCCCGACTCCCGGCGGACGACCACGGCGTGCCGCGCGTTCCAGCAGAGAAACGCGCTGCCCCCGACCGCGAACTTCGACCCCTCCTCGAAGGGCCGTTCGTTCTGCTCGTAGACGACGAAGCGCTCGTCGGCCCGGTCGCGCACGATCCAGACCGTGCTCACGCCCTGGTAGACGCGGTCCTCGATCGTCACGGCGACCGAAGGCACGCCGTGCGCCGACAGGTCCCGGGCGCGCAGGTCGAGCTTCTCCGGGCGGACGACGAAGCGCACGTCCTCCCCGGCGCGGTAGCGCGTCCCGTCGACCGCCAGGCGCACCTCGCCGCCGGCCGCGAGCGACGAGCGCCACGGACCCGGCCGCCGCCTCGCGCACGCGGGCCGCGAAGAAGTTGGACGCGCCCATGAAGTTCGCGACGAACTCCGTCGCCGGCCGCTCGAAGACGCGCGAGGCCTCGTCCATCTGCTCGACCCGCCCCCGGTTCATCACGGCGATGCGGTCGCTCATCGTGAGCGCTTCTTCCTGGTCGTGCGTCACGAAGATGAACGTGATGCCGAGCGCCCGCTGGAGGTGCTTCAACTGCACCTGCACCTCCTTGCGGAGCTTCTGGTCGAGCGCGCCCAGAGGCTCGTCCAAGAGCAGGACCTCGGGCTCCAGGGCGAGCGCCCGCGCGAGCGCCACACGCTGGCGCTGCCCTCCGGAGAGCTCGTGCGGGCGGCGCTGCCCGAACCCCGAGAGCTGCACGAGCTTCAGCGCTTCGGCGACCTTCGGCGCCTCGGCGCCCCGCTCGACACCCCGGTACCGCATCCCGAAGGCGATGTTCTGCTCGACGGTCAGGTGCGGGAACAGGGCGTAGTGCTGGAAGACCATGTTGACCGGTCGCCGGTAGGGCGGGACCAGGGTCATGTCGGCGCCGTTGATCCGCAGGGTCCCTTCGGTCGGCAGCTCGAACCCGCCGATCATGCGCAGCAGCGTCGTCTTGCCGCAGCCCGAGGGCCCGAGCAGCGAGAAGAACTCGCCGCGCCGGATGTCGAGAGAGACCGCGTCGACCGCCGCGACGTCCCCGAAGCGCTTGGTCAGGCCCCGGATCTCGACGCTGTACTCGGACGGCATGGGGTCGGACGGCGGAGCATATCCGCTCGGCGGACGACCCGAACGAGACCCCGCTAGAAGCTGACCCGCAGCCCGAGGCGCAGCGTTCGCGGCTGCTGGAACGAGTTGCCCAGGCCGTAGTGATCGTTGGTCGGCGTCGGGCGACTCGTTGTCCGCCTGGTCGAAGGCCCAGACCTGGTCGACCTCGGTGACCTGCTGCCGGTTGAGCACGTTGAAGAGGCTCGCCAGGAAGTGGACGGTCACCGCCCCGATCCGGAGCCCATAGTCGGCCTGCAGGTCGACCTCGTAGGTGTCCGGGGCGTGGCCCTCCGTGCCGCGGGGAGTGAGGAAGAGCTCCGGGCGCGCCGTAGCGGTTCCACCACCCGAGGCGCGAAAGCGGCGTTCCGGTCTGGTAGTAGCCAGACGCCGACATCGTCAGGCCGAAAGGAAAGACGTAGGCGGCCTGGAGCTTGGCCTGGCTGCGACGGTCGAGCGTCAGGTTGCCGTAGGCGTTGACCTGGAATTCGGGGTAGTCGAAATCGTCGGTGATGCTCGGGTTTCGGGCGAAGTTGCCGCCGATCGCCCGGAAGTAGCCGTCGAAGTTTCCCTCGAGCGTCCCGTAGAGGTAGCTCGCGTACAAGGACCAGCGATCCGACAGGTTCTTCTGCGCGTTGAACTCGACGCCCGCGGAAGTAGCGCTTTCCCGGCGCGAACTCCGGCGCGAGCACGCTCGACCCCGGATTGAAGAACGCATAGTTGTCGCAGGTCTGGAATGTAGGTGTCCTCGAGCACGCGCCGGATACTTCGGTAGATGCCCTTGACGCCAAACGCCCAGTCGCGGCCGACCTGCATCTGGACTCCTGCGAGGATCTCGTCGGCATAGGGGGATGCGATGTTCGGGTCGATGTCGTCGACCGCCGTGCCACGGATCGCGCAGGGCGTGTCCTCGGTCTCGGCCGCGGGGTCGCAGGTGAGGTCGGTTTCCGAGAAGTTGAAGGTCGAGCCGTCGCGCTCGCCGTTCAACGACCGCACGTTCATGTCGATCGGGACGATCGGCACGAACTGGCTGTAGGAGCCGTACGCCTTGCTGCGGCCGTTGTTCAAGAAGTCCCACGTGAACCCCACCCGTGGCGAGAAGTGGTCGACGTTGATGTAGGTCACGTCGTCCAGACCGATGATCCGCTGCTGCTCCCAGCGCACGCCCGCGTTGAGCGTGAGGTTCGAGAGGACGCTCCAGCGGTCCTGTAGCGAAGACCGCGAGGATGCTGTTGGTCGGCGTGGCGATGACCGGCGCGAGCGTCGGGTTCTCGATCGTCGCGTCAGGCCCGGCGAAGAACTGGTGCGAGTACACCGGCCGGTCGTCGCCCTCCAGCGGAGCGAACTTCTGGACCCACTGTCCACCGCTCACGGTGCGGAAGACGTCGGCATTCACTTGCTGGTACCCGAACCCGGCTTTGAGGTCGTGGTTGCCCTGGTAGTAGCTGACATCGGCAATGTAGTCGTACCGGGTGAACTTCTTGTCCGCAAACTGCCCGTCGCCGTTCGTTCCCCCGAAGCCGCCGGAGGCCGTCTGGACGTCTCCCGTGTTGTCCAGGAGGTAGGCCTGGTCGGCCCCGCCCGGACCGGGCACCGTCGTGACGTTCTCCCGGTGGTAGGCGAACTGGCCGGTCACCAGCCACTTGGGGCCGAGGATTCCCTGGTACCGGAGGCCGAAGTCCGTCCCGCCGACCGTAACCGAACCCTCGTACGTGCTGGGAGGACCAATGACCTGAGCCACGGCGCCGACGTCGTCGGTGGGATCGCCGAACACGGTGGCGATGACCGACTGGCCCTGGCCGATGTTCCACGTGAGCTTTCCGGAGAAGAGATTGCTCGAAGTATCGAGGTCCGTCACGGTCCCGACCTCTGGGCCCGTCGTCACCTGGCGCTGGTCGGTGTTCTTCAGGTGGTCGTACGCTCCGAAGAACCAGAGCGTGTCCTTCAGAATGAATCCGCCGATGTCCGCGCCGAAATCCTCGCGCGTAAAGCCCACCGGGATGCCCTCGGACGTCTGCTGCAGCTCGCAGTTGGGGTACGTCCCGGTCCCTCCGACGCACAGGTTCTTGTTCTGGGCCTGCAAGCCGTCGTTGTCGTAGTAGCCGAAGACGTCGCCGTGAAACTCGTTGCCGCCGGACTTGGTGATCACGTTCAGGATCCCGCCCTGGGCGCCCGTGTACTCGGCCTCGTATCCCCCGGTCTTCAGCTCCACTTCCTGAATGAACTCGAAGTTCAGAACCTTGCCCTGGGCCCCGATCTCGGCGCCGGTCGTGTTGGCTCCATCGACAAGGTATTGGTTCTCGAGGCCCGTCGATCCATAGACCGTGATCGCGGTCTGGCGGACGTCCGAGTTGTCTGTGTTGACTCCACTCGCGAGCTGGGCGACCGATGCGTAGTTGCGCCCGGTCGGGAGGGCCTGGAAGGCCTTCGCGTCCATGTTGCGGCCGACGGTGTTGGAGGTCGTCTCGACGACCGCCGCCTCGGCGCTGACCGTCACGGACGCCGTCGTTGCCGGGAGGAGCTCGAGACGGATCGCGGCGGCCTGGTTGAGACCGAGCGGCAGCGTCTGGCTCTTGGTCGTAAATCCGTCGAGGGTCGCCGTGACCGTGTAGGAGCCCGGGGGAAGCAGCTGCAGGTTGAAACGCCCTTCCCGATCCGTGACGGCCGTCCGCACGCCCTGCAGGTTGGGGCTCTTGGCCTCGATCGTGACGCCGGGAAGCGCCGAGCCGTCGGGCCCGACGACCTCGCCCTTGATGCTCCCCGTGGTCTGGGCAGAGGCCGGAAACGCGAAGAGGAAGACGGCAATCGCGGACCCAAGAGCAACGGTGAGCTTCTTCATAGAGCTGGCTCCTTGTCGAATGAGCGTTCCGTCTTCGTTTCGTCTTTACGGACAAGCTCTCACCGCGCAGGGTGCGCTGTCAAGGACGGCGGACGAGTCCGACCGGCGGCAACCGGCGCCGACCGGAGGTAGGATTTGACGCCATGAGCGAGCCTTCCGGACGCTGGCCCACGCGGGCCGAGGCGGAGGCACTCCTCTTCGAGTTCACGCAATCCGATGCCCTGCGCAAGCACGGCCGCGCGGTCGAGGAAGCCATGCGCGCCTGCGCCCGCCGCGCCGGCGTCTCCGATCCCGCCGAGGTCGAGAAGTGGGGCATCGTGGGCCTCCTCCACGACTTCGACTACGAGCAGAACCCGACCGAAGAGACGCACCTCCACGTCGGCGGCCGGATCCTCGCCGAGCGCGGCTATGCGCCGGAGATGATCGAGACGATCCTGTCGCACGCGGACTACATGAAGATCCCGCGCGACACGACGATCAAGAAGGCCATCTACGCCTGCGACGAGCTGACCGGCTTCATCGGGGCCTGCGTGAAAGTCCGGCCGACGCGGAAAATCGCCGACCTCCCGGTCGCGTCGGTCGTCAAACGTCTCAAGGACAAGGCTTTCGCCCGATCGGTCGACCGCTCCTACGTCTACGGCGGGGCGCAGGCCCTGGGTCTGCCCCTGGAGGAGCACATCGGTTTCGTCATCGAGGCCCTGAAGCCGATCGCCGACGAAATCGGGCTCTGAGAGCCCGTTTGGGCCATCCCGACCCGGCGGCGCGTAGGGCATAATTACCGCCTCCCCCGTGTCCGTTGGGAGAAGGGACAGACAGATCATGAGCACCGTCGAGACGATTTCGCCCCGGACGGTCCGGGCGAGGAAGATCCGCAAGGACCTCTCCGGCGAGGAGTTGCGCACCCTGGCGCGCCCCGGCGAGACGACGACCGAGTACGGATCTCCGGTCTATGCGACGCGCGTCAAGAACCGGTCCGCCAAGAACACCTACATCGTGGCCGAGGGCCTTTCGGTCGGCGTCATGCAGCAGCCGATCGAGCCCCAAGCGCGCCGCCGAGGTCATCCGCGAAGTGCAGGAGAAGCTGCTCGGGATGGACATGCTCCAGGTGGACCGGCGGATGGGCGACTGCCCCGAAGCGACGCTGCGCTGCCGTCTCTTCGTGCCCGCCGAGTACGCGCGCATCGCGTACATGTGGCACAACATGCTCTTCCCTTCGGACTCCTCGCACGAGCCCGACTTCGTCTCGGTGTACGTGCCCGACTGGCCCGAGCGCCTGATCTTCTGCGACGTCAACCAGGGCTACACGTACATCCTCGGCTCCGACTACCCGGGCGAGGCGAAGAAATCGATGCTGCGCCAGGCGATGTACTGGATGAAGCGCAAGGGCGGGCTCGGCCTCCACGCGGGCTCCAAGATCCTGCACGTCAACGGGCCGGACGGGAAGCCCCGCGACGTCGGCTTCCTGCTCTTCGGCCTTTCCGGGCACGGGCAAGACGACGCTGACGCTGCACGACCACGGCCTGCAGCCGCCCGAGCGGGCGATCATCAAGCAGGACGACGTCGTGCTCTTGACGCGCGACGGGCGCGCCTACGGCACCGAGGACGGCTTCTACATCAAGACGGAGGGGCTCGAGCCCTCCCAGACGGTCCTCTGGGGCGCCGCGACGCATCCCACGGCGACCTACGAGAACATCAAGGTGGACCCGGCGGGCGGCAAGGTCGACTTCCTGGACACCTCGATCACGTCCAACGGCCGCGGCGTCGTGCTGCGCCGCTACATCAAGGGGACCGGCGACGGGATCGACCTGCCCAAGGCGAACAAGATCGTCTTCATCACGCGCCGCAACGACATCGTTCCGGTGTGCGCGCGCCTCTCCTCCGAGCAGGCCGCGGCCTACTTCATGCTGGGCGAATCGATCGAGACCTCCGCCGGCGATCCGACCAAGGCCGGACAGGCCAAGCGCGAGGTCGGGACGAATCCCTTCATCGTCGGGCCGGAGTCGGAGGAGGGCAACCGCGTCCTCGCGATCCTCCGCGAGAACCCGGACATGCAGGCCTACATCCTGAACACGGGATCGATCGGCGCGAAGGAAGGCTCCGCCGGCGACAAGATCACGATCAAGGTCTCGACCGAGATCATGAAGCAGATCGCCAAGGAAGGGATCCGGTGGCAGCGCGATCCCGACTGGGGCTACGAGGTGCCGGTCGACGTGCCGGGCGTCGATCTGGCGAAGTACGACCCCCGGAAGCACTACACGGAGGCCGAGTACCGGGCCCTCGTGGACAAGCTGCGCGGCGAACGCCGCGCCTGGCTCGCGAAGTTTCCCGGGCTCGATCCGGTGATCCCGAAGGCGGTCGAGCCCGGCCGGTAACGGACCCGCCCGGAGAGCCGTCATCCCGAGCGAGAGCGAGGGATCCCGGACTCGGCAGGCCCCGCGGCCCCGGGCGAAAATGTCTGGGATCCCTCGGCGCTGGGCGCCTCGGGATGACCGGCGCGCGGAGCGCGCCGGTCACTCCCCCAGGTACGCTTCCTTGACCTTCGGGTTGGCCGCGACGTCGGCCGAGGAACCTTCGAGCGCCACGCTGCCGGTTTCCAGGACGTAGGCCCGGTTCGAGTGGCGCAGGGCGGCGTTGGCGTTCTGCTCGACGAGAAGGACCGGGCGTCCCCTCGCGGTGGATTTCCTCGATGGCCTCGAAGATCGTGTGGACGAGCAGGGGCGCCAGGCCGAGCGACGGCTCGTCCAAGAGGAGCACCTTGGGCCGCGACATCAGGGCGCGGCCGATCGCGAGCATCTGCTGCTCGCCGCCCGAGAGCGTGCCCGCCGTCTGCTTGATGCGCTCCTTCAGGCGCGGGAAGATCCGGAAGACCTTCTCGAAGTCCTCGCCGACGCCGCCGTCCCGGCGCGCGTAGGCGCCCATCTCCAGGTTCTCGCGCACCGAGAGGTTGGCGAAGATCGCCCGGCCCTCGGGAACGAGGATCAGCCCGCGCCGCACGAGCTTGAAGGTCGGCGTGCCGCGAATCGCCTCGTCGTGGAACCGGACCTCGCCGCTCGAGGGCGGCACGAGGCCCATGATCGCGCGCAGCGTCGTCGACTTGCCGGCGCCGTTGGCGCCGATGAGGGTCACGATCTCGCCCGGCATCAGGCGGATCGAGACGCCCTTGAGCGCCTTGATCGCGCCGTAGGACACGCAGAGGTCCCGGACCTCGAGGATCGGCGCGGAAGCCGCCTCCACTACGCGCCTCCCAGGTAGGCCTCGATCACCTTGGGGTTCTTCTGGATCTCCGCCGGCGGGCCGATGGCGATCGTCGAGCCGTAGTCGAGCACGTGGACGCGCTCGCAGATCCCCATGACGACCTTCATGTTGTGCTCGACGAGCAGGACCGCCATCCCGAACTGGTCGCGGATCCAGCGGATCAGGTCCATCAGCTCGTTGGCCTCCTGCGGGTTCATGCCGGCGGCGGGCTCGTCGAGCAGGAGCAGCCGGGGCGAGGTCGCCATGGCGCGGGCGATCTCGAGCCGCCGCTGGCTGCCGTAGGGCAGGTTCTTGGCCTTCTCCGCCGCGAGGTGGTCGAGGTGGAAGATCTTCAGCAGCTCGAGGCTCTCCCGATCCACCCGCGTCTCCTCGGCATGGTGCGTGCGCGTGCGGAAGATCGCCGCGCCCAGGTGCGCCTCCTGGCGGCAGTGGAAGGCGACCTTGACGTTTTCGAGCACCGTCATCTCGGAAAAGAGGCGGATGTTCTGGAACGTGCGCGCGACACCGTGGCGCGTGATCGGACCCGGAGCGCTTCCCGGCGATCGCGTGCCCGTCGAAGGCGATCCCGCCGACCGTCGGCGTGTAGACGCCGGTGATGACGTTGAAGACGGTCGTCTTCCCCGCGCCGTTGGGGCCGATCAGGCCGTAGAGCTGGCCCGGCTCGACGGCCAGCGACAGGTCGTTGACGGCCACGAGGCCGCCGAAGCGCATCGTGACGCCGGAGAGGGAGAGCAGCGCCATGGCCCGCTCAGCCCCGGGCGGGCGGCGCGTCGATCCCGAGGCGCCACCGTTTCGGAAGGAACTGGAGGAACTCGCGGTGCCCGAGCAGGCCCTGCGGCCGGACGATCATCAGCACGACGAGCAGGAAGGAGAAGAGCACCATGCGGTACTGCGCGAAGCCGCGCAGCCCTTCGGTCAGGCCGATGTAGAGCACGGCGCCGAGCACCGAGCCCGTGATGGAGCCCAGGCCGCCGATCACGATCATGATGATGATCTCGATCGACTTGATGAAGGTGAAGGAGTTCGGGTTCAGGTACATCAGGTAGTGGCCGAAGAGCCCGCCCGCGATGCCGGCCAGGGCCGAGGACACGATGAAGGAGATGACCTTGCTCTTCGTGGTGTCGACGCCCATCGCCTCGGCCGCGATCTCGTCCTCGCGGATGGCGATCAGGGTCCGGCCGAAGGAGGAGCCCACCGTGCGGGACACGACCAGGATCGTGATCGCCGCGAACAGGTAGATCCAGAAGAAATTGGCGAGCTTCGGGATGCCCGTGAATCCCCGCGCGCCGCCGATCGCGTCGATGTTGACGATGACGACGCGGATGATCTCGCCGAAACCGAGCGTGACGATGGCGAGGTAGTCGCCCCGCAGGCGCAGCGACGGAACCCCGACGAGGAATCCCGCGATGGCCGCCAGCAGCGCGCCCGCAAGCAGCGACAGCAGCAGCAGCGCGCCGTTGCGCCCGCCCTTCGGGGAGGAAGGACACCGCGGCGCGGATCCGGTCCCCGAAGGTCACCGTCAGGAAGGCGGACGTGTAGGCCCCGATCGCCATGAAGCCGGCGTGGCCGATGGAGAACTGCCCGGTGAAGCCGTTGATCAGGTTCAGGCTCACCGCGAGGATGATGTTGATCCCCGCCAGACACACCACCTGGAGGAAATACGGCCCCATCCGGAACCCCGGCACGAGCGCGCCGATGAAGAGCTGATTGGCGAGCCAGAGCCCGGCGACGACGGCGGCGGCGGTCCCGAGGCGCTTCAAACCTTCTCCTTGTGCACGCGCCCGAGGATGCCCTGCGGCCGGAGCAGCAGGACCAGGATCAGGATGCCGAAGGCGATGGCGTCGCGGTAGCTCGAGGAGAGGTAGCCGACGACCATGACCTCCGAGGTCCCGATCAGGAGGCCTCCGAGCACGGCTCCCGGAATGTTGCCGATGCCTCCGAGGACGGCCGCCACGAAGGCCTTCAGGCCGTACTGGATGCCCATGAGCGGGTCGATCTTGGGAATCTGCATCCCGATCAGGACGCCCGCCGCCGCGGCCAGCGCCGAGCCCAGGGCGAACGTCACCGAGATGATCCCGTCCGTCGAGATCCCCATCAGCTTCGCCGCGTCGAGGTTGAACGAGACGGCGCGCATGGCCTTGCCCGTGCGCGTCTTCAGGATGAAGAAGCGCAGGGCCAGCATCAGGAGGAAGGAGAGCACGATGACGGTGAGCTGCTCGCTCGTCACGCGCACCTGGCCCAGGCGAAAGTCGGCGCGCGGGGCGAGCGAGGGAAAGAACTTCGGATCGGGCCCGAACACCAGCTGCGCCCCGTTCTCGATGAAGAGCGACACGCCGATCGCCGTGATCAGGAGGGTCAGGCGCGACGCCTTGCGCACGGGGCGGTAGGCGAGCCGCTCGATCAGCATGCCGATCACGGCGCAGGTCAGCATCGAGCCCGCCATCACGATCAGCGCCGAGACGAGCGACGGCTCGCTTCCCTGGAGCTTGCGGGAGAGGTAGTAGCCCGTGTAGGCCCCGAGCATGTAGACGTCGCCGTGCGCGAAGTTGATCAGCCGCAGGACGCCGTACACCATCGTGTAACCGAGCGCGATCAGGGCGTAGATCGACCCGAGCGAGAGCCCGTTGACGACCTGCTGAAGGAACGTGCTCATCGGATACCGCCGCCGGAGGTCACACCCCGAGGGTCGCGGAGCGAGGGCGAGGCGGGCGCGGCCGCTCCGGAAGCGCCCGCGCCGGATTCCGGCGCCCTCGACGGGCAGCCAGCTATAGCTTCACCGACTCGGGCTTGATCGTCTCGACCAAGTTGAACTTCCCGTTCTCGACCTTGAGGATGACGGCCGGCTTGACCGCATTGCGGTCCTTGTTGATCGTGATCGTGCCGGTCACTCCCTGGAAGTCCTTGGTGGCCGCCAGCGCGTCCCGGACCTTGGCGCCTTCGGTCGATCCTGCCCGCGAGATCGCGTCGACCAGGATCTTCGCCGCGTCGTAGCCGAGCGCGGCCAGCGCGTCGGGCAGGCGCGCCGTACTTCTTCTTGTACTCGGTCACGAACTTCTGGACGACCGGCGACGGGTCGTCGGTCGAGTAGTGGTTGGAGAAGTAGCTGCCGTTCAACGCCTCGCCGCCGATCTCCCAGAGCTTCGGGGAATCCCACCCGTCGCCCCCGAGCAGCGGGGCCGCGATGCCGAGCTCGCGGGCCTGGCGCGCGATCGTGCCGACCTCGGTGTAGTAGCCGGGGACGTAGATGGCCTCGGGGTTGGCGGCCTTGATCTGCGTCAGCTGCGCGTGGAAGTCGGAGTCTCCCTCGCTGTAGGACTGCTCCGCGACGATCTCGCCGCCCATCTGCTTGAAGTTCTGACGGAAGAAGGTCTGGAGCCCGACGGAGTAGTCGTTGCGGACGTCGACGAGGATCGCCACCCGCTTCAGCTTCAACGTGTCGTTGGCGAACTTCGCCATGACCGCGCCCTGGAAGGGATCCGTGAAGCAGACCCGGAAGATGTAGTCGCCGACCTGCGTCACGCGCGGGTTGGTCGACGAAGGGGAAACCATGGGGATCTCCGCCGCCTGCGCGATGGGCGCGGCCGCGAGCGAGCGGGACGAGGAGACCTCGCCGAGCAGGGCGACGACGTGGTTCTGGTTGACGAGCTTGGTCGCCGCCGTGGCCGCCTCTTCGGGCTTGGACTGGTCGTCTTCGACGAAGAGCTTCAGCTTCTTCCCGGTGACGCCGCCCGCCGCGTTGACCTCCTCGAAGGCCATCTTGATCGCGTTGTCCGTCGAGATGCCGAACGTCGCCGTGGTGCCGGTGAGCGAGCCGTATTCTCCGATCGAGATCTCGTCGCCCGCGCCGCGCTTTCCGCAGGCGGCGGCGCAGAGGAAGGCGGCCGACAGAAGGGCCGCGACGCACCAACGGAGCCTCATTTGTTCCTCCTCAAAGTGGATCGGTCCAAAAGACCCGGTATTCTTTCCCAGGGGTGCCCCAAAGTCAAAACCCCAATTCGATCAATCGGATAGAATCCGGGCGGATGAGCTCGACCCCGCCGGCAATCCGGGAAGCGACCGGAACCGACCCCGCCCCGCGCGTCCGCCCCCGCAGCCAGCACCCGATCTCCCGCAAGCAGATCGACCCGGATGCGCTCAAGGTGCTCTACAGGCTCTCGGGAGCCGGCCACAAGGCCTATCTGGTGGGCGGCAGCGTCCGGGACCTGCTGCTTTCCCGCGTCCCGAAGGACTTCGACATCGGCACCGACGCCCACCCGCCCGCGATCCGGCGCCTCTTCCGAAACTGCCGGATGATCGGCCGCCGCTTCCGACTGGCCCACATCCTGTTTCCCAACGGAAAGGTCGTGGAGGTCGCGACCTTCCGCCGTCGCCCGGAGCCCGTGAATCCGGACGCGCCGGAACTGCTCATGACCTCCGACAACACGTTCGGGTCCGCCCGTGAGGACGCGCTGCGGAGGGACTTCACGGTCAACGGCCTCTTCTACGACATCTCCGACTTCTCGATCCTGGACTACGTCGGCGGCCTGGACGACCTCGAAGCCGGGCCTGATCCGCACGATCGGGGATGCCGAGATCCGCTTCCGCGAGGACCCGGTCCGGATGCTCCGCGCCGTCGAGTTCGCCAGCCGCCTCGGCTTCGCGATCACCCCGGACGCGTACGAGGCCATCCTGAACCACCGCAAGGAGATCGCCAAGTCGGCCGCTCCCCGCGTCACCGAGGAGCTCGCGCAGATGCTGCGCGGCGGCCATGCGCTGCCGACGTTCCTCCTCATGCGCGAGGTCGGACTGCTCGACGTCCTGCTGCCGGAGCTCGCCGCGGTCCTGCGGGAGATCGACCCCGAGCACCCGCACGGGACCGGGCACCTCTTCTGGGCGCTGCTCGACGTGCTCGACGCGGAACGCCGCCGCGGCCGGACCTTCGAAGACGCCGTCCTCTTCGCCCTGCTCGTGCTGCCGATCGCGCGCGCGGCATTCCGAGAGCGCTCCCCCGAAGGCGAGCCCTCGCCCGCGGTGCTCGCCACCGTGCTCGCCGACATCGTGACTCCCCTGGCGGTCCGGATGGCCTGGCCCCACGCCGTCACGCACCGCATCCAGCAGGCCCTGGCGCTGGTCGGGAGGCTCTCCTTCCGCCCCGACAACAAGGTCCCGACCCGCCGCCTGGTCTTTCGCGAGGCGTTCCCCGCCGCCCTTGCCCTCTTCGAGCTGCGGGCGATGGCCACGGGCCGCGGAGACGACCTCGTGAGGGAGTGGCGCGCGCTCTTCGAGCGGATGCAGCGCGCCAAGGAGAGCTTCGAGGCCGAGACGGGGCTCGAGACTCCCCCGGCGGCTCCCCGCCCGCGCCGTCGGCGCCGCGGCGGAAGGCGCCGATCGTAGATGGTGCTGGCCGAGCCGGCTCATCCGCGTCGGACTCCGCGAGGATCCAGAATCGACTGAGAGTCAGAACTGCGCGAATCGCATGATATCATCCCCTCATGTTTCTCTCCTCCAACTTCCTCGGCATCCCCGAAGACGAGCACACGCTCGAGAAGAGCCGTGTCGTGGTTCTGCCGGTGCCCTACGAGCGGACCGTTTCGTACGGTGTCGGGACCAAGAACGGGCCGTCGGCGATCATCGAGGCGTCCCATTACGTGGAGCTCTACGACGACGAGCTCGACGAAGAGACCTACCGGATCGGCGTCCACACGCTGCCCGCACTGGGTGCCCGAGAACATGGAGCCCGCCGAGTGCGTCCAGCAGCTCGAGCGCACCGTCGCCGACCTCCTCGCGCAGCCGCGGTTCGTCCTGACGCTTGGCGGCGAGCACTCGATCGCGCCGGGCCCCATCGCCGCCCACCTCTCGCGCTACCCCGGCTTGTCGATCCTCCACTTCGACGCCCACGGGGACCTGCGGGATCAGTACGAAGGGCAGAAGTTCTCCCACGCGTGCGCGGCGCGGCGCTGGGTGGAGCTGGGCGTGCCGACGGTTCAGGTCGGCATCCGCTCGATCTCCCGCGAGGAGGTCGAGTTCGTGCGCCAGAAGGGGAACATCCGCGTCGTCTCCAACCGCGAGATGCACCGCTCCGACGACTGGATCGACGGCGCCTTCGGCCTCTTGAGCGACGAGGTCTACGTGACCTTCGACGTGGACTTCTTCGACGGCTCGCTCGTGCCCGGCACCGGAACCCCCGAGCCCGGCGGCGGCACCTACGACCAGGCCCTGAACATCCTCCGGCGGCTGGCCACCTCCAGGAAGATCGTCGGCGCCGACGTCGTGGAGCACTCCCCCGTGCCCGGCAACCGGGCTCCCGACTTCATGATCGCCAAGCTCTGCTACAAGCTGCTCGGCTATGCCCATTTTCCGGAGAAGGCGCGGAATCCGACCCTCTCGCCGGAATGACATCGTGAGGCTCGGCGGGCGCGGCAAACCTTCCAACCCTCTCTCCCAGCACGTCTTAGGAGCCTAAACTCTCTCAGGAAAAGACTTGGCCCGCCGCCAGGCCTCCGGCGCGCGAACTTTCTCCAAAAACCTGCGTCTTCTTGAAGTTGAGGAAGCATTGAGCCTGCCGCAAGAGAACGACCTCGTCGAACGCTGCCGCAAGGGCGACGACGAGGCGTGGAGGGAGATGGTGGATCACCTCGGTCAGCGCGTCTACTCCGTCGCCTACCACTTCAGCCTGAAGCGGGAGGACGCGGAGGAGCTGTCGCAGGAGATCTTCCTGAAGATCTTCGAGAACCTGCACCGCTACGACGGCAGCTATCCGCTGGTGGCCTGGGTGGTCTCGCTGGCGCGGAACCTCTGCATCGACCGCTACCGGCGCAAGAAGCGCGAGCGCTCCTTCCGGTTCGTCTCCGACGACGCGGTGGCGCCGCTGCTGCAGTCCTCCGACGACCCCGCGGCCCAGGCGATCCAGAAGGAGCGGACGAAGCTCCTGTTCTGGGCGCTCGCCGAGATCCCCGAGGACCTGGCGGAGATCCTGGTCCTGCGCGACCTCGAGGGCCTCGCCTACGACGAGATCGGCAAGGCCCTCGATCTCCCCGACGGAACGGTCAAGTCGCGGCTCTTCCGCGCCCGCGCGGAGGTCGCCCGAAAGGTCCGCGAACGGCACGAGACCTCGGGCACCCAGGCGATGGCACAGCTCGCCGTCGCCGTGGCGGGGTTCGTATGAGCGCCTGCCGGGAGCTCGAGAAACTGCTCGCGGCGGGCCGCGAGGCGGACTTCGCCCTCCACCGCGCCTCCTGCGCGGCCTGCGGCGCGATCGCCCGCGAGATGGAGAGCTTCGCCGAGACGGTCGCAAGCCTGCGGCGGCCGGCGGCGAGCCTCGCCCTGCTCGAATCCCTCCGCGCGATCCCGCGGCAGACGGTGTCCTGCGAAGGTGCTCCGGAGCTGCTCGCGCAGACGGCCGAGAACGAAATCTCGACGGCCGACGCGGCGCGCCTCCAGAGCCACCTCTCGCGCTGCACGGCGTGCACGGAGGCCGCCGGCGTGCTCGGCGTGGCCGACCGTCCTGGCGCGGCCGGAACCTTCGCCCTGGCTGTCGACCCGCGTGCTCGCCGCGCGGAAGAAACCGGCCCGCTCCCGGCCGCGGTCCGCCTTCGGCTGGCTTCTGAGCCCCCGCGGCGCCATCGCCGTGGCTTATGCGGCGGCCCTGATCGTCATGTTCCTCGGCTTGAACCCGGCCGACCTCGCCCGCAAGGCAGGCACCGCGCGCCTCGAGCAGACCGCGCGTGCCGGGGTCCAGGTGGCCCGCAACACCGTCGTCGACCGCTTCGGGGCCTTTCAGGAGAGGGCCTTCCGCTCCTTCGAGTCGGTCAAGGGGCACGTCGGCGGCTACGGCCGCGCGGCCCTCTCCAACGCCCTGGCCTTCGTCATGAGAACCGAATCTTCGCGCCGCCCGTCTCGTCCGCGCAACGAGGACGGAAGCGGCGCCTGGAAGAGCAACGAAATCGAAATCTGGACATGGCGGGCCGACGGCTCGCCCGGAGGACAATCATGAGCGACAACCCTTCCTACCAGAACCCCGGGATGGCACCGGGCGCGCCGCCGCCGCCTCCACCGCCCATGGCGCCACCGGCGGTTGCCCCCCTGATCGTCGAAAGGAAGTCGCCGGGACTGGCGGGCTTTCTCTCGATGTTCCCGGGGCTCGGCCACCTGTACCTGGGCCTCTACCAGCGCGCCTTCGCCTTCGGCGGCGCCTTCATCTTTTCGATCAGCATGGCCAGCCACCGGGGCGAGTTCTTCGGTCCCCTCATCGCGTTCATCTGGTTCTTCGCGATCATCGACGCCGTCCGGCAGGCCAAGGCGATCAACCGCGGATATGCGATCGAGAGCGGCTTTGCCTCGGCGCCCGCCCTCCGCAAGGCCGGTGAGGGAACGGGAGCGCTGACCTGGGGCGTGATCCTCGTCGGCATGGGCACCCTGTGGCTGGCCGACAGGTACCTGGATCTCGAGCGGTTCTGGGACGTGGTGGGCGACTGGGGCGGTCCCGCAGCGATCATCCTGCTCGGCCTCATCCTCATCGTGTCGCACGTCCGCAAGAAGCGTCGCGAGAACGAGAGCGGCGTGGGCATGCCGCCGCGCAGCGTCTGAAGCGGCCCGGCCCGGTCACCGAGGGCCACGGGATGCGGAGACCGCCGGCGGCCGCCCTCGCCCTTCCCCTCTTCCTCGCCGCCGCGACACTCGCGGCGGCACCCGTTTCCCGGAGCCTGACGCTGACGCCATGCGCGGTCCCGGGGTTGGAGGAAAAGGCGCGCTGCGGCGGAATCGAGGTCTGGGAGAACCGGTCCTCGCGATCCGGCCGGAAGATCCGGCTGAACATCCTCGTCCTGCCCGCGACCGGAGGCAACCCGGCTCCCGATCCCTTCGTCTTCCTGGATGGGGGCCCGAGCGCCGCCGCCACCGAGGCCGCCTCCGGCCTGGCAAGGGAGTACGCGCCCCTTCGCCAGCGGCGCGACATCCTCCTGGTCGACCAGCGCGGGACCGGCGGCTCGCACCCCTTGAACTGCGTCCTCTTCGAGCCGGCCGAGGACCTCCAGAGCTACCTCGGCGAGTTTTTCCCGCTCGCCGCCGCCCGCAAGTGCCGTCCGAAGCTCGAGGCCTCGTCGGACCTGACGCAGTACACGACGCCCCTCGCCGCCGACGATCTCGACGATGTGCGCCGGGCGCTCGGCTACGAGAAGCTCAACCTCTTCGGGGTCTCCTACGGCACGCGCGCCGCCCTCGTGTACCTGCGCCAGCACGGCCGGCATGTCCGCACGGCCACCCTGCTCGGCGTCGCACCGACCAACCAGGACATGCCGCTCCACTTCCCGCAGGACACACAGCGGGCGCTTTCCGGCGTGCTCGGCGAGTGCGCGGCCGAGGCGGCTTGTCATGCGGCGTTCCCCGATCTGCAGGGAGACCTGCAGGCCGTGCTGCGTCGGCTCGAAGAGTCGCCGGCCTCCGTCGAGATCCTCCACCCGGAGACCGGGGCTCCTGCCACCGTGAGCCTGTCCCGGGACGTCTTCGCCGAGGCCGTCCGGTACATGCTGTACCAGCCGACCGCGGCGGCCCTGATCCCGGCCTGCCTGCACGCCGCGGCCGCCGGTGATCTCGCACCGATCACCGAGCTCGCGCTCGACACCCGCCGCAACCTCGTCGGAAGCGGCGCCAACGGCCTCTACCTCTCGGTGACTTGCGCCGAGGACCTGCCCTGGGTCCGTCCCGAGGAGGCGGCAGCGCGCGGCGGCCGGCACGATGCTCGGCGACTACCGCTACCGTGAGCAGAGCGCCGCGTGCGCGGTCTGGCGGCGCGCGAGCCTTCCCGCAAACTACCGGCAGCCGGTGCGCTCGAACGTTCCCGTCCTGATCCTCTCGGGCGCCTGGGACCCGGTGACGCCGCCCCAGAACGGCGCGGCGGTGGCGCGGAGCCTCTCCCGGAGCCTTCACGCCGTCGTGCCGCACGGCGGCCACGGCTTCGATGGGCTCACGGGCGCCGACTGCGTCACCCGTCTGCAGATCGATTTCGTCGAGCGCGGCACGACGTCGGGCCTGGACACCGGGTGTGTCGCGCGCATCGCGCGGCCGCCCTTTCCGACCGAGCCTCCCGGCGGGCGGCCGGTCGCCCTGAGCGAATCCGAGCTCCTCGCTCTGGCCGGCGCCTACGCCGACGCGCAGGGCGGCGAAGCGCGCCTCGCCCTGGAGGCGGGGCGACTCGCGTTGTCGCTGCCGGACGACCCGAAGATGCTCCTCGTGCCCGTCTCGGGGACCCGGTTCCGGATCGTCGGGATGCCTCTGCTGGCTCTCCGCTTCGAGATCGCCGACGGCAAGGTCGTGCGGGCCACGCTCGAAGAAGGCGGCGTCGTGCAGGACACGTTCGTGCCGAAGCGCTGAGCCCCGAGCCCCCGCGAAGACGGCTAGGCGATCACCGCGAGCTCGTTCAAGTACTCGACGTACGAGCGCACGGCGCCGTCGATTCCCTGAACCCGCGGATCGGTCGACTCGATGACGAAGTACTCGTCGGGAGCATGCGCGCCGCTCCCGTGGCCGAGGCCGAAATGCGCCGCGGGAAGGCGCAGCGGCTCTCCCGTGAAGACGTATCCCGGCCAGGAGCCGGCGTTGCGAGGCCACATCACCGGATCGATCCCGCCGCGCCGGTAGACGGCGAGCTCCGCCCGGACGACGGCCGCGTCGGCGGGCGTGCTCGTCGGATCGTACCCGCCGGTCATCTTCGCCTCGACGTCGCCGAAGCCCTTCTTCTCGAGGTGTTTCTGCAGCGCCGCGAACGCGTCGGCGGCCTTCATGTCCGGGACCAGGCGCAGGTCGAGCTTCGCGACGGCCTTGTGCGGGAGGATCGTCTTTCCTCCGACTCCCGTGTAGCCGCCGACGAGTCCCTCGATGTTCACGGTCGGCTGCGACACGTACCGCTCGAGCGTTTCGACCCAGCCGAGGTCGTCGATCCAGTGCGTGAGGCCGAGCTGCTTCTTGGCCGTCGCCTCGTCGAACCGCAGCGCCGCCTGGGCGATCATCGCCTTCTCGGCCGCGTTGATGGGGCGGGCTCCGGCGGCGAAGCCCTCGATCGCGGGCGTGTTGCCGTCGGCGGAGACGAGCGTGTTCAAGGCATGCACGAGGTGCCAGGCCGGGCTGTCCACGCGCGACTTGTTGCTCGAGTGGATGTCCTTGGTCGGGCCCCGTCCCCAGCGCTCACCGCTCGCGGTCAGCTCGCACTCGATGACGCCCTTGGCGCCGAGCGACACCGTGACGACGCCGTCCCGGTCCTGGGACGCGCTCGGCATGAAGATGCCGCTGCAGCGCTTGAGCGCCGCCTCGACCTCGGGCCGGTGGACGATCTGCGGAAAGTGCGGGGAGCCGATCTCTTCCTCTCCCTCGGCCACGAGCACGAGGTTGACGGGGAGCTTCTTCCCGGCGCCGCGGTAGGCGTGGAGCGCCGCGAGGAACGCCGCCTCCGGGCCCTTCTGGTTCACGGCGCCGCGGCCCATCACGAGCTTGCCGAGGCCCGGCCGGTCCACGAGGGCGGCCGCCCACGGGGGCGAGGACCACTCCGCCGGATCCACCTGTTTCACGTCGTACATGAAGTAGAGGCCCAGGGTGCGGGGGGCGCCGGCGTCGAGCGTCGCGAAGACGCCCGGCTGCCCGTCGGTGGGAACGCGGACCGCGGTGTCGAAGCCGGCCTCGCGCAGGTAGCGGATCAGCAGCTCGCAGCCCTCGGACATCCCGTTGTTCTCGGCGGCGATCGACGGCTGCCGGATCCACTCCTGCAGGCGCGCGACCGACTGGTCGTGCTGCTTCGGGATCTGGGCCAGAACGGGGCCGAGGTCGGACGCCTTCGGCGGCGCGGGCGGCGGAAAGGCCAGGGATGCGGCGCCGACCGCGGCGCCCTGGAGAAATGTTCTTCTGTCCATGGCGCGGAAAGCTATCAGCTTTCCGGCGTCCGGCAGCCGACTACTTCCTCTTGAAGTACTTCTCCAGCTCGTCCTCGGTCATCGAGAGCACGACCGGCCGGCCGTGCGGGCAGGTGAAGCGGTCGGCGGTCCTGACCCAGTCGGACAGCAGGCGACGGATTTCCTCGGGAGCCAGGTGGTAGCGGATCGTCACGGCGGAGCGGCAGGCGAGGCTCGCGGCGAGCCGGTCGCGCCGCTCGTCCGGCGTCGCCGCGTCCCCTTCCGCCAGGCGGGCCAGGACGTCGTGCAGCGTCTCGGCCGGGTCGCGGTCCGTCGCCTCGGCCGGCAGGGACGCGATCGAGTACGAGCGTCCCGACATGGGCTCGATCTCGAACCCGGCGGCCGTCAGGTCCTCGAACCGCGCCGCGATGGTCTCGACTTCCTCGGGAGTCGCCTCGAAGAGCGCCCGCAGCAGGAGCCGCTGCGACAGGAGCCGTCCCGAGGCGATGCGATCGCGAATCCTCTCGTAGAGGATCCGCTCGTGGGCGGCGTGCTGGTCGATGACCAGCAACCCTTCCGGACCGGTCGCCACGATGTAGGACTCCCGGTGCTGGCCGATCGCGAGGATCTCGGGCGGCTTGTTCTCGGCCGGCCGGGGAGGCTCGGGACGCGGCATGGGCGGAACACCCACCGGCTGGCTCGGCGCCGGTAGGGCCGGGGCCCCGTAGGGGGCCGCCGGCTCGGCGAGCGACGCCTCCGGGGGAACCGCCGTCAGCCGGCGCTCCTCCTTGCCCGAGATCAGGGCCGAGTGGAGGGCGTGAAAGACGAGCCGGTATGCGGTGCCGGCGTCGGCGAAGCGCACCTGGGTCTTGGCCGGAGAAACGTTGACGTCGACGGCGCCCCGCTCCGCCGTCAGGAAGAGGAAGAGCGCCGGGTGGCGCTCGGTCCGGATCGCGTCGCGCGCCGCTTGCCCGATCGCGCGGGAGAGCGAGCGGTCCTCGACCGGCCGGCCGTTGACGAAAAGGTACTGGTTGCGTCGGGAGGCGAACGTCACCGAGCCGCGCGTCGTGTAGCCCGCGACCCGCAGCGGTCCCGACCGCGCCTCGAAGTCGACGAGGTCTCCGAGCGTCTCGCGGCCGAAGATCTGGAGGATCCGCGCCGCGCGGTCGACGGCCGCGGGCGCGTCCAGGATCTGGCGATCCTTCGACCGGAGGAAGAAAGCGACCGAAGGGTTGGCCAGCGCGGCCTTCGTGACCGCGGCCGCCGCCGCGCGCCCCTCGGCCTCGGGCGAGGAGAGGAACTTCCGGCGCGCGGGCGTGCGCGCAAAGAGGTCTTCGACGAGAACGTCCGTGCCGCGCGGCCGGGCCGCGGGCTCTTCCTTCGCGGCGCCGCCGAAGTCGATCCCGATGCGGATGGCCTCCGGCGAGGAGCCGTCGGAGGTCGTCAGGTGAAACCGCGAGACCGAGGCGATCGACGGGAGCGCCTCGCCGCGGAAGCCATAGCTCGCAACGCCCTCCAGGTCCGCGTCGGAAGCGATCTTGGAGGTCGCATGGCGCTCGACGGAGAGGCGCGCGTCCTCGGCCGACATCCCGGTCCCGTCGTCGCGCACGAGGATCCGGCCGATCCCCCCGCCCTCGAGCTCGACCTCGATGCGCGAGGCGCCGGCGTCGAGGGCATTCTCGACGAGCTCCTTGACGACGGAGGCGGGCCGTTCCACCACCTCTCCGGCGGCGATCCGGTCGATCACCTCACCGGGCAGGCGGTGGATCCTGGGCATGGAGCCGCAGTCTACCGGAGCCGCAGGGCTCCGGCGGCGGTCGGGTTCGCGGTCCTAGTCTTCGTCTTCGGTGACGAGCCAGCCCTTGCCCGGGTTGTAGCGGGTCATCTGCGAAGCGAGCTGCGCGGTCTCCTTGCCCAGGTCCTTCTGGTAGACGAGCCCGTCCTGGTTGACCTGGAAGGTCTGGATTCCGGAAACGCCGTATTGGGCGGGCCACGCGATCATCGCGAAACCGCCGATCATCGCTCCGTTGACCACGTAGTCGCGGGCGCCGCGGGGCGCCGCCGGGCCCTGCGCTTTCAGGATGCGGAAGTAGTAGCCGTTGTACGGCTCCGCCTTTTTCGTGTAGCCGGCGGCGAGGGCCGCCGCCAGCTCATCGCCCATGGGTCCCCCGACGGTGCCGTCGGCGTTCTTCCAGGACAGGCCGTCCTGCTTGCCCGCGGTGCTGATCACCTTCTGCGCGTACTGGAGCATCCCGCTGCCGTCACGCTCCTTCGAGGCGTAGTCCTTCTGGGCCTCCACATAGCCCCGCAGCAGCGCAATCGCGTCGAGCTCGTTGCCGCCGATCCTCCGGGCGAGGACTTCCTTCCGGCCGAGCGTCGAATTGAATCTCCACTTCCCGTTGGTTCGCTGCACGATGGGCGACGGGAAACGGCCAGTCGTCGTTGCCCACGGTGAGGGTGGCGAGCGTCGGATCCGCGAGGTCGAAGGTCACCTGCATCTTCTCGCGGGCTTTCGCCGCGAACCTCGCGCGGCCGTTCTTGTCCTCCACGGGATCGCCCGAGAGGATGAGGTCCTTGCCGTCGGGCCCGAAGATCTCGAGCAGGGCAGCCACGTCGTCTTTCTCGGCGGCCGCCACGGCGGCCTCGGCGGCCTGCTTGGGCGTGTCGTACAGTCGCTGCCTGGGCTGCGCCGCGACGGTGGAGACCCAGCCAATCGCCAGCGCGAGGAGCGCCGCCGTGAATCGGCCCGAACGGAAGGGGGTGCGCCCGATCTCGTATTTCATGTTTTCCTCGCTTACCGCCGACGCCGCCGCCGCCGCCCCGAGACGCCCCGCCGCCGCGGGAGCCGCTCATGCTCGAGGAACCCCGGGAACTGCTCGCGCGGGCGCGGTTCCCGCTCTGAGAACCTCCGAACGCATTGGAGCTTCCGGAGCGGCTGCTGGGCGAAACGTCCCGGCCACCGACGCGGTTCGAGCTGCCCGAGCTGAAGTTGCTCGGCGCCGCCGCCGCGGTTGCTCGCTGCGCCGCTCCCCGCGCGGTTGCTCGCAGCGCTGCCGCCGCCGCGGTTGGAGGCGCTACCCGCGCCGCCCTCGCGCGAACGCGCCTGCGATTGTCGCGTCGACATCGAGTCGCCGCGCGCCCCACCGCCGTACTTGTTCGCCGTCGCCTTGTCCTTGTACGGAACGCCCCCGCGCTGCTGCGCGTTGTGCTGCCAGTTGCTGTTGCCGCTCCGGTTGACGTTGTTCTGCCGATTGCTGTTATTGACGAAGTTGTTGTTGTTGTTGATGTTGATGGTGTTGTTGCCGCCGCCCCATCCGCAGCCCCAGCCCCATCCGCCGCTGATCGCCGCGCCCACCGCCATTCCGACGCCGAAGGAAAGGAGGGCCGCTCCGGGGTAATACGGCGGGTAGTACATCGGAGGGTACGGGATACATCGGCGCTCCCCAGACGACCGTCGGGCTGTAGGTCGGGACGTAGACGACCTCGGTGCTCGTCGGCTGGATCTCGACGATCGTCTTCGATTCGACGACCTTCGTCTCGACTTTCTGCTGGTCAGTGGAATCGAGCTTGCCGGCGTCCTTGGCCTTCACCCGCAGCCGCTGCACCGCGTCCATCACGCCCTGTTCCTGCGCGAGAAAGGCGTTGCCGAGGTCCGTCGTCCACTTGACGTTCTCGCTCATCCGCTTGACGACGTCGGGAAAGACGACCATGGCCTGAACGCTCGGGTCCCAGTGCTGCTTCTCTGCGGCCGCCGTCAGCTCGTCCCCCTTGAGGGCTGCTGTTCTTCCCCAGCCACTGCTGCGCCTCGACGATGTCCAGGGGATACGTCGAGGCGACGAGGACCTGGGCCAGAAGCGGGTCGGGATAGAGCGCGATCGGCGCGACGAGAGATTCCAGCTGGTCGTTGGGAAGCGGCGGCGCCTCCTGCTCGGCCTCCGGGGCCGCCGGCGCCGCGTCCTGCGCGTACACGACCGCGTCGGGAGGAGCGAGGAGCAGAAGGGAAAGGAGGGCAGCGAGGCCCCGCGCGCCCGTTGCCTGGAGGCTCATACGGAATCGGCGAATCGTCATGGTGATCCCCCTCCGCGTCGGCCGTCCGCCACTCCTTCGAAGGCTTGGGCGGCACCGGACCGGAAGAAAAACCTATCACAGGGCGTCTAGGGACGCCCGGAAACGACTTTCCCGCCGACCACCGTCTGGTCGACCACGATCTTCTCGATCTCTTCGGGAGCCACGGAGAACGGATCGGCCGAGAGGACCACGAAGTCGGCGAGCTTTCCCGGTTCGAGAGACCCCTTTTCCTTTTCCTCGAAGCCCGCGTAGGCCGCGCCCGCCGTGTAGGCGCGGAGCGCTTCCTCGACCGTGATCTTCTGTTCGGGCACCCAGCCCTGCGGGTTCCTGCCGTCGATCGTGCGGCGCGTCACCGCCGCGTAGATTCCGGCGATCGGCGACAGGGGCGCCACGTCCCAGTCCGAGCCGAAGGCCAGGCGGGCCTTCGCGTCGAGAAGCGACCGGAAGGCGTAGGTCCCCTTGTTGCGCTCGCGGCCGAGCCGCTGGTCGGCCCAGCGGCCGTCGTCGATCGCGTGGTACGGCTGCATCGAGGGAATGACGCCCTGCGCCGCGAAACGCGGGATCTCGGCAGCGCGCAGGTGCTGGGCGTGCTCGATCCGGAAGCGGCGGTCTCTGCGGGCCGTTGCGCCTGGCTACCCTCTCGTAGAGGTCGAGGATCTCCGCGTTGGCGCGGTCGCCGATCGCGTGGATCTCGACCTGGAGTCCCGGCGCGCGTCCGCCCCCGCGACGCGCTCTTCGAACCGGGAGAGCGGGATCGCCTCGGCGGCCCACACGCCCTTGTTGGTCGGATCGTCCGTGAAAGGCTCGAAGAGGAGGGCCGTCGCGGCGCCGAGCGCGCCGTCGGAGAATCCCTTGACGCCCCCGATGCGGCAGCCACTCGTCGTTTCGCATGGCCGCCCGGCGGTCCCGGGCTTTTTCCCACTCCGCGAGCGGCGGCCGGAAGCTGACCCGCACGGTCAGCTCGCCGGAGTCGCGCAGCTTCTCCCAGGCGTCGAGGGTTCCGGGGTCGCCCTGGAGATCCTGAACGGAGGTCACCCCGACGCGCGCCGCCTCCTTCATGGCGGCGCGGAGGGCCTGGGCAAGCTCCGCCGGCGTGCGCGGCGGCCGGACGGCGGCGACGGCGTCCATGGCGGAGTCTTTGAGAAGGCCGGTCGGCTCTCCGGTGGCGTCGCGCACGATGACGCCGCCCGGCGGGTCGGGCGTGCCGCGCGTGATCTTCGCGAGCTTCAGGGCCAGGCTGTTGCAGACCATCATGTGGCCATCCTGCCGCGAGAGGCAGGTCGGGTGGTCGCCCGTCGCCGGATCGAGCAGGGCCTTCGTCGGAAGCCGCGGCGGCGTCCACTGCGCGTGATCCCAGGCTCCGTCGGTCAGCCAGACACCCGGCGGCTTTCCCTTCGCGTAGGCCGCGACCTGCCGCGTGAAGTCGGCCTCGTCCTTCGTCCGCCGCAGGTCGAGAGCGAGCAGGTTCAGCCCGCCCATCGTCATGTGCGTGTGCGCGTCGATGAAGCCGGGGACGACGCGCCGGCCAGCGGCGTCGAGGACGACGGTCTTCGGTCCCTTGAGCTTCGCGACCTCGGCGTCGGACCCGACGGCGAGGATCCGCCCGCCACCGACGGCCAGGGCCTGCGCCTGCGGGCGCGCCGGATCACCCGTCCAGATCCTGGCGGAGAGGACGACCAGGTCCGCAACGGACGCAGGAGGGGCGGCCGAAGAAACCATCAGAGCCAGCGCCAGCGTTCCGATCACGCCGTCGACGAGACGCCCTTGCCTTCGGACATGGCCGCCCGGGCCGCCGCCAGGCGCGCGACGGGCACGCGGTAGGGCGAGCAGGACACGTAGTCGAGCCCCACGGAGTGGAAGAACTCGATCGAGCGGGGGTCGCCGCCGTGCTCGCCGCAGACGCCGACCTTGAGCTTCGGGTTCGTCTGCCGGCCGCGCTGCGTTCCGATCGCGACGAGCTCCCCCACCCCGGTCTGGTCCAGGCTCGCAAACGGGTCTTCCGGGAGGATCCCCTTGTCGATGTACGTCGGCAGGAAGGATCCGGCGTCGTCGCGCGAGTAGCCGAACGTCATCTGCGTCAAGTCGTTGGTCCCGAAGGAAAAGAAATCGGCCGTCTCCGCGATCCGCGCCGCCTGGAGCGCCGCGCGCGGGATCTCGATCATCGTGCCGGTCTTGTACGCGCACCGGCTGCCCCGTTTCGCGCGACACGACCTGCGCCGTCTCGTCCACCAGGGCCTTCAGGCGGACGAACTCCGCCTCGGTGCCGATCAGCGGGATCATGATCTCGGGATTCGGCTTGCCGCCGCCCTTGATCACCTCGGCCGCGGCCTCGAAGATGGCGCGGACCTGCGTCTCGTAGATCTCCGGGTGCGTGAGGCCGAGGCGGCAGCCGCGGTGCCCGAGCATCGGGTTCAACTCGTGGAGCTGCCGGACGCGTTCCTTGACCTTTTCGACGGAGACCTTCAGCTCCGCTGCGGTCCTCGCGAGGGCCTCCTCTTCGTTGGGCAGGAACTCGTGGAGCGGCGGATCGAGCAACCGGATGGTGACCGGCCGCTCCCCCATCTCCCGGAAGATCCCGACGAAGTCCTGCCGCTGCATCGGGAGGATCTTCGCGAGCGCCGCGCGGCGGCCCTCGACGGTCTCGGCCAGGATCATCTCCCGCACCGCGAGGATGCGCTTCTCCTCGAAGAACATGTGCTCGGTGCGGCAGAGTCCGATCCCCTCCGCGCCGAAGACGACGGCCACGCGGGCGTCGGTCGGCGTGTCGGCGTTGGCCCGCACGCCCAGGCGCCGCCGCTTGTCGGCCCACTTCAGGATCCGATCGAAGGAGCGGAAGACGGCCGACTGCTCGGGCTTGAGCGTCTTCTCGAGCGCGACCTGCAGGACTTCGGACGGGCGGGTCGGCAGCGGGCCGAGGATGACCTCCCCCGTCGTGCCGTCGATCGAGATCCAGTCGCCCTCCGAAGCCTTGAGGCCCTTCGCGCGCACTTCCCGGCGCGCCTCGTCGACGGTGATCTCTCCCGCCCCGACGACGCAGGTCTTGCCCATGCCGCGGGCGACGACGGCCGCATGGGACGTCGCGCCGCCGCGCGTCGTCAGGATCCCGGCGGCGGCGTGCATGCCCGCGATGTCTTCGGGCGAGGTTTCCTCGCGGACCAGGACGACGGGCTTTCCCTCGGCGGCCATCGCCACGGCGCGCGCCGCGGTCAGGGCGATCCGTCCGGACGCCGCCCCGGGACCCGCGGGAAGGCCCTTGCCCAGCAGGCGGTTGGCCTTCATCGCGGCGCCCTTCTCCTTCAGGTCGAAGACGGGCGCCAGGAGCTGCACGAGCTGCTCGGGCTCGACCCGGGAGAGGGCCTCTTCCTCGGTGATCAGGCCCTCGTCCACCATTTCGGTCGCGATGCGCGCGGCCGCGAATCCCGTCCGCTTTCCGTTGCGCGTCTGGAGCAGGTACAGGCGCCGGTCCTCGATCGTGAACTCGAGGTCCTGCATGTCGCGGAAGCGCTTCTCGAGCCGCTCACGCACACGCTGGAGCTCCTGGTAGGCCTCCGGCATCGTCTCCTCGAGCGAGGCGCCCGATCCGTCGGCATTCAACGGGCGCGGCGTCCGGATGCCGGCCACGACGTCCTCGCCCTGCGCGTTGGGCAGAAACTCGCCGTAGAATTTCTTCTCGCCCGTCGAGGGATCGCGCGTGAAGGCGACGCCCGTCGCGGAGGTCTCGCCGCGGTTGCCGAAGACCATCGCCTGCACGTTGACGGCCGTGCCCCAGTCGTCGGGAATCCGGTGCAGCTTGCGGTACGTCTTGGCCCGCTCGTTGTCCCAGGACTTGAAGACGGCGCCGATCGCGCCCCAGAGCTGCTCGCGGGGGTCGTCGGGAAAGTCCCGGCCGGTTTCCTTGCGGACGACCGCTTCGTTCTTCGTCGACGACGTCGGCCAGGTCCTCCGCCGTCAGGTCCGTGTCCGAGGCAACGCCGCGCGCCTTCTTCCGGGCCGTCAAGATCTCCTCGAAGTGGTGCCGCGGCACGCGCAGAACGACGTTGGAGTACATCTCGATGAAACGGCGCCGGCAGTCGAAGGCGAAACGCTGGCCGAGCAGAGCAGCGAGACCCGGCAGCGTCTTCGACGTCAGGCCGAGGTTCAGGATCGTGTCCATCATGCCCGGCATCGAGGAGCGCGCCCCGGAACGCACCGAAACGAGCAGCGGGTCCCCGGCGTCCCCGAAGCGCTTGCCCGCCGCCTGCTCGACGCGCGCCAGCGCCGCGTCCACCTCGGCCCGCACGCCGTCGAGCGACTGTCCCCGCGTGTAGTCGTTGCACACGGACGTGTCGATCGTGAATCCGGGCGGAACCGGGATCCCGAGGGCGGTCATCTCGGCCAGGCCCGACCCCTTGCCTCCCAGGGCCTCCTTGCCGAGTCCCGCGCCCTCCGCGACACCGTCGCCGAAGAAATAGACCTTCTTCATTTCTCCACCACGATCTCCGAAAAGTCGGCCAGCCGCGAGAACTCCTTCTGGATCGCGCCGAGCAGCGCCAGGCGATTCTGCCGCAGCTCCGGCTCGGGGCAATTGACGAGGACTTCGACGAAGAAACGGTCGAGCGACGGCGCGATGGAGGCGATCGTCTCCATGGCCGCGCGGTAGCGCCGGGCGCCGGCGAGGTCTTCGACCATCTGGCGGGCCTGCAGGAAGTCGGACGCCAGCTGCCGCTCCGCGTCCTCGCGGTAGAGGTCGACGTTGGGCGCGCCGGCCGCCGACTCCCCGAGGATGTTGCGGATCCTCTTCGAGGCGAGCACGAGCGAGCGAAAGTCCGTCTTGCGCCGGGCCTCCGCGAGCGCAGCCGCACGCTCCGCCGCGTCGGCGAAGTCCCAGACACCCGCCCCGATCACCGCCGAGATCTCGTCGTACGCGTACCCGCGGCGCTCGAGGAGGTTGCGCAGGCGCTCGGCGAAGAACTTCTCGAGCTCGAGAAGCGCCGCGTCGACGCCGGGCCCGGGCAGGTCCCCCGGGTACTGCGCGAGGGCCTGGCGCGCCACCGGCTTCCAGTCGAGGCGCCACGCCCGGCCCGTGACGATCGCGACGACGCCGACCGCCGCGCGCCGCAATCCGTACGGGTCGCGCGACCCCGTCGGCACCAGCCCCAGCCGGAAGAGGCCGGCCAGAGTGTCGAAGCGGTCGGCGAGCGACAGGATCGCCCCGGCCGCTTCGCGCGGGGGCTCGCCGGCGCCGCTCGACGGCCGGTACTGATCGTAGATCGACCGCCACACCGCTTCCGGATGGCCCTTCCAGCCGCGCATAGATGCCGCCGACGACCCCCTGAAGGTCCGTGAACTCGCGCACCATGCGCGTGGTCAGGTCCACCTTGGAGAGTCGCGCGGCCTGCGTGACGGACTCGGCGAGGTCCGGCCGCCCGACGACGTGCGCGATCGTCGCCGCCAGCTGCTCCACCCGCTCCGTCTTCTGCCGGTAGTCGCCGAGCCGGTCCTGAAAGGAGAGGCGCGAGAGCTCCGGCAGGCGCGACGCGAGGGACTGCCTCCGGTCTTCCTCGAAGAAAAACCGCGCGTCGGCCAGGCGCGCGTTCAAGACCCATTCGTTGCCCTTGGCGATCAGGCCGCGCCGGTCCTCCGCGTTGTCCATGACGGCGACGAAGTGCGGCAGCAGCCCCGAGGGACCGCGCACGGGCAGGTACTTCTGGTGCGTGCGCATCGCCGTCGTCGTGATTTCTTCGGGCAGCTCCAGGAATTCGGCAGCGAAGGAGCCGCGCACGACCCCGGGCCACTCGACCAGATCCGCCAGCGTCGCCGCCAGATCCGATTCCGACTCGATCGATCCGCCCACGGCGGTCGCGAGCTCCCGCGCCCCCTCCAGAATCCGGAGGCGCCGCGCCTCGCTGTCCGGCTCGACATGGCCCACGCGCAGCTTCTGGAGAAAGTCGTCGGGCCCGGAGACCCGGATCGGGAACTCCGAAAGGACCGGATGGCCCACCGTCCGCGCGCCCGAGGCGACGCCCAGAAGCTCCATCGGCACGACCTTCCCCGCAAAGAGCGCGACGACCCCGCGCACGGGGCGAACGAAGGACCGCGTCGCGTCCCCCCACCGCATCGTCTTGGGAAACGTCATCGCCGCGACCGCCCGCGGCACGGCCGCCGCGAGCACGTCGGCCGTCGCCTTGCCCGGAATGGTGCGCCGGGCGGCCACGGTCGGCCCCCGCGGAGAGTCGACGACGACGAGCTCGGAGACCTGCACCTCCTGGGCGCGCGCGAAGCCGCGGGCGGCCTTGGTCGGGTGGCCCTCGGCGTCGAACGCCGCGGAGGCCGGCGGCCCGAGCACCTCGGAGAACCGATCCTCCTGCTTCTCCGGAAGCCCGCGCAGGATCAGGATCAGGCGCCGCGGCGAGCCGAAGGACTCGACCTTCGCCGCCACGAGCCCCTCTTCGGCGAGCCCCTCGCCGACCAGCCGGGCCGAGGTCCCGCCGCGCGGTGGCCACGACGGGCGCCGGGATCTCCTCCGTCCGGATCTCGAGGAGGAAGTCGTTGGTCGTCATGCCCGAACCGACGCCCGCGCGCCTGCCACCCGAAAGCTCAAACCGCGGCCGGCTCGGGCTCGGTGGGCTGGCCGGCCTGCTCCTGCGCCGTCAGGTACGCCCGGGCGCACGCGCAGGCGAGGTCCCGGACCCGGCGGATCCAGCCCACGCGGTCCGTGGCGGAAACCGCGCCGCGGGCGTCGAGGATGTTGAAGAGGTGCGAGCACTGCAGCGTCGCCTCGTAGGCGGGCAGCACCAGGCCGGCGGCGAGGCACCGCTGCGCCTCGCCTTCGTAGCGGTCGAGCAGCAGCGCCGTCATTTCCGTGTCGGCCACCTCGAAGTCGTACTTCGACAGCTCGCGCTCCTCGGCCTGCCGCAACTGGCCGTAGGTCACGTGTTCGTTCCAGCGGACGTCGTAGATGGAGTTCACCTTCGACAGGAACATCGCGATCCGCTCGAGCCCGTAGGTGATCTCCGCCGAGATGGGAGACAGGTCGATCCCGCCCGCCTGCTGGAAGTACGTGAACTGCGTGATCTCCATGCCGTCCATGACGACCTGCCAGCCCACGCCCCAGGCCCCCAGCGTCGGCGACTCCCAGTTGTCCTCCTCGAAACGGATGTCGTGCTCGGTCCGATCGATGCCGAGCCGCTCGAGGCTGCGGAGGTAGAGCTCCTGCACGTCGTCGGGAGAGGGCTTCAGGACCACCTGGAGCTGGAGGTGCTTGCCGAGGCGAAAGGGATTCTCGCCGTACCGGCCGTCGGCGGGCCGCCGCGAGGGCTGCACGTAGGCGCAACGCCAGGGATCGGCGCCGAGGACCTTCAGGAAGGTGGCCGGGTGCATCGTCCCCGCGCCCATGGGCTGGTCGTAGGGCTGCAGGATCAGGCACCCCTGCTCCTCCCAGTAGGCGGAGAGGGAGGCGATGAGTTTCTGCAACGTGAGCATGGACTTCCAGTTTATCCGAGTCGGCTGCGCCCGGAGCCCACGGCCGCGCGGCCGAACTCCTCGAAGAGGCGATCGACGACGTCCGACGTCCGGAACCGTCCGGCTTCCGCGGGACCGAGCCCCGACAGGCGCCGGCGCCGATCCGGATCATCCAGGAGTGATTCCAGGGCGCGCGCGAGGGCCGGGGCATCGCCGCACGGAAAGTACGCGGCGGTCTCGCGCGCGATGTGGCGGTGGCCCGGCGTGTCCGAAAGAACGACGGGCAGGCCCGAGGCGAGCGCCTCGAGCACGGGCAAGCCGAAACCTTCCTCCGGGTGGCACGGGCCGATCAGCAGGTCGGCGGACCGGTACGCCGCCGCCATCTCGCGCGGAAGTATCGCGACGCGGTGCTCCTCTGCGAGGCCGAGCGCCGTCTCCTCGACAGCCGGAGGGGTCGCCGAGATTCGCTTCAAGCGGAACCTCCTTCCGCGCGCGCGCATCGCTCCGAGCGCCTCGAGGGACTCCCGGATTCCCTTGACGTCCGCCTCGAATGTGCCCACGAGCAGGATCTCGGGCGTGTCGGCGTCGAAGCGGCGCGCGGAAGGCGGAGGGAACTCTTCCGACGCGAAGGCCTGGCCGACCATGACGACGGGTCCGAAGCCCTCCTGGCGCAGCCTTTCGTGCCACGTGCGGCGCCACGGCGAGCTTCCGCGTCGGCCGCGCGTACGCCTCGCGGATGCGATCGCGCAACGCGGCGTAGAAAGAGAGGTCTCCCTCGTAGCCCTGGCAGAGGTGAAACACGGGCCCGCGGGCCTCGAGGAGCGCCGGCGCGACCGTGGTCCAGAACGTCGCCACGCGAACGTCGCTTCGGGAGAGCGCGGAGGACCGCGAGAATTCCGACTGCTCCCACGCGGCCCTTTCGAGCGGGAACCAGTCGGGCGGGGGGCTCGGGCAGACCAGGGTGACCGCGGCGCCCGCGCGCGCGAGCCCTTCCGCCTGCTGGAAGATCACGCGCTGCCCGCCGGAAATCCCGCTCTCCGGAACGAGGTAGGCGATGTTCACGTCGATCCCGGAGTGTCCCGAAACACCGTGTCGTGGGGCGCCGACTTCTCGCTCTCGGGCCTTCCGTTGGAGTAGTAGTAGAGGGAGACCGACTTGCGCGTCATGCCTTCCGGGCAGGCGAGCGGCGTCGGGTGGCCGTGGTACGAGGTGTCGGTCGTCGCGAAAACGACCGTTCGGTTGAACACGGGGAGGATCGCCTTTTCCGCGCGCTTCAATCCGCGGTCCCACAGCTCGAGGTGCCCGCCGTACTCCTCCTTCCAGTCCTTGTTCAGGTAGAGCAGGAGATTCAACCGCCGGTCGAGTCTCGAACTTGGGGTGCCAGTTGAAGTCGGCGTGCACCTTGAGGAAACCGCCGCGGACGATCTGGTGCAGGCCGCCGCCGCCGAAATACGGATCGGGGATGAGCCCGTCGATCCCCGTCAGCGTCTCCAGGAACCCGAGCACCGGCGGCGCGTTCAACGCCGCGAGCAGCCCGGCGATCGCCGGGTCGGCCTCCGGCAGTCCGGGCTGGCTCCCGAGCTTCTTCTCCTGCGGGTTGTCGAAGCGACGCCACGCCGCGGATTCCGGCGAGGGAAAGGCGGACAGGACGCGGTCCAGCGCCTCGTCCGGAAAGAGCCGGTCGATCACGACGTGGGGAAAGGGCGCGGCGCCGCGGAAGGACTCCCGCAGGCTCTCCGGATCGGCCAGCAGCGGCAGGGGCGAGGTCACGACGGCCGCCCGTCGGAGAGCGATGGCGTCGGCACCGAGCCATTATATGGACGCGTCCCGCCGCGCCGGAGCGCCGCGCCCGGAGTCATTCCGGGTCCGAAATGCGATGCCCGGAACCGCGCAGGGCCGCGACCGCGCGGTCGAGATCCGCCTCCCGCACGAGGACGAAATCCGTGTCGTAGGTCGAGATCGCGAAGACCGAGATCCGGGCCTCCGCCAGCGGATCGAGCAGTCGTCGACAGGATTCCCGTCAGCGCAAAATCGAGCGTCCCTTCGACGCTCAACGCGCGGAACCCGATCTCCGCGCGCACGCCGGCCGGCACCGACGCCTCCGCGCAGACGATCGAAAGCTCCTCGCCGGTTCGCGTGATCGAGAAGAACGCGTCCGCCAGGGCCCAGGCCGGCGGATCCTCGCCCGCCCCGAGGCGGCTGACGGCCAGCCGCTCCGGAAGCAGGCGAAGCGTCAGCGTCCGCCCTCGCTCCATACCGTGCCGGGCTACCCGAGCACTTCCGAGAGCACGCGCTGCGACTTCAGCTCGTGCCCCAGAAAATGCCGCCGCGCACGGCGCGCGACTTCCGCGATCTCCGCAAGGCGCGCCGGACGCCGGCCCGGATCGAGCGGCGCCGCCAGGATCGCGGAGAGCGTCTCGCGGGCCGCGGAGGAAAGGCGGAGGGCTTCGCCGCGCCGGCACTCGGGGCCGATGAAACCGGGACGCGCTTCGTCGAAGAGCAGGGGCTCGTCCGGCGCGAGCGGCCCGGCCGCAGCCGGCGCATTCGCCGGGACTCGGGAAGAGGCCCGAGAGGCGCAGGATCCAGACGTCGAAGTAGGCGCCCACGAGCTCGGGCGGCGCGCCGGCAAAGAGCGCATCCATCGCGTGGCGTGCAAGGCGGTAGAACGGCTCGGCGGGCTCCGAATCGGCGACGAAGGTCTGCAGGCTCTCGGCGAGCGCGGAAAGCAGCAGCGCCCGGTCGAGCGGCGAAGAGAGCGGGAAGGAGGAGCGCATGATGTCGACGGAGTCGATGGACACGAGCTCACGGTTCTCCTTCTCGAAGAAGAGGACCCGTCCTTCGGTCATCGGCTCGAGCGCGCCGGAGAAGCGCGCTGCGGGGGCCGCGGGCGCCGCGGGCGACTCCCCGTCTCTTGCCCTCCCGGGTCAGAAAGGAAACGACGAGGTCCTTTTCCCGAAGCGGGTAGGTCGCCAGAACGAACGCTTCGGAAACGACGTGCTTCACGGACCGATTATGATGAAGGCCGGACCCGGGCGCGGCGTCCGAATAAAATAAGGAAACAGGCAACGGCTTCCGAATTGTCTACGGGTCCGAAGCCGCCGTCTCCCGAACGGCTCGATCCCGGTGTGGTGACGCTCGGATGGGTCTCGTTTCTGTCCGACGTCGCCTCGGACATGATCTACCCGCTCCTGCCCGACTTCCTGAGCCGCACGTTGGGCGCCGGGCCCGCGGCGCTGGGCCTGATCGAAGGCGTCGCCGAGTCGACCGCCTCGCTGACCAAGGCAGCGTCGGGCTGGTGGTCCGACCGAGTTCGCCACCGCAAGCGTTTGGTCGTCCTCGGGTACCTGATCGCCGCCGTGGTGCGGCCGCTCGTCGGGCTGGCGCAGTCCTGGAGCCAGGTCCTCGCCATTCGCTTTACCGATCGCGTCGGCAAGGGGATCCGGACCCCCCCTCGGGATGCGCTGCTCGCGGCGCTCACGCCGCCGCAGAGCCGCGGCCGCGCCTTCGGCCTGCAGCGTGCCATGGACAACGCCGGGGCGTTCGTGGGCCCGATCCTCGCGGCCCTGCTCCTCAAGTTCGTCTTCCCCGAGGAGCGGACGGTCTTCCTGCTCGCGCTCGTTCCGGGCCTTGCCGCTGTGGCGCTGCTGATCTGGCGCGTGCCCGATCGCCCGCGGCCGTCACCGCCGCCGGCAGAGAGCGCCGCTCCCGGCGAAGCTCCCCCGCGCGTTCTGGATCGCGATCGGGATCTTCACTCTCTTTGCCCTCGCCAACTCGACGGATGCCTTCCTGCTGCTGCGCGCCCGTGATGCGGGTGTGCCCCTCTGGCAGATTCCCCTGCTGTGGGCATTCTTCCAGGGGGTCAAGGCGGCCGCCGGAGTCCCGGGTGGCGCGCTCTCGGACCGCATCGGGCGCGCGCCGACCCTCGCGCTCGGCTGGATGGTGTACGCGCTCTCCTACGTCGGGTTCGCTTTCGCGGCGACCCCCGCCGCGATCTGGCCGCTCTTCGCCTTCTACGGACTCTTCTTCGCGCTGACGGAGGGCACGGAGCGGGCGCTGGTCGCCGATCTGGTCCCCGATCGGCTTCGCGGGCGCGCGTTCGGAGCCTTCCACGCCGCCGTCGGCCTGGCGGCCCTGCCGGCGTCGCTGCTCTTCGGAATCTGGTGGAAGGCGATCGGGCCGCGCGCGGCGTTTCTGATCGGCGCGGCGCTCGCGCTCGCGGCGACGGGCGCCTTGCTCCTGCTCCGCCGCACGCTTCGACCGGCGGCAGAGCGATGAAGGCCCCTCCTCCCCGCGGCAGGAAGAAGAGCGCCCGGCGCAAGCGCGCCGTCACCGCGCGGCTGCCACTGCCAAAGAAGACGCGAGGCCCGCCACGGCGACGCGACCAAGTACGACCGCAAGCGGGAGAAGGCGCGCCTCGCGCGCCAGATCCGCGCCGCCGAGGACGCCGAATGACGGAGGACGCCGGTCCCGCGCACCGCCGCCGTGGTCGTGCACTACGGCCCGTGGTCTTCGACGGAGGCCGCGCTGCGGTCCCTCCGCGCGACCGCGCCGGGGATCCCCGTCATCGTCGTGGACAACGCTTCGACGCCCGGTTCGCCGCCCCCGAAGGATCCGCCGCCGGGCGTGCGGATCCTGCGGCCGGGACGAAACCTGGGCTACGCGGCGGCGTGCAATCTGGCCGCCGGCGAAACCGACGCGGAACAGCTCCTCTTCTTGAACAACGACGTGGAGCTCTCGCCGGGAGCCCTCGCGGCGATGTCCGCCGCGCTCGCGGCCGACGGCCGGGTGGCGGCCGCGGGGCCGCGGCTGCTCGACTCCCGCCGCCGCCCCATCCGCTCGATCCACCGCGCCCCGTCTCCCCGGCGCGTGCTCTTCGAGAGCCTGTTTCTCCCGCGGATCCTCCCGGGCATGCCCTTCTTCCACGGCCACCACACCGCCTACACCTCGCACCGCAGGGCGCGAGACGTCGAAACGCTTTCGGGAGCGGTGGTGCTGGTGCGCCGCAAGGCCTTCGAGGAGGTCGGCGGCTTCGACGCGGCATTTTTCTTCTACGCCGAGGAGAGCGACCTCTTCGCGCGCCTGCGGAAGGGCGGATGGCGGATCCGCTTCGATCCGGCGGCCCTGGCCGTCCACCACGGCGGGATCGCCAGCGCCGGGGTGCCTCGCGACGGAGCTCGACCGCCGGCTGCACGAAGGCCTGCGGCTCTACGCGCGCCGGCACCACGGCGAGGCGGGCGCGCGGCACACGGACCGGGCGCTGCGGCTCGGGGCGCGGCTGCGCTGGGTGCTCGCGCTTCTGACGCCGGGAGAGGCCGGCCGGCGGAGGCGGCGGCGCTACGCGGACATCCTCCGGTTCTCTGCCGCGCGGTGATACGATTTTGGGCCTCATGGGACCGGTCTGGAGGCTGATCCGCGGGCAGAAGGACACCTGCCAGCGCTGCGGGCGCGAGATGGAGGATTTTCCCGCGGTCGGGCGGGTGATCGACTTCGTCTTCCGCGCCGACGAAAAATACTGCTGGGACTGCTACGCCTACATCAAGCCCTTCGTCGACGACGTCGCCCCCGTCTCGCAGGATCCCTATCAGCCGGTGACCAAGCCCGCCATCCCGTGACCGCCGACCTCGACCCCTTCCGCGGCTCCCCGCTCGCCCCGCTCGCCGAGAAGACGCTCTCGGGCGAGCGGCTCAGCTTCGAGGACGGCGTCGCCCTCTCGACCACCCGCGATCTGCTCGGCCTCGGGCGCCTGGCCAACGCGGTTCGGGAGAGGCGCCATGGGAACCTCGCCTACTACAACGTCAACCGGTACCTGAACCCGACCAATCTCTGCTGGGTCGACTGCGCCCTCTGCGCCTGGGCGAAGAAGGTCAACGAGCCGGGCGGGTACGAGATGGCGATCGGAGAGTGCGTCGAGGAAGCGGGCAAGGGCTACAGCGAGGCGGTCACGGAGTTCCACATCGTCGGCGGCCTTCATCCGACCTGGCCGTTCGAGTACTACACGGGACTCCTCCAGGCGCTCAAGCGGCAGTATCCCGCCGTCCACCTGAAGGCCTTCACGATGGTCGAGATCGACTGGATCGCGCGCGTGGGGCACCGCTCGATTCCCGACACGATCGCGCGCGCTCAAGGCGGCCGGGATGGACTCCTGCCCCGGCGGCGGCGCCGAGATCTTCGAGAAGCGCGTGCGCGACGTCATCTGCAAGAACAAGATCACGGGCGAGGAGTGGCTCGCGATCGCGCGCGAGTGCCACCGGCAGGGCGTGCGGACCAACGCCACGATGCTGTACGGGCACGTCGAGACCGTCGAGGACCGCGTGGACCACCTGCTCCGCCTGCGCGCGCTTCAGGACGAGACCGGGGGCTTCTCGGGCCTGATCCCGCTCGCCTTTCACCCCGAGAACACGCCGCTCGCCCACCTGCCGGACACGTCGGGCCAGCTCGACCTCCGGGTGATCGCGGTCTCGCGGCTCCTGCTCGACAACATCGCCCACATCAAGGCCTACTGGATCCAGATCGGCACCAAGCTCGCCCAGATCGCGCTTCACTTCGGCGCCGACGACCTCGTCGGAACGGTCGTGGACGAGACGATCACCCACGCCGCCGGCGCGACGACGGCCTCCGGGATGACGCGCCAGGAGTTCGAGCGGATCATCCGCGAGACGGGGCGCGAGCCCGTGGAGCGGGACTCGGAGTACAGGCGCGTGCTGCGGGAGGTGGCAACCACTGCTGCGGTGGGCACTCCGGCCTAGGATCCGGCCTTGCTCGAGCCCCGAGGACTCAGGGCCCTTCTCACGGCCCTGGCCCTGGCCGGGGCCGGTGGTCTTGCAGCGCAGATCCCGCCGCCCCTGGTCAGTCTCTCGATCACGTCGACCGCGAATCCCTCGCCGCCGAACCAGCCGCTGACCTTGACCGCGCGGATGGCGAGCGACGGCCCGGCGCCGACGGGCACCGTGGAATTTCGCGAGCTGCCCGCCTGCGCCTTCCAGACGCCTCCCTGCCCCTTCGCCGAACCGGCCCCCTTTGCGACCGTGACGATCGCAAACGGGCAAGCAAGCACGACCATCGAGCCCGCGATCGGGCCGCACCACTACCAGGCCGCGTACAGCGGAGATTCGCGATACCCGCCCCTCCGGGCGGACCTCTTCCAGATCGTCGGCGCGGCGATTCCCGTGCTCGGCCGCCCGACAGTTCTCGCGTTCGCCCTGGCGCTCGCCGCGGCCGGACTCCTCAGGATGCTGCGCGGCGAAGGCTGACGGATCGCCGCGCCCGAGACGGGAACGCTCCTACTCGGTGCGACCCAGCTGCCGGACCACTTCCGACTCGACCGAGAACCGGGACGAAGCGAGGTCGAAGCGGCCCTGCAGCTCGTAGGCCATCCGCTCGAGCGGGATCGACTCGTAGAAGAAGCCGTTGCGCGCCCAGCCGTCGACGTACTCGGAAATGAAGCGATCGAGCCCCAGGACCCGGTACTGCACGACGTGCACGAGCTCGTGAAAGAGCAGGGGGCGCCACGTCGCGGGGCCCTCGAACTGGCTGCGCGAGACGACGATCGTGTCCACGAACGTGATGCCGGTCATCAGGCGAAAGTCGAGGGGCATCGGCATGCCGGCGCGTGCGACCGTCTCGTAGAAATCGGGATTGGCGATTTCGTCCACCCAGCTCACCCGCGCCGCCTGGAGCACCGCATGGCCGAAGTAGGGCCCCAGCACGGCGCGATCCTCTTCGGAGATGGGATCGGACGTCGGCGCAAAGGCGTCGCGCTGGGCCGCGGTCCAGCGCCGGCCGTGCTCGACCAGAAATCGAACGAGCTCGTCGGTGGTCATGTCGGTTTTTCGAACAATCGGGCGGCCCGCCCGGAAGCCGGATTTGCGACCACATGATAGCAAGCGTCGGAGGGCGATCGCGCGGCGCCGCGTGCTAGCCTTGAATCCACAAGGCTTCGAAGCCGGACACGACGTGAACACACCGCAGAGTCAGAGCCGCGCGGCGACCGTTTTCGGGCTCCTCGTCGCCCTGTTCGCGCTTCCGGCGGTCATCGTCGGGTTCCGTCTCGCGTTCGGGGAAGTGACGTCCACGCGGGTGTTCGTCCTCAAGGAGATCGCGGCCATCGCGGTCGGTGTCCTCGTCCTCGGGATCGTGGTGAAGGGGGAGAGGCTCCCCCTCTCCTCGATCGGCCTCGGGACGCGACCCTGGAAGAGCTCGGTCGGCTGGGGACTGCTCGGCGTCGTCTTCTGCGCCGCCGGACTCGCGGCGAGCCTCGGGCTCGCGAAACTTCTCGGGTGGCCCTTCGGCGCCAAGGGGTTCGGCTTCGAACCGCCTCTCTGGGCGGTCGGGATGGCGGTGTTCCGCGCGGGGACCGTGGAAGAGATCTGCTATCGGGGCTTTGCGATCGAAAGGCTGCGGAGCCTGACGGGAAATCGGGCGCTGGCGATCGGGCTGCCGCTCGTCCTCTTCGCCGCCTTCCACTACCGCCAGGGCTACGCGGGAATCCTGATCGCCTTCGTCCTGGGGGCGATCCTGACGGCGATGTACGTGCGCCGCAGGGACCTGAACGCCAACATCGTCACGCACTTCGTCGTCGACTTCATCCCGAACATCCTGCTGCCCCTGGTCTCCGGCTGAGGCGCCGCGTCAGCGAGGGCCTCCCGGTCCGGCGCGGCGCGGGGAGCCGCCGCGGATCGCCCCGATCACCGCCCCCACCAGGCCGGCGGCAGGGCCGAAGACGAAGATGCCCGTCATCGCCGCCTCGACACTGCGATCGTGCGTGTTGGACGAGAGCGCTCCGATCGCGATCATCCCGAGGATCGCGCCGGCGACGGAAAACGCGGCGCCCCACAGCAGGGCGCCGCGCAGGCGCCGACCCATGGCGACGGAGCCGCTTACGCCTTCTTGATCAGACGCAGGATGAAGATCAGCAGGATGGCGCCGATCGTCGCCACGACGAGGGCGCCGAGCAGCCCGCCTCCCGCGGAAACCCCGAGCGAACGAAACACGAAGCCACCGATCAACGCTCCAATGATCCCGACGACGATGTCCCCGACGACCCCGAATCCGCCGCCCTTCATGATCTGTCCCGCAAGCCATCCCGCGGCGAGCCCGATGAGGATGAACCACAAGAATTCCATGGCGCCCTCCTTCCCTGTTCCGAAGACCGACTGCCGGCGTCAAGCCGTGAGCACGCGAGGCCCGCGGCGCGTCACCACCACCGTCTGTTCGTAATGCGCGGCGAGGGTGCGGTCCGACGTGCGGACCGTCCAGCCGTCGCGCGCCAGATACGAATCGCCCGAGCCCGCGCAGACGATCGGTTCGATCGCGAGGACCATCCCCTCTTCCAGCCGCGCCCGGGAGAACGGGTCGTCGAAGTTCGGGACTTCCGGCGGCTCGTGAATCGTGCGCCCGATCCCGTGGCCCGTCAGATCCCGCACGACCGCGAAGCCGAACCGCCGCGCGACGGCCTCGATCTCCCTGCCGATCCACCGGACCGGATGGCCCGGACGCACTGCCGCAAGTCCCCGGCGGAAGGCCTCGCGCACGCAGGCCGTCAGGTTCGCCGCCGCGGCCGATCCGCTGCCGACGGCGACGGTGCGCGCCGCGTCCGCCATGAAGCCGTCCTTTTCGGCGGTCACGTCGAGCTTGACGAGGTCGCCCGGCTCGAGCCGCCGGCCCCCCGGGATGCCGTGCACGACCTCGTCGTTGACGCTGATGCAGGCCACGCCGGGAAACCCGTAGACGAGCGCCGGTGCCGGGCGCGCACCGTGGGCACGAAAGACGGCGCCGGCGACGGCATCGAGCTGCCCCGTGGTCATTCCGGGCCGCAGGGCTTCGCGCATCGCCGCGAGGGTCCTCGCGACGACGCGGCCCACGGCCTCGAGGCCGTCGAGCTCCTCCTGGCGCCGGATGGTCATGTTTTCGGAAGCCTACTCCCAATCGCCGTCAGGCGCTCGCGGCCGCGGCGTCCGCTTCCGCCGTCGCGCGATCGATCGCCTCGCCGATCCGGGCGCCGGCCGCCTCGTCGGGCATCTCGACCGGAATCGGGAAGGTCTCTCCGTAGGCCACGACGTTGCGGGAGAAGGGCGCCGGAAGCAGGAAGCGGTCCCAGGAGCCGAAGGATTTCCCGCGGGCGCTGGCGAAGGTGATCGGTAGGATCCAGGCTCCGGTCAGTTTCGCCAGCTGAATCACCCCCGGCTGGACGACGCGGGGCGGACCCTTCGGGCCGTCCACCGTCAGCGCGGCGTGCCGGCCGCCGCGCACCTGCCGCACCATCCGGCGGAGGGCCTCGCCGCCGCCGCGGCTGGTGGAACCGCGCACGACGGCGTAGCCATTGCGCTCGAGCCAGAGGCCGATGATCTCGCCGTCCTCCGACTGCGAGGCCATGGTCACGATCCCCTGATGCCGGTGGACCTGGATCGGCAGGAACATCCGTCCGTGCCAGAGCGCAAAGAGAATCGGAACGCCGCGCCCGCGCAGCTCGAGGTAGCGCTCGGCGTGGAGCCGTTCGATGGAAACGGACGCCCGCAGCGCGGCAATCGAAATCCCCGCCAGACGAGCGAGGACCGACGCGCGCGTCATTCCGGTGCGCGCAACGCTAGCGCGGAGGGTCGGCGACGCGCCTGGCAAACTCGGCCGCCACCCTTCCGTAGGCGCTCGGGATGACTCCGGGCACCGTCTTGACGCCCTTGGTGAAGACGGCAACCACGAAATCGCTCCCGTTCGGAAGGACGACCCGGCCGACCAGGTGGTGGAAGTCGAAGGCGTCCCCGGACTTCGCCCACATCCGGGAGCCCCGCGGCAGCCGCTGCCCGGCCAGGCGCGCGTCCTCGGGCTCCATCTCCACGAGGGCTTCCTCCCCCGTGATGTCCCGCGCGAGCAGCGACGTCATCTCTTCGGTGCCGACCGGGCCGACGACCTCGCCGCGGAAGATCTCCTTGAACATGCGCGCGGCTTCGGCGGGCGCCATCCGGTTGCGGTTCTTTCCGTCCTCGCGGAAGGCCTGCTCGCGCCCGTAGGCGTCCTCGCAGAACGTCTTCTGGTTGGCATTGAGCGTCGGAAAGCCGCCGCGTTTGGCCATGGCGCGGTTGACGACGTTGCGCTTCTCCTTCCACTGGTCCCACTCCCGGCCCGAGAGCTCCGGCCCGGAAGTCGTCGCCGTGATCGAGTCGACCACGAAGCCCGTGGCGTCGTTGTACGAGAGCGTGATCATGTCCCGGACGGCGCGCTGGAGTTCCGGCGTGTCCCGCAGGTTCCCGGCTTCTTTCTGCATTTCGTAATACGCGAGGAAGAAGATCTTGACGACGGAGCACGGGTAGTACGGCGACGTCGGCCCGGTAACCGCCGGCCGGAAAGGAGGGGTTCGGCCCCCCGGGCGAGAGATCGATCAGCGCAATCGAGATGCCGTCTTCGGTCAGCCCCTTGTCCGCGAACTCGGCGACGGTCTCCTTCGCGGCGCGCGTCGCGATCGCGTCGAGCTCCGGCGAGGGATCGAGGGGAGCGACCGGCCGGGGAAGCGAGGCCGGAGCGGCGCTCGCCGAGACGGCAAGGGCGAAGAGAAGGACCGCGGCCCGCTTCAGGAGCGGGCCCCCGCACCCGGGACGGGGTCCGGGTCCGCGGCCGCCGCGCCGACCGGCCGACCGCCCGGCAGCAGGCCGCGGCGCCGCATGCGCGCGATGCGGAAGAACAGGGCCCCCACCACGACGAACGGCGCGGAGACCATCAGCAGGATCGAGTAGTAGAAGCCCCGGCCGAGCTGGTTGGGCACGCCCGAGTTCGGCGTCCTCGAGCGCGTCCTTGCAGAGCGGACACGCCGACAGCAGCGCGGGCAGGAGCACCAGGGCCACCAGGACCAGGGCGAGGGACCTTGCGCGCGGCGACATCGCCGAAAGCTTATCGAACCGACGCCGGCGGGTAAAGCCGGTAGAGCATCAGGTACACGACGACGCCGGTCACCGACACGTACAGCCAGATCGGCAGGGTCCACCGCGCGATCCGCCGGTGCCGGTCGTCGCGGCGCTTCAGACCCAGGTAGAGCGTCCGCAGGACGAGCGGAAGCGTCGCGGCCGCCAGGATCGTGTGCGAGACGAGCACGGCGAAGTAGATCGTCCGCGGAAGGCCCTGCGCCGTGAAGCGCACCGATCCCACCTGCGCGTGGTAGGTCAGGTACGAAACGAGAAACAGCGCCGAGACCGAGGCCGCCGAAAGCATCAGCTTGCGGTGGCGCTCGACCTGGAGCCGCCGGATGGCGCGGTAGCCGAGGACGACGAGCACGGCGCTCGCCGCGTTCAAGACGGCGTTCAAGGCGGGCAGGTCCGAGAGCGTCAGGGACACGCGGATTCCCGGGCCCGTGTCCGGCGGCCTAGAAGAGGTAGATGATCGTGAACAGCACGATCCAGACCAGGTCCACGAAGTGCCAGTAGAGGCCGATCGTCTCGATCCCCTGGTGGCTCGCCTGCGTGTACTTGCCGAGGAAGGCCTTCCCGGTCACGAAGGCCATGCACACGACACCGCAGAAGACGTGGAACCCGTGGAATCCGGTCGTCGTGAAGAAGACCGAGCCGAAGAGCGACACGTGCGGGTTGAACCCCTCGTGCAGCAGGTGCCAGTACTCGAAGATCTGGACCCCGAGAAAACAGGCGCCGAAGAGCAGCGTCAGGCAGAGGAACAGCTTCATCTTGCGCGTATCGCCCCGCTGGATTCCGGCGAGCGCCTGCACCATGGTCACGGAGGAACAGATCAGCAGGAACGTGTTTCCCGCGGTCAGCCAGATGTTCAGGACGTTGCCCGGGTGCGGCCAATCGGGACGTGCCGAACCGCAGCACGATGTAGGCGCCGATCAGCCCCGTGAAGAACATCACCTCCGAGCAGAGGAACACCCACATCCCCATCTTGTCGTGGGGAATCCCGGTGGTGGGCTCCTCGCCGTGGCCGTGCGCGGCGGCGTGGAGCGCGTGCGCGGGCGCGTGGGGAGCCGGAAACGTCGCGGCGGCGGTGTGGTCCACGTTCTCTCCTATGGCCTCGGCAGGACCTGCTCGGCGATTCCCACCGAGACCAGGATCACGCCGAGGATCAGGGTCGATCCGAAGATGATGCCGAGGCTCTTGTGCTCGAACCTCAGGTGCATGAAGAACAGGGCGACCATGGTCGCCTTGATGACCGCGAGGCCGACGAGCACGGTCATGAGGACGAGCTTGGGCGGGTGGGTGAAGACCGAGTAGCAGACTTCCAGGACGGTCAGGCCGAAGAGCCACCAGAAGATGGCCATGTAGTTGGGCTGCGCGTGCGTGCGCCGCTCCTCGTCCGCGGCCAGCTCCTCGCGATGCGCCGATTCGTCGAGCATGGGCATCCTCCTCGTTAGGGTTGCGCCCGGGAGACGATGAAGAGGACCGAGCCGGCGAACAGCGCCGCCGCGGTCAGGATGAGCAGCCAGAGCACGCGGCGATTGCCGGCCGAGCGGTCGACCGCGCTCATCGGTCCCACACCATCAGCGCGAGGACCGCGGGCAGGTAGAGCACGGAGGCGAGGAAGAGCCGGCGCGCCCAGGCCACCTCGCGCCGGCGGGCGAAGAGCGCCGCGCAGGCGAAGAACGCGAGGCCCGCCGCGAGGGCGCCCCACAGGAAGGCCACTCCGGCCTGCGCGAACAGCGCCGGCCGCCAGCGTCACCGGCAGGAGCGCGGCGGCGTAGAGCATGGCCTGCCGCCCCGAGGAGGCCCCGTCCGTGTCGGACACGGCGAGCATCGGGAACCCGCCCCGCGCGTAGTCCTCGCGGTACATCCACGCGAGCGCGAGGAAGTGCGGGAGCTGCCAGAGGAAGAGGATCGCGAAGAGCGCCCAGGCCGTGCGGTCGAGCGTGCCGCGGGCGGCGGCCCAGCCCATCATCGGCGGGATCGCCCCCGGCACGGCGCCGACCACGGTGCAGAGGGACGTGACGCGCTTCAAGGGCGTGTAGGCCAGGACGTAGCTCGAAAGCGCCGCCAGCCCGAGCGCGACCGTCAGCGGCGTCGTCCCGGCCGCGAGAACGGCGAGCCCCGCCGCCGCAGTCGCGAGGCCGAAATACAGCGCCTTCCGCCGGCGTCAGGCGGCCCGCGGGCAGCGGCCGGTTCCGCGTGCGCAGCATCCGGGCGTCGGCGTCGCGCTCCAGGTACTGGTTCAGCGCGGAAGCGCCGCCCGCGACCAGCGCCGTGCCGCACAGCACGGCGAGGAAGACGCCCGCCTGGAAGACCGGCGCGGCGAGCGCGTACCCGACCGCCGCCGTGATGACGACGAGCGAGGTGATGCGCGGCTTCGAGAGCGCCAGGAAGTCGGAGGCCCGCGAAGGGGCGGAGGCGATGGCGGCTACTTCCACGCGGGCTCCTGCCGGAGGGAGAGGGTCGGCGCTTCCGACCTTGCGGCGGACCGCCGGACGGCGGAGCGCCGCGACGCGAGAGAGAGAATCAGGGTCGTCGCCAGCAGCAGCGCGCCGTTGGCGACGTGGGCCGTCGTCAGAGCGACGTCCTTGCGCGAGAGGACCGTCAGGGCGCCGAGCGCGATCTGGAGGAGGACCAGGCCCGCCATCGCGAGCGAGACCTTTGCAAGCCCGGGACGCCGCGAGGCGAACGCCCGGGCGACGCACATCCCGACGGCGGCCGCGACACCGAGCGCCAGGACGCGGTGCGCGAAATGGATGGCGACGGCAAAGGACGTCATCGGCGGAACGACCCGCCCGAACGCCAGGGGGAAGTCGGGAATCGCGAGGCCGGCCTTCGTGTGCCGCATCACGGCGCCGACGAGCAGCTGCAGGAAGATCAGGCCGACCGCCGCCGCAGCGGCGCGGCCCGCGGCTCCCGCCGCTCTCGGGCACCGCATCCTTCCACCGGGGCGACGTCACGACCGCGAGCGTCACGACGAGGCAGAAGAACGTCTGGGCCAGGCATGCGTGCGCCACCGAGATCGCGGGCGGCAGGAAAAACAGGACGGTCAGGCCGCCCAGGACTCCCTGCGCCACGACGGCAGCGAGCGCGAGGTAACCGAGCCGGCGCACCCACCGCCGCGGCTCGCTGCGGGCGAGCCAGGCCGCGAGCACGACGGTGAGAAATCCCACGGTCGAGGCGATCAGGCGGTGGGAGTGCTCGAACTTGATCCCGCCGACCCACTTCGACACGGGGAACGTGAACATGTTCTGGCCGTAGGTCGTCGGCCAGTCCGGCACCGAGAGCCCCGACTCGGTCGAGGTGACGAGCCCCCCGGCCACGATCAGGCAGAGCGTCGCTCCGGCGACGGCCACCGCGAACCGGTGGAGGCCGAGGTTAGTGGCCATGCGCTCCCGCCGGCCGCGCGCCGCTCACCGCCGCCGGCGGCTCGTTCTGCGGCCAGTAGTCCGACGGGTGGTCGGGGACGCTGTACTCGTACGGCCCGCGGTAGACGGACGGCACGGATCCGGTGAAGTTCTCGTGCGGCGGCGGCGAGGACGTCTGCCACTCGAGGGTGTTGGCGTGCCAGGGGTTCGGGCCCGCGAGCTTGCCGCGCCGCATCGAGAGGAAGAAGTTGAACACCAGGATGATCTGCGCGATCCCGAGGACGAACAGCGAGATCGTCATGAACTGATTCATCGGCTGCAGGCCCTTCAGGTGCGTGTACTGCGTGTAGTCGTAGATGCGCCGCTGCATCCCCCGCATCCCGAGGAAGTGCATCGGGAAGAACACGAGGTTGAAGGTGATGAAGGTGATGGCCCAGTGGATCTTGCCCCACCGCTCGTTCATCAGGCGGCCGAACATCTTCGGGAAACCAGAAGTACATCCCGGCGAAGGCCCCGAAGAGCGAGCCGCCGAAGAGCACGTAGTGGATGTGCCCCACGATGAAGTAGGTGTCGTGGATGAAGATGTCGACCGGCGTCGCCGCCATGAAGATGCCCGACAGGCCGCCGATGACGAACATCGAGACGAACGACAGTGCGTGCAACATCGGCGTCGTGAACCGGATGCTCCCGCCCCACAGGGTCCCCAGCCAGTTGAACGTCTTGATGGCCGAGGGAACGGCGATCACCATCGTCGAGATCATGAAGGTCGTGCCGAGATAGGGGTTCATGCCGCTCTGGAACATGTGGTGGCCCCAGACGATGAAGCCGAGGCCGGCGATCCCGATCATCGAGTAGGCCATCGCGCGGTATCCGAAGATCGGCTTGCGCGAGAAGACGGGCAGGATCTCCGAGGTGATGCCCATCGCGGGCAGGATCATGATGTAGACCTCGGGGTGCCCGAAGAACCAGAAGAGGTGCTGCCAGAGGAGCGCCTGGCCTCCTCCGGCGTTCGGCCACGCCTGCCCCGAGACGACCAGTCCCTTGGGCAGGAAGAACGTCGTGCCGAGGACGCGGTCGAAGAGCAGCATGATCATCGCGCCCGAGAGGACCGGCAGCGCGAGCAGCAGCAGGATCGCCGTGATGAAGAGCGCCCACACCGTCAGCGGCATCCGGAAGAACGTCATTCCGGGCGCGCGCATGTTGATGATCGTGGTGATGAAGTTGACCGCCGTCAGCAGCGAGGAGAGCCCGAGCACGAGCAGCGCGAGCAGCCACAGCGTCTGGCCCCGCGGCGTGATGGCCGAGAGCGGCGCGTAGGACGTCCAGCCCCCCTGGGCGGCGCCCCCCGCGACGAAGAACGACCAGATGATGAGGACGGCGCCGGGCACCGCCGTCCAGAAGGACAGCATGTTGAGCGTCGGAAAGGCCATGTCGCGCGCGCCGATCTGGATCGGCACGACGAAGTTGCCGAACGCGCCGATCAGGATCGGCATGATCGCGAAGAAGATCATGATCGTCGCGTGCATCGTGAAGAGCGAGTTGTAGAACTCCGGCAGCATCTGGCCGCCCGGCATCCCCTCGGGGGCGAGCTTGCCCATGAAGGCGAGCGGGCGCCCGGGCCACGCGAGCTGGTAGCGGACGAGGGTCGCCAGGAGGCCGCCGATCACCAGCATGAAGAGCGCGTAGAACATGTACTGCTTCCCGATGACCTTGTGGTCGAGCGAGAAGATGTACTTGCGCCAGAACGACGTGGGCGCCGGATGGACTCCGGCCGGAAGGTCGTGGGCGACGGCGACGGAGCTCATGAGGTTGTCTTCTCCTGTGCGGCCGGAGCCGTCCCGGCGGCCGCCGGCGGCGGCGCGGCGGGAGCGGCCTCGGCGGCGGCCTGCACGGCCTGATCCGTGAGCCATTTGCCGAACTGTTCCGGAGTCTCGACGGTCACGAAGCCCTTCATCCGGTAGTGCCCGAGCCCGCAGAGCTCGGCGCACGCGATCTCCCAGTTGCCCGTCCGCGTCCCCTCGAACCAGATCCGCGTCGGGAGCCCGGGCACGGCGTCCTGCTTGACGCGGAACTCCGGGAGGAAGAAGGAGTGGATGACGTCCTTGGAAAGCAGCGTCACGACGACCGGCTTGCCCGACCGGGAAGTGCAGCTGGTTGAGCGAGAGGACGTCGTCCGCCGTCGCGAACTTGTTGTCCGGCCCGGCGTAGCGGATGTTCCAGGCGAACTGCTCGGCGGTGATCTCGATCTGGACCGCCTCCTTGGGCAGGTGCTGCTTGATGTCCGCCCAGGTGCGCCCGCGAGAGCAGCGCCAGCACGACGCAGATGACCGCCGGCACGATCGTCCAGATGACCTCGAGGCGGTTGGACCCGTGGGTGTAGTGGGCGCGGCGGCCTTCCCGGTGGCGGTAGCGGAAGAGGAAGAAGAGCAGCAGCGCTTCGACGACGACGAAGATGATCCCCGTGATCCAGAGGATCAGATGGAAGAGGCCGTCGATGCGGCCGCTGTAGGTCGAGACCCCCTCGGGCAGCCTCAGCCAGAACGGCAGGCCCGAGGCGGCCGCCGGGAGAGCGAGCATGGCGGCGAAGAGGAGCCCCGCCGCCAGAACGCCTCCCGGCCGGAAAAACTTCGCGCGCACGTCCGGAGCGCCCGTCCCGCTACCCCTTGAAGGAGAAGTCGACGGTCTTCGCCTCGCTGCCGGAGATCGTGACGGTCTGGGTCTGCGGTCCATATTTCTCCTGCCAGGCCTCGATCACGTAGGTGCCCGGGGGCAGATTCTTGATCTCGAAAGTCGCCCTGGTCGTTGGTGACCGCGAAGAACGGATTGTTCACGACCCCGGCGTACGCGCCCATCCACTTGTGCACGTCGCACTTGAAGCGGACCGGCATCTCGGCCTTGTCGAACTTCTTGACCGTCTCCATGCCCTTGAACGGCTGCCCGATGTTGAACTCCGCGTTCGTCTTCGGAAGGGCGTGGATGTTGTGCAGGGTCCCGTCGTTGTTGACGATCTTCAAGGGCTGGCCGGCCTGGATGCCGAAGACGTGCGGGTGGTACTGGCATCCCTGCTGGTCGAGGACGACCGGCGTCGTCGGCGCCGGGTAGTTTCCGGTGACGCCTTCCTTGACGTACACGAAGACATCCTTGAGCGTCCCGTTGGCGTTGACCTCGACGTCCTGGGTGTAGACCGGGCCGCTGTGCGCCGCCTTGCAGTAGGCGTCCGCGTCCATCTTGATGGACTCGTTGGCGGGGGCCGTCCCGACGAAGGCCACCTTGCCGCTCAGGGTGGCGCCTCCGGCCGCCGGCGCGGCGGCGGGGGCGGCTGCGGCGGGCCGCCGAAGCGGTGGACGTGGCCGGGAGCCGACTCGTCTTCGAGGGCGTCCTCCTCCTTGCCGCCTCCGCAGGCGAGCAGGGAGAGGCCGGCCGCGACGGCCAGCAGAATCACGAGCGAGCGCTTGAACATGTGAAAACTCCTTGGCGTTGTCGTTGCCGTTAGATGTCGCGGCGGTGGCTCCCGTGGAATCGTGGCGCCCCGAACGCCGCAGACGCGAAGATCATCCAAAACGCGCAGGATCATATAGAAGCGACCCGTTCCTTTCAAGCAGCGGCCGGCGGCCGGCGCCGGCGGAATCTGCTATCGTCCAGCGGCACCGTGCTCGCGCCCACACTCGAGGCCCGCGAACTCTCCAAATCGTTCTCCGGGCCTCCCCTCTTCTCGGGCCTCTCCTTCTCCGCCGGCGCCGGACTGACCGCCGTGTCCGGCAGGAACGGAAGCGGAAAGACGACCCTTCTGAAGATCCTCGCGCGGCCTGATGCGGCCCGGCGCCGGGAGCGCGCGCGTGTCTCGCGGGAGATCCGCGAGCTCGTCGGCGAGGAGCGCCGGCGCGCGGTCGGATGGGCGGGGCCGGACCTCGCCTTCTACGAGGACTTCACGGCGAGGGAAAACCTCGCGTTCTTCCGGAAGGCGGCGGGACTCCCGGCCCCGGAGGCGGAAATCGAGCGGCGCCTCGCGCGCGTCGGGCTCTCCGCCGCGGCGGGGCGGCGCGCCGGCGCCTATCTCGACCGGCATGAAGCAGCGCCTGCGCCTCGCCTTCGCCCTCCTCTTCGATCCTTCGGTGCTCCTGCTCGACGAGCCGACCGCCGGCCTCGACGAGGACGGGCGGGAGATCGTCGCCTCGGTCGTCGCGGAGCGCCGGCTCTCCGGCCCGGTGCTGCTGGCCTCCAACGATCCCCGCGATTTCACGAGTCCCGACTTGACCGTCGAGCTCGGGCGATGAGCGCGCTCTCGCGGGTCTGGGCCATCTGCGCCAAGGACGCGGCGCAGGAAGCCCGGCGCCGGATCGCGCTCGCCTCGGTCCTCTTCTTCGCGGCGACCGCCCTGACGCTCGTCTCCTTCGCCGTCGGGCCGGCGGGCTTCGCCCCCGAAGAGCGCAGCCAGCTCCACGCGGCGCTGCTCTGGATCCTCCTCTTCTTCTCGACGGCGACGGGGTTGCCCCGCGCCTTCGTGCGGGAGGAGGAGACGGGGACGGCGCTGGCCCTGCGCAAGGTGGCGCCGGGCCTCTACGTGCTCGCGGGAAAGACGCTCTTCAACTTCTTCCTCTTCCTGGCCATCGCCGCCGTGACCGTTCCGGGACTCGGCGTCCTCCTCGGGTGGCGAGGTGAAGTCACCGGCCGTCCTGGCGGCCGTGCTCGTCGCGTCGGGATACGGGCTGACGGTCGTGTCGACGTTTCTCTCGGCCCTCGTCGCGCGCGCCGGGCAGAAGAACGTGTTGTTCGTCCTCGTTTGCTTTCCGCTCCTCGTGCCCCTGTTGCTCGCCGCGATCGCCGCCACCGTGGCGGCCGCCGAAGGGCAGCGGCCCGGCGCGCCGCTGCGCGTGATCCTCGCCTACGACGGCGCGGCCACGTGCGCCTCGTACCTGCTTGCCGCGGCGGCGTGGGAGGAATGACCGAAGGGCTGCGATAGGCTTGTTCCCGATGAAGGCCCTGAAGATCCTCTTCGGCGTCTACATGGCGGCCTTCACCGCCGCGGCGTTCCTCTGGCCCGAGCCCGCGCAGGGCTTCATCGGAGAGTCCTCGCGGATCGTCTTCTTCCACGTCCCCTGCGCGTGGACCGCGAGCCTCGCGTTCCTCGTCGCCGCGGCCTACTCGCTCGCCTACCTCGTCCGCCGCGACCCCCGCCATGACGACGTGGCCGCCGCGGCCGTGAGACTCGGGCTCCTCTTCGCCGTGCTCGCCCTGGTGACCGGGTCGCTCTTCGCCCGGATCATGTGGGGCTCCTACTGGAACTGGGACCCGCGCGAGTCGTCCTTTCTGCTGCTGATCTTTCTCTACGCGGCCTATCTCTTCCTGCGCAACGCCGTGGACGACCCGGACCGGCGGGCGACCGTTTCGGCGGCCTACGCGCTCTTCGCGGCGGTCCTCATGCCCTTCCTCGTCTTCGTCGCGCCGCGCGTCACACAGTCGCTCCATCCGCAGACGGTGATCAACCCGCAGGGCAAGATCCTGATGGACACGCCGACCCGCGTCGTCTTCTTCGGCGGCCTCGCCGGCTTCTCGGCCCTCTTTCTCTGGATGCTCTCCCTGGAGACCCGTGCGGCGCGCCTGCGCCGGCAGGCCTGAGAAAGCGCGCCGGGGGCGCCGAAAACCCTCGCGCCGGCGCGCGCCCGACCCCACTCCGCCACGAGATTGATGCATTCGCACTACCTCAAGCGGGTTGCTTTTTCGGGGCGCAGCGGAAACAATCGGACCGTGGGGAGTCTCGGGTACCTGGCGGCGGTCAACGTGGTGATCTGGGGTGGGTTGTTCCTGTACCTCTGGCGGCTGGACCGGCGCCTCTCGGAAAAGGAGCGCGAGCCGTGAAGAAGGGGTACTGCGATCGCCGGAATCCTCGCGCTCGCCTTCGTCGCGCTCGGCGTGACGGCCTTCCAGAAGACGCTCACGCCGTACCTGACCTTCGACGAGGCGCGCAAGTCGCGCGGCGTCATCCAGGTCATGGGGGCGCTCGACAAGACGAGCGACCGGTACGACACCGCGTCCCAGGAGCTCTCCTTCAGCCTCGTCGACGAGCACGGGCGCTCGATGCCGGTCGCCTACCACGGGATCAAGCCCGGCAACTTCAAGGACGCGATCTCGATCGTCGCCATCGGGCGCTACCAGAACGGGCGCGTCGAGGCGGAGAAGCTCCTCGTGAAATGCCCCTCCAAGTACCAGGGCGCCGAGGTGGAGAAGAGCTACACGTCGGCCACGGCGGCGGCGCCCCGGTCGTAGACCCCTCCCCATGAGCGCCCACTACTTCTGGCCCGGCGTGGCCGCCATCTGGGGAGCCCTTTTCGCGGGGATCGCTTCGGCGGCGACCTACTGGCGCGCCGACCGCCGCCCGGAACTGCTGCCGCTCGCGCGCAGCCTCTACGCGGCCTTCGCGACGTGCGTCGTCGCGGCCTCGGCGGTGTTGATGACCCTTCTGCTCCAGCACCGCTTCGACGTCTCCTACGTCAACGCCTACTCGAGCCGCGACCTGCCGCTCCACTTCCTCGTCTCCTCCTTCTGGGGAGGGCAGGAGGGCTCGTTCCTGCTCTGGTGCTTCTGGGGCGCGCTGATCGGCCTGGTCGTCTGGCGCAGCGCGAAGGAGCTCGAGGCGCCGGTGATGATCGTCTACCTCGCGAGCTTCCTCGGGATCATCGCGATCCTCTGCAGGCAGAGCCCGTTCAAGCTGCTCCCGCCGCCGGCGCCGCAGGACGGCGTCGGGCTGAACCCGCTGCTGCAGGACCCCTGGATGGTGATCCATCCGCCCGTGATGTTCTCGGGCTTCGCGTCCCTCTCGGTGCCCTTCGCGTTCGCGATCACCGCCCTCTGGAAGAAGAAGTGGGACGGCTGGGTCACGCGCGCGCTGCCCGTGGGCCCTGTTCACCTTCGTCACGCTCGGCACGGCGATCCTGATGGGCGGCTACTGGGCCTACAAGACGCTCGGCTGGGGCGGCTACTGGGGCTGGGACCCGGTCGAAAACACGAGCCTCGTGCCGTGGCTCTGCACGGCGGCCCTCGTGCACGGCATGTTCCTGCAGCGCGCCCGCAAGCGCCACCGGAAAGTGAACCTGCTGCTGGCCTGCCTCGCCTACGTCACGATCCTCTACGGCACCTTCCTGACGCGCTCCGGCGTCCTCGCCGATTTCTCCGTGCACTCCTTCATCGACCTCGGCATCACCGGCTGGCTGGTCGCGATCCTGCTCGCCTTCCTGGGGCTCTCGCTCGCGCTGCTCGCCTGGCGCTGGCGCGCGATCCCGGTCGAGTCGCAGGAGGAGGAGCCCGCCCTCTCGCGCAGCGTCCTCTTCATCCTCGGCATCGCGACCTTCTGCGCGCTCGCGTTCGTGATCCTGCTCGGAACGTCCGCTCCGATCCTGACGCGCCTGACCGGAACTCCATCGCAGGTCCAGACCGCGTTCTACAACCGGACCACGACGCCGGCGGCCCTGCTCATCGTGCTGCTCGTCTCGCTGGTGCCGTTCGTCTCCTGGAAGGGCGAGACCGCGCGGGGGCTCTTCGCCAGCGCGCGCCGCTCGCTGTTCGTGGCGGCCGGCATCGTCGTTCTCGCGGTCGTGCTCGGGGCGGATCAGCCGCTGTCGCTCGTGATCCTCTTCGTTTCGGCCTTCGCCGCGGACATGAACCTGCGCGCCGTGATCCGCAAGACGCGCAACGGCAAGCTCGGGGGCGCGGGCGGCTACCTCGCGCACGTCGGCGTCGGGATCATGCTGGCGGGGATCGTGATCTCGGGCGTCTACGCGAAGTCGACGCGCGCCACGCTTCCGGTCGGCAAGCCGCTCAAGGTGGCCGGCAGCACGCTGACGTTCCTGCGCGTGCTTCCCGCGACCGCGACCGAGAAGCAGGCGATGGAGGTCCGGGTCGTCACCCGAGAGGGGAAGACCTTCTACGCCTACCCGAAGATGTACGTGAACTCCAAGACCAACCAGCTCATGGCCAATCCCTCGATCCGCAACTCCGCGGTGGCGGACTTCTACATCGCGCCGCAGTCGTACGACCCGGGGCAGCCCGAGCAGGTGGGCCGCGACGTGCGCCTGGCCAAGGGGACGACCCAGAACATCGACGGGATCGGGTTCACGTTCCGCGATTTCAACGCCGACCGCTCGGCCATGATGCGCGGCGAGAAGACCGTCCTCGTCCTGACGGACGTGACGATCACGCCACCCGACGGCGTGAACCGGGACGCGACGCTGCGCTACGTGTTCCACCTGGACGGCCGGGAGGCCGAGGCCCCCGCGATCGACGTTCCGGGCGTGCCGGGTGGAAAGATGCGGGTCATCGCGGTCTCCCCCAACGACGGCGCCGCGGTCCTCCGCCTGACGGGCGTTTCGAAGGACCCGGCGGCCGAGTTCCAGCCGGCGACCACCGAGTCGCTCTCGGTCGACGTGACGAACAAACCGCTCATCTCCCTGGTGTGGGGCGGTTTCTACGTGATGATGGCGGGAGCCGTGCTCGCCCTCGTCAAGCGCACCCGGGAAGCGCGCAAGGCCGTCCTCGCGGAGTCCCGCGACCGGTCCCCCGGCGGCCGCCCGGAGCCGGTTCCCGCGCCGACCGGCCCGGCGATTCCGGCCCACGGGCGCTCGAGGTTGTAGAATCGGGCCATGGCGATCCGGCGCTGGGCCCCTCGGATCCTCGCCGCGGCGGGCTTGTTCGCCGCATCTGCCGCGCGCGCCCAGTTCGTCCCGTTCACGCGCTGCCACGGCGCATATCCGTGCAACGTTCCCTTCGTGATCCAGTACAAGCCCGATCCGCTGATCGCGGGGCCGTACCCGTCGGCTCCGTCGTCGTCGGCCGTGTCGGCGCACGTCGAGCTCAAGAAGAACCCCGAGGTCGTCCTCGACAAGCCGGCGACGGAGCTCCCGCTCTCCGACGATCCCGTGGAAGCGTCGGTCCGCGCGTTCCTGAAGCGCAACCCGGGATTCAAGCCCAAGGATCCGAAGGCTCCCGTCGGCAAGGCGGAGGCGAAGGCGCCGCCGGCCGCGCCTGAGCCGAACAAGCCGCAGTAGCCGTCACCGCTCGAGCTGGAGCCCGTCGGCGGCGGCCGTCACCTCGCATCCGGGCGCCTTCTCCTCCGCCAGTTCGCGCAGCGCCTGCGCCAGGGCCTCGTCTCCCATCCCGATCGGGCCGTTGCCGAAGTGCGAGAAGACGGCGCGGGGCAACGCCGTGCTTGCCGAGCCAGCCGAGCTGCGCCCGGACCGTCGTGTGGCCGATCAGGACCCCGCTCGCGTGCCGCCGAACGAGCGCGCCGCGAAGCGTCGAGCCATCCCCAACGTACAGGGAGGCGCCCGACAGCGCCGCGGCCGCGTCCTCGAACGCGACGATGTCGCCCGAATAGACCACGACGCCCTCGGGCGTCTCGATGCGGACGGCGATGCACGGGCAGCGCACGGAGTGAACGACCGGAAAGGCCGTCAGCGTCAGGGGCCCCACGGCGACGGGAACGCCCGGGGCCAGCAGGCGGCGGTCCCCGATCGCCAGATCGCGCGTGATCTCGTGCGTGACGGCCGACGCATAGACGGGAAGCGAGGTCCCCTCTTCGAGACCCCAGGCGTGGTCCGGGTGGGCGTGCGACACGAAGATCGCATCGGGGCCGATCGAGCCGAGGGTCCCCTTCCGGTTCTGCCCGAAGTCGCAGAGCAGGCGAAACCCGCCGACCTCCAGTGTCCAGGCGGAGTGGCCGCGGTGCGACGGCGACGTCCGCGTCGACGTACCCTTTGGTGCCGAAGAAAGTGAGCCGCATCGCGCGGGCCGTTTCCCGGGAAACCTGGTTGCCCGCGTCCGCGGACCCTACTTCACGGCCTTCGCCGCCGAAACACCCGCCGCCGCGACGAAGATCGTCCAGGTCCTCGCGGAGGGCTTCTCCTTCTCGGAGGCGCGGCCGAAGGACAGCTCCAGAGGGGCCGACCCGGGACCGGCGGCCGCGAACTCGAAGACCAGAAAGCCAGAGCCGTCGGAAGCCCCTTCGGCCGGTGCATCGGGCTTCGGCTCGCCGACGGGCTTCAGAATCGAGGTCACGATCCGCGTGATGGTCCAGCCCTGGCCGGACGACGGATCGAACGGCAGGCGCACCGAAAGGATGTCTCCCTGCTGCAGGAAGACCTTCGAGCCTGCGTCGGCTTCGGACAGCGAAACGGGCTTGCCCGAATGGGCCGGCTCGACGACGGCGAGAACGCGGAACAACCTCGCCGGCGCCGTGTTCTTCTCCCAGGGCCTCTCGTAGACGAGTCCGAGGCTGGAGGAGCCCGCCTTCGCCGCCTGGAAGCGGAACACGCGGCTGCCGGAGATCCGGGCCGCGCGTCGGTCGACTTCTCGTCGACGGGCTTGCCGACCGGTGCGAGGACGGCGGCGTCGTTCATCGCGACACTCCAGACGTAGCCCGTCCCGGGGGTCGAGCCCACGCGGACCTCGAGCTCGTCGCCCACGCCGAGGTTCACGAGCCCGCCGTCGAACGAGTAGCCGATCGTCACGGTGCGGGCGGCGCCCCGCGCGCTGCCCGCCAAGGTCATCAGCGCCGCTCCCGCAACCAGGGTGATCCAACGGCGCCGGCGGATCATCGTGCGGCCTCCGGCTAGACCGCGCGCAGCGCCGTCGTGATCTTGAGCCGCGCCGCCCGGAACGCCGGGAAGAAGCCGCCGAGCAGCCCCATCGCCAGGGAGAAGGCGAGTCCCGCCCAGGATCAGCGGCGGCGTCAGCCGGAAGTTGAACAGGACCTCCGAGAAGGTCCGGAAGTTCATCGTGCCGGTCGGCTTGGTCAGGAACAGGTTGAAGAGCGAGGAACGTGAAGACGACGCCGAGCAGGCCGCCGACCAGGCAGAGCACCAGGGCCTCGAGCACGAAGGAGACGAGGATCGAGCGCCGCGAGAAGCCGATCGCGCGCAGCGTCCCGATCTCGCGGGTGCGCGCCGAGACCTGCGCGTACATCGTGTTCATCGCGCCGAAGGCCGCGCCGATCGCCGTGAAGATCCCGACGATGAAGGCGAGCGCCTTGATGGGGGCGCCCGTGATCATCTGCTCGTCGTAGTACTTCCGCTCGGTCTTGCCCTCGAGCTTCAGGCGCTGGTCGCCCTTGATCGTCTCGATGAATCGGTCGGCCGCGTCCGCGCCGGGCAGGCGCACGAAGACCGAGGAGTAGATGTTGCGCTTGGTCTGCTGCTGGAGGTCCGTCACGTCGGTCCAGATCTCCGACTCGTAGGCGCTGCCCTGGGCGTCGAAGAGGCCGACGATGACCCAGCGGAAGCTGCCCGTCTTCAGCGTCTCGCCGACCTTCATGCTGGCGAAGCGCTTCGACGAGGTTCTTCGAGACGATCGCTTCGTTGGTCGCGGGCGTGAACATCCGTCCGTCCACGATCTTCACGCCCGGCCGCGATCTCGAGGCCGATCGGCGCCATGCCCCGGACCTGAACGTTCGAGCTGGACTTGCCGTCGGCGCGGGGCACGTTGATGAGCGTGATGAGCTCCGGCGAAACGTAGGCTTTCCCGCCGCGTTGCGCTCGGGGCCCGGCAGCGCCTGGATCTGCTCGGCCTGGTCCCGCGTGATCACGCTCTGCATCTCGGCCTGCGAGCCGACCCGCATCGCGAGGACGTTGCGCGTTCGAGGCCGTCACCGACAGCGTGCGCGTCACGCCCTGGACGAGCGCCAGCACGCAGAGAAAGACGGCGACGACGAGGCCGATCACGAAGGCCGTCATGCCCGTGGAGGTCTTCCGGACCGACGAGGTTGCGCAGGTTGTACTTCGAGCGGAATGGCCATGGCTACACCACCTGCCGCAGGCCGTCCACGATCTTCCGCTGCGAGGACCGGATGGCCGGAACGAAGCCGGCGAGGATCCCGACGCCGACCGAGACGACGAAGGCGAGCAGCAGCGTCTCGCCCGAGACGCGGAAGTTGATCAGCCAGACCGAGATCGACGTCTTGTTCCCGGCGGCGACGAGCGCCGGGATGAAGAAGAACTTCGCGAGCAGGACGCCGAGGATGCCGCCGAGAAGCGACATCAGGACCGACTCGGAGAGGATGAACGCCAGGATGTGGCCCCGGCCGAACCCGAGCGTGCGCATGACGGCGATCTCGGTCACGCGCTCGCGGGCCGACATGGCGACGGTGTTGGCGACGATGAGCGTCGACGGCGAACAGGATGATCAGCGAGATGCCGTTGATGAGGAACTTGACGTTGCCCATCATCTCCATGAACTGGAGCTGGAACTGCTTCTCGGTCAGCGTCTTCGTCGGCGCGTCGCTGTTCTCGAACATCTTGTCGATCGCCGCGGCGACGCGCGGCACGCTCTCCCCGCTGTCGACCTTGAGGTAGTAGAGGCCGGTGTACTTGTTGGCGCCGAACCAGTTGGACTGGTTCAGGTACTCGTTGTGGAAGAAGATGTTCGACTCGTCGCCGGCGTTGTAGGAGCCGATGTAGACGAGGTCCGCGTTCAAGGGGATGTAGGTCCCCTTCAGGATGATGTGGTCTCCCTTCTTCCAGTGGAACTTGTCGGCGATCTTCTGGCCGGCGACGAAGCCGTTGCGGGTCGCCTTCCATTCGGCGTTGACCTGCGGGTCGATCGTCGCGTCGTCGAAGATCTTGTCGAAGTAGATGTCGGGATCGGCCGAAAGCTGGCCGATCCAGTTCTCCGGCTTGTCGTCCTTGTAGACGCCGCCGAACCAGGTCTCCGGCGACACGGCGACGACCCCGGGGATCTGCTCGATCCGCTGGCGCTGCGAGAGGGGCAGGAAGTTGCCGAGGCCCGTCGCGTGCTGCACGACCAGCCGGTTGGCTCCCCTGCCCGCCGGAGGGATCGGCCTGCATCGCCTTGCAGCAGCGACGTCAGGATCACGATCAGGACGAGCACGAGGACGATCGAGCTCGCGGTCAGCGACGGTGCGGAGCCTCTTGCGGAAGACGTTCTTCCAGATCAGGCGGAAGTACTTCATACCGACCTCATCGAGCCGGTGCAGCTCGTCGGCGTGCAGGACGCCCTTGTCCAGGTGCACCATCCGGTGCGCCCGCGCGGCCGCCTTGGGGTCGTGGGTCACCATGACGATCGTCTTGTCGAACTCCTCGTTCAAGCGCTTCGGAGCAGCTCCAGGATCTCTTCCGCCGACTTCGCGTCGAGGTCTCCGGTGGGCTCGTCGGCGACGAGGATCTTCGGGTCCGACACGATCGCGCGGGCGATCGCGACGCGCTGCTCCTGGCCGCCCGAGAGCTGCCGCGGGTAGTGCTTCATCCGGTCGGCCAGGCCCACGATCGAGAGCGCCGTCTCGACGTGCTGGCGGCGCTCCGCCTTGGAGAGCTTCGTCAGGAGCAGGGGCAGCTCCACGTTCTCGAAGGCGTCCAGGACCGGCAGCAGGTTGTAGAGCTGGAAGATGAAGCCCGACGGTGTTCGAGCGCCAGCGCGCGAGCTCCGTCTGGCACATCGCCGCGATGTCGCGCCCGCCGATGACGATGCGCCCGCGCGTGGGCGAGTCGATTCCGGCGATCAGGTTCAGCAGGGTCGTCTTCCCCGAGCCGGACGGCCCCATCAGCGCGACGTACTCGCCTTCGGGCACCCGAAGGTTGACGTCGTTCAAGACGGGGACCTCGATCTGGTCCCGGCGGTAGACCTTTTCGACGTGCTCGATGTCGATCAACGATTCGCTCATTCCTTCTCCCCTTCCACTCGGACGCGGTCGCCGTCGCGCAGCGGTGCGCCGCCGGCGACCGAGATCAAACGCTCGCCTCCCTGGAGGCCCTTCGTCACTTCGACCTGCCCCTGAACGTCGCCCCCGGCCTCGACGGGCTTGAACTTCGCTCTGCCGTCCGACGATCCGGAAGACGCCGGACTTGCCGTCCACCGTGGTCAGCGCGCCTTTCGGGATCAGCACGCGGCTGCGGCTCGTGTTCCCCTTCGTGGCCTCCGACGTGAACGCGACGCGGGCCGAGAGATCCGGCAGGATGCGGTCGTCGGCGTCCAGAAACGCCACCTTCACGCGCACGGTGGCCTTCTGCCGGTCCGCGGCCGGCACGACCTGCCGCAGGAACCCGTGGTAGGTCTTGTCGGGCACCGCGTCGAGCGTGATCTCCGCGGGCTGCTTCGGAGCCGAGCTTGGCCAGGTTCGCCTCGTTGACGTCCGCCCCCACGTAGAGGCTGGAGAACTCGACGAGCGTCACGATGGCGCCGCCCGAGCCGCCGCCGGAGGGAGAGGATCCGAACGGGCGAGACCGCCTCGCCGACGAAGGCGCGCTTCGCGGTGATCACGCCGAGGAACGGCGCGCGGATCACGGTGTAGTCGATCAGCGCCCGGATGTAGTCCACGCGCGCGCGCGTCGCCCGCTCGGTCGCGACGGCCGCGTCGAGGGCGGAGCGGGGGCCGACCCCCTCGCGGAAGAGCGACTCCTGCCGCGCGAGCTCCGCCTTCGCGTTGATCCAGTTGGCGTCGGCTTCGGCGAGCTGGGCGTTCAGGTCGGTGTCGTCCAGGCGCGCGATGACATCGCCCTTCCGGACGCGCGATCCCTCCGTCACGTTCAGCTCCGTGATCCGGGACGTGATCTTCGGGGAAAGATCGGCCTTGCGCTCCGCCTCGACGTAGCCGGTCGCCGTCAGCAGCGTCGTCGCCTGTCCCTCCGTGACGATCGAGGCCGTCACCGTCTCGACGGTCCTCGGCCGCAGCGACCGGCCGCCGAAGAAGTAGGCCGCGGCCCCCGCGGCCACGACCAGAACGGCCGCGAGCAGCATCCATCCCCGCGGTCCCGACGACCGGACAGGCTCCCGATTGATCCGAAGGGCCGCCAGATCCGGCGCGCCCTTGCGTTCCTGACTCATTTCTCTGAACTCCGAAGCGCGCATTCTATTCGCTCCCGCCGGGAGCCGTCGGAAACTCCAAAGTCCTCAGAGGGCGCGACTTCCAACGCCCCGAGTCCCCGTCGAGATTCCCCGTGCTCCCGCGCCGGCGCACAAGGGGGATAATCGTTCCCGAGGGGGATCCGCCATGTTTCACCTCGCCCTGCTCTTCGCCGCCGCCGCGGCCGCCGCGCCGCCTTCTTCCGCGGTGCCGCTCTACCGCGTGGATCTGAACGGCGGCCCCTCGTCGTGGGCGATGGGCAAGCCCCAACCCAACGGCGCGCTCCTTCTTTTTCGCCACTACCCCGACGGGGCGCTGATGAGCGTGCGCATCAAGGACGTCAAGCAGGTCGTGGCGTCCGACGCGAAGATGGTCGACGGGAAGAAGATCCAGCCGGGCGACGCCATCGAGATCGGCGCCACCGGCGGCGGCATCTCCGGCACACCCGCCGGGGCCTCCGCCGTCGCCGCGGGCAGCAAGCGGCATCGCCGAACCCGGCCCCGGGACGAGCGGCCGGACGGCACGGCCCTGCTCGACCCGAACCGCCCGTACAACCAGGCCTGGGACTCGACGATGGTCCCGGGCCTCAACATGGGCTACCCGAACTCTCCCAACGACTACGTCGAAGGCAAGACGATCGCCTATCCGCCGTCTCAGGCCGTGCAGGCGGCGCCCGGCGACGTCCCCATGGCCCCGCCACCAGCCCAACCCGCAGTAAGCGAGACTCGAGACCTTGCGCCGGCGCGTAACCTCGTCGGAAACTCGGTCTTCCGGGGCCTCGGGAAGACCGGCTCTCGGCCGTGTCGCGTGTGCGACGGTCCGTCGCTCGGCTGACGGCTTCAGTGCCCTCGCCCGGCCCCGCTAGATATGGATCGAGTGCCCTGAGACCGCCTCGGCGGCCTCGTGGATCGCCTCGGAAAGCGTCGGGTGCGCGTGGATCGTGCGCACGAGATCCTCGGAGGTGGCTTCCAGACGCATGGCGGCGCCCGCTTCGGCGATCAGTTCGGTCGCCGAGGGTCCGATGATGTGCACGCCGAGGACCTCGTCGTACTTCTTCTCCGCCACGATCTTCACGAAACCGGTCGTCTCGTTGAGAATCCGGGCCTTTCCGACCGCCGTGAAGGGAAACTTGCCGACCGCCACGTCGTAGCCCCGCTCGCGCGCCTTCGCCTCCGTCAGTCCGATCGAGGCGACCTCCGGCGAGCAGTACGTGCAGCCGGGAACCTGGTCGTAGTTGATCGGCACGGTCTCGCGCCCCGCCATGTGCTCGACGGCGACGACGCCCTCCGCCGACGCGACGTGCGCGAGCCATTGCGTCGGGACGACGTCGCCGATCGCGTAGATGCCCGGCACGTTGGTGCGCATGTACTTGTCGACCTGGATGTAGCCGCGCTCCGTCGCGACGCCGACGCCCTCGAGCCCGATCCCCTCGGAGAGGGGCCGGCGCCCGACGGCGAGGAGGATCTTTTCCGCCCGCATCGTCTCGGTCTTCTCCGCGGAGGTTCGCGCCAGGACCTCGACGCCGCCTTCCTGGCGTGTCACGCGCTCGACCCGCGCGTCGACGTAGACGGTCATTCCCTGCCGCTTGAAGGAGGCGGCGAGCTCCCGCGAGATGTCCTCGTCCTCGACCGGAACGATCCGCGGGCAGGACCTCGAGGATCGTCGCCTTGCAGCCGAACCGCGCGTACATCGACGCGAACTCGACCCCGACGGCGCCCGAGCCGATCACGAGGAGCGACTTCGGGCACTTCGGCGAGCTCGAGGATCGAGTCGGAGGAGAGAACGGTCTTGTGGTCGATCTCGATGCCCGGCAGCGACCGCGGCGCCGAGCCCGTGGCGACGATGATGTTGCGCGCCGCGTAGGACGTCTCCGCCCCGTCCGCCCCCGCCACCGACACCTTCCCGACGCCGGCGATCCGCCCGAAGCCGTTGACCACGTCCACGCGGTTCTTCTTCATCAGGTACGCGACGCCGTTCGAGCTCTGGCGGACCACCTTCTCCTTGTGTTTCATGGCGCCCGGCAGGTCCAGGCGCACTTCCTTCGCCGCCACACCGACGTCGGCGCCGTGGCGCGCTTGCTCCAGAAGGTCGGCCGTGTGCAGCAGGGCCTTGGTGGGAATGCACCCGCGCAGCGTGCAGACGCCGCCCAGGCGCGATTCGCGCTCGACGATCAGAACCGACAGGCCGAGCTGCGCGGCCCGGATGGCGGCGACGTAGCCTCCGGGGCCCGAACCGATGATGGCGACGTCGTAGTTCTTGGTGGAGCTCATGATCCTTTCCCTGTTTCGCGGGCGGTCTAGCCTATCAGGGGGGTCCTCCGCTGAAAAGCGGCGCGCACGCCGCTTAGAATCGCGGCGTGCGCCGCGTCTTCCGCCTGCCGGCTCTCCTGCTCGCGGCGCTGCTCGCGGCCGCGTGCGCCGACGAGAAGGCGCCGGCGGCCGGAGGAATTCCCATCGGGTTCTACGGCGCGCTGTCGGGCCCGGAGGCGACGTTCGCGGTGTCGGGCCGCAACGGCGCGCGCCTCGCGATCGACGAGCTCAACCGCTCCGGAGGCGTTCTCGGCGTGCCCCTCGAGCTGCTCGTCGAAGACGATCGCAACGAGCCGGCCGAGGCGGCCTCCGCCGTCTCGAAGCTGATCACGCGCGATCACGTCGTCGCGCTCATCGGCGAGAACGCTTCCTCGCGGTCGCTCGCCGCGGCGCCGATCGCGCAGAGCTACCGCGTTCCGATGATTTCGCCGTCCTCCACCAACGTGGAGGTGACCAAGAAGGGCGACTACATCTTCCGCGCCTGCTTCACGGACGCGGCGCAGGGCCGGGCCCTGGCCGCGTTCGCGCGCAAGTCCCTCCGGGCGTCGGCGGCGGCCCTGCTGGTGGACGCGCGCAGCGACTACAGCGTCGGGCTGGCCGACGCGTTCCGGAAGGGCTTCACCGCGGCGGGAGGGCGCATCGTGGCGGAGCTGAAGTATTCCGAAGGGGACAGCGATTTTTCGGGGCAACTGACGGCGATCGCGGCGCTCGCCCCCGAGGTGCTCTTCGTCCCGGGCTACTACACCGACGCCGGCCTGATCGCGCGGCAGGCGCGCGGCCTCGGCCTGAACGCGGTGCTGCTGGGCGCGGACGGGTGGGACTCGCCCAGGCTCGCGGAGATCGGAGGGGCGGCGCTGGAAGGCGCCTATTTCTCGAACCCCTTCTCCGTCGACGAGCCGTCGCCGACGGTGAGCGCCTTCGTCTCCGCCTACGCGAAGGCGTACGGGAGCCCGCCGGACGGGATCGCCGCCCTCTCCTACGACTCCGCCCGCCTCCTGGCCGACGCCATCCGGCGGGCGGGCTCGACCGAAGGAAAGCGCGTGAGGGACGCGCTGGCCGCGACGGCCGACTTTCCCGGCGTGACCGGAACGATCACCTTCGACGCGGACCGCAACCCCGTCAAACCGGTCCTGATCCTGAAGATCGAGAAGGGAAAGTTCCGCTACGTGGAGTCCGTCGGCCCTCGAAGCCGCCGCTCACCTCGCCGAGCGAACTTGAAAACTCTCTCCGAAGCCGGCCGGCCGACTCCGGAGACGGTCGTCGAGGCAGTTCCGGCGGCCGGCTTCGGCTTCAGGGCCCCGTCTCGATCACGAACTCGTCGAAGGAGGCGATCCCGGGGCCTTCGGTCGCGAGCCCGACGCGGCCTGCCGCGGGCTTCGGGTCCCGGGCCTTGAGGACCGGCTTCTCGTTCCAGGTCACGGACACTTCGGGCCCGGCGAGGGACACGACGAGGATGCCCCAGTCGCGATCGAGCTCCGCCTTACCCTGGGCGAGCTCCGATCGCCTTTCCGTCGCGGAAGGCGGTCAGGCGGGTCTCTCCCGATTCCGTGTTCAGCGAGCAGCGCGAGGAAGACGTTCTCGGACACCTCGCGCAGGACGAGCCCGGCTTTCGCCGGCAGCTTCTTCAAGGCGACGGTGACCCGCCCGTCCTGCAGCGTCACGTTGCGGCGCAGGGCGACCGCGATCGATCCTTCGGGGCGCTTCGGGATGGTCTGCGTCAGCTGGTTCGGCGTCGAGGGCGGATTGTGGTCGGCCACGACCATCCAGTTGGCCTTGCCCGGCGCTCCGAGCACCTGAAGGTCGAAGAACGCCGGGGGCCGCGACGGGCCGTCGGCGTCGAAGTGGTTGCGCCAGACCTCGCCGGAAGCGGCCGGCGCGGCGCCGACGAGGGCGCTCGCGAGGAGGGCGACGGCGAATCGGGCCGCGTGCTTCATCGACGCGAAAAAACAAAGGAAGCCCGGTAAAATTCCCCCATGAGCAAAGATCCCGCAGAGCCGGAGCGCTCCCTATCGGATCGAGCGCGCGGGCTACGCCTTCGAGCTGCCGGCGGCCGAGGTCGCCGCCCTGCGCCGCCTTCCGGACTTCGAGCTCGAACGAGGAGCCGGCGGTGGCCGACGAGTTCCTGCGGTTCCGGGCGGAGCGGTGGGCCGAGAACCTCTCCGACGCCGGAGTGGCGCCCGGCACGGTCGGCGTGCGGATCGACCTCCATCAGCGCCGCGCGAAACTGGAGCGTGGCGGAAAGCTCCTCTTCAGCGCCGAGATCTGAAGGAACACCGGCCCTAGAAGCTCAGGATCGACCGGATCGTCCGCTCGATCGCCAGGAAGGCCTGGCGCGAGTACGGATCGACGACGACGCGGACTTCCGCCGGCGGCGTCACGTCTTCCGCGAGCGACTCCGCGAACCGCTTCGCCTGCTGCTCGAAGAACTCCTCGCCGAGCTCGCGGTCGGTCCTCCCCTTGGACCCCGGAAGCTCCCGAAGCCTCGCCAGATCCGCCGGCTCGAGGCGCATCCGGAATCCGCCTGCCTCCCTGTAGAGAGGCTCCCGGCTCTCCACCAGGACGGGCCGCGGTCCCTTGCCCGCCTTCGGACGCGCCGGGGAATTGGGCGGCGGCGCCGTCTCCGGCGGCTCCTCTTCCGCCGTTCGCCGTCCGGCAGGGTCGGCGGGTTCCTCCACCGGGAGGTCCACGGCCTCGGGCAAGCTCGCCGCGACTTCAGCGGCCGCCGACTCCGGCGCCTCCGCCGGCTCGCTCCCGACGGCATCCGGAAGCGCGGGCCCGGGGGGCTTGGTGTCGTCGCTCATCGGCCCGCCAGGAGGTTCTTCGAGATCACGATGCGCTGAATCTCGCTCGTTCCCTCGTAGATCGTCGTCACGCGCGCGTCCCGGTAGTAGCGCTCGACCGCGTACTCGCGCGAATAGCCGTAGCCGCCGAAGATCTGAACGGCCTGCGCCGCGACCGCGTTGGCCATTTCCGTCGCGTAGACCTTCGCCATCGAGCTCTCCTTCGAGTGGCGCAGCTCCGGTTTCTCCGAGTGGAGCGCCGCGCGGTACGTCAGCCACTTCGCCGCCTCGATCTTCAGCTTCATGTCCGCGATCTGGAAAGCGATGGCCTCGTGCTCCGCGAGTTTCCGCCCGAACGTCTCGCGCGTCCGCGCGTACGTCGACCGATGCGTCGAAGCACGCCCGCGCGATGCCGATCCCCTGCGCGGCGATCCCGATGCGCGAGTGGTCGAGCGTCGTCATCGCGATCGTGAATCCCTGCCCTTCTTCGCCGAGGCGCCGCGACACGGGCACCCGAACGCCCTCCAGGTTAAGGGACGCGGTCTTCGAGGCGCGCAGGCCCATCTTGTCCTCGGGCGCTCCGACGCGCAGGCCCGCGTCCTCGGACGAGACCAGAAACGCCGTGATGCCGCGGGTGCCGAGCGCGGGCTCCGTCATCGCCATGACGACGTACCACTTGGCCTCGCCCGCGTTCGTGATCCAGGCCTTCGCGCCGTCCAGGACGTAGTGGTCCCCGTCGCGGACCGCGCGGGTCTTCTGGTTGGCCGCGTCGGATCCCGACTGCGGCTCGGTCAGGGCGTAGGCGCCCAACGCGCGGCCGGAAGCCAGCTCCGTGAGGATCGTCCTCTTCTGCTCGGCCGAGCCGAACTTCCAGATCGGATAGCAGGCCACCGAGTTGTTCACCGAGACGATCACGGCCGTGGAGGCGCAAACGCGCGCCAGCTCCTCGACCGCCAGAATGTAGGAGAGGGCGTCGGCGCCGGCCCCCCCGAACTCTTCGGGAACCATCATTCCGAGGATCCCCATCTCGGAGAGCTTCCCGAGGATCTCCCGCGGGAACTCCTGCTTCTTCTCCCGCTCGGCGGCGCCCGGAGCGATCTCCGATTCGGCGAACTCGCGCACGGCCTCGCGGATTCGGAGCTGATCCTCCGTGAGCTCGAAGTTCATGGCGTCCGCGCCGGTGCGGGCGCCGGGCCGGGACTCCCGCCGCGCCCGCGGCGGCGCCGCCGCGACCGACGTCGCGCGCCTGAGGGACGAGCCTCGCCCGCCGGCGGGGCGCCGGGTGGACGGTTGGCAGGAGGCGCCGGAAGCGGCCGGCCGCCGGGCGCCGGCACGCCGCGCGGACCGGGGGCGCCCGCGGGCCGCGCCGCGCCGGGCCGGCCCTGCGGTGCCCTCTCGGGCGGCCGCGGCCCGCCTCCCCGTCCGCCGCCGCGCCGCCGCCGCCGCCGCGACGGCCGCGGCTCCGGCGTATCCGTCCAGCCTTCCTCGAGGTGGCGGAAGGTCACGAGGACTTCGGGCCGGGCCGCGCGCTCGCGCAGGAACCCGATCAGCTTCGCGCGCAGCGGGCCGTTGGGGTCCGCGGCCAGCGCCGGGATGCGTTCCGCGTCGAAGAGCGTCATCCGCGTCCATCCGACCGTCTTGCGGCGCCCGTCGGACGCATCGAGGATGACGACGAAAAGGTCCCGCTCGTGGTCGAGCGCGTGGTCCCGGTAGGCGAACTCCGGGAACGCCTCGAGGCAGAGCGCCTTGAGCAGCTCCAGGTGCTTCTCTCCCCCCTCCAGGGTCTGCTCCATCGAGACCACGCGGTCTCGGAACATGCGCGTCTGGCCCATGGCGTTACGGGGAACTCCTCCTCATCCGATCACCAGCCCGGCGTCCTTGAAGATCTCCCGCGCGATGATCAGGCGGTGGATCTCGCTGGTGCCCTCGTAGATCTCGGTGATCCGCGCGTCGCGGAAATTCCGCTCGACCGGGTACTCCTTGGTGTACCCGTATCCGCCGTGGATCTGCAGGGCCTTGGTGGTCACGCGCTGCGCCATCTCGGCCGCGAACAGCTTGGCGATCGCCGCTTCCGGTCCGAAGCGCCCGCCGCCCTTCTTCGTCTGGTCCTTGGCGGCCGCCGCGCGCCGCGTGAGCAGCCGCGCGGCCTCGAGCTCGGTCGCCATGTCGGCGAGGTAGAAGCGGATGACCTGGAACTCCGCGATCGCCTTTCCGAAGGCCTGGCGCGCCTTCGCGTAGGCGACGGCCGCCTCGAAGGCCTCCGTCGCGATGCCGACGGCCTGCGCGGCGATCCCGATGCGGCCGCCGTCGAGCGTCGACATCGCGATCTTGAAGCCGTCGCCTTCGGCGCCGAGCCGGTTCTCGGCCGGGACCCGGACGTCGGTCAGGAAGATCTCGACCGTGCCCGAGGCGTTGACGCCGAGCTTGACCTGATGGCGAGACCGGTCGAAACCCGGCGTGTCCGCGTCCACCAGGAAGGCCGAGATCCCGCGCGCCTTCTTCTCCGGATCGGTCATGGCGAAGAGCAGGCAGACGTCCGCCTTCTCGCCGCACGTGATGAAGACCTTCTGCCCCGAGATGCGGTAGTGGTCCCCCTCCCGGATCGCCCGCGTCTGCTGGTTGGCGGCGTCGGAGCCCGCGTTGGGCTCCGTGAGCGCGAAACAACCGAGCTTCTCGCCGTGCGCGAGCGGCGTCAGGAACCGTTGCTTCTGGTCGTCGTTGCCGTAGCGCTCGATCGGGTCGCAGACGAGGGAGTTGTTGACCGACAGGATCACGCCGAGGTTGGCGCAGACGCGCGAGATCTCCTCGATCGCGATGGCGTACGACACCGTGTCCATCTCGGAGCCGCCGAAGCGCGCGGGGACACAGACGCCGGCCAGGCCCAGCTGCCCGGCCTCGGCGAACAATTCCCTCGGAAATCGGCCGCTTTGATCGATCGCCGCCGCCTGCGGCCGCACGCGCTCCTCGGCGAACTGCCGCACCGACGACTGGAGGAGGGCCTGCTCCTCCGTGAGGTCCAGATCCATGGGGTGCGGAGTATATCCGGGGATCGCCCTCCGCCTCAGGCGCCCGCGCGCGGCGCGGACACGAACGCGAGCAGCGCCGTCGCGTAACTCGGCCACGAGTCGCGCCGCGCCGCCTCCTCGAGACCGGACGCGTACGCCTCCGGACCGCGGGCGAGGATCGTCGCCACGGCCTTCGCGAGTCCCACGGCGTCTCCGGATTCGAAGAGCTCGCCCGTTCGGCCGGGGATCACCGTCTCGGCGAGCGAGCCGACCCGGGCGGCGGCCATCGGGCGCCGCGCCGCGACGGCACGCGCTGCGATCGCGCTGCCCGCGATCTTCCGGTACGGAAGAACCAGGACGTCGCACGCCGAAAGCCAGTCGTCCATCTCCGATTCGGGCACGTAGGCGTCGCGCCGCAGGATCTCACCGCGCGCGCGGCGCTCGCGCAGCCGTTTCTCGACGTCCTCGGCGTCCGGAAAGCTCTCGCCCACGATGGCAATGCGCGCCCCCGTCTCGGCGGCGATGCGCGGGGCGGCGTCGAGCAGCACCTCGACGCCCTTGTACCGCCGCACGAGCCCGAGGAAGAGGACGAGCGGCCCGTCGATGCCGAGCCGGCGGCGGGCCTCCGCGCGGTCGGGCCTCGCGCCCTCCGCCGACGGGAAGCGGATGCACGGCGATGGGGCGGCCGGCCACGAGCGGAGTGAGGCTTGCGCGCGCCGATTCCGAATGCACGAAGAACGCGTCGGCCTCGGAGAAGGCGCCGAGCGACAGGAAGCGGTGGAGGGCGGTCGCCTCGTGGTCCTCGACGTTGTGGCAGATCAGCACGCGCCGGACGGAAGGGTCCGCCCGCCGGACGCGCCGGAGCACCGCGCGCACGGGCAGCCCCCAGAAGGCGGTCCACCAGGGGACGAGCAGCGCGCCGGCGCCGGACCGCGCGACCTCCGCAGCCGTCCGCTTCCAGGAGCGCGGAGAGCGCCAGTCGAGCAGGGGGATCGCGGGCGAGGGGCCCGCCGCGTCGAAGTCCGCGAACCGCCGGGGATCGAGCCACCGCGGGTAGGGCCGGGAAAACGTGAAGTACGACACGGCGACGCGGCGCGCGAGCTCCGCGGCCAGGTGCGACGTCTCCCGCGCGATGCCCCCGCGATCCGGCGGGGCGGGGCCGAGGATCGCGACCCGATCGGGCGGCGCCGTCACCGGGGCGACACGGCGCGCGGCCTCCGGCGGCCCTGGCAATCCGGATAGCCCGCCGCGAACTGGATGCCCCCGAGCAGGTGCTGGAGGAAACGCGGATCGGAGAAGCTCTCGCTCGTGTGGCCCATCGCCGTGTACCAGGACCGTCCCCCGTGGACGAACTGGCACCACGCGACCGGGTGATTGGCGCCCATCGATCCGCCGGTGTAGGTCGACTCGTCCACCGTCGCGAGAACGTGGACACGGCTCGCGGGATTCGACGCGAAGTTGTACCACTCGTCGGTGCGGTCCCACTGCTCCGGGAGCGCCCGCGTCGAGGGGTGGACCCGGTCGATGACGCGCACCGAGGCGCTTTGAATCGCCGGGTGGTTCGCGAAGTACGCGCCCACGAGCTCCCCGTACCAGGCCCAGGCGTATTCCGTGTCGCTCGCCGAATGGATCCCGACGAAGCCGCGGTTGCCGCGGATGTAGCGCTCGAAGGCCGCCTGCCGAATCGGGTCCAGGATGTCGCCGGTCGTCGACAGAAAGACCACGGCGTCGTAGGAGGACAGCGTCGCGTCCTCGAAAACGGCGTCGTCCTCCGTGGCGTCGACGCGGAACCCGTTCGACGCGCCGAGGCCCCGGATCGCCGCGATGCCGTCCGGGATCGAGGCGTGGCGAAAGCCGGCGGTCTTCGAGAACACGAGGATCCGGCGCGGCGCCTCGTCCTCCGGCGCCGCCTGCTCGGCCTGCCGGGCCGCCAGGAGGCCGAGGCCGACCGCAACGAGGGCGATCAGGATCGCGCGGCGAGCCATAGGCCCTTCAAGTATTCCCCTTCGGGGCAGTCGAGCGAAACGGGATGATCGGGCCCGGCCCCCTGGCGCGCCGCGATCGCGAACGTGCGGCCCGCCTCGACGGAGGCCGAGAAGACGATCTTCTGAAAGAGATCCGGCGGACACCAGGCCCGAGCAGGAGCAGGTCAGCAGCCAGCCGCCCGGAGCCACGAGCTTCATCGCGAGCCGGTTGATGTCCTTGTAACCGCGCGCGGCGCGGTCGACGTCGGCGCGCTTCTTCGCGAAGGCCGGAGGGTCGCAGACGACCACGTCCCAGGACTCTCCGGCCTCGACGCGCCGCCGCAGATCCGCGAAGACGTCCTCCTGCGCGAAGTCCTCGGGCGAAGCCGGAAGGCCGTTCTCCCGACGGTGCTCGCGCGCGAGGGCGAGCGCGCCCGGCGAGGAGTCGACGTCCACGGCGCGGGCCGCGCCGCCCGCGAGCGCCGCCACCGAGAAGCCGCCCGAGTAGGAGAAGAGGTTCAGGACGGTCTTGCCCCGCGCCAGCGCGCGCAGTCGCGCCCGGTTCTCCCGCTGGTCGAGGTAGAAGCCCGTCTTCTGGCCCGGCGGAGACGTCGGCGAAGAAGCGCAGGCCGTTCTCGAGGAATGGAGGCGCGGATCCCCCCCTCACCCTCCCCTCTCCCCCCGTCGGGGGGAGAGGGGTCTGTTGCGGCGGGGTGAGGCGCGCCCGCCCGAGTCCCGCTTCGACCCGCTCTCGCGCACGATCAGATGCGCCGGAGCGAAGATCTCGCGCGCCGCAGCTTCCAGCGCGGCCCGCCACTTCTCGGTTCCCTCCGTCAAGAGCTCCAGGACGGCCGTATCGCCGTACACGTCCATCAGCACACCCGGACAGAGATCCCCTTCCGAATTGACGGCGCGCCAGCCGGTCGTGTCCGGGGAGATCACGGCCTCGCGCAAACGCCTCGCCGCGGCGAAGCGCTCCCGCAAGAGCCCGGCATCGATCGGCCTGCCGTCGAAGCGTCCAGAGCCGCGCCAGGATCTGCGAGCCCGGCGAATAGGCGCCGCGGGCGAGCGGCCGGCCGTCGGCGGAAACGACCTCGGCCATGCCGTCGGATCCGTCGCCGTCGCGCTGCGCGACCGCGCCCGAGAAGAGCCAGGGGTGCCGGCGGAGGACCGACTCCTCGCGCCCGGACTTCAGCCGCAGCCGGATCAAAACCCCTCGAGGAGGTAGACGTCGCCGGACTTGCGGGCGACCGAGAAGTAGATCCGCTTCCCGTCGCGCGACCAGCTCGGGTAGTCGAGGACGTAGCTGCCCTCGGCGTAGCCGGGCAGGAATCGGACCTTGCCCGTCGAAACGGAGACGACGGCCAGTCGCTTGTGGTCGCGGAGAAAGAGGATCTCGTCGGGATTGGAGGCGATCCAGGCCGGGTGCGAGTCCTCCTGGTCCTTCGTCAGGGCGGCCTGCCTCGCCTCCGCGGCCGGACGACCCAGATCTCGCGGACCGGCGCTCCGCTGCAGCTGGAAGGCGATCTGCTTCCCGTCGGGGGACCAGGTCGGATAGTCGACGTCACCTCTTGACGGACGTGACGGGCCTCGCCGTTTTCGTTCTCGACGTCGTAGACGAAGATCTCTCCCGGACCCTCCGCATGTCCCGTGGCAATCGACTTCCCGTCCGGGGACCATTCGGGGGCGGATGCCGGCACGCCCGTGTCTTCCGCGTTCATGCTCCCGATCGGGAGGAGCCAAAGGGTCAGGCCTCCCCGCTTCCCTTCGCGCGACGTAGAGCGATCCATCGCCCGTCGGGAGACCAGTGCGCCGACGGCTCGGCCGACGACGCCCGCCGTCAGCTGCGAAAGGAATCTGCCCTGGAGATCCACGGTCCAGACGGCGCCGCTCTCCGGTTCGGGCCGCGCTCACGAGAAGCGTCTTTCCGTCGGGAGAGGGCTGCGGGAAGTCGGGCTGGCTGGCGCCCGAGGTCACGGCGCGCAGCTGTCCCGTGTCGACGGTCAATTCCCAGATGTTCGAGTCGTTGTGATCGGCGGCAAAGGCGAGCTTCTTGCCGTCTCGACTCAAGGCCACACCGGTGTCCTGTCCCTGGCCGAGCGTCACGCGCGCGGACGTCGCCGGTCTTCCAGCCTCCGTGAACGGGACCCGCCAGACGTTCAGGATTCCGGCGCGCTCTCCGGAAAAGAAAATGGCCTTCCCGTCGGCAGACCAGGCGGGCCGCGTCACGTACCCGAAGTCCCGTTGTGAGGGTGCGCGGCGTCCCTCCGGAGGCAGCAACGACACGAATCTCGAAGCTCGTCGAGGCGCCTCCCGACCCGTAGGCGATCCACTTCCCGTCCGGCGACCAGGCCGGCTGGTAGTCGATGTCCGTGCTCTTCGTCAGTCGGGCGGGCGCTCCGCCGTCGGCCGAGACGGTCCAGAGATTGAGCTGCCGGTCGCGGTTCGACATGAAGACGATGCGCTTGCCGTCGGGCGACCAGCTCGGGAAGTAGCCGTCCTCGACGAGCTTGACCGGCTGTGCCTCCGAGCGCCGGAACGAGAAAGATGTCTCCGAACTTGGCGTTCAAGTAGGGCTCGAGAGGGCCGACGTTCAACGCGATGCCGAGGCGGCCTCCGTGGTCACGGGCCGAGACGAAGGCGAGCTTCGAGCCGTCCGGGGACCAGGCGGGCTCGCCGTCATCCGCATCGCTGTCGCCGATCCGGATCGGCTCGCCGCCGGAGAGCGGCTGGACGACGACGTCCAGGTTCCCGCGCTCGTCGGTCGTGTAGGCGAGAAACTTTCCGTCGGGAGAAAACGACGGCTCGTCTTCGAGGCCCGGACCGAAGGTCACGCGCTTCAAGGCGCCGGCGCCGTTGCGGCGGCGCGACCGCTCGCGCGGGCGCAGTCGCAGAGCGAGATCGGCGGCCGCGAGCAGAGCGAGCGCGGCGAGCACAGCGGCCCACCAGCGCCTCCGGCCGGGCCGCGGCGCGCCAGGACCGGCGCCTCGCCCGTCGGGTCCGAGAGGCGCTCCTGGGTCTGCTTCAGATCGCGCGCCAGGTCGCGCGTCGACGCGTACCGGTCCTCCGGCTCCTTGGCGAGGCAGCGCTCGACGATCCAGCGCAGGGGCGCGGGCGCCGCCGGATTCACGCCGGCGATCGGCTCGGGGTCTTCCCGGATGATCGCGGAGAGGGTCTCGACGGCCGTCTTCTTCTGGAAGGCGCGCCGGCCGGTCGCCATCTCGTAGAGGATCGCCCCGAGCGAGAACTGGTCGGACCGGAAATCCACAGCCTGGCCGCTCGCCTGCTCGGGGGACATGTAGCCGACCGTGCCGAGGACGACGCCCGGGCGCGTGCCGGGCGCCCCCATCGTCGCGAGCTCCGAGCCGCCTTCGCCCGGAGCGGCGGCGAGCTTGGCCAGGCCGAAATCCAGGATCTTGACGAAGCCGTCCTTGTTCACCATGACGTTCTCGGGCTTCAGGTCCCGATGCACGATGCCGGCCGCATGCGCCTTGGCGAGCCCGTCGGCGACCTGGCGGCGATCGGCAGGAGCTTTCGGGTCGCGACGGCGCCGGAGACGAGCAGCTCGCGCAGCGTGCGTCCGTCGACGTACTCCATCGCGATGTAGAGCCCGCTCTCGGAGTCCCCGATGTCGTAGACCGTCAGGATGTTCGGATGGTTCAAGGCGGAGGCGGCCCGCGCCTCCTGCTCGAAACGCGCGCGCCGCTCGGCGTCCCCGGCGAGCTCCGCCGGCAGCACCTTGATGGCCGCCTCGCGGCCGAGCCGGGCGTCCTTGGCGCGGTAGACCTCACCCATCCCGCCCGCGCCGATCGGTGTCGTGAGCTCGTAGGAACCCAGGCGCGTGCCCGCCGGAAGTGTCATGCCCACAAAATACCGCAAGTTCCGCCGGGCGATGGGTTTCCGCCTCCCTCAAACGCGCCGGCGGGGTCTCCCGTATAAACAAGCGAAACACACACGCACCGATCTCCTCCTCACGGCCCCTCGCAAGAGGGGCCTTTTTTCCTTGCCCTCGCCATCGCAACGGCGGTGCTAGGCTGCCCGCCCGAGGTGACGATGCGCATCGAAACCTTCCGGATGGAGCGGATGCAGTGCCTCTTCGAGAAGGAGGTCGCCTACGACCTCTCGGAGAGCGGCGTGCTTCCCCTGCGCGTTTCCGACCTGGTCGACGGGAAGGCCGCGAAGGGGTTGCTCGAGGCGCGCCTTTCCTACCCGCGCTCCGACGGCTCGAAGGAGCTGCGCGAGCGCATTGCGGCCTGGTACCCGGGCGCGGCCACCGACAACGTGACCGTCGTCAACGGCGGCTCGGAGGCGAACCACGCGGTGCTGTGGTCGCTGCTCGAGCCGCGCGATCGCGCCGCGATCCAGCTGCCCAACTACCTGCAGGGCTGGGGCCTCGCGCGCCACTGGGCATCGGCCGCTGCTTTCCGGTCGAAGCCGGACCGGCGCGCGGGGCGCTGGGCACTCGACACGGACAGCCTGCGCCGGGCCGTCACGAAAAAGACCCGGGTCGTCATGGTGACCAATCCGAACAACCCGACGGGGGCCGTCTTCAACGAAGACGAAATGGACGCCGTCGTGGCTGCGGCGCGGCGCGCCGGCGCGTGGCTCGTGGCCGACGAGATCTACCGTGGCGCCGAGACGGAGGGCGGGACGTCGCCGACGTTCTGGGGGCGATACGAAAAGACGATCGTGACCTCGGGCCTCTCCAAGGCGTTCGGGCTGCCGGGCCTGCGCGTCGGGTGGATCGTCGCACCGAGGAAGGTCATCGCCGAGGTCTGGCGCCGGCACGACTACATGACGCTCACTCCCGGCGTCCTGTCGGACGCGCTGGCCTCCGTCGCGATGGAGCCCGCGCGGCGCGAGGCCATCCTCGCGAGGACGCGGGGGATCGTTCGGACACAGCTTCCCCAGCTCGCGCGCTGGGTCCTCGGGCACAAGGACCTCTTCACCTGGATTCCTCCCCGCGCGGGCGCGATCGCCCTGCTCCCCTATCGCCGCCGCCTCTCCTCGACGGCGCTCGCGGAGCGCATCCGGAAGGAACAGTCGGTCCTGGTCGTTCCCGGCGACATGATGGGCGGCGGGCGCTCGATCCGCGTCGGCTTCGGCTACGACGCGGGCAAGCTGGCGCAAGGGCTGGCGCGCGTCGACCGGGTGCTCGCCGGCCTCCCGCGGAGTTAGCGCCCCGAGGCGAAGGCCGACAGGACGCCGTACGCCAGGGCGCCGATCGCCGCCGCCATGGGGATCGTGAGGATCCAGGCGTAAACGATCCGGCCCGCCACCCCCCAGCGGACCGCCGAGAACCGCTGGGTCGCGCCGACGCCCACGATCGCCCCGGTGATCGTGTGGGTCGTCGAGACCGGGATCCCCCAGACGGAGGCCAGGAGAACCGAGGCCGCTCCCCCCGTCTCCGCGCAGAACCCGGAGAAGGGCTTCAGCTTCGTGATCCGCGATCCCATCGTCCGGACGATCCGCCAGCCGCCCGTGAACGTCCCGACCGCGATCGCCGCGTGCGCCGAAAGCACGATCCAGACGGGAATCGATTTCAGGTCGGGCATGTGCATCCAGTGGAACGACGACCCAGGATCCGCGAAGTGTTTCTGGTTGGCCACGAGCAGGCCGGCGATGATGCCCATCGTCTTCTGGGCGTCGTTGGTGCCGTGGGACAGCGAGAAGAGCGCGGCGGAGCCGAGCTGGGCCCGGCGGAACCAGCGGTCCACCGATCCGTACGGAAAGCGGCGAAAGATCCAGGAGACGGCCACCATGAGGATCCAACCGAAGGTCATCCCGATCAACGGCGAGAGGACGATGAACGAGAGCGTCTTGACCCACGCGGCGCCGGGCACGATGGCCTTGATCCCGACGCGCGCGATCGCCGCCCCGGCGTAGCCCCCGATCAGCGCGTGCGAAGACGACGAGGGGATGCCGAAGTACCAGGTGATCAGGTTCCAGACGATCGCGCCGATCAGGCCTCCGAAAACGACGTCCGAGTTGACGATGGCGACGTCGATCAGGCCCGCGCCCATCGTCTTCGCGACGGCGGTCCCGAACACGAACGCCGCCACGAAATTGAAGAAGGCCGCCCAGAACACCGCCATGAACGGGGTCAGGACGCGGGTCGACACGACCGTGGCGATCGAATTCGCCGAGTCGTGCATCCCGTTGATGAAATCGAAGACCAGAGCGATGGCGATGATGAAGAGGACGTAGGTCATGGATGCCGCTCGCGCCGCTTCAGGAATGCTTCAGGACGACACTCTCGAGAACGTGCGCCACCCCGGCGCACTGGTCGATGCAGCGCTCCATGTTGTCGTAGATGTCCTTCCACTTGATGACTTCGATGGGAGCGATCTGGTCCCGGAAGAGCGAAGCGACCGCCTCGTGGTACGCGACGTCCCCCTCGTTCTCGAGCTGCTTGATCCGGATGCAATGCTCGACGACTCCCTTCTGCTTGCGCAGGGCGGAGACGGCCTTGACCAGTTCCTGGGTCGCCCGCACGATGATCTGCGCGAGCGCGTGGGACAGGGGCGTCGGCTCGGACACGTTGAACAACGAGACGCGGCGGACCGTGCCGTCGATCAGGTCGATCACGTCGTCCAGCCGGACGGCCAGCGCATGAATGTCTTCGCGGTCGATGGGCGTGATGAAGGTCTGGTCGATGCCCCGCAGGATCTCGTGCGAGATCTCGTCGCACTCGTGCTCGAGCCGCTTGATCTGGTCCGCGGCGGCGGCCACCGAGATCTCCTTGTCGAAGAAGCGGGCCAGGATCAGGGCGCTTTCGTGGATCCGGCGCGCCATCTCCGTGAAGCTTTCGAAGTACTTGCCGTCGCGCGGAAGGAAGTTGAGCATGCGGCCCCCAGACGAACGGCCGGTATGCTACCTCAGAGGTTCACGCCGTCTTTACGCCGTCCTTCGCGCGGACTTCAAGCCCGACGCGCGGCCGCGGCGCAGTTCAGGCCGGGGGCAGTTGCACGCGGAACGTGCTTCCCCTGCCGACCTCGCTCTCCAGGTCGATCCGGCCCCCGTGCAGCTGCACGAGGTGCTTGACGATCGCGAGGCCCAGCCCCGTGCCCGGGCGCGTCTTCGATCGCGAACGGTCGATCTGGTAGAAGCGCTGAAAGATCTTCTCCTGTTCGGCGCGCGGGATTCCGGGCCCTTCGTCGACGATCGAAAAGAACGCGCCGCCCGCCGTCGCGGCCCGCATAGACCCGCACCGTCGCTCCTTCGCGGGAAAACTTGACGGCGTTGTCGAGGAGGTTGCGGATGATCTGACCCAGACGCCGCCGGTCGGCAGCGACCGGGATGTCCCCGTTGGCGTCGACGGCGATGCGGATCTCGCGGCTGGCGGCCGCGGAGGCGAGGTCCCGGGCCACCTCGCGCACGAGCTCGGTGAGCGAGAGCTCCTCCTTGCGAAGCTCCACGGCGCCGCTCTCGATCTGCGCCAGGTCCATCAGGTCGTCGATCAACTCGCGCATCCGCTCCGACTGGCGGCGGATCAGGTCGAGCAGTTGCGCCGTGTCCGCCTCGTCGGTCCCTCCCTCGGCGAGGGTTTCCGCAGCGGCCGCGATCGACGCGATCGGCGTGCGCAGCTCGTGCGAGACGTCGCCCACGAACGTCCGGCGCATCGATTCGGTCCGCTCGAGCCGCGTGACGTCCCGCAGGACGCCCACGGCGGCCGCGCGGGCGCCCTCGGGCAGCGTCACGACCGTGACCTGCCAGACCAGGTCGTCCGCGAGGCGAACGATCCTCTCCGCCGTCTCGCGGCTCTTCAGCGTCGTCTCGAAGAGCTCGTAGAGGTCGCGGTGGCGCAGCAGGTCGTAGAGCGCGCGCCCCGCCGGCGCCGAGACGCCGATCATCTTCGCGAAGCGGGCGTTGGACTCCATGACGTGCAGTCGGGCGTCCACGACGACCAGGCCGTCGGGCAGCTGCTCGAAGACCATGGCCGTCAGGCGCCGCTCCGCGTCCGCGCGCTCTGCGGCGTTCTGGAGCGAATCCTTCATGCGCTGCAGGGAGGCGCCGCAGCAGCTGCACTTCTTCGCCGCCGGCGCTCGGCAGCTCCTGCCCGGCGTCGCCGGCCGCGATCGCCGAGGCCGCGCGCGTCAGCTCCGCGATCGGCTCGGAGAAGCGCTTCGACAGGGCTCGGCCGATCAGGAAGAGCGCGAGGCAGGCGAGCACGATCGCGGCCCGCGCCGACCACAGGTAGGGGCGTTCGAGCTCCCGCACCTGCGCCGCCGCGACCGAAAGCCGCAGCACGTCGCCACCGGGCAGGCGCCGCGCGAAGTAGAGGCGCTGCTCCCCTTCCGTCGCGGAGTACCGCTGCGCGGCGCCCGATCCCCTGTCCCTCGCCTCGCGGATCTCGGGCCGATTGCCGTGGTTTTCCATGCCGGGCACGTCCGCCGGGAGCACGTCCGTGTCGTGCGAGACCCTTCCGTCGGGCGCGACGAGGGTCGCGCGGCATCCGAGCTCCTTCGCGGCCCGCCGCAGGAACTCGTCGAGCGCCTCCGGGCGGCCTTGAAAGGCGCCGACCTCCCCCGCCAGGTGATCGCGCTCCCGCTCCACGCGCTCGACGACGCGGTCCTCGACGGCGCGCCGCAGCGTGGCATCGAACACGAGGATCAGGAGGACCGCCGCGGCGGCGGCCAGGACGCCGAAGAGCGTCGTGAAACGCGATCCCAGGCGCATCAGCGGTGAGCGGCGGGCAGCCGGCGGTCAGCCCGGGCGGGACACATGTGGCGGCGACGCTTACTTCGGCGGCCGTCTCGCGGTAGCGATAGCCCAGGCCGACGACCGTCTCGATCCGGTCTTCCCCGAGCTTTCGCCGCAGCGCCCGGATGTGCACGTCCACCGTGCGTGTCTCGACGTCCGCGTCGTAGTCCCAGAGGCGCGCCAGGATCGCGTCGCGCGTGACGACCCGCGAGCGGTTGCGGATGAGCAGCCAGAGCAGGTCGAACTCCTTCTTCGTCAGGTGGACGCGGTCGCCCTTCAACCGCACCTCGAAGCGCGCGCGGTCCACGTGCAGGTCGCCGTCGTCGAAGACCTCCTCCTCCGAGGTCTCGAACGCGGCCACGCGCCGCAGGTGGGCGTGGATCCGCGCGAGCAGCTCCCGCATCGAGAAGGGCTTGGTGATGTAGTCGTCCGCGCCGATCTCGAAGCCGAGCAGCTTGTCGCGCTCCTCGACGCGCGCCGTCAGCATGATGATCGGCACGCGGCGCGTCTCGTCGGCCCGACGCAGTTCCCGGCAGAGCGCGAGGCCGTCGATGTCCGGGAGGTTCAGGTCGAGGATCACGAGGTCGAAGGGCTTCTCCTGCAGCGCCGCGAGCGCGGCGATCCCCGAGACGTAGTGCTCCACCTGGTAGCGCTTCTCCTTGCGCAGGTTCAGCCGGATCGTGTACGCGATGTCCGCGTCGTCTTCGATCAGCGCGATGCGCTTCAGGCCGGTCGCCTCCCGGCCGGTCGAGGGAGCGGGAGCCTTGCCTCGCGAAAGGGTCGTCTTCATGGTGGGTCTGCGTCGCCGGGCTAGCCGAATCGCCCGGTGATGTAGTCCTCCGTGATCTTCTGCCCGGGATTGGTGAAGATCTTGTCGGTGCGGTCGTGCTCCACGAGGCGGCCCATCATGAAGAACGCCGTGAACTCCGAGACGCGCGCCGCCTGCTGCATGTTGTGGGTCACGATGGCGATCGTGTAGTCGCGCTTCAACTCGTAGATCAGCTCCTCGATCTTCTGCGTCGCGATGGGGTCGAGGGCCGAGGCGGGCTCGTCCATCAGGACCACCTCCGGCTCGACGGCGAGCGCGCGCGCGATGCACAGGCGCTGCTGCTGGCCGCCCGAGAGCCCGAGCGCCGACGTCTGCAGGCGGTCCTTCACCTCTTCCCAGAGCGCCGCTCCGCGAAGGGCCTTCTCGACGCGCTCGGGCATCTCGGAAGCCCTCGCCAGGCCGTTGATCTTCAGCCCGTACGCGACGTTGTCGAAGATCGACTTGGGAAACGGGTTCGACTTCTGGAACACCATGCCCACCCGCCGCCGCAGGTCGACGACGTCGGTGCCGGGCCCGTAGATGTCCTTGCCGTCCAGAAGCACCTCCCCGTCGACGCGCGTGTCGGGGATGATGTCGTTCATGCGGTTCAGGCACCGCAGGTACGTCGACTTGCCGCACCCGGAGGGACCGATGAAGGCCGTCACCGACTTCTCCGGGACGCGCAGCGAGATCTCGTGGAGCGCCTGGCTCTTCCCGTAGAAGAAGTTCAGCCTTCGCGTCTCCATCCGCGTGCGCGCGGTCGGCGGGGGCGCCTGCGCCTCGGCCGGAGGCCGGCCGGCGAGCGGCGACTTGAGCACGACGGGCCCGCCTTCCGCTCCGGCGGTCCTCACGGCATCCATCGTTTCCGTCATGTCCGATGCATCCTTTCCAGGCGTTTCGTCACGACGCGCGCCAGAACCGAGAAGAGAAAGATCAGCGCCACGAGCACGAGCGCGCCCGCCCAGGCCTGCCGGTGCCAGTCCTCGTAGGGCGAGATGGCATAGGTATACACCTGCACGGTCAGCGAGGAGATCGGCTGATCGAGCCGCGTCGAAAAGAAGCGGTTGTTGAAGGCCGTGAAGAGCAGCGGCGCGGTTTCGCCGGAGATCCGGGCCAGGGACACGAGGATCCCGGTCATGATCCCCGGGAGGGCGGCCGGGACCATCACCGAGAAGGCGGCCCGGGCGCGCGTCGCCCCGAGCGCGAGGGCTCCTTCCCGGAGGCTGGAGGGGACGAGGTTCAACAGCTCCTCGGTCGTCCGCGTGATGATCGGGATCATCATGAACCCGAGCGCGAGTCCGCCGGCCAGCGCCGAGAAGTGCTTGACGGGGAGCACCGCCAGGCCGTACGCGAAGATCCCGACGACGATCGACGGGATGCCGTTCAGGACGTCCGCCGTAAATCGCACGAGGGAAGCGAAGGGCTTGTCCGCGTACTCCGAGAGGTAGACGCCGGCGATCATCCCGACCGGGATCGCGACGGCCGATGCGATGCGCGATGAGCATCAGCGAACCGACGAGGGCATTGGCCATCCCGCCGCCCGTCTCGCCCACGGGCTTGGGCATCTTCGTGAAGAAGTCCCAGTTGAGCGACGAGAATCCCTGCTTGATGACGTAGAAGAAGACGAACGCCAGCGGGATCAACGCCAGCACGACGGCCGCGCCGCAGAGGACGACCACGACGTTGGAGAGCAGGCGGCGCCGCGCGGCCCGCTTCATGCGGCCTCCGGCGAAGGCGTCGTGGTCACCGCGCGCTTCTCGGGCGCCTTCACGGTGACCTTCCGGTTCACGCTCCAGATCAGGAGGCGCGAGAGCGCGTTGATCACGAGGGTGATGACGAACAGCACCAGGCCGATCTCGATCAGGGCGCTCAGGTAGAGGTCGTCGGCCGCCTCGGTGAACTCGTTGGCGATCACGGCGGCCATCGTGTACTGCGGCGCGAAGAGCGACGCGGAGACCTGGGGGTTGTTGCCGATGACCATGGTGACCGCCATCGTCTCGCCGATCGCGCGGCCGAACCCGAGCATGACCGCTCCGATGACTCCCGTGCGGCCATACCGCAGCGCTGCCTGGATGGCTTCCCAGCGCGTCGCCCCGAGCGCGTAGGCCGCCTCGCGCTGCGTCGCGGGAACCGCCTTGAGCACCTCCCGCGCGACCGAGGAAGTGAACGGAATCACCATGACCGCCAGGATGAGGCCCGCCGCGAGCATCCCGACGCCCACCGGCGGCCCGGAAAAGAGCGGCGTCTTGCGGAGCCATTCGGGCGTCAGGATCTCGAGCTTGCGAACGATCGGCACGAGCACGAAGACGCCCCAGAGACCGTAGACGATCGAGGGAATCGCGGCCAGCAGCTCCGTCAGAAAGGCCAGCGGCGTCCGCAGGAAACGCGGGGAGAGCTCGGACAGGAAGATCGCGATGCCCAGGGCAACGGGAGTCGAGATCACGAGCGCCAGGATCGAGGAGTAGAGGGTTCCCCAGATGAACGGCAGGGCGCCGAACTGGCCCGCGACCGGGTCCCAGACCTTCGTGCGCCAGAACTGGAATCCGAACTTTTCGATCGAGAGGTGGGAAGTCCGGTAGAGCTCGAAGGCGATCGCGGCCACGAGCAGGACGACGAGCGCCGCGAAGAACCCCGTCCCCAGGCGGAAGCCGCGGTCGTCGGCGCTCCGGCGTGAGGACGGGGGCCTGGTCATCGGGGCGCTTCCTCGAAAACGTTCAACGGCTCAAATCCTGATTTTCTTGAGCGCTTCCATCTCGAGCTGGACGATGCCCTCGGGCAGCGGCGAGTAGCCCAGATCCTTGGCGTACTTCTGTCCGTCGGTGAGGGCCCACTTCACGAAGTCGACCATGATCTTCGACTTCTTCCGATCCTTCGGACTTTCGTAGAGCAGGAGCCAGGTGAAGGAGGAGATCGGGTAGACGCCGGGGCCGGGAGCGTTGGTGATCGAAACCCGGAAGTCGGGCGGCATCGCCTTGACGGCGGCGGCGGCCGCGGCGGTCACGGAATCGATCGAGGAGCGGACGAACTCTCCGGCCATGTTCTGGACCGCTCCGTAGGAGATCTTGTTCTGGATCGCGTAGATCAGCTCGACGTAGCCGATCGAGCCCGGCGTCTGCTTGACGAGGCCGGCGACGCCCTCGTTTCCCTTTCCGCCCAGGCCCACGGGCCAGTTGACCGACGTGGCGACGCCGACGGTCTTCCTGAATTCCGGAGAGACCTTGGAAAGGTAGTCCACGAAGATGTAGGTCGTGCCCGAACCGTCCGAACGGTGGACGACCGTGATGTCCGCGCCGGGGAGGTTGACTCCCGGGTTCACCGATGCAATCGTGGCGTCGTTCCACTTTGTGATCTTGCCGGAGATGATGTCCGCGAGCACCTTGCCGGTGAACTTCAGCTCCGCGTCAACCCCAGGAATGTTGTAGATCGGAACCACGCCGCCGAGCACGGTCGGCAGGTGCAGGATGTCGCCGGGCGCCGCCTGCTGCTGCTCCAGGGTCATGGGGCCGTCCGTGGCGCCGAAGAAGACCGTCTGGTTCGTGAGCTGACGGATGCCTCCGCCAGACCCGATCGACTGGTAGTTGATGAGCACTTCGGGATGCAGCTTGTTGTACTCGGAAAACCACTTCGAATAGATCGGGTAGGGGAAGGTGGCTCCCGCCCCGTCGATCTGAACGTTCTGCGCCAGGCCGGGGATCGCGGCGAGCAGGGCCACCGCGGAAAGGGCCAGCGATCGGAGTGCCTTCATCGTTTCACCTCGCTCGCAAACATGAAGTTTGCGTGTTAAATCCGCGCGAAATCGCGTTAACTAGAAATTGAAAGAGCGTGCTGAAGATGTAGCGCCGCTCTTCGGGTCGGTTGTTGGCGTTGCCCGCGGGAAAGTTCTCGTACTTCACTTCCTCGAAGTTGGGCATCAGGGCCGCGGCGATGCCCGACTTGGTCACCGGGAACCAGTACGCCAACCCCGCGATGTAGCGCTTCTTCCTGCCGGAGATGGCCTTGTTGGGCTCCAGGTAGTCGTAGCGCAGGAGCGCGCCGAACCCGCAGGGGTGCTGCGGCGTCACCCAGATCGAATACCCCTCGGCCTCGACGACGGGTCTGCTCGCCGACGCGTTCTGATCCTTCGCCCAGAGGTACTCGAATCCGGCGTTGCCGTACGGGGTCTCGAACGTCATCATGCCGATGGTGCGCTCCTTCTTGGCGCCGCGCACGTAGGAGTCTCCGTCGTAGAAGCCCGTCAGCCGCAGGCCCTTCAGAATGGGCACGCGCGGAGCCGGCCGCAGCGTGCCGCGCACCATCCAGGCCTTCATGTCATTCGCGTCGGGCCGTGTGTACCCCTCGCCGTTGTACACGCCGATGTGGACGTCGCCGTAGTTGGCCGGGATTCCCCAGTGCAGCGAGAAGCCGAGGTCCGACGACGTCATGAAGGCTTCGCGGTCGGCGAAGATCGGGCCCTGGAACCGGTACCGGTAGATCTGCTCCGTGAAGTCGATGAACGGCGTCTGCTGAAGGCCGAGCCGGACCCAGTCTCCCTGCTTGATCCAGAGCCGGCTGTTGGTCGGGATGCCCGTCAGGTTGATCTGGCCGTACGCGTACTTGAGGCGGTACGTCAGGGTTCCGGTCAGCCCCGGAACGTCGGCTTCCGCTCACCTGCCCCACGCGCACGACGTCGGGCGTGATGCGAAACGAGAGCCATCGCGAGATGTTGCCCGTGACGTTGATGTAGGCCCGCGTGACGTTGAAGGCGTTCGGATGGTAGCTGTTCCCGTCGCTGTCGGTGGCTTTCGGGTCGGCCTGATACGTGTAGTCCGCGAAGATCGTGCCGCCGACGTTGACGGTCGGCGTGTCGTCGGGCGGCGTGTAGCCGGCGGCCGGGGTGACCTGGGCGCGCGCTTGCCGCGAGCCCGCGAGCAGCGCCGCCAGCACCACACCGGTCAGAAGAGTCCCAAAGCGATGCTTCATGGCTCTCGTTCCTCCTGTTTGGGTGAGGAGTTGTAAAGGCCATCGGTCAACGCGGATAGGAACTTCGTGTAAATTCGAACTGAACCGGCGCGGGACAGACGGCTCCGTTCCAAAAAAAAGATGCCCCGAGTTCTCGGGGCAAGGTGGAGGGGGCACGAAAGCCTTGGTTGAGGCAGCCTCACCCCGGCGCGTGAACTCCGCGCGGGAGGAAGGTCAAATCGGCGTAACGATTGGCCGTCGCGCCGTCAGCTTCCCATCGCCGCCTGGATGACCTTCTCGTCGATGCCCGCCTTCTTCCAGTCGATGATGTCGGCCGAAGTCAGTTTCTGCTTCATCTTCTCGCCCTTGACGTAGGCGACGATGACGTCCGTTCCGACGCCTTCCTTCATCAGGGCGAGGATCTTCGTTTTCATCTGCGAAACGGCCACGCGCGGGCTGCCGAGCTTCCACGAGAAGATCGGCCCTCGCGTGGTGCTGGATTCCGCCTGCGCCTCCAGGAGTTGCACGGCGTCGGGCGTGCAGGCGTAGTAGCCGAAGTGGATGCGGTACCAGGTCTGGGACGCCTCGAGGCAGTCGTACGAGCGATCGTTGGGCGAGCAGTCCTGGCTGGGCTGCCGGATGATCGTGTCCGAGTGGAGGAGCAGGACGTTGCCTCCCTTCGCCGCGACCTCGTTGCGCTCCTTGGCGTAGGGGTCTTCGACCAGCCGCTCGTTCTCCTCCTGGTCGTACGGCGCGGTCGTCTCGAGAAGGCGACAACCTTCGGGCATCGCCTTCGCCGCATTCTGGATCGTCGGGTCGAGGCCGAAGACCTTCACCTGCGCCCCTTCCTTCGTCGCCGTCGTCGCGCAGCCGACGCCGAGAGCAACCAGAAGCGAAAGGCGTATCGCGTTCTTCATCGTGCTTCCTTCCGCGCGGGATTCTAGGGAGCGCGGGTTAAGGCCGTGTAAAGCCAAATGCCGCAGAAACTCCGGCGGCCGCCCCTCGCGGGCGGCCGGGCCACCAACGGGATGCCGCCTCTACGACGCCCGCTCCTTGAGCGTTCGCATCCAGTCGTGCACCTTGCGCAGGTCCTCGACGACGGCGACTCCGGCGGGCGGGTAGGTACGGCGGGCGCCCTTTCCGCCGACGAAGATCGGTACCGTCGTCGGGATCGTGTCGCGCAGCTCCGTCAGGTACCGACGCACTCCCGCGCCGCCGGTCGAAAGCGAGACGCTCAGGCCGATCGCCTCGGCGTTGCGCGTGACCCAGGCCTCCGCGATCTCGGTCACCGGGATGTCGGTTCCGAGCACGTGCGGACGCAGGCCGGCGACGGCCGTCACCAGCGCGACCATCTGGAGGCCCAGCCCGTGCTGCTCCCCCGGGAGGGTCGCCAGGATGACGCTCGGCCCGCGCGCGTTCCGCTCGTAGGGAAGGCGGACCGTGCGCAGGACATCCTCGGCGCACTCCGAGTAGAAGTGCTCGTTGTGAATCGCGATGTCTCCACGCGCCCACGCGTCGCCGACCTCGTCGGTCAACGGCACGATCCGCGACTCGAGAAACTCGAGCGGGCCCAGAGTGGCAGCCTCGGCGAGAAGCTGCGCCGTCAACTCCGCGCGGCGGTGATTCTTCACGTGATCGAGGAGAAGGGCCACGGGGTTCATCCGCGACGGGTCGTCAGGCAGGGCAAAGTCATCCTCCGCGAGGAGGGATTCGAGCCTCGCCTCGGGAAGGGCCACCACCTGAGCCGGACGATGCCCGCGCGCAATGGCAACGGCGATGCGGCGGAGGCGGCGAACATCCGCCGCGGCGTAGAGCCGGTGCCCGGAGGGTTTTCGCTTGGGCACGGGAAAGCCGTACCTCTTCTGCCAGACGCGAAGGATGTCGGGCGAGAGCCCCGTCGCTCGCGACACGGCGCCGATGGTCAACGCCGCGGGTTCGTTCTTGGAGTCATTCATCTCTGCCTCCCAAGCGTCTGATAATGTCTGGTTATATACCTAGACTAAACCTATATACGGTCGCAGGCCACGGCAGGATTCAAGTTTCACCTAAACAGCTCCAGGACAACCATTTATGAATCACTTATCCCCTGCCATCTTGGCGGGCCCCACCCATGTCCAAGACTTGCGATGTTCGCGCCAACTTCGAGGCGGGGTGATAGCCTCGCGTCCCTCACCGATGAGCGAACCGAGGCTAGCCGGCGAGTCGACGACACCCGACGACACGCTTCAGGACCGCTCCCTCTACTTCAATCGGGAGATCTCCTGGATCGCGTTCAACCATCGCGTCCTCGAGGAGGCGCTGGACACGTCGTGGCCGCTGCTCGAGCGGCTGAAGTTCCTCTCCATCTTCCACTCGAACCTCGACGAGTTCTTCATGATCCGCGTCTCGGGCCTGCACGAGCAGCTCGAGGCCGCGGTGACCGAACGGAGCGCCGACGGGCTTTCCGCGCACGAACAGCTTCGGGCCATCGGCGAGGTCGTCCGCCGGGACCTGGCGCTGGCGGCGTCCACGCTGAAAGACGACATCCTCCCCCGCCTGGCGGAAGCGGGCATCCGGGTCGTGCGCTGGGCCGACACCGATGCCGAGCGGCGCAAGGAGTTGACCGCGTACTTCGAGAACGTCGTCTTCCCGATCCTGACGCCCCTCGCCTTCGACCCGGCGCATCCGTTTCCGTTCCTCTCGAACCTCTCCCTCTCGCTCGCGGTGGAGCTAACCGAGAAGGACGACGGACGCATCTTCTTCGCGCGGGTCAAGGTGCCGCCCTCGCTGCCGCGCTTCGTTCCGCTGCCGGGCAACACGCCGCGCAACTGCGACTTTCTCCTGCTCGAGGATCTCGTCGAGGCGCACCTGTCGCAGCTCTTTCCGGGCATGAAGATCCGCGGCGCCTCCGCGTTCCGCGTCACCCGCGACGCGGACATCGAAATCCGCGAGGAAGAGGCCGGCGATCTCCTGCGCTCGGTCGCCGAGAATGTCCGACGGCGCCGTTTCGGCGCGGCGATCCGGCTCGAGGTCGACGAGCGGTGCCCCGAGACCGTTCGCGACCTCCTCCGCGCGCAACTCGAGCTCGATCCCGACGACGTCTACGAGAGCGCGGGGCCGCTCGCCGTCTCCGACTGCCTGGCCGTGCAGCGCCTCGACCGGCCGGACCTGAAGGACGCTCCGTACCTCGCGGCCGCCGGCTCCCTGTTCGCACGCCCCGGGGAGTCCTTCGAGACCATCCGGCAGCGGGACGTCCTGCTGCACCTGCCCTACGACTCCTTCGACCCGGTCCTGCGCTTCCTCGAGGACGCGGCGACGGATCCCGACGTGCTCGCCATCAAGATGACGTTGTACCGAACCGGCTCGGACTCCCCCGTGGTCGCGGCCCTGGCGCGCGCCGCGGAGAACGGCAAGCAGGTCGCCGTCCTGGTCGAGCTCCAGGCGCGGTTCGACGAAGAGAAGAACATCCAGTGGGCGCGCTCGCTCGAGCGCGCGGGCGTCCACGTGGCCTACGGCGTCGAGGGCCTGAAGACGCACGCCAAGATCGCGCTGGTCGTCCGGCGCGAGGGCACCTCGATGCGCCGATACGTCCACATCGGGACGGGCAACTACAACCGGCTGACGGGGCGCATCTACACGGACCTCGGCCTCTTCACGGCTCGCCCGGAATTCGGGCACGACGCTTCGCAGCTCTTCAACTTCCTGACCGGCTTCTCCAAACGCACGCGTTACAAGCGCCTGACGCCCGCGCCGTTCTCGCTGCACGAGAAGGTGATCGCCCTGATCGACCGCGAGGCGGAAAAGGCGCGCGAGGGGAAACCCTGCGGCATCGTGGCCAAGATGAACTCGCTCGTCGACGCCAGCGCGATCCGCGCGCTCTACCGCGCGTCCCAGGCCGGCGTTCCCATCACGCTGGCGATCCGGGGAATCTGCTGCCTGCGACCCGGGCGTCGCCGGCGTCTCCGACACCATTTCGGTCTCGAGCGTCGTCGGGCGTTTTCTCGAGCACACTCGGGCCTTCGCGTTCGGCGTCGGGGACGAAGAGGAGATCTACATCTCGAGCGCCGACTGGATGCCGCGCAACTTCTTCCGACGGGTCGAGCTGATGGTCCCGATTCTGGACGAAAAGGCGAAGGAGAAGATCCGCCAGGAGGTCTTCGAGCCCCTCGAGCGCGACAACACGCGGGCGCGCGACCTGCGCTCCGAGGGCGTCTACGTGCGCCGGTCTCCCGCTCCGGGCGAGCCTCCGTTCGATTCCCAGCAGGCCCTGATCGACCGCCTGGCCAGGCGGGGGCTGCGGGCCGTCGGGGAAGACGATAAGAATTAGAAGAAGAACACTCAAGACCTTATTTCATTCGGCTCAATCCCGGACTTCCTTTTTCTTCATCCAACCGGAGCAGCGTTCCCGGCCCCACGTTGAGCGCGCGTCCGCGCCACCGGGTCCGCGTTCCGAGAAGCCCGGCCCAGAAGAGGGCCGCGACCGCAAGGTCCCGAACGGGAAGCCAGAGGAGGTCCCGCGCGCGGAAGCCGCTACGCGACCGCCGAAGGGCGAACGCCTCGAGCCCCATCCGCGCCGACCCAGAGGCCGAGCGTGGCGGCAAGCACCGACGGCGCGCCGCCGGAGGCGATGGCCGCCCCCGCCACGAACGGGACGGGGCTCGCGAGCATCTCGGCGGCGTAGGAGAGCCCGCCCAGACGGCGGCGGAGGATCGCCCATCGGCGGTGGCGCTGCCAGACCGAGGCGAGCGATTTCGCGCCCGAGACGGTCTCGACCTCGTCGGCCGAGAGCACCACGCGGTAGCCGGCCCGCCGAAGACGAGCCGGCCCAGGAGGAAGTCTTCGGCGAGATAGTCGGAAAGGGGACCGAGCCCGCCGATGGCGTTCAAGGCCGCGCGCGAGATGAGGATCGCCTTTCCGACGACGCACGGCGTCCGCAGGATCTTCGCGAAGGCCGCCGTCGCCGGCCGGAGAACGCCGTCGAGGTAGAGGGCCTCGAGACGCGCGCCGAGCGAGGAGGGGCCCGCGCAGCGGAACAGGTGTGAGAGGAGGCCGACGCGGGGATCGGACATCCGGTCGACGGCGCGATGGAGAAAATCCGGCGGCACGCGCACGTCGCCGTCGGCGAAGAGGAGGTACGGGGCGCGCGCCCGGCGCAGCCCCGCGGCAAGGCGATTGATCTTCGAGTTGCGGCCGGGCTCGCGCGCGTCGACGACGAATACCGATGGAACGCCCGGGTGGCGATCGGCCACCCGCCGGGCCACTGCGAAGGCGGGATCCGCTTCCGCGGCGAACGAGAAGATGATCTCGAAGGCCGGGTAGTCCTGCCGGAAGAAGGACTCGAGGTTCGCTTCGAGCTCGGCGTCGAGGCCCGCAAGCGGCTTCACGACGGAGACGGCGGGACCGCAGCCTCCGGCACCGACGGGAGGAGCTCGGCCCGGCGCTGCCACGCGAGCGCCAGGACCGCGGCCGCGTGCACGGCGACGCACAGGAACAGGCCCCCGAGGAAGAGGATCGCCAGCGCTCACGCGGTGGCAGCCGCCTCTCCCGGCGGCGCCAGTCGAAGGACACCGATGCCCGCGCCTCGCCGCAGCGCCTCGAGGACGCCCGCGACGCTCTTCTCGCGCCGGCAGCAGCGTCTTCCACGCGTAGAGGTGCTCCGGCCGGTGGAAGTCGCTGTTGGCGATGTGGGGGAGCATTTCGCGGGAGACGACGGGAAAGAGGTCCCAGCGGCAGCCGACCTCCCAGAGGTCCACCAGCCCCTCGACGATCTTCCGGCGGTTCCAGAGGTACCAGGTATTGGCGTAGAACTCGCTCATCTCGTGCGGATGGCAGGCCACGGAGATCGCGCCGCGCGCCCGGATTTCGCGCAGCATCTCCAGGGGATCGCCGTCGGCGGAGAGGAAGCCGTCGAGCCCGAGGGCGAGCACGTGCACGGAGGTGTCCCGGTTGATCGTGTTCCGCGTCATCTCCGCCCCGGGGAGCACGAGCATCCCGTACGTCCTCCACGCGCGCTCGGCCTCGCGGGCGATCTCGTCGGCGTAGCGGTTCCAGCTCTCGGGACCGAGGGAACGCCCCATGGCGTGCGCGATCCTCCCGAGGCCGTTGTCGCGGTTGACGATGTGATCGGTGATGGCGATGACGTCGTGGCCCGAGCGGCCGAAGAGATCGACCACCTGCGGCAGCGGCGAGGGCGCCGTCCGAGTACGTGGTGTGGATGTGAAAGTCGCAAAGGAGCATGGTGTCGAGCCCGCTCGGATTGTCGGCTTCCGGGGCGAAGACCCCGCGAGGGCCTCGCAAAACCCGCCCGAACACCGTGTGAGGAGGGGATGAACCCGGGCGAAGAGGCCCGGCGCCGAACCCTACAGCTTGTTCAGGCCGTCCAGGCCCGCGACCTTGTAGGCCTCGGCCATCGTCGGATAGTTGAATGTCGTGTCGCGGAAGTACTCCATCGTGCCGCCAAGCGACAGCACGGCCTGGCCGATGTGGATGATCTCGGCCGCCCGCTCGCCGATGGCGTGGATGCCGAGCAGCTTGTGCGTCTTCGGATGGAACAGGATCTTCAACATCCCGACTTCGTCCCCGAGCATCTGCCCCTTGGCGAGCTCCGCGAACCTCGACCGCCCGACCTCGTACGGGACCTTCGCGGCGGTCAGCTCTTCCTCGGTCTTGCCGACCATCGAGATCTCAGGGATCGTGTAGACGCCGTAAGGAAGAAACTCGGTGCGGCTCTCGCAGGCGACGCCGAACATGTGGCAGCTCGCGAGCCGCCCCTGCTCCATCGACGTCGAGGCGAGGGACGGGAACCCGATGACGTCGCCCGCGGCGTAGATGTGCGGGACGTCCGTCTGATAGTGCGCGTTGACCTTGAGGCGACCGCGCTCGTCGGCGGCGAGTGCCGGCGGCCGCCAGGCGGAGCAGGTCGGCGTTCGTCTGGCGCCCGACGCTGTAGAGGAGGGCCTCACCGTGCACCTGCTTGCCGCTCTCGAGTTCGGCCGTGACGCGGCCGCGGTCGTCGGTGCCCACCGAGACGACCGTCTCTCCCAGACGAAACGTCGCGCCGCGCTGCCGCATGAAGTAGGAGAGCGCTTCGATCATCTCCCGGTCGACGAAGTCGAGAATCGTCGGTCGGGCCTCGATGATCGTCACCTTGATGTTCAGCGCCGTGACCATCGAAGCGTATTCGAGACCGATCACGCCTGCGCCCACGACGATCAGCTCGCGCGGCAGGCGCTCCGCCCGCAGGAGCTGGTCGGAGTCGAGGATGCGCCGGCCGTCGAGCGGAATCGTCGGGCTGGAGGCGGGGCGCGTTCCGCACGCGATCAGGAACCGCTCGCCGCGCAGACGAGGACGTCGCCGTCCTCGGTCTCGACCTCGCAGCGTGTGCGGATCCACGGAAGCGAGCGGTTCCGTGGACCGTCGCGACGCCGTTGCGCTTCAACTGGGCGCGCACGACCTCGAGCTCCTTCGCCAGGACGGCCTGAACCCGAAACGACGAGATCGGCGATCGAGATCTCCTGCTTGACCGAGTAGTCGCGACCGTAGAAGGCGCGCTGGCCGATGCCGGAAAGGTAGAGGATCGCCTCGCGCAGCGTCTTGGACGGGATCGTTCCGGTGTGCAGGCACACGCCTCCGACCATCTCCTTGCGGTCGATGATCGCCACCCGCTTGCCGAGCTTGGCCGCGGCGATGGCGCCCTTCTGGCCCGCCGGGCCCGGAGCCGATGACGACGAGGTCGTAGGCGCCCTGCTCCACTGCGGCGGAGTCTATCGGAGCGGAGGCTCGGAAGCCGCCGGCTCGCGCCGGTCCGGAGCGCTCAGGCACGGGCGCGCGCCGGAGGCCGTCCGCTCCAGAACCTCCGCGCCGCCCGCAGCGGACCCTCGGCGCAGAGTGCGAGCACCGCGCGCCCGATCGCGAGCGGCCGGCTCTCGGAGCTCGCCGTCGTGAGCCGTCCGACCGGACGCCGCCGGCGCCGTGCCAGAGCATGCAGAAGTGCTGGCCGTCGAGCTCCTGGACCCGGAAAGCGACCCCCAGCTGCGCGATGCGCCAGAGGAGCAGGTCGGCGGCAGGCGTTCGTCCGTCGAGTAGGCCGGGGCGCGGACGGGCTCCTCCCCGAAGGCACGGAGCGCGATTTCCCGATCGAGACTGGGGCCGGCATGTCTCCGTCATGGGCTCCTCCCTGAAAGTTGCCGTCGCATGGCACCACCTCGTGAATGGAGACGGTTCGAAGCGGGTGTGAAATTACGGGGAGCCTGAGCGGTAAGATCCGTTCTCCATGGCCAGCGACCGCTTCTCCAGGCTCCCGACGGGGCGTCGGCCCGCGTCTCGGAGAGCCCCCGGCGCTTTCCGTGGGTCCCCCGGCCGAGGCGCCGCGTCGTCCGGCGGGAAGCTGCGGCTGCCCCGGCGACGTCCGCTGCGCGAAGGTGTCCTGACGGCCTTCTCCCGCGTTCTGGGCACGGCCCGGCGCTGCGCCCGCGCCGCCGGCGAGAATCCGGTGGCCGCCGTCCACGAATACCGAAAGGCCCTGCGCCGGGCCCGCGCCGTCATCTCGCTTCTCTCCCCGACTCTCGGAAAACGCAGCGGCCCGCGGCTTCACCGGACACCTGCAACGCGCCTTCCGGGCGACCAACGCGTTCCGGGACGCGGACATCCTGCTGCAGACGCTGCGCTCCGTTCCCGCCGCTGCCGGAGGACGACCTCGCGCGGCATGCCATCGAGGTGGCGCTCGAGCTCGAACAGCGCCGCACGCGCGCGGAGACCTCCGAGACGCTCGCAAGCGGCATCCGCGCCCTCGCCGGGCTGCCCGCGGCGCTGGACGTCGTGCTCGATCCCCACTTCTCCGCCCAGGACCTCGAGCGGGGCCTGATGCGCAGCCGGCGGCGCGAGCGCCGCGCGCTCGCCCGGGCGCGGGAGACCGGACGGGACGCCGATCTTCACGACTGGCGCAAGCGGGTCAAGGAGCTCCGCTATCAGCTCGAGCTGTTCGCCTCGACGGGCAGCCGGGAGCTCAAGAAGCGGGAGAAGGCCCTCGGGCAGCTCGCGCAGGATCTGGGCAACGTCACCGACCTGATCGTGCTGAGGAGCGAGATCGGCCGCCGCCAGCAGGAGGGCACGGTGCCGCCGGCGCCGGCCCTGATCGAGCGGATGGCGCGGCTCTCCTCGCTGCGCTCGGGCGAGATCCTGGAGCGCGGCGCACGGCTGTTCGAAGACGACCCCAAGCTCTTCGCGCGCCAGGTCATCGGCGAGCGCGGCTGAGGGCGACCTCCGGGTGACGGCGCGGCCCGCGCTGCCCGACTACCACGTCCACACCTTTCGCTGCGGACACGCCGGCGGCGATTCCCGCGATTTCGTCCGGGGCGCGCTCGCGCGGGGCCTCGGCGAGATCGCGTTCACCGACCACATCCCGCTCTACTTCCTGCCGCCGGAGGCCCGCGACCCGAGGCTCGCGATGCGGGAGGACCAGTTCGACGGCTACCTCGAGGAGGTCGCGGCGCTCGCCGCGCGAGTTTCGGGCGGAGATCCCCGTCCGCCTGGGCCTCGAAGCGGACTACGCCGAGGGGCACGAGGCGGAGCTCGAGCGATGGCTCGCCCGCGCGCCCTGGGACCTCGTGCTCGGCTCGGTCCACTGGGTGGCCGGGGACTGGATCGACGCGCCGGAGTCGGCCGACCGGCGCTTCGCGAGCGAAGGCGCCGAGGCCCTCTACGCCGAGTACTACCGCCTCCTCGCGAAGGCCGCGCGGACCGGCCTCTTCGACGTGCTGACGCACTTCGACCTGCCCAAGAAGCACGGGCATCGCCCGGCGCGGGCCCTCGAGCGAGGCCGAGGAGGAGGCGATCGCGGCGGCCCGGGACTCCGGCTGCGCCGTCGAGATCTCCTCGGCGGGGCTGCGCAAGCCGGTCGGCGAGGCCTACCCGGAGGCGCGCCTGCTCCGGCGGCTGGTCGCCGCCGGCGTGCCGGTCACGTTCTCCTCGGACGCCCACGCCCCGGCCGAAGTCGGCTGGGGCTACGACCGCACCCTCGCGCTGGCGCGCGCCTGCGGCGTGACCGAGTTCGTCACGCTGGAGATGCGGCGGAAGATCCCTCACCCGCTTCCCGGGTGAACGGCCGGCCGAGCTCGGCGAACAGATCCGCGGAGGGCCGCCGCCGCCGCCGGAACGTCGCGTAGTCGACTTCGTAGAGCCCGAATCGGGGCCGCAGGCCCTCGAGCCACTCGAAGTTGTCGAGCAGCGACCAGTGAAAGTAGCCCTCGACGGGCACCCCGGCGCCGCGCGCATGCGCGAGGACCAGGGCATGCGCACGCAGAAAGTCGCGTCGCACGCGGTCGTCCGGCCGTCGCAACCCCGTTCTCGGTCACGAGGATCGGCAATCCCGACTCCGCCGCCGCGCGCAAGGACGCCCTCGAATCCCTCGGGATGGATCTCCCAGCCGGTCTGGGTGAGGCCCCGCCGGCGCGGGTCGCGGTAGAAGAACTCGCCCGCCAGGCCCGGCAGGCCGCGGAAGCGCAGGTGCACGCGGCTGTAGTAGTTGACGCCGAAATAGTCCGCCGACGCCGGCAGGTCCGCGACCTCGAAGGCGGCGCGCCCTTCCCCGGGAAAGGCCCAGCGGACGTGCCCGGTCGCGAGCGCCTCGACGAGGCTCCGGTTGTAGAGGGCCTCGCCCTCCGAGACGAGCCGGCGGTCCACCGGGTGCCCGGGGCGGTCCGGGGCGAAGTCGAGCATGTTGTGCGCGATCAGAGTCCGCGCGCGCGGGTCCCTCGCGCGGATCGCCGCGGCGGCCTCGGCGTGCGCACGCAGCAGGTTCTCGAGCGCCGAGGCCGAGGCCGCAAAGTCGCGGCGTCCGGGAGGGATCACGCCGCCGAGATAGCCGCCGAGGATGAAGACGATCGGCTCGTTGAGGGTCACCCAGACCCGGACGCGCGGCGACAGTGCCTGCGCCACCCGGTCCGCGAAGCGTGCGAACCGGCCGACGCTCGCGCGGTCCTCCCAGCCCCCGTCGCGCCAGAACCAGAGCGGGTGCGTGTAGTGAAGGAGCGTGACGACCGGCTCGATCCCGAGCCGCGCGCAGATGCGCCGCGCGCCGCGCCTCGAGGGACAAGCGCCGCATCGTCGAATTCTCCGGGCCGCGGCTCGATCCGGCTCCACTCGACCGAGTAGCGGTAGGCGTTGGCGCCGAGCGAGGGAAGCAGCGCCAGGTCCGCCTCCCAGCGTTCCCGGTGGCCCGACCCCTCCCCGCACCGCTGCGCGCCCGGCTTTCAGGCGCCCGGCCCGCTCCCACTCCGTCCAGTCGTTCTCGACCGCGCCCTCGATCTGGTAGGCCGAGGTGGCCACCCCCCACAGGAACGGCGTCGCCTCGAGCGAGAGTCGCCGGAGGCCGGCCTACGGCCTAGTCAGCTCGGTGGCGTGGTGCTTCACCCAGCGGGCCTCGGCGATGAAGATCGTGTCCTCGCAGATGTTGGTCGCGAGGTCTCCCACCCGCTCGAGGTTCTTCGAGATCGAGATCAGCTCCAGGCAGTAGGTGATCAGCGACGGGTGCTCCGCCATGTAGGTCAGCAGCTCCCGGATGATCGAGACGTTCTTCTCGTCGAGGATGTCGTCCTTCTTGATGACCTTCTTGGCGAGCTCGGCGTCGCGGTTGACGAACGCGTCCAGGGACTGCTTCAGCATCGACATGGCCACTTCGGCCATGTAGGGGATGTCGATGAACGGCTTGAAGGGCCTCTGGCCCGACAGCCGCAGGGCCCCCTCCGCGATGTTGACGGCGTGGTCGCCGATCCGCTCGAGGTCGTTGTTGATCTTGAGGGCCGCGACGAGGAACCGCAGGTCCACCGCGACCGGCTGCTGAAGCGCGAGCAGCTGCACGGCCTGGTCCTCGACCGTCATCTCCATGCGGTCGATCTCGTTGTCGCTCGCGATCACCTGCTCGGCCTTCTTCTCGTCCGCCTCGATCAGGGCCTCGATCGCGTGCTGGATCTGGCGCTCGACCTCGCCGCCGAGCAGGATCAGGTTGCGCCGGAGGTCCTCGAGCTGCTCGGCAAAATGTTCCTTCACGATGCTTTCCTCCTGCCCGGATTCTTCAACCCCAGAGCGCCTCGGCCGACAGGATCTCGAGGTCCTTCTGGAGCACTTTCTCTTCGCGCTCGGCGGGGACGGCGCGCAGGGAGACCTTGCGGTCGAGCACCCGCTCGAACAGGTCCGCCTTGTCCCGCGCCGCCGCCAGCTCCGTCTCGCAGTCTCCCCGCGCCGCCGCCGTCAGCTCGACGCGGCGGGACCGGATGCGGCACTCGACGCCCGTCACGAGCTGCCGGTGGCTGCGGTCGAGCCCGTCGGCGATGCGAACGATCGCCGCGAGCTTCTCGACGACCGGACGCAGGTAGGGGTCGAGCCGGCGCCAGTTCTCGTGCCGCTCCTTCGGGCCTCCCCCCTTGTGGTACCGCGCGATCGAGGCGAGGACCTCGACCTCCTCGGAGGAGAACCCGGTCAGCTCCCCGTGGGTGATGAGGTAGTAGGAGTGCCGCTGGTGCTTCGCGTACCCGATGTGGCAGCCGATGTCGTGCAGGAGGGCGCCGTACTGCAGCCACTCCCGCTCGGTCGCCGACAGCTGGTGGAGGGGGTGCGTTTGGTCGAAGATCTCGAGCGCCAGGCGCGCGACGTGCGCCGCGTGAAGGACCTCGGCGTTGCCGCGCCGCAGCAGCCGGTCGATCGACCGGGCGCGGACGTCGCGGTCGAGCACGCGCTTCTGGCCGTGGCGCGCGACGTGGTCGAGCAGGATGCCCTCCCGCAGCCCCCGCTCCCCGACGACGATCCCCTTGGCCCCCGTGCGCTTCAGGATCCACGCGAGCAGCAATCCCCCCGGGACCGCGATGTCGCGCCGGCGCGGGTCGAGCCCCGGCACCCGGAGCTTCTCGCGCGCGGTCGTCTTCCGAAGCAGCCGGTTGACCTTCTTCAGGCCCTCGCGGGTCAGCGTCCGATGGCCCGTCGGCGTGGCCTCGCGCCCGAGGATCGCCGCCTCGTGGACGAGGGAAAGCGACTGGATCGTGCCCGAGGAGCCGACGCAGGTCTTGTAGCCCGTCTTGCGCACCTTGGCGACCGCCTTGCGGGCGACGGCGCGGATCGCCTTCTTCATCGACCCGGCGGTCCCGGTCGCTCGGAGGGTCGTCGCGGGAAAAGCGGTCGGAGAGGCGGACGACGCCGAGCGGCAGGCTCTCGGTCAGGCGGACCCGCGACCCGTCGGAGATCACGAACTCGGTCGAGCCGCCCCCGATGTCGATCAGGAAGAGCGGGTCGAACCGGGCGGGAAACTCGCTGCGCACGCCGAGGTTGATCAGCCGCGCCTCCTCCTCGCCCGAGACGACGTCGACCGTGACGCCCGTGCGGCGGCGCACGGCCTCGAGGAAATCGCCGGAGTTCGAGGCCTCGCGCACCGCGCAGGTGGCGACGGCCCGGACGAGCTCCGCCCCCGCCGATCGGATCGACCGCAGGAACTGCTCGACCGCCTCGACCCCCGCCTCGATCGCCTCGTCGGAGAGCCGCCCGGTCGCGAGCGTCTCGCTCCCCAGGCGCACCAGAGACTTCTCCCGGGAGAGGATCTCGAGAGAGCCGTCTTCCTCCACCGCCGCCACGAGCAGCTTGATGGTGTTGGTGCCGATGTCGATCGCGGCCAGTTGCTTCACGGCGGCGCCATTGTGCCGTCGGAGGGCGTGACCGCCTTGAAGGCGATGTGAAATCGGCTTGAAGGGAATCGGCTTTTCGATGTTTCTATAATAGCGCCCCGTGCGCCGAACCGACGCCTTCTGGGAGCAAACGAGGCTTCTCTTCGAGCGGGCCTGGAAGGCCTACCGCGGCGGAGGCCCCGAGGCCGCGCCGGAGCTCTGTGCCGCCTTGGAGCGCGTGGCCCTGACCGCGGAGGCCGGGCAAGGACCGCCGGCTCGCGCGACGGGCGCGCCGCTGCGCGCGGCGCCTCTCGAAGATCCGATCGCTCGAATCGCAGCGGCGCCTCCTCGCGCGCGTCCGCCGCCTCGGCCTTCTCTCGCCGGAGGCCGCGGCGACGCTCGACGCGCGCTGGGAGGAGCTCGCGCGCGAACGCAACGACGGCGCGCGGCAGAAGATGCGGGGGCGCCGGATCCGGAGGCTGCGCAGCGCGCTGTCGCGCCGCGGGCGCGGCCGTCCGAAGGACTTCGCCCGCCTGCTCGAAGGGGAGCGACGCAAGAATGCGGACCGGCTCGAGCCGCTCCGCGCCGACGCTTCGGACCGCGATCTGCGCCGCTTCGGTGCCGCGGTCTCGCGCGCGCGCAACCTCTCGCTCGCCCTTTCCGACGCCGGGGGACCGCGCCTTCCGGCGCTGCGCGAGCGGGAGGGCCGTGTGGCGGAAGCGCTCGACCGCTGGACGGAGATCTGCGCGTTCCGGCGGATCCTCCGGCGGGAGCTGCGCGCGTGCGAGGCGCGGGGCGCCGTTACCCTCGCCCGAGAGCTCGACCGGCTGGTTCCGGTCCTGGACGGCTCTCTGCAGCGCGCCCGCCGCGACGCGCTGAAGGCGGCCCGCGCGGCCTCCAACGTCGTGGCCTTCCAGCGCCGGAGCGCCTGACGGGTCTAGTTCGGCGGCCGAAACCGGCCCTCCGGCAGCGAGGGCGCGAGGAACCAGTTCCCGTCGGACCGCGGAGCGAGCTCGCCACGGCGCTTCGCGTCTTCGAAGAGCAGGTCGCGCAGCGACGCATCGCTCTCGGAGACGCGGGGACAGGCCCTCCAGACCTTGTAGCCGCCTCCCCCCGCGGCGCGGTAGGAGTTGAGCGCGACGAGAAAGACCTCGTCGTCGCCGACCGGCTTTCCTCCCCGGCGCAGGAAGAGGACCCGATGCCCCTCGGGCCGCGTCGGATCGAGCGCGTACTCGGCCCCGTCGAGCGAGTCGCAGTTGTAGCCCCAGACGGCGGGATTGCGCCGCCAGGCGGCGCCCTCTTCCGAGGCCTCGACCCCCGAGACGCACCGCGCCGCCGTCTCGAGCGCCTCGCGCACCTGCGCCCCCGTCGCCCGCACCGTCACGAGGGTGTTCTCGTAGGGATAGAAGGACCAGATCTGCCGGACCGACAGGGGTCCCGCCGGCCACGGCGGGAGGGTTCCGGGCAGGAGCGAAGCGAAGGAAAGGTCGGCGTGCCCCTGCGTGCGCTGAACCTGGTGGAGCCAGTCGAGGATCGGCGTGTCCTGCGTGCGGGCGTCGCCGGCGGACAGCGGCTCCGGGAGGCGCGCCAGCGCCTGCGCCAGGGCGGCCATGGCCGCGTCGTGGGAGGGTTCTGAAAGGCGAACGATCTCGGTGTCGGGCGTGACGGTCTTCATCGAGAGGTTCTGGCCTCGAATCTGCCCGACGGACCAGCCGCGGCCCGCGCGCGCGAGATCGACGTCGAACCGGGTCAGGGTGTCGCCGAAGCGGCCCGGCTGGGAGACCCAGACGCCGCCGAGCTGGCGCGGCGCGATCGAGGTGTGCGTGTGCCCGGTCGAGCAGGAGATCGATGCCCGGAACTTCCGTTGCGAGCGCGTACGCCCGGTTCTCGTCCGCGCCCCCGCGGTCGGCTCCCGAGGCGGGATCCCGCTCGAAGCCCAGGTGCGCGACCACGACGACGAGGTCGCAGCGCTCGCGGCCGCGCAGGATCGGGACGTAGCGTCGGGCCGCTTCGACCGGATCGAGAAACCGCAGGCCGGCGATCCGCGACGGGGACTCCCAGAACGGCACCAGCGGCGTCGTCAGGCCCAGGATCCCGACGCGCACGCCGCCGACGGTGCGCACCAGGTAGGGAGCGAACGCCGGGCTGCCGCTCTCCTCGAGGATGTTGGCCGAGAGCCAGGGAAAGCGGGCCTGGCCGCGGGAAAGGGCCAGCCGATCCCGGCCGAAATCGAACTCGTGGTTCCCCACGGCCATGGCGTCGTATCCCACGCGGTTCATCGCCGCGATGATCGGGATCGACCGCCCGGCCCGGTTCGCGCCGAAAGGCCAGGGCCTGCTCCGGAGTGCCCTGGATCGTGTCGCCGGAGTCGAGGAGCAGCACGGGCCTTCCCTCCGCCCGGATCGCGCGCACGGCCGCCGCGACGCGCGCCAGACCCTCGCCGAAGTCCTTCTCGGAGAGGGCGTCCTGCGGGGAGACGTGGCCGTGGAGATCCGAGGTGTGGAGGACCGTGATCGCCGCGTCGCCCGCCTTGCCGGAGAGCGACGCGGCGGGCGCGAGGACGGCGAGCGCCAGCGCGATGGAGAGAACCCGCAGCGACCTCGAGATCGATCGGATGGCACTTTCCTCCGCCGCGCGAGCTTAGCAGGGAGGGCCTCCAACCGGCTCTCGCCAGCCGAAATACAATGCCGCCGCGTGACGGCCCTCCGAAGACCAAGAACCCGCGAGGCTCCCGCCGCGCGCCCCGGGAGACCCCGGAACAGAAGACGCGCCGCGCCCGCCAGATCCTCCGGCGGCTGGGGAAGGCCTACCCGGACGCGCACTGCGCGCTCGACTTCGAGAGTCCCCTGGAGCTGCTCGTCGCCACCGTCCTCTCGGCGCAATGCACGGACGTCCGCGTGAACCAGGTGACGCCCGCGCTCTTCCGCAAGTACCGGACGGCGGCCGACTACGCCCGGGCGCAAGCCGGGCGAGCTCGAGCGCGACATCCGATCGACCGGCTTCTTCAACTCCAAGGCGAAGAGCCTGCGCCGGGCCGGCGCCGCGATCGCCGCGGAGCACGGCGGCCGGGTCCCCGACACGATGGAGGAGCTGCTCGCGCTTCCGGGCGTCGGCCGCAAGACCGCCAACGTCATCCTCGGCAACGCCTTCGGAAAGGACGAGGGGTTCGTCGTGGACACGCACGTCGGGCGACTGGCGCGCCGCATGGGCCTGACGCGCCAGACCGATCCCGTCAAGGTCGAGAAGGACTTGAACGCGCTCTACCGCAAGGGGACGCGCACGATCGCGGCGCACCGGTTCATCGCCCACGGCCGCCGGGTCTGCCAGGCCCGCAAGCCGGCCTGCGAGATCTGCCCCGTCCTCCCGCTCTGCCCGCGGGTGGGAGTCGCGTGATGGCGTTCATCAAGACCCAGCTCGGCTGGATCGAGGTCATCTGCGGCAGCATGTTCTCGGGCAAGAGCGAGGAGCTGATCCGCCGCCTGCGGCGGGCCCTCATCGCCCGGCAGCGCGTTCAGGTCTTCAAGCCCGCGATCGACTCGCGGTTTTCCGAGGAAGAGATCGTCTCGCACAGCGAGATGCGGCTGCCCTCGATCCCCGTCTCCTCGAGCGAGGAGCTGCTCGCGAAGGTCGACCACCGGACCGAGGTCGTCGGCGTCGACGAGGCGCAGTTCTTCGACGGCGGTCTCGTGGCGGTCTGCCAGCGGCTCGCGGACCAGGGCAAACGCGTCATCGTGGCCGGCCTCGACAAGGACTACCGCGGCGCGCCCTTCGAGCCGATCCCGTCGCTGATGGCCGTCGCCGAAGACGTGACGAAGACGCTGGCGATCTGCATGCGCTGCGGGTCGCCGGCCAACAACACGCAGCGGCTGGTCGAGAGCGCCGAACGCGTCGTCGTCGGCGCCCAGGGCGTGTACGAGGCCCGGTGCCGCCGCTGCTTCGAGCCTCCCGATCGCCCCTGACCGGCGCAGCCCGAAAAAACGCCGAAAACCCGCGAAAATCGCCTCCTGTGGAGTTTTCCGAAACTCCGGCGGAAAACCCTGTCGAAATGCCTGTGGAAACCGGCGAAAAACGGCGAAACCGAGCGGTCACCGACCGGATTGCACCGAGACCTGTGCGAAGGCGCAACCGTCTTTGCCATGAACATTTTAGGAAGTTGCGCCGGAGTTTCGCTTCGGCAGGCAAACCGACGGGGCCCGGTCCGAATCGATTTCCACACGGCCAACCGCTTCGCGGGCTTGCACTTAAGCCCCCGCTAACTCCCCGGGTCGGTACTCTCCGAACACGGTCTTCAAGCTGCCGACGATCTCGCCGAGCGTGGCCCCGGCTTTGACCGCCTCGACGATCGGCGGCATGACGTTGCGGTCCTCCGAGGCGTCTTTCCGCACGGTTTCCAGAGCCGCGGCCGCGCGACGGCCGTCGCGGGCCGCGCGGAACGCCGCGAGGCGCTCGATCTGCTCCGGTTCGATCCGTGGGATCGACGGACAGCAGGCTCGGCGCCTCGGACTCCTGCTCCTGAAAGGCGTTGACGCCGACGACGATGCGCTCGCCCCTCTTCGATTTCCCGCTGCGCCGCGAAGGCCGCTTCTTCGATCTCCCGAGCCATGTAGCCGGTCTCGATCGCGGCGACCGCGCCCCCCATGGCGTCGATCCGGCCGATGAGCGACCGCGCGCGCGATCGGATCTCTTCGGTCCACTCCTCCACGAGCGCGGACCCGCCCAGCGGATCGGCCACGTCCGCGACTCCCGTCTCCGAGGCGATCACCTGCTGCGTGCGCAGGGCCAGGCGCGCCGAGTCCTCCGTCGGCAGCGCCAGGGCCTCGTCGAAGGCGTTGGTGTGCAGGGACTGCGTCCCGCCGAGAACGGCGGACAGCGCCTGAAGCGCCACCCGCACGACGTTGACGTCGGATTGCTGCGCGGTCAGCGTCGAGCCGGCCGTCTGGACGTGGAACCGCATGCGCCAGGACCGCGGGTCCGACGCCCCGAAGCGCTCCCGCACGATCTCGGCCCAGAGGCTGCGCGCGGCCCGGAACTTCGCCACCTCTTCGAAGAAGTTCGAATGCGCGTTGAAGAAGAAGGAGAGCCGCGGCGCGAAGTCGTCGATCGCGAGGCCCCGGTCGAGCGCCGCCTGCACGTAGGCGATGGCGTTGGAAAGGGTGAAGGCCACCTCCTGGACCGCCGTCGAGCCGGCCTCCCGGATGTGGTACCCGGAGATCGAGATCGTGTTCCAGCGCGGCACCTCGCGGCCGCAGAACTCGAAGATGTCCGTCGTGATCTTCAGCGACCCGCGCGGCGGAAAGATGTAGGTGCCCCGGGCCGCGTACTCCTTCAGGAGGTCGTTCTGGACGGTGCCGGAGAGGGCCGTCCAGGCGACGCCGCGCTCCTGTGCGACGGCGAGCAGCTGCGCGAGCAGGATCGCCGCGGTGCTGTTGATCGTCATCGAGATCGAGACGTCCGAGAGGGGAAGGCCGTCGGTGAGCAGGCGCATGTCTTCGATCGTCGCGATCGCGACGCCGACCTTCCCGACTTCCCCCCGGGCGGCCGGATCGTCCGAGTCGTAGCCCATCTGGGTCGGGAGATCGAAGGCGACCGAGAGGCCGGTCTGCCCCCGGGAGAGCAGGTACCGGTACCGCCGGTTCGACTCGGCGGCGCTGCCATAGCCGGCGTACTGGCGCATGGTCCAGTACCGGGACCGGTAGGCCTCCTCCGAGATCCCGCGGGTGAAGGGGTATTCGCCCGGCGGAGGCTGCCCGTAGAAGGGCCGGACGGGGATGCCCGAGCTCGTCTCGGCGCGGAGGCTCCGGGCGCGCGGCCGCCCCCGTCGAGGCCGGTTTCTTGCCCTCCTTGAGCGCCACGCTGCCGATTCTGGCACAGGCCCCCGGCGAGCCTCGGGCGGCGGGACCCGACCGGTCGGGCTAAAATAGAGGCACAGGCACGAATTTGAAGCCCCGACTAACCGGCCGGCTGGAGGTCTTCGGCTTTGCCGACCTCCTGCAATGGATGGAGTTGAATCGCCGCACCGGGCGGCTGACGCTCGAGCACGGCCGCGACCGCCGGATTCTCGACTGGCGGGAAGGGCAGATCGTCTACGTCTCGGGGTCGCAGCCGCGCCACCGCCTGGGCGTTCATCTTCTGAGGAGCGGCGCCCTGCCGGCCGCGACCCTCTACGAGCTGCTGGCCCGAAACTTCACGAGCCAGGAGAACCTGACCCGCCTGATCCTGGACGCCGGCCACGACACCCTGGACGGCCTGTCTCTGCGCGTCGAAGAGCTCGCCCGCAAGCTCCTCTACGAGACCTTCGAATGGAGGGAGGCCCACTTCGAGTACGACCCGGACTTCCGGGTGCAGCCGATCCTCCGGATCGGCCTGTCCCTGCGCGGCCAGGCGCTCGCCTTCGAGGGGGTCAAGGCGCTCGACGACAACACGCGCAAGCGCCGCCGCCCGACCGCCGCCGCCGTCGCCGAGGCGCCGACCCTCCCCTTCGACGCGGCCGAGACGGACGAGCGGTTCTGGGAGATCCTGGAGCGGATCGGAAACCCGATCCACCCGGAGGAGGCTCGGGTGGCCCACCGGCAGCTGCAGGAGTTCACCCGGCGCCTTCGCGACCGGGTCGCGCGCCACGTGGTCATGCACCCGGTGCACGAAGACACGGCGGAGCTGCTCCTGCAGGTCCTGAAGAAGTCGCCCGTGGACGTCTCGGCGGTCATGCCGGTCGCCGCTCTGGATCCCTACCTGACGCTCGACCTGCTCATCCTGGCCAACGCGCTGTCGGTCGACCGCGACAATTCCGTCGGAACCGCGCCCGATGCCATCAATCGCGTCGGCGCGCGCGCGGTCAGCGTTCTGATCGATCGCCTCTCGGGGCCGGACTTTCCGCGCATCCCGGAGAACGACAAGCCGGCGCGGGTGCTCCGCCGGGCCGCCGTGGCGGCCGCCGTGGCGGCCGGGCGCTATGCCGAGCGGTACACGATCACGCGGGAGCGCGGCTACACGCTCGGCCTGCTGCACACGATCGCCTACGCCGAAATGCTCGAGATCCTGCGCGAGATCGAGTTCCCGTCGGGCCCCTTCCGGGCGGCGGCCCTGGAGGCCTTCCGCGGCGCGACCGGGGCCGCTCTTGCCGAGAGCTGGGGCCTGCCGCTCGATTTCGAGTCGGTGATCTCCGACGACGGGACCGAACCGTCCGCCGCCGCGGCCCTCGTGCGCACGGCCCGGGCGGCCGTCCCGTCCTGCGCCATCGGTTCCGTCTCGGCCGAGTCGGTCGAGATGCTCTGGACCGACGAGATCGCCCAGGAGGTCAACGTGGTCTTCGACTTCCTGGGGCTCGAGGCCGTTGCGGTCAAGACGCCCTGACCCATCGGATCGCACGATCACCCGATCACCCGATCACCCGATCCCCCCCCTCCTCAAGACGTCCTAAAAACAGGACTCTCCCGGAATCGACCGGCGAAACCGCGCGTTTGCATCGTCGGGATGGAGAAGCAATGAAAAAGACAGCCCTGCTGGCCCTCGCGGCCTTGGCCTCGGTCGCTCTCGCTCAGGAGCCCCCGCCCCCGCCGCCGCAGCCGCTCCCGGTTTTCAAGGAATCCGTCGAGGTTCGGGTCATGGACCTGGACGTGTCGGTCACCGACTCGAAGGGCCAGCCCGTCACCGATCTGACCAAGCAGGACTTCACGGTCAAGCTGGACGGCCGCCCCGTCCCGATCGACTACTTCACCCGCGTCGAGGAAGGCACGATCCACGCCCCGGACCTCGCCGCGGCGTCGCCGGACCGCGTGCTCGAGATCTACAAGAAGGGCGGCGACGCCTTCGTGCCCCGGAATTTCCTGATCTACGTGGATTCGGGCTCGCTCTCACCGGCCTACAAGAATCGCGCGCTCGATCAGTTGAAGGACTTCATCACCCGCCTCGGGCCGACCGACACGGCCCGGATGGTCCTCTGGGATCGGCGCGCCCGGGAGTTGACGGAGTGGACCTCGAGCAAGGAGACCCTGCTCTCCGCCGTCAACTCGATGGAGAAGGGCGTCGGGATGTCCCGGCTCCAGAACCAGATTCAGACGATGCAGCAGATCGACTCGACGCGGTCCCGTTCCCAGCGCCAGATGCTCGCGCGCAACTACGCCGACCAGGAGGCCCTCGAGCTCGACCTGATGGTCAACGACATGCGCGGGCAGCTCGCGACCCTGACGCCGCTGCCCGGAAAGAAGGTCTTCCTCCTGATGTCGGGCAGCGTGCCCATGCAGCCGGGCCTCGCGATGTACGACTACGCCCTCGGAACCTCGGCGGGATTCTCGAGCATCGGCGCCCTGGACGACCGGCAGATCGGGCCGAAGATCGAGGACCTGGGAAAGGCCGCCAACGCCGATGAGGTCACCTTCTACACGGTCGACGGCTGGGGGTTGACCGTGGACGGCGCGTCGGCGGCGACCAACGAGCCGCTCATGAACCGCCCGGGGCTCGCCTTCTTCGCAAGGCAGAACGCGCAATCCGGGATGCTGTCGCTCGCGGACCAGACGGGCGGCATCGCCCTGGTCAACTCGAACAACATCCGGGGAGGCCTCGGGAAGGTCTACCAGGACGCCTCCACGTACTATTCGATCGGCGTCAACCTGTCGAGCCTGCCGGCCTCGGGGTACCAGAAGATCCAGGTCGCGGTGAACCGTCCGGGCGTGACCGTGCGCTACCGCAAGGGCTATTCGCAGCTCTCCAACGAGGAGCGCTCCCGGGACATCGCCCAGGCCGCGCTGAAGACCAACATCTCCTACCAGGCGATCCCCGTGAAGATCCAGCTCGGCACGGCGACCAAGGCGAAGAAGCAGTACGAACAGCCGATCATGGTTCTGATGCCCGTCTCGGGCCTGACGTTCCTGCCCGAGGGCGACGCCATGAAAGGCGGCGCGGAAATCTACGTCGGCGTCGTCGACGACGACGGGCGCACGAGCGCGATCGCGAAAGGAAGAGGCGGCCTTCACGCAGCCCAAGGACGCCCCTTCCGACGCGATCCTGAGCTACCCCATGACGCTGCAGATGCGCAAGGGGAACTCGCGGATCGTCGTCAACGTGCGCGACAAGACCACGGGAAAGATGGGTACGGCGCGCGCCGACGTCCACATCGAGTAGGCGGACGCCCAGGCGCCTCCGCGTCCTACGGCTTCAGGCGGAAATCGGCCGAGCGCACCACGGGCTGGTCCGCCGGCGCGACACCGTCCCGCACGAGCACGTAGAGCCGGTAGTCGCCGGGCGGGAAGCCCTCGAGCGGCAGTTCGAAGCCGCACAGCGATCGGCCCTCGGCGAACACGTCGGGCTGAGCGGGAAACGCCGGGCGGGCGCTGACCGCCTCGGCGCCCTTTCGGACGCGCAGCTCGAGCGTCACCTTCGACGGGTCGGCCGCATTGGCCATCTCGAGAAAGAACCAGAGGCTCTCCTTCGGCGAAAACGTCGCGTCGGCCCGCGGCGGCAGGATCGCCCGCCCGATCGCGAAGGGCACGGTCTCGTCGCCGGAACGGCGGGCTCCCGGGCCGCGCGAGAGGATCAGGGGCGACACGACGAACCCGGAGCCGAGATCCGGAACGCTGAGCAGCGCGGAGGCGGAGGCGACCGGCTTGACCGAGCCTTCCGTGACCGCGAAGGCGACTTCGTAGTCGCCGGGAGGCAGGTCGAGCCGCTTCGCGATCACTTCACCCGGAACGGACGTGGAGAACGCTTCGGAAACGACCGCCGGCTCGGAGATCGAAGCGACTTCCTCCCCTCCGTTCGGCTTCCGGACCACGCCATGGAGAAAGTGCTTGGCGGCCGCCGGGGCCGGGGGAAGCACGAACCAGACGAAGGTCTCCGCGCCGCTCCCGTCGTGCCAGAGAACGGCGTCGCCGAAGACCGCATCGCCCGTGCGGGACGCAAAGGGCGCCTTCTCGAGGAGCTGACGCTGCGCGCGTCGAGGAGGGGCCGCGGAAGCGGCGTCGGCGCCACGACGGGCGTCGGAACGGCGGCCATCTCCACCGGGCCCGAGGGAATCAGGTCGGGGTTGACGATCGTCTTCTGCGCAATCTTCTCGCGCAGCTCCTTGACGAGACCCGGCTTCTGGATGGAATCGGAGTGGCGGCTGGGCTCGATCATGATCTCGATCTCGAGCGACGGTCGCTCGAGCGTATTCGAGGATATGGGGGGTCCGTTCCTTGTCGTAAATCCAGAGGGCGAGTGTCTCGTTGCCCTCGAGCGGCCCCTGGGCAGCGGCCGGGAAGCGCGGCGCCTCCGGAGCCGCCGCGTGGGTGTCCCGCACGCGCGCCGGGCTTCCGAAGACGATGAAGACGAAGCCGCGCGCCGTTCGGGACCCGGGCGTCTGCTCGATCCGGAAGCGCTCGTCGGCGATCTTGATGCGCCCGAGGATCACGTCCTTGAACTCGTTCTTCTCCGTCCCGGGACTGGGGTCGCGCCGCAACCAGTAGCGCTGTTGAAACGCGGCGCGCGAGTCGCGGGAGTCGAGCGCCTTCCATTCGGCGCGCTCCTGCGCCGTCAGGAAGTACGCCTCCGGCGAGTCGGCCCAGTCCTCGCTCCCCGCAACGGGCTGCGCCACGGCCGTTTGCGTGAGGGTCCAGAGAACGATCGCGGCGGCGAAACCCGTCATCCGTTTCATCGCGCCATTCTCCCTCTCTCGCAACGACGAGGCCCGCAAGAAGAAAGGGGCCCCTTTCGGGGCCCCTGTTCGAAGCGAATCGGGACGAGCTAGAACCGAATGAGGCCCGTGAAGCGGAAGGCCCGGGGAGCCTGAAGGGCCGTGCGGGTCCGCGGAAGCCCGAAGTTCGGTCCGGGAGCCAGCTGGATCGAGGTCGAATTGTTGCGAACGACCTGCTGCTGGTTCGTGACGTTGAAGACCTCGGCCTTGACGCCGATCTCGACCGGTCCACCGATCAGCCACATCGAGCCCGAGCCGAACGGCTTGGCGAGCGCTTCCAGCGAGAAGTTGAGCTGGTAGGTCGTCGGCAGACGCGAGGAGCCCGCCTGCGTGTAGTAGTAGTTGTACAGGCTGCCGATCGGGGAATCTGAGATCGTGCGCTGCTGCTGGTACGGCGCGCCGGACTGGAGGTTGAACGACGGCGCCGCCGTGAGGTTCACGAATCGGGAAATTCCACGTGTACGCCGTGAACGCGTTCAGGATGCTCGTCCGATCGTAGAGGGCGAGACCGTACTGGTTGCACCGTGCGGCCACCGCGCAGTCGATCGGAGCCGACGCCTGCGACGTTGCAGGTGCGGCCGGCGAAGTCGAAGAGCTGCGAAGCGAAGCTGGCGAACTGGTTTCCGTAGGCGCGGCCCAGCGTGTAGTTCACCAGCGCCTGCCAGTTGCCGCTGAAGCGCTTCTCGAAGGTCAGCTCGATCGCCTTGTAGGAGCGATTGACCACGGGGTCGGGGAAATTGATCGGCGTCTGCGATGAGGTCCTGGCCGTCGAGCCGCTTGAAGTCGTCGATGATGTTGTTCCACTTGTTGTAGATGCCGCGGACACCGACGGCCATCGTGTTGCCGATCTGGCGCTGGAAGGCGATGTTGAACTGATCCGAGTGGGAGGGGGTGAGGTCGGGGTTAACCGGCGTGGCGCTGCCGTCGTGACCGACCGTCTGATCAAAGGCCCAGCCGGCTCCGTCCCAGAGGTAGATGTTCCGGTTGGTACTCCTGCGGCACGCCGGAATAGGTCGAGTCGGCCAGGCTCTGGATGATGAACTGGTAGTACTGCCCGTAGCCCGCCGAAACGAGCGTCTTGCCGTCGCCCGTGATGTCATAGGCCGCCGACAGACGCGGGGACGCATTGGTCGCATTGACGACCGTATTTCCGAGGTCGCTCGCGCCGGTCTGGTAGTCGATCCGAACGCCGAGGTTCAGGCTCAGCCGGTTGACTTCGAACTTCTCGAGGGCGTAGAAGCCCCAGATCTTGCCGCGCGAGGTCGAAGGCTGCGGGTCGATGAACTGATCCCATCTCGTCGCCGACCGAGAAGTGCTGGCCGTTTTCTCCGGGGCCGCCGGAGGGCCGAGGGTTGGGTCGTATTGCGCGATGTAGTAGAGGTTGTTGGTCGGGTATTGAAAGCTGGCGACGGACGTCAGGATCTGGTAGTCGACGCCGACCTTCAATTGTGCCGCGTTGCCGAAGAGCTCATGGTACACCGAGGTCGCGAGGTTCGCCTGCGTCCGCGGACGGTCGACGACCCGACGAACGTCGCGCCGTTGTAGTAGAGCCCGTCCACGCAAGGAGTAGAAGGGAGTCGCCGAAACCGGAGTACGGGTACGACCGTGATGTTGCCCGCCGCCTGGGCCCAGGCCGCCTCAGCCGAGACGCGTGTGCCGAAGACGCCGGACCAGCGAACGCTGCCGAGGCAGCCGAAGCCGCTGCACTCGTTCTGGTTCTGCCCGGTCAGCGCGCCGAGGTCCGCCGAAGCTCCCCAGTAGTCGACGATGAATCCCGTGATCGGGTCGCTGTTGAACTGCGCCGTCACGAGCTGCGACGGCGTGACCTGCATCGGAGAGCTTTCCGTCCCAGAGCGCGTGTCGGTGACCTGCGTGTAGGACTGACCGGTGTAGGGTGGCCCGGACTCAGGAATGGCCGAGGTCGCGGTCTGGCGGCCGCTGCCGCCGTGGTCTTGACCGTCTCGTAGGCTCCGAAGAACCAGATGTGGTCCTGCCAGATCGGCCCGCCCAGCGTGTAGGCGTAGTCATCGACGGTCACGTCGAGTCTTGATGCGCGCCCATGGCGTGCCGCAGGGGGACGGTTGATCCGGGAGGCTGCAGTTGGTCGGGTTGACACCCTTGTTCTGGTTGTTCCAGTCGTCGTTGGTCAGGATCAGCTTGAAGGACCCGTGAAGCTGGTTGGTGCCCGACTTGGTGATGACGTTGACGTACGCGCCCTGCGAGCGCCCGAACTCGGCCGAGATCCCGGTGGTCGAGATGTTGACCTCCTGGATCGCCTCGTAGTTGAAGTTCTGGCCGAAGGTACCCGTGGTCGTGTCGGTCGTGTCGACGCCGTCGAAGAGGTACAGGTTCGTGCTGTTGATCGAGCCGTGCGAGTTCGAGTTGCCCGATCCGTTGATGTTCGTAACACCCGGCGCGAAGTTGATCAGCGTCTGGTAGCTGCGACCGACGGCCAGCTTCTGCGTCAGCGTCGAGTCGACTTTGGTCGTGGCCGCCATGTCTGGGTCTTGTCGACCAGCGGCGTCTCCCCCGTGACGGTCACCGACTCCGCCGCCGCCGCGAGCTTGAGCGAGGCGTTCACGGAAGTCGTCTTGTCCGCCACGACCATGGTGTTCCTCGACTCGAAGGATCCGAAACCTGTCAGGCTGATTTTCACCGTGTACGGCCCCGGCTGCAGCAGGGGGAAATTGAAGGCCCCGTTGGCGTCCGAGACCACCGAGCGTTGGAACCCCTTGTTCTCGCTCGTGAGCTCGACGGTGGCCCCCGGAAGGGCTTTTCCGTCCTGGTCCAGGACGCGCCCGGAGATCGTGCCGAGCAGGGTCCCGTCTGCAAGCAGCGCACCGGCTGCCAGCAGCGCGACCAGACCCAGAACAAGGTATGTCGCGATACTTCTTTGACGCATGCCGACTCCTTTTAGAAACTGAGTTCGTTGCACCGAATCTCCTCTTCCTTCACAACTCCCTTACAGCAAGAATTATCCCAACTTGCAGCATCGTGAATACTATTGAAAATAAATGAGTTTATTCTTGTTCAATCAATAGCACGAGTGCCGATTTAATCCGAATATTTGAATCTTCGTTCAGCGAACCGGATTCGAACGGACCATCGGCGCAAAGAAAAAGGCCCCGCCGGAGCGGGGCCCTGGTCTTCGGAGTCGGGTCTGGCGAGCGGCTTAGGACTTCTTCGGCTTGGGCTTGGGAGTGGGTTTGGCCGCGGCCGGAGTCGGCACGGGAGGCAGGGCGCCGTCCGGCATCAGCACGACGAAGTCGCCGGTGCGATCGACTCCCTTGAAGGCCTCCGAATCGCGGGGGGCGTTCAGGTCGCGGACGTTCAAGGTGAACGTGTAGTAGCCGGGGTCGAAAGAGGCGAGCGGGATCTCGCTGCCGCTCGCGTAGAGGTTGGGAGCGAGCGGCTGCAGCTCCGCAGGGATCGTCGCCGGCTGGAAAGCGGGCTTCCCGCCGCGCAGGACGCCCAGCCGCGTCATGATCCGGGGCTTGGGCGCCGGCTTCGCCGCCGCATCGGGCGCGGGTGCGGCCGCCGCGTCGGCCGGCGTCGCGGGGGCCGCCGCGGCGGCGGCCTCCGCGGGAACGGCGGGGTTGGCGACCGTGAAGAAGTACCAGAGACCGTCCTCGCGCTTGAAGACGCCGTTGCCCTGCGGCTCGACGCGAATCGGCTTCTCCATCCCGAAGACGAACGCGTCGGTCGGATTGGGCCGCTTGGTCAGCGGGGTGAGGACCGCGGCGAGGATGAGCGGGGACACCTTGAAGTCGCTCGACTTCTCGGGGATCGTGAACGTCGTCGCGGCCGATGCGAGGGCCGTGCCGCCTTCGGGCGGGAAGAGGCCGAAGGCTCCCGTGTACTTGCCGGGCGGAAGCGAGATCGAGTGGTCGACCACCAGGTCGGTGCCCTCCCGACCCTTCATGCTGACCGGGGCGGCGTCCTCCCAGAACGACGTCGCCTCCTGGCCATCTTCGCGCGTCACGACTCCGCCGAGCTTCATCCCGGAGGGCGCGGGGACGTCCTTCTTGCCGAAGTCGATGATCTGGAAGGCGTAGAACGGCTCGCCGGTGACGGTCTGAAACTCGCCGCCCCAGAAGCCGCTGGAAGGCTTGTCGGGAGGCTCCTTCAAGAGCGGCTCCAGGATCGCGCGCGGCGCCGCCGGCAGCGCGACCGCGACCGGCGCGGGCGGAGCCGCGGGGGCAGCCGCTGCTGCCGGTCCGGTCGCCGCCGCCGGGGCGGCCGGCTTGACGGCCGCGGCACCCGCAGCGGGAGCGGCGATCGAGTGCTCCGCGATCTTCTCGATCGCCTTGTTGACGGGCGCGGCGTTCATGAGCTCATCCGTGCCGCGCTGCGGGTCGACGCTGATCTTGGCCTGAAACTCGCCCACGTCCCAGGACGCATCGAACTTGTCCTTGGCGTAGGTCCACGTCTGGATGACGGCGGTCGGGCCCGATTCCGTGTCGAAGTTCCCGGCGCCCGCGCCCGAGCTCGCGCCTCCCGTGTCGGGAGCGCCGCCGCCCTCGCGCGCCTCCGCCACCTTGGTCGGGTTGCCGAGCACGATGAAGATCCGGCCGCGGGCCGACTCGGAACCCTTCTGGCGGCGCAGCTTGAATTGCTGGTCGGCGGCGGCGATGCGCCGCGTGATGGCTTCCTTGAAACGCTCCCCGCCCCGTTTGGCCCAGTAGTCCGCGATGAACTTCTCGGCGTCCGCGTCGGAGGTGAGCTTGCGCCCACTCCTGTTTCTCGGCGGGGGTCAGGAAGTAGGCCTCCGGAGACCTGGGCCAATCCTTGAGCTTGGAAACCTGGCTGAGCGCGACCGAGGCGAGGACGAGCGCCGCGGCGGCCGATAGGAACTTCTTCACAGGACCTCCTTCGAGAGGGGGGATTCTAGCCCTAACGGATGCCGCCGGAGAACGGGGATCGCCCTCGCGGGCCCCGGTACTGGAAGACTCTCGGCCGCCGTTCGCGAAGCGAACGCCTGAGGCCGACCGTCTAACGCTTCGTTCGGTCGGCGGCCTCGAGCGGCGGCGGTCCCTTCGGGATGGGAGCCAGGGCGAAGCGGCGGTCGATCTGTCCCCGGCGGGTTCCGACTTCCTCGCGGACGGCCGACAGGAGGTCCTTGACCTCGCCCTGCATCTTCTCCATCCGCTCCTTCATGTGCAGGATGACCTCGACGCCCGCCAGATTGACGCCCAGGTCCCGCGTCAGCGTCAGGATGATCTCCAGCCGCTCGATCGTGACGGCGTCGTAGAGGCGCGTGTTCCCTTCGGTGCGCGCCGGCCGCAGCAGGCCCTCCCGCTCGTAGAGCCGCAGGGTCTGCGGATGGATGCCGAAGCGCTCCGAGATCGCGCCGATGCGAAAGACACCGGGGCGGCCGCGGGAGCTCACCGGGCCCTCTTCGCCTCGACCGGGATGGCCTGGCCGCGATCGCTCTTGGCGGCGGCGATCTTCAGGACCCCGGCCCGCAGCGTCGCCTTGATCTGCGCGGGATCGAGCGTCGCGGGCACCGCGAACTCCCGGGAAAAGTTTCCGTAGATGCGCTCCATGCGCACGAAGTGCTTCGGCTCGACGCCGTTTTCCGGGCGCCGGTGGCCGGTGACGCGCAGCTTGCCTTCGAGCGCCTCCAGGCGCACGTCCTCGAGCCGGACGCCGGGCAACTCGATGTGCAGGATGATCTCCTCGGGCGTCTCGTAGACGTCGGCCGCCGGAGACCAGAGCGCGGTCGAGAGGCCCTCGTCGGGAAACTCGGTCCGGTGGATCGTCTCCTCGAAGAGGCGATTCATCTTCTCCTGGATCCCGAACAGGTCCTGCAGGGAATTCCAGCGAAAGTCGCTCATGGAGTCAGTCGTCAGTTTACGCGCTTCGCGGTCGTCGGTGCGTCCGGTATCTCGAGCTCGGACCCCCGGCACCGTGATCACCGACGCGTCTTCGCGCGCGTCACTTCTTCTCCGCGTCCACGTACTCCGTGTCGATGACCTCGTCTTCCTTGCCCGGCTCCGCTCCGGAGGCGGGCGTGCCGCCGCCCGAGCCCGGCGACGACTGGGCCGCGCTGCGGTACATGACCTCGGCCAGCTTGTGCGAGGCCTGCTGCAGGCGCTCGGCCGCCCCGTTCATGCTCTCCGTGCCGCCCGCCTCGAGGGCCTTCTTGGCATCGGCCAGGGCGGACTCGAAGTTGGAAACCTCGCCCGCGTCGAGCTTGGACCGGTTCTCGTTGAAGGACTTCTCGGTCGAGTAGATCAGGCTGTCGAGCCGGTTCTTCGCCTCGATCTCCTCGCGCCGCTTGCGGTCCTCGTCGGAATGCGCGGAAGCCTCCTTCACCATGCGGTCGATCTCGTCCTTGTTGAGACCGGAAGAAGCCGTGATCGTGATCTTCTGCTCCTTGCCGGTGCCCAGATCCTTGGCCGAGACGTTCATGATGCCGTTGGCGTCGATGTCGAAGGCGACCTCGACCTGCGGAACGCCGCGCGGCGCCGGCGGGATGCCCACCAGGTGGAAGACGCCGATCGTCTTGTTGTCGCGGGCCATCTCCCGCTCCCCCTGAAGCACGCGGATCTCGACGGAGGTCTGGTTGTCGGAGGCCGTCGAGAAGGTCTCGCTCTTCTTGGTCGGGATCGTCGTGTTGCGCTCGATCAGCTTGGTCGTGACGCCGCCGAGCGTCTCGATGCCGAGCGAAAGGGGCGTCACGTCGAGCAGCAGCAGGTCCTTGACGTCTCCGGCGAGCACGCCGCCCTGGATCGCCGCGCCGATGGCGACCACCTCATCCGGATTGACTCCCTGGTGCGGGTCCTTGCCGAAGAGCTCCTTGACGAGCGCCTGGATCCGCGGCATGCGCGTCTGGCCGCCCACGAGCACGACTTCGTCGATGTCCTTCGCCTCGAGGCCGGCGTCCTTCAACGCCTGCTTGCAGGGCCCGATCGGACTTGGAAATGATGTCCTCGACGAGCTGCTCGAGCTTGGAGCGCGTCAGCTTCAGCTGCAGGTGCTTGGGCCCCGACGCGTCCGCCGTGATGAAGGGCAGATTGACCTCGGTCTCGACGACGTTGGAGAGCTCGATCTTGGCCTTCTCCGCCGCTTCCTTCAGGCGCTGCATCGCCATCGGGTCCTTCGAGAGGTCGACCCCCTGGTCCTTCTTGAACTCGGCGAGGATCCAGTCGATGATGCGCTGGTCGATGTTGTCGCCGCCCAGGTGCGTGTCGCCGTTGGTGGACTTGACCTCGACGACGCCCTCCCCCACTTCGAGGATCGAGATGTCGAAGGTGCCGCCGCCGAAGTCGTAGACGGCGATCGTCTCGTCTTTCTTCTTGTCGAGCCCGTAGGCGAGCGCCGCCGCCGTCGGCTCATTGACCAGCCGCTCGACCGTGAGACCGGCGATCTGTCCGGCGTCCTTGGTCGCCTGGCGCTGCGAGTCGTTGAAGTAGGCCGGGACCGTGATCACGGCGCGCGTGACCTTCTCGCCGAGGTAGGCCTCCGCCGCCTCCTTCAGCTTGGCGAGGATCATGGCCGAGATCTCGGGAGGCGAATACTCCTTGCCGCCCGCCTTCACGCGCACGTCGCCGTTGGACGCCTGCTGACGACCGTGAAGGGCACCATCTTCATTTCCTCGGTGACTTCCGAGTACTTGCGCCCCATGAAGCGCTTGATCGAAAAAACGGTGTTCGCGGGATTCGTGATCGCCTGGCGCTTGGCGACCTGTCCGACCAGCCGCTCGCCGCTCTTGGAAAACGCGACGACCGAGGGAGTCGTGCGATTGCCCTCGGCGTTGGGAATGACGGCGGGGTCGCCGCCTTCCATGACGGCCACGCACGAGTTGGTCGTGCCGAGGTCGATTCCGATGATCTTGCTCATTGCTGTCGTCTCCTTCCGCCGGAATCGCTCCTGGTCCGCGACTTCCAGGGAAGCGGAGTCTAGAATCTTAGTGGTCTATTGTCAACAGCAATGTGTACGTTTCTAAGTGATAGTAGACTCAATCAATCTACAACTTGCACAGCCGGCTGGGTTTCCGGCGGCCTCGGCTGTGCCTGCCCGGGGTGAATTTCGGCGACAGGAGCCAGCGTCCGATCGAACGAGAGGTCCAGGTCGATCTGCCCCCGAGCGTCGCGTCCATAGAGCCCGAACTTCCCCTGCTCGGGGCGAAGGATGTAGCGGTAGACGCGACCCCACGGGTCCCGCAGCGCGCGCTCGCCGAGGATCCCGCTGTTGGTCAGCTCCTCGAGGCTGCGGGGGTAGCGCCCCGTCGCGTCGTAGTGCACGCGGACGGCGCGCTCGATCGCGGAGAGGCGGTCGAGCGAAACCGACTTGACGAAGACGCCGAAGGGCGACGTTTCCGCCCAGGGCCTCAGCAGGACGTTCCAGGTATTGCGCGGAACGCGCCAGACCGCGAGGGCCCCCAGCGCCAGCACCGCGACCCAGAGGACCAGCGCTCCCAGAGAGACGCCGCCCGCCGCAGCCGGCTCCGGCTCCTCGGCAGGCTCGGGCTGCGCCGGCTCGTCCTGAAGGACGACCTCGGGCTCGGGCTCGGGCGCGCGGCCCTCGACGATCAGACCGCGGTCCATCAGATCGGAGAGCCCCTTGAGCACGTCGAAGTCGGAGAGGAACGCCGTCTCGAGGACCTGCGCGACCGAGCGCTTGCCGTCGATCCACTTCCAGGTCTCCTGCTCGGCGCGCGAGCCCGCGAGCGTCCCCTCTCCGGGCGGCTCGGCGGAGGAAACCAGCCGCAGCCCTTCCTTGTCCGGGGCGCGCCGGTACACGATGTCGTTGGACCGGACCTTCTCCTTGAGCCGCGGCAGCTCGTCGTGGATCTGAGCGGCCTCCATGAGCACCGACTCGGTCGGGACCGGGGCCATGTGGTCCGCGTCGTATTCGATCTGGCCTTCCTGACTGAAGCGGAAGGTCCCGTCGCTCCACTGGAACGCGCGCTGCAGCGTGCGGAAGATCTGCAGCCGCAGCGCCTCCTTCAGATCCTCCGGCGTCACCATGCGCTCGCGGATCAGCAGGAATCCCAGCCGCTGGCGCGTGTCCTTCTGCAGCTCCAGCGCGCGCGCGAGCTCGCTCTCGTTGATGCGCCCGGCGCGCAGGAGCAGCTTGCCGATCTGATTGTCCTGGCGGTGCTTCTTGGAATCGGCGGAAACGATCTGGCCGCCGAGAAAGGAGATCGTGATCGCGTCGTCCTCGTTTTCGACGATCAGGACCCCGCTCTTTCTCTGCAGGCCGAGCACCTGAAAGATGTCGCCCAGGCCGAAGGCCCGCAGCGTCCCTTCAAGACCCATGGGACCTCCGCCAGGCCGCCGCGTTGCCGGCGATCCAGAAGACGAGCGCCGCCAGGCCGGCGAAGACCGTCAGCGGGCTCCAGAGCGGCCGCGGCGCGAGCGGGCGGATTTCGAAGAAGCGCCACCCGATGACGGCCGCGGTCAGGGCGAAGAAGAAGCCGAAGAGCGCCGCCAGGCCCAGCATCGGCCGTTCGGAGAAGTAGGCGTGCGTGCCCGGGAAAACGACCGAGAGCGTGCGGCAGGCGCGGTCGCGCCACGCGATCCGGCGGCGCATCTCGCGGGTCTGGTCCACGTGCGCCGAAATCCCCGGCTCCTCCCGGCGGATCTCCACCCGCACGCAGGGCGTGCAGTAAAGGGCCGGGTCGCCATACCTCTTGCAATGCGCGCAGTACGGGCGCCCGCAGCGCACGCACTCTCCCGCCACACCCTTCCGGCCGCGCCACCAGGCCCAGGCCAGGGCGAGCAGCAGCGCCGCGAGCGGCCCGATCGTCGCCGGCGAGCGCAGGGCCGACAAGATCCCGCGCTCCGGGAGGTGGCCGGGCAGGCGCCGGCTCTTCTCCTGGGCGTTCCATTTTTCGATTCGCTGGCGCGCCCGCTCGACCGAGTAGGCCGCCGGGACGACGCGGGACAGCGTCAGGCGGCTCGACCAGGCGTCGACACTCGACTCGGAAATCGCGCGCGCCTCTGCCATCGCACGGGCCTGCCCCTGGAAATCGTACGCCTCGCCGCGGGCCACGGAGAGGTTGTACAGCGCCTCCGCGGCCCGCGGATTGCGCTCGACGGCCGCCGAGTAGTCCCGGCTCGCCTGCCCGTAGTCGCCTTCCTCGAAGCGGACGTTGCCGCGGTGGACCAGGGCCCGGTAGTCCTTCGGGTCGGCGGCCACCGCGCGGTCGTAGGAGGCGATCGCCTTCTGCGTGTCGCCCGCGCGCTGCGCGTACATGCCGAGCAGGAACCAGACGTCGGAGTCCTCGGCAAAGACGGAGGACGCCTGCCGCAGCCCGTCTTCGGCGGCGCCGTCTTCCCTCTGCTCTTCGAGGTCCACGGCCGCCACGTAGAGCGGCGACCGGCGGATGATGTTCTCGCGGCCGATCCAGGCGAACAGGGTCGGGGCGAGCGCCATCACGACGAGTCCCACCGCCAGGATCGCGCGCTCCTGCGCCGCGGCGTACGGAAAGACGACGACGGTCCACCAGAGCAGGAGCCAGTAGGGACCGAGCCCCGCGGCCAGCGGGAGGCCGAGCACGAGCAGGGTGAACGGAAGCGCGGCCCCGGCCCCGAACCGGCGGCCGGCCGCCTCGCCCAGGTCGTGGGTCCAGCGCGGTCCGCAACGCCAGAGCAGGATGAAGACCGTGGCGAGCGCCGCCGCCGAGAAGGCGATCGCGCCCCAGAGCGCCAGGGAAGAAAAGAGCGCAAAGCGCGCCTCGCGTGTCTGGAACAGCGCCCCGACGGCGTCCGGGAGAAGGGAGAGGGCCTTGCCGAACTGGCGCTGGCGGAGCGAGGAATCCGATCTTGGAGGCCGCCGCGTCGAAACTCGTGCCGTCCAGCGCAATCGCCGCGTCGTAGGCGCGCGCCGCCCTCGCGGTCTGGCCCTGCCCCTCGGCCTTGCGGCCCTGGGAGACGGCGGTGCGCGAGAAATCCGAAAGGTACCGCACGCCGGCGGCCTGGGCCGCGCGGCGCAGCCGCGTGAGCGCCTGGGTCGCTGCGGCCTCGTCGTCCTCGAGCAAGGCGTTCAAGAACTCGAACCAGTTGGACCGGTAGAGCCCGCGCGTCACCGGCGGCGGAAGCGGGGAGACGGATTCCGGCGTCTGCGCGGGCAGCGGCGCCGCGGCTGCGGCGGCGAGGATCAGCGGCGCGACGAACCGGAAGCGGCGGCACGCCCGCCGCCGCTCACTTGCGGGGCGGACGGCTCACCTCCACGAAAGCGAGGCGCAGATCGTAGAGGACCCGGGAAAGGAAGTTGGATTCCTCGAACGAGAGATTGCCGCGGGTCTTCTGCTCGAGAACGGCAAGCAGATCGATCATCTCCTGAGCGGCGACCCGATCCACGCGCCGGCGGCCGGACGCGGGGTCCGGCACCATCCCGAGGGCCGCATAGGCCGGCATGGCGAGCACCTGAACGATCAGCGCGAAGGGCGTCCGCGGCTCGGCCGGCGGGGCGCCCTCCGCATCGGGCGCGGGCTCGCTCCCGGGAACTGTCGGGGGCGAGGCCATGGCCTCCCCGGCCATCTCCGGGACCGGCGGCGCCGGCGGCGGAAGTGACGGCTCGGGCGTCGCCGGCGACGAGGCCTCGCCCTCCGTCCGATACTCCGGACGGAGCTCGCCGTCGGGAGTGAACATCCTGCGATCGACGACGCGGATCGGTTTCTCTTCTTCGTCGGCCATGGCGTTGCGGGGTGAGGTCGAAAAGAAATCTTAGCAGGTTGGGTCAATCGGCCGCAGGCGTTGGCTTCGCGAACGCGCGGTGCTAGGATCGCGCCGATGAATCGGCCCGAGACCCTGGAACGGCTGGCGGCGCTGGTCGAGCGGCTTCGGCGCGAATGTCCCTGGGACCGCGAGCAGACTCCCGACACGATCAAGACCTTTCTCCTCGAGGAGTGCCACGAGGCCCTCGAGGCGATCGATTCGGGGGATCCGCGGCGCGCTCCAGGGCGAGCTCGGCGACCTGCTCTTTCAAGTCTTCTTCCTCTCCGTCCTGGCGCAGGAGCGCGGGTGGTTCGCCCTGGAGGACGTGGCCGAGGGTATCGAGCGCAAGATGATCGAGCGGCACCCCCACGTCTTCGGCCCGACGCCGGCGCGCGACGCCGAGGAGGTGGCCCGCGGCTGGGAAGCGCGCAAGCGCAAGGAGGCGGGTGCCGAGGCGGATCCCCTCGGCACGATCCCGGCCGGGCTGCCCGCCCTCGCGGCCGCCCTGCGCATGACCTCGCGCGCGGGAGACCTGGGCTTCGACTGGGAGCGCGACGCCGAGGTGGCCGACAAGATCGGCGAAGAGCTCGCGGAATGGCGCGCCGCCGCCGCGCGGGGCGATGCCGCCGCGGAGTCGCGCGAGATCGGCGACCTGCTGCTCTCCGTCGTCAACCTGGCCCGGCGCCGCCGCGTCGATCCCGAGTCCGCCCTCCGGCAGACCAACGCCCGCTTCCGGTCGCGGTTTGCCGGCGTGTCGCGGCGCGCCCACGCTTCCGGACGGGAGATGAACGCGATCCCGTTGAGCGAGCTCGACGCGTACTGGGAGGAGGCGAAGAAGAGGAAGAGCTGTCGGCTCTCAGCTCTCAGCTTTCGGCGAGCCCGGCGACGGGAAGGACTCTGATCGCTGACGTGCGCTACTTCACCAGATCCCGGACCCGAACCAGCTTCACGCCCCGTCCCTTCAACTTCGGCAGCTCCCGCTCCAGAACTTCGAGCGTGGCCGGATGCGGATGGCCGATCGCGAGCGCCGCGCCCTCCTCCGTCGCCCGCCGCACGAGTTCGTCCAGGGAACGCTTCACCGCCTCGACGGTCGCCTCGTCGTCCAGGAAGACGCGGCGCGACACCGAAGGCACGCCGGCGTCTTCGGCGGCATCGCGCGCCACGGTCGAGATGGTCGTTCGGCTGTCGACGAAGAACAGGCCGCGCCGGGCGAGGACGGAAGCCACGGCCTGCATGACCCGCGGGTCCGCGGTCGCCGCCGACCCCATGTGGTTGTTGATTCCGGTCACGCCCGGCACGGACGCAAGGTCCCGTTCGAGGGTGTCGACGATCTGCGCCTCGCTCTGCGCGCGGAGAACGACGCCGGGGCCCGGCCGCACCGCCGGGATATCCATGCGGTTCCATGGGAAGGTGCAGGAGCACCTCCTTGCCCGATTCCGACAGGGCGCGGGCCGCCGGCGCGCTGCCGGGCAGGCCCGGCAAGACCGCTCCGGCCACGGGGAACGGCCAGGAAGCGATCCGCTGAACGGCGGCGCGGTCGTTGCCGAGATCGTCGATCAGGATGGCGACGCGCGCTTCGGACCGGGCGCCGGGAGTCTCCGCGCGGCGCGGGGCCGCGGAAACGCGCGGGCGCGCCGTGGGCGCGGGACGGGGACGGCGCCGGCGCGGGCGAGGGCGACGGGGCCCGAGGGGCGGCCGGGACGGGGGGACGGGTCCTCCAGACCCAGAACAGGGCGCCCGCGAGCAGGAGCGAGAGGACCGCGAAGAAGACGGTGGCCGCTGAGACCCGGCTCCGGCGAGGCGCCAAGCGTCAGGCGGCTTTGCGGGCGGCGGGGTTGCGAGCGATCTCGAGGCCCCGCTCCAGAATCGGATCCTTGTCGGACGATCCGTCGCCGGGCAGAACGAGCACGCGCTCGTCGGGGGAAAGGCCCTTGCCGCCCAACACCGACCCCGAGGGCGAGACGTAGCGGCCGACGGTCATCCAGAGGATCCCGCCCGAGGGTGTGGGCACCTGCCGCTGGACGACCGCCATGCCGACCGTGCCCTCTCCGACGGTGACGGCCGCGGCGCGGTCATGAAGCGCCGCCGCGAAGATCTCGGCGGCGCCCGCCGTCGAGTCGTTCGTCAGCACGATGGTCTGCCCGTTCCAGGTCTTCTCGCCCGACGCCTCCAGAGGCGGGGTCGGGACCTTCCGCGAGAGCACCGTCGCGACGGGCCCCTTGCCGACGAACGGCGTCGCCGCCGAGGCCGCGTCGGCGGCTTCTCCGCCCATCGCGCCGCGCACGTCGAGGACGAGGCGGGAGACGGACCGGGTGGAGGCTTCGTTCAGGACCTCGCGAAGCTGCGCGGCCGTCGCCGGGCGTGAAGGCGGGGACCTTGACGATCCCGACGTCCCGGTCCCAGCGGACCGAGACCGCCGGCGGCTCCCAGCGGGCCCGCGGGATGCGGAGGCTGACGCGATTCTCGTCGCCCGCGCGAAAGAGGATCAGAGCCACGCTCGACCCTTCGGGCCCGTCGAGGGCGGCCCGGATCTTCCAGAGGGGCGCGTTGCGGACGCTCTTGCCGTCGATCGTGTCGATCAGGTCGCCGGGCTGGATTCCTTCCTTCTCGGCGGGCGATCCGGGCAGGGCGCCGATCACGTACGGGAAGCCTCCCCGGCGGGCGACGACGATCCCCGGGCCGACCTGCCCCGAAGCCTGTTCGGCCTTGTAGGCGGCGCGCTCGGAGGCCGGAACGTAGAAGGAGAAGGCGTCCAGGGCGTCGGACATCCCGTCGTAGGACCCTTCCAGAAGCACCTTGGTCTCGACCGGCTCGACGTAGTTGGAGCGCGTCAGCGAGAACACGTCCGAGAAGATCGAGAGCGCCTTGGTCGCGGGGTCGCTGCCGGTTCCCGCCGTGCCCGAGACGGCGCGCAGCGAAAGGAGCGCGGCCACCGAGCCGACGACGAAGAGCAGCCGGGCGCGATTGTTTCGCATCGTGCGGATGGTAACAGCGGGCATGGGGAGAAGCTTCCGGCTCAACGAGTTTTCAGTTCTCAGTTTTCGGTTTTCGGTTCCGGAACTGACAACTGACAGCTGATAACTGACGACTCTTCTGAGCTCTACCGCAGCCAGGCGACCGGATCCTGCGCCCTCTGGCGGTCCCGCACCTCGAAATAGACGCCGGGCTCCTCCCGTCCCGGGCCGACGCCGGCCAGTCCCACGGTGGACCCCGCCGGCACATAGGAGCCGGGCGTGACCGATACCGCCTGCAGCCAGGCGTAGAGCGTCAGCACGCCGTCGCCGTGATCGAGGATCACGAGGTTTCCGTATTCCGCCAGCCACTGCGCATAGACCGCCTTGCCGCTGTAGACGGACCGCACGGGCGTGCCCTCCGGCAGGGAAAGCGAGATGCCGTTGGAAACCGTCCACGCGTCGAACTTGGGATGGCGGTGCCGGCCGAACGTCTCGACCAGGGCGCCGCGCGCCGGCCAGTCGAGAACGCCCTTCCACGGCCGGATGCTGCCCGAGGGCCCCGTCGGCTCGTTGGTCGACTGGCCCGCGAGGACGTCGAGCAGCCGTTCGAGCCGCGCGGCCTTGTCGGTCAGGGTGACGACCTCCTCGCGGCCGGTCACGGCGAAGCGGCGCTGGCGCGCGAGGAACTGCTCGCGCTCCTCCTTGACCGCGGCCATCCGCGCGGCCTCGCGCCGGCTGCGGGCGAAGAGCTGGTCGATTTCCTTCTTGACGGCCTGCTCCCGCGCCAGATCCTCGGACAGCCGTTCCCGGGCCGCGCGATCGCGCGCCATGAGCTCGCCGTCGCGGCGGGCGAGCGCGTCGAGCCGATCGACGCTCTTCAGGAACGCGCTCACGTCGCGCGCCTCGAGCAGGATGCGGAAGTACCCGAAACGCCCGAAGCGCTGAAGGACCCGCGCGCGGGCCACCAGCGTCCGGCGGCTCTCCTCCGCGGCGACCGCGGCGGCCTCGCGGTCGGCCGAGAGTCCCTTCAGGCGGGCCGCGAGCCCCTCGCGCCGCGCGGCGAGCGCGCGATTCTCCTCCGTCGCGAGCTCGAGGGTGAGGTCGAGCCGGCGCAGCTGGTCCTGGACGGTCGCGACGTTCTTCTCGCTCTCCGCGAGCTTCTTCTCGAGGGCGGCGATCCGCGCCTGGATGCGCGCGAGGTCCGCCTGGCGCTCGGTTCCGGCGCGGAGGCGCCTGGCGGAGCGTGGCTGCGCCGAGGAAGGATCGCGGCGAGACAGGAGACTCGGATCAGGAGAAGCGTCACGGAGACCCGACATGCCTCACCAGAGCGGCGTCCCCGCGGCGTCGGCGACCTGCGGCGCCCCCGAGCATCTTGCGCACCGAAGCCGTCACGTCGGCGATTCCGGGCACGGGGTGGCGCGGAAGGGCGTGGACGCGAAGAGAATGCCGCGCACCAGGTCCGGATCGAGCGAGCAGTGGTCGCCCGACCAGATGTCCCGGTTGTCCTCGAAGACCCTCTCGGTCGGCACGCCGAGCGACGACTGCCAGGAAACGCGGTACGGCGGCCGGTTGGTCACGATCAGATCCGGGATCAGGCGCGGATCGAAGCGCCGGTAGACCTGCTCCCGCTTGAAGACCCGCGACACGGCGCGCGCGCCGTCCTTCGGATCGGTCAGGGCCTCGAGCTTCTCGACCAGCTCGTTGCGCAGCGCCTCGTACGGCGCGCCCGGCGGAACGATGCCCCCGTCCTCGCGCCCCTGCAGATTGACGTACACGTCGCCCAGCCCCATCGCGTAGGCCCTGGACTTCGACCAGTCGATCGATTCCCAGAACTGGCCGCGCGAGAACAGCGCCTCGAGGCTCTTGCGCTCCGCGCCCCCCTTGAGCACGAGGTAGCCGTTCTCGACGAGCCAGGAGTTGTAGTTGACCGACCGGCGCCACGTCGCGAAGCCGTGGTCGGAGAGGACGACCAGCGTGTCCTGCGGCGACATCGCCCGCACGGTGTCGCCCACGATGGCGTCCATCGTCTCGTAGGACTTCTCGATCGCGTCCCCGAACCGCGCCGCGGCCGCCGCGTCGTAGGCCGGGTGCTCGCGGTCGCGCAGCCTCCAGAAGACGTGCCCGACGCGATCGGTGAACTCGAAATAGTGGAAGAGCAGGCGCGGTTTCTCGGCGAGCAGCGCGGCGAGCATCTTGCGCTCCTGGGCGACCGTGTCGGCGACCTCCTGCAGGAAACCCGCGTCGTCGAGCGTGCCCGACTGCATCGACCAGGTGTCGATGCCCCAGCCCATGGTCTTGTAGCGCCCGAAGCGGCGGAGCAGATCCCGCGCGAATCCCGAGGGCGCGGAGAGCGCGAGGCCGGGCGGAAGCCTCTCCGGATCGAATTGGATGGGCGACACGTAGAGGGCGATCTCGGGTTCGATCTTCTCGGCGAGGAAGCGCGCGTAGCCGTGGACGGTGATGAGCGGGTTGACCCGGAACGGCGTCGAGACCCAGTCGCTCCAGCCTCCGGCCTTCAGGTTCACCTTCTGGCCCGCGATCGCGACGGTCAGCTGGTCGCGCGCCGGGGACACCGTGAGCGTCATCGGAAGCTCGATGGATCCTTCGCGCCCGAAGGGCTTGCCAGGCGGCCCGATCAGGCGCGTCTCGACCGAGCCGACGTTCGAGTCCAGCCGGACGAGCTCGATCGAGAAGTCGTTGCCTTCGCGCGGGGCGAAGAAAGGATCCGAAGTGTAGAAGGCCGGCTTGCCGATGCGCCCCGAGATGTCGGGCACTCCGAGGCCCGAGAGCAGCCGTCCCTCCGGGAAGGACTCGGGCGGGAACGTGACGGGCATGCGCATGACGGTCGCCGGCCGCGCGCCCGCCACACTCCAGAACGTCTCGCCGCGCCGGTTGTTCTTCACCGCCGGGCGCGTCGATGGGATCCAGGCGCGGACGGCGAAGAAGACGCCCAGAAAGGCGAGCGTGCCGAGCGTATCGAGCAGCGAGAAAGGGCAGCAGGCGCCGCCGCCGGAAGAAGAGCCACAGCCCGACGGCCCAGAAGAGCAGCGCCGCGGCGAGGCCCAGGACCACCGCGTTCGACTTGCCGAACAGGACCTTCGCCGTCGTCTCTTCCGCGACGGCGAAGGTCGGCACGCGGTCGGCCGGGTTGCGCTTGAGAAAGTCGAAGATCTCGTGCCCGCCCGGATCGAGCCCCGTCGTGAACGTCGCCCAGGAGACGGGCGTCTGTGCGGGCACCGTCGGCGTCAGCGGCGAATAGCCGCCGCGGCTCTTCAGCGCGGCCAGGTTCGGGAGCCGGCCCGCGGCGAGCATCTGCTCGACCAGCGCGGCGTCGGCGCCATCGAAGCCGAGGATCACGACGCGCGGCTCCTTGGCGGCGGCCGGCAGCGCCATCGCCGCCAGCAGGAACACGACCCACGCTCGGGGGCTTGCCTTCATCGAACCTCCTGTCCGCGCTCCAGTTTACAGATGTGCCCGCAAGTCTCAACCCGGGCCGGCCAACGTACAATCCTGCGCCGTGACCGCGCGCACCGAGGAGCTGCCGGAGCTGCTGGCCCGCATTCCCGATCCCGACATCCGCGCGCTCTTCACCCCGGGCTTCATCCTCTGCTCCGAGCATTTCGACCGATTCACGGTGGACGTGCTTCTGCGTCTCGTGCGCGATCTCGGAATCGTTCCCGCGCTCGAAGCAGGGACGACGGCGGGTGCCCTCGTCGCGGAACAGGGCTATGCGCCGCGGGCGGCGGCGCCGATTTCCTGGTTTCTGCGCAAGCTCGCCGCCGAGGGCTATCTCGATCGCTCGACGCAGGGGCCCGAGCCCGCCTACCGGCTGCGGGGTCCGCTGCCCGTCGGCGACGCCGACCTGGAGGAGTCGCGGGCGCGCGCCATCGATCCCTCCTCGCTTCCCGCTTTCGCCGTCGTGCGGACCATGGTCGCGCACGTGCCGGAGTTCCTGCGCGGCGAGAAGACGGGAGAGGAGATCCTGTTCGCCCCGGCGAGGCTGCCCCTCTGGTTCGACTATTTTTCCAACGACAACCTGCTTTACCAGATCAACAACCGGCTCGGCGCGGAGGCCGTGGCGCGGGCACTGCCCCGCCACCCCGCGACCATCGTCGAGATCGGCGGGGGCTCCGGCTCTGCGGCGCTCGCCGTGGCGGAGCGACTGGCGCGCGACGGCGCGCTCGGCCGGGTCGGGCGCTACGCCTTCACGGAGGTCGTCCCGACGTTCCTGCGGCGCGCCGAGAGGAACCTGAAGGCCCGTTTTCCCGCAGCTTCCGGCGGAGTTCTCCCGACTCGACATGGATGCGGACTTCGGGGCGCAGGGTGTCGCGCCGGGGACCGCGGACCTGGTCTACGCGGTCAACACGATCCACGTCGCCCGCGACCTCGGCGCAACACTCGCCCGGATCCGCGAGACCTTGAAGCCGGGAGGCGCCGCGGTCTTTTCCGAGTGCGTCCGCCCCTTCGAGGGCCAGCCGATCTACGTCGAGTTCGTCTTCAACTTCCTCCAGAATTTCACCGGCGTGGCGACCGACCCCGACACCCGCCCGACCCACGGCTTCCTGACGCCCGAAAACTGGCGGCGGGCCCTGCGCGCCGCGGGGTTCGACCAACCGGAGATCCTCCCCGACGTCGAAAACCTCGCCAGGCACTACGACGCCTTCTTCGTGGCGGCGGTGACGGCCAGGAAGCCGAAGTGATCCCTCTCACCTCCGGCTCGGGTCGTCCCAGAAGGGGTAGAAGCAGTACCACTGCTCGGGATACTCCCTGACGTAGCGCTCGAGGATCGCGACGTAGCGCTCGAGGTTGCGGCGCAGGGCCTGCTCGCGGTCGCCGCCGCGTTCGATCGGGAGCGGCTCCTCCAGGATGGCGCGGTAGCGGCCGTCGGGCACCCGGACGATGAACGCCGGCAGCACCATCGCGTCGGTGGCCATGGCGACGCGCAGCGGGCCGCGCGGAAAGTAGGCCTCGCGTCCGAAGAAGGGGATCGCGACACCCGTGTTGTTGAAGTCGCGGTCGCCCTGCATCGCGACGATGCCGTTGCGGTTCAGGGCGCGCAGAACCGACAGCGTCGGCAGGAACGTCTGGTCGACCGGGATCTCCGTCACACCGGCGCCCTCGTGCAGGCGACGCCGGGCCCGCTCGACGGCGGGAAAGATGTCCGGGACGAGAACGACGTGGATCGGCTGCTTGACCTGCGCCAGCATGAGCCCGCCCACCTCCCAGTTGCCCAGGTGCGCCGTGAGCAGCAGCACGCCCCGGCCCTTCGCGCGGCCTTCCAGAATGCGGTCGAACCCGACGACGCTCTCGACCAGCCGCGCCGACTCCTCGGGAGGGCGCGTCGCGAAGTGCAGGAAATCGGCCCAGGCGAAGAAATGGGCGTCGATCATCTGCGCGGCCTTGCGCGCCACCTCCGGGGAGCCTTCCGGCAGGCCGAGGATCTGCGAGAAGTTCGACCGCAACGCCGAGAAGTACTTTCGCCGCGCGCGCATGTACGGGCTCACCGTCGCGCGCGCCATCGCGTAGATGGTGCGGCGCGGCAGCACGCGCGACAGGAAAAGCGCGAGGGGAAACCAGAAGTGCGACGTCGAGGAGGCGAGCGCCCGCACGAGGGGATTGCGGCTGGCCATCTTCTCCTGCACGGCGCGATACTCGGGAGTCGGGGGGCGGGAGTCAAGGGCGGGGTTAACATCCGAACGTGCCGACCGCGCCCGAAAGCGACGAGCCCGTCCCGCGCGCCCGGCCGCGCCTGCTCGCGGCGCTGCCCTACGCGGTCTTCGTGCTGCTGGCGCTGCTCTCCTGGAACCGGTGGATCGAGCCCTACGTGGACTCGGGAAGGGAGCTCGAAACGCCGTGGCGGCTCGCGCAGGGGCAGAGGCTCTACCGCGACGTCCGCTTCTACCACGGACCGCTCGGCCCCTACCTCTCGGCGGCGATCGACCGCGTCGCGGGGCCGTCGCTGCCGGCGCGGATCGCCCTCGCCGCGGCCATCGCGATCCTCGGCCTCGAAGGCCTGCGCCGGCTGGCGGCCCGCCTGCTGTCTCCCGGACGCGCCGCCCTGGCCACGTCGGTGCTCGTCGCCGTCGCCTTCTTTCAGCGGCCCGGCGGCTGCCACCTCTTCCCGTTCAGCTTCGACACGGCGATCGCCGTCGCGGCGATCACATGGGCGCTGCTCGCGGCCTCCGGAAGGCAGAGCGCGCGCGGAGACCTGGCGGCGGCGCTGGCGCTTTTCGCCGCGCTCCTCTCGCGTCCGGAGATGGGCCTGGCCGCGATCGCCGCGCTGGCGCTCGAAAGACGCCGCGCGGGCCGCCTGGTCCTGCCCGCCCTCCTTCCCGTCGCGGCCGCGGGCCTCGTCTACGGCGCGCTCTCGGCGGGCACGCCGCTCGCGACCCTCCGCCGCGAGGGCTGGCTCGCGTTCGTCGGGCCGCCGCAGACGTTCCGCAACATCTACGCCTCCTACGCCGGTCTCGACCGGCCGGCGCTTCGCCTGGCCGAGCTCGCGCTCGCCGCCGTCGTGCTGCTCCTCCTCGCCTGCCTGCTGGCCGCCGCGTCGGCCTTCGCGGCGCGGTCGCGCCGCGGTGGCGCCGCGATCGAGATCTGCGACCGTTTTCGTCCTGGCGATCCTCGCCGCCGTCGTCTCCTCTCCGCCGGCGAGCCTGGCGCCGACGCTCTCGCTCTTCCCTCCCCTGGTCCGCGTCGTTCCGCCGTTGCTCGTCGCGGCGGCCGCCGCGCGGCTCTTCGCGCGCCTGACCGGGAGGGAGCCGGGCCGCATTCTGGCCGCCGTGCCGGACGCGATCCTCTACACGGCCGCCCTCTTCGCCCTGCGCCTGCTGCTCGCGGCCGGATACGTCGGGCCCTACAGCGCCTTTCTGCTGCCGCTGCCGCTGCTGCTCGCGGCGGTCGGTCTCTACCGGCTGGCCGACGGCGCCGTGCCGCAGCTGGGCGCGCGCCTTCCCCGTCTCGTCACGGCGGCGCTGGCGGTTTTCGTGCTGCTGCGCTTCGCCGACCTCGCTCGGATCTTTCGCCACGACGGATGGGCGAGCGTCCAGACGCCCGCCGGTTCCCTGTGGTTGACCGAGCCCGTCGCCTCGACGACCCGCGAGGCCCTGCAGGACCTGGCGGCCCGCATGCCGGCGCACGGCACGCTGACCGGATTTCCCGAGGCCGGCTTCTTCAACTACACCCTGGGCTTCTCCAACCCCCTTCCCGAGGACCAGTTCTTCCCGGGCCACCTGGACGCCGCGGCCGAAGCCGCCGTGATCGCGCAGCTGGCGCGGCAGCCCCCGAACGCGATCGTCTACGCCAACGTGCTCGCGGTCGGCCACCGCGCGGTGGGTTTCGGCAGGGACTACCTGACGGACCTCGACCGGTACGTGCGCGAGAACTTCGAGCCGGCCGCGGCCTACGGTCCGGGGGCCGGGCCCGATCCGCGCGTGGGCGACCCCCAGTTCTTCGTCGAGATCCGCGTGCCGCGGCGGGCGCACGACGGGCAGCCGTGAGGCTCGACCTCGCCGTCTCGCGCCGCTTCGGGCTCTCGCGCCGCGCCGCGCGCGAGGCGGTCCGCGCCGGCCGCGTGGACGTCGGGGGCGTGACGCAGGACGAGCCCGGGGCGGAGGTCCCCGACGGCGCGGACCTTTCGCACCATCCCGGCCGCCCGGCGCGCCACAGCGTGCGCACGCGCCTTTCCGTGCTCCACGAGGACGCCGACCTGATCATCGTCGAGAAGCCCGCGGGACTGCTCGCCGTGCCCACGGCCGAGCGCGAGAAGGACACGCTGCTCTCGCGCGTCTCGCTCTACCTGCAGCACCGGTACCGCCGGCGGCCGTACGTCGGCGTCGTCCACCGGCTCGACCGCGAGACCTCCGGGGCTCTGGTCTTCGCCCGGACGCGCGAGGCGCTCCGATTTCTGCAGCAGCGCTTCAAGAGCCACGAGATCGAACGCGAGTACGTCGCGATCGTGGAAGGAGCACCGCCGGCGACCGGCGTCTTCGACGCGGCCCTCTCGGGCGACGGCAACCTCCGGCGGCGCGCGGTGGCGCGGCCGGGCGAGCGGGGCAAGCGCGCCGTGACGCGGTACCGCGTTCTCGAGCCGCTCGCGGGTGCGACGCTCGTCGCCGTCGAGCTCGAGACGGGGCGCACCCATCAGATCCGAATCCACTTCGCGGCCGCGGGACACCCCGTGCTGGGAGATCGCGTCTACGGGCCCCGCGAGTCCGGCCCGACCGCGACCGCGCACGGCGTCGCCCGGCAGATGCTCCATGCACGGCGGCTCGGGCTCCCCCATCCCCGCGGCACGGGATTCATTCGCGTGGAGTCGCCGATCCCCGAGGACTTCGCCCGGGTCGCCGCGGCGCTGCGGAGCAAGCCGCGTCCCCGAAAAAGAAAGCGCCCCGGATGGACCGGGGCGCTCGGAGTTGATCGGGAGTCGTTCGGGTTAGGCGAGGACGACGACCACGACCCGGCGGTTCTTGGCCCGCCCGTCCTTGGTCTTGTTGTCGTCGATCGGCTCGCTCTTGCCGTACGAGATCGTCGACATCCGGTTCAGCGCCACGCCCTTGGCGTTGAGATAGCGCCGGACGGCCTCGGCCCGCTGCTCGCCGAGCTTCAAGTTGTAGGAATCGGGGCCCGTCGCGTCGGTGTGCCCCTGGATCTCCAGGTACACGTTCTTGTTCTCGGCCTTCAGCCGGTTGGCGAAGTCATCGAGCATCGCCATCGATTCGGTGGAGAGGTCGGACCCGTTGACCGGGAACTTCACCGCGTCGTCGGAAAGGACCAGCGAGTAGACGAACTTGCCTTCGGCGAGCTTGCCCGCCGCCTGCGCCCGCTCGAGGGCATCGCGGGTGGTCTTGTCGAGCTCCGTGATCTGCTTGTCGTGCTGGTTGACCCTCGTCTGGGTCGCTTCGACCTGGGACTCCACCTGACTGATGTGCTTCTCGGTCGCAGCGCTGCTTTTAGAGACTTCCTCTCCCACGTAGGTCTTGGAAGCGCACCCCGTGAGGCCGAAAGCGCCTAGAAGGAGCGCTCCGCCCGCCGCCGTCCACCGGCTCAACCTTCGATTGACCATGGCAACCTCCTTGTTAAAGGGTTTACTCGAACGCGGTCACGGAGCCGTGCCCCGATAGCCGCGCCGTGTCCGCACGTCCCAGGAACCGGGCTTCGTGACGGACACAACGACAACCCGGTATTTTACATCTCCCTGCCCCGACGGTGTAAAGCCCAGAAGATACTGCTTTCGGACCTCCCGATCGATGCGGGCGGCAATGGGTCTCAGGTCTTCCTCCCCCGACGCCAGGAACATCTGCCCCCCGCTGGAAGCGGCCAGAATCTTCAGGTTGTCCAGGGCCAGCTCCTCCCTTTCCTCCTCGGTCAGCCGGTCGAAAGCGGCGTTCTTGATGCCGATCGCGTAGACCGGTGTGGACACCTGTTGCAGGATCTCTGCCATTTCGAGGCTGGAAAGGCGGCTAGCGTTGTCGACCCCGTCGGTAAAGAGAAGAATGGCGCGCTTCCCGTTCTTTCCCTCGACCATCCGCGAGGGGGTCGCTGCCACGGCGTCGAACAGGGCCGTGACGCCCTCGGCCTTCAACCCCGAGAGCTCCTTCAGCAGCTTCGCGGGGTTGGTCGAGAAGGAGGCGACGGGGCGCAGCTCGTCGTCGGAGAAGGCGAAGAGCGCGAAGTCGTCTCCCGGCCGGCGGTTGGCGACGATCTGGGCGATCGCCGCCTTGGCCATCTCGAGCTTGGAGCCGATCTGCATGCTGCCGGAGGTATCGACGAGAAAGGCGAAGGAGACCGGCGCACCGTCGTCGCGGTCGAACGTATCGAGCGTGACGTTCTTGCCCTCCACCCACACGCTGAGGTCCTTCTGATCGAGCCCTTCGGCGAACCGTCCCTTGCGGTCGAAAACGACGGTCGGAAGCAGGACGTACTCGGTTCCGGCGGACTCCGTGTACGTGGGCAGCTCGTCGGGAGGAGTGGGCGTGGGGCGCGGGGTCTGTCCCGGCAAGGGCATTCCGGAAAGAGCCAGCCCGAAGAGCCCCCAGAGAAAGACTTTCACCGACAAATTATAAGGCCGGGACACCTCGACCATAATCGGCGGGCATGCCGCCCCCGCGCCTGGCCGTCGTCCTCGTCCGGCCGCACACGCCGGGCAACCTCGGATCGGCCGCCCGGGCGGCGCGCAACTTCGGCGCTCCGGACCTGCGCCTGATCGAGCCGGCCGCCCCGGTCGATGAGGAGTCGCGGCGGCTCGCCTCCGGCGCCGACGACGTCCTCGACGGCCTGCGCCGCTTCGAGAGCCTCGCGGAGGCCACGGCGGACTTCGACGCCGTCGTGGCGACGTCGTCGCTGCGGGGCCGCGAGGAGCAGCGGTTCCTCGGCCTCGGCGAGCTGCCCGGCTTCCTCGCGGAGCTCGGCCCGGCCGCCCGCGTCGCCTTCGTCTTCGGGCCCGAACGCAGCGGCCTGACCGAGCAGGAGCGCTCGCAGGCGAGCGCCTGCCTGAGGCTCCCCACGCGGCCCGATTTTCCGACGCTCAACCTCTCGCACGCCGTCGCTGTGGTCCTGGCCATGGCGAGCCTCTCCGAGCCGCGCGGGGCCATTGCCCGAGGATCCCTGGGCCCCGGCGTCCGACGTCGAGGGCGCGATCGGACACTGGGACCGCGCGCTCGAGGCGATCGGCTTCTACGACACGGGCCACCGGGAACGGTCGCTTCGGGACTGGCGCCGGATCGTCGCCTCCCGCCCGATGAGCCGGCGTGAGGTGGCGATCCTGCGCGGGGTGGCGAACCGCGTGCTGGTGTCGCTGCGGCAACGGGACTGAATGCCTGCGACTCCAGCGCGGCTCACCTCGCCGGACTGCTTTGAAAACTCTGCTTCCGGGGTCGGGCAGCTCAGATGCCGATGGCGCGATGAACCACTCTGGCCCGACCCCGCTACAGACAGCTCCGATTCGCTGAAGAAGAAGCCGATCTCCTTCTCCGCATTCTCGGGCGAGTCGCTGCCGTGGATGGCGTTGCGCTCGATGTCCGTTCCGTGGAGGCTGCCGGACGGTGCCGGGCTCCGCCTTGCGCGAGTCGGTCGCTCCCATGGCGCGCCGCAGCTGCGCCACGGCATCCGCGCGCGCGAGCGCGACGACGACCACCGGGCCCTCCGTCATGAAACGCACGAGCGCGTCGTAGAAGGGGCGTTCGCGATGAACGGCGTAGAAGGCGCGGGCCTGCTCGGGCGAGAGGCGGAGGCGTTTCATGCCGAGGAAGCGAAAGCCTTCTTTCTCCAGGTGCGCCAGGATCGCGCCGACCTTGCCGGCGGCGACGCTGTCGGGCTTCAGGATGGTCAGGGTGCGTTGGGTCACATCCGCTCCTTCGAAATCAGAACTCCCTCACTTGCGCCGGCAGTTTGTCCTGGGTCTCGACGCCCGCCTGGGCCAGAGCCGCGAGGAGCCGGCGGGGTTCCTGCGAGCCGATCATCAGGGTCGAGCCGTCCCGGCGAGTGATCAGAACCCCCCGATCCCCGCGGGCGTTCAAGACGCGGCGCGAGCCGAACCCTCGCTTGCCCCAGCCGCCGTAGTCGCGGATCGGCCGGTAGGCCATCGCCTCGGCCCGCGCGATCTCCCGAAGCGGCACGTGCGTCGTTCCGAGGAACCCGTAACGGACGCGAACGGCTTCGGCCGACACGGTCGTCTGCATGCGCACGGCGAACAGGCCGACGAGCAGCAGGAGCAGGGCGCCGAGCAGCACGTAGACCCACGGCGCGAATCCCTGAGACTCTTCGAAGAGGATCGGGGAAGCGCTCATCGCCCGAGGACTTCCTTCATGCGGCTCCCGATGTCGGCCGGCGACCGGACGACCGCGATCCCCGCCGCTTCGAGCGCCTTCATCTTGTCGGCGGCGGTGCCCCGGCCGCCGGCGATGATCGCGCCGGCATGGCCCATCCGTCGCCCCGGCGGAGCGGTCTGCCCCGCGATGAAGGCCACCACGGGCTTGCGGACATGGCCCGCGACGAAGCACGCCGCTTCCTCTTCCGCCATGCCGCCGATCTCGCCGATCAGCACGACGGCTTCCGTCCCGGGATCGTCCTGGAAGGCCCGCGAGGCAGTCGATGAAGCTCGTCCCGTTGACCGGGTCCCCCCCGATGCCGACGACCGTGGACTGCCCGAGCCCGAGGCGCGTCAACTGATCGACGGCCTCGTAGGTGAGGGTTCCCGAGCGCGAGATCACCCCGATCGTGCCCGGGCGATGGATGCGCCCGGGCATGATGCCGATCTTGCACTGCCCGGGCGTGATCAACCCGGGGCAATTGGGCCCGACCAGCCGCACCGGCGCTCCCGCGGCGTTCTTCTGGGCGAGCGCGGCCTTGGCCCGGATCATGTCGTTGGTCGGGATCCCCTCGGTGATGCAGGCGATGACCGCGACGCCCGCGTCCACCGCTTCGACGACGGCGTCGGCGGCGAAGGGCGGAGGAACGAAGATCATCGAAGCGTTCGCTCCCGTCTCGCGGACCGCGTCGGCCACCGTGTCGAAAACGGGGATCCCCTCGTGCACGGTGCCGCCCTTGCCCGGGGTGACGCCCGCGACCACCTGCGTGCCGTACTCGCGGCAGGCCAGGGCGTGGAACGTGCCCTCCCGCCCCGTCAGGCCCTGCACGAGCAGCCGCGTGTCCTTCCCGACCCAGATGCTCATCGCACGGCCTCGACCACCTTGCGGGCGGCGTCGGCCAGCCCGTCGGCCGGCGTGATCTTCAGTCCGGACTCGCGCAGGATCTGCTTGCCCAGATCGACGTTGGTCCCCTCGAGCCGCACGACGACCGGGATCGACAGCCCCATCTCGCGCACGGCGGCGACGACGCCCTTGGCGATGATGTCGCAGCGCATGATGCCGCCGAAGATGTTGATCAGGACCGCCGTGCACGTTCTTGTCCGAGAGGATGATCCGGAAGGCGTTCTTGACCTGCTCCTCGTTGGCGCCGCCGCCGACGTCGAGGAAGTTGGCGGGCTCGCCGCCGGCGAGCTTGACCAGGTCCATCGTGCGCCATCGCGAGGCCGGCGCCGTTGACCATGCAGCCGACGTTGCCGTCGAGCTTGATGTAGTTCAGGCCGAACTTGGAGGCCTCGACCTCGAGCGGGTCCTCCTCGGCCAGGTCCCGCATCTCCTTGATGTCGGGATGCCGGAAGAGCGCGTTGTCGTCGAAGTTCATCTTCGCGTCCAGCGCCAGGACGTCGCCGGACTTCGTCACGAGCAGCGGGTTGATCTCGGCGAGCGAAGCGTCCGTCTCGGTGTAGGCGCGGAAGAGCGCCTGCATGAACGCGACACCCTTGCGGAAGCTGTCGCCCGAGAGCCCGAGGGCGAAGCAGAGCTTGCGCGCCTGGAACGGAAACATGCCGAGGCCCGGGTCGATGGCTTCCGAGACGATGGCGGAAGGGTCGCGCGCGGCCACTTCCTCGATCTCCATCCCGCCCGACCGCGAAACCATCATCGCGGGCAGGCCGCGCGTCCGATCGAGCGTGATCCCCAGGTACAGCTCGCGGTCGATCGTCGAGCGCTTCCTCGACGAGCACCTTCTGGACCAGCCGGCCCGCCGGCCCCGTCTGCGGCGTCACGAGCGTCATGCCCAGGATCGCCTTGGCGAAGGCGAAGGCCTCTTCGGGGTCCTTCGCGAGCTTGACGCCGCCGCCTTTGCCGCGGCCGCCGGCGTGGATCTGGGCCTTCACGACGGCGCGCCCGCCCCATTTCTTGGCGATCTCGCGCGCTTCCGCCGGGTGATCGGTCACCTCGCCCCGCGGGACCGGGACCCCGTAGCGGGCGAGGATCGACTTGGCCTGGTACTCGTGAACTTTCATGCGGAGCCGGGGATTATACGAGGGAGCGTCCGCGGCGGTTCTATCCCCCCAGCAGTTTCTTCAGCCCGTGAACGGTCGTGGCCCGGAACATCTCCGCGATCGCCGTCGTCAGCGGAATCTCCTTCGGGCAGGCGCGCACGCAATTCTGGGCGTTGCCGCAGTCATCCAGGCCCGCCCTCGCCCATCAGGGCCTCGAGGCGCTCGGCGGCGTTCATCGCTCCCGTCGGGTGGCTGTTGAAGAGGCGCGCCTGCGCGATCGCCGCGGCGCCGATGAAGTTGGAGCGGTCGTTGACCTGCGGGCAGACGTCCAGGCAGTTGCCGCAGGTGATGCACCGGGAGTACTCGTAGGCCTGCCGGCGCTCGGCCTCCGCCATGCGGGGCCCGGGACCCAGGTCGTGGGTGCCGTCGATCGGAATCCAGGCCTTCACGCGCTTCAAGGCCTCGAACATCGGCTGCCGGTCGACGGCCAGATCGCGCAGGACCGGGAACTTCGCCATCGGCTCGAGGCGGATCGGCTGTTCGAGCTGGTCGATCAGCGCGGTGCAGGCCATGCGGGAAACGCCGTTGATGCGCATCGCGCACGAGCCGCACACTTCCTCGAGACACGCCCGGTCGTAGACGACCGGCGACGTGCGCTTGCCGTCGCGCGTCTTCGGGTCCTTGGCGATCTCCATCAGGACCGAGACGACGTTCTGCCCCGGCTGGCGGGGGATCTCGTACTCCTCCCAGTACGGCGAGGAGGTCGGCGTGTCCTGGCGCTTGACGCGAAGCTCGGGTGGTGGAGGGCATGTCAGTACTTCCTCGGCCGGGGCTTGATCAGGGACGTGTCCACGGGGACGTACGTGATCTTCGGGCCGTCGGGCGTGTGCTCGGCCATCGTCGTCTTCAGGAAGTTCGCGTCGTCGCGCGGCAGGATGTTGTTCTCGTCGATCGGGGCCGCGAGGTCCCGGACCTTGAAGTGCGCGCCGCGGGATTCCTCGCGCTGCAGGGCTCCCCGGGTCATGACCCGGGCGATCACGAGCATGTTGCGCAGCTGATTGACGAAGGAGAGCTCGCGGTTGGCGTAGGCGGATCGGTCCGTCAGGCCGATCCGGTTCCAGCGCTCCTGAAGCTGCTGCAGCTTCGTCGTCGGTCTCGCGCAACTTTCCGTTCTCGCGGATCACGGTGACGTTGTCCGTCATCCAGTCGCCCATCTCCTCGGCGATCACGTGGGGATTCTCGGGGCCCGGACATCGTCGCGATGCGGCGGAACTCCTCTTCCCACTTCTTCTTCGCGGCGGCGAACGCGCCTTCGGCCGGCGGGAGCTTCGCCGCCGTCTCGCGGCCGTGGCGCGACCATGGCCGGGCCCGCCGATCTTGCCGGCGTAGAGGCACGACACGAGCGAGTTGGCCCCGAGGCGGTTGGCGCCGTGGATGGAGAAGTCGACCTCGCCCGCCCGCGTAGAAGCCCGGGATGTTGGTCGACTGGTTGCGGGGCGAGTGCTCGTCGAGCGCCCCGGTCTTCTCGTCCTTCTGCGAAGTCCACCCAGAGGCCGCCCATCGAGTAGTGCATCCCGGGGAAGACCCTCATGGGAACTCGCCGCGGGTCGTCGCCGACGAACTTCTCGTAGATCTCGAGGATGCCCCCGAGCTTCACGTCGAGCTCTCTGGCCGGCAGGTGGGTGAGGTCGAGGTACACCTGCCGCTTGCCGTCCACGCCGAACCCGTTGCGGCAGACGAGGAAGATCTCGCGTGTCGCGATGTCGCGCGGCACGAGGTTCCCGTAGGCCGGGTACTTCTCCTCGAGGAAGTACCAGCGTTCCCGCTCCGGGATCGACAGCGGCTCGCGCCGGTCGCCGGGAGTCCGCGGCACCCAGACGCGGCCGCCCTCCGCCGCGCGCCGACTCGGACATCAGCCGCAGCTTGTCGCTGCCCGGGATCGACGTCGGGTGGACCTGGATGAACTCCCCGTTGGCGTAGGTTGCGCCGTCCTGGTAGGCGGCCGAGGCGGCGGTCCCCGTGTTGATGACCGAGTTCGTCGAGCGGCCGAAGACGACGCCCGGGCCGCCGGTCGCGAGCATGACGGCCATCGCCGGGAAGGCCTCGATCCGCATCGCGTACCCGTCGAGCGCCACGATGCCCCGGCAGTGCCCCGCGTCGTCGCGCACGAGCCCGAGGAACTCCCAGGCCTCGTACTTGCGCACGAGCCCCTCGACCTCGTAGCCGGCGCACCTGCTCGTCGAGGGCGTAGAGGAGCTGCTGCCCGGTCGTCGCGCCCGGCGTAGGCCGTGCGGTGGTGCTTGCGTGCCGCCGAAACGCCGGAAGTCGAGCAGGCCCTCCGGCGTCCGGTTGAACATCACTCCCATCCGGTCGAGCAGGTTGATGATCCCGGGCGCCGCGTCGCACATCGCCTTCACCGGCGGCTGGTCGGCCAGGAAGTCGCCGCCGTAGATCGTGTCGTCGAAGTGGATCGCCGGCGAGTCGCCCTCCCCCTTGGTGTTCACGGCGCCGTTGATCCCTCCCTGCGCGCAGACGGAGTGGCTGCGCTTGACCGGCACGATGGAGAAGAGGTCGACGCCGACACCCATCTCGGCCACGCGCGTGGCCGTCATCAGGCCCGCCAGGCCCCCGCCGACGACGATGACGCGCTCTTTCGGGTCGGCCACGCGCGCTCCGCTCAGAGCCGAAAAGCGGCGATCGACCGAACGCCGATGGTCGAGAGCAGGAGGAAGACAACCACCGACACGAACGCCATGCGCCGCTGCGCCGCCGGCGACACGGTGATGCCCCACACGATCGCGAAGGACCAGAGGCCGTTGGCGAGGTGGAACGTGGCCGAGAGGATGCCCAGGACGTAGAAGGCGTAGATCCAGGGATTCCCGACCGCCGCCTGCACCTGGTTGTAGAGGTTCAGGCTCCCGTGATCGTGCAACTGCACCAGGCGCGTCGTCCAGTAGTGGAACAGGATGAACGCGAAGAGGACGACGCCGGTCACGCGCTGCAGCAGGTACATCACGTTGCGCAGGTACCGGTTCGACAGGACGTTGGGCCGGGACGACGACGTCAGAAAGAGGCCCGTGATCCCGTGGAAGAACAGGGGCACGGCGATGACGAGGATCTCGAGCCCCACCGCAAAGGGGACCTCCTGGAGCCTGCGCGTCATCTCGTTGTAGGCGGCCGCGCCCCGGGTCGCCGTGAAGTTCTCGTAGAGGTGAAAGGCGAGGAACCCGCCGACGGGAACGACCCCGGAGAGCGAATGCAGGCGGCGCAGCCAGAAGTGAGGGTCGGGCGAAGACCCGGAACCGCTCATACCTTCAGGATCTTGAAGAGCTCCCGCACGGCCGCGGCCGACTTCTCGAGCGCCGCCCGCTCATCCTGCTGCAGCGAAATCTCCACGACCCGCTCCGCTCCCCCCCGCCCGAGCTTGACCGGGACGCCCAGGTACACGTCGCGCATGCCGTACTCTCCCTGCAGGTAGACCGCGCAGGGCAGGATCTTCTTCTTGTCCCGCAGGACCGCGTCCACCATCTCGACGACGGCCGAGGCCGGCGCGTACCAGGCGGAGGTCTTCAGGAGGTTGACGATCTCGATGCCCCCGTCGCGCGTGCGCTGGACGATCGCGTCGAGCTTCTCCTTCGGAGAGCAGCTCCGTGACCGGGATTCCGGACACCGTCGAGTACCGCGGCAGCGGCACCATCGTGTCGCCGTGCCCGCCCAGGACGAAGGCGTGCGTGTTCTCGACGGAAACCTCCAGCGCCTCGGCCAGGAACCAGCGCATGCGCGCCGAGTCGAGGACGCCCGCCATTCCGAACACCCGTTCGCGCGGCAGCCTGGAGACGCGCCGGGCGACCTCGCACATGGCATCGAGCGGATTGGAGACCACGATGAGGATCGCGTCCGGCGAGCCGGGCAGGACCTTGCGCACGACGTCGGCGACGATCTTTTCGTTGGTGGCGACGAGATCGTCCCGGCTCATGCCGGGCTTGCGCGGGATCCCGGCCGTGATCACGACGACCTGGGAACCCGCGGTCGCCTCGTAGGAGTTCGACCCGGTGATGCGCGCGTCGAACCTCTCGACGGGCGCCGACTCCATGATGTCCAGGGCCTTGCCCTGCGGAACGCCTTCGAGGATGTCGACGAGAACGACGTCGGCGAGCTGCTTCTCGACGATCCGCTGCGCGGCCGTCGCGCCGACGTTTCCGGCGCCGACGACGGTGACTTTGGACTGCATGCGGATCGGGATCTTATCGGACGCGTCGGGAATTCCGAAACCGGGCCGCGTACGCTCCGCCGGCGCCGGGCTACAATGCCCGCGTGACCGAGCCCACAGGCGGCGAGCGCCCGGCCTACAAGGCGCACCCCCTCTGGGGCCGGGCCATGGCGTTGACGCGGGAAGCGTACCGGCTCGCCGAAGCCATCCGCCCGCGGGACGCCGCGACGGCGACGACCCTCCGCAAGGCCGCGGTGGCGATCCCCGCGCACGTCGCGGGAGCGCTCTCGGCCAGCGGCCGGCGGCGGGAGGAAGAGGCCCTCGCCGCCCGCGGCGCGCTCGCGGAGATCGCGCGGCAGGCGCGCCGGGACGACTCACCGGCGGCGCGCGAGCTCGAGAGCGCCGCGGCCGAGCTCGACGCGCGGGTGCTCTTCGACTTCGCCGCCGAGGACGGCGCCTACTCGTGAACGCGCCGGCCGAGCGCTCGCGGCGCGGCCTCTACGCCCTGCTCGGCGCGGCCCTTCTCGCGGTGGCCGGCGCCCTCTGGCTGCCGCGCTGGTGGGAACACCGCCTGTACCGGCAGGCCGAGGCGCTGACGGGAGTGGGCGCGCCGGTCCTCTCCGGCACGCTGACCGACGCCCGCAAGAAGATCGATCCCGGGCGACGCGAGCAGGACGTCGTCGCGGCCCTCGGAAGACCGTCCATCGCCCAGGCGGCGCGAGGGCAGCTCGAGCCACGGCATCTGGGTCTACTACTACGCCGACGGCACGATGACGGTCAACCTGACCGACGGTGTCGTCGTCCGTGTCGGCGTCGCCTACGGGCCGCCGCAGATTCCGACGAGCCGGCGTCCCTGACCGCCCGAGCCATGAGCACGCCGGCCCGCGAGCCCTCCATCCGCGTCGTGATGATGCCCAAGGACACGAACGCACACGGAACGATCTTCGGCGGCGTCATCCTCTCCTACATCGACCAGGCGGCCGCCGTCGAGGCCAAACGCAACGGGGCCTCGCTCGTCGTCACCGTCGCCATGCGGGAAGTCGTCTTCCACGAGCCGGTCCAGGTGGGCGACCTCGTCAGTTTCTACACGCGGCTCGTGCGGATCGGCCGGACCTCGATCACCGTCTCCGTCGAGGTCGTCTCGCAGCGCGACGAACGCGGCTCGGCGCCGGTCAAGGTCACCGAGGCCGAGGTGACGTTCGTCAACGTCGACGAGAACCGCCGCCCGCTGCCGATTCCCCGCGCGTAACACGAAGGCCCCGATTTGCTCGGGGCCTTCCTTCTCCGCCTAGCCGGGCAAGAGCCCGGCAATGCGATCACTCTTGACGCGATTCTACCACTCCGGCTTCCTCTTCCGAGCCGCGTCGGGCGCTTTCGGCGTCTTCGTCCTCGGAATCCCGCAGGTCGGGCTCGAGGTCCAGGGCGGCCTTGCGGGCCAGCGCCTCGACGTCGTGGGTCCTCGCGAACTTCCGCAGTCTCTCCCGGTACTGGTCGTCGGCCTTCCCGATGCCCTCGCCGGACATTTCGCCGCCCGCCGGCCGGACCGCCCGCGCCTTCCGCGCGGACGGGACCGCCGGGGCCCTGCGGGCACGGCGTCTTCGCGGGCGCGCGCTTCGCCGCCTTGCGCGCGGCCGGGCGGCGCGCGACCTTCCTCGGACGACTTGCGGGCCTTGACGGCCTTGCGCGCCTTCCGGCGCGCGCTGGCCGCCTGCGTGCCTTCGCCTTTCCCTTCTTCTTCTTGAGCCACTTTCGACCCTCCGTTGCCGCCTCCCGGCGGGGCCGGAATCATACAATTGCGACTGTTGAGCAGGACAGCCTCGCCGCGGATCGTCATCCGGCCGGAGGCGGGCGGCGGCGTCTCGATCGAGATCCGCCCGCTCGCGCGGTCGCGGGCCGCGCGCTGGCGGCTGGGGCTGGCCGGCGCGGCGGTGCTCGCGGCCGCGTTGTACGGCGGCAGCCGCCTCTCGCGCGTCTGGGAGACCGGCCTTCGGAGGGGCGCGTTCGACGATCTCCCGCTCGCCCTCCTCGTGCCCGTCACGCTCGCCGTCGGCGTTTCGACACCGCTCGCCCTGCTCGGCCTCGCCGCGCTCGCGTTCGCCGAGGAGCGGATCGACGTCACGGCCGACTCCGTCGCGATCCGGACCACCGCTTTCGAGCGGACGCGCGTCCGGCTGATCCGCCGCCAGGACCTGGCCGCCTGGGTGGAGACGTATCGGCCGCTCGCGCCCTGGTGGACGTGGGCGTTTCGGCGCCTGGCCGCTCGGGCGGCGGGCCGCCTCTACCCCGTGGCGGGCGCCGCCGGGCCCGCGGAGAAGCGGGAGATCGGCCTTCGGCTCGCGCAGGCCACCGGGACGCCGCTCCTGACGGTGTCGGGCCGCCCCGTCGCGCCGGAGGGAACTGCTAAGATCCACGGGTGACGACGATTACGAGCGAGGAACTGCCAACGACCGCCCCGGACTCACAGGCCCGCCACCTCACGAGCTCGCTCCTCGCGTCGTACGACCTGCCCGACGAAGTCCGCTGGGGCATCGCCGAGGCGGGGTTCCTCTTCGCGACTCCGATTCAGGAGAAAGTGCTGCCGCTCACCCTCGCCGGGCGCGACGTGGCCGGCCAGGCTCAGACCGGCACGGGAAAGACCGCGGCCTTTCTGATCACGATCTTCAGCCGCCTCCTGCGCCGTCCCCGACCCGGGCCGGCCCGCGGACCCCGGGCCCTCGTCGTCGCCCCCACGCGCGAGCTCGTCGCGCAGATCCGGGCCGACGCCGAGCTGCTGGGCCGTCCGACGGGACTGGCGACCCTCGCGGTCTTCGGCGGAATCGACTACCACCGCCAGCGCGACGCCGTGCGGCGCGTCCCGGACCTGCTGGTCGGAACGCCCGGCCGCCTGCTCGACTACGAGCAGCAGGGCGCAACGACGTTCCGGGACGTCGAGATCCTGGTCATCGACGAGGCGGACCGGATGTTCGACATGGGATTCATCCGGGACCTGCGGCGGATCCTGCGCCGCTGCCCGCCGTACCACAAGCGCCAGACGCTCCTCTTCTCGGCGACCCTCTCGCTGCGGGTCATGGAGCTCGCCTACGAGCACACGAACAACGCCGAGAAGGTCGAGATCGAGCCCGAGCGCGTGCTCGCCCACGGCATTCGGGAGGTCCTGTACCACGTCTCGTCGAAGGAGAAGTTCCGGCTCCTGCTCGGGCTGCTCGAGCGCGAGGGGGGAAAACGCGTCCTGATCTTCGTCAACCGGCGCACGACGGCCGCCGAGCTCGTGCGCGGCCTGTCGGCCAACGGCTACCCCACGCGCGCCCTCGCCGGCGACGTCCCGCAGGAAAAGCGGCTCAAGATCCTCGGCGACTTCAAGGACGGAAAGCTCGCCGTCCTCGTCGCCACCGACGTCGCCTCGCGCGGCCTCCACATCGAGGCCGTCTCACACGTCATCAACTACGACCTTCCGGAGGACGCGGAGGACTACGTGCACCGGATCGGCCGGACGGGCCGCGCCGGGCTGGAGGGAGAGGCCGTGTCCTTCGCGTGCGAGGACTACGTCTTCTCCCTGGACGCCATCGAGAAGCGCGTGGGCCGCAAGATCCCGGCCGAGTGGCCGACCGAGGGCCTCCTGCGCTCGGGCCCGGTCGCCTCGGCTCCCCGCGCGCCGCGCTTCCGCCGGCCGCCTCCGCGCCCGGAGGCCGCGCGCGCGGCCGCTCCCTCCGCCGAGGACGCCTTCGGCCGCACCAAGCGCAAGAGCCGCCGGCGCTAGCCGTTCCGTCAGCGGCGGCTTCCGCCTTCAAGGCTCCCTGCTCGACCCAGTGCGCGAGCAGCTTCCGGATCCGGTAGGCGTCGGTCCGGACGTCGGCCTCGCATTCGAGCGGCGTCGCGCCCCGGCTGACGCGGGTCCAGACCGCCTTCATCAGCATGCCGTCCTTCTCGGTCGGAAGGGCCGCCGGCCGGACGTCGGTCGCCGCGAGCCGAACGCCGTCGGGAACCAGCGCCGCTGCCGCGCCGAAGCTCGTCGTAGCGGCGCATCGCTTCCAGCGTCAGCGGAAGGATCTCCTTGAGTGATCCCGTGCCCGTTTCATCCAACGCGTCCGCCGACTTCAAGAACTGGAACTGGCCCGGAGCCGGCCGCTCGAGGAGCTGGTAGAAGGCGTCCTCGCCGGACAGATTGCCGGTCTGGCAGGCGCGCAGCTTGCCCCCCTTCAGGCGCATCGCGCCGAAGACCTCGCCGCGGGGACTGCGCAAGCGTCAGCGACCCGGACATTCCCGAGTCGGACAGGCTCTGGAGCAGCGCCGGGAGCCCGAAGACCTCGAGGTCTCCGTTCAGGCTGGCCGGAGCGGCCGCCTCGGCGGCTCCGGCCGCAGCGGCCGTCGCGGCGCGCCGAAAGCCCGCCAGGACCCGAGCGGCGGCCTTCGCGATCTCCTTGTCGGGAAACCGCGAGACGACCTCCTCGAGGGCGGCGCGGACCGCCGGGGCCGGCGTCCCGGAGAGCGCCTGGATCGTGTGGTGCAGGATCTGGTCGTTCTGGTGGAGCGCCAGACCGAAGAGCTTGAAGGGCAGGTTCGCCTTGAGCACGCCGAGCAGCCTGTCGACGATCTCCTTGTCGTCCGAAAGATCCTGCGCCGACAGCTCCGAGAGCCGCGCCAGAGTGTCTCCGAGCTTGGGATCCTTGCGCATGCGCGTGTTCGAGGAGGGCGCGCCGCGCCGTCGGCGTGGCCTGGCGGGCCAGGGCCCCGGCGACGCGGTCGAGCAGCGCCACGAGCTCCTTGGGATCCTGCGGCGCGTCGGACGCTCCGGAAAGCGCCTTCTCCAGGTCCACCAGCAGCTGCTGCAGGGCGAGCTCCGATTTTTCGTGCTTCAACTGGGCCGAGGTTCGCGACGGCCTCCCGCACGAGCGGCGGCGGCAAGTGCAGCTCCGCATGCCGGCCGGTCAGCTCGGCCTCGGTGTCGACCGGCTCCTCGGCGGGACGCGCGATCCGGCGCAGGATGTAGAGCAGGTTGCGCCGGAAGTACCACTCCTCCGCCGCGATCTCCCGAAACGGAGCCGAGAGCGCGTCGAGAGCCGCCGCCCGCGCCGGCTGGCCGTGCGCCTCGACCAGGACGCAGCAGGATGCGCCGGCGCTCGCGCTTGGGCTCCCGCGCGAGCTGCTCGAGCAGCCCCTCGGGCCGCAGCGCCGTGAAGAAATTGAGCACCCGGCAGAGCGCGGCGTGCTGCGCCGGGCTCTCGGCGCTCACCTTGAGCCGCTCGAAGTCGAGCGCCTCGTCGCCCTTGCGCCGCGCGAGCTCGACGGTCGCGGCATCGACCTTCTTCTCCGCGACGAGCTTTTCGGCGAGCTCGAGGGTCGAGACCGCCTGGGCCAGCGATCCTTCGTTGAAGCGATCGACCGCCGCGCGCACGAGCTGCTGAAACCGCCGTCCGCCCTCCAGCGGGTCTTCGGCCTCCGCGACCATGCGGCGCATGGCCTGCGCCGCGGAGCTCTCCGGAGCGCCCTCTGCCCACTGCGGCGCCGTCGCGGGGGGCGTCCAGGCGGGAAGGCTGCTCGCCAGCGCGCGGAACACGTCGCCGGTGCCGACCGTCACTCCCCTCTCGCGCAGCTTCCCGAGGTACTGCTCGATCTCGTGGGCGGTCTGCGACTGGCTCGCGGCGGCCGCGAGCGTCTCCGAGAGGACGCGCCTGTCCGGCCGGCGCCGCTCCGGCGACCCTCGCCTGCGCCTCGAGCCGGTCGAGGAAAAGGGCGAAGCGGCGCTCATTGCGCTCGTCGGGAGCCGACCCGGTGGCGGACGCGGCGCCCGCCGGCGCCGCGCCCCGGCGTGGCCTGGCGGTGGAGGCTCGCGACGGGCGCCGCCGTGGATGCGGAGCTGCGTCTGTCCGAGGCGCTGCAGGTTCTCCTGCAGCAGGGAGCGATCTTCCTCGGGACAGTCCGCCAGCACGAGGGCCTTCAGGCCCTCCAGATAGGCCTCCAGCGCCGGACGGGGCACGAGCCGGAACTCGCCGAGCATGTGGATCTTCTTGACGGCGTGGAAGAGGTAGTCGGCGATCGAGGCCCCCGGCCCCTTGCTGAACTGACCTCCCGTCCACGACCGGATCTGAGACGCGACGATCTCGGGCGGATGCTGCAGGAGCAGCTCGGCGGAGCCGGCCACGACCAGGGGCGGGAACCGTGTCCGAAAGGTAGAGCTCCAGCTCCGTCAGCGCCTCGCGCACCTGTGGGTCCGCCGTCGGCTCTGCCATGGCTCTCGGATTTCCTCGCCGTTAGGAGGATAGGTTAGCAGGTTGCGCGGGAGAGCGTGTGGCCCCACCGCACGTGCCTGGGCCAGCCCCGGTCGGCCGAAACGTTGGCCGCCGTTCGCGGCGACGCCCGCGGCCCTGCCCGCCGCCTGCCTAGAAGCTCTTCAGAAAGTCGGCGTTGGTCGGGAACTTCGAGAGGCGCCCGAGCACGAGCTCCATGGCCTGGATCTTGTCGACGGCCGCCAGCGCCCGGCGCAGCTTGACGATCTTCGGCAGCTCCTCCGGGTCGTAGAGCTTCTCTTCCTTGCGCGTGCCCGACTGCGGGATGTTGATGCACGGGAAGATGCGGCGGTTGAAGAGGTCCCGGTCGAGCACGATCTCGGTGTTCCCGGTGCCCTTGAACTCCTGGAAGATGATCTCGTCCATCCGCGAGCCGGTGTCGATCAGGGCGGTGGCGATGATCGTGAGCGACCCTCCGCCCTCCGCGTTGCGCGCGGCGCCGAAGAAGCGGCGGGGCTTTTCCATCGTCCGGGCGTCGATGCCGCCGGACATGATCTTGCCGCCGCCCTTCTGCATGTGGTTGTAGGCGCGGGCCATGCGCGTGATCGAGTCGAGGAAGATGATCGCGTGCTTGCCGCACTCGACCAGCCGCCGGGCGCGTTCGGCGACGATCTCGGCCACCGCGATGTGGTTCTCGGCCGAGAGGTCGGCGGAGGAGGCGATGACCTCGCCGCGCACGCTGCGGCGGAAATCCGTGATCTCCTCGGGCCGCTCGTCGATCAGCAGGACGATGACGGTGACGTCGGGGTCGTTGACGGAGACCGCGTGCGCCATGCGCTTCAAGAGCGTCGTCTTGCCGGCCTTGGGGGGCGCGACGATGAGGCAGCGCTGGCCCCGGCCGATGGGCGCCAGCAGGTCGGTGACGCGTCCGCACATCTCGTCCGGCGTCGTCTCGAGCTTCAGGTGGTCGTGCGGGATCGATCGAGATGAGCTCGTTGAAGGCCGGCCGCTGCCGGAACGCCGCCGGGTCGAGCCCCTCGACCTTCTCGACCCGCCGGACGACCGGCCGGCCGCCGTCCACGGCGAATCCGGCGATCAGCGGCGCCGGGCTCCAGACCCTCGCGGGCGATCAGGTCGCGCGGGACCAGCGGATCGCGCGGCGAGGGAAGGTAGTTGGCCTTGGACGAGACGAGCACGCCCGGGGCGCTCTCCTTCGGGGGCAGGTAGAGCACGCCCTCGACGGGGTACTCCGGTCCCGTCGCGACGAGCTCGGGAGCCCGGTCGAGGGACGGCTGGCCGCCCGCCCCCGCCGCCGGACCTCCCGCGGCGACGCCGGCGGCGTCGGCGGCGGTGCGGACGGGGCTCTCCCTCAGCCGAAGACGAGGGACTCTCCGTCTGAACGGAAACCGAGGCAGCAATTTCCGGGGCCAGGGGATCTTCGGACATGAACTCCCACACCCGCCGCGCTGACCTCGGGGGCCCGGGCGGGACCAAAATCATTCTATCCAATGCCGGCGAAAATGGAAGCGAAAAGAGCGGTGCCGGAAAATGGCGGTGGAAACGGGCGATTCCGGGCCCTCCGGCTAGGAAAACAGCCCCATCACGACGGACGGGTCGGCCGGCGGGACCCGCGCGAGCGCGAAGTCCTCCTGAGCGTGTGCCGGTGTCGAAACACCGACCAGGCAGGTCGTCATTCCCGGCGCCGAGCGCGCAAACTGGAGCGCCTTCGGCGCGCCGGAGGCGACTCCGGCCAGGGCCTCCTCGATCTCCTCGGGCAGCTCGACCGCCAGGCGGCCCTGAAGGATCGAGGCCGACCCGAAGGCCGGGAGGCGCATCCGCGATGCGGTCTCCAGCGCCGACGCGCGGCCGGCCGCTTCCGGCCTGCGAGCGGTAGGCGATCGCCTTCCGGCATGGCCAGGTTGACCGGGCAGCTGGACGCCCCGGAAGTGGTGCGCTCCCCCGGCCACCTCGGCCGCGACCGCTTCGATCTCGGCCAGCGAGAGATGCTCGGGATGCTCCGGCGGCGCGCGCAGGCCGTCCCAGGTCGCGACCCCCCAGCCCGCCATCGAGGCCCTGCGCGACGGCTTCTTCCAGGGCTTCGATGGCGCGGCGCAACCTCGGCAACGAACGCCTCCGCCCCGAGCGCCGCGCGCTGCGTCTCGACGTTGTGGAGGTAGTAGAGGTCGATCGTCTCGAGGCCCAGGTTCGCGCGGCTGCGCGCGATCTGGTCTCGGAGGTACCCGGGAGCCATGCAGTGGCCGCCCCGGACCATCTCGGCTCGCGGCGCGAGGCCGGACTCGACGAAGGTCTCGAGGATGTACCGGCGCGGCTCGCGCGGGTCCTCGGCGTCATGGGGAAGGTAGCCGCCCTTGGTCGAGACGAAGACCTCGTCGCGCCGGGCGAGGCCCTTCGCGAACGCTTCGCCGAGGGCGCGGCCGATCGCGCGCTCGCTCCTCTGGCCGCGGTAGTTGATCGCCGAATCGAAGACGTTGACGCCGCAGCGCAGCGCCTCGAGGACGCACGCTTCGTAACCGCGGTCGGTCGCGGCGTCCTCGGCGCCGAGATACGTCCCGAGCCCGATCGAGGAGAGCCGCAGCCCCGCGGCATCGCGAAAGTGCCCGGGGGCGGCCTGCGAACGCGCCTCGAAGCGCTTCGTTCCTTCCGAGCTCGCCCGGCCCGCGATCATCGGCCGAGGGTATCAGAGCAGGGGCTTCTCGGCGATTCAGACGACGGGGAGAGGAATCCCGTGCGTGCGCGTCGATCCCTCGAGCGCGGCGTCCCAGCGCCCGGGGATCGGTGCGTTGCACTCCGGACAACGGCCTTCCCGCAGCCGGTTCGCGAGGACCCGGAATCCGACGTCGCTCGATCACGCGTCGCGCGGCAGTCGGGACACCGCGTGTTCTCCCACGGGCCGACGCGCCCCGGAAGGTTGCCGGCATAGACGTAGCGCAGCCCCGCTTCTGTTCCGATTTCCGCCGCGCGAAGGAGCGTCGCGACGGGTGTGGCCCCTCGGTCGTTCATCTTGTAGTCGGGATGAAACGCCGTCACGTGCCACGGAATGTCCGGCGAGACGGACGCGACGAAGCGCGCCGCCTCGCGCAGCTCGTCTTCCGAGTCGTTGAATCCCGGGATGACCAGCGTCAACACCTCGAGCCAGATTCCGCGCGCGTGAATCCCTCGGATGCGTCGTCGAGGACGTTGTCGAGCACGCCTCCGAGCTGGCGGTAGTGCTTGTCGTCCATCGACTTCAGGTCGACCTTGTAGAAGTCGACCCACGGGCGGATGTAGTCGAGCACCTCCGGCGTGCGCATTGCCGTTGGAGACGTAGGCCGTGTGCAGCCCGCGGCGTCTCGCCTCCGCGAACACCGCGACCGCCCACTCGGAGGTGATGAGCGGCTCGTTGTAGGTCGAGACGACCGTCGGCGCGCCGGACTTCACGGCCAGGTCGGCCAGTGCCGACGCGTCGATGTCCCGGGGCTGGCCGACGGCCTCCGGGTCCCGGATCGACTGCGACGTGAACCAGTTCTGGCAGTAGGCGCAGTGCAGGTCGCAGCCGAGCATCCCGAAGGAGAGCGCGTCGGAACCGGGCAGCGCATGGAAGAACGGCTTCTTCTCGATCGGGTCGCACTGCAGCGCGCCGACGTAGCCCCACGGCACACGCAGCGTCCCGGCCTCGTGGAAACGCACGCGGCACACGCCCTCGCGGCCCTCCGGGATCGGGCAGCGGTGGCCGCAGGCGAGGCAGCGCAGGCGCCCGTCGGGAAGGCGCTCGGTCAAGGCCGGGGCGGCCGGCGCGGTGCGGGCGGTCAGCGCCCGGGCAAGGGGTGACGGGGTCGCCATGAAGGGCACTCCGTCAAAGATAACGTGTTTCGACCGAAGGGAATGCCCGGCGGAACCCCTGCGTTAGGATGCGCCGATTGATGCCGAAGATCCGTCCTCTGCTCGTCGGCTTCGCGATCGCCGGCGCATCGGCGATCCTGAGGGCCCAGACGCCATCGCCGACCCCCACACCGACGGCGACGGTCACGGCCACGCCTCCGTCAGCGACGGCCACGCCGACGCCCACACCCGCCGACCTTCACGACGCCGTCGGCGCAGAACTGGACCACCGACGGCGACAAGGCCGCCAACGGCTCGCGGATCGCCCACCTGGAGGACGGCTCCACCTGGTTCATCACGGCCGCCAGCGACCGGATCGCCAGGCTGAAGGACCTCGTCATGACCCAGTGGCCCATCCGGTCGGACGAAGACCTCGGCGCCAATCCGGTCGACTTCCAGCTCGACGGCGACCAGGTCTGGTTCATCGAGAACGGGCAGAGCCTGATCGACGCCGGCAAGTCGATCATCGCGCGCCTCGACACGTCGACGGGCGCGCTGCACGAGTGGGTCCTGCCGTCGTCGCGCCCGGCCGGGTTCTACCGGGCGCCCGATGGGACGCTCTGGGTTCCTCAGACGGCCGGGGTCCTCGAGTCGCTCAACCCGCAGACGCTGAAGGTCACCGACTACCGCGCGGTGCCGGTGGCGGTCTTCGCTTCGGCGCTCACGTTCGGGCCCGACGGCGCGCTCTGGATGACGGACTTCGGCAGCAACCGCATCGTCCGTCACGACCTGACGAACAACACGCAGAAGGCCTGGACGATCCTGAACCCGGGACTCTTCCGCCTGAATCCGTCGGACTTGAAGTTCGATTCGGAGGGGAACCTCTGGATCACCGAATTCACCGGGACCCGCGTCGACCGCTTCACCCCGTCGACGGGCGAGCTGCGGATCTACCCCGGCTTCTCGAACCCCGTGCACCTGGACATCTTCGGCGGGAACATCTACGTCTCGCAGCAGACGGGCGGCAACGGTCGCATCTCGATCCTGGACCCGCGCGTCGCGGCCCATCAGACCAGTGACGCTGACGCCCATCGACCTCACCCTCGCCGATCCCATTACGCGACCGGACGCGGACTTCCGGGACTCGGTCATCACGCCGGTCACGTTCACGTCGACCCTGGCGCCCTTTGCGCCCGCCGACCTCACCGTCACCTCCTCGGGCACGGGCCTGCTGAACTTCAATTACAACAAGACCAACGCCTACGGCATCAACGTCGACAACGGCGCCGTCTGGACCGGCTCGAACGGCTTCCTCGTCCGCCTGGTTCCGCAGACGCTCGGGGGACCGACGGATCAGACCCTGCCGCTCGCGCTCCAATACGGCGCGGCTCCCTCGGACACGGTTCGTGTCGACCTGACGCTTTCGAACCGCGGCACGCAGCCGATCTCCGGCACCGCTCTCTATCAATACTCCGCGGGCGCGTATCCCCGCAGCAAGGCGTTCACGCTGGCGGCCGGTCAGACCGTGCTGCTCGGGGACGCCTTCGCGGGAGCGGCGACGTCTCCAGGAGCTGGTGAACGGACCCATTCGCCTGCAGGTCACCGCCGGAACGGCGACGGACCTCTACGCCTCGGCGCGGTCGGCGCGCTATCTGGACAATTCGGGCTCGTTCGGCCTGGCCGCCACGGCGCAGACCCTCGGTGAGACCCTGCAGTCGGGAGCCGTGCGAACGCTCTTCACGGGCTCCCGGCCGGAGACATCGCCACGTTCGGCTACTACTCGCCCTCCGGGGGAGCGGCCACCGTGCAGCTGTTCGCCCCGAACGGGACGGTCCGCGGGACGCAGTCGATCACGGTCGACAGCAACGTCGTCGTGGAGCACAACCCGGCGGCGTCGCTCTTCGGCGTCGCGCCGGAGCCGGGGGACGTGGTCCGGCTGACGATGACGGCCGGAGTCCTGCAGCCCTACATCAGCGTGCAGGATCCCTCCACCCGCGACGTCGCCATCTCGCTGCCGATCGCGGCGTCGACCGATCTGGTGATCCCGAACGTCTCGAGCATTCCGACCAACTCGGTCCTCTGGACGTCGACGCTGCAGGTCTCCAACTCGAGTGCCTCGCAGGCGGCGACCGTCGTCGCGACCTACTCTCCGATCGGATCCGGCCCCTCCCAGGTCACGTTGACGCTGCCGCCCGGCGGGAGCCTCGCGGTCGCGGACGTCGTCGAGGATCTCTTCGGCGCTGCGCCCGGGCAGGGTGCGCTCACCCTGACGTCCAGCGTGCCGATCGCGGCCTCGCAGCGCATCGCGGCGCAGGCCGTGGGCGGTGGCGGCCAGTTCGCCAGCCAGAGCCCGGCGCTCGACGGCTCGGCGGCCGTACCGTCGGGCGGCCTGGAAGCGATCGGCGTTCAGAACACCGATTACCGCCGCACGAACCTGCTGCTCTTCAACCGCGGAGCGGCGGGGACCGTCACCATCAACGCCTTCGACGCCTCGGGGGCCGCCGCCGGCCAGCTCCTTCTGCCGGTGGGCGCGCAATCGGCCGCACGGGTCAACCGCGTTCTGGAGGCGGCCGGCGCCGGCAGTGTGACCCTCGGCCGCATCCGCGTTCAGGCCTCCGCCGGAATGCAGCTCTACGCGCAGACCGTCGACGTCGACGGGGTGACCGCGGACACGGACCTCTACCCCCTGCGGTGAATCGGGTCTCGCCTCCGTGACGCCCCGCACCACCGTCGTCCGCGGCTCCGGGCATGCACCTGGCCGACGGCGTCGTGACCAACGAGCGGCTCTCGCGGCTCATGGACACGAGCGACGAGTGGATCTCCCAGCGCACCGGGATCCGCGAGCGACGCTTCGCCCGCAAGGGGACCTCCTCGGTCGACCTCGGCGCCGCGGCGGCCCGCAACGCCCTGGAGGACGCCGGCCTGGCCGCGACGGACGTCGACCTCATCGTCTTCGCGACGATGACGCCCGCGCACTACTTCCCGGGAAACGGCGGGCTGCTCGCATCGCAGCTCGGCCTCTCGACGACGCACGCGCTCGACATCCGGATGCAGTGCGCGGGGTTCCTCTCCGGCCTGCAGGTCGCCGACGCATTCATCCGCTCGGGCACGGCCCGGAGGGTCCTGCTCGTGGGAGCGGAGTGCCACGCTGCCTTCTTCCCCTGGAGCGACGCCGACTGGGCGATTCTCTTCGGCGAGTCGAGCGCCCCGGCTTCTCCCGAAAGCTTCGCGTGGGGCACTGCGCACCGGGACCGGGCCGTCCTCTTCGGCGACGCGGCCGGGGCGTTCGTCCTCGAGGCGCACGAGGCCGGCGACGGACGCGGCTTTCTGGGCTTCGAGATGCGCACCGACGGCAACCACTGGGACAAGCTCCACGTTCCCGGAGGCGGCTCGGCGAGCTTCCCGTACTTTTCACCCGCCATGTTCGCGGCCAACGGCACGATCCCCATCGTCGAGGGGCGGCAGGTCTACCGGCTCGCCACGACCGCCATGCCGCAGATCGTGCGGGAGGTTCTCGAGCGCGAGCGGGCTCGCGCTGGAAGACCTCTCGCTGCTGCTCATGCACCAGGCCAACCTGCGCATCAACGAGGCCGTTCAGAAGGCGCTCGGGCTTCCCGACGACAAGGTGTTCAACAACATCCAGAAGTACGGGAACACGACGGCCGCGACACTCCCCCTCGTCTTTCACGAGGCGAAGCAGCAGGGCCGGATTCGCCCGGGCGACCTCGTCGGATTCACCGCGCTCGGCGCGGGCCTCCACTGGGGCGCCGGGCTTCTGCGCGTCTAGCCGCCCGTATCAAGATTTCGTGAGGGCGGCCGCACCGCGCGCTCCGGCTCCTATACTCCGGCGGCGATCGAAGGAGGAGCCCGCATGATGCCTTCGCCGGACCGCCGCTCGCGCAAACTGCTCGCCGCCGTGATGGCCCTGGCCTTCGCGTCGCTCGTGCGGGCGCAGGACGCGCCCGAGCCGACGCCCACGCCGACAGCCGCGCCCGAAGCCGACAACAAGCCCGATCCGGCGATCGCCCGTCGGGCGCTCGAGGGCTCGGTCATCATCGACCTCCCCTCGGCAAACGCCAACCCGGACAAGAGCCTCCAGTTCCTGATCAACCACCGATTCAGCGGGGCGGTCCAGGATGGCACCATCCACGACTTCTACTCCTTCTTCTCCGCCGCCAACGTCGGCCTCGGCCTGTCCTACGTGCCGCTGCACAACCTCGAGGCAGGCTTCCTGCGCTCCCAGGAGCTCGAGGACTATGAAGTGTTCACCAAGTACGTTTTTGGCCCTCCCATCTGCGGCATCTTCGGCATCGCCGCGCGGATCGGAGGCGACTTCCGGACGGAACGCAACCCGCTGCTCGAGGAGCGCTCGAGCTTCTTCGCCCAGGGAATCTTCTCCGCGACGATCGCTTCGCGCGTGCGGCTCACCGTCGTGCCGACGTTTTCGACGTGGGCCGTCGGCCAGGTTCCACCGTTCCAGAAGAACGTGCTCAATGTCCTTGGCGCGCTCTCCATCGCCCTGACGCCGAGTTTAAACGTGCACGGGGAGATCGTTCCGCGCGCATACGGATCGCCGGGCACCGGCTGGATCGCCTCGATCGAGAAGACGGTCCTCCGGCACCGGTTTTCGTTCACGGTCGGAAACCTGCGCGGGACGACGGTCGACCAGTACGTCATCTGGCAGCCGGCGGTGGTCGGCACCTCGCCAAGCAACGTCTACTTCGGGTTCAACATCATCCGTCAGTGGAAACTCTAGCGGGCGACGCGCACGCTCACCCCAGCCGCAGCCAGCCGAAACGCGCCGGGCAGTGGAAGTCCGGCGGGTCGGCGCCGGTGGGGCTCCAGGCGGAGTACTCGTCGCGGGGCCCGCGATCGATCCGGTAGAAGTTCGCGCGCCAGAAATCCACCGGAGCGGCGGAGAGGGGCGAGAGCGGAATCCGCACCACGGCCGACCAGCGATCCGGCCGACAGTCGACCCGTGCGGAGAGTCCCGGGCAGTTCCAGGAGACGTCGACCCGCATCGTCTCGCGCCGCCCCTCAGGCGAGTCGACCCGCGCGTCGAACAGGGCGCCTAAGGGATTGACCTCGAACTCGTAGTAGCCGGTCGGATCGGCCTGCGGGGAAAGGAAGACCTCGAAAACGTCTTCCTTCCAGAGCGGAGCGTCGCGCTCGCGCAGCGTCGCGACGACACCGCGGTCACGGCCGTCGAACCGCACCAGGAGCGTCCCGTCCCGATGGCCCACGCGCAACGCCGTGACGCAAATCCGGCCGCGAACCGTCCCCCGCCCGCACGAGGTGCCGCGGCGGAAGCTCCACGAGGCGGTCGGTCGGTCGCAGGAGCGGGACTTCGATCGACGGCAGCGAACCGGCCGTCACGCGTCCCGCAGAGGCGCGGGGAACGGAATCCCCATTTGCCGGAGCCATTCCTGCGCGCGCGCGAGCGCCTGGTGCTCCTTGAACTGGAAGAACCGGGCCTCTTCCGTCGGATACCGCAGGAGCGTCTCGCGGTAGACGGCCGCGGAGCCGGCGGCCTGCAACGCCGCGGCGAGCTCCCGGCGGCATGCCTCGTCTTCGCAGCTGCCGAGAAAGGCCTCCAGGTCCCCGAGGCTGCGCTCTCCCCGGTCCCGCGGCAGGGCGAGGTACCGCGGGTCGGCGGCCATCTGGGCGTGGCGCTGCGTCTCGCGCGTGAGCACCTGCTCGACGTCGCCGGTCTCCCGGTCGAAGAAGTGCGTGATCTGCTGCGACCGGCTCTCGAAGCCGACGATCAGGCCCTCCCAGTCGATCCGCAGCGCCATGCCGGACGGAGTCTACCGCTGCCCGCGGGCCGGGTATGATAGAGGGCTCGGGTGAAACGATGAAAAAGATCGCGACCTTCGACGACTGGATCGACGCCTTCCGGAGCTGGCAGAAGGACATCGACCTGCGCCTGCCGCGTTACGCCGACTACGCCTTCGAGGCCAAGTACGGCGACCTGCGCACCGACGAGATCGAGTTCGGAGACTTCCAGGGCCAGAAGAAGTGGGAGCGCCTGACGCAGATCCCGCACCAGCCCATCCGCGACGCGCTCCTGAACCTGATCGTCTACCAGGGCGACACGGAGTTCGCGTCCGTCGAGCAGCAGCGCCACCTGCTGGAAACCTCTCCCTCGGACTACGACACGGACAGCGTCTGCCGGATCATGACCGAGGAAATGCGCCACGGCTGGCAGATGTGCCACCTCCTGGTCAACCACTTCGGCGAGACCGGGAAAGATCGAGGCGCGCAAGCTGCTCGAGCGCCGCTCGTGGCAGAACAGCCGGCTGCTCGGCTCCTTCAACGTGGACGTGGACAACTGGGTCGACTTCTTCACGTACACCGAGTTCGTCGACCGGGACGGCAAGTTCCAGCTCAACATGCTCTCGACGTCCGGTTTCGCCCCGCTCGCGCGCTCGATGGGACCGATGCTGCGGGAGGAGGGGTTCCACCTCGGCACGGGGCACATGGGCCTGCAGCGCATCGCCCGGGCCGGGCGCGTGCCCCCGGCGCTCGATGCAGAAGTACATCAACAAGTGGATCTCGACCGCCTACGACCTCTTCGGCAAGGACTCCTCGTCCTCGGCCGAGTGGTTCTACGTCTGGGGCCTGAAGGGCCGCTACGACGAAGCCCGCCAGACCGCGGAGCCCGACAAGGCGCACTTGAACGAGTTCTCGCGCAACCTCTACCGCGAGGAAGTCGAGAAGCTCCTCGAGGGGATCAGCCGCCAGATGCCGGCCGGCGCGCCGCCCCTGGTCGCCCCGCACATGAAGTTTCACCGCGCGATCGGTGAGTTCGCGGGACAGACCTGGTCGGTCACGGGCGAGCCGCTGACGGCCGAGGAGTACGCGAAGCATCTGGCGCGAGACGCTTCCGACCGAGGACGAGAAGAAGTTCATCGCGGACCTCATGCACGAGAAGGACTGGATCGCGCCGCGCGAATCCGTCACGACCGCCGCCTGAGCCCCCGGCGGACGGCCGCGGTTCGGCAGCGGCTGCTCGACTGGTTCGACGGCGAAAAGCGGCAACTCCCCTGGCGCGGCACGCGGGACCCCTACCGCGTCTGGGTCTCGGAGATCATGCTGCAGCAGACGACCGTCGAGCGCGGTCCGTCGGCGCTACGACACGTTCCTCGCCCGATTCCCTTCGCTGCCTTCGCTGGCCCGCGCCCGCGAGGACTCGGTGCTCGCCGCCTGGTCGGGCCTCGGCTACTACGCCCGCGCGCGGAATCTCCATCGCGCCGCCCGCGAGATCCTGCGCCGGCACGGCGGCGATTTTCCCGAGGGATCCGCGCGTCCTGCGAGGCCTCCCGGGATTCGGCGAGTACACCGCGGCGGCCGTCGCGTCCATCGCCTTCGGCGTCCGCGCCCCGGCGGCCGACGCCAACGTCACCCGCGTGCTCTCACGCCTCTTCGCCTTGGACGGCCTGGCCGGCTCGCCCCCCCACGGACGCCGCGTCCTCGCGGAGGTCGAGCGCCTGCTCGCGCCAGGCCGGCCGGGAGACTCGACCGCGGCGCTGATGGACCTCGGCCAGATCGTCTGCACGCCCCGGCGCCCCGCCTGCCCGCGGTGTCCGGTCGCGCGGCCTGCGAGGCCCGGCGTCGCGGACATCCCGAGGCCTACCCGCAGAAGAGGGCGAAGCCGGCCACGGTCCGCATGGCCGTCGCGGCCGCCCTGGTGGAGCGCGAGGGACGGGCGCTGCTGCTGCGGCGCCGCGAAGGTCTGCTGAAAGGGCTGTGGGAATTTCCTTCCGGTCCCGCGTGCGGCGAAGGGCCCGGCGACCGCACGGGCGGGTCTTTCGCGCACGCTCGCGCGCCTCGGCCTTTTCGCGGGAACGCGCACCCATCGCCGCCGTGCGGCATACCGTCGTCAACCGCCGCCTCGAGATCGAGGTGTTCCGGGCCCGGGGCGCGGGGCTCCTCCGCACTTCCGAGAGTCCTGCCGCCCGTTGGTTCTCGGCCTGCCGTCGCTCGCCCGCGCCGCCATCCCGACGCTGACGCGGAAGATCGCCGAGGCCGCGGGGTTTCTCTGAGGCTCGATCCGTGTATCCTGTTGTCGTCGTGAACACGATCCTCTTGCTCACGCTGCCGATCTGGACCCTCCTCGCCGCGCCGGCTCCGACCCCCGCCCCCATGATCACCTTGCGCGACGGCAGGACGTTTCACTTGACGGCGCCCGCCCGCCATGAGAAAGGGACGCGTCATCTTCACGACGACGGAGGGCAAGACGTATTCGCTCGAGGCCGCCGACGTCGTCTCCGAAGTGGACCAGCCTCCCACGCCGACGCGGACGCCGAACGTCTACAACCGCATGGACTCGCAGAACCTCGGGGCGATCGCGCGTGAGGAACGGGCGAAGACGGGAAAAACGACGGACCTTTCTTCGCAGCACCCGACCGCGCGCCCTTCGAAGACGCCCACGCGCAAGCCGGCCCGCACCGCCACACCGAAGGCGAGCCCCTCCCCTCTCCCTCACCGCTGATTCCACCGCGCCGGCGGGACGTCCTCGCGCGGCCTGTAACCCAAGACCGAGCAAAGACTTAGTTCACTGCCCGGCGCGAGGCGACCGATCGACCCCTCCGCCTCGAACCCCGGCGCTTATGATCAGTGCGGGATTGCGATGCGCTTGCAGTGGAGCGGTCATTCCATCGAGGTCCGCGAAGCGGGCGCCGGACCGTGCGTCATCCTCCTCCACGGCTACCCGCTCGACGGCGCGATGTGGTCCGGCGTGGCGCGCGGACTCGCGACCCGATTCCGCGTGCTCAAGCCGGATCTCCCGGGTCACGGCGAGAATCCCGCCGCGGCGCCGGATCACCTCGACGGCCATGCCGACTTCGTCGAAGCGATCGTCCGGGAGCTGCCGGCGCCGGTGGGGCTCGCCGGATTCTCGATGGGCGGCTACGTCTCCCTCGCGCTCCTGCGCCGCGGCGCCACGGCTCTGCGCGCGCTCGCCCTGGTGGACACGCGCGCCGAGGCCGACGACGACGAGGGCAGGAAGAAGCGCGACGACGCGATCGCCGTCGCGCGATCCGGCGGCGCGACGAAGATCGCCGACGCGATGGTTCCGAAACTGCTCTCCGAGGCGTCGCTCGGGAGCCGGGACCTCACCGAGCGCCTCCGCCGAATCATCCTGCGCCAGAAGCCCGAGACGATCGCGGCGGACCTCGCCGCCATGCGGGACCGGCCCGACGCCGCGGCCCTCCTCGCGCAGATCCGCATCCCGACGGCCGTCCTCGTCGGAGAGCTCGACGCGCTGACGCCCCCGGCGCTGTCGGAAAGGATGGCCGACGCGATCCCGGGCGCACGCCTCGTGAAGATTCCCGGCGCCGGGCACCTGACTCCGATGGAGCGGCCCGGCGCCGTCGCCGCCGCGCTCGGCGACTTCTTCGCCGGCGCGCTGGCGGCCTGAGCGGAACCTAGTCCCTCAGAACGACACCCTCACGCCGAACCGCACGATCGTGGGCGGCGTGCGCAAGGCCGCCAGGCCGTAGTCGGGATTGACCGGTGTGGGCGACGCGTTGTCCGCCTCCTCGAATCCCCACCGCTGGTCGAGGATGATCGCGCGCTGCGCGTTGAAGAGGCTGAAGACATCCGCCAGGAGGTTGACGTCGACCGGCCCGATCGCGATCGGATATCCCAGGTGCAGGTCGGCCTCGTACGTCGAGGGCATGCGGCCCTCGGCGCCGCGGTTGGTCAGGAAGAACTCGTACCGGCCGTAAGCGTCCGAATACCCGTAGCGCGTCCAGGGCGTCCCGGTCCGATAGTAGGCCGTCAAGCCGACCTGGAGCTTGAAGGGCGTGATGTAGAGGCCCGACACCTTGAACTGGCTGGCGCGATCGTTGGAGAGCGGCCCGCGGTTGGTGATGACGTTCAAGTTGCTGCCGTTGGTGAAGAAGTCGTAGTAGTCGTAGGCCGCCGAGATGTTCGGATCGGCCAACGTGTCCTGCGTGAACGGCGCGTACTCGCCGTCGTAGTTGCCCTCGAGCGTCGAGTAGATGTAGGACGCGACCATCTGCCAGTTGTCGGCGAAGCGCTTCGTCACGTCCAGCTGGATGCCGCGGTAGATGCGCACCGGACGCGGCGTCGGGAACTGCTGGACGTAGTCGAGGGCGAAGTTGGTCTGGAAGGTGTACTGCTGGCCGTTGGTCGTCCAGGGCCCGCCGCCGGGATTGCCGATGCAATAGGTCCCGTCGTCGGCGCACAGGAAGTCCTCGATGACGCGCCCGTAGTTCCGGTAGACGCCCTTGAGTCCCACGGCCCAGTTCTCCGCGAACTCCTGTTCGCCGCCGATGATGTACTCGCTGATGTACTGCCCCTTGATGTTCGGATCGGAAGGCTCCGTGAAGCCTCCGAGAATCGCGGACGGCGTGCCGTAGTCGGACTCCGCCTGGGCGTTGGGCGTGACGCTCACCGGATCGAAGTTGATGACGCGCGGCTGCCGCTCGTACGAGAAGGACCGGATCACGAGATCCATCGGGATCTCTTCGTAGTACTTGCCATAGGAACCGAAGACCTTGCTCTTGTGGGTCTTGCTCGGATCCCAGATCACGCCGATGCGGGGCGCGAAGTCGTCGTTCAGGTTGACCTGCGTCGTCCCGGAGGCGTCGATGATCTTCTGCTGGTCCCAGCGAATGCCGAGGTTGAGCGTCAGGTTGGGAAGGACCGCCCAGCTGTCCTGGAGGAAGAGCGTCAGGTTCTTGTGCGCGGGGTTGGCGTTCAGCTCCGAGATCGGGCGCGTTGAACGGGTCGTCGGTCGCGTCGGGCGTCGTCCAGTAGAAGTGGGAGTAGATCGGCTGGCTCGGGTTGACGGCGTTGCTGTAGACGGTCACGAGCTGGCCGCCGGATTCGCGCTTCAGGACGTTGGCTTCCGCCTTCTCGTACTCGATGCCGAACTTGATCTCGTGCTGCTTGAGGTAGCGCGAGAGAGACGCCGCCGTAGAAGTCCCTCTTGAAGTCCTTCTCCTGAATGAGGCCGAAGCCGCCGGTCTGGAAGAAGTTGTTCGCGGCGTCCTGGTACTGGATGACGTCTCCGGCCGCCGTCGCGGGGCCAACGTTGTTCTTTTCCTGATGGAGCGCCCACTGCGCGGTCACGACCCAGTCCTGTCCGAAGATCCCCTGATAGCGCACGGAATAGTCCCGCCCGCCGAAGTCCTGCACGCCGTCGTACGTCAAGGGATCGCCGTTCAGCGTGTGATCGCCGTCGTTGATCGCCCCGGTGTCGGCGCGGGGATCCTGGATGTAGGTGCGCAATGACGTTCTGGCTCGGCGTGATCGCGAACGTCAGCTTCGCCGAGGCCAGGTCGACGGAGCTCTTGCTCTCGCTCGCGCACGATGACCGGGTTGTCCGGGTCGGTGTTGTTGGCGAGCTGGTTGTTGGTCGTGTTGTTGATCCGGTCGTAGGCGCCGAAGAACCAGATCCGGTCCTTCCAGAAGTAGCCGCCCAGATCCGCCCCGAAGTCCTGCCGGGTGAAACCCTCGACCGTGCCGGACGTCGCGACGACCGGCTTCGGAAGTCGCCTGGAGCGAATCGCTGTTGAAGTAGCCGAAGGCGTCGCCGTGGAATTCGTTGCCGCCCGACTTGGTGATGACGTTGACGATGCCGCCCGTCGAGCGGCCGTACTCCGCCTCGTAGCCGCCCGTCTGGACGTTGACCTCCTGGACGAACTCGTAGTTGAGGTTCTTTCCCTGAAAGCCGTACTCGACACCGGTCGTGTTCACGCCGTCGATGTAGAAGGCGTTCTCGGCGCCGGAGGAGCCGTAGACGGTGATCGTCGACTGCGTCGTGTTGCGCGAGTCCGCGTCGGAGGACGTGCCCGGGGTCACCTGGGCGATCGAAGAATAGTTGCGCCCCGTCGGGAGCGTCTGGATCGATCGCTGCGAAAAATTCTCTCCGAGAGTCGTCGAAGTCGTGTCGACGACGGGCGCCTCGGCGCTGACGACGATCGCCGCGCTCGCCGCCGGGTGCAGGATCGCGTCGAGCGTCGTCTCCTTGCCGAGGCCGACCGAGATGCCCTTCTTCGACTCGGATCGCGAACCCGGCGAGCGTGAAGGTGACCTCGTAGAGCCCCGGCGGAAGCACGCTCAGGCGGTAGTGGCCGGCGGCATCGGTCGTCGCCACGCGCGCCCCCTGCAGGGCCGGGCCGCGCGCCTCGACCGTCACACCGGGAAGGACGCCTCCCGGATTCGTCCGCGGCGCGGCCCTCCATGGAGCCGGTCGTCTCGGCGAGAGAGAAGGTTGCCGAAAGCGTGAGGAGCGCGGCCGCGATCGCGAAAGAACGCATGCGCATGAGGCCTCCTGGTGATCTGGCCGGATGCTAGCACACGATTGCGCGACCGTTGTGGTATGCAGCGTCGCCGTGCGACCCTCCCGGAAGGGATCGAGACGATCGTGACCCTCGCGTGATGCGATCGCTCGCCACGGGCCTGACCCTCGTCGCCCTTTACGCACTTTGCGTCGCCGCCGCGGCCTGGGCGGCTCGCTTTCTCGAGAGCCCGATCCCGCGACGCTGGCTTCTTCTGCTGGCACTGGCTCCCGTGCTCTTCCTCTGGCAGGGATTCCTGCTCGGCCGGACCCCGGTGCCGGCCAACCAGGCATACCTGACGGTTCCCTCTCCCGACGCCACGCCGACCAATGTCTGGGCCAACGACGTGGCGCGTCAGCTCGCTCCGTGGGCACAGGCGGTGCGGCTCGCGTGGCGGGACGGCGAGCTGCCGCACCGCAACCGATGGAACGGCTGCGGAATGGCGCTCGGCGCCAACGGGCAGTCGGCCGCCTACTCTCCGCTGACGCTGGCCGGACTGATCCTTCCCCTGCCGGCGGCCTTCACGCTCTGGGTTGCCGTCCGCCTTTTTCTCGCCCTCTGCGGCACCTGGCTCTGGCTCGGGGCGCTTGGCGTCTCGCGCGGTACCAGCCTCTTCGGGGCCGTCGCGCTCTCCTTCTCCTTCTCGATGACGGCCTGGCTCGCCTTTCCGCTCTCGGCGGCGCTCGGCCTGTGGCCGATGATTCTGTGGACCATCGAGAGATTGCGCGAACCTCGGGTCGCCGACCGGGCGTTCGTCCTGCTCACCGCTCTCTTCTTTCTGCTGCCGTTGACCGGCCACACCGAAACGGCCGCCTCGATGGGAGCCTTCACGTCCTCTGGCTCGCCGTCCGCTGGATCTGCGGCGACCGCGCGCGGGCAGGCGCGGTGGCACTGCGGATCGGGGGTGCGGCGCTGCTGGCGCTGGGCCTTTCGGCGTTCGCCCTCCTTCCGCAGGCGCTTGCCATTCGAGATTCCAATCGACTCGTCCTGATCGAACGCCCTTTCTGGACGCCCATTCTCTCCGCCCGGCCGCACGGTCCGGCATGGCCGTCCGGGCTTCTCATGGTCCTCTTCCCGCGCCTCTTCGGCGACCGCATCACGACGCCCATGGTTCCCGGCGGCACGGCGTCCTTTCCCGAGATGGCGCAGGGCTACTTCGGAATCCTGGCGGCCGCGGCGGCTGCCCTGATCCTGCGGCCGGGCTCCAAACGGCCGCCGGCGGAATGGGCGCTGCTGCCCGCCATCGTCTTCGGCCTCGGCGCCGCGACGGGATGCTGGCCCTTCGCGGAGATCGCGTCGGCCATTCCCGCCTTGCGGCACATGTTCCCGCTGCGCTACCTGACATGGGTGGCGGTGGCCGGGCCGGCGCTGGCGGCCTTCGAGCTCGACCGGTTGAGCGCCGATCTCGACCGCCGGCGCGGCACGGCCGTCTGGGCGATGGCGACGCTGGGCGCCGGCCTGCTGGTGGTGGCTCTCACCTACCGGCACTTTGCGCCCCGGTACGCGCAGGCCGAAGCGCTCGGTCCGCAACGCAACGCCTACCTGATCGCGGCGGCGGCGCTCGGGCTCGGGATCACGGTCGTCGCGGCGACCGGCCGGCAGCGGGCGCGGTTCGCCGCCGTCGGAATCCCCCTGTGGACACTCATCGCCGGCGCAGAGCTGTACCGGCAGGGCTACCGGATGAACCGGATGAGCGACCCCGCGCTCCTCTACCCCGCAACCCCGCTCGTCGCATTCCTCGAGGCGCAGCCCGGTCCCTTCCGCGTCGCGGGCGAAGGGACGGAGATCTTCCCGAACGTCGGCGTGTTCGCCGGCCTCGAGGACGTTCGCACGCACGATCCGACCGAGCGCCGCGACTACACGGAGTTCATCGACGCCACGTGCGGCTCCGATCCCGCCAACTACTTCAAGTGGCTCGGCGACGTGAACGCGCCCGCCCTCGATTTCCTGAACGTCCGCTACCT
>CAVRXJ010000027.1:0-64562 GCA_963725095.1 uncultured Acidobacteriota bacterium
GCTCGTTGGGATGGGGCACGAACTCGATCATCGCCGCGAGCTCCGCCGCGAGGTCCTGGATCGGATCGTTGACGACCCCCGTCGTCCAGGCTTCGAGCGCATCGGTGGACATTCCGGCGACCGCGTTGATCGCGGCGACGAAGCGCCGGGCCTCCGCCTGGGTGCGCAGCATCGCGGCGACCTGGCCCGTGGGATCTAAGACCGCGTGCCCGCGCTGGACCCACCGATCGAGCGGAATCGCCACTGGGACCACCGCCTGGGTCATCGGCTCCATGGGGTGTCTCCTCCTCAAGAGAAAAGGGCGCCCCTCGGGCGCCCTCAAAAAAGCCGTCAGACCGGCATGACTGAGGATATCGCTTTTCCGCGTGAAAAGCGAGTCTTTTCATGCACTTGGGTGCCCGGCGCCCCCACCCCGAGCCCTCCCGCCCGGAGAGGGCGGTCCCTCGAGGCTCTACCTCGGAACCAGGGCAAAGACGCCGAGGGAGCGGCCGGTCAGGGCGCGCGCGAGGCCGGCGAGGAATCGCCCGGCACGCCGGATCATGGGCCCGACGACGAGCCCTTCAATGCCGAGACGGGGCTCACCCGCGCCGCCCGAAGGGCCGGAACGAGGCTCGCGGCGAGCGCCACCACGGCGAGCAGCGCGGCCATGCCCGCGAAGATCGCCGGATCATGGGGCCGGATTCCGAAGAGCAGGCTTTCCATCCCGCGCGTTCCGGCCGCTGCCACGGCGAGACCGGCGGCGATGCCGAAGGCCGCGAGCGTCATCCCTTCCTTCACGACCAGCTCGAGCAGCTGCACGCGCTGCGCTCCGAGCGCCGCCCGGATGCCGATCTCGTGCCGCCGCTGTTCGACCGAGTACGCGATCACGCTGTAGATCCCGACGGCCGCGAGCACGAGCGCCAGGCCCGCGAAGGCGGCGAGGAGCGTCGCGTAGAACCGGGCCTCGGACGTCGACTCCGAAAGCACCCGCTCCATCGTCCGCACGTTGAAGACCGGCTGTTCGGGATCCAGACGCGAGACTTCGGCCCGAATCGCCGCCGCGAGCGCGGGGCCGCCGGACCCCCGAACGGTGAGGACCATGGAGTCCGCGGGGGCCTGTCCGTAGCTGACGTAGATCTCCGGGACGGCCGGCGCATCGAGCCTCGAATGATGGACGTCTCCCACGACCCCGACGACTTCCCACGGGGCGCTGCGCCCGTTCGAGCCCGCGAACATGAGCCGCTTCCCGAGGGGGTCGCCTCCGGGCCAATGCCGCCGGGCGAACGCCCGGTTGACGATGACGACTTTCGCGGACGCGGCGGTGTCGCGGACCGAAAAGTCGCGCCCGGCGATCCGCGGAATGCGCAGCGCGGCGAAATAGCCCGGCGTCACGGTTCGGACGGCGGCCTCCGGGATCTCGCTCGGATCCTCCGGGTCCTGGCCTTCGACGACGTAGCCCTCCGTGCTGTTGGCGCCGGAGAGGGGAAGCTGGCTGATGCCGCCGGCCGCCTCGACTCCCGGCAGCCCGGACGCGCGCCCGGAAAGCTCCCCGAAGAACGCGGAACGTCGGGCGTCGTCGGCGTAGCGGGCGGGCGGCAGGACGACCTCCATCGTCGTCACGCCGCGCGGGTCGAACCCGGGCGCGACGCGCCGCAGCCCCGAGAGGCTCGAGAGCAGGAGGCTCGCTCCGACGAGCAGGACCAGAGCGGCCGCCACCTCCGTCACCGTGACGAACCGGCGCACGCGCGCCGATCCGCTCGGGCCGCCCGACCGCCCGCCGCGTGAGAGATCCCGCGCGAGGTCGGATTTCCAGGCGGACAGCGCGGGCACGAGGCCGAAGACGAGACCCGTCACGAGGGAGATTCCCGCCGTAAAGGCGAGCACCCGCCCGTCGATCCCGACGGTTTCCAGGCGCGCGATCCCCGTCGGCGCGAGGGCGACGAGGACCTTCAGGATCGCCTTCGCAAACAGCACGCCGGCGAGACCGCCGGCGAGCGAGAGCGTCATCGCCTCGAGCAGGAGCTGCCGGACGAGCGCGGAGGCGGAGGCCCCCATCGCGGAACGGATCGCCATCTCCGTCCGCCGTCCCGGCCGCCCGCGCGAGCTGCAGGTTGGCGATGTTGGCGCACGCGACGACGAGCACCAGCAGCACGGTCGCGAGCAGGATGAGCAGGGCCGGGCGGACGCGCCCGACCAGGTGCTCCTGAAGGCCGACGACCTTGACGCCCCAGCCCTTGTTGTCCGAAGGGAACTGCGAGGCGAGCGCGGCCGTCACGCCGTCCATCTCGCGCTGCGCCGCCTCGAGCGAGACGCCGTCGGCCAGCCGCCCGATGCCGTAGATCCAGCGGCTCTGGCGATCCGCCGCGCGCGCGGCCGTGAAGCGAAACGGAACCCAGAGGTCGACGTCGCTCTGCGGGAAAGTGGAACTCCGGCGGCATCACGCCGACGATCGGGTACTCGAGGCCCGGAGAGCCGGATCGTCCGGCCGACGACGCCGGGTTCGCCGGCGAAGTGGCTCTTCCAGAAGGCGTGGCTCAGGATCGCCACGCGCGAGTCGTCGCGTTCCTCCTCGGGAAGAAACAGGCGCCCGAGAAGCGGTTTCGCACCCAGAGCCAGGAGCGCGCCCGGCGTCACCTGCGCGGCCCGGAGGCGTTCGGGCCGGCCGTCCTGCATGAGATGGAGCGTCGCCGGGCGCCCAGACCCCCAGGTGCGCGAAGGAGCGGCTCTGGCGGCGCCAGTCGAGGAAGTTGCCCGGCGAAATCTCTTCGCCCATGTCGTCGGGCCGGTGCGCCCCGGGCAGCGCCACCAGCCGCTCCGGCGCGGGGTACGGCAGCGGCCGCAGGATCACGGCGTCGAAGACGCTGGAGATCGCCGTGTTCGCACCGATGCCGAGCCCCAGCACGAGTACGACCGCTGCGGAAAAACCGGGCGCGCGGGAAAGGGACCGGAGCGTGCGGGCGAGCTCGCGGCCGATCATGGGTGCGGTCCGTTGCGCAAAGGTTCTACTCTCAGCTGGAGGGACGCGCCGCGGCCGAAAGGGTTTCGCTTGCTTCGGCCGAACCCTCCGGGGGCGCGCGCAGGCCCTCGGTCCCTGCCATTCGTCCCGGTTCATCGGGCGTTCATGTTCGGGTCGATCTACTAGGCGACCGACGATGGAGGAGGAGAGCTTCTGATCGGCTGCTCCGAGCCCGCCGTCCTCGAAAGGGAGGCTGCAATCCGGCGGCTTCCAAACGTACCGGGAGGAGTCTCGATGAAACGGTTTCTCGCGTTGGCAATCATTCTCGGACTGGCGGTCTCGTCCCTCGCCCTGGCGAGCGACGGCAAGATGGCGGGCGGCACGATGGGCGGAACCATCACGAAGGTGGACAACGCCCAGAAGATGATGACGGTCAAGGACAAGACCGGCAAGGAGTGGACGATCTACTGGAACGATTCCACCAAGGTCGAGGGCGGCGCCCCCAAGGAAGGCGCGATGGTCACCTTCAAGGCCGACTCCAAGGACGGCAAGATGTGGGCCACCTGGGTCAAGACCGGAGACGCTCCGCACAAGATGTAACGCCACGGGCTCCCGAGCGAGGGGGCGCGGCCTGTCCCCCTCGCTCCTTTTTCCCTTCCCGCCGGCCGCCTCTCCTTCCGACCGTCACTTTCCGATTGACAGACGTCCGCCGAACCATGGCATAGCGATATGTTGTTATGCGACATATCACGCGCGGCCGCCTCGACCGGGAGCTCAAGAAGGGGTCGACCGAGCTCCTGATCCTGTCCCTGCTCGAGCGCCGGCAGCGGCACGGCTACGAGATCAGCAAGCTGATCGAGACGCGCTCGGAGGGCGTGCTGCGCTTCAACGTGGCCTCCTTCTATCCGCTGCTCTACCGGCTCGAGCACCGGGGGCTCATCGAGGGCCGCTGGGTCGAGAAGGCGGGCCAGCGGCGGCGCCGTTACTACCGGATCACCGCCGCCGGGCGGCGCATGCTCCGCGAGCAGCGCAGCGCCTGGAGTGACTTCGTCGGCGCGATGAAACGGATCACGGAGGCGGAACATGCCTGACTGGCGCCGGACCATTCGCGAGCGGCTCGCCGGGCTTCGCCTCGACGCCCGCCCGCGAGGCGGCGATCGCCGAGGAGCTCGCGCAGCACGCGGGCGACCGGTACGAGGACCTCCTCGCGCGCGGCGTTGCGCCGCCCGACGCGGAGCGCGCGGTGCTCGAGGAGCTCGACGCAGGCAGGCTCGTCGCCGCGCTGCGGCCCGTGCTGCCCGCCTCGCGGCCTCCCGACCCGCGGACGCCGGCGACGAGCCCGGAGGCGTCGTGGCCGGGACTCTGGAAGGACCTGCGGCACGGCCTGCGCCTGCTGCGTCTGGACCCGGCCTTCGCGGTGGTCGCGGTTCTGTCACTGGCGCTCGGCATCGGCGCGAACACCGCGATCTTCCAGCTCCTGGACGCGGTCCGGCTGCGAGCCCTTCCCGTGCAGAAACCAGGCGAGCTCGCCGCGGTGCGCGTGGCGGATCCTCCCGACGGCCGCACCGGATGGTTCTCGGGGCGCCACGCCGAGATCACGTCGGCGATCTGGGAGCACCTGCGCGAAGGGCCGAAGGGCTTTTCGAGCATCGCCGCCTGGAGCTCCCAGCGGATCAACCTGAGCCCCGGAGGCGAGGCGCGTCTCGCCGAGCTCCTGTGGGCGAGCGGGAGCCTCTTCGAAACGCTCGGCGTCCAGCCCCTTCTCGGGCGCGTGCTCTCGCCTGCCGACGACCGCCGCGGATGCGCCCCGGGAGCGGCCGTCCTGAGCGAGCCGTTCTGGCGCCGGGAGTACGGCGCAGATCCATCGATCGTTGGCCGCAAGATCTCCCTGGATGCCCATCCCTTCGAAGTCGTCGGCGTGACGCCGGCGAGCTTCTTCGGACTCGACGTCGGACGGCGTTTCGACGTCGCCCTGCCGCTCTGCGTGGAGGCCGCCATGGGCGAGCAGACGCGAACCAACGAGCCTTCCGCCTGGTGGCTCGCCGTCGTCGGGCGCCTGAAGCCCGGATGGACGGTCGCGCGCGCCTCGGCGCAAGTCCGCGCGCAATCGCCGGGGATTTTCCAGGCGACGGTGCCGCCGGCCTACGATGCCGTCGACAAGAAGCGCTACCTCGAGTTCCGGCTCGAGGCGACCCCGGCGTCGACCGGCCTGTCGAGCCTGCGCCGCCGGTACGCCGATCCCCTCTGGCTGCTGCTCGGGATCTCGGGCCTCGTGCTGCTGATCGCCTGCGCCAACCTCGCCAACCTCATGGTCGCGCGCGCGAGCGCGCGGCACCGCGAGATCGCCGTGCGGCTGGCGCTGGGCGCCTCGCGCCGCCGCCTGGTCCAGCAGCTCCTCGCGGAAAGCTTCGTCCTGGCCGCCTTCGGGGCCGCGTGCGGGGGCGCGCTCGCCCAGGCCATGAGCCGCCTGCTCGTGTCTTCCCTCGCGACGCAGGACACCCGGCCCTTCGTCGCGCTGCACTTCGACTGGCGTCTCTTCGCCTTCACGGCGGGGCTCGCCGGACTGACCTGTCTCCTCTTCGGGCTGCTTCCCGCCATCCAGGCCGCCCGCACCGAGCCCATCGCGGCGATCAAGGCGGGAGGCCGCGGCATCGCGGGTCCCCGCGCGGGCCTCGGAACCCGCCGCGCCCTCGTCGTCTCGCAGGTCTCGCTGTCGCTCGTTCTCGTCGTCGGTGCCCTGCTCTTCGCCGGAACGTTTCGCAACCTGCAATCGGTCGACGCCGGGTTCCGGCGGGACCACATCCTCGTGACCGACTTCGACGCCGAGCGCCTCCGGATTCCCTCCGCGGCGCGCAACGAGTTCACGCGGACGCTGCTGTCGCGCGTGCGCGCGATTCCGGGTGTCGCTTCGGCGGCCGCGACCCGGATCCTCCCGGCGAGCGGCAACGGCTGGAACGAGAACATCCGCATCGACGGCACCGCCGTCACGCGCAAGGTCGCCAACTTCAACCGCGTCAGCCCGGGTTACTTCGCGACCATGGGCACGCCGCTGCGGGCGGGGAGGGATTTCACCGAGGCCGATCGCGTCGGAAGCGCCCCCGTCGCCATCGTGACCGAGGCGTTTGCCAGGAAGTTCTTCGAGGGCGCGAGCCCCCTCGGCCGGAGCTTCCGGATCGTCAATGCCGATCCGAAGGCCGACCACGCCTACGAGATCGTCGGAATGGTCAAGGACGCCAAGTACACGGACCTGCGCGAGGAGTTCACACCCATCGTGTTCCTCCCGTCGGCCCAGAACCCCGCACCGGAGACCGGGGACACCCTCCTGATCCGTTCCGAGCTGCCGCCCGGCAGCCTGGTTTCCGCGGTCAAGACCGCGATTGCCGAAGTGAATCCCGCCATCGTGATCGAGTTTCACGTCTTCGAGACGAGCCTGCGCGAGGGCCTCCTGCGCGAGCGGCTGATGGCGACCCTCTCGGGCTACTTCGGCTTTCTCGCCGCGCTGCTGGCGATGGTCGGCCTCTACGGCGTCATCTCGTACATGGTCGTCCGCCGCCGCAACGAGATCGGCGTCCGCATGGCGATGGGCGCGACGCGGCGCGACATCGTCGCCATGATCCTGCGCGAGGCAGGCGCGCTGCTCGGCGCCGGCCTCGCGATCGGCGTCGTCCTCTCGATCGCCGCGGCGCACTCGGCCCGGTCGCTCCTGTTCGGCCTGCGTCCGGGTGATCCCGTCGACACTCGCCATCGCCGTCGCCGGCCTGTCCGCCGTGGCGGCCGCGGCGAGCCTCCTGCCGGCGCGCCGCGCCGCGGGTCTCGACCCGATGGCCGCGCTGCGGGAGGAGTGAGGCGGGCCGGGGGCTACAATCGCCCGGGACCCATGGACCCGACGCCGATCCTGCCGACCGTCTTCGCCGTGCTCGCGCTGGGTTCGGTCTCGGTCACACCCTGGCAGCCGAGCGGGATCTCGAGCCCGCAGTTCGAGTCCCATGCCGCGTTCGATCCGATCAACGGGGACTTCTATTTCGTCCGCAGCTCTCCGAGCTTCGAGGGCTGGCGGATCCTCGTCAGCCATTGCGGCCCGAAGGGCTGGTCCAAGCCCGGGCCGGCCGCCTTCGCCGGCGACGGCGTCGAGGCCGATCCGTACTTCGCGTCGCCGCGCGTCCTGTATTTCATCTCGACGCGCTCGACCGACGGCGTCAAACGCAAGGACCTCGACATCTGGCGCGTCGAACGCGACGCGTCGGGAGCCTGGGGCACGCCGGTGCGCCTGCCCGAGCCCGTCAACTCGGAGGGACAGGAGTGGTTCCCGCGGCCCGCCCCGGACGGCTGGCTCTACTTCGGGTCCAACCGGCCGGGCGGCCTCGGACGCACCGACATCTGGCGCGCGCGCGCCGGGTCGGACGGCCGCTGGACGGTGGAGAACCTCGGCCCCGCCATCAACACGGCCGGCGACGAGTACGAGCCCCTCCCGTCGCCCGACGGCGCGCGCATGATCGTGATGGCCTCCGATGGCCTCTACGAGACCCGCCGCACCGACGCCGGCTGGTCGCCCAGGGTCAAGCTCCCGCCCGCGGTCAACGTCAACGGCTCCGAGATCGGCGCGGTCTTCTCGCCGAGCGGCAGGACCCTCCTGTTCTCGCGGGACACCAAGGGGCCCGACTCCGGCGAGTTCTTCGTGCTGCGCGAGGACGGCGCCGAGGACTGGCCCCCCGCGTGCCCCGCGGCGCCAGCCCGCTAGAACACTTCGCTCTTCTCAGGCCCACGCGCGCCGCGCCGCGAGCACCGGCGTGCCGCCGGCGATGAGACCGGCGAGCAGGCCGGCGAACCCGATCGCGCCGGCCGGCAGGCAGCCGATCGCCCCGCAGAATCCGAGCGTGACCAGGGCGCCGCCCCAGTACGGCAGCCCACCGGCTCCCCGGCTGCGCAGGCCCAGGATGACGCCGGCCGCTACGCCCCCGATTCCGCAGATCCAGATTCCGCTGGACGACATGAGCATGCACACCCTCGGGTTCATCGCGCCGATCGCGGCCGGAAGCAGGCACGGGAGAATCCCGGCGAGCGCGCCCGAGCGCGTGCCCTGCTCGTAGCCCTCCCCGCGGAAGCGGCCCGCCATCACGGCCAGCGCGAATCCCGCCAGGCACGCCGCGGCGGCCGGCGTGCGGTTGCAGACCAGAAACCCCGGCGACGCGAAGACCGCCGCGCCGGCTCCCCACATCAGGGCGCTCTGGAGTCTTCCGCGCTCGTAGGCGTGCCGCGCGGCGCGGCGGAGGGACACTTCGAAGACGTCAGAGGCTGTCATGGTTGATCCTCCAGATGGCCCGCAGCCGCGCGAGGGCCCGCTCCACACGCTTGCGAAACGTCGCGCCCGGAAGGTCCGGCCGCTCGCCGCGCGCGTAGGCGAGCAGCGTGGCGGCGTCGGACGGCTTCAACTCCGCAAGCGCCCGCGCGAGCGCCGTCCCGAGCTCGCGTTCCATCGCGGCCGATTCCGGAGACGCTCCCACCTCGGCGACTTCGGCCGCGGCGGACAACGACTCTTCGCGACGCCGGCGCGCCCGGGTCCGGTGGGTCCGGATCTGCCAGGCGGCGACGCCGAGGATCCACGAGAGGGCGTCGCGCCGGACGTCGAACTCGCTCGCCCGGGAGAAGACGCGCAGCAGCGCCTCCTGCGCCGCGTCCTCGGCCTCCTCGGCCGGCAGGCAGCGCGCCGCGAAACCGCGGACGAGCGGCCAGACCCGGTGGAAGACCGGATCGAAAGCCGCCCGATCCCCGCGGGCGAGCGCCGTCAGGTCGTGCTGCAGCGCGTCGCGCACGCTCGCATCCACGCGCGCGCGCGAAGGGCTACTTCGCGCAGGACTTGGCGCTGCAGCAGCAGCCCGAGCAGTCCATTCCGGCCTTGTCCGTCTTGCCAGCCTGTCCCTCCGCCCAGACGATTCCGATCGACAGCGCCGCCACCGTCATCAACGCCATCAGGAGCTTCCGCATTGCGTGCCTCCGTGTCGCGCCCCGGCGTCCATTCGCCGGCGGTCTGACGCAGATAGGCGCGAGCGCGACCTGGCGTGACCGCAGCGCGTGCTATGCTGCCTTTCTCCGATCCCCTCCGACGGACCCGGTCAACGCGACCGTCGCCGGCCTTCGGCGAGAAAGCGCAGTCCTTCATGGCGTCCGTTGCGAAAACAAGAACGCAGAAACTTGCGGCTCCGCAGACGTTTGCGATCCTGCTCAGCCGCGTCCCCCGGGTGGAAAATGCGCCCGGGCTCATCCTCCTGCAGGTGGACGGCTCCCAGGGAGCCGATCCCCCGACGACGATCGGCCTGCTGACCGACGCCGCCCTGCGGGGCCGCCTCGGGCACTTCGACCTGCACTCGGCCAACGAGCTCGCGGCGATCCGGCACGCCCTGTCGCCGGAGGCCGGCGCCGTGACCGTCTACGAGCACTGGTCCGGCCTCGAGACCTGCCTGCAGTTCTGGTACGCGTTCACCGGCTCGCAGATCCGATCGATGGCCTGGACCTGCGAGGCCTGCGGCAAGACCGGCCGCGACAGCATCGGCGGCAGCGTCGGCGAGACGATCCCGCGCCTCTGCGGGTGCGGCCAGGCGACGCGGGTCACGATCCCCAAGACGATCAGCGGGTAGCCGGCCGCCATCCCGGGGGCCCGGCGGGCATCGGCCCCTTGGGATTCACGGGCCGAACTGAGATAGCTTGTCTCTGCCGTGAGACGCCTCGCCGACCTGACCGCCGAGGACCTGGTGGCGACCCCGGTGTGGCGCTACGAGGGAGGGGACGGCGCCGAGGCGACGGTCGTGCCGTCGCGGCGAAAGGCGCTGTCGCACGCCGACGACGAGATCTTCCTCGCCGCGACGGAGTTCGACCTCTTCGACGCGACCCGGCACTTCGGATTCTGTTTCCCCGCGGACGACTCCGGCCTCGACTACCTCCAGCCCGTCATCCTGACGGCGGCGGGCCACGTGAACTTCTGGTTCGACGGGCCGGCGCGCGCCGGACGTGCTCGCGAGCCAGTGGAGGGCGCTCGGCAAGGAGCCACGCGAGATCTTTCCGATCTCCTTCCGCAGCCTCGTCCCGGTGGACGGCCGCACCGTCAGCGGCCGGATCGACGGCGTCGAATCCTCGGAGGAAGTCGAGACGCTCGCCGCCGGACCCGCTCCGGCGATGGCGGCGAAGGCGGACCCCGCGCTCACGGCACGCCCCGTCCAGGCCCGGAAGGAAATCGGGACGACCGGGAAGCGAACCACCCGCCGGCGCAAGGCGGAGATGAACGTCGAGTTCACGCAGGGGACCTTCCACGGGACCGGCGTGACCGGCAACGTCTCCCCGCGCGGCATGTTCGTGCATTCGACCCAGATTCCCGGCGCCGGGCCGACGCTGCGGCTGAAGGTCAACCTCCCCGAAGGAAGGACCCTCGTGCTGACGGCGAAGGTGGTCCGAAGCGTCAAGCCGTCGCCCTCCGCCAAGGCGCCCGGCTTCGGCGTGCGCCTGGCCGAGGACTCGCCGGAATACGAGGACCTGCTCTCCCGCCTCCGCCACAAGCCGAAGTAAGGGCGGCGGGCGGGCCGTCATAACTTCCGGCCGCGTCCTGCGTATCACCCCACATGAGGGCTGTAGACCGTCTCCATCCCAACCCTGTAGGATGTCTACATGGTTAACCGCGAACCGTACCGCAACCGCATCGAGCTGCTGCAGGGCACGCTCGACCTGCTCGTCCTCAAGTCCCTGACCTGGGGCGCCCAGCACGGCTACGGGATCACGCAGGCCATCCGGGCCACCTCCCGCGAGGCGCTCCAGGTGGACACGGGCTCCCTCTATCCCGCGCTCCACCGCCTGGAGAAGGAAGGCTCGGTCGCCTCGGAGTGGAAGACCTCCGAGAACAAGCAGCGCGTCAAGGTCTACCGCCTGACCGCGGCCGGGCGCCGCCGGCTCGCGGAGGAGCGGTCGCAGTGGGAGCGGCTCTTGACGGCGATGTCCCTCGTGCTCGACGCGCCGAAGGCGCCGCGGCTGGACGAGGCATGAGAGATCCGGCTTCCCTTCCTCTCCCGGCGCCGCCGCGAACGCGAGCTCGACGACGAGATCGCGGCGCACCTGGCGATGGCGACGGCCGACCGCGTCGCGCGCGGGGAGGACCCGGCGGAGGCCGAAGCCGCGGCGCGGCGCGAGCTCGGCAACGAGGCGCTCGTCAAGGAGACGACCCGCGACCAGTGGCGCCGCGGATCGCTCGAGCGCTTCGGGCAGGACCTGCGCTACGGGCTGCGCCTGCTGCGCGCGCGCGCCGGGATTCGCGGCCGTCGCGATCGTGACGCTCGCCCTCGGCATCGGCGCCAACACGGCGATCCTTTCGGTCGTCAACGCGATCCTTCTGCGGCCGCTCCCCTACGCCGACCCGGACCGCCTCGTCGTCGTGCTGCACGAGGGGCGCCAGCCCGTCTCGCCCGCGAACTTCCTCGACTGGCGGGCTCGCAGCCGCTCCTTCCGGAGCATGGGCGCCGCCGAGTTTCTGGTCGGCCAACTTCACCGGCGCGGAGGGCCCCGAAAAGATCTGGGCCCTGCGGATGACGCCGGACATCCTGCCGATGATGGGCGTCGCGCCCGCGCCTGGGCCGCTTCTTCCTTCCCGCCGAGGACGCGCCCGGCCGCGACCGCGTCGTCCTCATCGCCGACGGCCTCTGGCGGCGCCGCTTCGGCGCCGATCCCGCCATCGTCGGCAAGTCGATCCCCTTGAACGGCGAGCCCTACGAGGTCGTCGGCGTCATGCCGCCCGGCTTCGTCTTCGCCCCGTTCTGGGCGACGGACGCCGAGATCTGGGCGCCGCTCGACCTCGGACGAGCGCGCCGTCGAGTCGCGAGGCGCAGTTCCTCCGCGTCTTCGCCCGGCTCCGGCAACGGCGCTCTCTCTCGAGGCCGCGCGCCGGGAGATCGGGGCGATCACCGGCCGCGCTCGAGCGCGAGTTCCCCGGCACGAACCGGGACGTCCGCGTCATGCCGCTCCAGGAGCGGGTCGTCGGCGACGTGCGGCCGGCCCTGCTCGTCCTGCTCGGCGCCGTCGGCCTCGTGCTCCTGATCGCGTGCGCCAACGTCGCGCAACATGATGCTGGCGCGCTCCTCGGCGCGGCGCCGCGAGATCGCGCTGCGCGCGGCGATCGGCGCCTCGCGCGGCGCGCATCGATCCGTCAGCTGCTGACCGAGTCGCTCGTGCTGCGCCGCGGCCGGCGGCGCGGCGGGACTCGCGCTGGGCGCCTGGGGGCTGCAAGGCGCTCGTCGCCCTGGCGCCGCGCGGGAATCCCGCGCCTGTCCGACGTGAGCCTCGACCTGCGCGTCCTGCTCGCCACCTTCGGCGCGGCGCTCGCGACGGGCATCGCCTTCGGGCTCGCCCCGGCGCTGCAGGCTTCGCGGGTCGGGCTGCAGGACGCCCTCAAGGACGGCGGCAGCGCGGGCGCCGGCCGCGAGGGCGGAGCGGCTGCGCCGCGTGTTCGTCGCCGCGGAGGTCGCCCTGGCGCTCGTGCTCTGCTGATCGGCGCGGGCCTGATGGCCCGCAGCTTCGTGGCGTTGCGGAACATCGACCCGGGCTTCGACCCCCGCGGCGTCGTGACGCTCGAGGTTTCGGTCGTGGGGACGGCGCAGGCGGCGCCGGGACGCCGTCCGGTCCTCTACCGCGAACATCCTCGAGCGCTTCGCCGCCGTTCCCGGCGTGCGCGCGGCGGGCGCGATCAACCACCTTCCGATCGGCGGCGACGTGTGGGGAGGGCCCTACGCGATCGAGGGCCGGCCGCCGTCGCGGCCGGGCGAGTCTCCCTCGGGCACCTACCGCGCGGTGATGCCCGGCTACTTCGCGACGATGCGGATCCCGATCCTGCGCGGGCGCGGCATCGCGGAGGCGGACGGCCCCGGTGCGCCCGGCGTGGTCGTCGATCAACGACTACATGGCGCGGCACCGCTGGCCCGGTCAGGACCCGATCGGACGTCGCATCGCGCTCGCCGGCGGGGATCCGAACCGCAAGGCTGGGCTGACGGTGGTCGGCGTCGTCAAGAACGTCGTGCGCGGCGACTGGAGCGCCGAGCCGGACGACGAGATTTATGTGTCGTTCCTGCAGGCCCGCATGCTGCTCGAGAACACCGATCCGGCCTTCGCCTACATCACGTTCGTCGCGCGGACCGACGAAGATCCCGCCGCGCTGGTGCCGGCGCTGCGCTCGGCCGTGTGGGCGATCGATCCGACGCTGCCGATCTCCGCGGTGCGGACCATGGAGCAGCGTGGTCGAGAACGCCAACGGCGGCGCACGGTTTCAGACGCTGCTCCTCGGCCGTGTTCGCGGCCGCCGCGGCGCTGCTCGCCGCGGTCGGCATCTACGGCGTCATGAGCTACGCCGTGTCGAAGCAGTCGCGCGAGATCGGCGTGCGCATGGCCCTCGGCGCGAATCCCGGAGACGTCCTGCGCCGCGTCGTCCGGCAGGGCATGGCCGTCGCGCTTTCGGGAGCCGGCGCCGGCCTCGCGGCCGCGTTCCTGCTGACCCGCCTGATGTCGAGCCTCCTCTACGGCGTGCGGCCCACGGACCCCGCGACGTACGCCGCGGTCGCCGCGCTGCTGCTCGCGATCGCGCTCGCCGCGTGCTACGTCCCTGCGCGCCGCGCGGCGCACATCGACCCGGTGAAGGCGCTCCGGGCGGAATAAACTCCTTCGCCGACCCCTTTCGGATCCCTTCTCACTCCCAATGGGCCCGCAACTGGCATCAATGCTGCACTGACCAAGGGTGTATGGCAAGACGCGGGCCGTCGTTTTCCTGACGATCCGGCCGATCGGAGGCTCACATGCTCGCCAACACAGATGCTCTCGCGACAATCGCCGTCAAGGACACAAAGGCGGCCAGGAAGTTCTACGAAGGCACGCTCGGTCTGACACCGGCTGCGCCGGCGATCAGCCGGGCGTTGTTTCTTACAGGACGCGGAGACTCCACGGTCCTCGTCTACGAGTCCCGGTACGCGGGGACGAACCAGGCGACGGCCGCGACCTGGATCGTCGACGACGTCGAGGGGGTCGTAAAGGCGCTCAACATCAGGGGCGTCACCTTCGAGCACTACGATTTCAACTTCCCGCAGACCACGCGCCGCGGTGACATCCACGTCATGGGCAACACACGAGCGGCCTGGTTCAAAGATCCGGATGGAAACATTCTCAGCGTCGTCAGTCAGTAGCCAGAAGGAGCCATCCCCGACCCGGCCGACGCCACGCTCGTCCCTGGGGAGCGCCGAAGCATCATCCGCTCATCGTCGACGGCGGCTTGCCGCCTCGCTGGTCCGCCTTCCGGCCCCTGGACGCAGTCGCATTCCCTTCCCAGACAACTCCGAGAGGACCCGAGCCCACCACGGAAGTGCCTCACGCGGTGCCCTTCCGCTCGCGTATCATTTGACCAGTTTCCACACGACTAAGGATGAGACCCTCGCTGCGGCACACCCTGACGCTCACGGCAATGCTGTGCGTCGCGACGATCGCGCGCGGCGCGACGACCGTCCGGGTGAACATCACGAGCAATCCCGAGCCGCTCTTCCTCCCGGCCGTCATCACGATCCAGGTCGGAGACACGGTGGAGTGGGTCAACGTCGACGGCACCCACAACGTCGTCTCCGACGACGACCTCTTCAACAGCGGGTTCGTCCAGCCGCCGGAGGGAGCGGTGTGGCCCTTCAAGTACACGTTCACGGCCGTGGGCGAGTACGGGTACTACTGCTCGATCCACGGGAACCCGCGCACGGGACAGTTCGGGATCGTCAACGTGCGGCCGGCGCGCGCGTCGAACGAGATCGTCCTGCAGAAGGGCGCCTTCGACTTCGAGCCCGCGCGGTCCACCCTCGCGACGGACTACGGCCCGGAGCCCGGGATGCGTCACGGCAACGGAACGATCCCGACCGAACTGGTGGCCGGCGCGTCCCTGCCGACCGGCGCCAAGATCACCGGGATCGAGATCACCGGATGCGACGACAACGCCTCCACGGATCTGACGGCGAGCCTCTTCGAGTGCCCGGATCCGACGGGACCGTGCACGCCCCTCGCCACGGCGGCGGCCGTCGACACGCCCGGCTGCGGCTTCTTCGCCGTGAGCCTTCCCGACGGGCCGATCATCAACAACCTCTCGAATACCTACATGCTCAACGTGCTGCTCGGCGCCGACGACTCGCTGCGGTTTCGCAACGTGCGCGTCTTCTACCGGAGGGTGTTGAGCCCGGCGCCGACGACCGCCACATTCGCCGACGTGCCCACGACGCACCTCTTCTTCCGCGCGATCGAGGCGCTCTCGGCCTCGGGCGTCACGTCGGGTTGCGGCAGCGGGAACTACTGTCCCGACGATCCCGTCACGCGCGCCGCGATGGCGGGGTTCCTCGCGAGGGCCTTCGGGCTGTTCTGGCCGAACTGAGGGAGGCGGCGGGGCGAAGAGGAACGGCCCCCCCTCACCCTAACCCTCTCCCCCCGTCGGGGGAGAGGGGAACTCCTTGGGAGAGAGGGGAACTCCTTGGGAGAGTCCAGTAAGATCCTTCCTCATTCGAAGAGGAGGATTCATGTTCACTCGCAAGTTCATCGCGGTATCTGCGGGACTCTGTCTGGCCGCCGGAGCGGCGCTGGCGGACCATCACACCGAAGCTCCCAAGCCCGGGCCCGAGGTCCAGAAGCTCGCCGCCTTCGCCGGGAAATGGACGGGCGAGGCCGACATGAAGCCCGGCCCGTGGGGACCCGGCGGAAAGATGACCTCGGAGGACGACTGCACCTGGTTCGACGGCGGCTTCCAGCTGGTCTGCCGCAGCAGCTCGGGCGGCGCGCTGGGCAAGCTGAAGAGCGAAGCGATCATGGGCTGGAATGCCGAGGACAAGGTGTACCGGTACATGGGCTTCGACAGCTCGGGCATGATGGGATCGGCGAATGGAACCGTCTCGGGAAACACCTGGACCTGGACCGGCGAGGACAAGATGGGCGGCAAGCTGATCAAGTCGCGCTACACGATCACGCTGACCTCTCCGACGACGCAGACCTTCAAGTGGGAGGCCTCCGAGGACGGAAAGACCTGGACGACCGCGGCGGAAGGCAAGTCGACCAAGAAGTGACCGCGCAGCGGTCATCCCGAGGGCGAACGCCCCGAGGTCCCGAAGGGGTCAGTCCTGAATTTGGGGTCAGTCCTGAATTTAGGGTCAGTCCTGCAAATCAGGAATTCAGGACTGACCCCACTTCAGGGTCGCCTAGGCCGGCTTCGCTTCGACCAGGGAGAAGGGGCTCGCCGTCGGAAGGACCCGCGTGACGCCGAAGCCCGCGCGCCCGAGCAGCGTCTCGTATTCCTTCGCCGTGCGCTCGAGGCCTCCCGTCATCACGAGCATGTTCAGGTCCATCAGGTGGACCATTCCCGGCTCGATCTTCTCGGGCACCAGCTGCTCGATGACGAGGAGCCGGCCTTCCGGAGCGATCCCCGCGCGGCAGGCTTTCAGAAGGGTCAACGACTCCTCGTCGTTCCAGTCGTGGAGGATGAACTTCAGGACCTGCAGATCGGCGCCCGACGGCACGCGCTCGAAGAAACTGCCGGCTTCGAAACGGCACCGCTCCGCGGCGCCGGCCGCCGGATCCGCTCCTTCGCCGGTCCCTCGATGTACGGCAGGTCGAAGACGATGCCGTGGAGCTTGGGGTACCGCTCCAGGATCGCCAGCGCCATGCTGCCGTTTCCGCCCCCGACGTCCATGACGGTTCGCACGCCGCCGAAGTCGTAGGCCTCGAGCACGGCGTGGGCGACGAACCGCGAGACGTTTTCCATCGCGCGGCCGAACTGCTCCCCTTCCGCCGGATGCTTCCCGTAGTAGTCGAACGCGGGCATGCCGAACACGGCCTGGGGGCGAGGCGCGCCGGTGCGCACGGCGTCGAGCATCCGGCCCCAGGACTGCCAGTGCACTTCGTCCGTCTCCGCGATGAACATGTCCTTGAACGAATCGGGGCGATCGCTCCGGAGCCGTTCGCCGACCGCCGTCAGCGCGTACCGCCCCCCGTCGGCGGGAGAGAGGAATCCAACGCTCGTGAGCGCGCGCAGGAGCCGCTTCGTCGCGCCGGGATGCGCGCCGACCGCCGCGGCGACCTCTTCGGGCGTCTTCGGTCCCGACGCGAGGCGGTCCGGAACCCCGAGCCGCGCCGCCGTGGCGACCGCCTGCGTCGCCCACATGCCGGAGAGCAGCTGGATCAGGACTTGATTTTCCGCCGCGGCCTTGTCGCCGCGGGCGTCTGAAGCGTTCGTTGCCATCGCGAGCCTCCCTGAGTTGTTCGATCCCGCGGGGCGGGAGAATACAGCGGCTCTCCGACTCTCCTTCTACCGCAGCAGTTCCTCGATCGCCGCCGGCCAGCCGCTCCTCCGTCATCCGCGTCGGCGAGTACCGCTTGACGACGCCCTTCCGGTCGACGAAGACGAACGTCGGCGTCGCAGAGACGCCGTAGCGGAGCATCGCTTCGTCGCTGATCGGGCGCCGAGACGGATTCCGGCAGGCCGTAGGTCTCCTTCCAGGCCTTCTCGATCTTCGGCTTCTCTTCGTCGCGGTTGTCGGAGTAGTACCGCGTGGGCGCGACGAAGGCGACGCCCTTCGGGAGGTATTTCTCGACCGTTCGCCGGAACGACGCCGCCTGCATCCGGCAGTCGCCGCAGGCCTCCCACCAGAAGTAGAGGACGACCGGCTTTCCGCGCAGCGACTCCAGGGACGGGGGCTCCGCACCGACGTGATCCTCGGCGCGCACGGGAGGAGCCGTCTTGCCCTCGAGCTCGATCAGGTTGCGGCGTTTCCAGATGCGGGCCCGCAGGTTGTAGGGCGCCTTCTCCTGCGCGCGGGACGCTTGCTCCAGGAAGCGCGATCGCCTCCGCCTTCTTGCCGGAGGCCATGAGCGCCTGCGCCTCGACCTCGATCGCCGTGCCGAGGAGGTAGACCGCCTCGCGGTTGCCTTCGTAGTCGGCCGGCGACTTCAGCTTCGACTCGGCGAGCTTCCGGCCCGAGGCCGCGTAGTCCGACGCCGCCTTCCAATCGCCCGTCAGCGCGGCGCCGCGCGTCGACCCAGGCGAGGCCCAGCAGGTAGTCGCCGTCCTCCCCCTTCTCGGCGCGGTGGTACTCGAGGATGGACTCGGCGCTCAGGAGATCGCCGGCGGAGATCTTGTACCGGATCATCCGGACGTCGTCCGGCGGAGGCGAGGGTGCGGGAGTCGATGTCGGCGTCGGCGGGACCTGAGCGGCCAGGTGCCCGCTCCAGAGGACGACCAGAGGCAGCAGTCTCCAGGCGCGCATCGGTACTCCTCGTCGGTTCGGGAAACGCAACGGCATCGCGCGCGTCGGCATTCCCCGATAACCACCCCCTCACCCTCCCCCTATCCCCGCCAGGGGGAGAGGGAAAAAATTCTTGTCCTCCAATCCGCGTCATAGAGTACGAATCCGAAATGCAGCACGACGCGATCATCATCGGCACCGGACAGGCCGGCCCTGCCCTCGCGGCGCGGCTCTCGGCGGCCGGCATGAAGGTCGCCGTCGTCGAGCGCGGCGCCTTCGGAGGGACCTGCGTCAACACCGGCTGCATCCCGACCAAGACGCTCGTCGCGAGCGCGGGCGCGGCCGAGGCCGTGCGACGCTCCTCCGAGTTCGGCGTCTCGGCCGGCGGGCCGCTGACCGTGGACATGAAGGCCGTCAAGGCGCGCAAGGACGCGATCTCGGGTTCGTCGCGGGACGGCGTCGAGTCGATCGCTCCGCGGCACTTCCCAACGGAAAGGTCTACGTCGGCCACGCGCGGTTCGAATCGCCGCGGGACGTCCGCGTCGGGAGACGACCTCCTCACGGCCGATCGCATTTTCATCAACGTCGGCGGACGCGCCGCGACGCCGATCGCCGGGCCTCTCCGACGTCCCGTACTGGACGAACTCCTCGATGATGGCGGTCGACTTCGTGCCGCCGCACCTCGTCATCGTCGGCGGAAGCTACATCGGCCTCGAGTTCGCGCAGATGTACCGCCGGTTCGGGTCCGCGGTCACCGTCGTCGAGATGTCCCCGCGGCTGATCGCGCGCGAGGACGAGGACGTCTCCGCGGCCATCCGGGAGATCGTCGAGCGCGAGGGCGTCGCGGTGCGCACGGGGCCGAGTGCATCAAGGTCGAGAAGGGGCCGTCGGGCGTGCGCGTGCGCGTCAACTGCAAGGAAGGTTCGCCGGCGGTCGATGGGACGCACCTGCTCGTGGCCGTCGGGCGGCGGCCGAACACCGACGACCTGGGGCTCGACCGGGCCGGCATCACCGTCGACGCGCGCGGGTACATCCCGGTCGACGACCAGCTCCGCACGTCGGTCCCCGGCATCTGGGCGCTCGGCGACTGCAACGGCCGGGGCGCCTTCACGCACACGGCGTACAACGACTTCGAGATCGTCGCCGCGAACCTCCTCGACGACGACCCGCGCAAGGTCACCGACCGCATCGAGACCTACGCGCTGTTCATCGACCCGCCGCTCGGGCGCGCCGGCATGACCGAGGCCGCGGCCCTCAAGGCCGGCCGGAAGATCCTCGTCGGGAAGCGCGAGATGTCGAAGGTCAAGCGCGCCGTCGAGAAGGGCGAGACGCAAGGGTTCATCAAGATCGTCGTCGACGCCGAGTCGAAGCAGATCCTCGGAGCGGCGATCCTCGGTGTCGGCGGGGACGAGATCATCCACACGATCCTCGACGTGATGTACGCCCGCGCTCCCTACACGGTCATTCAGCGGGCCATGCACATCCACCCGACCGTGTCGGAGTACCTGCCCACGGTGCTCGGCGACCTGCGCGCGCCCTGAGCAAAGCCGTTCCGGAACGAGCGCGACCCGCTGAGCGCGTGCGGCCCGCGCCGGCGTCAGTGGGGCCGGCTGACGGCCCAGAACGCGAGGACGATCGCGATGGCGTCCTCGAGGAGCGCGATCGGCAGGTCCTTGCCGGCGGCCCGCGCGAGCCGAGCCCGGAACTCGTAGCCGCCGAGCGTTCCCGCCACCGCGCCGAGCGCGCCCGCGACGAGCCCGGCCGCGAGCGCCCCGCTCGCCGCGCCGACGGCGGCGCCGCAGAGCGCCCCCATCAGGATCCGGGCGATGAACGACGGAGGCGCCTTGCGGCTGCCCGTCTTCGGCAGCTTGTCGTTGACGATCTCCCCGAGCGCCGCGACCGTGAAGATCCACGGCGTCACCGCGGCCCCCAGGAACGCCAGCGGCGTGCCCTGGAGATTGAGCCAGCCCAGCCGCGCCGCCCAGCTCACGGCGGCCGGCGCGGTCATCGCGCGCAACCCGGCCACCAGACCGATCAGGAATGCCATCACGTAGAGCGACATCGACACCTCGCGATCGGAGCGGATCCTACATCCGGTTCAGATTCCGTCAACGGATTCCCTCTCCCCCCGCCGGGGGGAGAGGAGGTGGATCTCGCCCTACGCCCGGCCCTCGATCTGGCGGTAGATCACGTACGAGTAGACAATCGGCACCAGGGGCGCGAGCAAGAGCACGGCGAGCGCGAACCAGAAGGACAGCCCCAGAAACGCCGCCGCGACGACGGCGAGGCCGGCCGCGACGAACACCTTGCTCGCGAGCACGTGCGTGCGCTTCCAGACTTCCTCGCTCGCGATCGTCCAGGGGGTTCGGATGCCGGCGAAAAAGTTCCGCGTGACCTTCCCGAGGACGCTGCCGATGGCGGCGAACAGGAGCCCGATGCCGACGAAAATGGCCTTGGGGGGCAGCGGCGTCGATGTCCGTGCGGCATTCAACGTCAGGACCTCCACGAAGAGCATGAAAGCCAGGACCGCGCAGGTGATCACCCCCCAGGCCTGCGCGAAGGAGCCCATCCCGAATCCCTTGGGCGACATGCGCGGCAGGGCAAGGAAGAGGAGCCACAGAAAAGCCATGACGATGGGAACGATGACAACTCCCCAGGGCTTCGTCATCGTCCCGTTGACGCGGCCGCTCGCATCCCAGTGCGACGCCACGCGATCGGGAAGACTCGAGTACACGGCAGCCGCATAGGCGAAGCCGCCCAGAACGAGCAGGAAGCCGAGGATCCGGAAGGACCGGCTCACGGCAACAGTGTAGCCGAGCGGGGCCGGCGCTCGCCCCCGGGCTGGAAGGGTCGGCTTAAGAGGATTGAGGAGTCTCCGTTCTACTTCCCCGGCGGCTCATCCCCCGATGGCCCATACACCCACGGCACCTTCGCCCCGGTCATCTTCAGGTACACCGTTCAAGGAGAAATGAGGATGATCACCACCACGAGAAAGCGTCGCATCGTCGGGCGCGTTGTCCTGGTTCTGCCGATCTTCCTGGTCGTCTTCGCCGGCATGGTCTGGGCCGTCTTCGCGCTCTGGAACTGGCTGATGCCGGCCATCTTCGGGCTGCACGGGATCACGTAGTGGCAGGCCCTCGGCTTGATGGTGCTTTCCTGGATCCTCTTCCGAGGCTTCCGCGGGCCGAGGTTCGGTCACGGCTCGTGGCGGCACGGGATGCGGGAACGCCGGAAAAGGATGACCCCTGACGAGCGCGAGGAGTCCGTCAAGGATCTTCGCATCCGATGGGCGGGGACGCCAGAGCCTGAACCGAAGGCGTGACCCTTCCGCCGATTCCTCGTCAGGGACCGGGCGTGCGTGTAAAGGCGTTGGCGAGAAACTTGGCCATCGCCCCGCGATCGACGCCCTGAGACGGACAATACTGGGAAGGGTCGTCGTGGCAGCCGGAAATGATGCCTTTCGCCCAGAGGAAGTGAACATGCTTGCAGAACGGATCCGAGGACGGAACATCGGCGAAGTGCTGTCCGGAGGGCGGGCTGCCGGTGTCACACGCGAACGAGAGGCCCGTCACGGGGTCGGAGTATTCGTCGGGAACCGCCGCTCCTCCGCCTGGAGCCACGATCGCCTTCGCGACGAGGGCAGCAATGTCCTCGCGATTCGCGTTCGTGCCGGGGCAGAACGCCGTCGACGAACATCCCAGGGACACACGCTGCGCGGCCAAGTAATGCACGTGCTTGCAGAACGGGTCCGTCGGCGAGACGTCGTTGAACAGCGAGACTCCTCCTGCGGTGCAGTCGTAGAGCCGGCCGAAAGCGAGACCGCTCGCGGGCACGCCGGCTCCCCCTCCCGCCATTGCCCGGGCGATGAAAGCCGCGGCCTGGCCTCGTGTTACCGGGTCATTCGGGCAGTAGGAACCGGGAGCGCAGCCGGTCGTGATGCCGGCCCGGAAGATCCTCTCGACGGCGTCGTGGAAGAGCTGTGACGTCGCCACGTCGGCGAAATCCGCCATCCAGGCGCGCGGCAACCTCGCCGAGGAAGAGTTCGGGTTCGTGATCGAGACGTCATTCAGGGTCCCCGGTAACAGCAATGGAGCGGTCGTGGTCAACTCGGTACCGGCGCCGGAGACGGTTCCGACAGCAGAGATCCCGCCGAGCGCGGCCCACGCCCCCGGCTGAAAGCCCTCGCCGTCGACCTTCACGATCGTCCCGCCCTCCGGAGGGCCCGACGTCGGCGCGATCGACAGAATGCCCACGGGCGAGTGGGTCACGAGCTGGCAGGGTGAGAATTCCGACGTGCTGGCATCGGTCGCCGTTGCCGTGACGTACGCTCCAGGCGGCCCGGCGAGCAGAAGAGTGACGTCGAACGGCGCACTGCAGGAATCATCGGTCGTCACGTCCGCCGATCCAAGAAAGGTCTTCCCTTCTCCGTATCCCGACGGATCACAGGCCGGACTCCCGAAGAACTCGATCCGGAAGGTCGTGTCCGGAGTGCTGTCGAGCGCTCCTCGAATCCGAATCGTGGAGCCGCTCGTCACCGCTTCCACGAGGACGGGGAAATTCTGCGCGCGCTCTCCTTCTTCCGTGAAGTTGCAGGCGTCATTGGGCATGGGCCCGGGGCCCACCAGATCGATCCCCAGACCTCGACCCGGCAGGGAGCCGTCGCTCGTGTTGCCAAAGACGGAGTTGCCGAGAAGGGTGGGATCACTCGTATACCAATGATCCGACGCCGAGTAGTTCACGATTCCGCCGCCGGTTGGGTCGCCAGCGCCGTTGTAGGCGATCGTGTTTCCGTTGATGACGCTGTGCTTGTCTCCGACGTCACTGATCCAGACGCCCGTCGATCGGTTGCCGAGCGCGATGGTGCCGGAGACATCGGTGCCGATGAGGTTTCCAAGAAGGTCCGCGCTCGCATTGCTCAGCGAGACGCCCCTGCCCAGATTTCCCGAAACGACATTGTTGCTGATCTCCACTGCGAGGACCGGAGCTCCTCGGACCTCGATTCCGTCGCCCCCGTTCGGCAACGCGGTGGTTCCCGTCATGTCCGTGCCGATGAAGTTGCCCCGGATGATCGTGCCGGCTCCGGCGATTGCGAACAAAGGATTGAAGAGCACCCCCGCTTCGCTATTGCCTGAAATCACGTTGCGCGCCGCGGGGGTGAACCCTCCGACTAGGAAACCGCCGTGAACCCCTCCCGCGTCGTGGGTGTTCACGCCTCCCCCATTTGGGCGGGGCAGACTGCCGGTCGGGTCGGTCCCGATGAAGTTGCCCTCGACGACCGCGTAGCCCATGTAGCCCAGAGACCCGAGAAAGACCCCATAAACCGCGTAGGAGTTGCAGCGGTTGATGACGAGACCGCGGATCAAATTGCCAGCGCCATGCACACCAAAGCACTGGTATCCGTTTCCGTTGATCTCGATCAGGAGCACGGCGTTGTCGGCAAGGCCGTCGCCCTTGGTGTTCGGACTTGCGCCCGGCTGCGTGTAGCCATCGATGGTCAGCTCACCGGCCAGGTTCTCGAGGCCTGAATCCAGAACGATGGTGTGAACACCGGCTCCGGGAATTGCGAAGTGGACCTCGTCGTATCCCGGGTTCGCCGTGGCGAAGGAGATGGCGTCGCGCAGCGTGCAGCTTCCCATCCCCGTGTCGACACATCCCCCACCGGTGTGCGCGATGTCCGAGGAATCGTTGACCACGATGACTGCGGCCCGCGCCGGCAGAGAGACGAGCACGCTCCAAGAGGCGAATGCCACGCCCGCAAGCACAGCGCTTCGAATACCCGAAGCTCTTTGCATCGTTTGGTCGCCTTCCCGCGATACCCCCGTCGCGACGATGCGGCCGAAGGGCGGCCATCGACCTGATACAAACTCATCAAACCCGAGCCCGGCGGCGTCGGCGCGGCTGAAACTTGGGCCGGTCGGGCGTCGGGCGGCGCCGGCTCGGCGTCCCGTTTATCTTCCCGGCGGCTCGTCTCCCGACGGCCCGTACACCCATGGCACCTTCGCCCCGGTCATCTTCAGGTACACCGTGAGCTGACCGCGGTGATGGACCCAGTGATTCAGGACGCCGTCGCGGATCTGGACGTGGCGCGGCGTCTCCTGCAGCACCTTGCCTCCCGAGAGCAGCTTCCAGTTCGTCATCAGGTGCGCGTCGTTCGTGCCGCGCAGCGCGGCGCGGCCCTTCTCCGCCGCGGCGTCGAGCGCGCGCACGAGCTCGCCGCTCGTCTTCAACTCCGGCGGCCGGAACTTCGGCCCGTCCTTCGGCGCGATGTCGAGCTCGTTCAGGTTGACCATCATGCCGAGCCACTCCGGCATGGTCGCGACGAGGATCGCGAGGTACCCCATCGGCATCGACTTCTCGTGCGGCTTCCAGTCGAAACGGCCGTCCGGCACGCGCTCGAGCACGCGCCGGCTCACGGGGATCTCGCGCTCCAGGTCGGCGAGGAAGATTTCGGTGTAGGTCATCGCAATTCCTCCTGTCATGGGCGCTGCAAGATTAACGCCGCCGCCAGGCGGTCACGAGGGGCTCCACTCCGGCTAGGATTGGCATTCGAGGAGCGGCATCTGCAGACACCGGCCAGAGCCATCGTTCTCGGCGTCGAGCACCCGCGCGCGGTGGCCGCCGTCCAGTCGCTCGGGCGCGCCGGGATTCCGGTCGTCGGCGTCGACCACGATCCCGAGCCGACCGGGTACGCCTCCCGCTACCTGGACCGAAAGCACCGGGTCGATCCGGCGCCGGAGAAGGCGATCGAGTTCCTGGAGGCCCTGGGCCGGGACGGCGGCGGCGTCCTGATGCCGACCAACGATCACTACCTGATTCTGGTCGCGAAGAACTTCGACCGACTGTCCCGCCTCTTCACCGTGACGACGCCTCCCTGGGAGACGCTCGGGCCGCTCATGGACGTGGCGAGCTGCTTCGCGATGGCCCGAGAGGTCGGCATTCGGACGCCTCCCTTCTCCAAACCGGGCAGCGAAGGCGAGATGAGGAAGCTCGTGGCGGGCCTCGATCTCGACCGCCACGAATACCTCTTGAAGACGATGCCCGGCTCGGCTCCCGCGGACGCCCGGACCGGCCGATTCAGCAAGGTGGCGGCGGCCGACCGGGAGTCGATCGAAAAGGATTGCCTCGAGATCTTCTCGAGGGCGGGCGAGTTCCCGGCGATCCTGGAGGTCATCGGCGGAACGGCGGACCGATGCATCGGCGTCTGCATGGTGGTCGATCCGAATCACGAAGCGGCACTCTGCTTTTCCGTGAGGCGGTTGAGGCTTGCATACCTACCGCGAGGGCGGGAGGTTCACCCATCCTTACGAGATGGGCTCCAACGTGTACTGCGAGACGATCCACGACGCGGAGGCCGTCGAGGCCGCGAAGCGACTCGTCCGCCGGGCCGGCTACTACGGCCCGATGGCGGTCGAGTTTCGCCGCGACCCCGCCGACGAGAGCCTCGTGCTGATCAAGGCCGACCCTCGATTCGTCCGGGCCACCAGCCTTTCGCGGGCGATCGGCCTGGACATGCCGACCCGCGTGTACTCGGTATTTTCGGGAAGTCCGGTCGCCGACGGGGACTCCTATCCCGACGGCGTCGGCTGGATCTGGCTGACCTCGTACATGACGGCGCTCTTCTCACACCGCTCCGATCAGCGTGTGCGCGGAGACCTCTTTGGCCTTCTGAAGAATCTGCGCCGGATCAGAGGCGGTCGCCTACTTCGATCCGCGGGACCCCTTGCCGTTCCTGGTGAGCCTCAAACGGTGGTGGTGGGGCATGGCGAAGAGCATCGGGCGAGGGTTGTGGCGCCGGGCCGCGGGTCGGAAGTCCGCCGAACGGAAGTAGGGAAAGGGGCCCCCCCTCACCCTACCCCTCTCCCCCCGTCGGGGGGCGAGGGGAACCGGGAGCTTGTGCGGACTGCCCTTCCTACTCGTATCGCAGCGCCAGCGTCGGCGCGATCCGGGACGCTTTTCGCGCGGGCACGTAGGCCGCCAGCATGGTCAACAGGACCATCGACGGAACGACGATGAGATAGACCACGAAGTCGGTTCCGCCGGCGTTGAACAGCATGGAATTCAAGAGCCGCTCGAGGCCGAAGCCGAGCACGAGCCCGATGGCCGTCCCCACGCCGACCAGCACGAGGCCCTTCCCGATCACCAGGCGCAGCACGTCGGACGGTCGCGCGCCGATGGCGATGCGAATGCCGATCTCGTGCGTCCGGCGGGTCACGTTGTACGCGATCAGTCCGTACAGGCCGGCGATGGCCAGGATGAGGCCCACGGCCGCCAGGGTGCCGACCAGCTCGACCGCGACGCGCGGTCCTTCCACCTCGTGGTACCGGTACAGGTCCGCGTAGGTCCTCGTCTCCAGCATCGGCATGTTCGGATCGAGCGACCGGACGATGTCCTTCACGGGTTTGAGCATCTGCAGCGGATCGCCGCTCGACTTCACGAGCAGGATCATTCGCGGCACGGGATGCTGGGCCAGCGGCAGATACACGAAATCCGAGCGACCTCTCCGTCGTGTCCCGATACTTGATGGTCTGCGCCACGCCGACGATCTCGACCGGCGGGCCGGCGGGCCCATCGAGCCGGATGCGCTTGCCCACGGCATCGGCGCCCGGCCAGTAGTGCCTTGCGAACTGGTCGTTCACGACGGCGACACGCGGCGCCTCCGCGGTGTCCGACGGCCGGAAGCCGCGGCCCCGCAAGAGCGGCACGCCCATCGTCTCGAAAAACCCTTGATCGACGGTGTCCATCGTCGACGTGAAGTTCTCGCGGTCGCGCGGCATCTGAAAACCCTCCGGCACGAAGGCGACGACGCCGTAGTCGCCCAGGCCGAGCGGAGGGTTTTCCGTGAACGCCGCACTTTCGACGCCGGGAGTCTCGCGAACGCGCTCGGAGAGCCGTTCGTAGAACTGCTGCGTCCGGGTCGTGTCGTACTGGATGAGACGCGGATCGAACCGCACCATGAGAACCCGATCCCTCGCGCCCTCGGCGAATTCGATCCCTCCCTCGGCCAGGCCGTGCTGGAAACCGCGGTACATGAGGAACGATGCCGCGAGCAGCATCAGGGACATCGCGATCTGCGCCACCACCAGCGCATTCCGGCCCCAGAAGCGCTTGCGCCCCGGCTCTTCCCCGTCGGCCGACTTGAGGCCCTTGATCAGGTCCCCGCGCGTGCTCTGCAGCGCGGGCGCCAGCCCGCAGAAGACCGCGCTCAGGACGGACAGCGCCAGAGCCGCCAGCAGCACCCGCGTGTCCATCCGGAACGGGACCTTGATCGGCAGCTCGGTCGGAATCTGAAACGTGCTCATGAACTTGATGCCGGCGTAGCCGACGGCGATCCCGCCCAATCCGCCCAGCAGCGCGAGGACCAGGCTTTCGGTCAACAGCAGGCGGATCAATCGGAAACGCCCGGCGCCGATCGCCAGCCGCACGGCGATCTCGCGCGTGCGCGTGCGGGCGCGGCTCAGGAGAAGTCCCGCGGCGTTGGTGCATGCCACCAGCAGCACCGCGAAGGCGAGGACCGTGAAGATCACGCTGAACTTCCAGTTGATGTCGCTGTCCTGCGTCCGCATCTCGAACTGGGTCCGCACCGCCGCGCCGCGGTCGCGGTTGAGCTTCGGGATACTCGCGCTCGAAGTCTCGCGCCAGCACGGCGAGCTCGTTGCGCGCCTGCTGCAGCGTCGTGCCCGTCTTCAGGCGCGCCCTCACGACCAGCTCGCGATCGTCCCGGTCCACGAAGAAGTCCTTCTTCGGGTCCATCGAAAACAGACGCGCCATCGCCAGGGGCATGTAGAAGTCGGGGCGAATGAAGATCTGCATCCCGGGAAACGATTCCGGCGCGACGCCGATCACGGTGAAGTCCTTGCCGTTCAAGACGGACCGTTCTGCCCACCACGGAAGGGTCGCTCGCGAATTCGCGCTTCCAGAACTCCGGCCCGAGGACCATCACCGCATCGCGGCCGGGCACCGTGTCCTCGTCCTCCCGAAACCCGCGCCCGAGCTGCGGCTCCACGCCGAGCACCTTGAAATAGTTGCCGGAAACCAGGATCCCGCCCCGGACCAGCGGCGTCGTCCCGGGCTCCGCGCTGAAGCCGACGGCCCCCACGGGGGCGTTGGCGATCACGCCCTCGTAGCTCTTCGTCTTGTCGCGGATGTCCAGGTATTCGCGGTAGGAGAAGGAGTCGAAGTGGTTGTCGTGCGTCGTGCTCACCAGCGTGACCACGCCGCCCGGATGCGGCACGGGGTACGGGCGAAAGATCAGGGCATCGAGCATGCTGAAAGGCGTCGTGGTCATTCCGATCCCCAGCGCGATCGTGACCACGATCAACGCCGTCAGCGCGGGCGTGCGGCGCAGGCTCCGGATCGCGTAGCGCACGTCGTCGAGGAAGTCGGTCAACCAGTGAATGTGCCGCATGTCCCGCATCTCTTCCTTCTGCTGGTCCAGCCCGCCCATCGCGCGCAGGGCCCGGTAGCGCGCCTCCTCCGGGGAAAGTCCCTCGGCGATGCCTTCCTCGATCTTCTGCTCCAGGTGGAACTGGAGCTCCTCGTCGAGCTCCCGATCCGCCCGGCGGCGGCGGAGAATGGACTTGAGCCGCAGCGGCGCCGTGAACCGCCAGTGTTCGATGCGCATGGCCTTCTAAGCCTCCGAGAGCTGGACGACGTACGAGATGGCATTCGACAGGCGCTGCCAGTTCGCCGTCTCCGATTCGAGTTCCTTTCGGCCCAGGGGGGTGAGCGAGTAGAACTTCGCTCGCCGGTTGTTTTCCGTCTGCTTCCACTCGGCCTTGATCCAGCCTTCCTGCTCGAGCTTGTGCAGCGCCGGGTAGAGAGATCCTTCGCTGACCTGCAGCACGTCTCCGGAGATGGATCTCAGGCGAAGGCTGATGGCCCAGCCATGCAGGGGCTCGAGCGCCAGGATCTTCAGGAGCAGCAGATCGAGGGTGCCTTGAACGAGGTCGGCGGGTTTGCTCATATCGGTTTCCGAGGGGAGTCTATGGCAGCCTCCCCTCGGTAAGCAAGGGGAAAGATGCGTCGAGCGGAAAAACCAGAAACCCTAGCGAAATCAATGCTCCAGGCCCTCAGGCAGCCTGCCTCCGCGGCGTCAGGGAGACGCCCTTGACGAGCAGCCACAGGCCGAGCGGCACCTCGAAGGCGAGCATCGGCAGCCACATGAACTGGCTCACGGGGCCACGGAGCACTCCGGCGAGCTCCAGGGGAAGACCCACCACGAGCAGGAGCGACGCGACAAGCCCGAGCCAGGCCAGGGCGACAGGGATCATCCGTCCGCGCAGGAGGAGATACGAGAAGACGGTGCTGCCCACGGCGAAGAAAGTCGCGCTGACGAGCGCGCTCCAGCTCGGCAGCTGCAGCAAGACCGCGCCGAGGGCGTCCGCCGCCGCGGGAGTCGGCGCCTCCGCTCCCGCCGCCGTCGCGAGCCAGAGCCATCCCGCCTCCCTCTGCAGGGCGACCGCGCCGATCACGCCCTCGGCCGTGCGGCAGGTCAGGATCAGCAGCGCGAGGTCGGGGTCCTCGTCGCGCGTGATCGCGTACAGCGTCACGGCCAGCACCAGCGCGCAGAGGCAGCCGAGCAGCGTGAGCACGATGGCCAGACGCACGTCCGACGCGTGCCGGGCGATGTTCGCGAGCTTCGCGGCGGTTCCCTCCCCGCTCGCGGCTCTGTTGAGCAGGACCATCCCGGGGAACGCGACCGCAATGTAGAAGAGGAACGTGAACCCTGCGACCCGGGCGTTCGTCGTGCGAGTCATCTGGCGCCTCCTGATGGAAGCGTACGAGCTTTGGAGCCAGGCAGTTCTGATTTTCCGCGGGAAATAGGCCGTCCCACAATATCCACGGGCTCCCTCCGTCTCCAACGGTGGAGGAGGGAAGATCCTGATACTCCAGCAGGCCATGAACGAGCAGGACCGGCAGATCGCCGAGACCATCGAACGCGAGCGGGGCCGTCTGCGGAACTTCATCCGCAAGAACGTGCCCGATCGCGAGGACGCCGAGGACCTGCTGCAGGACGTGTTCTTCGAGCTCGTCGAGGCCTACCGCCTGGTGAAGCCGATCGAGCAGGTCGGCGCCTGGCTCTTCCGGGTCGCGCGCAATCGCATCATCGACCGGTTCCGGAAGCAGAAGAACGGAATCGTCGAACGCGCGGCGGATCCCGGAGGAAGCCGGTGAGCGCGGCTTCGGTTCGCTCGAGGACCTGCTGCCCTCCCCCGACGCCGGACCGGAGGCGGCCTATGCGCGGACGGTGCTCCTCGAGGAGCTCGACGCCGCCCTGGAGGAGCTCCCCGAAGAGCAGCGCTTCGCGTTCGTCGCCCACGAGCTCGAGGGCCGCAGCTTCCGCGAGCTCGCGTCGGAAACCGGCGTCCCCGTGAACACGCTGCTCTCGCGCAAACACTACGCGGTGCTCCATCTGCGCCGAAGACTCCAACGCATCTATGACGAGTTCAAGGAGAAGTGAGAATGAGAACCTCGAGAAAACGTCGCGTCGTCAGACTCCTGGTCATGGTCCTGCCGATTTTCCTGATCGTGTTTGCCGGCTTGATCTGGGCCGTCTTCGCGCTCTGGAATTCGTTGATGCCGGCCATCTTCGGATTGCGCGCGATCACCTACTGGCAGGCCCTCGGCTTGATGGTCGCTCTCCTGGATCCTGTTCGGAGGCCTTCGCGGCGCAAGGTCCTCGGGCTCCTGGCGACACGGCATGCGGCAGCGCTGGGAAAAGATGACTCCCGCCGAGCGCGAGGAGTTCTTGAAAGGCCTGCGCAGCCGATGGGACACGCCGCCGCCCGAGCCCGAGCCGAAGACGTAGCCGCCGCGCCTTCCTGGAATCAGTTCCCTCTCCCCCCGACGGGGGAGAGGGTCAGGGTGAGGGCGATTGAGCCTGACGGGTCTGAGCGCTCAGTCCTCGACGTCCCCTAGCCGGCAGATGTATCCCCATCCACCGCCGAGCTCGCTGATGGCCAGTGTCAGCTCGTTCTTGCCCTTCTTCAAGGGAAGGTAGACGGTGTCGTTCTCCGGGTTGACGATGCCGAGAAACCCGGGGTCGCGGAAGTTCTGTGCGCTTCGGCCGCGGAAGAGGATCTTGCCGTTCAAGAACACGCTGACGTCGTCGCTGTAGCCGATGGAGAGCTTCTTCACCTGGTCGCGATCGGAATCGATGGTGGTCCGCGCATAGACGACCTTCATCCCCGGCTGAGGGTCCAGGCGCTTGGAAAAGTCCGTCGCAAACGAAACCTTCGGATGCGGCGCCTCGCGGTAGCGATAGAGAACGACGAGGCCGGGCGGCTCCGCCTCCACGTCCTGCCAGGGAATGGCCGCGATCTCGGACGGCGAGAGCGGGCGCTCGAGATTTCGGCCGAGCGCGTCGTAAGGCGGCGACAGGCTCCACTTCGTCAGAGTGCCCGGCGGCATCGGCGGCAGATGGCGCTCCCACGGCGCATCGGGCGTCGTCCGGATCTCGAAGTTCGAGAAGTAGGTCGCGCCCGTCAGAACGGCGAGGGCCACCTGGCCCTTCTGTTTGCCGCTCTTCAAGTCGTTCATCACGAGCGCGGGCTTCTCCAGGTCCTTGACGTAGAGCTTCGCCTGCGCCCCCGCCACTTCCAGGCGCACGTGGAACCAGGCGTCCTTCGGGATGTCGACGGCGCCGGTGAAACCCGGTCCGTTGTAGATCTGCCAGTTGAGGCCGGTGTTGAGGACCGGCGTGTACTGCAGGGCGTCCGGAAGGCCGGACTTGTGCTGGCGCAGGTAGACCCATTCGGCGTTGGCGCCGTCGTCGGCGATCCGAAACTGAATGCCGAAGAAGCCCCGGCTCGCGGGCGTCGCGACATCCACGTCGATGACGCCGTCGCGCATCTCGAGATCCTTCGAGGATCGCCGCTCCCCCGTCGAGCAGGAGACCTTGGCGGCCCTGATACTCAACCGCCTTCGCATTTCCCTGCAGCTCCCAGCGCGGGGAATCCGGGGGAACGGAGAGCGGCGGCGGAGTCTGGGAACGGGCCGCGGACGCAGCGAGGAGCGCGAGAGCCCAGAAGGCGAGATGTCGGCGCACGGCTTGCGCATGTTATCGACGGGCCCTCGGCAGTGCCGGAGCAGGGCCTCGAAATGTTCGGAAAGCAGGGACGAAATGCACCCGGGTCGGGACGGAGCGCATGGCATCGCCCCGCGCCGCCTCTTGCCACTCCGTCCGCCGAAACCCGCTGCCGCTCAACCCGTAATAGCGAGGGGGCCCTTCCGGTGGGCCTTTCCAACAGATCGAAATAGAAGGCACGAGAGCCCCCATGTGCGGGGCCTGGAGGAACACCATGACGCCGAAATCCGCAGCGTCGCTGATCGTCATTCTCTGGGTTGGGGTGGCGACGGCCCTCGCCGCCTCCGGTCCGCTGGAAACCTCGGTCGACCGAGCCCGGGCCATGCTGATCAAGGAAGACCTCGGCGACGGTATCTTCGTGTTCCGCGCCCCTTCGGACCTGGAGTACTGGACCGCGACCAATTCGGTGGTCATCGTCAACGACGACGACGTCACCGTCTTCGACAGCCCGACGCGCGCGGTCACGGCGCGGGCCGTGATCGCGGAGGTTCGCAAGCTGACGCCGAAGCCCGTGCGCGTCCTCATCAACTCGCACTGGCACCAGGATCACTGGTCGGGCAACGACGAGTATGCCAGGGCCTTTCCCGGCCTTCGCATCATCGCCACGGCGCAGACGCGCGCCTACATGTCGCGCATGGGCCCCGGCTTCTTCGTCAACGAAGCGGAGGGTTTCGGGCTGGCGCAGGTCGCGCAAGGACCTCGCGACGGCGATTGCGACCGGCAAGCTCGCCGACGGCTCGCCGTTGACCCCCGAGGTCCGCGCCCGCAAGGAGGCCTCGATCGCGCAGGCCGACCAGTTCGAAGCCGAAATCAAGGCCTTGCCGCGCGTCCTTCCAAACGTGGTGTTTGAAGACGAGATGATTTTCTGGAGCGGCGGGCGAGAGTTTCGTCTCATGAGCCTCACGGGCGACGCGACCGCATCGACCGTTCTGTACCTGCCGGCGAGCAGGGTTCTGGTCACCGGGGACGTGCTGGTGAGTCCGGAGGACGGCAAAGGACCGCCGCCCTGGACGACGAACTCGTACGCCGTCACGCCGTGGCTCGAGAGCCTTCGGCGAATGGAGGCGCTCGACGCCAGTGTCATCGTTCCCGGTCAGGGGCCCGCGATGCGCGACAAGGCGTACCTGCGCCGGACGATCGAGCTCTTCGCCGCGGTCATCGATCAGGTGCAGGCCGCGCTCACCCGTGGCCTCGTGAAACTCAAGGACGTGCAGGCGGCGGTCAACGTCGACCGGATCGGCCTCGAGTACACGCCGGGCGGACCGTTGCATCCGGACTTCCACCCATGGGTGGGGGGCTTCACGAAAAAGGCGATGCAGGAGGCGCTCGACGGCGGGGCGGACGTGAACTAGTCCGGCAGTGGATGGCGGCCGGTCGGCCTACACGCCCATCTCGATCCAATCCAATTCCTCTTCGATCCGGTGGAACGCATCGTCGCCGATGTCGTCCCGCGCCCTCATGTCGACGACGACGCGCCGGGCCGCCGTGAGGGCCCGCCGGTGGAGCTCTTCGTGTGCGGAGCGCGGTTCGCCCGCGGCGGCGGGATCGCCGGCCCCCCGGCTCAGGTGGGCCTCGAATTCCAGACGCACGGCCTCGGCCGCCCGCGAAGTGTCGTTGGCAAGGCTCGCCAGCACGGCCTCCAGGGCGCGTTGGCGCGCCGCCTCGACTTCTCGCCCGACGGGATCTTCGTCCTGCAGGTCGAGCGCCCTGATCAGCGGCCGCAGCGTCAGCCCCTGGACGACGAGCGTGCCGAGAACGACCGCGAACGCGGTGAGGACGATGAGGTCGCGGAAGGGAAACCCGCCTTCCCCGGCGCCGGCCGGGAGGGCGAGCGCGGCGGCGAGCGAGACGATTCCGCGCATGCCGGCCCACGAAATGACCAGGCCGCTGCCCACGGTCGGCGGCGACATCGGCCGCCGCGGATGGAATCCGAACCGGCGGATCTGCCACCGAACGATCGTGTTGTGGGTCATGACCCAGACGATCCGAACCACGATCACGGTCACGACGATCGCGCCCGCGACCAGGAGGTATCGCGCACGCATGCCAGTCTCGAGGCCGCTCAGGATGGGGCGCAGCTGCAGGCCGATGAACACGAAGGCGAGCACGTTGAGCACGAAAACGGCGGAGTCCCAGACGGCAAACGACGGAACACGGATTCTGGCCGGCGTAAGCTCCGGCGCCCGCCGCGCGACCGCGATGGCAAAGCTCACCATCGTCAGGACGCTCGAGAGACCGAGCCGGTCGGCGAGGATCCAGACGCCGAACGTGGTGATGAACTGGACGATGACGGCGGTCGGCACGTCGCTGATGCGCTGCGTCAGCCACAGGAGGGGCCAGGACAGCGCGATCCCCGCCGCGATGCTGCCGACGATGACCAACAGGAGCGTCGGCGCGACGTTTCCGACGGAGAACGCGCTCATCGCCACGGCGCCGACGGCCAGTCGGTAGATCAGCAGGGCGCTCGCGTCGTTCAAGAGGCTCTCGCCCTCGAGGATCTTCAGGATGCGGTGCGGCGGATGCAGCTGCCGCAGCACCGCCGTCGCCGCGGCGGCGTCGGGCGGCGAGACGATGGCGCCGAGCGCGATCGCCGCCGCCCACGGCATCGCCGGCACCAGCATTCGCGCCACCCACGCGACGGCCAGCGTCGTCAGGATCACGCTCACGACGGCGAGGCTTCCCACCGCCACCCAGTTGTCCCGGAGGTCCCGCGGCGAGGAGTCGTAGGCCGCGTCCAGCAACACCGGGGCGACGAACAGCGCCAGCGCCACCTCGGGGTCGATCGAGAACCGGGGCGCGCCCGGCACGAACGCCAGAACGGCGCCGCCGAGCGCCAGAAAGGCGGGATACGGCGCCCCGACCCTGCGGGCCACCGCCGCCAGGAAGACCGCGATGAGCAGAACGCCCAAAAGCGACGCGAACCCGGCCATGAGTTTCGGGGATTATGCCGGACGGGATACGGAGGCCGTGAGCCGGGCCGAACGGTCAGATTCCGGAGGATTCTCGGCGCCGCGAAAGACGAGAGCGCCCCCCTCACCCCAACCCTCTCCCGTGGGGAGAGGGGGCGGATCCTTAGGGCTCTCTCCGGATGACTCCACTGGTCTTGGCGTCGCGCAGCTCCACCGGCGCGGTGATGCTGAAGGCCACGTTCTTGACGTTGATGAAGGCGTTCTCGGTAATTCCAGCCATGCCGGGATACACCGTCAACGAGGTGCGTCCATTCATCAGGTCCGGCCTCCCGGCAATCTTGGGGTCAAAGCGCTCCGAACGGCGGTCATCGATCGGCAGAACGTGGTTGGCGACCGCCTCCTTCAGGAAGAGGTCCTGAAGTTCCTTCAGCTTCGTCGGATTCTGCGCCGCCAGATCGTGAGCCTGGCTGAAATCCTCGGCCGTGTTGTAAAGCTCCCAGACGTCCGCGGTCAGGGGCGGAGTCTTCGCCATCAGCCAGGGAATGGAGTGGCGCGCGGCCGCGACCCATCCGTCGTGGTAGATCCCGCGGTTGCCGAACATCTCGAAGTACTGGGTCGTGTGCGTCTCTCCGGCCTTCGGGTCGTCGAAGGTATAGGCCATCGACGTTCCGTCGAACGGCCTCTGTGCTGTTCCGTTCACGCTCTTTGGAAACGGCAGGTCCGCCGCTTCCAACACCGTGGGGGCGATGTCGGTGACGTAGGTGAACTGCTGCCGGATCCCTCCCTTGTCCCGGATCCGCGCCGGCCAATGGATCACGACGCCGTTGGTTGTCCCGCCGTAGTGCGACGCGATCTGCTTGGTCCACTGGAAGGGCGTGTCGCCCGCCCATGCCCAGCCGATGGCGTAGTGCGGAAACGTGCTCGGGTCCCCCCACTCTTCGGCGTGGGGCGTATTGATCTCGGCCGTGCTGATGATCCCGTTGAGCGCCATCATCTCGTTGTAGGTGCCCTCGGGCCCGCCTTCCGCACTCGCGCCGTTGTCGCCCACGATGTAGATCAAGAGCGTGTTGTCCATGACGCCCATCCCCTGCAAGGCGTCCACGAGTCGCCCGACCTGCTCGTCGGTGTGCTCGCCGAAGCCGGCGAACGTCTCCATCTGCCGCGCCTCGATCTTCTTCTGCGCCGCAGTCTGCGAGGCCCACGACGGAATCTCCTTGGGCCGTGTCGTCAAGTCCGTCTTCGGCGGAACGATGCCCATCTTCTTCTGGCGCGCGAAGGTCTCCTCGCGCAGCGCGTCCCAGCCCTGGTCGAACTTGCCCTTGTACCGATCGACGTACGCCTTCGGAACGTGATGGGGGGCGTGGAGCGCTCCCGTGGCGAAGTACACGAAGAACGGCTTGTCCGGCGTCAGCGAGTGCTGCGCCTGCATCCAGGCGATCGCCTGGTTCGTCATGTCCACCGTGAAGTGGTAGTCGGGGTCGTGGGGCTGTTCGACGCGGATCGTTCCGTCGAAGATCGCCGGCGCCCACTGGTTGGTCTCGCCGCCGATGAAGCCGTAGAACTTGTCGAATCCCGAGTGGGTCGGCCAGCGATCGAAAGGACCCGAGACCGAGACCTCCCAGGGCGGCGTCTCGTGGTACTTGCCGAAGGCCGCCGTGCTGTACCCGTTGAGCCGCATTATCTCCGCTCGACCGAACCAGCGGGCCGCCGAATCTTACACGCCCACCGACCCGCCAACCCACGGAACAAAGTCCCGCCAGACTGCGTACAGGTGGATGGAGGTCCGTCGGGAACAACTCCTCCCAGCCTGCGTACAGATGGATGGAGGTCCACCCATGCGCCACTTCTCTCTCGTTCTGGGCCTCGCCGCCCTCCTGGCGCAGCCCTGTGTCGCCCAGACGAAGGTCAAGGCGACCGACATCGTGAACCACCCGTTTTCCGTCGATTTCGGCCCGGAGGGCCGGCTCGACCTGCGCGTCCGATCCGGTGAGGTCCGTGTCGTCGGCACCGACCAGGACACGATCTCCGTCAACCTCTCCGGCAGCAAGGTCGACGACCCCCGCACGCGCGACCTGAAGGTCGTCTTCGAAAGGAAGGGCGGCAACGCCGACATGCGGATTTCCGGCGGGCCGAAGAACGGCCTCACCATCACCGTCAAGATCCCGTCGAAGACCGACCTGCGCGCCCGCATCCCCTTCGGCGAGGTGGTCGTCGAGAACGTCACGGGCAACAAGGACGTCTCCCTCCACGCCGGAGACCTGACCGTCGAAGTCGGCGACCGCGCCGGCTACTCGCGCGTCGATGCGTCCGTGTACACCGGCGAGGTGGACGCGGCCGCCTTCGACGAAACCCATGGGGGCCTGTTCCGGAAGTTCCACCACGAGGGACAGGGCACGCATCGCCTGAACGCCCACGTCGGCGCCGGCCAGATCACGCTTCGGTAGCGGCCGGATTCCCTCAGGGACCTACCGCAGCGGCCGCACGCGCTCGTCGCAACGGGGCGGCGGCACCAGAGGGGCCCGCGGCTCCAGGACAAACGTCTCCGCCGACGCCGCCGCGAGCCGGGCCGGGTCGCTCAAGTCGAAGAGGTGGGCGCCCACGGGATCCAGTGGCTTCTCGGACGGGATGGAGATCGATTCCTTGCGAACTCCGATCGTCGCGAGGTACCTCTCGAGGCTCTTGCGCGGGGCGCTGTAGCCGGGAACACCTCCGTCGAGCAGCCAGACTCGGCGACGGCCCCGGTAGCGATCGACGTCCCGGAGGAACACGCGGCCGTCGTCGCGAGAGCAGGCGCCCAACTGGTAGTCATCGGATGCCAGGCCGTACTGCGCGCCGTAACGTTCGACGGCCAGGAGTTCGTATGCGAATACCAGGACAGCGTCGCCGGGCTGGCGGTGTTCTCGTAAGAACGCCAGCGCGGTCTTGTGGTCCTCCACCCAGTACGGCGGCGGCCTCTGGACGAAGGCCCATGCGGGAACGACGAAGAGAGCCGCCATGCAGACTCCGCCCGCGGCGGGATGAAGGCGCGACGCCTGGCGCCGGAGCCACTCGGCCCCCTCCGCCACGGCGAGGACGAGGATGGGAAGCAGGTACAGGGCCACGCGGGTCTTCAACGGAAACTGCTGGGCGACGGCGGCCAGGACCCCGACCGCGAACGGGCCGAGGAGCACGAGAGCCCCGAAGCGGTTGCGCCGCCACAGGACGATCAAGCCCAGGATCACGAGACCGCCGTAGAGCGCGGGCCACCGGTAGCGCAGAACCGTCGGATCGGAAAAGAGCTCCAGGATCCGATCCCAGAGCCAGAGCGCGTCGCCCGCCTTCTGGAAGGGTCGCGGGAAGAAGCTGTTGCGGATCCGCCAGAACTGGTCCATGTACGCCCGGGTCTCCGGCGTGACGTGGCGGAACGCGACGACCGTCGCGGCGACCGAGGCGACCGCCCAGACGGGGACGGTCACGAGGAGCGCGCGGCGCGTCTCGAGATCGCGGTCGCGAAGCCAGGCCAGCAGCAGCGCCGCGCCGATGCCGGCGAGCACGAAGACCGCCGGTTGGGAGAACCACACGAGGATCGCTCCCGCAATACCGCCGAGCACGCAGCGTGCCGCGGTGGAGTCGGGGTCGCGGAGCTTGAGCGCGATCAGAGAGAGCGCGATGATGCCCGCCATGTCGATCCCGTACTGCTTGATCTCGGCGCTGTAGCGCACGAACGGCGCGCCGATCGCAAACACCGCCACGGCGAACGGCACCGCATAGCCGTCGAGCAGGCGTTCCGCGAGCCACAGAAAGAGCACGAGCGCCGCGAGACCGACGGGCAGGAGAAGAAACCGGAACGCCAGGTCGCTTTCCCCGAGCACCCGGCTCATCACCTTCTCGGCGACCATGAACCCGACCGGCGCCACCTGGTCGTCGCCGAGCGGCTCCATGAGCAGTCGCGTTTCCGAGCGATGGACGAGGTTCCGCACGATCGACAGCTCGTCGAACCAGAGAGACGTGTCGGAGGCATACTGGAAGATGCGGAGCGCGGCGCCGATGCCGACGAGCGTCCAGAGGAATGGGCGTCGGCAGAGGAAGGGGCGGCCGGGGGGCGCGAGGCGGTTCAAGGGTCCCAAGAGTACGTCACCGGCCGAACGATCACTATCTCGCCGACCTGACCGGGAACGAGCGCCTTCGCGAAATCAGCCCCGTTCCCCTTGCCGTTAGACTCAGCCTCCCAGGCTCGCCCGATGAAGGACTCTTCGAAGGCTACGACGCTCGCGAGGTCCGCGGCTTCTCGCGCCGCGCGGGGGAAAGCGCTGCTTCTTCCCCAGCAGGTCATCGCGAGCCCCGAGACGCGGATCCAGTACCGGATCGACAGCCTGCTCGGCCAGGGAGGGTTCGGCCAGGCCTACCTCGCGACGCGGGTCACGCCGTCCCGCGCGGTCCCGACCTCGTCGCCATGAAGGCGAGCGAGCACATCGACGGCTGGCTGCGCGAGGCCTACTTCGGGCAGCTTCTCGCCGGGCACTCCCGGGCGATCCGCGTCTTCGACGCGTTTCCTCTGGTGCGAGAGGACGGCAGCCTCCTCTACTGCCTCGCGCTCGAGTACGCGCGGCACGGCGACCTGCGATCCTTTCTGCAGCGCACCGGGAAGGGCTGGCCGGAGAGGACCGCGAGGCGCGAGATCGCGGGGATCCTCGAGGTCCTCGGAAAGCTCCATCGCGGCCAGATGCTCCACCGCGACCTGACGCCGATGAACGTCTTCGTCTGCGACGGCGGCAGCCTGAAGCTCGGGGACTTCGGCATCGTGAGCCACCAGAGCGACCGGCGCGGCGTCGAGGCGCGCACGCTGAATCCGTGGGGCGCACCGAGCGACGTCCTCGCGGGTGCGGCGCCCAAGTGGCAGGCGCGCGACGACGTCTACCAGGTCGGACAGCTGCTGGGAATGCTCGTCAAGGGAACCGCGAAGGCGCGGATCCGCACCGGCGAGGTCCGGCGCCTGCGCTGCACCGATCACCTGAAGGAGATCGTCTATCGCTGCATCGGCGAACGCCGAAAGCGGTACGAGAGCGCGAAGGAAATGATCGAGGCGCTGACCCATCCGCCCGCCGCCCTGAAGGTCGGAAGGCTGCGGACGTTGAAGGGCGCGCACCTCGCCTTCACCGGCATCCTGTCGAGGCGCCGCAGCGAGGCCGCCCGCGCCGCTCGCCGCGCGGGAGCGACCGTCCACGGCGCGCCTTCCGCGAAAACGAACGTCGTCGTCCGCGGCCGGCCGAACCCGCTCCAGGCCGCCGGCCGGGACGCGGGCCGGAAGCTGCTGGAAATCAAGCGGCTCCGCGAGAAGGGACACCGCATCACGCTGCTCAACGAGACGCAGTTCTGGCGGCTGGCGGGACGCAAGGCGAGCTGAGCCGCGGGCGCCCCCCTCACCCTACCTCTCCCCCCGTCGGGGGGAGAGGGAATCAGCCCTCGAGAGCGCCGGCTCAGCTCTTGCCGCCGAGCTCCTTGACGTACTCGATCAGCGCGGGGAACTCGCTCTGCTGGATCACGCCGTCCCAGGTCGGCATCCTCGTGCCCGGCTTGAAGGACGAGGGGTTCTTGATCCAGGCCTCGATGGCGGCATCCGTCGGATAGTGCTTCGCCGCCTGCCGCAGGTCGGCGACTCCCACGCCTGCGTCTCCGTGGCAGGACGGGCAGCCGTACCGGTAGTAGAGCCTCTTGCCCTCGCTCGCGTCCCCGGTGGCCCGGTACTCGGGCCGCGCGACCGCATGCCGCATCTTCGGCACCGTCTTCAGATAGGCATAGAGCGCGGCCGCGTCCTCTTCGGTCAGCTCCGGCACCGGGGACATCGGGTACACGAGGACCGTCCGATCGGGGCGCACGCCGATGCGCAGGGCCCGCGCGAAATCCGACTCCGACCATTTCCCGATTCCCGTCTCCTCGTCGAACGTGATGTTGGCGGACCGCACGAGGGCGCCCGTCTGATCGAGAAGCGGATTGCCGCCGCCCATGAAGCCCTTGGACTTCTCCGGTTCGAGCTCGTTCATGGTCTTGAAGTCCGCCGAATGGCAGCCGAAACAGCCGAGGCTCGACGACAGATACTCGCCGTAGGCAACCTTGTCCGTCGTCGCCGGCGCCACGATCCGCTCCTTCGGGAAGGGCAGCGGCCGGAACACCGTGTGCGTCAGGAACTTCGAGAGAAACGTCGGGCGCGTCTTGCCCGGAGGATCGACCGCGGCCGGCGCCACGAGGGGGTCGTCCGACCGCAGGAACGCGACGATGCTCTCCAGGTCGTCATCGGACAGGTGCGGGAACTTCGCCATCCAGGGCGGCAGGTATTGACCCGTGCGGTCGATCCCGGTGCGCAGGAGATAGACGAGCTCCCCGTCGGTCCAGCTCCCGATTCCCTTGACGGGATCCTTCGTGATGTTCTTCGAGTAGATGACGCCGAATTCCCGCGGCGCGTCCATCATGCGCTTGCCCGTCAGCCGGTGCGTCGTCGGGTCCTCGTGGCACGAGGCGCAGAGGATCTGCGCGTACTTGCGCCCGCGCTCGACCCGCTCCGGCGTGACCTCGATGCGCATCTGCAGCCGGCCCGGTTCGTACTTCGGGATGCCCGTGACCGCGACGTATGCAGCAAAGACCGCCGCCGCTCCGACCACGAGGAGCAGGAGGATTCCGAGGCCTTTCAGAAGCTTTCGCATGGCGCCATCTTAGCGGCGTTGGCAACCGGCGATGGCCCCATTCAACCCCCCGAGTGGCTCTCCTTCCTTTCACGGAAGTGGTCATTGTCATCGGAAGGGGCACGGACAAGACTCATCACCGTAGTAGATTCCCTGAAGATGACCGCCGCTCCTGCCGAGGGCCGAAGCGCCCGCCGCGCCATCCTCTGGGGTTGGCTCTCGTGCGGCGTTCTCGACATCACTTCCGCGGTCATCATCTCGATCACGAGCGGCAGCACGCCGGTTCGCATGCTCCAGGGAATCGCCGGCGCGGTGCTGGGCCCGAGGACCTTCGAGCTCGGACCGGTCACGGCCGTCCTCGGCCTCTCGATGCACTTTCTCGTCGCGCTGACCGCCACGGCGGTCTTCTACCGGTTGAGCCGCCGGATCCCCGCGATGGTCGAGCACCCCGTCGTGAGCGGGATCCTCTTCGGCGTGTTCTGGCTTCTCGTCATGTACCGCGGGGTCATCCCGCTGCTTGCGGCGCTTCGGCCGCTCTACCTCGCCAATGTCACGAAGCGGCCCCTTCCCGCGCTGTGGCCGCTGCCCATCCTCGTTCACATGACGTGCGTGGGCTTGCCGATCGCGCTCGCCGTCAGCCGCTTCGGGCCGTGGCCGCGGGGAGACGGGGCAAAGGCTCCGTCCTGACCTCTTGATTTGACCGGCGGCCGGCTCCGCTCGGGGCCTGCCGGGAAATGCTTCGCGCCGATCGACGATCTCCGACGGCAGCTCAGCGTCGGGCCCGACGGCGGCGGGACACGGCGCGGGCGAGGTTCGCGATGGACTCGCTCGCGAGGTGCCGCTCGAGCTGCGTCCGGGCCGCCTTCCAGGCCACGTGGACCGGGCAAGGGGCCGTGTCCGAGCATTCCGCCAGTCCGAGCAGGCATCGCCGCCAGAGCCCGGAGCCGTCGATCGCCCGGATGACGTCCAGAACGGAGATTCCAGAAGCATCGCGTGTGAGGCGGAGGGCCCCGGAGCGGCCGCGCTGCGACACGAGACCCGCCAGCCGCAGGAAGGAAATCAACTGCGTCAGGGTCGGAAGGGCGAGCCCGGTTTCCTCGGCGATTCCCTGGAGGTTTCGGCCCGCGCTCGGACGCCGCAGCGAGGCGGCGGCAAGCCTCTCCATCACGCGCAGCGCATCTTGAGAGTTGCGTGAAAAAAGAGGCGACCGGAGCAGCTCGGCGGGGCTGGCCCGCTTCCGTTCCCGGCCCTTCGCCGCCACGTCCCCGACGTTAGCACGCGCGGGGCCGGCCAGAGGTCGACCGCCTGATTCGCTGGTTGAAGTCAGCGAATCAGGACTGATCCCCCGTCTGTCAGCGCCTTTCGTTGGCGATCGTGAGCTTGAACCCGTCGGGGTCCGTCAGGGAGATGTCGCGCACGCCCCAGGACTGGTCCTGCGGCCCGTGGTCGAGCTTGCCGCCCTTCGACTCGATCCGCTCCGCGAGGGCGTCGACGTTCTTCTTCGTCATGCAGAACATCCGGAAGCCCTCTCCCTTTTTCCTGTCGCGTCCCTTCTTCCAGTCGTCCTGCCCGATCATGATCGATACGTCGCCGGCCTTGAGAGACACGCCGACGACTTTGCCGGCGTCCTTCCAGGTCTCTTCGACGGCGAATCCGACGACGTCGCGGTACCAGGCGAGGCTCTTCTGCAGGTCGTTCACCGTGAAGCTCGGCGACGCGGAGCTCAGCGCCAGTGACCGTGATGTGCTGCTTGACTTCGAGGGTGCGGACTTCGCCTTACGGGGAGCACTCTTCTTCGCGCGAACGTTTCTTGCCGGCTTTCTTGCAGCCATAGTCTTGCCTCCAGGCGGAAGAGGCTATGACCGCGGGGGCTGCGAGTCAAACGATCCGCTGTGGCGCTCCCCCCCTCAGTCGATCTTCTTGCGAGCCAGCTCCGAGAGGCCGCATCCGGCGGCCTTCCAGTGGCCGAGGATGCCGACGGTCAGGCGACGTCGCGATCATCGCAATCCTTTTTCCGTGATGTTGGCTGAGCGCAATTCGACGCTCGGCGAGACGGGGCCCCGCTGCCGCACCGGCCCGAGCCGCCGAAGTCAGAAAATCAGCGCCCCGTGTCAGTCGGTCTTGATTTCCCGCTTCCGAACCCCCGGCCGTCTCGTCGCACTCCGACTGGACCGGGACGATTCCTCGTTCGCCCAGAGCGAGTCATGAACACCTGTTGCCCCGGAGAAGTTATCAGAACTAGCATCGACCCAGGCATTGAGGAGGGTCCAGCCGTGAAAAAAACAGCACGCGGCGCGCGGAAATCGAAGCTCAGCGGGTTCACGCCTTTCAACAGGAAGATTGTCGACGTCACGAAATTCAAACCGGACCTCTCGCCGAAAGAGCTCGCCGCCTTGTTCCCGTTCCCCAAGGGGATCGACCTCTCTTTTCTGACGATCGACACGCTCAGCGTGACCAAGACCGTCGGAAAGGGCCGCACGAATCTCACGTTCGTCAGACCGGTCATCGTGCAGGCGGACGCCGCGACGCCGTTCGCGAACTTCGACCGCCAGGTCTCTCCCTCGGGCGACCCGGCGATTTCGATGCACTTCGAGCCCAAGGCCTACGGGATCACGGCAGCCTCGAGCTTCCTGATGGTTTTTTCAATCCAGTGCTTTGGCCCGACCACCTTCACCGTCGGCGGATTCGCCGGCTCTGGAACTCTGGAGAATGCGGGCACGAAGGTTTTCAACGGCACCGTCAGCGTGTCTCTCGGATTCAACAACGTGCCACCCTCGCAGCAGACTCATGGTTTCCTGCAGCAGACGGGGGGCGCGCCGTGGAGCTTCTTCTCCGTCCGCGCTCGTTTCCCGTTTCCGGTTCTCATTCAGGCCTGAGGGGCCAGGTCTCGTTTTCTGATTTCGGCCTCCGGTCCCGTCCGCGTGCGCGATGGCCAGGTTCATGGCAGCCCTCGGGTTGAGGCTGGACGCTCCGGAGGCCGGGATCTCGGCGGCTAGCTCCGATTCTCCGACAGGAATCGGCGGAACCCCGTCGTCGGCGGCGTCCTCCCGAGTTGCCGCAGCATGTGGACCACCTGGCCGCGGTGATGCGTCGAGTGCGTCAGGACGTTCTGGATGAGCTCTCCCAGGACGTACGCGTCCTGGTCAACGGAGATCGGCGCGCGGAGCTTCTTTTCCGTCAGACCGTCGACGAAGGCGGCCTTCTCTTTCTCGTGGATCTCCCAGCCCTCGACGATCGAAGGAAGATCCGGAAGGTCCTCCGGCGAGAGCTGGGGAACGAACGATCCCTCCCGCCAATACTGGAGCCAGCCGCGCTCTCCCCAGAGGAGATGCCGCAGCGTCCCCCGGATCGAGCCGAAGCTCCCGCCCAGATCCCGGTTGAGCTCTTCTCCCGACAGCTCGCCCGCCGCCTTCAGCAGTCGCTGATTCGCCCAGCGGTTGTAGGCAATCCCCGTCCGAACGTCTTGGAGATTCACGTCGGCGCTCCGTCATGAAGGATACAAGACCCCCCTCACCCTAACCCTCTCCCCCCGTCGGGGGGAGAGGGGACCATCTCCCGCCCGCGGTCCACCAGCTCCGCCACCGACCGCCAGCGCGACGTAGGCCGCGAGCGCGAAGATCGCGAACGCCTGCGGGCTCTTCGGGTCGGGCTGGAACGGAGTCGAGATCGTCAGCGCGACGAGAAACACCGCGAACGCGATCGTTCCGACGCGCGCGAAGGTGCTCCGCGGCCGCGAGCCGCGAAGGTAGATCCACCCTCCAACAACGAGCACGGCAAGCTCCGCGAGGATTGCCGCGTCGCGATGGTTCCAGAGCCCGAGCCCGATCTTCGGCGCCCCCGCGCCCGGCCAGAGAGGCAAGTCGGGCGTGTGCATCGGAAAGTCGAGCACGAAGTGCGAGAACACCGCGCCGCCGAGCACGAGCGCGGCAACGCGACGCTCGCGCGCCGGCAATCGCCGCTGCTTGATCCATCCGATCCATCCGACGAGCACCGACCAGAAGACCGCGCCGGCGAGGCTGTGCGTGTACGGCATCCGGTAGAGGTCGTACGGGTTGTACGCCGTGAACCCGTGCACGATGTTCATCCGCTCGATCCCGAGCAGGACGAAGACGGCGAAGAGCACGTCGAGAAACTGCACCGCGAGAAAGAGCAGCCCAAGCGACAGACTCGGGCTCGCGCGCTTTCCCGCAAGCGCGACGCCGTAGTGCCCGACGAACATGCGATCAGCCCTCCCGATCCTGGCCAATACCTCTTGGTTCGAGACTGATGCCAGAATCAGAAAATACAAGGCATTCGTGCGGCTGTCCTGACGCCTGCCGCCTTCCCTGGCTTACATTGTGCACTCCGGCTCCGGCAGCGAGGGGGAACGATGCAGAAGCGCAAGTTGGGAAAAGGCGGCCTGGAGGTCTCGGCCATCGGGCTCGGCTGCATGGGAATGAGCTACGGCTACGGTCCGGCCGCCGACAAGCAGGAGATGATCTCCCTGATCCGGTCGGCGGTCGAACGGGGCGTCACGTTCTTCGACACCGCCGAGGTCTATGGCCCGTTCACCAACGAAGAGCTCCTGGGCGAAGCCCTCGCGCCATTCCGCGGTCAAGTCGTGATCGCCACCAAGTTCGGGTACAGACTCGATCCCGGCGGCGGGCCGAAGTGGAGCGGGCTGAATAGCCGCCCGGAGCACATCAAGGAAGTCGCCGAGGGCTGCCTCAAGCGACTGAAGGTCGATGCCATCGATCTCTTCTATCAGCACCGCGTGGACGCGGAAGTGCCGATCGAGCAGGTGGCGGGAGCGGTGAAGGAGCTCATTGCCGAAGGAAAGGTGAAGCACTTCGGTCTTTCCGAAGCCGGAGTGCAGACGATCCGCCGCGCCCACGCCGTCCAGACCGTCACGGCAGTCCAGAGCGAGTACTCGCTCTGGTGGAGAACGCCCGAGGACGAAGTGCTGCCGGCGCTCGAGGAGCTCGGAATCGGGTTCGTTCCGTTCAGTCCTCTCGGCAAAGGCTTCCTCACGGGAAAGATCGACCAGAACACGACGTTCGACAGTACCGACTTCCGCAACACCGTGCCTCGCTTCACGCCGGAGGCTCGGAAGGCGAACCTGGCCCTGGTCGAGCTGCTCGGCAGGGTCGCCGAACGCAAGAAGGCGACCCCCGCACAGATTGCGCTCGCCTGGCTGCTCGCTCAAAAGCCGTGGATCGTTCCCATCCCGGGAACGCGGAAGCTGGAGCGTCTCGACGAGAACGTCGGAGCGGCGGCCATCGAAATGACGCCCGACGATCTTCGTCACATCGAAAGCGCCGCAGCGAAGATCACGGTGCAGGGCGCTCGCTATCCCGAAGCGCTTGACAAGATGACCGGCCGCTGAGCGGCGACGGTCCTCGAACGAAAGGCGGGTGAGGTCGAATGCGAGTGGGAATCCTGGGGTCGGGGTTGATGGGCGGCAAGCTCGGAACGATCTTTGCGCGCGCCGGCCATGAGGTCGTCTTCAGCTACGCGCGCACGCAGGAGAAACTGGAGAAGCTCGCGCGGGATGCCGGCGGGAAAGCCCGGGCGGGCACGCCGCGGGAGGCCGCGCGGGGAGCGGACGCCGTCCTGCTCGCCGTGCACTGGTCCCGGGTCGCGGACGTGTTGAAGCAGGCAGGCGGCCTTGTCGGGCAAGGTCCTCGTCACCTGCTCGCTCCCGATGAATGCCGACGATACCGATCTCGCCATCGCCCACACCTCCTCGGGCGCGGAGTGGCTTGCAAAGAAAGTTCCCGGGGCGAAGGTGGTCGCCGCTTTCCAGACCGTGCCGAGCGAAGTGCTCTTCGGAGTGTTCGCGGCGCGCCGAAAGTCCCCGCGGCCGAGCCTCGTGTATTGCGGCGACAAGCCGGCCGCCAAACGGGTCGCGGCCGCGCTGATCCGGGACGTCGGGTTCGAGCCGGTGGACGCCGGCCCTCTCCGGATCGCCCGATACATCGAGCCGTTCGTGCTGCTCGTCGCGCGGCTCGCTTACGAAGGAAAACGAGGGCCCGAGATGGCGTACCGGTTCCAGTGGTACAAGAAAAAGAGATGACCAGGCTTCGGCTCGAGCTACGGTGACACTTCTCGCTTTCGCCGCACTCCTGCCCCTCGCCGCGGCGACACCCCGGGAGGCCACGATCCCCGTCGGCAACGCGAGCCTGTATTCGCGCGAGGTCGGGCGCGGACGGCCGGTCATCGTTCTCCACGGCGGGCCGGATTTCGATCACAGCTACCTCCTGCCGGAAATGGACCGTTTCGCCGACGGCTACCGCCTCATCTATTACGACCAGAGAGGCCGCGGCCGGTCGGCGAAAGGCGTGCGTCCCGAGGACGTATCACTCGCCTCCGACGTCTCGGATCTGGACGAGGTACGACGGCACTTTGGACTGCGCTCCGCGGTGCTCATCGGGCACTCGTGGGGCGTGCTCCTCGCGCTCGAATACGCGCTGCGGCATCCCGACCGCGTCTCGTACCTCGTCCTCATGAATCCCGCGCCGGTATCCGCCGCCGACTTGAATCTGCTCCTGCAGTCGCGGCAGGAGCGCGCGCCGGACGACGTCGACGCGTCTGAAGGAGATGCGGCAGACCGAGGGATACCGGCGCGGCGATCCCGACGCGGTCGCCGCCTACTACCGCGTTCACTTCCGGGCGGCCATGCGACGTCCGGGGAGCCTCGAGGTGATCGTCGAGCGCCTGCGCGCGAGCTTCACCGCGGAGGGCGTCTTGAAGGCGAGGGCCATCGAAGACCGGCTGGTGGCGGACACGTGGGGGTCGTCCGGGTACGACCTTCTCCCCAAGCTCGCGACACTCGACATCCCGACGCTCGTCGTCAACGGCGACGACGTGTTCATGCCCCCCGACGTGGCCTCGCACGTGGCGCGGGCCATTCCCAACGCGCGGCTCGTCACGTTGAAGGACTGCGGGCACTTCTCGTATCTCGAATGCCCGGATGCCCTTCGCAAGGCCATCGACGCCTTCTTCGAAGCCCCTCAGCCGCCGGGGCACTGAGGCCCGGCGCGCCGAACGCCAACGACTTCCGCGCCGACAGTCGGCGCGGCGGATCCGCTCATTTCCCGGGCGGCGGTGTCGACATGCCGGCGAGAATTTGCCATCCCGCGGCGGTCTTGATCCAGGTGTGGGTGATCCGGACGGTCTCGGGTGGGTCTCCCTGGCCAGCCTTGTCGGCCCAGAATTCCGTCAGCCAGTAGTGCGTGACGACGATGTTCTCCGTGGCCTGGCTGGCAGCCGGCTCGATCGAGAACCACTGCAAACCCTGCCCCTTCTCGGTGTACGCGGTGATCCAATCGGTAATGTGCGCCTTTCGCGCAGGCTGCGAGCTCGACGAGGGCCAGCCGACGAAATCCCGGTGCCACAGATTTCGATAACTGTCGAGATCGACCGCCTTCACGTAAGCCCAGTAGGCGGACTCCAGCTTCCAGACGGCCTGTTCGTTCGCGGACTGCTGCCCCGCCGAGGGCAGCGCCACGCACAGGCCGGCGACCGCCAGCAGCAACATTTTGTTGCCGAAAACTCGCCACGCCGGCGGGACCGGACGCCATCCTTCAGGGTTCATCGGCTCCTCCTTGCGTACGACTGTCCGTGCAGAAAATCAGGTCTGACGCGGACCCGTTCGAAAGTCCACCCGAGCAAACTGTCGTCAAGAATACAGGGACACGCTGCGAATTCAGGAATCAGGTCCGACCCTTTTCCCTTCCTTCCCTCTCCCGAATGACCATCGCGATTCCGCCGAGGATGGCCGCGGACGCCAGCACCAGGCGAAGGGTTGCGGACTCGCCGAGAAACGCGATGCCACCCAGAGCCGCCAGGACGGGAACGCTCAATTGCACCGTGGCGGCGCTCGAGGCTTTCAGCGCCGGCAGCGCCGTGTACCAGATGGCGTACCCGAGTCCGGAAGCCAGGGCACCGGACAACACGGCATAGACGAACCCGGCCCGGTCCGGGGAAACGCTGCCACGCATCAGCAGGCTCAACGCGGCCGCGACGGGAACGGCGCGGAGGAAGTTCCCCGCGGTGACCCTCAAGGGATCGCCCCGGCCTCTCCCGCGCAGGGAATAGACACCCCAGGCCACCCCGGCGCTCAACATCAAGAGCGAACCGGACAAGGGCGGCGCCGACAGGCCGGGCAGCAACAGGCCGATCAGTCCTCCGAGCGCGAGCGCTAAGCCCACGAGCTGCCATCTCGAGAGCCGCTCTCCCGCCCGGATGCCATGACCGATCATGGTTGCCTGGACCGCGCCGAAGAGCAGCAGCGCCCCCGTTGACGCGGGCAGGCTCGCGTACGCAAAGGAGAAGCCGGCGGCATAGGCAAAGAGCGCCACCGCCGAAAGCCAGTTTCCGCTGCCGGCGCGTGAGCCGCGGCGCAGCCGGACGAGGAGCCACAGCATGAGCGCACCGGACGCCAGCCGGATGGTCGTGAAGCTTGCGGCGTCGATGCGAGTGTGGCGGAGAGCCGTCCGGCAAAGGAGCGAATTGCACGCAAAGGCGATCATGGCGAGCGACGTCAGGACAACCGCGCGCGCGTAGGACGGCGGGCGGGTCGGCGGCACGGTCCGGTCGGCGGCCGCGTCAGTCGTAGACCCAGGAGACGACGTCGGAGACAGCGACCCGTTCTCAATCATCTCCAACGCTCGCCCTCACTCCTGCGCCTCTTCCACCTCGAGAGAGCGCCCCCCTCACGACGAGCCAGGGGGCGAGCCCGAATTCCGCCGCATCGCCTTCGCGCGCCGCCTCGCTGCCCACGTCGCCCGCAGATTCGCTCGGATCTCCGTCCGGCGCTTCGCGCGACGCTTTCATCGAGACGACTCCTGCTTCATTCGGCCACTCGCCGGCCTCGAACATCGGTTGGAGTTCGAGCCCGCACTCCGGGATCAGATCGACCCTATCCTCAAGAACCCTCGCGACCCGGAAGGCGACCAGCCGAACCGCGTTGCCCGGCCGAAGTCAGCAAATCAAGACTGACCCCCGGCTAGGGTCCGTAGAGCTGAAGCGCGAACGCGTTGCCAAGGAATTTCGCCATGGCATCCCGCGTGACGAGGTCCGTCGGGCAGTAGGTCGTCGCCCCGCAGCCCGAGACGATGGCTTTGGCCCAGAGGTAGTGGACGTGCTTGCAGAAGGTATCGGTGGCGGGCACGTCGGTGAAATGCACGTTGGGCGAACCGGCGTCGCAGGAGTAGGAGAGGCCGGTGACGGGGTCCGGACCGTAGGTCAACGGAATCGCGTTGCCTCCGCCGGGCGCGACGATCGCCTTGGCGATGAAGGACGCCATCTGGACACGCGTCACGATGTCGGCCGGGGCAGTACTTGCCCGTCGAGCAGCCCAGAGTCACGTTCTGCGCGGCGATGTAGTGAACGTGCTTGCAGTAGATGTCGGTCGGCAGGACGTCGGTGAAGAGCGAGACGCCGCCGGAAACGCAGTTGTACGCCTGCGCGCCGACGAGGCCGCTCGTCGGGACCATCGCGGCGGTTCCGGCGATTGCCCTTGGCGAGGAAGATCGCCATCTGCCCGCGCGAGACGGGATCGCCCGGGCAGTAGGTCGTCGCGGTGCAGCCCGCGGTGATTCCGTTGTGCAGGAGCGTCTCGATCTTCTTGTAAAAGGGCTGTGAGCGCGGCACGTCCGTGAAGCTGTCGCCCACGTGCAGGGTCCAGGTCTTCGCCACACCGGTGCTCAGGGACTCCTTGAACTGCGCGTCCCAGTGCGTCGCCGGCCGTGTCGCTGGAATCGTGACCGCGAGCTCGAAGCAGTTGCCGGTCGCGATGCGGCAGTCACTCGTCGCCGCGGCGGCGATCGTCCCGTAATCCGCGGACTCATCGGGGATTGCATAGAGCGCGCCCGCCGGCCCGTGAAAGGCGGAAGCCGTGCCGGTCAGAGGAAGATCCGCGGTGCCCGTGTTCTTCCAGAGCGGCTCGACCAGGACGGTCTCACCGGCCTCGAGCACGCCGTCGGTGTCGGAGCTCGTGTCCGCGGTGGAGTGCACGTCGACGTTGAGCGCCTGAGACGGCGGAAAACCTCCCGAGCGGCCGAAGATCCCGTAGCCGCCGCCATCCTGCCCGATGCTCTCCCAGGCGATCACGAAGTCTCCGCGGTCGTCCAGGGCGACCGCGGGGCGCGCCTGAACGCCCGTCGTGTACGTGTTCACCGGAAACTCGACGCTCGAAGGGCGACCCGTCGCGCTGAAGGCTCTGGCGAAGACGCCGAAGCCGTCCGGCGCCGCCGGATCGTCCTGTCCCTTGCTGTGCCACGCGACGAGGAAGTTCCCCGCGGAATCCATGGCGATGCGCGGGAAGTTCTGGTTCGAGGTCGTGTAGGTGTTGATCGGAAATTCACCGCTCCGCGGATTTCCGGACGCATCGAAACGCCGTCCCATGGTTCCGTACCCGGAGCCGTCGGAACCGACGGTCCAGACGACGACGAAGTTTCCGGACGCGTCGGACGCGACGTCCGGTTGCCCCTGATTGCCGCTCGCGACGTTGACCTGGAACTCGCCGCCCTGTGCCGTTCCCGCGCTGTCGTAGCGCCGCGCGAAGATCCCCGTCCCGAGACCGACCGGTCCGCTCGCCCAGACCACGACGAAGTTGCCCGAAGAGTCCACGGCGACGGCCGGGTTGTACTGGTAGCCGGTCGTGTAGGTGTTGACCTGAAACTCTCCGCCGGCCTTCGCACCGGTGTTGTCGAACCGCTGCGCGAAGATGCCGCCCTTGTCGCCGTCCTGCGCATCGCTCGCCCAGACCACGACGAAGTTGCCGGAGGAGTCCACGGCGACGGCCGGGTTGTACTGGTAGCCGGTCGTGTAGGTATTGACCTGGAACTCGCCCCCGACGGGTCCGTTGTTGTCCAGGCGCTGTCCGAAAATACCGGTGAGGCTCCCGTCCTGGCCCCCGCTCATCCAGACGACGATGATGTGGCCGTCGAGATTGCCGGCGGCCTTCGGCCGGGTCTGACTGCCCGTGGAGAAGGTATTGATGAGACCCTCGTCGCCGTTCGAGGTTCCGTCCGGGTCGAAGCCATTGCCGACGACGTCTGGACCGCCGGCGCCTGGCCGCTGCCAGGCGATCCCGAAGCTGCCGTTCCCGGGGTCAACGATCACCGTCGGGTGCCTTTGGTCGCCCGTCGTGAAGGAGTTGACCTGGAACTCGGGGTAGAGCGGCGGCGTCTGGGCTCGAGCGTGCGGGGCGACGGGAGCGACGAAAAGTGCGGCGAGAAAGACGAGCCAGCGAGAGGCCCGGGTTGCAGCGCGGCGAGCGCTCTTCATGATTCCTCTCCGTTGCTGAACGTCGAACCGACCGAAGGGGAGGTAGAGGGAGGAAGGCGGGAGGGGTGCTTCGGAGACACCGGCAGCGCGAGAAGCAGGCAAGAGCCGCGCCCTGTAGCCTCGAACCGCCATGACCACGGAAGTTCGCGAATGTTACTGCCGCTCCCTCGGCCGAGGCAAGGGGGGTCAGTCTCGATTTGCTGACTTCCGTGGCCCCCACTTGACCGACCCCGGTTGACATAAGTTATCCCCCAATCGGAGGAGAGGCATGGTCAGCTCGTACAAAGCCGCTGCGGACATCGAGGTCCTCACGTCGAACTTCCCGATCCCGGGCTTCGGCTTCGTGCCGATCAACGCGTTCGTCATCAAGGGACCCGAGCCGATCCTGGTCGACACGGGAACCGTCGTGGAGAGCGCCGAGTTCCTGACGGCGCTGCGGGCGGTCATCGATCCGGCGGACCTCCGCTGGATCTGGCTCACGCACACGGACTTCGACCACACGGGCAGCCTGCAACAGCTCCTCTCCGAAAACCCGCGGATCCGGGTGATCACGACGTTTCTCGGCGTGGGCATCATGAGCCTGACCGCCGCGCCGCTGCCGATGGACCGCGTCCATCTCCTGAACCCGGGTCAGAAGATCACCGTCGGCGGGCGCACGCTCGCGGCCGTCAAGCCTCCGATTTTCGACAACCCGTCGACGACCGGCTTCTACGACGAGAAGTCGGGGGTCTTTTTCAGCTCCGACTGCTTCGGCGCGCTCCTCCAGGCGGTTCCCCAGAGCGCCGCGGACATCTCCGAAGCGGACCTGCGGCAGGGGCAGGTCGCCTGGGCGACGATCGACTCCCCCTGGCTCCACAAGGTGGACCGAGGCGCCTTCGCGAGGGAGCTCGACTCCATCCGCAAGATGGCGCCGAAGATGATCCTGAGCAGCCACCTGCCGGCCGCTCCGGGGACCATGATCGAAAGGGTGCTCGCGTCTCTGGCTGCCGCCCCGGAAGCTCAGCCGTTCGTCGGACCGGATCAGGCGGCCCTCGAGCAGATGCTCAAGCAGATGACGGGTCCGTCTTGAGTTGCTGACTTCCCGCAAACTCGGCAGGTTCAAGACCGACACCGATGCCATAATCGTCGACCTTATCGGAGGTGAGCGGATGAGGAAGATCCTTGCGCGCTGGCGGTCCCTGGCGGTGCTCGTCGTGGCCGGGTTGGCCGGACTGGGAGCGGCTCCGAACGACGACGACGCCTTCCTGTGGCTCGAAGACGTCCAGGGCGAGAAGGCCCTGGCCTGGGCCAGGCAGCAGAGCGCGCAAGCGACGAAGGTGCTCGAGGCGCGGCCGGAGTACAAGCCCATCTACAAGCGCACGCTCGAGATTCTCGACTCGAAAGAGAAGATCCCGACGCCCGAGCTCCTCGGCGAGACCGTCTACAACTTCTGGAAGGACGACGCGCACGAGCGGGGGATCTGGCGGCGCACGACGCTCGCCTCCTATCGCACGGCCGCTCCGCAGTGGGAGACGGTGCTCGACGTGGACGCGCTCGCGAAGGCCGAGGGCAAGGCCTGGGTCTTCCACGGCGCCCAGTGCCTCCCGCCGGCCTACGCGCGGTGCATCGTCAGCCTCTCGCCCGGCGGCTCGGACGCCTCCGTGAAACGGGAGTTCGACACCAAGACCAAAGACTTCGTGGCCGGGGGCTTCTCCCTGCCGGAGGCCAAGTCGAACGTCGCGTGGCGCGACGAGGACACGCTCTGGGTCGGCACGGACTTCGGGCCCGGCTCGCTGACGTCCTCCGGGTATCCGCGCATCGTGAAGCTCTGGAAGCGCGGCACACCGCTCTCCGAGGCGAAGACCGTGTTCGAGGGCAAGACGGAAGACGTCGCCTCGGCCGGGTCGAGCGAGATCCTGAGCGACGGCCGATACGACCTCGTGACGCGCGTTCCGGCCTTCTTCCGCCAGGAGACGTTTCTGCTCGTGGGCGACTACCTGGTCAAACTCGACCTCCCGGAGGACGCCCAGCTACGCGCCTTCTTCCGCGAACGGCTGCTCTTCTCGCTCCGAAGCGACTCGACTCCGGTCAGCGGCGGCAAGACGTACCGCGAGGGGTCGCTCCTCGCCGTGACGGTCGACGATCTGCTGCGCGGCGTTCGCCGGTTCGACGTGCTCTTCGAGCCGAGCGAGCGCGTTTCGCTCGCCAGTGTCGACAGGACGAAGGACCGGGTGCTCCTCACGACGCTCGACAACGTGAAGAGCCGCATCACGGCGCTCTCCCTGGAAGACGGCGCCTGGAAGCGGACCGACGTGCCCACACCCGGCCTCGGCACCGCGGACTTGACCGCCACGAGCGACGGGTCGGAGACCTTCTTCTTCACGTACCAGGACTTCGTGACTCCGGTCTCGCTCTGGCTCTCCGAGAACGGCGGGGCGTCCGCCAAGGTCAAGACGATGCCGGCCTTCTTCGACGCGAGCGGGATCACGACCGAGCAGCTCGAAGCGACGTCGAAGGACGGCACGAAGATCCCGTATTTCGTCGTGAGGCCCCGGAAGGCGAAGACCGACGGAACCGCGCCGACTCTCCTCTACGGATACGGCGGCTTCGAGGTCTCGCAGGTCCCCACCTACAGCGGCGGCCTGGGGTCGGCGTGGCTCGCCCGCGGAGGCGTGTACGTCCTCGCGAACATCCGGGGAGGCGGCGAGTTCGGCCCCGCCTGGCACAAGGCGCGCCGTCAAGGAGAAGCACATCCACAACTTCGAGGACTTCGCGGCTGTCGCGCAGGACCTGATCGCCCGGAAGATCACGTCGCCGCGCCACCTCGGGATCATGGGCGGCTCACAGGGCGGCCTGCTCGTATCCGGAACTTTCCTGCTCTATCCGGAGCTCTTCCACGCCGTCGTCGCGCAGGTGCCCCTGGCGGACATGCGCCGGTTCAGTCACCTGCTGGCCGGGGCGAGCTGGATGGCGGAGTACGGCGACCCGGACAAGCCCGAGGACTGGGCGTACATCCAGACCTGGTCTCCGTACCAGCTCCTCCGGGCGGACGCGAAGTACCCGACGCCCTTCTACTGGACGAACACCCGCGACGACCGCGTGCACCCGGCCCACGCCCGAAAGATGGTGGCGAAGCTCGCGGCTCTGGGCCATCCGGTCTACTACTTCGAGAACACCGAGGGCGGCCACGGGGCCGGCGCCGTCAACAAGCAGACCGCGCAGGTCACGGCGCTCCAGTACGCCTACCTCTGGATGATGCTGCCCTGACGACCGGCCTCTCCGAGTACTTCCCTCGCCCCCCGACGGGGGAGAGGGGTAGGGTGAGGGGGGTCCGATCCTTCCCCACTTCTCGCAGACGTCGGCCGACGGCTGCTCGTCACCTGGTGCTAAAGACGGGCGCGGCGTGAAGCCGCGCCCGCGACCGGAGAGAGGGCTTACCGCTGCGCCGCGGCGAGCACCGGAGTCGGAGCCGGTACATCGGGGCTCAGTCGTCATCCTTGTCCTGCGCCCCGCGGGTACGAAGGTATCCATGAACGTCGCCGTCTCCGGCGTCGAACGATCCGACGATGTGGCCCAGATTGTTGATGTCTCTGCCCGTGGTTTTTGTGGCGCCAGGGAAATCGATGGATTCGAACCCGTGACGCGTCAGGAGGTATCCGTGATACGAGTCGTCATCTGGAGGACCCCAGGTCCCGACGATCTGGCCGAAGATGTTGATCCGGTTCGCCGTCGTGAAGCCCGCGCCCGGGTAGCTGATTTTCGTGAGCAGGCCTTTCTTCAGGAGGTAGCCATCGGACGTCCGAGCTACCAACGATCTGCTTGAGGGCGTTGATGCCGACGGCCGTGGTGTACTCCGACGGCGGGAACTCGATGACCTGAAACTTGCCTCCAACGGAGAGGAATCCTTTGAAAGCCCCGGTGTCATCGATGAAGATTCCGACGATGCGCCCGAAATCGTCGAGACCTTGAGCCGACGAGTCGCTCGCGCCCGGAAAGTCGATTGTCGTGAAGCGGCCCTCTCGGAAAAGGAAGCCATGGATGAAGCCATCCTCCGCCACGTAGTCTCCGACGACGGCGCCGAGGTTGTTGATGTCCCATGCGGTCGTCACCAGAGCGCCGGGCACGTCGATCATCGTGTAGGCGCCGTGCCGGAGCAGGAAACCGCTGACGTTTCCGTTCTGATCCTCGCAGTCGCCGACGATGGCGCCGAAGTCGTTGATGCCATAGGCGTGCGCGTACAGGCGACCCGGGCAGTCGATGGAGGTGTAGGTCTGAGCCTTTGCGGGAACGACGAGGGCCAGCGAGAACAGGGTGGCCGCGAGCGCCATCGGCAGATGCGCGAGCCGGCCGGCCTTCGGTTCCGGTCGCGTGACGCGGGTGTTGTTCATGGAATCCTCCTCGTGCGGTGCCTTCGTGAATCGGTTCGTTTCGTGAAGAGCGAATTCATCGACGCGCCTCCCGCCGCCTCGTTTGGGTAGTCGACCTTCACCTTTTCTCGACAGGCATCGTCTCGCCCGGAGGGCGGCGTGTCTTTGGGAAATCGCCGGGAAGTTCCTGCTTTGGTGCTGCCCGGCCGGGCTCGCGCAGGATCCGGCCACGCCGAAGCGTTTCGAGCGGGAGGCTCGCGTCGTCGCTGCGCTGGCGCACCCCAACATCCTCGCCATACACGATCTCGTCGGCGCGGCGACGGCGTCACCTACGCGCCGCCATGGAGCGTGTCTCACAGATGGTTCTCTACGGTGGTTACGCCCGCGGCTGGGCGCGGCGCGCCCACTCGGAGCGCGAGCGCGAGTACCGCGCGATGCTGGAGCTGATGAGGATCGGCTGGGGCAAGGAGAATCCGGTGTTCCGCCAGGTCTTCACGTCGCGGTTCATCCCTGGCGCCAGCGGAGCGCAAGTCGGCTGGTTCAACGAACTTTGCCGTCGGACCAGCACCGGTGAAATGGCGGCGCGGCTGCTCGAGGCCCGCTCCACGGTCGACGTGTCCGGCTTGCTCGGCGCGATCAAGGCGCCGACGCTCATCATCCACTCCCGCGATGACGATGTCTGTCCGGTCTCGGAAGCTCGCCACCTGGCCGCCGGAATCCCCGCCGCGCAGTTCGTCGAGCTGGACAGCCGCAACCATATTCTTCTCGGGGACGAGCCGGCGTGGGCCCGCTTTCAAGAAGTCGTGCTCGACTTCATGGGCCTCCTGGCCCCGCGCGGCGAGGACCCCGCCTTCGACCGTCTCACGACCCGCGAGCGCGAGGTGTTGACGTTGATGACCCAGGGACTCGCCAACGCCGACATCGGGGAGAGCCTCGCCATCAGCGAGAAGACCGTCCGCAACCACGTCTCGAACCTGTTCGACAAGCTCGGCGTGTGGACGCGGGCGCAGGCGATCGTCTTCGCGCGGGACCACGGTGTTCCGGTCCTAGTTCGACAGCGCTCTGGCGACGGCCTTGAGCTTCGCCGGCCCTCGACTGGTCAGCTCACTCACGATCCTGACGAAATTGGGATGCTCCAGCCCGGAGACGAGGAACGTCCACCGGTAGGCGCGATGGGTGTTCTGCTTGATTTCCGCCTTTTCCGGGTCGGAAAGCGTCCGTCCGATGGCCTTCTCCAGGCTCTGCAGATCCAGGTCGGCCTGCTGCGACAAGAGCCCATCGATCGCACCGCCGAGCTCGAGGAGCTCGTCGACGGCATTTCGCGCTCCGCTTCGCTGATCTCCTGCGTGATCTCGTCGATGAGGAGCGAATCGATCTTCGCGTGCTGTGCCTCGTCCATCCAGTGATACCTGACCAGATCACGGAACAGCCCGTCGAGCTCGCCCCGATCGCGCACGTGCTCGACGTAATGCGACTGCGTGAACCACTCGATCATGCTGGTCAGCAGGTAGCTGCAGAGCCGCGACTTGCTGAGCACCACTCGGGCGACCTCCTCACGGCCGGGGATCAGGCCACACTTGACTCCGAACCCCTTCTCGAAGATCGCCGTCGAGCGTCGAAACAGCTCCTGGTGCTTCGACTCGTCCTCGGCGAAGCGCAGCAGGGTGCGCAACCGGGTCTCATCGCCGTAGATGTCCCTCTGGGCGGCTTCCAGGGCCTGCGGAATGATGTATTCCTCCACGTAGGCGAAGATGTGGCAATACGCGTTGCCCATGATCTGATTCAGCTTGAGCTTCTCGCGGTCGCTCAGGCAGCGAATGTCGTCCACTCCCGAGAGCCGATTGGGAAGAAACCGCCTGGAGTAGTCGAAGTCCCTGCCTTCGAGAACCGTGCGCTCCGTCCAGGCGACCTTGAGCGAGTTCTGCAGAATGCCTGCGTACGAGTAGTCGTGGGTAAGCATGTTGATCTCTCCTTTTCGCCCCCACGATGGCGCCGGCACCGCCGCCGGACAATGGGAACTCCGTCCCGAATCGACCGCTTTGGGTCTCGATCACCCGGGACAATTGCCCCGGATCGACGCCGCTCGACTCTGACGCTTCCTCCGGTCGTCACGACCACAGGACTGACCCCGGCGCAAGAGAGCTCGCCGCCTCCCCATGCCGCCGCCTTAACCTAGGCGATCTTCGCCGCCAGGGGAACTTCCGCCGGTGCCGCCGGAATCGTGACGACAACGAACTCCGGCGGCTGCGCCAGGTGCCGCTTCACGCTGCACTGATCGACGGCCCTCAGGATCGCTTCGCGATACTTCTCGGGGAACGCCGGCGGAAGTGTGATCCCGATTCGGATGCGGGCGACGCGCTTGCCGCCGGCTTCTCGCTCCGGAAGGACCGAAAGGACGAGACCTTCGACGTCCAGGTTGCGCTGCTGACAGAAGCGAAGCGCGTAGAAGCCGGCGCAGGTCCCGATCGAGGCGAGGAAGAGGTCGAACGGCGAGGGTGCGGTCCCATCGCCTCCCTGCTCGAGTGGCTGGTCGGTTCGGATCCAGAAGCCTTCGTGGATCGCATCGACCCGGGCTCCTCCCGGAAAGCGAATTTCCATGTGTTCAGCATCCACTCAAAGCCTTCGGCGACGCCTGATGCGGTTGAATCAGAAGCGAGCGACGCCTCGAAAGAAACGAATCGCGAGAAGGACCGACCTGTGACTCCTCTACCCCGGCGTGACCGCGCACTCAGGTCCGTGCTTCACCCTTTGCGGTTCGGGCATGCCCGGTACATGGAGCGTGAACACGAGCATTGAAATGGGAACCAGGACCTGGCACAGCACTTCTCGGAGTGCTCCATTCTCACAACTTGACGCAGACGTTCTTCGCTTCGGTGAAGAAATCGAGCGATTCGAACCCGCCCTCGCGCCCGAGGCCGCTCTCCTTCATTCCGCCGAAGGGAACGCGAAGATCCCGCAGGAGCCACGTGTTGACCCACACCGTCCCGCTGTCGATCGCCGCGGCGACCCGATGGGCCTTCTGGAGGTCCCGGGTCCAGACGCTCGCCGAAAGTCCGTAGCGCGTGCCGTTGGCAAAGGCAATCGCCTCCTCGGGAGAATCGAACGGCGTGACGGTGACGACGGGCCCGAAGATCTCCTCCTGCATGACGCGCTTCTGGCAGTCGAGGCCGGCGATCACCGTCGGCTCCAGAAAGTAACCGTCCCGGACGCGCTCCGGGAGATTCTCGGGGCGCTTTCCGCCGACGAGAATGGTGCCCCCTTCCTCTCTCGCGAGCGCGACGTAGCCTTCGACTTTGCGACGGTGGGCCTCGCTGACGAGCGCGCCCACGTCGGTCGAATCGTCCTGCGGGTCTCCGATCCGGAGCTTCTTCGTCCCCTCCAGAAAGCGGTCGAGGAACTCGTCGTAGATCGTTTTCTCGACGAACAGACGCGATCCGCAGAGGCAGATCTCCCCCTGGTTGGCGAAGCTCGACTGGATCGACGTGGCGACGGCCTGCTCGAGATCGGCGTCCGCGAACACGATGTTCGGGTTCTTCCCTCCGAGCTCCAGGGACACTTTCTTGAAGAGCGGTCCCGCGCAGGCCATCACGTCCGCGCCCGTTTTCGTTCCCCCGGTGAACGAGATGAGCGGGACCTTCGGATGCGACGTGAGGGCGCGGCCGGCGCTCCCTCCGGGGCCGTGCACGATGTTGACGACGCCGGGCGGAATGCCCGCCTCCAGGGTCAGTGCGGCGAGCCTGTCGGCGGTCAGCGGCGTCAGCTCCGAAGGCTTCGCCACGCAACAATTCCCCGCGGCGATGGCCGGAGCGATCTTCCAGGTCAGAAGGTACAGCGGCAGGTTCCAGGGTGAGATCAGCCCGGCGACGCCGAGGGGCTGCCGGATGGTGTAGTTGAGCGCCCGATCGTCCGTCATGTGGCAGGGCGTTTCGGCGTGCAGGATCGCCGTCGCAAAGAAGCGAAAGTTCCGGATGGCTCGGGGCACGTCGATCCGGCGCGCGAGCGCGATCGGCTTCCCGCTGTCTTCCGATTCGAGCCGCGCCAGCTCGTCGAAGTTCTCCTCGATGAGCTCGGCAACCCGGATCAGGAGCCTGGATCGTTCTTCGGCGGGTGTCCTGTGCCACGACGCGAACGCGCGGGACGCGGCGACGACGGCGGCATCGACGTCTTCGGGGCCGCTTTCCGCGGTTTCGGCGATGACCTGCCCCGTCGCCGGGTTGACGTTCGGAAGGTATCGTCCCGAGCAGGGCGGCCGGAACTGGCCATCGATGAAATTGAGGATGCGTTTCACTGCCAGGAATCTTATCCCGCGATCGACATGACAGTTTGAATCGCTCCGGGCTTCATGGTACGAAGCACGCTCAGATGGAAAACAGAAAAGCCCCGCGGTCCTCTCTACTACGCGGACTACATCCAGCTCGATCGGCTGCTCGGCAGCCAGCAGATGCAGAGCGCCCTCCGTGGCCGCCCTGCCCACGACGAGATGCTCTTCATCATCGTTCATCAGGCCTACGAGCTGTGGTTCAAGCAGATCCTGTGGGAGCTCGACGCGGTGCTCGCGACCTTTCGAGGCTCCCGCGTCCCGGAGGAGGAACTCGGGCAAGCGGTCCTGCGATGCGGGCGCATCGTCGAGATCCAGCGCGTCCTGCTTCAACAGGTCGACGTCCTGGAAACCATGACCCCTCTCGACTTCCTCGATTTCCGGGACGACCTGATCCCGGCCTCGGGCCTTCAGAGCGTTCAATTTCGCCTGGTCGAGAACAAGCTGGGAATGCGGCGCGGGGACCGCCTTCAGCTTCACGGCGCGCCCTACACGTCGCGCTTGAGCGAAGCCGATGCCGCGCGTGTCGAGGCTTCGGAGAAGGAGCCTTCTCTCTTCGATCTGATCGAGGGTTGGCTCGAGCGAACGCCTTTCTTGAACTTCGGCGATTTCGACTTCTGGCGGGAGTACCGGCGGGCGGTCGACGCCATGCTCGCCGCCGACCGCGCCTCGATCCGGAGCAACCCGACCCTGACGGAAGAGGAGAAGGCCACACAGCTGGCAGGAGTCGAAGCGACGGCAAGCCGGTTCGCGGACGTGTTCGAACAGGGGTCGAGCGAACCCGTGGCGGCGCCGGGACGCCACTTTTCCCGGCGCGCGCTCCAGGCGGCGCTCCTCATCAATCTCTATCGGGATGAGCCGATTCTGCACATGCCCTTCCGGCTCGCTGGCGATCCTCGCGGACATCGAAAGGAACTTCACGACCTGGCGCCAGCGCCACGCCCAGATGGCGATGCGGATGATCGGCACCCGGATCGGCACGGGCGGCACGTCGGGTCACGAGTATCTCGACCGGGCGGCCGAGCGTCACAAGGTCTTCGCGGACCTCTCGGCCCTTGCGAGCTTCTTCATTCCCCGGTCGGCGCTTCCCAGGCTTCCTCCCGAAGTGAGAAGCCGGATGGGATTCAACTCTCCGCGATGATCTTCAGCTCTGTTTGGTGTGCTCGCAAACATCTCATGTCCGCGTTGATTCGTCGGTTCGTCAGCTGATCTGATTCTGTTCTATGCTCACCGAGCTCGAACAACAGAAGGAGAACCCATGCGTCTCGGGCGCCCGAGTCTCGTCCTCGCTTCCGGAATCCTCGCTATTGCGGCCACGGCTCGAGGCCAGCAGCCGACTCCCCCGCCGGGTTCGCCCGCAGGGACGACCTCAATCGACGGAAAACAGCTGCCGCCGCCCGATCCGCCCTTCGGCGGCGTCATCAAGGATGACGCGCTGCAGTCGAAGCCCTGGTGGGCGCCGAGGATCGTTCCGCCGAAGGGCGCGCCCAACGTCCTGCTGATCATGACGGACGACGCCGGCTTCGGCGTGCCGTCGACCTTCGGCGGCGTCATCCCGACGCCGACGATGGACCGGATCGCGAAGGCCGGGCTACGCTACAACAACATCCACTCGACGGCGCTCTGCTCGCCGACCCGGGCCGCACTGATCACCGGCCGCAACCACCACTCGGCCGGCTTCGGCGTCATCTCGGAGCAGTCCACGGGCTATCCCGGATACAACAGCATCATTGCCAAGGACAAGGCGACGATCGGACGCATCCTGCTCGAGAACGGATACGCCACCTCGTGGTTCGGCAAGGACCACAACACGCCGGCCTTCGCGGCGAGCGCCGTCGGCCCCTTCGACCAGTGGCCGACGGGCATGGGCTTCGAGTATTTCTACGGGTTCGTCGGCGGCGACGCCAACCAGTGGGAGCCGAACCTCTTCCGCAACACGACGCAGATCTATCCGTTCCAGGGCAAGCCGGGCTGGAACCTGATCACGGGCATGGCCGATGACGCGATCGACTATCTGAACCGCCTCAACCAGATCGATCCGTCGAAGCCGTTCTTCCTCCACTACGTTCCGGGGGCCAGCCACGCGCCGCACCACCCCACGAAGGAGTGGGTCGACAAGATCCACGCGATGCACCTCTTCGACGACGGCTACGAGAAGCTGCGCGAGCGGATCTTCGAGAACCAGAAGCGGCTCGGAGTCATCCCCGCGAACACCAAGCTCGAGCCCTGGCCGAGCAAGGTCATCAAGCCCTGGGCGCAGTGCACGTCCGACGAGAAGAAGCTCTTCATCCGCCAGGTGGAGGTCTTCGCCGCCTACGTTGCGTACAACGACTTCGAGATCGGCCGTCTCATCCAGGCGGTCGAAGACACGGGCAAGCTCGACAACACGCTCATCATCTACATCAACGGCGACAACGGCACGAGCGCCGAGGGCGGTCCGCTCGGAACACCCAACGAGGTCGCGTTCTTCAACGGCATCAACATGCTGCCCGCCGCGGAGCAGCTGAAGTGGTACGACGTCTGGGGCACGGAGCAGACCTACAACCACATGTCGGCGGGCTGGTCCTGGGCCTTCGACACGCCGTTCACCTGGTTCAAGCAGAACGCCTCGAAGCTCGGCGGCATCCGGCAGGGCATGGTCGTCTCCTGGCCCGGCCACATCAAGGACACGGGGGCGCTGCGTGACCAGTTCATGCACGTCATCGACGTCGTGCCGACGATCCTCGAGGTCTCCGGCATCCACGCTCCGGAGTCCGTGGACGGCAT
>CAVRXJ010000028.1:0-93703 GCA_963725095.1 uncultured Acidobacteriota bacterium
CCCCAGGATGGCGTGCCCGCAGAAGGAGATGTCGCGCGGCGCTTCCGACGCTTCGGACGCCGATCCGCGACTTGAACCACTGGCGATCCCGGTCGACGAACGTGACCTGCGCGAGCGGCGTGCCGCACACGTGGGCGGCCAACCGCGTCAGATCGTCGAACTCCTGCTCCGGCGCCGTGTCCAGAATCTCGTAACGCGCGAGAGCCGCGAGCCTGGCCGCCTCATCCCGGGCCATCGGAGCGAGTTTCATTTTGCGGGCCCTGCAGTCGCCCGGATCATATTCCACGACGCGTCGCCCCGGACTCCAGGTTCAGAAAACTGAATCGGCGCGGCGCATTCTTTGTTGCATCCCCGGAAGGAAGGAGGGGTACGATAACGCGCATTCGGACTTTCAGCAGGAGGACCGGCTCACGGAAAGACACTTCGTGGACAGTCAAACTTTATTAGGGAGGTCAGCTATGTGGAGGTCAGCCTGGCAAGAGTGTCTGGTCTGGTTCGTCGCGCTCGCCGGGCTTGGCCTCTTCGCCTTGGCGCAGGAGAACACCGGCAACATCTTCGGCCGCGTGGTCGACATGAACGCGCAGCCGATTCCCGGCGCGACGTCGCGCTGACCGGACCCCGCGCCCCGCGGAACACCGTGACCGACACGAACGGGAACTTCCGCTTCCTGAAGGTTCCTCCGGGCCGTTACAAGGTGACCGTCACCATGCCCGGCTTCACCACCTTCGAGCAGGAGAACGTCGTCGTGACGCTCGGCAAGAACACCGACGTGGGCGCGGCAGCACTGCAGCTGGCCAACGTCCAGGAGGCCGTCACGGTGACGAGCGCGACCCCGTTGATCGACACGCGCAAGGTCGAGACCGGCGCCACGTTCTCGACGGACAGAGCTGAACGACATCCCGACCTCGCGCGACATCTACGCCCTGATGCAGCAGACGCCGGGCATCCAGCTCGACACGGTCAACGTGGCGGGCGCGCGAGCGGCGTCGCCGGCGGGCCGGACTTCTCGAGCGAAGGGCTCCGGCCGGCGTGACCTACCAGATCGACGGCGCGACCACGACGGACAACTCCTACGGCACTTTCAACGGCGGCCAGGCCCGGCAGAACGGCGGCACGAACATGTTCTTCGACTTCGACACCTTCGACGAGGTCGACGTCTCGACCGGAGGCTCGCTCCTCGACCTGCAGCAGCCGGGGACGACGATCAACGTCGTGACCAAGCGCGGCACCAACGAGCTCAAGGGCTCGGCGCCGCTACTCTACGCTTCCGCGAATGGCAGGCGCACCAACACGCCGCAGGAGGCGATCGACCAGGGCATTCGAGACGAACAGCACGCGCTTCATCCGCGAGTACGGCGCCGAGATCGGCGGCCCGATCATCAAGGATCGGCTCTGGCTCTGGGCCTCGGCCTCCCGCCAGGACATCGGCCTGAACGAGACCGGGACGAATCCCGAGGGCAATCCCATCATGTCCGACGTCCGGCTCCAGCCCTGGTCGGCCAAACTGAACGCCCAGATCGTCTCCTCCAACGCGCTCGGTCTCTTCTATTAGCACAGCGACCGCTTCCAGGACGGGCGCGGGAACGCTCCGACGCGGACGCCGGCGAGCCTGACGACCCTCGTGATTCCGACGGACTTCTACAAGCTCGAGGACAGCCAGGTCTTCGGTCCGGACCTCTTCGCCTCGATGTTCGCGAGCTATCAGTATCCGACGTACGACAGCACTCCCGAGGGTGGTCTCGGGACGCAGGCCGACTACGTGCTCAACCCCACGACCGACGGATACGAGTGGCAGCACAGCTACTGCGTACTACTTCTCGAAGAATCCGCAGTATCAGGCCAACGTCGGCGGTCTCGAAGTTCTTCAACACCGGCAAGGTCAACCACGAGCTCAAGGCGAGCTTCAACTACCGCCGCCAGATCAACGACTCGGCCACCGGTTGGCCGGGCGACCAGATCTTCGGTTACACGGCCTACGCGCTACGTCGTGCGCAACGTCCGGACGATCTACAAGACCCAGTACTACTCGGGCACGCTCGGCGACACGCTCACCGCGGGGAACCTGACGATCAACGCGGGGGTGCGCTACGACGTCCAGCTGGCAAGAACCTCCCGAGCTCGGCCCCGGGCAATCCGCTGGTCGATCCCGACGACGGGCGAAGTGATCCTTCCGCCCGTCATCTACCAGGGGGACACGGACTCGCCGTTCAACTACAAAGACTGGCAGCCGCGCGTCTCGGCGGCGCTACTCGCTCGGCAAGGACCATACGACCCAGCTGCGCGGCTCCTACGCCCGGTACGCCGACCAGCTCGGCTTCCTCACGTACCAGGCCAACGGACTGTCGCAGACGAGCGGCTACTACTACTACTGGAACGACTCCAACGGCGACAACATCGTCTCGCCCGACGAGATCGACTTCAATTACGGCAGCCATCGGCTTCTACACCGTGGACCCGACGCTTGGCTCCGATCGCCGGCCAACCACGATCTCACCCAACCTCGTCTCTCCCAAGACCGACGAGTTCACGTTCGGCGTCGACCAGCAGATCACGAACGACTTCGCCCTCTCGGCGACTTACACGTACCGCCACGTCAAGGACCTCCAGTACCAGACTGCCCATCGGGGCCGGCCCCGACACCTGGTTCCTGCAAGGCACGGCCCAGGGCGTCGCGGTGGCGGACAACGGGTTCACACTCCCGTTCAACGTGCCGTTCTACGCTCTGACGCTCGAGGACGAGCCGATCGGGGACAACTTCTTCAACCGGCCGGGAGCGACCCAGAACTTCAACGGAATCGAGTTCTCGGCCGTCAAGCGGCTCTCGAACAAGTGGATGCTCCGAGGTAGCGTCGGCTGGAACAACTGGCGCCAGCAGATCCCCCCGGAAGCCGTCGTGGATCCGAACAACCGCTGGAACCTCGCGGGCCAGAACACGAACAATGGCCTGGTCGTCGGCTACTCCGGCAAGGACTACATCTGGATCAACGCGCGGTGGCAATTCAACGTCAGCGGGATGTATCAATTCCCTCTCGGAATCAACTTTTCCGCCAACTTCTTCGGCCGCGAAGGATACCCGCAGTCGTACTACATCCGTAACCGACAAATCGACGGCGCGGGCTCGAGACAACGGAACCTGGTCAGACCAGATCGACTCGTTCCGCCTCGACAACGTCTACCAGCTCGACCTGCACCTGGAGAAGGCGTTCAACATCGGCCCGGTGATCTTCACCGCGCTCGCCGAGGTGCTTCAACGTCACGAACAACGACGCCGTCCTGCAGCGCGTCAGCAACGCGGGCACCTGGAACTTCAACGCGGAGCGCGGGACGACGGACTTCACACCCAACGGAACCTTCAACCAGATCTTCGAGGTGCAGAGCCCGACCATCCTGCGCCTGGGTGCGCGCATCGCTTTCTAGCTCTTACGATAGCCGTTCTCGGGCCCGCCCGGCCCGCCGGGCGGGCCCTTTCCTTTTTATAGACTCTCGGCCGTGCGCCGCACCATCCTCCGCCGCGATCCTCCTCGCGGCCACGCTCGTTTCGCCTGCCGGCAAGCAGCCGGCGGCCTCGAGGCCGCCGCGTCCGACCCGCGATCCCTCGCGACGTCGTCCTGATCACGATCGACACGCTGCGCTACGACGCCGTCGGGTTCGACGGAAACCCGCCGCGGCACGACGCCGAACCTCGACCGGTTCGCCTCGGAGGGCCGCGTCTTCACGCGGGCGCACGCGCACAACGTCGTCACGCTCCCCTCGCACACCAACATCCTGACCGGCCTCTACCCCTACCAGCACGGCGTGCGCGACAACGCCGGCTTCCGGCTCTCGCCGAAGGTGGAGACGCTCGCGACGAGGCTCCATCAGCAAGGGGTACGCCACCGGCGCCTTCGTCGGCGCCTTCATCCTCGACGCCCGCTACGGCCTCTCCCGCGGCTTCGACGCGTACGAGGGGCTCTACAACCACGTCGAGGAGCCGCAGGACTTCGAGATCCGGCAGGCGCGCGCCGACGAGGTCGTGAAGGCGGCGCTCGACGTGGTGGAAGGCCCGCGAGGGCCAGCGCCGCTTCCTCTGGGTCCACGTCTACGACCCGCACGCCGCCTACGATCCGCCGAAGGAGTTCGCCGAGCGCTTTCCGGACGATCTCTACCTCGGCGAAGTGGCGTTCACGGACTCCGCCCTCGCGCCGCTGCTCGAGGCCGTCAGGGCGAGCTCGCCGGCGCCCCTTCTCGTCGTGACGGCGGACCACGGTGAGGCGCGCGGCGACCACGGCGAGATGACACACAGCCTCTTCGCCTACGAGGCGACGCTGCACGTGCCGCTCTTCCTGTGGTGCCCCGACCGGCTCGTCGCCGCGGGCCGGGACGACACGCCGGCGCGGCACGTGGACATCGTTCCGACGGTTCTCGACGCCGCTCGGCGACGCCGCCGCCCGGAGTCTGCCCGGGCAGTCCCTGCTGCGCGGCCGCGCCGCGAGGAGGCGCCCGAGGCACCTACTTCGAGGCTCTCTCGGCCGCGCTCAATCGCGGCTGGGCGCCGCTGCGGGGCCTCGTCCACGGCGGGGATGAAGTACATCGACCTGCCCGTTCCCGAGCTCTACGACCTGAGCGACCGATCCCGGTGAGACGAAGAATCTCGTCTCGGAGCGGATGGACTCCGTCCGACAGCTGCGGCCCCGGCTCGCTCGCCCTGCCGGCCGGCCCGATGGAACGCGGAACGATCGGCTCCGAGGAGGCCGCGAAGCTCCGCAGCCTCGGCTACCTGGCCGGCGAGTCGGAGCAGAAGGCGTCCTACGGGCCGGCCGACGATCCGAAGAACCTGATCGCGGTCGACCGCCAGCTCCACGACGTCGTGGACCTCTTCGAGCGGGGCAAGCTCGACGAGGCGCTCGCCCTGGCGCGCGCACGGTCGTCGCCGAGAACCCCCGGATGAAGATGGGCTACCTCCAGCTCGCGTTCGTCCTTCAGGAGAAGGGCGATCTGGCGGGCGCGCTGCGGGTCTACGAGGCGGCGGACGCCCACGACGCGGGCGGGGAAAACATGGATCGGCGCCGGGGAATGCTGCTGGCCGAGATGGGACGGCCGCGGGAGGCCGTGGCCCTGCTCGAGCCATTCCGCGACACCGACGACGCCGACACGCTGAACGCTCTCGGCATCGCGCTGACGGACTCTGGAAGGCCGGCCGATGGCCTCGCCGTTTTCGCCCGGATGCTCGCCATCGACCCGCGCAGCGCCCAGGCGCACCAGGACTCGGCGATCGCGCTGCTCAAGCTCGACCGGCTCGAGGAGTCCCGGCAGAGCCTCGAGACGGCGCTCGAGATCTCCCCGCGCAACGCGCGCGCGCTCAACACGCTCGGCGTCGTCTACTCGCGTCTCGGCAAGCCCGAGAAGGCGATCGACGCCTGGTCGCGCTGCGTCGCCTTGAATCCCAAGCAGTACGACGCGCTCTACAACCTCGGGCGCGTGGCGGGACAAGTCGGCGATTGGGCGCTCGCCCGCCAGGCGCTCGAACAGTTCGCGGCGACGGCTCCGCCCGGACCAGTACGGACGCGACATCGCCGAAGTGCGGACCGTGCTGGCAGACATGCGCCGGGACGACAGGAAAGGCAGAGCAGACCCCATGAAGAACCGACTCCGCGTGGCGCCGCATCGTTCTGTCCGGCTCTGCTCCTCGGCCCGGTCTCGTGCGCTCGCCGAGTGCCTTCGTGATCACCGGCGCCCGCGTGGCCGACGGGACCGGCAAACCGCTCCGGGCCGCCAACGTCCGCGTCGAAGGCGACACGATCACGCAGGTCGGCGATTTCCGGGCGAAGCCGGGCGAGCGCGTGATCGACGGCCGGGGCCTCGTGCTCGCGCCGGGGTTCATCGACATCCACAACCACTCGACCGACGAGCTGCTGACGCAGCCGCTTGCCGAGACGCAGGTCTCGCAGGGAATCACGACGGTCGTCCAGGGCCCGGACGGCGGATCGCCCTGGCCGATCGGCGACTACCTCCGCAAGCTGCGCGCGGCGCCTCCGGCCGATCAACGTCATGACCATGGTCGGGCACGCCACGATCCGCGAGCTCGTCATGGGACAGGACTACAAGCGCGTCGCGACCGACGAGGAGGTCGTGAAGATGGCGGCCCTCGTCGAGCAGGGCATGCGCGAAGGCGCCGCAGGGCTCTCCTCGGGCCTCGAGTACGAGGTCGGCAGCTACAGCGACACGCGCGAGCTCATCGAGATGTCGAAGGCCGCCGCCCGCTCCGGCGGCTTCTACATGACGCACACGCGCGACGAGGCGGACAAGGGCATGGAGGCCTTCGCCGAGGCTATCGAGATCGGCCGGAAGGGGGGGCTTCCGGTGCAGATCTCTCACATCAAGATGGGGGTCGTCGGAACGTGGGGCCGAGCGCCCGAGGCCGTCGCCCTCTTCGACGCGGCGCGCAAGGGTGGGCTCGACGTGATGGCTGACTGCTACCCCTACGAGGCGTGGGGCTCGGACCTGAAGGTCCTCGTCCCGAACAAGAAATACGACGATCCCGAAAGTGTCCGCGAGGCGCTTGCCGACGCGGGTGGCGGCTCCCGGATCACGATCATGGGCTCCGAGAAGCACCCGGAATACGTCGGCCGCACTCTGGACGAGATCGCCCGTTCGCAGGGAATCTCTGAGGTCGATCTCTTCATCCAGATCGCCAAAGTCGAGGACCCGGACATCATCGGCCACACCATGACGGAGAAGGACGTGAAGGTCTTCTACACACAGCCGTGGGTCATGGTCGGCAGCGACGGCGGCATCGACATCGCCCACCCGCGCGGCGCGGGGACGTTCCCGAAAGTGCTCGGCCGCTACGTGCGCGAGAAGCACTGGCTGACGCTGCCCGAAGCGATCCGCAAGATGACGTCGCTTCCCGCCCAGCGGCTGAAGCTCGCCGACCGCGGCTCGATCCGCGCCGGCATGAAGGCGGATCTCGTCCTCTTCGATCCGAAGACGGTGGGCGACCGGTCCACATACGAGAAGCCCCACGAGCTGTCCACCGGGATCCGCACGGTCTTCGTCAATGGCGAGGCCGTCTGGGACAACGGCAAGACGCCGGGAGCACGGCCGGGCCGGGTGATCCCGGGCCCCGGAGTCGCCGCCGGCACGCTCCTGATCGTGGGCGGCGGGCCGATTCCCGATCCGCTCATCCGGCGTTTCGTCGAGCTCGCCGGCGGGGCCGGCAAGGCGCGGATCGTGGATTTTCCGATGGCGAGCGAAGACCCGGAGGCGGGGGTCGAGATGGTCAAGGAGTTCGAGAAGCTCGGGGCGAAGGCCGAGCGCGTCGTGCTCGACCGCGCCGCCGCCTCGAGCGAGGCTGCCGCGCGGAAGCTCGACGGCGTCACGGGCATCTGGTTCGGCGGAGGGGACCAGTCGCGCCTCACGGCCGCGATCGGTGGAACGCCGGTCGAGCGCGCCATCCGGGAGCGCTACCGCGCCGGCGCCGCCGTCGGCGGAACGTCGGCCGGCGCCGCCGTGATGTCGACGCCCATGATCACCGGAGACGAAAAGCAACCCGGCGGCAGCCGCCCCCCGAAGGACCCTGCCGATTCGTCGAGCGCCTTCATGACGATCGCGCGCGACAACATCGTGACGAAAGAAGGCTTCGACCTGCTGCCGGGCGCCATCGTGGACCAGCACTTCGTCCGCCGCCGGCGCCTCAACCGGCTGATCAGCCTCGTGCTCGAACACCCCGACCGCGTGGGCGTCGGCATCGACGAGTCGACGGCCCTCGAGGTCGGCCCCGACGGCCTCTGGAAAGTGCTCGGCGAGAGCGTCGCCGTCGTCTACGACGCCCGGCAGGCGCGCATCACGCCGCATGCCCAGGCCCCGCTCGGAGCCGCCGACGTCCGGATGTCCGTCCTTCCCGCCGGCAGCCTCTACGATCCCGCGAGTGGAAAGGCTCAACTCCCCCCGTCGCCGTGAGCTTCCCGGCGAGCTCGCACGGCACCGGCCTCAGGCAGGTTTGCGCCGCGTCATGACGAGCCGATCGCTTCCCGGAAAGGTCGCCACCCAGCCCTTGGCGGTCTCCCGCATCACCGTCGTGAGGACCCGGTCGGGCCCCACCGCCTTGAAGGTCTGACGGAACCGCGCGGTCCCGCTGCTGGGACTTGCGGCCGATTGCCCCATCCCGAGGGTTCCTTGCGGAAAGAAGGCGGTGATTTCGCGCACGACCGTCCCGTCCCGTTCGACGGAGAGCGAACCCTGCTCCTCGAAACCGGGGCCGTTCATGCCGGTCGCCACGAGCATGTCGAATCTCTTGTGCACGCTGTTCCACACGAACATGCCTTCCAGGTGCGGCGACTCCGCGCCATCGGCGAGCTCATTGACGGCAAACCAGATGTACGACTCCTTCGGCCCGTAGCGGAACAGCGTGGTCATCGTGGGCGCGCCGCCACTCTCCGGGGCCACGTCCCAATGGCCGATGAGAAAGGCATACGGAGCGTTGGGGCTCTGACCGGGGACGTCGGCGCCGGTCGCTGCGCCTGCGGTGACGGCGAGAAGCGCGGCGATGAGAACTGTGCGGACCTGCAGGGCGGAAAGGTTTCGTGCAAGCATCTGGGATCTCCCTTCAACCGCGCACTCTACGAAGCCGTGCCTGAACCGCCGTTGAATGGCCCGTTCAGCAGCCGTTCAGCCTCGTTTGTCTTATAAGGAGACCCGAGGAGGCGGCCGTGCGGATTCTGGTCGTCGAGGACGAGGCGGTTCTGTCCAGGCAGCTCGCGGATGCGCTCGGCGCGGCCGGCTATGCCGTGGACTGCGCCGCCGACGGCGAGCGCGGGGACTTTCTCGCGCAGACCGAGCCGTACGACGCCGTCCTCCTGGACCTGGGGCTTCCAAAGATCGACGGCCTGACGCTGTTGCGCCGATGGCGCGAGGCGGGCGTGCGGGTGCCCGTTCTCGTGCTGACCGCCCGCGGAAGCTGGAACGAAAAGGTCCAGGGGATCGATGGGGGCGCCGATGACTATGTCGCCAAGCCCTTTCGCATGGAAGAGGTGCTCGCGCGGCTGCGCGCCCTGATCCGGCGCGCGAGCGGTCAGATCGCCCCGGAGCTGCGGTGCGGCGCGATCGCGCTCGACCCGAGGATCGCGAAGGTCACGATCGACGGCGTGCCCGTTCGGCTGACCGGCCACGAGTTCCGCGTCCTGTCCTATCTCATGCACCAGCGCGGGCGCGTCGTGTCGCAGAGCGAGCTGACGGATCACATCTACGCGCAGAGCCTCGACCGGGATTCCAACACCGTCGAGGTCTTCATCGCCCGCCTCCGGCGCAAGCTCGGGGCATCCGCCATCGAGACCGTGCGCGGGCTGGGGTATCGAATCGGGGTGGGACCATGAGCCCTCCGCGATCGCTCCGGTCCCGCCTCGTCGTCGGCTCCATCCTTTTGGCCGTCGGCCTCATCGCCGCTGCGGGTGTCTGTTCGACGGTGCTCGTCCGGAGGCATCCCGAGATCCTCACGTTCGTCCACTTCACCCTGCCCTCCGCGGTGGCTCTCGCCTGCATCGTGGCAGGCCTCGGGCAGCTGCGCCGCGGGCTTTCTCCGTTTGACCGACTGCGAGAGCGGCTCTCCGCAGTGCGGAACGGCCGGGAGCGTCGGGTCCAGGGAAGCTATCCGGCCGAGGTGCAGCCCCTGGTCAACGACCTGAATGCGCTGCTGGAGGATCGCGAACGGATGGTCACTCAGGCCCTGGCGAAGACCGGCGACCTCGCGCACGGGCTGAAGACGCCGCTCGCCGTTCTCTCGCAGGAAGCCGATCGGGCCGGCTCGTCGGGGCATGGAGAGCTCGCGGCCACGATCGGCCAGCAGATCGACCGCATGCGGCGGCAGGTGGACTATCACCTGGCGCACGCGCGCGCGGCCGCTTCGGGAACGACGCCGGGCGTTCGGTGCTCGGTCCGGGATTCCGCAGAGGCGCTTTCACGCACGCTGCTCCGGCTGCACGCGGAGCGCGGTCTCGGCATTCAGGTCGACGCCCCGCCCGAGCACGTCGTGCGGTGCCGTCGCGAGGACCTCGACGAGATGCTCGGAAACCTCCTCGACAACGCCTGCAAGTGGACGCGATCGCGCGTCGCGATTCGGTCGGCCCGCAGCGACGGCGAAATCGTCCTCACGGTCGACGACGACGGTCAGGGACTCCCGCCGTCGATGCGCGACCGCGTCCTGCAGCGCGGCGTGCGGGCCGACGAGGCGGCGCCCGGCTCCGGACTCGGCCTCGCGATCGTGCGCGACCTCGCCGAGCTGTACGGCGGATCGATCTCGCTCCATGAAGCCCCGGAAGGAGGGGTTCGCGCACGCCTCCAGCTCCCGGCCGGCTGACGCAGACGTCGAACACCCCTGCGGTAGACTCGAATCGCGATGAATCGGCTGCAGGATTTCGTCTCCGAATCGCGCGCGAAGCCGATCCCCGAGGTGGCGCGCGGCGACGGGATCTACCTGTGGGACACGCAGGGCCGCCGCTACCTCGACGGCTCTTCGGGCGCAATCGTCTCGAACATCGGGCACAACAACGCGCGCGTCAAGGAGGCGATGCGCGCCCAGGCGGACCGCGTGACGTTTGCCTATGCGAAGGTATGGGACAGCGCCGCGCACCGCGAGCTCGCGCAGAAACTCACGGCGATGGCCGGCCTCGGTTTCGACAGCGTGTTCCTGGTCTCCGGAGGCACCGAGGCGGTCGAGGCGTCGCTCAAGATCGCCAGACAGACCGCCTACGCGCGCGGGAACCGCTCGCGCACCAAGGTCATCAGCCGGACGCCGTCCTACCACGGCAGCACGCTCGCGATCCTGGGAGTGACGGGCGATCCGGACTTCGCCGAGCCCTTCCACGGGATGTTCGTTCCGATGCCGAAGGTGCCCGCTCCCCTGACCTACCGCCTCCCGGCCGGCGTGAGCGCGGAGGAGTACGCGCGGCAATGCGCCCAGGCCCTGGAGGACCAGATCCTCGCGCAAGGGCCGGAAACGGTCCTCGCCTTCATCCTGGAGCCCGTCGGCGGCGTCGCCACGGGCGCGCTCGTCGCGCCGGACGTCTACTACACGATGGTCCGCCGGATCTGTGATCGGTACGGCGTGTTCCTGATCTACGACGAGGTCATGAGCGGTGCGGGCCGCACCGGGAAGTTTCTCGCCGCGCACCACTGGAAGGACTGCCGCCCGGACATCGTCGCGCTCGCCAAGGGCGTCAGCGGCGGCTACGCGCCGCTCGGCGCGGTGCTCACGACCGACGACATGGTGCGCGACCTGCGCGGGATGGGCGGCTTCTTTCACGGGCACACCTACGCCGCCAATCCCCAGGCCTGCGCCGCCGCCTGCGCCGTGCTCGACGAGCTCCAGGACCGCCGCCTGGTCGAGAACGCCGCCGCGATGGGCCCGCTGCTGAAGCAACAGCTCGCGGAGCTTGCGGGAGAGACCGAGATCATCGGCGACGTGCGCGGCCGCGGGCTCCTGCTCGCCGTCGAGATCGTGGCCGACCAGGCGAGCAAGAAGATGTTCCCGCCCGAGGCCGACGCAATCGCCCGCATCCGCGAGCGCTGCATGGAGAATGGGCTGATCCTGCTCGCCCGAAGGGTCGCCGGCGGGCGCTACGGCGAGTGGTTGATGGTCTGCCCGCCGCTCATCATCGACGAGGCGCAGATCGCCGAGCTCGTCGGCGGATTTCGAAAGGCCTTGCTCAGCTTCAGGGACCAGGCCGTGCGGGTCACGGCGTAGAGGCCTACTTCGTGCCGATCGCCTTCGTCATCTCTTCCAGACGCAGGCGGTCGAGGCTCGCAATCGGCAGCGACGTGAAGAGGCCGAGGCGCCGGTAGATCTCGACGCCGACTCTCTTCACGGCCTTTCGCTGCTCCTCTTCGCCCTCGGCCGCATCCGGGTCTTCCGATCCCCAGTGCGCGATGACCGGCTGGCCGGGCCAGATCGGACACGACTCCCGCGCCTTGTCACAGACGGTGATCACGAAATCGAACTTCACGTCCCTGAACTCTTCCCAGGACTTGCTCCGCGCCGCACTCGCGTCGATGTGGTAGCCGTCCTTCAGGAGCTCGAGCACGTGAGGGTTCACGCGGCCCTTCGGGTGGGCTCCGGCGCTGTACACGTCGAAATGCACCGGGGTCGAGCCTCCTCAGGAAGAATTCCGCCAGAATGCTGCGCGCGGAGTTCCCGGTACAGAGAAACAGGATCTTGAATTGCTTCCTCTGGGAATGGTCTGTCACGGATTCCCCCTTTCAGACTCCCTTTTCCTCATGCCGCCCGAGAGTCAGTGACCGGGAACCACCGGCGGGTGGCCGTGCATGCCCGACACACCGACAGCATGACCGGCACCTCGACGAGGACGCCGACGACCGTCGCGAGGGCAGCGCCCGAGCCGGGGCCATAGAGCGCGATGGCCGTCGCCACAGCGAGCTCGAAAAAGTTCGAGGCACCGATCAAGGCGCCGGGCGCGGCCACGGAATACTCGACGCGGGCGAGCTTCATCAGGCCGTACGTCAGCGACGAATTGAAGTAGACCTGAATCAGGATCGGCACGGCGATGAGCAGCACGTGGAGCCAACGACCGGTGATGTTGTCCGCCTGGAACGCGAAGATCAGCGTGAGGGTTGCGAGCAGCGCCATCGTCGTCACGGGGGCGAACGCCCGCACGAACCGGTCCTCGAACCAAGTCGTACCGCGCCGAGCGACGAGCACCGCGCGGCTCGCGGCGCCGAGAACCAATGGAATGACGACGAAGACCAGGACCGATACGACCAGGACACGGAAAGGCACTTCGAGGCCTGCGGCGCCGGTCACGAGCAGTTTCACAATCGGCGCGAAGGCAACCAGCATCACGAGATCGTTGACCGACACCTGAACGAGCGTGTAGGCGGGATCTCCGTCCGCCAGGTACGACCAGACAAACACCATCGCGGTGCAGGGGGCGGCCGCCAGGATGATGACGCCGGCAATGTACTGACCGGCAAGCTCCGGCCTGATCCAGGGCGAGAAGACATGCCGGAAGAACAGCCAGCCCAAGAACGCCATCGAGAACGGTTTGACCAGCCAATTGACGAACAGTGTGACGAACAGGCCGCGGGGCCGTCGGCCGACGCGGACGATCGACCGAAGGTCGATCTTCAGCATCATTGGATAGATCATCAGCCAGATGAGCGCCGCGATCGGGATGTTGATGTGCGAGCCCTCGCCCAACTCGAGTCCGCGAAGCGCGGCGCTCACGCCCGGAAACAACCGACCGATGAACAGGCCGACGACCATACTTGCCGCCACCCAGACGGAGAGATAGCGTTCGAAGGCGTTCAGCCTCTTCGGCTGCGCCACGGTCGCGACCCCCTTCTCGAGCGTTGGGTCAGAGGACATGACCGCCCCTCATCGGCCGAGAAGTCACGCCTTTCAGCAGCAAGCCGCGGCGCTACGGTTCTCTTCGTCGGCGCCCCGGCCGGCCGCTTCCGCCTTCGGCTGGCAGCAGGTCATCTCAGCGTCGGCCTTCCTCTCGATGTCCTCGAGTACCGTATAGACCTCCCAGCGGTTGCCGTCCGGATCTGCCACCCAGAACTTCTCCTGAAGCGCATAGCAACAGGCCTCCTTCTTCTCTTCGGTCATCGGAACACCGCGCCCGCCCAAGGTTTTCTTCCAGAGCCGAACCTTTTCGGTCGAGTCGACCCGAATACCGAAGTGTGAGACCGCGCCCGAGCCGCTCACCGCTCCGGGCTGAAGAGCCAGATGGATCTCCGGCTCCTCCGGGACGAACTTGGCGTAGTCCGGCTTGAGCTTCTTCGGCTCTCCGAAGAAGCGCCGGTAGAAGTCCACCGACCGATCGAGGTTCGTGACGTTCAGCGAGATGTGCACCGAGGAAGCCATGACGTTCTCCTTTCATTGATACATCGAAAACAATCGAACGAGTTGAGGCAAAAAAACCCCTACACCGCCTTCGCGATTTGATCCGCCAGCTGCGCGATCGCCGCTTCGTTGCGCCGGTAGTAGATCCACCGGCCCCGTTTCTCCGCCTCGACGAGACCCGCCCGCCGCAGGAGTCCCATGTGATGCGAGACGGCGGCCTGGGAAAGGCCGACGGCCTTTTCGACGTCGCACGCGCAGAGGCCTGGTTCGCTCCGGCCGATGAGGTCGCAGCACGAACGCCCCTTCGCCTTGAGCAGGCCGAGGATCTGCACGCGCGTCGGGTCCGCCAGGGCCTTGAAGACCTCGGCCAGGTCGCGGTCACTCATAGATCGATAAATATAGAACTATCGTTGCGACTGTCAAGCCCTTTGTCGATCCTGCCGATGCCCTTCGGATTCAAATGGATGCGGACCGTCCCTTGATTCAGCGGGACCTCCATCCTAGTGTCTCGGTCCAGAGCTCCATGAAGGTCCGTCGCGCCCTTTCGCTCTGGTTCTTGGCGTCGCCGCGTCTCTGTGGAGGGTCCTGCCGGAGGCCGTCAGGCCGAGCTGCCGAGGCGGCCCCTCGGCGTCGACCGCGCGCAACTGGCCGCCCGCGTCCGCGAGGAGTTCCTCCACGCGTGGAAGGGCTACGAGCGGTACGCCTGGGGCCACGACGAGCTGAAGCCCGTGAGCCGAACCGCCCGCGACTGGTACGGCGAGTCGCTCTGCATGACCCCGGTGGACGCGCTCGACACGTTGATCCTGATGGGGCTGACGGAAGAAGCCGCGAAAGCGAAAGCAGCTCATCATCGAGAAGCTCTCGTTCGACCGGGACCTGTCGGTCAAGAACTTCGAGGTCACGATCCGATTGCTCGGCGGCCTGTTGTCGGGCCATCAGCTGACCGGGGACCCTCGCCTGCTGCGGCTGGCCGAAGACCTCGGCACGCGCCTGCTTCCGGCCTTCGACTCCCCGACGGGCATGCCGTTCATGTACGTCAACCTGAAGACGGGCGCGGTGCGCGAACCCCGCTCGAATCCGGCCGAGATCGGGACCCTCATTCTGGAGTTCGGCACGCTCGCGCGGCTCACCGGCAAGCCCGTCTTCTTCGACCGCGCGCACGATGCGCTCACACACCTCTACGAGCGGCGCTCGACCCTCGGCCTCGTCGGCGAGGAAATCGACGTCCGGACGGGAGAGTGGTTGAGCCCGGCCAGCCACGTCGGCGGAGGGATCGACTCCTACTACGAGTACCTGCTCAAGTGCGGCCGGCTCTTCGACGACGCGCCCTGTCGCGAGCATGTGGCAGGACAGCCTTCGCGCCTTGAACGCCCACCTGGCCGACGAAGCCCCGACCGGGCTCTGGTACGGACAGGTGGACATGGTCACGGGCACGCGCACGGCGCGGGAGTTCGGGGCGCTCCACGCCTTCTTGCCCGGAGTGCTCGCCCTGGGCGGCGACCTCCCCCGCGCGCGGCGTCTCCAGGACTCGTGCTTGAAGATGTGGTCGCTCCACGGGATCGAGCCGGAGGTCCTGGACTACCGGACGATGCAGGTCGTGCACCCGGGCTATCCCCTGCGCCCCGAGATCATCGAGTCGGCCTACTACCTCCACCGGCTCACGAAGGATCCGCGTTATCTGGAGATGGGAAGGACGTTCTTCGAGGATCTCGTGAAGTACTGCCGGACAGCCGACGGCTACACGATCCTGGCCGACGTCGTGACGAAGCAGAAGGGCGACCTGATGCCGAGCTATCTCCTCGCGGAGACGTTCAAGTATCTGTACCTGCTCTTTGCGCCGGACGACGTTCTGAACATCGACCAGGTGGTCTTCAACACGGAGGCACACCCACTGCGGCGGACCTGGTAGACACCGCCTCTTCGGCTCACCAGCGGCCAGGAGAGCCATCACGTCGAGGTCAAGGGCACGATGAACGCGAAAGCCAAGACCGTTCACATCGATTCGATCAAGGTCCTGGAGCCGTACGTCGCAAAGTGCAAGGCGAACTAGCGCCGTGCAGAATGTTTCGGACGCTGAGAGGCGTCAATCATCCACGTCGAGGCCGACGGTCCAGGTCCAAGCGGAATAGGCTACGCGCAGCCGACTTCCACGCGGATCCTTCGTCGAGGGGATCGAGGCCCGGCAGAGCGGGGACTACGGTCTCCGGGCGGAACGGACGGGAACACACGGTCACCCGCACCGACAAGAAGAACCTGAAAGACCTCGCCCAGCTCTGGATCGGGAACGACGGCCTTCCCGGGGACTAGCTTCCCCCACGGGGCCGGAGTCGCTCGTACCGGAGAAGGACGACCCCGTTCCCGAAAGTTCGGGTCTCGGCGAGGCGGAGCAGGACCTTCTCCTTCGAAGGGGGAAAAAGGCGCTTCCCCTCCCCGATCTGGATCGGGTGGACGTAGATCCGGTACTCGTCGATCAGGTCCTGGGCCATGAAGGCCGCGGCCAGGTCCCCTCCCCCGACCACGAGATTCCCACGGGCCCGGAGCTTGAGCTCCTCGACCTCTCCCGGCACCACGTCCCGGGCGATCGTGGTGTTCCACCCCGCCGAGGTGAGGGTCTTCGAATAGACCACTTTGGGCATGTCCCGCCAGATCCGGGCGAACTCCTTCACGAAAGGAGTGCTCCGTGGATCGGCATCGGCGGTCGGCCAGAATCCGGCCATGAGCTCGTAGGTGACCCGTCCGTTCAGGAAGGCTCCCATCACCTTGAGCTCCTCGAGGACGTGGGCGTGGAGCTCGTCATCGACCATGTGCCAGTCGATCTCCTTTTTCGGTCCCTCGAAGAAGCCGTCCAGGGAAACCTGGACGAAGAGGATCACCTTTCTCATCGCGAGTTCTCCCGCGGTCGCCAAGGCAAGATACTAGACCACCCTTCGCGCTGCTTCGGCGCGTCTCCAGTCCTCGCGCAGATCTTCCAAGGACGCCCGGACACCCAGGGCTCTAGAGGCTGCCACTCATTTCGCGGCACCCCTTTTCGAGTGCGCGGAGGGGTCAGTCCTGATTTCTGATTTCGCGGACGGCTGCTTGAGGCTTCAGGCGAATCCGAAACCCGTGCTGAGAGACAGCGCAGGAGAGATGCGATTGGCCTGCCACGCGAGACACGTTTCGAACCCTGCTGCAAAGGAACGAATTACGGCTGGGAATTCTCCAGGAGTGCCGCAATCAGGACACGGGCAGGTTCCAAGACTCCCAGGCTAAAGACTGAGGGAACCGAAAATCTGAATGGAGTACCCCTGGAACGTCGACCGGTTCGAGAATTCGTTGAGGTACTTGGCACCGAGGCTGACCTTGCGGCCGGGCAACAACACGTTGGCCACCGCTCCGAGCGCGTTGATCACGGTATCGCGCCGCCATCTCGGCGGGCGTCAGGTCGGGCCCGCTCCTGCCGGTCGTCTGCCACTGGCCGTAGCCGGCCAATCCGACCTGAAGTTGCACGTCCTTCCGAAGCGCGATCCTCTGCGTCAGGGAGTAGTCGAGGCTCAATGTCTGGCCCGGATGGATGCCCGTGCCTTCCTGGGTCGTGTGGAACTCGTAGATCTGGAAGGCCGAGAGGACGAGGGCGCGATCCCCCGTCAGATAGACGTTCTCGCCCAGCGAGAGCGTGTGGGTCCAGTAGCCGGAGCCGACGTTGTCGCTCGCTCCGGCGTGAAAGCGGCCCGTCGGCGCCAGGAAACCGTATGCCGCGCGAAGGTCGACGCGCCCGAAGGCGCGGCCCAGGATGATCGGCTGATAGTAGGAGTCGGCCAGTCCGCCGCCGCCGCTGATCGACCCGAAGACGTCCGACGCGAGAGAGTTGTTCGCGATCGGAATGGTCGCCGCGAGCGAGAATCTGAGACAGCTCAGAGCTGCGATCGGCTCGCTCGCCCAGGTGATCGTGTTCATGTCCATCAGAACGGAGTTCGATCCCGGTCGCAATCGTCTCCCCGTCGGGGCCTTTCGATTCGTCGCGCCCGTAGAAGAGAAACGCGTTCGCGTAGGTGAATCCGGGCGCGGCGACGCTCCCGGAGTTTGTGGCGGTCATCCCGAGGGGATAGACGCCGCGATTCTGCGCGGACGCGACCGCTGAAGGGAGGGCGAGCAGAACCACGATCGCTCCCGCGACGCGCGTCCCGGAGCGAGCGAAGGCGCTCACGGGGCGTCAGCCGCGCCGGGACAGGGCTCGCGACAGCGGCATGAGCAGCAGCAGCCCGACGATGGCGACGACAATGACCATGACCACGACCTTCGGGTCGCTGAAATTCTGGCCTGCCACGACGAGCGCGGCGGCGATGTTGCGCTGCGCAGTTCCGAGCCCGAGGACCTTGCGCGTTTCACGCGCCGGTCCTCCGAGGACGTAGCCGATCGCGAGGCCGAAGAGCAGAAAGAGGATCCCGGCGAGGATGCCGCGCGTGCCGAAGACGCTCAGCATCTTGTCGAAGTTCGTCACGGTCAGCAGGGCGATGAGCAGAACGAGGCTCACGCTGGAGACGCGGTCGAGGACCGGCTTGATCCTCGCGGCCGCGGCCTCCCATCGCGCCTTCACCGCCAGCCCGATCCCGAGGGGCAGCAGCATGAGGAAGCAGAAGCGAGCGGGCGATCTTCGCCGCATCGACGGACACTCCTTCGAGGAGGTACGGCAGCACGAGCGGCATGTAGCCCACCGTCAGGATCATGAGCAGGACCATCAGGCCGACCGCGAAGGCCATGTTGCCCTTCGAGAGCTTCGCGAGCAGCGGCAGGAAGGGCGCGCCGGCGGCCGATCCGAGGATGACGAGGCCGACGCCGAGAGGAGGGTCGAGCCGCAGAAACCTTCCGAGTGCGACCGCCACGAGCGGCATCAGAACGAAGTTCGCGACGAGACCCATCGCGACGAGCCGCACGTTGCGCAGCGGGTCCGCGATCTGCCTCAGGGTCAGGCTCAGGCCCACGGCGAGCATGCTCGAGACCACGAAGGCGAGCATCGCGACCGGGACGGCCTTGCTCAGGAGCTCCATCAGGCCATCCGGGCGAGATTGCGCCAGAAGTTCGAGAGGCTGTCCGTCCCGCCGAAGAGCGTCGTGAAGTGCGTGGAGTCCACGAGCAGGATGTCGCCGGCGCGCGGACTCCTGCGGCGGCATCCAGAGCAGCGACGTTGAACTCCTTGTTGCCCGCGGCCGTGAACGGATGCGGGCGATCCGGGTCGATGAGCTGCCGGCCCAGGACCGTCACCGCGCCGGCGTCCCCGGTCAGCTCGTAGTGCGGCAGGTGCGGATGGAAGTTGAACGTCGTCACGTTCTTCAGGAGGCCGAGCCGGTCGAGGTCGTGAAAGGCGGTCAGCGGCGCGATCTCCTTGGTGCCTTTGACGACGGCGGGGCGCAGGCCGTACTGGTTGATGACCGGCACGCCGAGCCCCTTCATCAGCGAACGCGTGTATTGCCCGAAGCGCTGCTGGCGCGGCACGAGCGCGTCGCCGTGATGGAGGTATTCCACCTGCCGCTGCTTCAAGTCGCTCGTGAACCCCACGTCGTGGTGCGGCGCGAGCAGCAGACACGTTCCTTCGCGCTTCAGCCATTCCGAGATGGCCTCGATCTCCGCCGGCTCGGCGACCTGATCGGAGGGGAGATGGTCGAGGCCGAAGACCATGAGCGTGTCGGTGTCCGCCAGGATCCGCTCGTCGATCGGCAGCCGGTAGCCGGCCTGGTCGATGCGCTGGAAGACGGCGACCGGGAAGCCGGTCGCTTCGCCCGCGAGCTGCTGGAAAGGCAGGGTCGATCGGTGGAAGAGCTCCAGGGTCCCGGCGATCCCCTGGAGGAACTGCGCCGCGCTGTATTCCGGCGTCTCGTAGCCCGGCCAGAGGACGTTGCGGACCTCGGTGATCGTGGAGAAGCGGTTCTCCATCGACGCGGGATCGCGCCCCGCCTCCCACGCATAGCTCCACGTCCAGTAGATGCTCAGGCGCCGCTTGCCCGGCTTGTGAGGCCGTGCAACGTGGTTCTGGTTGTATGTTCGGGCCGGCGGCTTCGACGAGCTCATCGCGTCCTCCCTCGTCCCGGGCTTTCCGGTTTCGGATTCATATCGGAATCGCGTCCGCCGAGGCCGACAGCCGGCCCGACGAAGGCTCGATCTCGCGGGCGGCGTCCGCGGCCACGCGGCCGAGGATCCCCGCGTAGGTCGGAAAAGAGAGCGGCACGCGTGCGAGCTCCGAGACCCGCATGCCCGCAGCGACGACGATCGACGCCACCTGGGCGATCTCGACCGCTCGCTCGCCGACGACGTGACAGCCCAGGACCCGGGATGTCGCACGATCGACGACGAGCTTGCAGAAGCCGGCGGTGCGCCCGTCGATGATCGTGCGCGTCGTCGAATCGAAGCGAACGACCGCGGTCACAACGTCGTGCGCCTCGCGGGCCTTCTCCTCGGTGAGTCCGACCTGCGCGTACTCCGGGTCCGTGAAGCTGCCCGTCGGGGTCGACCGGCTCTCCGATGGTTAGCGTCGCACCGCACACCGCGTTCGTCGCCGCCACGAAGCCCTCCTGGAGGGCCGCGGGAACGAAGAGCAGGCCGCCGATGACGTCTCCCGCGGCGAAGACGTGGGGCGCGGTGGTCCGCAGATGGGAGTCGACCTTCACGAAGCCGCGATCGTCCGTCTCGACGCCCGCTGCCGCGAGGTTCAGGCCTTCGGTATTCGCCTGCCAGCCGATCGCGACGACCACGAGCGCGGCCTCCGCCTTCTCGGGTGCCGCGTTTCGAGTGAAGTTCATCCGGACGCCGGATGGCGTCTTCTCGAAGGAGTCGATTCGATCCAGGTTTTCGTGCACCGCGACGCCCGACGCGCGGAACGCCTCCGCGACCGCGGCCGAGACGTCGGCGTCCTCGGTCGGCAGGATGCGAGGGCCTCTCTGGAAGAGCTGTACCCGCGAGCCGAACGCGTTGAAGATCGAGGCGACCTGAACTCCGGTCGCACCCGCACCGACGACCAGCATCGAGGGCGGGACCGATGTCAGTCCCCAGACGTCCCGGTGCGTGCTCGTCCACTCGGAGCCGGGAACCGCGAGGCGCCGGCTCGTTCCGCCCGTGCAGAGGATGATCCGGTCCGCCCGGAGCCGGAGCCCGCTCTCGGTCTCCACCTCGTGCGGGCCGGAGAAGCGCGCGGCCCCGGCCCGTTCGTGCACCGCGACTCCCAGGCGATCGATCTGCGGGCGAAAGGCGGAGTGGGCGCGCACGTCCTCGACGACTTCCCGCACCCGCGCGAGCAGGCGCGCGTAGTCGAGCGCGGGCTCGATCGCCGCGATGCCGTAGCGGCCGAGCTGCCGGGCCTCGCGGATGAGGCGGGCCGCGTGGGCGAGGGTTCGCACGGGAACGGTTCCTTCGTTCGCCGCCATTCCGCCGAACTCGTCGCGCGTGACGAGCGTGGTTCGGGCGCCCAGCTCCGCGGCGCGCAGGGCGGCATACACGCCGGCGGGTCCGGCGCCGACGACGAGGACGTCGGTCATCGGCGGCGCCGCGGCGCGCGGCGAATGAGGTCCATTCGGTTCACTGGCCGCCGTCCCGCGACGCGAGGTACCGGAGCGCCTTGATTCCGGGGAGAAAGAAGTAGGCCCCGCCTCGGACGGTGGTGAAGGCGGGCAGACCCTTGATCGTCTTCCGGATCGGGCGCTTCGGGATCTTGTACTCGAGCGTGCCGTCGTGGTTGCCGATGATCGGGTCCCGCTCGTTGCCGAGCTCGTGAAAGCTCTTATCGTTCACCCAGACGTTCTGCGCGAACTCGAACTGCCGGACCAGGCTCGCGCAGATCACGAAAGCCGCGATGCCGCGCTCGACGCCGTCCTCTGCGGAGCCCTCCGGCAGGTGCGGGCCGTACGTGGCTCCGCGGCGGATCATCCGGCGCCGGTTCATGTTGTGCGCCGTGTCGCGCGGGTTCATGCGCCGGATGTGCGAGCCGAGCGGCACCGCATAGCCGTGCGGATCCATCTGCTTGTAGTTGAAGTCGTTGTTTCGTTGGAGGTCGGCCCCGAGCGCCGGGTCGTCCTTGTCGGGCGCCAGCACGAGCGGGGCGCCGCTGCGCCAGCGTCCCATCAGCTTCGCCGCGATGAGCTCCTGCTCCTCGGGCGTCGAGCCATTCTGCCGCAGGAAGTCGCGAAAGGCGCCGACGTGCTCCTCCATGCGGCGGTAGGCCATGTAGCTGCCGTTGCGGGAGAGGACCTCGGGCTGCGGCAGATTGACTGCAGGTCCGTCCTCGTCCGGGTAGCCGAGGATGAACTCGCCCGCCTTGAGCGCCGCGCCGGAGCCGGGCGTCGGCGTCTCGCCCGTCCCTTCGATGATCGGCTGTGACAGCCGGTCGCGGTAGCCGAAGTGGTCGTGGGCGTACTCGAAGGGGGGCGTGGCCTCGAGGTCGAGCGAGGAGAGCGCTCGACGCCTTCGCATTTCGCGAGGAGCTTCTCGTGCTCCGCCCGGGATCTCTCGCGCTCCGCGGCGTCCCGGGCGAACAGGATGACGATGGCGTGAAGGTCGGGGCTCGCGAGACCGCCGACCCAGTTGGCCGGATCGTTCGCACCGGTGTCGCCCAGGACCTCCGCGCGGGCCGCCATGCCCTGCCGGAACTCCTCCGGAAACGTGGACAGCGAGGCCTCGTCGACGCCGAGCGCCCGCAGGCCGTTCCAGGTGAACGCCACGGTCACCCATCGCTTGTCGCTCTCGACCGACGTCCGCACCGCCGCAGCCGACTGCACCTTTTCGAGCATGGCCGTGAGCCACGCCCGCCCGCCGGCCGCGCTCCGAAACGTCAGGAACTCGTACCGCCCCGTGAGCGCGGGGGTGCGCGCCAGAAGAATGTGTTGGATGTCATCGGTCTCGAGCATGGAATGTCCTTTTGGGAATTCCGAGATCAAGCGGTTCATCGCCTCGGATTCTCCGGATCAAGCGGTCACTGCATCTGATCGAGCATCGTCGAGAAGGCCGCCTTCAGCTTGAGCGCCTTCTTGATCTCGTCGGCCGAGACGTAGGGGTATTCGCCGTACTCCAGGAAGGCGCGGCCGATGGTGGTCGCGCACGAACTTGATGAATGCCGCAGGGTTCGTCTTCCAGTCCTTCGGGAAACCTTCGAGATTCTCGAAGACCGTGCTCAGGCCCGTCGCCGAGAAGATGGCGACCGCGTCCTCGGTGTACTTGTCGAAATCGGTGTCGAAGATGCCCATGTACTGGAAGTAGGTGTCTCCCTTGATCTCGAAGAGGTTCCAGCGCAGGTAGTGCAGCCTCAGGACCGCGAGGACGTCCGGACTGCCCGCCACGGCCTTCTCGATGTTTCTCGCGTACTCGTAGAATTTCTCCTCGGTGCCCGGAACGATCTTTGCGATGATCGAGAAGCCGTAACACGCCGGGGTTTTCGGGAAGATCGCGCCGTATCGGCCCTGCTCCACCTTGTCCTTGAAGAATCCTCCCTTGGGAACCGCCATGGCCGCGGGCTTCGTCCAATCGTTTTGGGTCGGGGTGTCTGACATGACGCTGCGCCCTTTCCTGTTAGGAGTTGCGTTTTCTCGTGTCGAGGTCGAGATACGGGTGATCTTCAGCGCGGGCTCATCGGATTGAGCGGGCTCGTTTGATCGGCAATTGGGCTGCAAGGAGCATGCCGATAATGAATGCCGGTACAAGCTTCGCCATCGAGCTCTCCTTACTTTGTCAGGGAAGGCCCGCGACGTCGGATCTTAGTCGAATGTCGAACCGCCTCGGCCTTGCCGCCCGTCGCTGGATGTCGACGGAAAGCGGGGAGGGTGAGTGGCCTGCCCGGGCGGATTCGAACCGCCGACCTACGGCTTAGAAGGCCGTTGCTCTGTCCGGGCTGAGCTACGGGCAGGTAGCCTGATTATCGGGCAAATCGAAACGAGGGCCCGGCAGCACCGGCTCGGCGCGGAAGGCCGTGTGTTAGCCGCGGCAGATCCTCGGTGCGCTCCATCCGGGCCGGATGGCGTCAGAAGCTCTCCCGGTGTCGAAGGCAGTTGCCGTTGCTCGCGACAATTAAGGGTACGAGGAAGGGACGGGTCGGGGGCGCCGGTGTAAAGTCCCCGTCTCGGAGGAGAAGGCATGGATTCGGAGGAAGTCACCGAGATCAAGGAGCACCTTTCGTCGGAAATCTCCCGGCTGGAGCAACGCTTCGGTGGGGAGCTGGCCGAACTAAGAACGGGCTTCGCCGACCTGAGAGCGCAGGTGGGGACGGAGATCTCCGACTTGAGAACGCAGGTCGAAACACAGGGCTCCGACTTGAAGCGTCACTTCGGCGTCGTCTCCGACTCGCTTCGGGGCGACATTCGACTCGTGGCGGAAGGCGTCGGCGCCGTCGACGCGAAGATCGATCGCGAAATCGGTTCCCTCCGGCGAGCAGATGCAGGCGAATTCGTCGGAGACCCGCGCCATGATCCGGCTCTCCTACTCGGAGCTCGACCGGCGCTCAAGACTCTGGAGGCCGAGGAGCCGCCCGGCCTCGGTCGACTACTTTCCCCTTCCCGTCGAGATACAGCAGGTAGTCCGTCGAGAGCGGCTTCTTCCCGAGCTGGCGCAGCAGCGTCGCGACCTGGCCGCGGTGGTAGGTGCCGTGATTGACGACGTGGACGAGCATGTCGCCCAGCGCGTAGGTCCAGGTCTCCCCCGCGAAGTTGACGTAGGTGATCTTCGTTTCGAGGCGGTCGGGCGTCAGCTCGCCGAGAATCGCCTTCTGTCCGGTCTCGATCTCCGCCAGTCGCGTTGCGAAGGTCGTCGGTGCTCGCGAAACCCGACGGCAACGCCCGCGGCGAGCCGCCGCGCCACCGCTCGAGCCAGACCCATTCGGCGCCGACCAGATGCGCGAGCGTTCCGAGGACCGTCGAGAAGCTGCCGCCGACCGAACGCGACAGCTCCTCGGGCGAGAGCGCCGACGCGCCTTCGAGCGCGCGCGCGTTCGCCCACCGGTTGTAGGCGTAGAGCTCGGTGATCTCCGGAAGCGAGCGCATCGGAATCAGAGGTCTCCGACCGAGACCTTCGTGTCGGCGTCCTTCCACGCGACTTCGAACTGCGCCTGCACCCAGGCGGCGTCGGCGGACTTGCCCTGGACTTTCAGGCACTCGGCCAGACCGAGAAGCGAACGCGGATTGCGCGGGTTCTTCTCGAGGTCGGCCCGGAAGACTTTCTCCGCTTCCGCGGGCTGCCCGGCGGCGAGCAGGGCCGCCCCGAGCGACTCCCGCATCGGGTTCTGCCAGGCCGCCGGCTCGTCGTAGGCGAGCGCGTCTTCCGCTTCCACCGCCAGGCGCCAGCTCTCGATCGCCGCCGGCCGATCCTTCCGGGCCCGGGCGATTCGGGCGTCCAGATCGTGGCCGGCCACGGCGAGGGTTGCGCGAACGGTGTTCTGGGGCCCGAAGAGCTGTTCCGCCGGTATGGTTGCGAGGGCGGTCTGAAAGGCAGCCCTCTCCTTCTGCGCCGCGGCGATGTCTCCCGATTCGGCGGCGGCCGCGCCGCGCGCGTAGAACCAGAAAGAGCGAACGGCCGTCAGCGCGCCAGGGTCCGGCGTCTTGCGAACGTCGTCCCACTTGCGGAAGCGGACGGCCACGACCAGCGGCTGCACCAGGTATCCCTCGACCATCGGGTCCATCGAGACGTTGGGGAGCGCCTCGACGTAGAGGAGGTCGGCCGCCTTCTTCGCCTCCGCGTAGCGGCCCGCCATGGCCGCCGCCCACGACTGGAAGTGAACGTTGTGGTCGTAGTACATGACCGGATACATCCCCGTCGCGCCCGTCGCCCGGAAGTACGCCCGGTCCACCTCCGCCGCCTTCGCGTTGGATTCCTCGGCTCCGCGGTAGTCGCCGGTGCGCATCTGGATGTGCGCGGGCATGTGGACCAGGTGTCCGGCCATCGGCACCAGTGTCTCGAGGCGGCCGGCCGACGGGAGCGCCCTCTCGGGATGCCGTGACGCCTCGACCGCATGGATGTAGAGATGGTTCGCGCCCGGGTGCATGGGATCGCGCTTCAACACGGACTCGAGGACCGCGACGATCTCGACGGTGCCCTCCTCGGGTGTTCCGTCCGGCTTCCAGAGCTTCCACGGCCGCAGGTTCATGCCCGCTTCGGCGTAGAGGGTCGCGGCGTCGAGGTCATCGGGGTACTTCGCCGTGAGCGCCTTCATCGCCGCGTGGTAGTCGCGCGCAAGCTTCGCCTTGTCGGCGGCCGGGTCGGCCGAATAGCGAACCGAGAGCGCCTCGACGTAGGCCCGTTCGTTGGCCGGGCCGGAAGCCGAAAGGGCGATCGCCCTGTCCACTTCCGCCCGAGCCTTCGTCAGGCGCTCCTCGGCGGGGGCCGGGTCGTTGTAGTTGGAGCCAAGGCCGAGCGCCATCCCCCAGTGCGGCATCGCGGCCGAGGGATCGAGCTCCGCGGCCCGGGCGAAGGAACGGACGGCCTCCTCGTGATTGAAGCCGAAGAGCAGGACGACGCCCTGGTCGAAAAACTTCTGGGCCTCGGGGCTCGACGTCGAGATCGGATGGCGGTGCGAGCCCAACTCCGGGAAAAGCGTCACGGGCTTCGGTGCCGCCGCGTGTGCCCCGTGCTGGTGCTGCGCCTGGGCGCGCGGCGCCAGGAGAACGGGGAACAGACTCAGCGACACGAGAAAGAGACGATGGAGACGCTTCATCAATCCTCCGACGTTTGCCGCTGGGGCTCGAATTCTACGACGCGCGCGCCGCCGCCGGTCAATGCCCCCTGCTATGATTCGCGGCTCTGATGGAGAGGAAATGATGCGAAAGACAGCGCTCGTTGCCGGGCTGGCGGCGTCCCTGAGCCTTCCCCTGACGGCGGCGGATGCGCCCGAAACGAGACCCCCCATGGCCAAGAAGATTCCGAAGACCACCGAAATCCACGGCGACAGGCTGCAGGACGACTACTTCTGGCTGCGCGAGAGGACGAACCCGGAAGTCCGCGCGTACCTGGACGAGGAAAACCGGTACACCGACGCGTTCATGAAGGGCACCGAGGGCTTCCGCGAAAAGCTCTACGACGAGATGCTCGGCCGCATCAAGCAGACCGACCTCTCCGTTCCCTACCGCTACCAGGGCTACTTCTACTACTCCCGCACCGAGACCGGGAAGCAGTATGCGATCCGCTGCCGCCGCAAGGGCAGCCTCGAGGCGCCGGAGCAGGTGCTCCTCGACTTGAACGAGCTCGCCAAGGGCGAACGGTTCATGGCGGTCGGCGACTGGGACGTGACCGACGACGGGAACGTCATGGCCTACACGACCGACACGACGGGTTTTCGCAACTACACGCTGCACATCAAGGACCTGACGACGGGAAAGCTCTTCCCGGGCGAGACGGTCGAGAAGGTCTCCTCCCTGACCTGGGCCGCCGACAAGAAGACGCTCTTCTACACGGTCGACGACGCGGCCAAGCGGCCGTACCGTCTCTACCGCCACGTCCTCGGCACGCCGGTTTCGGGCGACGCGCTCGTGTACGAGGAGAAGGACGAGCTCTTCACCGTCGGCGTCTCCCGCTCGGGCAGCCGGAAGTACCTCAAGCTCGGCGTCGGCTCGCACACGTCGAGCGAGTGGCGCATCCTTCCGGCGGGCGATCCCGCCGGCGCGTGGAGGCTCGTCGCGCCCCGCGAAAAGGAGCACGAGTACGACGTCGACCACCGCGGCGACCTGCTCTACATCCGCACCAACAGCGGCGGCTGCCGCAACTTCCGCGTCGTGACGGCGCCCGTGGCCGATCCCGGCCGCCAGAACTGGAAGGAGATCGTCCCCTGCCGCGAGGACGTGATGGTCTCGGGCGTCGACCTCTTCTCGACCCACATGGTCCTGATGGAGCGCGAGGACGGGCTCCAGCACTTCCGCATCACCGACTTCGCGTCGGGAGAATCGCACCGCATCGCGTTTCCCGAGGCCGTCTACGCCGCCTATCCGCAGGACAACAACGAGTTCGACACGACGACCCTGCGCTACAACTACCAGTCGCTCACGATGCCGCCTCTCCGTGTACGACTACGACATCAAGAATCGCAAGAGCACGCTCCTGAAGCGCACCGAGGTCCTCGGCGGGTATGACCCCGCCCAATACCAGGCGGAGCGGCGCTACGCCACCGCGGCCGACGGCACGAAGGTCCCGATCTCCCTCGTCTACCGCAAGGGCCTGCAGAAGAACGGAAAGAACCCCGCGTTGCTCTACGCCTACGGCTCCTACGGCTCGTCGATGTTCGCGACGTTCAGCTCGAACCGCCTGAGCCTGCTCGACCGGGGCCTCGTGTACGCGATCGCCCACATCCGCGGCGGGGGCGAGATGGGCAAGAAATGGCACGACCAGGGAAAGATGCTGGCGAAGAAGAACACCTTCACCGACTTCATCGCCTGCGCCGAGACGCTGATCGCCGAGGGCTACACGGCGAAGGACCGCCTCGTCATCGAAGGCGGGAGCGCCGGCGGCCTGCTGATGGGCGTCGTCACCAACATGCGGCCCGATCTCTTCAAGGCCGTCGTCAACCACGTTCCCTTCGTCGACGTGATCAACACGATGCTGGACCCGTCCCTGCCGCTGACGGTCGGCGAGTTCGAAGAGTGGGGCGACCCGCGGATCCCCGAGCAGTACGTCTACCTGAAGAGCTACAGCCCGTACGACAACATCGAGGCCAAGAACTACCCGGCGATCCTCGTCAAGACTTCCTTCGACGACAGCCAGGTCATGTACTGGGAGCCCGCCAAGTACGTCGCGAAGCTGCGCGCCACGAAGACGGACCAGAACCCGCTGATCTTCAAGATCAACATGGCCGGCGGTCACGGCGGGGCCTCGGGGCGCTACGACCGACTGAAGGAAGTGGCGTTCGACTATTCCTTCATGCTGTCGATGCTGGGGAATCAACTCCTAGGATGCGGAGATTCCCTCTCCCCCGACGGGGGGAGAGGGTAGGGTGAGGGGGCGGTCTCCGCCATGCGTCTTCGCTCGCTGTCACTGTCTCGCCCTTGCGCCGCCGCGGCGCTCGCGGCCGGCGCGCCGGAGGCTCTGCCCCTCGACAAGATCAAGCTGCCGCCGGGCTTCCGGATCTCCGTCTACGCGCGCGTCCCGAACGCCCGCTCGATGGCGCTCTCCCCTGGAGGCACGCTCTTCGTCGGCACGCGGAAAGAGGAGGTCTACGCCGTCAAGCGCGGGACGGCGACGCAGGGAGGAGCCGTCGTGACGATCGCGCGCGGCCTTCGTCAGCCCAACGGCGTCGCGGTGCGCGACGGGTCGCTCTACGTCGCGGAGGTCTCGCGGATCCTGCGCTTCGACGGCATCGACGCCCGCCTGGACGACCCGCCCAAGGCCGTCGTCGTCCGCGACGACTTCCCGAGCGACGGCCACCACGGCTGGAAGTTCATCGCCTTCGGCCCGGACGGCTGGCTCTACGTGCCGGTGGGCGCCCCGTGCAACATCTGCGAGTCGCAAGGAGCCGGTCTACGCCGCGATCCACCGGATGCGTCCGGACGGCTCGGCCGTCGAGCTCTTCGCGAGCGGGATCCGCAACACGGTCGGCTTCGACTGGGACCCGCGCACCAAGGAGCTCTGGTTCACCGACAACGGGCGGGACTGGCTCGGAGACGACATGCCGCCGGACGAGCTCGATCACGCCCCGCGCGCGGGAATGCACTTCGGCTACCCGTACTGCCACGGCAGGGACATTTCCGATCCGGAGTACGGAAAGAAGCGGCCCTGCGCGGACTTCACGCCTCCCGCGATTGGAGCTGGGCCCCCACGTCGCGGCGCTCGGCATGCGCTTCTACACCGGCACGATGTTCCCGCCCGAGTACCGCAACCAGATCTTCATCGCCGAGCACGGTTCCTGGAACCGCACGCGCAAGATCGGTTACCGCGTGAGCCTCGTCCGCCTGGAGGACGGCCGTGTCGTTGCGCTACGAGACCTTCGCGGAAGGGTGGCTCCAGGGCGGCAGCGCCTGGGGGCGCCCGGTGGACCTGCTCGTGATGCCGGACGGCGCCCTCCTCGTCTCGGACGACGAGGCCGGGGCCATCTACCGCATCTCCTACGGCGGCTGAGGAGCGGAATCGGGCGTCCGGCCGGCCGGTTGTAAGATCCCGCCTCCAATCGAGGTCCCGGAGCGGCCCTCGCCGCTCCGCAGAAGGAGACGAATGAGATTCGCGAAATCGGTCCTGTCCTTTCTTGCCGTCATTGCACTTGCGGCCGGACTCGCCGCCCAGCCCGCCGCGCCGGCCCCGAAGGCGAAGCCCGCCGTTCGAGCGCTTCCGGCGCCGGTCAAGGTGACCTCCGTCGAAGGAATCACGGAGTACGTCCTCGGAAACGGCCTGCACGTCCTCCTCTTCCCCGATCCCGGCAAGCCGACGATCACCGTCAACGTGACCTACGCGGTCGGCTCGCGCAACGAGAACTACGGCGAGACCGGCATGGCGCACCTGCTCGAGCACCTGATGTTCAAGGGCTCGACCAAGCACCCGAACATCCCGCAGGAGCTGACCGCCCACGGCGCGCGGCCCAACGGCTCGACCTGGTACGACCGGACCAACTACTTCGAGACGTTCCAGGCGACCGACGAGAATCTCCGCTGGGCGCTCGAGCTCGAGGCCGACCGGATGGTCAACTCCTTCATCGCCAAGAAGGACCTCGACAGCGAGATGACCGTCGTGCGCAACGAGTTCGAAGCCGGCGAGAACGATCCCGAATCCGTCCTCGGCGAGCGCGTCCTCTCGACGGCCTACCTCTGGCACAACTACGGCAAGAGCACGATCGGCGCGAGGGCCGACCTCGAGAACGTCCCGATCGAGCGGCTGCAGGCCTTCTGGCGGACCTACTACCAGCCGGACAACGCCTACCTCCTCGTGGCCGGGCGGTTCGACGAGTCGAAGACGCTCGCGCTCGTCAACGAGATCTTCGGCCCGATCCCGCGTCCCAAGCGCACGATTCCGGTGACGTACACGGCCGAGCCCGTCCAGGACGGGGAGCGCGAAGTCACGCTCCGGCGCGTGGGAGACGTCCAGGCCGTCGCCGTCGCCTACCACGTCCCCTCCGGGCCGCACCCCGATTCGGCGGCGGTCGACATCGTCGGGCAGGTGCTGGCCGACACGCCTTCCGGGCGCCTGTACAAGGCCCTGGTCGAGACGAAGAAGGCGACGTCGGTGGGCGACTTCTTCCTGTACCTCCACGATCCGGGCTTCCTGCTCTTCTCCGCGCAGGTCCGCCAGGAGTCCTCCCTCGACGAGGCCCAGAAGACGATGCTCGCGACGATCGACGCGATCCCCTCGAATCCGATCACGAAGGAAGAGGTCGACCGGGCCCGCGCCGAGATGCTCAAGAACATCGACCTGACCCTGAACTCCGCCGACCGCGTGGGGCTCGAGCTCTCCGAGTGGATCGGCGCCGGCGACTGGCGCCTCTTCTTCCTGAACCGGGACCGCATCAAGAAGGTGACGGCCGAGGACGCGCAGCGCGTCGCCGTCGAGTACCTGAAGCCCTCCAACCGCACCGTCGGTCTCTTCATCCCGACGGCGAAGCCCGACCGGTCCGAGATCCCGCCGTCGCCGGACGCCGCGGCCCTGCTCAAGGACTACAAGGGCGAGGCCGCGGTCGCGCAGGGCGAGGCCTTCGACCCCTCCCCCGCCAACATCGAGTCGAAGACCACGCGGACGAAGCTCGCCAACGGACTCCAGGTGGCGCTGCTTCCCAAGAAGACCCGCGGCGCGACCGTCGTCGCCGCCGCGACGCTGCGCTTTGGCGACGAGAAGAGCCTGATGAACAAGTCGGTGACGGCGGACCTCGCCGCCGACATGCTCCTGCGCGGGACGGCGAAGCACACGCGCCAGCAGCTGAAGGACGAGTTCGACCGGCTCAAGGCGCGCGTCGCGGTCTCCGGCGGCCCGACGCAGGCGTCCTTCTCCGTCGAGACGGTGCGCGAGAACCTGCCCGCCGTTCTGAAGCTCGTGGCCGAGGTCCTGCGCGAGCCCGCTTTCCCCGAGAACGAGTTCGAGCAGCTCAAGCAGGAGAACCTCGCGGGCATCGAGCAGCAGAAGAGCGAGCCCGACGCCGTCGCGCAGAACGCCTTCGGCCGCCACATGAATCCCTACCCGAAGGGCGACGTCCGCTACACCGAGACGCCCGGACGAGGCGCTGGCGAGCTACAAGGCCGCGACCCTGGAGGACACGAAGAAGTTCCACGCGGACTTCTACGGGGCCTCGGTCGCGGAGCTGGCGGTCGTCGGCGACTTCGATCCGAAGGAAACCCTGGATCTGGCGGGAACTCTCTTCGGCGACTGGAAGAGCCCTCGCGCCTTCGAGCGCGTGGCTCGCCCGTACCAGGACGCGGCCGCCGCGAACGAGACGTTCAAGACGCCGGACAAGGCGAACGCCTTCTTCATCTCCGGCGTGAACCTCCCGATGGGGGACGAAGACCCGGACTACCCGGCGATGGTGCTCGGGAACTACCTGTTCGGCGGCGGCTTCCTGAACTCCCGACTCGCCGTGCGGATCCGACAGAAGGAGGGCTTGAGCTACGGCGTCGGCTCGCAGTTCGCCGCCTCGCCGCTGGACAAGTCCGGGGGCCTGATCGCCTACGCCATCTACGCGCCGCAGAACGCCGCGAAGCTCGAGAAGGCCTTCCGCGAGGAGCTCGACCGGGTCCTGAAAGACGGCTACACCGCGCAGGAAGTCACGGAAGGAAAGAGCGGCTACCTCCAGGGCCGGCAGGTCTCCCGCGCCCAGGACGGAAGCCTCGCCCGGACCCTCTCGCAGGATCTCTTCCTGAAGCGGACGCTCTACTGGGACGAGGAGTTCGAGAAGCGGGTCGCCGCTCTGACGCCCGAGGACATCGTCGCCGCGATGCGGCGCCACATCGATCCGGCGAAGTTCACTTTCGTCAAGGCCGGCGACTTCGACAAGAGCCCGCCGGCGGAGGCCCCGGCGAAGTAGTCGGAGGCCGTCATCCCGAGCGACAGCGAGGGATCCCAGACTCGGCAGGCTCCGCGCCACGGCGTGGAAGTCCGAGATTCCTCGGCCGCCGGCCTCGGAATGACAGGCGGAACGAGCCCTACCGGATCTCGCTCTTGTAGACCTTTCCGTCCTTCATCACGAAGCCGACGGTCTGGAGCGTCTTCACGTCCTGGAGGGGATCGCCGGCGACGGCGACGATGTCGGCGTAGGCGCCGGGCGCGAGGGTGCCGATCTCTCCCGCCATCCCGAGCATCTCGGCCGCCCGCGACGTCGCCGACTGGATGGCGGCCATCGGCGTCATCCCGAACTCGACCAGCCGCGTGAACTCCTGCGCGATCGGCTCGCTCCAGGAAAAGCCGCCCACGTCGGTGCCGAAGGCGATCTTGACCCCCGCCTTCATCGCCTTCTGGAGCGACGGCCCGTGGACGGCGGCGCGCTTGCGGTCGCGGGCGCCGGCGGGCGTGCCCTCGGGCGCCCAGGAGACGTAGTACGGGCTCATCGTCGGGACGAGCCACGTCCCCTGCTTGACCATCTGCGCGACCGCCGCGTCGTCGAGCTCCAGGCCGTGCTCGATCGAGTCGCAACCGCCGTCGAGGCCCCGGTGCAGCCCGACGCCGTTGTAGGCGTGGCAGGCGACCTTCTTTCCCCAGCCGTGCGCCTCGTCCACGATCGCGCGGATCTCCTCGACGGTGAAGGTCGGCTGCGAGACGAGGTTGCCCTGCCGGTCCACCCAGGACCGGTGCGTCACGTAGATCTTCAGCCAGTCGGCGCCGTGGTCGAGCTGCTCGCGCGCCGCCTTGCGCGCCTCGACGGGTCCGTCCACGATCTGCGCGCCCTTGGGAACGTCGACCTCGGGAGCGTAGTCCTCGAGCGGATAGCCGCCCGTCGTCGAGATCGCGCGCGTGACGACGAACATGCGCGGGCCCGGGATGTAGCCCGCCTCGATCGCCTGCTTGATGCCGACGTCGCCGTAGCCCGCGCCCTCGGTCTCGACGTCGCGGATCGTCGTGAATCCCTGCTCGAGCGCGCGGCGCGCCGAGACCGTGGCCCGCGCCGCGCGGAACGCGAGGCCCTGCTTCAGGAGCTGCGCGTCGTAGCCGCCCTCGGCCGGGTCCTCTCCCTGCAGAAAGATGTGCGTGTGCGCGTCGATCAGGCCCGGCAGGACCGTCGCGTGCGAGAGGTCCACGACCCGGGCCCCGTCCGGGATCGCGGTCGTCGCCGCGTCGCCGACGCTCTGGATGCGGTTGCCGCGAACGAGAATCACCTGATTGCGGCGGGCAGCGGCCGAGGTCGCCGTCGATCAGAACCCCGGCCCGGATCGCCGTGACGTCCTGCGCGCGTGCCGCCGGCGCCAGAAGCGCGAGACCGAGAAGGGCCTCGAGGCATCGGGTGCATGATCGGTTCCCCTTTCATTTCTTCTTCCTGGCCGCCGGGGCCGTCGGCGCCGGAGCCGGCGGCGCGGCGGGAGCGATCGTCGTGTCCAACCTCCAGACGCTCCCGCCGCCGGTTCCGACGAGCAGGCGCCCGGGGCCGGACCGGTCGAGCGCGAGGGCGATCGACGTCCGGATGCGGCGGCTCCCCGCCGACGTTGACCCAGGTCTTGCCGCCGTCCTTGCTCGCGAAGACGCCCTTCTTCCAGGTCGCCGGCGTAGATCACGCCGGCCGCGGGATCGAGCAGGAGCGCCTGCACGTTCACGGACCCGATGCCGGCGTGGCTCGCCGTCCAGCTCGCGCCGCCGTCGGTCGACTTGTAGACCCCCTCGCCCTCGGTGCCGGCGATAGAGCGCCTTCGACGCCGGGATCGGCGAGGATCACCTCGACGCGCTCGAGCGGCAAGCCCGGTGCCGCTCTTGACGAACGTCGTTGCCGCCGTCGCTGCTCTTCCAGAGCTGGCGGTAGACGCTCGTGAAGACCGTGTCGGGCGCCGCCGGATCGGCCGTCAGCGCGAAGAGGCCGTTGGTCGTGCCGCTGACGTCGAGGTCGGCCTTCGACTGCGTCCAGGTCATGCCCGCCGTCGTCGCTCGAGTGGAAGTAGAAGTCGTCGCGGGCGTAGAGCCTCTTCGGATTCGACGGGATCGACGGCGAGCGCCGTGACCTCCGTGCGCCCCAGCCCCGACTTTGCCGGCGTCCACTTCTCGGCGCCGTCCGTGCTCGCGAACACGTTGTCGCCCGTGCCCACAACGAGAGTCCGCGTCGCCGGCATCGAAGAGCAGGCAGCGGACCGAGCGGTCCGTCATCCCCTCGCTCTTCAGGGCCCAGGTCGCGCCGCCGTCGGTGGTCTTGAAGACGCCGCCGCCGCTCGTCGAGACCCAGGCGGTCTGGGGGTTCGACGGATCGCTCGACCACACCGGTCACGTCGAAGCTCCAGAAGCCCGGTCCCGGGGCCCGTCCACGTCTTGCCCGCATCGGAGGACCGCAGCACGCCGTCCCGCGAGCGTCCCGGCAAAGACCCGCCCCGGAGCAGACGAATCGAGCGCCAGCGCCTTCACGCTCACGTAGTTCGCGTCGGGCATCGTGTCGGCCCAGGTCTTCCCTCCGTCGGCGCTGCGCAGGAGGGCGTTCGAGACGCCCGGCCCAGACGATCGCGGGATTGGCCGCGTCGATCGCGAGCGAGGAGACGCGGGCGTCCTTCATCGGCCGGGTCGTCGAAGGCTGCGCCCAGGTCGCGCCGCCGTCGGTGGACTTGAAGAGGCCGTTGTTGATCGTGCCGGCGTAGAGCGACCTGAGGGCTGGAGGGATCGACCGCGAGCGACAGCAGGATCTCCTTCTTGAGCGTCTCGCCCGAAAGCGCCCAGGTCTTGCCGGCGTCCACGCTCTTGTAGAGCCCGTCGCTGTTCAAGACCGACGTAGAGCGTCGCCGGAGTCTTCGGATCGATCGCCAGGGCGTTGATCCGAAAGTTGTGCGGAAGACCCGCCGTGTTGCGCGTCCAGGTGGCGCCGCCGTCGGCGCTGCGGTGGACTCCGTCGTTGGGTCCGGTGTCGGTCGCGGCGTAGACGATCTTCGAGTTACGCCGGATCGACGGCGAGGGCGTTGATCGGCGCCTGCTGCCCGCCGGGCTCCGCACCGCCGTGCAGGATCCGCTTCCAGGTCGCTCCCCCGTCCGCGCTCTTCCAGAGTCCGTCGCTGTAGGTCCCGGCATAGACGGTCTGCGGCTGCGAAGGGTCGACCGCGAGGGCCGGAACCGTCTGGTTGCGGATGGCGGGAGCCACCGAAGTCCAGGTCGCGCCGCCGTCGGTCGACTTGAAGACGCCTCCGCCGTAGGTCCCGGCGTAGAGCTGGCCGGGCGAACCGGGGACGATCGCCAGGGAGCGAACGCTTCCTCCGGGCGGACCGAATGGCGTCCAGGCAGACGCGCGCGAAGACCGGGGCGGCAGATGCCAGCGGCCAGGAGAGCCGCGGGCAGAGCAAGACGAAACAGCCTCATCGGTCCCTCCGGTCAGGCAGAATCGGGGCGAAGCCTAGCGGAAATCCTCGGGGCCTGCGCGCAAGGCACTAGAATCGGCGCCAAATCTGATGGCTCTGGCTGACAGGCTCCCGCCTCGGCCCCTACGAGATTCTCGCGCCGATCGGCGCGGGAGGGATGGGAGAGGTCTACAAGGCGAAGGACCCGCGCCTCGGGCGCGAAGTGGCGATCAAGGTCCTGCCTGCGTCCTTCTCGCAGGATGCCGACCGCCTGCGCCGCTTCGAGCAGGAGGCCAAGGCCGCGGGCGTCCTGAACCATCCCAACATCACCGCCGTCTACGACATCGGTTCGCACGACGGCGCTCCCTACGTCGTCCAGGAGCTGCTCGAAGGCGAGACCCTTCGCGCCGAGCTCGCGGCCGGCCGCCTTTCATCCCGCAAGGCGATCGAGTACGCCCTCCAGATCGCGCAGGGCCTCGCGGCGGCGCACGACAAGGGGATCGTCCACCGGGACTTGAAGCCCGAAAACCTCTTCATCTGTCGAGACGGCCGCGTCAAGATCCTCGACTTCGGCCTCGCCAAGCTGACCGAGATCGAGCGGGGCGACCAGGTGACGAACCTCCCGACCGCCGCGGCCGCCACCGAGCCCGGCGTCGTCATGGGGACGCTCGGCTACATGTCCCCCGAGCAGGTCAAGGGCAAGTCGGCCGATGCCCGGTCGGACATTTTCGCCTTCGGCGCCGTCCTCTACGAGATGCTCTCGGGAAAGCGCGCGTTCCACGGCGACTCGGCCGGCGAAACGATGGCGTCGATCTTGAAGGAGGATCCTCCGGACCTCTCCGTCACCAACCAGAACATCTCCCCCGGCCTCGAGCGCATCGTTCGGCACTGCCTCGAGAAGAATGCCGAGCGAAGGTTCCAGTCTTCGAGCGACATCGCGTTCGCCCTTCAGTCCCTTTCGGAGGGCTCCGGCAGCATCGCCCCCGGCGGGCTACCGACTCGAGCGCAGCGAATTCCCCGCGCCCCCTTGTGGGTCGTCGCGGGACTTCTCGCCGGTGCCGTCGCGACCCTGTTGCTCACGAACGGGCGCCGATCCCTCCAGGACTCTCCGCGCCGGCCGATTCGATTCGAGATCGCCCCGCCGCCCGATCAGCGGGTCGTGGGCACGCTCGCGCTCGCGCCGGACGGCAGCCGGGTGGCGTTCACCGCAAGGGCGGCGAGCGGCGGCCCCGAAATGCTCTGGGTTCGCGCGCTCGGGGATCCCCGGGCGGAAGTCCTGCGGGGAACCGAAGGAGCCCAGCTCCCCTTCTGGTCGCCGGATGGCCGGTCCCTGGGGTTTTTCGCCGGCGGCGAGCTCAAGCGAATCGCCCTCTCCGGTGGCTCGCCTCAGACCCTCGCGGCCGTGACGACCGACTACCGCGGCGCATCCTGGGGCGCCGACGACCGAATCGTGTTCGCGCGGACTTTCGTCGGGCCCCTCCTGCAGGTCTCGGCCTCGGGAGGTAAGGTCACGCCGGCCACGAAGCTGGACAAGGGGCGGGGCGAGGGCACTCATCGCTGGCCGTGGTTCCTTCCGGACGGACGGCATTTCTTGTACTACGCCGCCGCATCCACCGGAGCGGAGCCCGGCGAGATCTTCGTCGGGGAACTCGGCTCGGACAAAGTCAGACACATCACGCAGTCGAGCTCTCTTCCCGTCTTCGCGTCTCCGGGATACCTCCTGTTCGTCCGCGGCAGCGCGCTGGTCGCACAATCGTTCGACACCGGCCGGTTGGAAGTTCACGGGGAGGCGATTTCTCTCGGCGCGGATCTCCCGTCGAATTCGGCAGCGAGCGGCCAGCGAGCGGTCTCGGCGTCTCTGGACGGAACGGTCTGCTGGCGAACGCAACCGAGCGTGACGAGCCAGCCGACCCTGTTCGATCGCCAGGGACACGAGATCGGCAAGCTCGCGGAGGCCGCGACCTGGTACTACCCTCGCCTCTCCCCGGATGGGCAGCGGTTAGTGATGTCGCGGGGGGTGGCCGAAACCACCGTCGGCGACATCTGGATGCTCGACGTCGCGCGAAACGTGACGACGCGCATGACGCTCGACCCGGCGGACGACGGGAGCCCGATCTGGTCGCCCGACGGAACGCGACTGGTCTTCAACTCCGCCCGCAAGGGCGCCGCGGCAGACCTCTACGTCATGCGTTCCGATCAGCCGGGCAGCGAGGAGCTTCTCCTCGCGACCGAGCCCTCGAAGACCGCGGGCTCCTGGTCCCCGGACGGACGCTCTCTGATTTTCGAAGTCAGCAGCCCTCAGTCCCGGCAGGATCTCTGGCTCCTGCCTTTCGATGGAGATCGAAAGCCGGTTCCGTATCTGGCCACACCCTTTTCCGAATTGAATGCCCGCTTCTCTCCCGACGGCCGATGGGTGGCGTACACCTCCGATGTTTCGGGCACCTCCGAGATCTACGTCCGTCCGTTCCGCGAATCCGGAGGCACGTGGAGGGTCTCGAACCGCGGCGGCCAGACTCCCACTTGGAGAGGCGACGGCCGCGAGATCTTCTACCTCGCACCCGACGACATGCTGATGGCCGCGCCGGTGACCGGGACCGCTCCATTCCAGACGGGCAGCCCGGCGCCGCTCTTCAAGATCGCCGTGGCCGAAACAAGCGATTTTCAGTACGACGTCTCACCCAACGGCGAGCGCTTCCTCGTCAACCAGCGGGTTTCGTCGAAGGAAGAGCCGATCAACGTGCTCGTCAACTGGACCGCGGCGCTGAAGAAGCAATGAACGTCGCTGCGCTTGCTCCGGACCTGCGCCCTTCGGGCGCACCGGCTTGCGGCTCGCGCGGATGCGCGCTCGACCGCGAACCTGGCCCCTCGCCGCGCTTCGCTCCCGCAAGAGAGACAGTGTTTCGGAAAAGGGACGCTGTCTCGGAGAGCGGTTGACGTGAGTCTCAGCGCCGGATCGAACTTAGGCCGGGAGATTCTCTCCCCGCTCGGCGGACTACGAATATTTGATCGATCAATGATTCGTAGGATAAACTTGGATCGGAGGGCCTCATGGCGCATGCGGTCATTTCACCGAAGTTTCAGGTCGTGATTCCGAAGGCGATCCGGCGGGACGCCGGTCTCCAGTCCGGTCAGGTCGTTCAGATCGTCTCCAAAGGGGGCGTCATTTCGCTGGTTCCGGACCGGCCGGTCGGCAGGATGCGAGGGCTATCTCGAAGGGCATGAGGACGTCCGCTTTGCGCGAGAAGAAGGATCGCTCGTGATCGTGGTCGACTCGTCGGGCTGGATCGAGTTTTTTACCGGGGGCCCGAACGCGCGGCGGTATGGCCGATATCTGGAGAAGCCCTCGGATCTGGTGACCCCGACGATCGTTCTCTACGAGGTCTACAAGCTCGTCAAGCGCGAGCGCACGGAGGAGGAGGCCCTCCTGGCGGTGGCCCAGATTCAGAAGACCCGCCTGGTTCCCCTCTCGGAGTCGCTGGCGCTCACGGCCGCGGATCTGAGTCTGGAGCGTCGCCTCGCCATGGCGGATGCGATTGTCTACGCGACGGCTCAGGCCGAGGGAGCGCAGCTCGTGACGGGGGATCGGGATCTTCGGGGCCTGCCCGGCGTGACGTACCTGCCGAAGGCCACGCGGTGAGAGCGCCGATCGCGGCCAGGCGTGCCGCCGCATGACGCTCGCGACCGGCTCGCGCCTGGGCCCCTACGAGATCCTCGGTCCGATCGGCGCCGGCGGAATGGGCGAGGTGTACCGTGCGAAGGACCCGCGCCTCGGCAGAGAGGTCGCGATCAAGGTCCTGCCCCCGTCGTTCTCTCAGGACGCCGATCGCCTGCGCCGGTTCGAGCAGGAGGCGAAAGCCGCGGGACTTCTCAATCACCCCAACATCACCGCCGTCTACGACATCGGGACGCACGAGGGGGCTCCCTACGTCGTCCAGGAGCTTCTCGAAGGGGAAACCCTGCGAGCGGAGCTCGCCGCCGGGCGGTTCTCCTCCCGAAAAGCGATCGAAAACGCGCAGCAGATCGCCCAGGGCCTGGCCGCCGCGCACGAGAAGGGGATCGTCCACCGGGACCTGAAGCCCGAGAACCTTTTCATGACCAAAGCGGGCCGCGTCAAGATCCTCGACTTCGGTCTGGCCAAGCTCGACGCAGGCCGAGCCGGGTGGCCCAGGCGACGAGCTTACCGACCGCCACGGCCGGCACCGAGCCGGGTGTCGTCATGGGAACACTCGGCTACATGTCCCCCGAGCAGGTCAAGGGTCGGCCGGCGGATGCGCGCTCGGACATCTTCGCCTTCGGCGCGGTCCTCTACGAAATGCTCTCGGGAAGGCGCGCCTTCCAGGGCGATTCGGCAGCCGAAACGATGGCGTCGATCCTGAGAGAAGACCCGCCTGATCTTTCCGTCACCAACCGGAACATCTCACCGGGACTCGAGCGAATCGTCCGGCACTCTCTCGAAAAGAATCCCGAGCGAAGGTTCCAATCCGCGAGCGACATCGCCTTCGATCTCGAAGCTCTCTCCGGGCTCTCCGGTCCGACAGCCGCGTCGGCGCGTGCATCCGGCAAAAAATGGAGCCGCCTGTCCTCGCTTCTCGGGGCTGGCCTGCTGGGAGGCCTCGTCGTCGGCGCCATCGTTTACCTCGCGGGCGCGAGGTCGGGGTCCCGCTCGCCACCCTCCTTCCAGCAGCTCACGTATCGCCGCGGAACGGTGTGGTCGGCTCGATTCGGATCCGATCGAAAGTCCATCTTCTACAGCGCTTCGTGGGACGGCCACCCGACGGAGATCTTCGTGAGCTCGCCGGAGAGCCCCGAGTCGCGTCCCTTCGGCCTTTCGGGGGCTGACGTCCTGGCCGTTTCGGCCTCGGGGGAATTGGCCGTCGGCCTCGCGAGCACCGTTTCCGGCGAGTTCTTGAAGACTGCGACGCTCGCGCGCACGAGCGCGACAGGCGGCGGTGCGCCACGACAGATGCTCGAAGAGGTGCAGTTTGCCGACTGGTCCCCCGACGGAAGGGAGCTGGCGATCGTTCGATCGGCGGGCGGCCGGGACCCGGCTCGAGTACCCGATCGGCAAGATGCTCTACGAGACCAGGGGCTGGATCGGAAATCCGCGCGTCTCGCCGATCGGCGACCGCGTCGCCTTCATCGATCATCCGGTCGGAGGCGACGACGGCGGATCGGTGGCGGCCGTCGATCGGACCGGAAAGCCGCGGCGCGAACCTGCTCCCTCGGGCAGCCGAGGCCCTTGCCCCTGGGATCTCTCAAGGCGCAGGCCGGAAGATTTCTTCCGGACGGCCGGCGCATCCTGATTCTTGCCACGGAACCGGGGCGAGCCACACGCATCTACCTGACCGACGTCCAGGGCACGAGGCCCCAGGCGCTCACAGACGAGAATTACAGGGGACCGACGTTCACTTCCTCCGACGGGACGCGTTTTCTCGTTCGCGGGCCGGACGAGAAGACTTCCTTCTACTCCTTCGAGACCCGAGGGCTCACAACGATTCGCGCCGTGAAACCCAGCGACGTCGTTGCCGGCTGGATGGCCGATGGCACGGGCCTCTACGTGCAGGGCCCGGGCATCCCGGCTCCGATTGACCGCCTCGATCTGGCGACCGGCCGGCGGGAGCGATGGAAAGAAATCGTTCCGTCCGATATCTCGGGCGTCGTTCGTATTTCCTCCGTCGTCATACCGCCGGACGGACGGTTTTATGCCTACGCCTACACGCGCGTGCTATCCAACCTCTATCTCGCCGAAGGCCTGAAGTGAGTCTCGCCGCCGGAATCGAGGCTCGGCCCGTACGAGATCCTCGCGCCGCTCGGCGCCGGAGGGATGGGCGAGGTCTACCGGGCGAAGGATCCGCGCCTGGGCCGTGAGGTGGCGGTCAAGGTCCTCCCGGCGTCGTTCTCGACCGACGCCGACCGCCTGCGCCGCTTCGAGCAGGAGGCGAAGGCCGCCGGCCTGCTGAACCATCCCAACATCACCGCGGTCTACGACATCGGGTCGGTGGATGACGCGCCGTACGTCGTCTCGGAGCTGCTCGAAGGCGAGACGCTGCGGTCCGCTCTGGCGGGCGGTCGGCTCTCTCCCCGCAAGGCGACCGACTACGCCCTCCAGATCGCGCACGGGCTCGCTGCGGCGCACGAAAAGGGGATCATCCATCGGGACTTGAAGCCCGAGAACCTGTTCGTCACGAAGGACGGCAGGGTCAAGATCCTGGACTTCGGCCTCGCGAAGCTGACGCATCAGGAGGAGGGCTCGCAGGCGACGAGCCTGCCGACCGCTACGGCCGGCACGGAGCCCGGGGTCGTCCTCGGAACGCTCGGCTACATGTCGCCCGAGCAGGTCCGCGGCAAGCCGGCCGACGCCCGGAGCGACCTCTTCGCCTTCGGCGCGATCCTGTACGAGATGCTCTCGGGCAAACGCGCGTTCCACGGCGACTCGGCGGCCGACACGATGTCGGCGATCCTGCGCGAAGACCCGCCCGACCTTTCGGTGACGAACCAGAGCATCTCTCCCGGCCTCGAGCGCATCGTCCGCCACTGCCTCGAGAAGAGTCCCGAGCAGCGATTCCACTCCGCGCACGACGTCGCGTTCGACGCTCGAAGCGCTCTCGGGAACGTCTGCGAGCAGCGTGGCCGCCATTTCGGCGGCCGGCCGGCCGACGGTCCGCGTGGGACGAATCCGCCTCGTCGCTCTGGCGGCGGGCGCGCTGGCCGCTCGGCGGCGTCCTCTCGCACCTGTTCTGGCGTCCGGCCCAGCCATCCGCACCAAGCTACCGGCGGCTGACGTTTCGCCGCGGCAACATCGGCACCGCCCGATTCGCGCCGGACGGCCACAGCGTCGTCTACAGCGCCTCGTGGGAAGGCGAGCCGCTCGAGATCTACACGACGCGTCCCGAGGGGCCCGAATCGACTCCCGATCGGCGTCAAGAACGCCGATCTTTTCGGGGTCTCGCCGTCGGGAGAGCTCGCGATCTCGCTGCGCGAGCGCTTCCTCGGAGGACCCGGCGGGACCGGAACGCTCGCCACGGTTCCGATCGGGGGCGGAGCGCCGCGCTCGATCGCCGAGTTCGTGGATCGGGCGGACTGGACTCCCGACGGCAAGCAGCTCGCCGTCCTGCGCTTTCTCGAGGGGCGCAACCGCATCGAGCTGCCTCTGGGGAAGATCATCACGGCCTCCGAACGGGGCTTGCGCGCTCCCGCGGATCTCGCCGCGGGGGAGACCGCATCGCGTTTCTCGAACAAACCAACGCCGGCGCCGCGCTGCGCACCGTCGATCTCGGCGGGAAGGTCACGACCCTCGTCCCGGAGGGGATCCGCGGGCAAGGCCTCGCCTGGTCTCCTTCGGGAGACGAAGTCTGGTTCGACAACCGCGGCGAACGCGGCCAGTTCTTCCTGAGCGCCGCCAGCCTCGCCGGCCGCGTTCGCACGCATCGCCAGCACGCCGGTCGGGTTGATCATTCACGACGTTTCCCGCGACGGCCGGATCCTCGCCGAGCGCTACGGCAGCCAGCCGGGGATCTTCGGCCTGGCGCCCGGTCAGACGCGGGAGCGCGACCTTTCGTGGTTCGATGGATCGCACCCGGTGGGCCTGTCCGACGACGGTCTCGCGCTCCTGATCAACGAGTCCGGGGACGCGGCCGGCCGGACCGGCGCCTACTACCTGCGCAAGACCGACGGCTCGCCGGCCGTCAAGCTCGGACAGGGAGAAGCCCTCGGCCTTTCGGCCGACGGGAAGTGGGTCCTGGCGCGCCACTCCGACTCCAGGACGAATCTCGTGCTGCAGCCGACCGGCACTGGCACGCCGATCGCGGTCGACGAGTCCTCCTTCGAGAGCGTGGGCGACGCCACACTCTTTCCCGACGGGAAGCGTCTCCTGCTGGCAGCAGCGGAGCCGGGCAAGAAGCGTCGGCTCTACGTCCAGGAACTGCCCTCGGGGAAGCCTCGCCCGATCACCGATCGCGCCTTCGGCTTCGGCAACCGCTCGTTGTCTCCCGATGGCCGCTGGATCGCCGCGTACGGCGACTGGAGCGAGGACATGCTTCTGCTGCCGGTCGAGGGCGGCAACCCGCGCACGGTTCCCGAGTCGAAGGACCTCGACCTGATCCGATGGACGGCCGACGGGAAGGCCTACTTCGCCGTTCTGTTGGGAAGCATCCCGGCGCGTGTCTTCCGCGTCGACGTCGCGACGGGGCGGCGGGAGGACTGGAAGGAGCTTGCCCCGCCCGAGCGCGCCGGCATCATCGACATCGGGCCAGGCTTTCTGACTCCGGACGGCAAGTCCTACGTGTACGGATACTCCCGAGCGGCGACTTCCGACCTCTACGTCATCGAAGGCCTCCGGTAGGAACGAAAGGCAGGGTGCATGGCTCTCGAACGCGCGCTCAAGACCCGCGACATCGTCCTCTTCAACGTCGCGGCGATCGTCGGCATGCGCTGGGTCGCGCTCGCGGCGGCGGCCGGACCGTCGTCGCTGTTTCTCTGGGTTCTGGCGGCGCTCGTGTTCTTCATCCCCCAGGGATTCGCCGTCACGGCGCTCTCGACGGCCATCCCGGAGGAGGGCGGTCTCTACGTCTGGACGACGAGGGCCTTCGGACAGCGGCAGGGGTTTCTCGCCGGCTGGCTCTACTGGGCCTCGAACATCACGTACTTTCCGACGCTCACGCTTTCGACGGTCGTCTTCGCGCTCTACATCTTCGGGACGCGCTTTGCCGCGCTCGAGCAGAGTCCCGATCTACGCGGCCGGCGCTTCTCTGACGCTTCTGGCGATCGCGCTCGTCTTCAACATCGTCGGGATGAAGACCGGCAAGTGGGTCCAGAACATCGGCGGGATCGCCCAGTGGGTGCCGTCTCTGGCCTTGCTCCTCGTGGGGATCATCGCGCTCACGCAGAGCGGCTCGGCGACGCCGATGCCGGCCGCGTCGCTCCTTCCGAACTTCCTGGCCCTGCCGACGATCCTGTTCTTCGCCAACCTCTGCTTCGGTTTTGCCGGGCTCGAGCTCGCGCCGACGATGGCGGGCGAGGTCGTCGATCCCTGCAGGACGTTCCCGCGGGCCATCACCATCTCGGGCCTGTCGATCGCCGCCTGCTACCTGCTCGGCACGATCTCGCTCCTGTGGGCGCTCCCGCAGAGCGAGATCTCGATCATCTCGGGCGTCAACCAGGCCATCACGAAGGCGGGCGCGCAGCACGGGATGCCCTGGCTCGGCGCTCCCATCGCTCTGCTCATGACGCTCGCGGGCCTCGGCGGCATCGGCGCCTGGCTCATCGCGACGGCGCGGCTGCTCTTCTGCGGAGGCCTCGACCGCTACCTGCCGCCGATCTTCGCCCGGACCCACCCCCGCTGGAAGACGCCGTGGTTCGCGATGGTCGTTTCAGGCCGCCTTCTCGGCGATCTTCATCCTCGCCGCCACGCAGGGCGACACGGTCAAGGGCGCCTACTTGAAGCTCGTCAACGCGACGCTCATCGTCTACTTCATGCCCTACCTCTACATGTTCGCCTCCGCGATCAAGCTGCGCGCGGAGATCGCGCGCCAGCCCCGGGCCATCCCGGTGCCCGGAGGCAACGGCGGGAGCCTGTTCTGGAACGGCCTCGGGTTCTTCACGACCGCCGTGGCGATCGTTCTCGCGCTCATCCCGCCGGCCGACAGCACGGACAAGCTCGCCTTCTTCGTGCAGGTCTTCATCGGGTCCTTCGGCTTCCTCGCCGCCGGCCTGGTTCTCTACGCGCTGGCCGAGCGGCGCCGCCGCCGGGCGGGTCGGATCCCTTGACGCCCTAGCGCCGCTCTTGGCGGAGAATCGCGGGAAATGACGATCGCCGCCGGCCGCCGCCTCGGACCCTACGAGATCGTGGCTCCTCTCGGCGCGGGCAGCATGGGCGAGGTCTACCGCGCCAGAGACCCGCGCCTGGGCCGCGAGGTCGCGATCAAGGTGCTGCCCGCTGCCTTCGCCGAAGACCCGGATCGGCTGCGCCGCTTCGAGCAGGAGGCCCGGGCCGCCTCGGCGCTCAATCACCCGAACATCCTGACGATCTACGACCTCGGGACTCACGAGGCCGGCCCCTACGTCGTTTCGGAGCTGCTCGAGGGCGAGACGCTCCGGGAGCGTCTCGCGGCGGGCCCGCTGCCGCCTTCGCGGTCCGTGGCGCTCGCGTCCGAGCTCGCTCACGGTCTCGCCGCCGCGCACGACAAGGGAATCGTGCACCGGGACATCAAGCCGGAGAACCTCTTCGTGACCCGCGACGGGCGATTGAAGATCCTCGACTTCGGCCTGGCGCGCCGCGACGCGGCTCCGCCTCCGTCGTCCCTGGCGCCGACCCTCGAGGGGACGGAGCCCGGCACGCTGCTCGGAACGGTCGCCTACATGTCGCCCGAGCAGGTGCGCGGCAAATCGGCCGACGGGCGCTCCGACCTCTTTTCCGCGGGCGTGGTGCTCTACGAGATGCTCGCGGGCCGTCGGCCGTTCTCCGGGGATTCCCACGCTGAAACGATGACCGCCATCCTCCGAGACGAGCCGGCTCCCCTGCGCGGCGTGGCCCCGGCGCTCGACCGGCTCCTCCGAAGGTGCCTCGAGAAAGAAACCGACCATCGCTTCCAGCACGCGCGGGATCTGGCGTTCGCCCTGGAGTCGCTCTCGTCCGAAACGCCGCAGGCCGCCATGTCCGAGGCGCCTGCCGCGGACCACCCGCGCTCGGTCGCGGTCCTTCTCTTCGAGGATCTGGCGCGCGATCCGGCCAATGCCCACGTCGGCCTCGGCCTGGCCGACGCGACGATCACGGAGCTTGCCTCCTTGAAGTCGCTGCTCGTGCGGCCGACGGCTTCGGTCCTGCGGTTCCGGGAGCGCCCGGCGGAGCCGGAGGCGGCGGGACGCGAGCTCGGCGTGGACGTGGTGGTGTACGGCAGCTTCCAGCGCGCTGGCTCGCGCCTGAGGGTCACCGTTCAACTCGTCCGCACCGCCGACGGGAGATCCCTCTGGGGAACGAAGATCGACACGTCGCTCGAAGACGTCTTCCAGATGCAGGACGAAGTCTCCCGCCAGATCGCCGAGGCGCTCGAGGTCGAGCTCGCGCCGCCGGCCCGCCAGGGTCACCCGGGCGCCGGGAGGGGATCGGCGAGGGCGCACGAGCTCTATCTTCGGGGCCGCTTCCGCCTTTCCACCGACACGACCCTCTCGAGCGTCAATGCGGCCATCGAAAGCTTCGAGCAGGCGCTGGCGATCGACCCGGATTTCGCGCTCGCCCAGCTCGGCCTTGCCGACGCCTTCACCCGGATGGACTTCAGCATCGATCCGGAAGGCGACTGGTTCGAGCGCGCCGAGGCGATGTGCCGCCGCGCGCTCGCCCTCGCTCCCGACCTGCCCGAGGGCCACTACCTCCGCGGGCGGTTACTCTGGAACCCCCGAAGCGGCTGGGACGGCCCGGGCGCGATCGCAGAATTCTCAGCGGCGATCGCGGGACGTCCGAGCCTCAACGAAGCGCACCACGCCCTCGCCCAGGTTCTCAACCACCTGGGGCTCATGGAGGAAGCGGTCGCCGCATTCGACCGGGCACTCGCCATCGACCCCGAGGACGAGTACGCCCGGCTGCACCGGGCGCTCTCGCGGTACCTGCAGGGGCGCTTTGACGAGGCGCTGACGGCGACCGAGCGCCACCTGGCCCAGAACCCGACACCCTGGGGCCTCTACCAGGCCGCCATGTGCCAGCTTCACCTGGAACGTCCGGACGACGCCGCCGCGACGGCCGAACGCCTCGCACGGCAGTTCACCGGCAACGTCCTGCTCTTCTCGCTGCGCGGGCTGCTGGCGGCGCGCGAGGGCAAGACCGCGAAGGCGCGCGAACAGATCGACCTCGTGGTTCGCAACCGCAAGCTCTTCGGCCACTATCACCACGCCCAGTACGACGTCGCCTGCATCGAGACACTCCTTGGAGAACACGACGCGGCCCTCGACTGGCTCGTCGAAGCGGCGCGCAACGGCTTTCCCTGCGTCCCCTTCATCGAAGCCGATCCCTGGCTCGAGCCGATCCGGTCCCAACTGCGCTACCGTCGGCTCCTCGACGAGCTGGAGGCAAACGCCCGCGAGCGGCGCCGCCCCTCCGGCCGCTCCTGACGCGCGGCCGGGTCAGCTCTCGACCGAGCGCAAGGCGGCGGTGGCGGGGACCGGCTCTTCGTCCCGCGGCCGCAGGGACTCGACCCGCTGCGGCGCCGCGTGGCTCTCGCCCTTGCCGCGGCCGAGCCGCTGCCGGAGCCGGTCCATGTAGATGTAGAAGACCGGGGTCACGTACAGGGTCAGCAGCTGCGAGAAGAGAAGGCCTCCCACGACCGCCAGGCCGAGCGGGCGCCGGGACTCGGCGCCCGCGCCGAAGCCCATCGCGATCGGCAGCGTTCCCATCAGCGCCGCCATCGTCGTCATCATGATCGGTCGGAAGCGCACGAGGCAGGCTTCGTAGATCGCCCCCTCGGCGTCCTTTCCGCCGAGCTTCTGCGCCTCGACGGCAAAGTCGACCATCATGATGCCGTTCTTCTTGACGAGCCCGACGAGCATGATCACGCCGACGAAGGCGTAGATCGAGAGCTCCACATTGAAGACGAAGAGCGTCGCGAGCGCTCCAAACCCCGCAAACGGCAGCGCCGAGAGGATCGTCAGCGGGTGGATGAAGCTCTCGTACAGGATCCCGAGCACCATGTAGATCACGACGATCGCCACCAGCAGGAGGATGCCCAGGCCCTGGATCGAGCTCTGAAAGGCCTGCGCCGTTCCCTGGAAGCTCGTCCGGATCGTGGACGGCAACGCCTGTCGGGCCGCCTTGTTCACCGCCGCGACCGCGTCGCCCAGCGCCATTCCCGGCTTCAGGTTGAACGAGAGCGAGACCGAAGGCAGCTGGCCCGTGTGCGTCACGGCCAGGGGGCCCGTCGCGAAGCTGATCGCGGCGAGCGACGAAAGCGGGACGAGCCTTCCCGAGACCGACCGCACGTACAGCAGCTCGATCGAGGCAGGGTTCGCCTGGATACTCGGGAGCAAGCTCCATGATGACCTGGTACTGGTTGGTCGGCGCGTAGATCGTCGAGATCTGGCGCGGCCCGTAGGCGGTGTAGAGGGCATCCTCGATGGCCTGGGGCGTGACTCCGAGCGAGGCGGCGCGGTCGCGGTCGATCTTGACGTTGATCTGAGGGTTGTTCAACTGCAGGTCGGTCGTCACGTCCTGCAGGCCCGGAATGGCCCGGAGCTTCTCCAGAAGCATCGGCGCGTAGCGGAAGAGCTCGGTCGTGTCCGAGTCCTGCAGCGTGTACTGGTACTGGCTCTTCGTGAGGCTGCCCCCGAGACGGATCGGCGGCGGGACCTGCATGAAGGCCCGGATTCCCGGGATCTTCGCGATCTTCGGCCGCAAGTCCTGAACGATCTGCTCGGCGGAGCGCTTGCGTTGCGACCGGGGCTTCAGCTGCGCGAACACGATCCCCTGGTTTCCGATGCTGATGGCACCGCGCGGCCCGCAGCTCGAGAGAAGGTTGGCCACGTCCGGGTGGCTCCTCACGACCGCGGCGACGGCCTGCTGCTTCTCCTTCATCGCGGGGAAGCCGATCCCCTGGGCCGCCTCCGTGAACCCGAAGATCTGGCCCTGATCCTCCGTCGGCAGGAAGCCCTTCGGGATCCTGACGAAGAGCCACACCGTCGCGACCAGAATCGCGGCCGAGAACGCCATCGTCATCCGCTTGCGCGCCAGCACCCACCGGAGCGTCCGTTCGTAGAAGTGCAGCATGCCGCCGAGAACCTTCTCGGTCACGGCGTAGAACCGGCCGTGTACGCGCTTTTCCTCGTGCCGCAGGAACCGGCTGCACAGCATCGGCGTCAGCGAGAGCGCCACGAAGCCCGAGACCAGGATCGCGACGCCGATCGTCACCGCGAACTCGTGAAAGAGCCGCCCGATGATTCCGCCCATGAAGAGGATCGGGATGAACACCGCGGCCAGCGACAACGTCATCGAAAGGATCGTGAACCCGATCTCCCGGGAACCGTTGAGCGCCGCCTCCTGGACGGACTCTCCGAGCTCCATGTGGCGAACGATGTTCTCCAGCATGACGATCGCGTCGTCCACGACGAAGCCGACCGAAAGGGTCAGGGCCATCAGGGAAAGGTTGTCGAGGCTGTAGCCGAGCACGTACATCGCGGCAAACGTGCCGACGATCGAGAGGGGAAGCGCCAGGCTCGGGATGACCGTCGCGGAGACGTTGCGCAGGAAGAGGAAGATCACGAGGACGACGAGAAAGAGCGTCAGCACCAGAGTGAACTTGACGTCGTTCACGCTCGCGCGGATCGACTGGGACCGGTCGTAGAGGATGTGCAGCGAGGCGGCTGCCGGCAGCTGCTTCTGGAACGTGGGAAGCAGCTCGCGCACGGCGCCGGCCACCGCGACGGTGTTGGTTCCCGGCTGCTTGAAGACGGCGAGCGAGATCGAGCGCTCGGTGTTGTACCAGGCCGCCGTCTTGTCGTTCTCGACGCCGTCGATGACGCGGCCAAGGTCCGAGAGGCGCACGGGCGACCCGTCGCGATAGGCGACGATGACCGGACGGTAGGCGGCCGCCTCAGTCAGCTGTCCGCTCGCCTGGACGGTGAAGGAGGTCAGGGGGCCGAAGAGCACCCCGGTCGGAAGGTTCACGTTGGCCTTCTGCACGGCCGCGCTGACTTCGTCGATGCCGATCCCTCGGCTGGCGAGCTGGCTCGGGTCGAGTTGCACCCGCACCGCGTATTTCTGCGGGCCGTAGACCTGCACCTGCGCGACACCGGACACCGTGGAGATCCGCTGCGCCATCATCGTCTCGCCGTACTCGTCCAGCTGCGAGAGGGGCAGCGTCGCCGAGGTCAGCGTGAGGTAGATGACGGGCTGGTCGGCCGGGTTGACCTTCTGGTACGTCGGCGGGCTCGGCATGTTGGGCGGCAGCTGCCGCGCCGAGGCCGCGATGGCCGACTGCACGTCCTGAGCCGCGCCGTCGAGGTCGCGGCTCAGGTTGAACTGGAGCGTGATCGAGGTCGAGCCCTGCACGCTCGAAGAGCTCATGTTGTCGAGCCCCGCGATCGTCGTGAACTGGCGCTCGAGCGGCGTCGCGACCGAGGAGGCCATCGTCTCCGGCGACGCGCCGGGCAGGGAGGCCCCGACCTGGATGGTCGGAAAGTCGACGTTGGGCAGATCGGAGACGGGCAGCTGGCGGTAGCCCATCACCCCGAAGATCAGGATGCTGGCCATCAGGAGCGTCGTCGTGACCGGACGACGGATGAAGATCTCGGAAATGTTCATGACGCGCTCCCCTCGGACGGCTTGATCTCGACCTTCGCTCCGGGAGCCAGGCGCAGCTGGCCGTCGGTGACCACCCGCTCCCCCGCCTCGAGGCCCCGCGCGACGATCGAAAGGGTTCCCCGGGTGCGCGCGACCTCGACCGGCCGGGCCTCGACGGTCAGATCCTGCTTCACCACGAAGACGAATGAGCCCTTCTGGCCCGTCTGCACGGCGGCCGATGGGACCACGATGGCGTTCGCGTCCGTGGCGAGCAGGAGGCTCACGGTCGCAAACTGCCCCGGCCAGAGCTTCTGGCCGACGTTGGCGAACGTCGCCTTCAACTCGATCGTGCCCGTGGCGGCGTTGACGGCATTGTCGAGAAACGACAGCTCGCCCTTCTCGAGGTTGCCCGGGTCGTCGGAGGGCGCCGCGGTCACCTCGAGCGGACGGCCGCTCGCGATGTGTTCCTTCACGTGCGCGAGCGAAGTCTCGGCGATCGAGAAGCGCACGTACACGGGCTGGACCTGGTTGATCACGACGAGGGGCTTGTCGTCATTGGCCTTCACGACGTTCCCGGCGTGCAGGAGCACGCTGCCCACCCTCCCCGAGATCGGGGCCACGATGGTGCAGTAGGCGAGATCGAGCTCCGCGTTCTGGACGGCGGCCTCATCCGCCTTCAGCGTGGCCTGGGCGGCCGACGCCTCGGCCTGCGTCTGATCGGCCTGCTCCTGCGTCACGTAGTCCTTGGCCACCAGCTCCGCGTACCGCTTGCGGTCCTGCTCGGCCTTCGTCGCCCGCGCGCGGTCGCGCTCGAGGTTCGCCCTCGCCTGGTCGAGGGCCGCCTGGTAGGGGCGCCGGTCGATCTCGAAGAGCACGTCCCCCTTGCGGACGTCCTGTCCTTCGCGGAAGCCGACGCGCTCGAGCTGCCCTCCCACACGCGCCGTGATCGCCACGGTCGTGTACGGCTGCACGTTGCCGATCGCCGAGATCTCGAGCGGAACGGCCTGGCGCGCGACGGTGCCGACGGTCACCGGTACCGCTTCGGCCACGGGCGCGGCGCCTTCTTCCCGCCGCACGATGCCGCGAGCGCGGCCCCGAATGCGAGGCCCGAAAGCCAGAGCGCGCGGCTCCGACGCGGGCGGTCCTGAGCCATGTTCAAGGCGTTGCCCCACTTTCTTTTCCGGCCGGGCTCACGATCTCCATCGCCCGCGGCAGGAGCGCTCCGGTCGCGTGCGCGAGCTGCGCCATCGCGAGGAACCAGAACGAGCGCGACTCGACGTCCCGCGCGCGCGCGTTGGCGAGCGCCGCCTGTGAGCTCAAGAGATCCAGGATGCTGCCGACACCCGCCTTGTAGCGCCCCTGCTCCACTTCGGCGGACTGGGTCGCGCTGGCCAGGAGGTCCCGCGTCGTGCGCACCGTCTGCGATGCCGTCTGGACCGCGTAGTAGCTCGTCCACACGTCGAGGGTGACCTGGTCCTGCGTCCTGGCCGCGGCGGATGTCGCGACGGCCGCCTCTTCCTTGGCCTTCCGCGTGCTGTAGACGGTGTCGAGGCCCGTGAAGACGGGGATGCGCAGGAGGATCGCGCCGGCGTAGTTGTCCGAGTAGGGCGCGCTGCCCGGGTTGTAGTAGTAGGTCCGGTTGAGCGAACCGCTCGCGAAGAGCTTCGGCAGCCCCTCGGCCCGAACCGCCTGGATGTGCTCCTGGGCGGCCTGCGCCTCGAAGCGCCGGGCGGCCAGGTCCGGCCGCTCCGCGCTCGCGCGTGCGATGAGCTCGTCGACGCTCTGCGCGACCCGATCGAGCGGCAACTCTTCGGGCAGCGTCCCGACGTCGACCGGAATCGTCGCCGGGACACCCACCGCCGTCGCCAGCGCGCCGCGGATCACCTGGACCTGGCCCTGAGTGACCTGCAGGTCAAGCTCCGCCTGCGAGGTCTGCGTCCTGGCCTGCAGCACGTCGGCGATCGTCGCAACGCCCGCCCGGTGCCGCTCCGTGGCCGCGTCGAGATTGCGCCGCGCTTCCTCGAGGTTGGCCTTCCGCGCTTCCACCAGGGCCTTCGCGTTCAGGTAGGCGTAGTACGACTGCGCGACCTGGAGCACGACGTCCTGGATGGCCGCGTTGTGGCCCCAGTCCGCCGCGAAGAGGGCGGCCTGAGCCTCCGCGACGTCGGCCGTGCGGCCGCCGAAATCGAAGAGCAGCCAGTTGAGCGACGCGGCGGGACCGTACGTCGTCTGCAGAAAAGTGAACTGGCCGCCGACGGCCGCCGTCTTCTGGCGGGTGATCGAGCCGTCCAGCTCGATGACCGGGAAGAACTCCGCCCGCCTGACGCCGACCTCCGCCGCCGCGGCGCGGGCAAAGTGCCAAGCCTCGCGCGTCGTCGGGTTGTTGCGCAGCGCCACGTCGACGAGCTGCTCGAGCGACAGCGTGGCTCCCGGCTTCAGGTACTCCGCCGGAATCTCGAGCTTGGCGCGCTCGGCCTCGGGCATCTGCCCCGGAGGGGGCGGACTCCAGGGAACGGCCGGGGCCGGAGAGACCGCGCTCGAGATGGCGTGCTCGGGCTGCATGTGCTTGCAGGCGGACGCCAGGAGAACGCCCGAAAGCAGCAGCGACGGTCGCCGACCTGGTCCCGCTCACGCCCGTTCGACCCCCCGTGTGAAAACGCCGACGATCTCGGCCACGAGCTCGTCGATCGTGTCGCCGTCCCTTCGGAAGATGTTGATTCCGCGAATCATTCCCAGGAAGATCTCCGCGGCGATGAAGGGATCCACCCCCCGGAACTCCCGCCGTTCGATCCCCTCCATCAGGGTTCTCTGCACGAGGCCCACGATCCGATCGTGGCACTCCCGCAGGCCGCCATGCCGGGCGGAGAGGTGACGCTCGTCGCGGTAGAGCAGCATCAACAGCGAACGCTGGTGCCAGAAGAAGGAGAGCATTTCCCGCGCGATGCGCTCCAGACGCCGAGCGGGCGAGGCTTCCTGCGGCAAGGCGGCCGAAAGGAGCGTGTGCAGGCGGTCGAGCCCGCGCACGATCGTCGCGAAGTAGAGGTCTTCCTTCGTTCGAAAGTACCGATAGACGGTTCCCTTGCCGATCCCGCCGACCTCGGCGATCTCGTCGATCAGGACGTGGTGGAAGTCCTTCCCGGCGAACACCTGGGAGGCGGCCTCGAGGATCTCCTCGAGCTTCTCGTCTGTCTTTACGCGCGCCATAAATACGGTACTGACTGGTCAGTTCCAGTATTTCATACGGCGCTTCGGGAACCGAGTTTTCTGTCCAGAATCGCGACCCGTCCCCGGATGGAACGCGTTCGGCCGCACCCGCTCCGCGTCGACGCGGCTACAAGTGTCGTGCGATCAATGTGTTTCCGGCTGACACAGACGCCTGATGCGGCGCGGTGAGGGTACCCGGAGAGTAGTCGGGGTCGATCTTCTTCATGCTGGCCTCGATGTCGAGCGCGAGCTTCGTCCGCCCCGATGTGCGCGCCATCGCCGCGATCCGGTCCAGACGGAAAAGGCCTTCGCCCCAGGCGTCAAAACGCGGGTTGGACGAAAGCTCGTCGGCGACTCTTCCGAAGCGAAGCCTCCGCGGACTCGGGATTGGAACCGCGCAGGTCGATCTCCGTCGCGAGCTGATCGACGTAGGGTTTCGTGAAGAGCTCCAGGTACCGAGCCCGATAGCCGAGCGCCCGACCACCCTCCTCGAGCGTCGTCTCGGGCTCTGGCCAGGGCGGCGCGCGCCTGCGCCACCCGGCCCATCGCGAGCAAGGCTTCCCCTTCGACGACGGCGGCGGCCACGCGGGCGGCGACCGTCCGCGTCGGAACCTGGAGGGCCGCCGCGATGCGGAGGGCCTCCTCCGGGTTACCCCGCAACAGGTAGAACTCCGCAAGGCTCGCCTGCGGTGTGCCGCGGTAGCCCAGCGCGCGCCGGCGTTTCGAACGCGCGCCGGAAAGTCGCCTCGGCCTCCGCATAGCGGCCCAGCCGCAAGTACGTGTAGCCCAGCAGCTGCAGGTTGTGCAGGTGGTGCCAGTCGTCTCCGGGGCGCAGGTTCTCGGATCTCGCGTAGGCCTCCTCGATCGCGTCGGCTTTTTCGAACTGTGCGAGCGCTTCATTCCAGCGGCCGAGCCTCGGAAGCACGTGGCCGTACATGTGCTGCGCGTGCGCCACCGCCGGGCTCGATTCCGCGTAGATCTTTCCGTGCCGGGCCGCCTCGTCGTGGCGGCCGATGTTCTCGTAAGAATGGACGAGGTAGTGGTGCGCTCCGAAGTGCCCTGGGGCGCGCGACAGCGCCGCCTCGTAGAAGGCGATCGACGCGGCGCCGCCGAACTGTCCCCGTCCCCACGGCCCAGGCTCCTCGGCGTTGCCCCGCAGGATCCAGAGATCCGCATCTTCTGGGTCGACCGCCAGGGCCTTGTCGATCGCCGCCTTGTACGCGGTGTGCAATTCCTTCTCCTCGGCCGGCGGCGCGTCCTGCGCCTCGATCTGCCGGGCGCGCAGCGCGATGAAGGTCTGCTCGCGCGGCGTCGCTTTCGACGCCAGGGACTTCGCTTTCTCGATCGCGGCGCCGGTCGCGGCCTGACGCTCGAGCCCCTGCTCGGCCCGGGAGAGTCCCATCCAGCACATCGCGCACTCCGGGTCGGCGCGCAACGCCTGGTGGAAGGACCGCGCCGCCTCGATAAAGACGTAGTGGTGGAGCAAGGTCAGGCCCTGGTCGTAGAAGGCCTGCGCCTCGGAAGACCTCGTCGTGACCGGCTGGTGCACATGGCCGATTCCGGTCGACAGACCGCGTCGCGCGCTCGAGCAAAGCCGGATCCACCGGCTCCCCGGGCCATGCGCAGCCGGCGTGGGAAAGCCCGGGTGCGCCGGAAGCCAGGACGGCCGCCGACTGCAGGCCAAGTCCCAGCGCGAGCACCAGTCGGGATCGGTTCAAAGACGCTCCTCCCGTCGGGAATGCTACCAGTGCAAACGATCCCGCTCGATCCCGGCATCGGAGGCCTTTTCGAGGAGCGAACCGGAGACTCGCGACCCGCTAAACCTCCTGCTGTGTTACAATTGCAAAATTACACCGATGAAATTCACAGGTGACGTGCGGCAGAGCTTTTCGACGGCCGACGCCGCGCGGCTGACGGGTCTGACCGCGCGGCAGCTCGACCACTGGGACCGGCAGGGGTTTCTGCGGCCATCACTCGAGCGGGCCAGCGGCTACGGCTCCGCGCGGCGTTACTCGTTTGCCGACGTCGTGCGTCTTCGCGTGGCCGCGCGCCTGCGCGCCGCCGGAATCGGCCTCACGCGGATCCGACGCTGCGCCGAAGCTCTCGCGCGCCTGGACGCCGAGGCCGACCTCGGCAAGGCGCGCCTTCTCGTCGTTGGGAACCGCGTGCTGTGGGCGCGCTCGGACCAGGAGCTCGTGGATCTTTTGAAAGAAGGGCAGATGGTTCTCGTTTTCTCGCTGGGGGAGGCCGTCGAGGAGGCCGCGGGCGCGGTCGAGCGCCTGTCGCGGGAAGTCGAGAGCGAGGATCTGCCCTCCGCGCGATCGGCGCGTCGGAGCCGGCGACACCTCTAGTTGTTTCGCGAACCCGGAGCGTCCGGGACAGGAGGCGGTGGGTTGGAGCAGGATGAGGTGAGCCCGCGCGTCGGGTCGCTCGCGCGACTCGGACGCCAGCGAAATTTTTCGCTTCCCCGCTTTCGCCGAGCGCTCGCCATGGCCTCCCGCCAGGCCAAGCGGGGCGACGTCCTGCGGCAGCTCTTCGCGGAATGGGTGGGCCTCGCGCTTTCGGCGTCGGACGCCGAAGCGGCCTGGGAGGACATCGAGCCGCTCGTCGCGGAGATGAAGGAGCAGCTGGGCCGCCCCTTTTCCCTCCAGACGACGCTGATCCACTACTTCCACAGCCTCGAGGGCAAGCTCAAGGAGCCCTGCGTCGTCCCCGAGCGCGACCTCGCGCGCCTGCGCGTGAGCGCGCTGACCGACCCGCTCACCGGTCTCTACAACCGCCGCTTCCTGATGGAGCACTTCGCCCGCGAGATCGCTCGCGCCGAGCGCTCCGAGGGCATCGTCTCGGTCGTCATGCTCGACCTGAAGGACTTCAAGGCGGTCAACGACCGCTACGGACACCCGGTGGGCGACAACGTCCTGCTGCGCACGGCGCGTGTCGTGCGGCAGGGGTTGCGCACGGTCGATGCCGGCTGCCGCTGGGGAGGCGACGAGTTCGTCGCGGTGCTGCCCAACACGAACCTGATCTTCGCCGTCGCCGTGGCCGAGCGGATTCGCAAGCGCGTCGCGGCGCTCGCGCTGCCCTACCGGTCGGAGCTGAGGATCGGCGTGCACTACGGCATCGCCACGTATCCGACCGACGGAAAGACCGTCGACTTCCTTCTCAAGGTGGCCGACCTGCGCCTCTACCAGTGCCGGGAGCAGGCGAACTTCCCCGGCGCCGAGCGGCGCAACTACCCCCGCTTCTGCCCGGCCGAGACCAACGCGCGCCTGCTGCGGCAGGGCGCCGATCCCTGGACCGTGCCCGTCGTCGACGTCAGCTACGGCGGCGTCGCGTTGCGCGCACCGCAGAAGGAGAAGTGGCCGCGCCGCTGGACGGGTGAGATCTTCCGGCGTCTGAACTCCGAGCGCCACCCGGTGAAGCTGCGCGCCATCAACTGGGCGCCGCTTCCCGACGGCGGCGTCCGGGTCGGTTGCGCCTATGTGTAGCGGAAACCCTCACCCCTCCCCTCTCCCAGAGGGAGAGGGAGACCCTGCAGAGGGCGGATTTGAGATCGGCAGGCTTCGCCGCGCACCGGGCGGCGGCCTCGGCGCTCTTCGCTCTCTTCTCCCTTCTGGCGATTGCGCTCTCGGCCGGAGATCCGCGCCTCTTCGCGGTGGCCGCCGGCGTGTCCCTGCTGCTCGGCCTTTTTCTTCACGCGCGATTTCGCGCAGGGCCTGGGCGCCTTCAATTCGCCCCTGGCGATGCTGGTCGACCAGGCGCTCCTCTGGGCCGCCATCGTGCCGATGGGAGGCGGGCAGAGCCTCTTCGCGCTGCTGCTCCCTGCCGGCGTGGCTCTCGCGTGGCAGCTCGAAGGCAAGGCGGCCGCGCGCTTCTACGCCGTCTTGTCGCTCGCGGGACTGGCGGCGCTCATCGTCCTCGGCGCCCTGCCGCTGACCGTGCCCGGAGCCTTTCCCCTGCTCTTGATCGCGCTCGCCGCGCCGGCGCTTCTCGTCGCGCTCGAAGCCGCGAGCGGCCACGGCGCCGCCGAACCCGCCGCGCTTCCGGCGGCGCGTCCCGAAACGATTCCCCGGGAGATCCCGGCCGTCCGGTCCGAGGCACCGGCCCCTTCGCCCGAGCGGCGGCGCGAGGAGGCGATCCTGCACGACCTGAAGTCGCCGCTTTCGGTGCTGCGCGTCTACGCCGACCTGATCTCCGAAGGGGCCAAGCGCGGCGAGCTGCCCAATCCCGAGCACCTGACCAACCTTTCGCGCGAGATCGACCTGGCCGAAAAGCTCCTGGGCGCGTCGGCGCCCGCGCGGCCGGCGGCGGAGCGGGGCGGAGCGCCCGAACCCGTCGCGGCGCCTTCGCCGGAAGCCTCGGCGGACCTCGTCGAGATCCTGGGCTCGCTCGCCACCGCCTACCGCCTCTCGCTCGGCGGCCGGAGGCGCGTCGAGTTCATCGCGGAAAAGCCGGAGCTCACCGTCGCCGCGGACCCCGTGGCGCTGCAGCGCGCGTTTCGCAACGTCATCGAGAACGCCGTCAAGTACACGCCCGAGGGCGGCGAGATCCGCATCCGCGCCGGCCCGGCGGGGCCGCACGCCTTCGTCGTCTTCAAGGACACGGGCATCGGCATGACGCCCGAGGAACGCACGCACGCCTTCGACTACGCCTTTCGCGGCGTCGGGCGCCATCGCCACGGGCGCGCGCGGCAAGGGCATCGGCCTCGCCGTGACGAAGGAGATCCTCGAGGCCAACGGCGGCCGGATCAGCCTCTCCTCGGAAGCCGGCTTCGGCTCCGAGGTCACGATCCTGCTCCCCTTCTCGCGGGGCGCGCGGTGAGGCGCATCGTGGTCGTCGACGACGAGCCCGGTGTCGGCGCGGCGATCCGCGACCTCCTGTCGACCGACGGCTACGCCGTCGAGGCTCCGGGCGACGCGCGGACGGCCCTGCCGGAGCTGATCCGCGCCGTGCCGGACCTCGTGATCCTCGACGTCAACATGCCCGGGATGAGCGGGTGGGAGCTCTGCGCGATCCTGCGCCGCCAGACCAACACGCGCGGCGTCCCGATCCTGTTCCTGACGGGCCGTCAGGAGCTGAAGGACCGGATCACGGCGATGCAGCTCGGCGGGTCCGACTTTCTGGCCAAACCGTTCGGCGCCGACGAGCTGCGGCGCAAGGTTCGCGCGGTCTTCGAGCGCGAGCCCGATGAGACAACGGAGGAGCGATGAGCATGAAGCGCCGCACGACGGGAGCGATCCGACTGGCCGAGCCGGCCCCCTCGACCGAGGGTGACCCGACCGGGAAGACCGTCGACCGCCTGCGACAGGAGCGGCTGGTCTACGACGGCGTCACCGGTCTGCCGCTCCACCCTTTCGAGGATCCGGACCGCGTCACCGCGATCGAGCGGATCGAGCGCCTCGGTGTGATCTACCTGCAGATCGGAAAGTTCTTCGGCTTCGAGGAGCTGTACGGGTGGGAGCTCTACGACCGGGTCCTCGTGGCGGTCGCTCAGGGGCTGCGCAGCGACCTCGAGGCCTCGCGCCTCGCGCCGCATTTCGTGTCCCTGCGGTACTCGGGCTCCGACGGCTTCTACGTGCTCTTCGACCTTCCGCAGGCGACGCGCGGCCGCCCGCTGCCGTCGCTCGAGGAGCTGGCGCTCGACCTGCAGCTCTCGGCGATGAAGCGGCTGCGCCAGACCTTCGGCGGCACGACCGTCGACCTGATGAGCGTGCACGTCTCCAGCCACATCGCCGACGACAACCCGCGCGTGCGGCCCTCGCGGCACCTGATCCGCAACCTCGCCGAGGCGGTCAAGGTCGTCTCGCAGCGGCAGACGCGCGAGAAGCTCGACATGTGCGCGGAGCTGAAGGGCGTCATCGGGCGCCGGAAGCTCAAGGCCGCTTTCCAGCCGGTGCGCCACCTGCCCGACGGACAGATCCTCGGCTACGAGGCGCTGATCCGCGGGCCGCAGGGCAGCTCGCTCGAGCGGCCCAACATCCTCTTCGCCGTGGCGCACGAGAACGAGATGGACGTGGAGCTCGAGACGCTCTGCCTCGATACGATCTTCCGCAACATCCCGCGCGCCGTCAATTCGGGGCAGCTCTTCGTCAACGCCTCCTCGCGCCTCCTCCGGCACCCGATCTTTCTCGACGACCGGAACCTCAAGGCGATCAACCGCAGCCACACCGACGTCGTGGTCGAAATCTCGGAGAAGGAGATGGTGGGCGACTACTCGACCTTCGCGGAGATCGTGCGCACGATCCGCAGCTCGAAGTTGAAGATCGCCATCGACGACGCCGGTTCCGGTTACTCCGGGCTCGAGACGATCCTGAACCTGCGGCCCGACTACATCAAGGTCGCCGACTCGCTCGTGCGCAACCTCGAGACCGACCCGATCAAGCGGGAGATCATCGCGAGCCTCTTCGCCATCGGCAACCGCATCGGCGCGACGGTCATCGCCGAGGGCATCGAGCGCGAGGAGGAGCGCGAAGCCCTGGTCGCCCTGGGGATTCCGTACGGCCAGGGCTTTCTCCTCGGCCGGCCCGCCATCCACGGCCCCGGCGGCAAGAAGCGGGTCGAAACCGCGCACTAGATGAGGGCCCGCGCAACGGCGGCTACGGACGCCGGAAAGGCGAGTGAGAGGGCTTCCCTTCGGATCATCCTCGGGATCCTCGTCGGCGTCTCGGGCTTGCTCGCCCTGGTTGGTTTGCGTCTGGCCCGCCTCCGGCGTGGGCGGAGCCCAGGCCGGACGCCTCGGACTCGCGGCGGTTTTTCTCTTCACAGGGCTCGGGCACTTCGCCCGCGCGCGGGGGATGGCGGAAATGCTTCCCCGATGGGTTCCCGCTCGCCTCCCCTTGATCTGGGCGACCGGCTTGCTCGAGCTCGCCTTCGCCGTCGGGCTCGCCCTGCCGGCTCACGCTCGAACGGCCGGCCTCGCGGTCATGGCGTTTCTGGTCCTCGTCTTTCCGGCCAACGTCTCGGCCGCCGCGCGCCATGTCGACTTTGGCGGCCACGGGCGCGGCCTCTCGTACCTCTGGATCCGGGCCCCGCTTCAGCTCCTCCTGATCGCGTGGGCCTGGTGGTTTGCCGTGAGGTAGACGGCCGGGGCAAAGGTTTCGCCCCGCGCTAAGATCGCGCGGCGCCTTGAAGAGCTCCACCGCCCGCGCCCCGTACCTCGCCCTGCGGCACCGCGACTACCGGAGGCTGCTGCTCTCGCAGCTCTTCTCCTCGATCGGCTCGCAGATGCAGACGGTCGCCATCAACTGGCACATCTACCTGCTGACGCGCTCGCCCCTGGCACTCGGCTTCGTCGGACTGACGCGCGTCGTTCCGATCGTCATCTTCTCGCTCTGGGCGGGCGTCGTCGCGGACCGGCGCGACCGGCGAAAGCTGATGCTCGCCTCGCAGCTGGCCATGACCGGAGTCGCCGTCGCGCTGGCAGGGTTCACCTTCGCGCACCGCGAGACGGTCTGGCTTCTCTACGGAATGAACCTGCTCGCCGCGAGCGCCATCTCGTTCGACGGCCCCGCGCGGCAGGCCTTGATCCCCCGCCTCGTGCCGCACGAGGACCTCCCGGGCGCGCTGTCGCTCAACCTCTCCGTCTTCCAGGCGGCGCAGATCGCGGGACCGGCGCTCGCGGGACTGATCATCGCGGGCCACGCGGGCGCCCTCGGGTCGAACGGTCGGCTCCCGGCTCCCGGAGCGTCGGTCGGCGCTTCGAGCCTCGCGCTGATCTACGCGCTCAATGCCGTCTCTTTCCTCGCCGTCATCTACGCCCTGCTCACGATGCGCACCTCCGGCGCGCCCGAGAAGGGAGCCGACGCCGCTCACCCCTGGACGTCGCTCAAGGAAGGCCTGCGCTTCGTGTTCTCGACCCCGCTCATGGTGTGGACGATGGGGCTCGATTTCCTCGCGACGTTCTTCTCGGGCTCGATGTCGCTCCTGCCGATCTTCGCGGACCAGGTCCTGAAGGTCGGGGCCCGCGGCTACGGAGTCCTGGCTTCGGCGCCGGCGATGGGGGCGCTCCTGGGCTCCGTCCTCGTTTCGATCCGCGCCCTTCCCGCCCGGCAGGGACGCGTTTTCCTGACCGCCGTCGCGGCCTACGGCGCGGCGACGATCGTGTTCGGCCTCTCGCGCAGCTTCCCGCTCACGCTGATCGCACTCGCCGCGACGGGTTTCGCCGACGCGATCTCGACCGTGATCCGCCAGACCCTGCGCCAGCTGCTGACCCCCGACCGACTGCGCGGGCGCATGACGTCGGTCAACATGATCTTCTTCATGGGCGGCCCGCAGCTGGGAGAGCTCGAGGCCGGCCTGCTCGCCTCGCTGTTCGCGTCGGCGGCCGTGGGCGTCACGGTGTCGGTCGTCTCCGGCGGTGTCGCGACGGTGCTCCTGACCGGAGTCATCGCCGCCCTCGCCAAGGACGTGCGCCGCTACGACTACCGCCAGCACGCGCAGTTTCTCCCGAGGTTCCCCGTCAAGGAGCCCACGCCCGGACCGCGCGGGCACGCCGATCGGCTGATGGCCACGGCCCCCGCACGACCGACGCTCGTCCTCGATCGCGTCACCGTCGCGTACGGAAGCCGCGTCGCCTGCAGCTCCGTGTCCTTCAGCGTTGCCGCCGGACGGATCTATGGCCTGCTGGGCCGCGATGGCGCCGGAAAGTCATCGTTGCTCGAAGTCGCAGCCGGCCGCCGAAGGCCTTCCGGGGGGAGCGCCTCGTTCGAAGGACTCGATGTCTGGAGTGACCGGAGGAAACTCCGCCCCGTCCTTGGCAGAGTCATTCGCCATCGACGATCCTCGCCCGAGGAGAGGCTGCGTCACGCGCTCGCTCGCTCGCCCAGACTCCTCCTTTTGGACGATTTCGATTTCGGAAGTGACCCGAGTCGACGCGCGGACATCCGTCTGCGGCTCCGCGACACCGCCAAGTCGGGCGTGACGATTCTGTTCGCCTCGTCGCACCCCGGTGATGCCGTGGACCTGGCGGATCGCGTCGGGATCCTCAGATCTGGCGTGCTTCGTTTCGATCAGGACACCGATGCCATCCCGGAGCAGTTCCGAAGGATCAGTTACAAGAACGAAATCACGGAGACGCGCACCGACTACGGGACCGAGCTCGATCTCTTTGACGCCGTTCAGGTCCACGTTCGGGGCTGGGGTGTGGAAGCCATCGTTTCGAACTTCTCCGCTGCTCTCTTCGAGCGATTCCGCGGCACGGACGGGGTCGTCGGCGCCGAAGCGATCCCCATGAGCCTCGAAGAAGTCTTCGATGCGGTATCGCCCGGTCCCTCCGGCGTTCCCGAGGATGCGTCTTCACCAAGGTCCCACCGATGGTGGAGTTGGCTTCGAAGTTGAGGCCCGCGGACGCCCCACGGCTTCCTCCGAGAAGCGGCGAGGTCTCTGCTATCGTTCCCGGCCGGTGGCGACCGGATTTTTCCGACACGACGACGAGCTGACCTGCGACGGCGTGCCGCTGGCGCCACTGGCCGAAGAGTTCGGCACTCCCCTCTACGTCTACAGCTGGGCTCGGATCGAAGAGAACTTCCGCCGCTTCGACGCGGCCTTCGCGCCGGTGCCGCACCTGGTCTGCTACGCCGCGAAGGCCAACTCGAGCCTCGCGATCCTGACGCGCCTCGCGCGCCTGGGCTCGGGCGCGGACGTGGTCTCGGGCGGCGAGCTGCGGGCGGCCCTGCAGTGCGGCATCCCCGGCGACCGGATCGTTTTCTCCGGCGTCGGGAAGACGGAAGAAGAGATCGCGCTCGGCGTCGACGCGAAGATCTACGCCTTCAACGCGGAGTCGCAGCGCGAAATCGAGAAGATCGACGCGATCGCCCGCGGCAAGGGAGCGGTGGTCCGGGTCGCCCTGCGCGTCAACCCGGACATCGACGCGCGGTCGCACCCGTACATCTCGACGGGGCTCAAGCAGAACAAGTTCGGCGTCGACATCGGGCGGGCCCGGGAGATCTTCGCCGGGACGCGCCGGCTCGCCAACGTCCGCATGACGGGGATCCAGGCGCACATCGGGAGCCAGATCCTCGAGACGGGCCCTCTTTCCGAGACCGCGCGGGAGCTCGCGGCCCTGGCCGGCGCGATCGCCGCGGACGGCTTCGCGCTCGAAAGCCTCGACATCGGCGGCGGGATCGGCATCGGCGAGGGAAGCCTTTCTCCCGAGGCCTATGCCGACGCCGTGCTTCCGTCGCTGCGGGGCCTTCCCTGGAGAATCCTGATCGAGCCGGGCCGGGCGATCGCCGGGACCGCCGGCGCGCTCTTGACGCGCGTCCTCTACGTCAAGCAGGAGCGCGGCAAGAACTTCGTCATCGCCGACGCCGGCATGAACGATCTGATCCGGCCGGCGCTCTACCAGGCGATCCATCCGATTGAATTGGCTGGACCCTCCGGAGGACAGAAGATCGTCGCCGACGTCGTCGGACCGGTCTGCGAGACGGCCGACTGCTTCGTGCGCGACGTCGTGATCGCTCGACCGCGACGAAGGCAGCCTGCTCGCGATCCGCGACGCCGGCGCGTACGCCTTCGCGATGTCGTCCAACTACAATTTTCGCCCGCGTGCCGCGGAGGTCCTCGTCGAAAACGGCCGGCCGATCCTCATCCGCCGGCGCGAAACTTTCGATGACTTAACACGGCTCGAACATGTATAGAATCGGCACACTTAGGGGATCCCGGAAAAATCCGGCCCCTCTGAAGGAGCTCAGATGAAAATTCGTTCCCTGGTTCTCCTGTGCCTGGTCACCCTTCTGCTCGCCCCTCTGGCGTTCGCCCAGACGACAGGATCGGTGACCGGCGTCGCGCAAGGACAGCAACGGCGCTCCGCTGCCGGGCGTCCTCGTCTCGATCACCGGGCCGCAGATGCCCCTCGGGCGCACGATGTCCACGCGCTCGGACGGCGTCTTCCAGTTCCTGAACCTCGTGCCCGGCCGGTACCAGCTGAAGGCCGAGCTGCAGGGACTCGGGTCCTTTCAGCAGGAGGTCGTCGTCGGCGTCGCGAAGGACACCGAGGTGTATCCGGTCCTTTCCGCGAAGGCGTCCGAATCGGTCACGGTGACGGCGGCCGTTCCGCTGGTGGACACGAAGGCCACCGATCTTTCGACCGTGACCCCCCGCTCCACGATGGAGAAGCTGCCGCTCGTGCGGACTTTCAGCGGCACGTTCCAGCTCGCGCCCGGCGTCGCGGATTCCGGCGTCGCGATCTCGAACACGAACGTCGGCGTGAACGCCGGGCGGCGGCCGGCAGGACAACACGTACCTCTATGACGGCGTCAACGTCACCAACCCCTTCTTCGGCGACCTGTACCAGGACTTCGCCGAGCTCGACATCCAGGAGGTCAACATCACGCGCGGAGGCGCGACCCCGGAGCTCGGTCGGACGGGCGGGTTCATCGTCAACGGCGTGACCAAGTCCGGGACGAACAACCTCCACGGGGACGTGCGGCTCGAGTACCAGCCCTCGGCATTCCAGGCCGACAGCAACGATCCGAATCTTCAGTACCACACGAACCGCTTCCGGCCCGGAGTCGGAGTCGGCGGTCCGTTGATCCGCGACCATCTCTTTGCCTACGGTTCGCTCAATTTCTACCGGGTCTCGCAGACGGATCAGGTCAATGACTTCGGACCGATCCCGGACTCCGACCTGAACATCAACGAATACTTTCTCAAGTTGAGCGGCCAGCCGAGCTCGAATCAACTGATCGACGCTTCGTTCCGGTACCGCGGCATCGATCAGACCTATGCCGACATCGGCTCCTCGGACGCCGCGACGACCGGCGACAACCCGAAGGAAATCGACCGCGTCGGAGTCTTCTCGTGGTTCTGGACGGTGAACCCGGCCCTGAACCTCGAGTTCAAGTACAACTACGACGACTACCCGGCCGGCGCCTCGCCGGTCACGCCGCTGCCCTATCAGCCCCCGTTCAACGCCGCCGACCCGGCGAGCGTCGGGAACTACTGCGTGAACGACGTTTGCACCGGCACGGCTTCGCTCTTCTCCAACGACGACAACTTCCAGCGCCAGGAGTTCAAGTTCGGCACGACCTACCTCGCGCAAGGCCTGGGCGCCTCGCACCAGATCAAGGTCGGCGCCACCTACAGCGCCAACCGCGAGGACTTGAAGCGCGTCGCGAACGGCTGGGGCGCGATCACGCAAACCACGTCCTCCAACTGCGGAACCGATGCGAACGGCGACGACCTGACCTGCTACCGCGCGCGGTTCTCTCCCCTGCAGCCCGCGCAGGTTTCCAAAGCGCACACGATCGGCGTCTACCTCCAGGACCAGGCGACGTGGAACCGCCTGACCGTGAATCTCGGCGTGCTCGTCAACCAGGACACGTTCATCCCGAACGGCGACGGGCAGTTCGTGTTCGTCCAGGGCGACTACACGCTGCCCAACTCGGAGCTCCTTCCCTGCACGGATCCGAACGCGAACCCGAACGGCTGCACGTACCAGGACACCCTGACGATCCCGTTCTCCAAGCAGTGGCAGCCCCGCGTCGGAATCGCGTACGAGACCAACGACAACGATCCACGACAAGGCCTTCATCAACTACGCGCGCTACGACAACATGGACAACCAGTCGATCGCCCGCTCGGCGTCGCCGTTCCGGCTCTACCGCACGGACGCCTACTTCGATCTCGTGACCGGCGCGAAGGTCTTCGAGACGACCCGCTCGAACCAGCAGGCCAAGCGGGTCCTCGGCAACATCGATCCCACGTTCACCGACGAGTTCACGCTCGGGTACGCGCGCCCTCTCGGCTGCGGTTGGTCCGCGGAGATCTCCGGAAACTTCCGCTACACGAAGGACGTCATCGAGGACTTCCCGGCCACGGGAGTGCAGGACAATCCGGGCAACTTCCGGTACGGCAACATCCCGGCCTGGCGCAAGTACCGGGCGATGACGATCCAGGTTCAGAAGGCCTACGGCTCCAACTGGACGCTGGACGTGTCCTATACGCTGTCACGCCTCGTCGGAAACTGGGACCTCGACTACGCCACCCAGCTCTTCTACTCGTCCTCCTACCTCGCAGGACGGACCCGGCATCTACGTGACCGACCCCAACCGCACCGGAACGCTCACCGGCAACCGGACGCACGTGGCGAAGGTGTTCGGAAGCTATCAGTTCTCGTTCCCGCTGAACCTCGGCGGGTATCTCCGCGTTCAGACCGGAGCTCCCTGGCAGGCGCAGGAATACGACCCCACTTATGGCGTGCCCTACGAGTACCTCGAGAAGGCGGGTACCCGCACCCTGCCGACGTGGACGAACTTCGACATGTCCGCGTCCTGGACTTTCCCGATCGCCTCGACCAGTCTGCGGCTCGAGGGCCGTCTGCTCAACGTCTTCAATACCCAGCCCGTTTTGAACGTCAACACGACGGTCTACGCGGATGACTCCAACACCGACCTCAACCCCAATTTCGGCCAACCCTTCGGCGATTCGAGCTTCGCCGCCTACGCGCCGCCCCGGGCCTTCGTGCTCTCGGCGATCTTCAACTTCTAGGCGACGATTCCGCGCTTCTTGCAGGCCGGGAGCCCCACGGGTTCCCGGCCTTTTCCTTTCTGCGCCGAGGGCGGCCTAGGGAGCGACCGCCCGCACCCTCGCGAGCGCCTGCGCGACACCCGGCTGATCGGGCTTCATGGCGAGCGACCGTTCGAGCAGCCGAATGACCGCGTCGCGATCGGCGAGGCAGGTCTGGAAGAGCGCCAGATCGTTGACGGTCTGGACGTCTGACGTCGAGGCCTCGAAGCGCGCGAGCGTTTCGAGGGCGCCCCGGCAGTCCTTGACGGTGTAGAGCAGCAACGCGCGCTCGCGCGCGATCACTTCGTTGTCCGGGTACGTCTTCGCCGCCCGGTCCAGCAGCGACCGCGCCGCCGCGATCTTCGCGTCGCGCTGATACTCGCGCGCCCAGCCGCTGACCGCGACGGCCGGATCGGTCTTGAGCACCGCGAGCGCGCGGAAGAGCCAGTCCTCCGCCTTTTTCGTGTCGCCGGCGCACGGTAGAGAACCGCCAGGTTGAACATCGGCGAGTAGTAGGACGGGTTGAGCTTGAGCGACTCGTCGAAGGCCGCCTTCGCCGCGGTGGCGGTCCTTTCGGGTCTCCAGGTCGTAGGACCCGAGATTGTTCCAGGCGCTCTCCGTCATCCCGGGCCGGTCGCCGCCGGTCGGCGCCAGCGGAGCCGCCTCGCCCGGCGAGAGGTAGCCCAGGGCCAGCAGCTTCTTGACGTACTCGCTCTCTTCGGCGGCCGACAGGGGCGCGGCGGCCACGCGGCGCACGGCAACGTTCGAGAGCGCGTCGGTCCTCGCGAGCGCGGGCAACGCCGGAAAACGCCGTCTTCAACGGGAATCCCGGCATCCGGCGTCGGCGGGAAGGCCGAGCAGCGCCAGCACGGTGGGCGCGACGTCGAAGAGGCTCGCCTCTGCCCGCTCCTTCGAACGGACGACGCCCTTGCCCCAGGCCGCCAGGACGCCCTCCTTGCGATGCCAGAAGGCCGCCGTGCTCCAGTTGCCCGACGCCAGGCCGCAGGGGCGATCCGCGCCCCACCGGAACCCGTGGTCGGAATGGACGAGCACCGTCGCCCCGTCTTCCTGCGCGCGGCGCATCCACTGGCCGAGGATGCGGTCGATCGCGGCGTAGTACGTCTCGACGACCCGGTTGTATTTCGCGTACGTCCTCTTCGGAAACGGACGGGCAATCCATGCGGGGAGGCGTGAACGGCGCGAAGACGTGGCCGACTTCGTCGGTGCCCTCGAAGTAGATCGCCATCAAGTCCGGGTGGTTGCGATCGTAGAGGTCGCGACCGATGCGCTGCGTCACGCGCGTCGCCGCGAGCACGCGCGAGAGGGCCACGATCGGGATTCTCCATCCCGGCACCGCTCGAAAGCGCGTCGGAAATCTCCGAGGAGGTCGCGTTCAGGTACGGTGCGAGGTCCTCCGCCGACACCCGCCCGTCGCGCGAAACGACCTGCGCGACACCGGGCTCGAGCGAAACCGGATACGCGACGCCGGAAAGCGACAGCTTGTCGAACAGGATCGGGCTCGCGTGGTCGGTGATGAAGAAGCCCGTCACCTCCTCGGCCGGATGCGTCGCCCACCAGCCGACGACGCCGACCTTGCGGCCCGCCGCGGAGGCGAGGTTCCAGATCGCGGGCACGGCGCGCGAGTAGCCCGAGATCGGAACCTTGCGGCCGCTCTTCGGATCGACCTCCTGAAAATCGAGGACGCGGTGCACGTCCGGCGCGAACTCCCGTCGCCGCCGTCGTCCAGAGAATCGGAGAGATCAGAGGGAAAGAAACTCTGGAGGCGCGCCGCGTACCCCTCTTCGGTGAGGCGCTTCCAGTTCGGCATCCGTCCCTCGTCGGCAGAGCCGATCGAGCAGCGCCCAGCTCGAGGCCGTCGAGCCCGATCCAGATCACCGGCGCTCCGCCCGACGGCTCGCGCGCTTCTCGCGCGAAGCGACATCGGAGGACTCGACCGGGGGCAGGGATGCCGCGGCCGCCGGCGTCTTCGCCGAAGCCGGCGACTCCTCGCGGCCCCGGCACGAGACTCCGGCAGCAAAGGCCATGAAGAGCGAGAGCAGGCGCACGGATCGCATCGCCGTGACCATAGCAAAGCCCGTTTGACCCCCTCCGCCCGAGGGGTTAGACTGCGCGGTCCCAACGGTGGGTGTAGCTCAGCCGGTTAGAGCGCCAGACTGTGGATCTGGATGTCGAGGGTTCGAATCCCTCCACTCACCCCAACGTCGTTCTTTGCGCCCGTAGCTCAGTCCGGATAGAGCGTTAGCCTCCGGAGCTAAAGGTCGCGCGTTCGAATCGCGCCGGGCGCACCATATTTCTCCAGGCCCACTCGCCTGGACGCTCTCGTCTAGCTCTTCGTCTGCGGGGACTCGGTCTCGACGGCGTAGCCGTCGCCGTAAAACTTGCTCGTGATGCGCGTGTGGAACTGTAAGGCCTTGATCGGCTCGTATCTGGGGCTTGGAAGGCCGGGCAGCACCTCGAGGACCTCCTCCTCCCAGACATAGATGGCCATGGGGAAGGAGACGCGCGCCTACCGCGCAGCGCAGGATCCCTCGGCTTGCTCACGCGATGGGTCGTCGACGGGAGGATGTCGTTGGTGATCCGCTGCATGTAGTCGCCCGTGTTCAAGATGATCGAGCCGGGCGGTGCGGAGAGGCGGATCCATTTCATGTTGGCGCGGTTCAAGACCTGCAAGCCTTCGATCCGCGGGGCCGGAAGAAACGTGAAGAGATCCACGTCCTCGTGACCGAGCAGACGGGCGGCCCCCGAGTCGTCGTCCTCAGGCCTCACGGGAGGGTAATAGTTCAGCCTCTGGCCGAAGTTCGTACGCGTGAGCTTCTGATCGTAGAGATGGGGATCGCAGCCCAGGAACATCAGGATGCTCTGCATCACGGGGAGGATGAGCCTCTCGTGCTCGAGACACATCCGCCGGAAAAGCGGCTCCAACTCCGGGACCGGCCAGAAGTCCTCGACGCGGGTCCGCCGCGTCGGATCGTCCGCGAGGTCGAAGGCGCGGCGGCAGAAGACCCAGCCCTCGACCAGGTCGGGATGGATGTCGCTCGTCTCCTTCAGCGGGAAGTAGCCCTGGTTCACGGAGCCGTGGCGCCGGGCGCGGAAACGGAGCTTTTCCTCGAGGGAGGGTCGCGTGAAGAGCTCGATGACCTTGTCGTTGGCCTCATCGTAGAGCTTCGGATCGATCCCATGCCCCTCGAGAATGGCAAAGCCGATTTCCCGCAGGGCGCCACCCAGCTCCTGGGCGAAGGCCTTTCTCTCGGGCTCGTCTCCATGGAGGAACCGGCCGATGTCACAGGTCTTGATCCGGTATGTTTCGTCGAAGGCTTCCTCGTGGCCCGCCTCGGCAAGGTGGTATCGCTGCTTCTTGTCCACCTGTTCGTAACGGGCGAAGTCCTGGTTCTCCGCATCGATTCCTTGGACTTTCCGGTCGGCCACAGGCTTCCTCCGTCCTGAGTCTCACAGCATAATCCCCAGAAGCGCGGTTTGTCGGGAACCAGGCGGGTTGAGACAGGAAGGACGCATGCCGGTCTTGCTGGAGGGCGGTTTCCGGGTCAGCGGGTGGAAGGAAGGAGAGGCGCTGACCCGCGGCAATCTCAGGCTCTGGCGGCACGCGATGGGAGCCGAAGCGATTTCGCTGCGTGTCCTGGAATTCGGGGCCGGCCTCTCTCCCGGCCTTCGCAACTCCGGCTGCGACGAAGTCCTCTACGTCGCCGAGGGGACAGGCACGGTGTTTCTGGACGGCTCTCCGCGGCGCGTTTCGCCGGAGACGGGGTTCTTCCTGCGCTCCGGCGTTTGCGTGGCCGTCGAAAACGCCGGACCGGGGGCGCTCACGCTCGTCGGCTCGCAATCTCCGGATCCGGGGGCTTCCGTCGCCTTCGAGCGTCCGCGCACGAGCACGGATCCCGGGGCATCGCGGGCCGGCGACGAGCCCTTCGTCCGGTTCTCCGAGCAACCCACGCAGCGCGCCGACGACGGTCGGTGGTTCCGCGTGCTGGTGGATCAGGAAACCTGCGGCGCGCGGGTGACGCAGTTCATCGGCGCGATTCCGACGGGTCGCGCACCCGACCACTTCCATGAGTACGAAGAGGTGCTCTGCATCCTGGAAGGCCGAGGCCGGTTCTGGGCGGGAGAGAACCACGCGGACGATCGGTACCGGCTCCTGCGTCTTCCTCCCGCGGGGCCAGCCGCATTGCGTGGAGAACACCGGAGACGGAGAGCTCCGCCTCCTCGGCGTCTTCTATCCGTCGGGAAGCCCCGCCGTTCGATACTCTCCCGGCAGGATGTGAGGAGGCTGTCCCCTCGCCGAACCTCATCGGAGGGCTGACTACGCCTCCGTCTCGCGCTCCGTCTTCCACCTCTGGAGCATGGGTTCCTCATCTTCCGGAGCGCGGACGGCCTGGCGCCTGCCGAGGAGATAGATCGCGGCCCCCGCGATCCCCCACGCGAGACAGAGCTCGAGCGTCGTGACGGAGCGGCGCGCGATCCGTTCCGCCAGCGAGAGCTTCGTCAGTGTGCGCACGTCCTGGATCACCTGCACCAGGAGAAGCCCGGCCATGGCCAGCATCGAGAGGACGGCGGCGAGGCGTTGCACGCCGATCGGAATTCGAACGGTGACCGCGCGGAAGAGCGCCGGGTTGCTCCGCGGCAGGAGCAGCAAGGCGAGGCTATGCAGGAGGTACAGGGCGACGAGCGCGAAGACCGCGATGTTCAGGGCAAGAGAGACCTGTCCGGTCCAGACAAGGACCGCCGCGGCCGCGAGCGTCACGGTGAGCGCCCGAACGGGCGTCCCCGTTCGGGACTCGATGGCGCCGAGCCACCGCGGCGCGAGGCGGTCTCGGGCGAGCACGACCGCGAGACGCGAGGGGACGAGCATCGTCGCGTTCAGGGAGGTCGTGATCGCCATGACGGCGCCCAGAGTGACGAACCACGCCGCGCCGAAGGGCAAATAGACTGACGCGGCCGCCGCCATCGGCGCCGGGCTTGCGGCGAGGCGCTCGCCCGGCAGGACGCCCAGGGCGACGACCGACATCAGGAAAATAGATGGTCATGGCGGCGCCGATGCCGCGCAGGAAGACGCGCGGGAGCTTGCGCGTGCTGTCTCTCACTTCTCCCGCCGTCTGCGCGAGCGATTCGAACCCGGCATAGGCGAAGAAGAGCGGAGGGAGAGCGGCCGCGAAACCTCCGAGGCCGTGCTTGAAGAACGGCCGGTAGTTCGCGGGATGGATGGCAAAGAGACCGGGAACGACCAGCACGACGAGCGAGACGCCGAGGAGCGTGCACATCGCGACCTGGATGCGACCGAACCACCGAACTCCAAAGACGTGCACGAGATAGAAGAAGACGAGGCTCGAGAGAGCGAGGGGCATGAGCTGATCGGAACGGAACCGGCCGGCGGAAAGCTCGATCGCGTACTCGGCGAAGACGATTGCCAGGTAGGCCAGGGCGCCGATGTAAGAAATGATCTTCATCCAGGCCCCCACGAAGGCAACCCCGTAGGCGCCAAAAGTCCGCGAGATGTGCGTGTACTCGCCGCCGGGCTCGCGGCCGAGAGGCGTCGAGAGGAAGACAGCGTAAGCCACCGACGTGGCCAGGATCGCGGGCGCGAGGACGATGTAGCCGAGGATCACGCTGGGCCCGGTGAGCGCCCACGCTTCGCTCGTCACCTTGAAGATCCCGGCCCCGATCAAGATCCCCAGGAGGGCCGCGTAGGACTCCAGCGTCCCCAGATCGCGTCGCAACCCGGAGAGCACGGGTGTTGCGACAGGTGTAAGGCCGCGTCTTCGACTCATTGGATTGATCTCGTGTCCTTGCGCGGAAGCATGAACACAAACGCACAGAAATCCAACCGGGGAGGTGACGCTCGGGAAAGCCTTTCACCTGCCGGCGCCTTGACGCCGCGATTCTCCGTATTTTCTCCGTGTCTTGCCGGATGTCGAGGAAGGCCCACGGCAGAGGCACCGAGCCAACTCGTTGAAACGTCTACTCTGAGCTGTCGTCGGCTCCGGTGGGCTCCTCGCTCGTCCTGCCCTCCGGAGCTAAAGGTCGCGCGTTCGAATCGCGCCGGGCGCACCAATTCTTCCTGGAAGTTGGCGTCATTCGCTTCGGGACCGGGACGCCTGATCGTCCGAGTCTTGCCCGAATCGCGCCTCAGACGGTCGCGGCGGCGATCCGAGCCAATGCGGCGTCGAACTGTTCGCGGGAGAACCGCGCCCCGCCGTTTGCCAGGGCATTGGCCGAGCCGGCGGCAACCCCCCAGCACAGCGCTTCGGGCTGATCGCGACCTGAGGTCAGCGCTGCCACGAGCCCGGCGAGGAATGAGTCTCCGCTTCCCACGGCGCTGGAGGTCTCGATCGCGGGCGAGGCGGCGTGCCAGCACCCCTCGGCCCCTGCGAGCAACGCCCCTTCGGCACCGAGGGTCAGCACGACGGTATCCATCCCGAGTCGCAGGAGCCGCCGCGCGGCCCCGACGCACGCGGCCACGTTGTTCAGAGAAAGACCGAGCACCTCCTGAGCCTCCTCGCGGTTGATCTTCAGCCGCAGACCAGGGGCGGAGAGGAGAGCGGCGAGGGCCGCACCGCTCGAATCCACCCAGGGCGCCTGCCCCAACCGCACGAGAGACCGGCAGAGATCGGCCAGTCCTTCGGGGGGGATGCCGGGCGGCAGGCTGCCGCTCAAGCACACCGCCCGCGCGAGAGCCGCCTGATCGATGACGTCGGCACAAACGCGACTCCAGTCCCTGGCGACGAGTCGCGGTCCCACTTCGTTGATCACCGTGGCCTGCCGCGAAGCGGAGTCGACGAGGATCACGCAGCTTCGAGTCTCGACCTCGCACCACGTCCATGCCGCCGGAAGGCCTTCGGCTGCGGCCAGGTCGGCGAGAATCCGACCATTCGCCCCGCCCAGTGGCCCCATGCAGCGGGCCTCGGCCCCGAGCACCGAGAGCGCGCGGGCCACGTTGACGCCCTTTCCTCCCGCCGCGACACGTTCCGACGTCGCTCGCATCACGGAACCCGGCCGGAGATTGGGAACCTCGAGTGTTCGGTCGAGAGCGGGGTTCGGAGTCACGCAGAGAATCCCGGCGCGCGACGTCCCGCTCATCGCCTGCCCTCGCTGCGATCCGTCAGTCACGTGCGAACCACCGCGCGTCGATCTCAGGAGCCGCGTAAAGGGTCGACCACGGGCGCGCCCGCTCCGCGCAGCAGCGCGCGGCGGCGGTCATCCGCCGGCGCGCTTCCCCGCGCAGGAAGGCGGTGCGTTCCGCCCCCGCGAGGCGCGCGGCTTCGTTCCAGACGGCCCGCCCTACCGCCACTCCCGAGGCTCCGGCGCGGCATGCGACCTCTGTCTGGCGCAAGAAGGTCTCGAAGTCGGCTGAGGCGGAAAGGAGGATCCAGGGCGCGCGGCTCGCGGCGGACAGCTCCTGACACGCGGCGAGCCACTCCGCCTCATCCGCGGAGACGGCCGGGAACTCCGCCTTGAGGACGTCCACGCCCGGGATGGTCAGCCTTCGAGCCGACTCGAGAATCGCCCGACGCCGCGATTCCGGCGACAGCTTTTCGGCGCCGGGAAGGGGGTTGTAGACCAGCGGCTCGAGCAGGAGCGGGAGATCCTCGCGCGCGCATTCGAGTGCGACGTCTTGCACGAGCTGCTCGATCTGTCGCGCGGTGGACGCTTCCGGATGGTAGTAGACGAGAAGCTTCGCCGCGTTCGCGCCCAGGCGCCGAGCCTTGGCGACGCTCCAGTCTGCGAGGATCCGGCTCTCGCGCGCGTGCGGATCGCCGCCGTATCCCGTCCTCTCCAGGGCGACCACGAGGCCGCGATCGCCTGGCAGGGATCCGCTCGTGATGCATTGCGCCGCCCCGAACTCGGGGTCCAGGAGTACCGCCGTCGCGGCTTCGGCGAGCTCCTGGACCGCTTCCCGTTTGAACGCCGTGAGCTCGCCGTCGGCGACCTCGTTCGGTGCCTCCGGGCGCAGGATCTTGCGCAGATTGTTGCGATGGTCGAGGGCGAGCATCGACAGGGTGCCCCGCCGGTCGGAGCACTGGGAAAGCCCGCGCCGCTTGCCGACGGTCAGCTCGCGCATCGGCGCTTCATGCCATCAGGAAGAACGCGATCGCCGCCAGCGCCATGCCGAGTGCGACGATTCGATGCGGAATGGTGCGGTAGAGGATCAGGGAGAGCAGGACGGTGATCGCCGGGGCGACGGCGTTGATCAGCGGGCTGACGACGATCGCCTTGCCGTAGCGGAACGCATAGACCATGGTCAGCGCGCCGATCGAGTTCAGGGACTGGATGGCCGCGGCGAGCCACGGACCGCGGGGCCCCCAGTTGATCGGCTTCCGGAAGTCGGTCATCCACAGCGCCACGGGCGCCAGAGCGAGCCCGGTTGCCGCCATGTAGAAAAAGATGCTCTCGCTCCTCATCGTCTGATTCGCGAAGCGCAGCACGTAGGCCTGGATTCCCCAGGCGAAGCAGACCGCGAGCGCGAGTCCGAGCCAAAGGCGCCCTCGGGTCGCGGCGGAGGGGCCCGGGGGCTGATAGGAGAGCAGCGGGACGGCGATGAGCGCCAGGACGATCCCCGTCCAGGCGCGCGGAGTCGCCGACTCGCGAAGCAGCACCACCGCCATCACGACGCTGATTGCCGGCGAGAGCGACACGATCGGAAAGACGAGATACGCGGGCCCCCGCCGCAGCACCTCGAAGAGGGCGAGCTGGCCTCCCGCACCCAGGAACCCCGCCGCCAAGCCGAGCGCCACGGAACGCGCGTCCGCCTCGAGCTTCCAGCCAACGAGGGAGAGCGCCACCAGAGCGCAGGGGATCATCGTCAGCGACCAGACGACGTAGCCGAGCGTCGCCGGAAATCCGCGCTTCTCGGGAAGCTCGATCAGGGCTCCCCAGACGCCCCAGAAGAGCGTCGTGACAACCGCGTATACGAGCCAGTGTTCCATCGCGACAGCCCTCCGGCACCGGCCCCGTCCGCAGCGATCCGATCATCGGGAGAGTCTCAGGCGAGAATAACCTCAACGCCCCGAGCGCGCAGAGCCTCGACGACCTCGGGGCTGGCGGACTTGTCGGTGATGAGCTTGTGGAGCTTCTCCACCCCGGCGATCACGGACAGGCTGCGCCGGCGGAACTTCGAAGCGTCCGCAACCGCGATGACCTCGTGCGACACGTCGATCATCAAGGCGTTCAGCTGAGCCTCGAGGACGTCCGGCGTCATCAGCCCGATCTCGGGGTCGATGCTGTCGACGCCGAGAAACAGCCGGTCGGCGTGCAGCCCGCGCAGCACCTGCTCGGCCTGCGGCCCGACGAGCGAGGACGAGACCTGCCGCAGCAGGCCGCCGATCATGATCAGGCGGACGTTCGCCAGGTGCGCGAGGACGGTGGCGATGTTGAGCGCGTTGGTGATCACGGTGAGCGAGCGCAGCTTGAGGCCGCCGATCCGGGCGGCGATCCGCGCCGTCGTCGTGCCGGAGTCCAGGATGATCGTTTCGCCGTCGCGGATCATCCGGGCCGCCGCCTGTGCGATGCGCATCTTCTCGCCCCGGTGGAGCGTCTGTTTGAGCCCGAGCGGGATGTCTTCGGCCTCTTCCCGGCGCATGGCCCCGCCGTGAGACCGCATGACGCCCCCGGCCCGGGCGAGCGCGTCCAGGTCGCTCCGGATCGTCACCGCCGAGACCCCGAAATGGGTGGCGAGCTCCCGGACGGTGGCGCGCTCGTGCGACTCGATGAAATCGCTGATGCGGGAGCGGCGCTCCTCCAGGAAGAGCGGCGGCCGCTGCCGCAGGGCGCCGCCGGCTTTCACGGCGGCATCCGCGCCCATTTTCGTTTGATTTCGTACAGTTGTGCATGCTTTCCTCCTATTCTAGACTTCGCTCCCGGCGATTGTCGAGAAAGCCGGCTCGAGCGGAGGAGCGGTGAACGAGGCCGATCACGACCTCCGGCGTCGGACCGCCGACGCCGGCGAACGGGAAGGGGACGCTTCGGGCGCGATCGACGCCTGGCTCGCCAGGCTCGCCGCGGTTGAGGCGTTCGGGTCTCTCCTCGGCGCGCCCCGGGCCGCGCAGCTCGAGCGCGGGTACGGCCATACGCTCCGCGAGATCTGCCAGCAGCCCCTGACCTGGCCGCGGACCGCGGCGACGATGGCCGCGGCCGCCGATCGGATCGAGAAAGCGCTCGGCGCCGGCGGGATCCGGGACCATTCCGGGCTCGCTCCTCCTGACCGGATCCGGCAGCTCCTTTTCGCCGGCGAAGGCGCGGCCCTTTCGCTTCAGGAGTCGCTCGGCGTCGAAACTCGCGCGCTGCCGGCCGGCCTCCTCCTGACGCATCCGCGGGCGACCCTTCCGGCATCGGGTCGCTATCTCGTGGTCTCGCTCGCTCGCTCCGGCGACAGCCCCGAGAGCGCGGCCGTCGTCGAGCGCCTCCTCGCGGAGGAGCGCGCCGCCCAGCTCCTTGATTTCCTGCAATCGCGACGGAGCGCTCTCCCGCCGCTTCGGCGCGGCGCCGCGCGTCGAGTCGGTCGTTCTCCCGCCCGAGACGAACGACCAGAGCCTCGTCATGACCAGCAGCTTCACGAACCTCGTCCTCGCCGCGCGGTCGCTGGCCGAGCCGGGCGGGCGCTCACGCGAGAGCGCGGCGAGACTGGCCGCCGCGGCTCAGACGCTTCTTACTCGAGCGCTCCGGCGACCTCGCGGCTCTCGCGCGGCGGGCTTACTCCTCCGTCGTCTATCTCGGAAGCGGCGACCGCCTCGCTTCGGCGCACGAGTCGGCCTTGAAGATGCTCGAGTCGAACGGCGGCCGCGTGGTCACGATCGCCGATTCGTTCCTCGGTCTCCGCCATGGACCGATGGCCGCGGTCGGCGCGGAGAGTCTCATCGTGGCTTTTCTCTCGAGCGACCCGGTCGTCCGCGCCTACGAGCGGGACGTCCTCCTGGAGCTCCGGCGCAAGGGGCTCGGCGGCTGGCGCCTCGTCGTCGGCGAGCGGATTCCGCCGGAGCTCGCCGCGGAGCCCGAGGACGTCCGCGCTCGAGGTGAGCGGCGGGGAGCCTTCCGTTCGACGACGGAGAGCTCGCGCTCCTCGACGCCGTGGCTGGGCAGCTGCTCGCGTTTTTCCGCTGTCTCCACGGAGGCGGCCGGCCCGATTCGCCCTCGTCGGGGGTCATCCGGCGAGTCGTCGAGAGCTTCGCGATCCATGCCGGCGAATAACGGGGCGAAGCGCGTCCTCGTGGTCGGGGAGATCAACGTCGACCTGATCTGCCAGGGGTATCACGCGTTCCCGTCGCCCGGACGCGAAGTCCTCGTGGACGACTTCCAGATGGTCCTGGGCAGCGCGTCGGCGATCTGCGCCATGGGGCTCGCGCGCCTCGGGACGCCGGTCGTCTTCTTCGGCAAGGTCGGCGACGACCCCTCGGGGCACTTCTGCCTCGACGCCATGCGCGCGCGGGACATCGACCTGACGCACGCGGTCGTGGACCCCGCCGTGAAGACGGGGGTGACGGTCGCCATCACGTCGCCGACCGACCGCGCCCTCGTGTCGTTCCTGGGATCGATCGCGTCGCTCACCGAGAAGGAGGTTCCCCGCGATCTTTTCTCGGGAGCCGCATCACGTCCACGTCTCCTCCTACTACCTCCAGGCGGGGCTCCGCCCGGGAGTCCGGAAGCTCTTCCAGGAAGCGCGGGCGGCGGGCCTGACGACCTCGCTCGATCCCGGCTTCGACCCGAGCGAGCGCTGGGAGCCGGACCTTCTCGAGACGCTCGCCGACAGCCGACGTCTTCTTCCCGAACGAGGTCGAGCTCCGCGCACTGACCGGACGCGATCGGCCCGAGGAGGCCGTGCGGTGGCTGCAGCGCAGCCGGGCGCGCATCGTCGCGAAGCTCGGCGCCGACGGCGCCATGGCGATCGACGACGAGGGCCGGGTCGTCCACGTTCCCGCGCCGCGGGTCGACGGTGACCGACACGACCGGCGCCGGGGACTCGTTCGACGCCGGCTTCCTCCACGCCTGGCTCTCCGGCGCCGCGCTCGCGGATTGCCTGCGGCTCGGCGTCGCCTGCGGCTCCCTCTCGACCCGCGGACTCGGCGGCACGGCGACGCAGGCCGATCTCGCGGAGGCCCGGGCCTTCCTGGCGGCGCAGACATGAGGGCCGTGGTGCTGGCGCTTCTCTTCTGCGCTCGCCGGTGCTCGCGCCGCCGCCGCCCGGCAGGCGCCGCGCGCTCCGACACCGGCTCCCGGCGCGCCGCCGTCAGCGAGCGGCGACGCGGAGCACGGACCGGAGGATCTCCCCGACGGCGACTGCTTCTCGCCGGGGCAGGCGGAAAGCCGGCTCGTCGTGCCGCGTACGAAGATCGAGCGATTCCTCGTCCCCGTCGTCGACGTGCACAGCCACGCCTACGCGGAGACGCCCGAGCAGATCGCCGCGTGGGTGGCGCTCATGGACCGGATCGGCGTTCGCGACGTCTCTCATCCTGACCGGCGAGACGGGCGCGAAATTCCAGGCGACTCTCGGCCCGCTACGCCGGCGCCCATCCGGGCCGCTTCGCGATGGGCGCCGGGCATGGAGAAGGAGGGCGTCGAGGCAGCCGACTACGGCGAGCGCCTGCGGCGGGCGGTGCGCGCCGACGTCGCGGCCGGGGCGCGTCGGCCCTGGGAGAGCTGACCGACAAGGGCCAGGGGTTCGTCCGCGTCGGCGAGCGCGCCTACTTCATCGACGATCCGCGCTTCGATCCGCTGTGGGACGAGGCCGGCCGCGCTCGGCGTCCCCGTGTTCGTCCACATCGCCGAGCCGGCGGCGTTCTACGACGCGCCCGACGGGAAGAACGAGCTGCGCCGCTCCGGCAACTGGTCGCTCTACGGCAAGGGGACGCCCGGCTTCGCCGCGATGCTCGAGAAGTTCGAGCGCGTGCTGCTCGCGCCATCCCGGGACCCGCTTCGTCGCCGTGCACGCCTTCAATCTCGCCAACGACCTCGGGCAGGTGGGGCAGATCCTCGACCGCCATCCGAACGTCCAGATCGACTTCGCGGCGCGCATGTGGGAGCTCGCGCGCCAGCCCTTCTCGGCCCGGCGCTTCTTCGGCAAGTACGCGGGCCGGATCCTCTTCGGGACGGACAACGACCCGACCTTCGGCATGTACGCGGCGCACGTCCGGCAGCTCGAGACCGAGGACGAGTGGTTCTGGCCCGCCGACGCCGAGTGGTGGCGCGGCTACGGCATGAATCTTCCGCCGGAGATCCTCCGCCGCTTCTACGCCGAGAACGCCGACGAGCTCCTGCGCCGGCAGGCGAGGCCGAGCGGGGGCACGTGAACCGTCGGCATTTCTTCGACTCGGGGCGGCGGGAGCCGGCGCCGCGGCCGCGCCCCGGCCGGTCTCGGCGTTCGTGCCCGCGCACCGCTGGGACGGCTACGACTGGGGCACGGCGCCGCCCGTGCCGGACCGGCTGAACCAGGGGCCGTTCCCGCAGTATCCGCCCGAGGAAGTGCTCCCCGGCTCCGAGGTCGTCATGGCGACGACTCCCTCGCGCGACGTCGTGCCCGGATACGGCATGGGGCTCGTCACGTACGTCACGGGGGATTACGGCGCCGAGACGTTTCGCGGCCTCGACATGGAGAAGGAGATCGACGCCCTCGCCCGGATTGCCTCTGGGGCAGAAGCTCTACGTGCGCCCGACGTGGCGGGAGCTCCAGAAGAAGCCCGGCCGACTCGATCCGGAGGAGTACTGGAAGGCCACCTTCGCCGCGGCGAAGCAGTACGGGAAGCGCGTCGGGTTCCGCGTCATGATGGGAAGCCCGGACATCGCGGGGCCGGCGCTGCCGGATTTCGTCCTCGAGCGCGTCCCCATGGTGCGACTGCAGGGCGAGTGGAAGCGGAGCGGACGCGAGGGCGCGCGGCAGCCCGCCTTCTACGAGGAGCCGCGCTACGACCACCCCGTCTTCCAGGAGGCCTTCCGGGAGCTGAATTCGCTGCTCGCGGCCGAGCTCGACGGCAACCCGCTCGTCGAGTACCTCGACACCTTCCTGTACGGCTTCTGGGGCGAGGGGCACACCTGGCCGTTCACGAATCACCCCTTCCCGGACGACGCCACCGCCGAGCGCACGTTCGTGCGCATGTTCGAGGTCCAGCTCGAACACTGGAAGAAGACCCCGCTCGTCACGAACACGCAGCCCGACTGGAGCCGCGTCGGCAATTCGGAGATCGTGGACCGCACGATCCGCAGCCACAACTGGCTTCGGACCGACACGGTCTTCATCGAGAACGAGCAGATCGAGGCGCTGAGCAACCGGCCCCCCTGGGTCGCGGCGATCCTCGAGGTCTCGATGGCCGACGGGACGCCCGACTCGCTCGAGCTCGACGAGGGCGTGACCTCGACGGACAACGCCATCGCCCACGTCCTCGACCTCGGCGCCAACTACTGGTCGCTCTGGAACTGGCACAAGGAGAGAGCCGAGAACGTGCTCCGCTACTACCGGCAGTATCCGGAAAAGATCGACGAGATCGCCCGGCGGATCGGCTACCGCGTGCGCCCGTCGTGGATCTGGTCCTACGACGGGAAAGGCCAGAACGGTCTCGTGATCGGCTTCGCCAACGACGGCATCGCCGGCGTTCCCGGCGTCCTGCGCGTGACGGTCCGCGACGGCGAGGGGAGAGTTCTCGTCAGCGGCGGCCTCGACCCCGGCTGGCCGGTCCCGGGGAAGGTCCGCCAGGCGCGGCTGCCGCTGCCGCAAGGGGTCTCGTGGGAGGGGCTCCGGCTCTCGGCCGAGCTCGAGGTCAAGGGCACGCGCCACCCGGTCCGCTGGGCCTGTCGGCAGAAGCTCGAGTCCGACGGGTCGCTGCGGCTGCGTCGGACGCGCGGCGTCGGTTAGCGGAGGATCGCGGCGCTCCTACTCCGGCAGCGCTTCGAGGAGGAGGTGGTGCCGGAAGGAGAGCGCGAGGCTCGCCTTCGGCCCTTCGACCGAACCGAGATCGCGGCCGGTCTCGTAGTCCCGCACGCGGTAGCGGCGGCTCTCGAGTCCCCGGAGCTCCACGTTCCCGCCGAAGCGGTCGGCGTAGAAGGCGTAGTACAGCGCGTCCCCCTTGCGGATCGCGTGCGTCTCGGGGCGGTCGAAGCCGATGTCGTAGAGCGCGCCCAGATACTCGCCTGCCGAGAGCCGCTTCTCCCGATAGAGCTTCACCCAGAAGGCCCACTTCTTCTCCCGCTCGGGGGTGAGCAGGAGCTTCTTGTCCTTCTTGCCCGGCGCTCCCGGCCACGCGAAGTTGGTGCCGACGACGCCGCCGACGCCGAAAGTGGAGGCGAAGTCCTCGCCGCCGGTCGAGAGCTCGACGTGGTCGCCGAAGTAGGCGATCGAGTCTCCGTGCAGGGCCTTCAGCGTCTTGCCCTTCAACCGAACCTGCCACGAGCTCTCCGGATCGGAGGCGACGGTCATGTTGAGGTAGGGCAGGGTGAAGAAGGAGTAGGCCGTGCCGCACGGGCAGATCTCGACAACCGCGTCGGCTCGCGTCGCGATGGCCTCGTCCCAGATCGCTCGGAAGAAGCCGGGGACTCCCTCCGGCGCGTCCTCCGGCGACACGTGCCCGTGGGCGGCGTCGAAGCAGGGCGGCGCGCCGTTTAAGTGCTGGCCGTCGATCTTCAGGCCGTCGAAGCCCCACTCGCCGAGCGCCTTGCGGACGAACGCGCGGGCGTCGTCGCGCACGCCGGGGAGGGCGGGGCAGAGGTAGAACGAGTCCCACCAGCTGATCTTCCGGGTCGAGCCGTCCCGATTGCGCAGCAGCCACTCGGGGTGATCCCGCGCAGTCCGGGATCCCGGATCGGCCGCGAGCGGCGTCCACCAGAGCTGGGCTCGCATCCCGGCGGCGTGGATGCGATCGACGAACGCCTTCATGTCGGCGTCGCCCCGCGGAAACTTCGACGGCACCGGCGTCCAGTCGCCTTCCGCGACCTGCCAGCCGTCGTCGAGCGTGACCCAGCCGAAGCCGAGCTTCTTCGCGAGCGGGATCGTCGCGAGGACCTGCTCCGTCGTGAACTCCCGTCCGTAGCCCCAGGCGCACCAGATCGGCTCGTAGGCGGCGGGGGGCGCCGTCGGCAGGCGAACGCCCTGGCGGCGCATGAGCCGGCTGTAGGCGACGAGCGTCGAGAAGTGATCGCCGCGGTGGACCGCGACGAAAGTCCGGAGCGTCGTCAGCCGCTCCCCGGGCGAGAGGGTTCGGCCGACGGCGTCCCGGATCCCCAGCGTCGCGCGGTCCCGGCGCGGCCGCGCGACCGGAAACGAGACGCTCTTCGGCACGAGCTCGAGGTGCCCGACTGCAAGGCCAACGTCGCGCCTCCAGACGTCCGCGACCGGCGTGCCGCCGCCGTAGTCGTCGGCGTTCATCCCCTGGAAGTTGTCCTGCCGGAACCCGACTCGGAGCGGCAGTACCCAGTCGGGGCGTTTCTCGTAGGAGCCGCTCTGGTACGACCAGAACGCGGGCTCGGGAGCGCCCGCGGCGGCGGCGATCGCGTAGCGGTTCTGCGTCCAGACCTCGATCGAGACGGGCTTCGCGCCCGCGTTCGAATAGACCGTCTGCATCACCGCGACCTGCGGCCACTCGTCGTAGAACGTGATCTCGACCGTCTTCTCGAGGTCGGCGCTGCGCCCGACCAGCCGGTACCGCCGCCCCGTCCCGAAGACGTCCGAGATGGAGTCCTCCACTCGGCGCGGCGAGCTCGAAGTCGAGCCGCTCGGCTCCAGCCGCCGTCACCGTCTCCGAAGGGGAAAAGGGTCCGAGCGTCGATCCGGTTCCCGTCGAGCAACGCCACCACGCGGCTGTGCATCCGGGAATCGAACTCGATCTCGATCCCCTTGCCCTGGAGCGTGACCGCTCCGGCCGCCGCCGGGATCAGGCAGCCGGCGACGCCAAACAGGATCCCGCCGATCCGCGTCACCCGGGAAGCGCGGGTCGCAGCCCCGCGCCACCGCTTCCCGCTCAGAAGTAGAACCGCAGGCCCCACTGGATTTCCCGCATTGGCGCGGCGAGCCCGGTGATCGTGCCGCCGGAGTCGCTGTCGATGAAGGGATCCGGCAGGGCGAAGTTGGCGCGGTTGGCGACGTTGAAGACCTCGATGCGGAACTCGAGCGCCAGGTCCTTCCCGAGGCCGAATCGCTTCGCGAGATAGAGGTCGACGTCCAGGAAGTCGGGGCCCGTGATGCTGTTCCGCGGAGCGTTCCCGAAGGTGTACGCGTCGGGGATCGCGTACGCGTCCCGGTTGAACCAGCCGCCCGGCCCGGGATTCGGTACGGAGGGGTCGCCGACGAGGTTCGGTCGGACGGAACCGAAGGTCCCGGTGTTGGACGGATCGGAGCCGATCAGCGGCGTGAAGGGGAATCCGGACCCGTACGTGATGATGCCCCCGAACTGCCATCCTCCAAAGATCGTGTTCATGATTCCGCCCGTGCTCATGTACGTCCGGCCCTCGCCGAAGGGCAGGTCCCAGGTGAAGCTTCCCACGACCCGGTGGACCTGATCGCCGTCCGAACGACCGTAGTCGGACGCGACGTCGAGACTGTTTTGAGGCCACGGCGAGGCGAGGCCGATCTCGCCCTGATCGCTCTTCGCCTTGCCGTAGTTGTACGAGACGAGAAACCAGACCGCCGAGCTGAGCCGCTTGCTGAACTTGATCTGGAAGCCGTCGTAGGAGGAGCGGCCGGAATTCTCGATCGAGGCGAAGTTCCCGTAGACGGAGTAGGGGCGGCGCTCCTGGACATCGCCCGGCGCGGGCGTCGGCTGGTTCCGGTCGCGGAGAACCTGGAGGTGGAGCCCGCGCGTTCCCACGTATGCCACCTCGACGGCCATGTTCCAGGGGAGAGTCCGCTGCACGGCGAGGTTCCACTGCTCGTAGTAGGGGCTCTTGAAATTCTGGTCCACGGTGATCAACCCCGGGAACTCCGCATCGTCGGGGTTGACGGAAGGGAAGCCGTCGTCGACGTGTGCCGCGGGGGTCACGCCGTAGTCGCTGAAACGGCTCACCGAGAAGAAGAACGGCGGATTGAAGCCGAGCTGGAAAGCGGTGCGCGGCTCCTGGTTGTTGTAGTAGATTCCGTAGCCTCCCCGGATCACCCAGGTGTTGCTTCCGCCCGGCGTCCACGCGAACCCGAAGCGCGGCGCGAAGTTGTTCTCCTGGACGTTGATGAGCCCGCGCGAGTTCCCGTTCTGGTCCGCCACGAGGATCTGCCCGGTCGCGAAATCGAAGTTGCTCTGGCGGTTCAACGCCTCCGTCGGGGGGGCGGTGTACTCATAGCGCAGGCCCAGGTTCACCGTCAGGTTGTTCGTCACCCGGAAGTCGTCCTGAATGAAGGCGGCGTAGTACCACGTCGTGTTCTGGATGTCGGTGATGTTCTGGATGTCCGTCTGCGAGGCGAGCCCCAGGAGCGCGTCCGCCAGAGGATCGCCATCGATCTGCTCCCCCGACGAGAGATCGGCCGTGAACTCTCCGCTGAAAGTGAACTTGCCGCGCGGCTGCGGGATCTGGAACAGATTGAAGCGGGATCGCCGGATGGACAGGCCGGTCCGCAGGCTGTGATTTCCGAGGAGGAACGTGAGCGCGTCCGAAAACTGGAGTTCCTGGCTGAAGGTGTAGGTCGGGTTGAACTCCGGATCGCCGATGAAGTTGTAAGTGTCGGGCGCGAAAGCGGTCAGGCCGTTGACCCGGGAATCGAGGGTCACGCCGGGGACCTGAAGATCGGCCGGCGGAACGTACGTGCCTCCCACCGGGACGCCGACGCTCGTCGAAAGCTGGTTGAATCCGAAACGGAATTCGTTGGCGGAGTGATTCGTGAGCATCTTCGAGTATCCGAGGGCGGCGCCCCAGGTCGTGCGCGAGGTGTCCCCGGTGCCGTAGTCGCCCCCACCCGCGATTCCCGAAAGCGGAGACGGAATGAGCCGGGTCTGGCTGATGTAGGAGCCGCGCGCGAAGATCGCGTCGCTCGCGGTGAAGTTGTCGTCCAGGCGCAGGTCGCCCTGGTAGGTGTCGTCCGTCACGGTCGGGGCGACCACGTAGTTGTTGCGCAGGCCCTCGCGATTCGGGTTCGGATAGAGGTTGATGAAGGCCTGTGCCAGCGGGGAAATCCGGTTCGCCGGAATCACGTTGCCGTCGAACGGCTGGCCGGTCTGCGGGTCGTAGATGATCGGGTTGCCCTCCTCGGAGAAATCGCCGGCCCGCATCCGGGCGGTCGGAACCGAGAGGGTCAGCGTGTCCGATCGCTTTTGATTCGTCCCCTGGAAGTCGGCGAAGAAAAACGCCTCCCCGCGGCTGATCGGCCCGCCGATCGTTCCGCCGTACTGGTAGTAGGAGAACGGCGGCTTCGATTCGCTCGGGTCGGCAAAATAGTCGCGGGCATCGAGCGAGCCGTTGTGCCCGAACAGGAACGCGGTGCCCTTGGTGTCGTTTCCTCCCCCCTTGATCGTCATGTTGATGACGGCGCCGCCGCTGCGGCCGAACTCCGCGGAGTAGTTCGAGGTCTGTACCTTGAATTCTTCGATGGCATCGACGTTGGGCTGGACGATCGGATGGCCGGGACTGTCGTTGTTGTTGTTGTCCACGCCGTCGAGCATGAAATTCGTCGCGGAGGCGCGCATCCCGTTCGTGATGACCGTGTCCTCTTCGCCCGCGTTCCCGTTGGTCGAACCTTGGACCAGCCAGACTCCGGGGGTCAGGGCCGCCAGCGGAACGAAGCTCCGGCCGCTGACCGGCAGCTCTTGGATCTGCTTGGTCTCGATGACCTGGCCGAGGGAGCCCTCCTGTGTCTGGAGGATCGGGGTTTCGGTCGTGACGACGACCGCTTCCGAGGCGGCGCCAACCTCGAGCGTGACGTCGATCCGGAGGCGATCCTGGATGCGCACGTCGATCTTCTCGCGGGTGAAATCCCGGAATCCCTGGAGCGCGACCGCCAGCGGTGTAGGTTCCGATCGGCGAGGCCCACGGCCTCGTAATTGCCCCGGCTGTCCGTGGTCGCTCGGGTCGTGATGTTGGTCTGCTTGTGGGTCAGCGTCACCGTCGCCCCCGGCAGCACACCGCCGCTCGGATCGCGCACGGTCCCGAGGATTGCGCCGGTATCCACCTGCGCGGAGGATGAAGCCGCCATGAAGGCGAAAACCACCAGCGATATCGCAAGGAATCGACGGTTCTTCATTTGTTCTCCTCTACCCTCGGGTGACGGTCTGGAGATGGGTCGGTGCCTCCCGGGCCATAGGCGACGGTCCAGAATGGGCCCCGATGATCCCCGCTCGGAACGCTCCCTGGAGTGGCATGGCGAAGTGAACACAAGTAAATGAAAGTACACGCAATCATATTCTCAGTGGCCTCCCTGTCAACCCTTTGAAGCGGCTGCGTCGAACGAAGGCGGTGAGGAGGCGCAAGCGCGGGGAACGTCGCCTCGAGATCCCTCGCAACGGTTCCGGAGGCGCTCAGGCTGGTGGCAGGTACCCCTGCTGGTCTCAAGCCGTACCGGCGGCCGGCCTCGGACACTCCGGAGCCCGGAGTCGCTCGTTCGAACCGCCCCGGGCGCGCCATATTTGTTTCGGCGTTCCTCTGGCATTCAGCCACTGCCTCCGTCGGCGACCCGCCAGCCAGAAACCTCGGAGGGGGACGAGTACATCTGGGATCGACGTCGTTGGCGCACGGCAGGACCTGCCCTCCGGAGCTCAGGGCCGTTCGAACATCGTCCGCACCGTACTCTCTGAGGGCCGGCATCGAAGGTCGTGCGATCGTCAGGTTCGGTGGCCGCCCCGGGTCCCTCGTGTGCACCTCGTCGCTGTCGCGCAGTGGGTCGTCACGGGTCGCTGCATTCTGACCACGTCTCGTCCGACGACCGACCGGCCAGAAGACTCCGGAGATCGCCAGGACAAGGACGAACACCGCGACGGTCGAGTCGAGGGCTGTCACGGTCGCGCCCGCGACCGCGTAGAGCAAGGACCCCCGGCAGCGCCCCCACGGCGGTCGCCAGCGTCATGCGTCCCCCGGTCATCGGTGAGGCACCCGCCAGGATCGCGACGGTCTCCGCGAGAATGGGCACGGGGCGAGTGGCGATAACGGCGAGTTCTCCCCAGCGCTCCAGCAGGTCGTTGGCGCGCGCCCGCTCCCCCGCCGGGACGAGGCGGTTCGGCAAGGGCCCGCCCCGTCGGCCGAGACCGAAACCAAAGAGTCCGGCACCCAGTGTGCCGACGAGTGAAAGGAGGGTGCCGAGCGTTACCCCGAAGAGCGCGCCGTGGGCGATCATCACGAGGCTCGACGGCACCGGCAGCACCACCCGCGACGAGCCGGGCCACTCTCCACCGGGGCGGCGAGGGCTCCGAGTCCTGCGAGCGAGGCGGAAGGGTTGGTCAGGAGGGGCACCTTGAGGGCCTCGGCCAGCGCGAAGAGCAACAGGAAGGCCCCCATCATCGCGGAAGTGAGCAGAAGGTACCGCTTCATGACCACACGCCGGGTCTACAGCCGCGAGATCCTTCGCGAGCGTTTTCGGCAGAGGGCCCCCGTTGGGGTGAACCCTCAAAGCGTAGCACGGGAGCGTCAGGGCTCAGCTGGATCAGGCTCTACCAGAGCTCAAAGTCGCGCGTTCGACTCGCACCGGGCCCACGATTCCTCCGAGCTTTTCGCGTCGCCGACGCGGCCTCTCAGCCTGGCGCCCCGCAGGGCACCGCGGCGACGAGTTGGCCGGGGGCGACGGCGACGGGATCGAACGTCAGGCAGACGGCTGCGGTTTCGCCTCGCGGTCGGCCGCTCGCCGAGAGCTCGCCTTTTCCAGTAGCCCCGTGAGGTGTCCCGCCAACCAGAAACAGCCCATCTGTTGCTCGAGGGCCGTCGGCCGCCCGAGCAGCGCAAGACCGAGCCATTTGGCGACGCTCAGGGGGAGCCGGTAGAGGCGCGGCGGCGCGCCGAAGAGGGAGCCCGCGCCGTCGGGCGGGGTCACCAGCGCCCGGCCTTCTCCGGCGTCGAAGAACAACTTCCGGAAGTACGCTTTTCGCACGGTCCGGACCGATCCGGTGAAAGACCCTGAGCGCCGGGTCGTACGCGATCTTCAGGCCGAGCCTGAGCGCCCGTCGGATCAGGTCGTCTTCTTCCCCGCGGTAGAGCTTCTTGCCGACGACGCCCAACCGGGGGTCGAAGTCTCCGACCTTCTGCAAGGCCTCGCGCCGGAAGGCCATGTTCGCGCCCCACACCTGTGGCTTCGGCCCGATCGGAAGGCTGAGGAGCTGCCCGGTCTCGAAGTCCATGATCGCCAGACGGGCCATCAGATTCCAGTTTTCCGTCAGCCAGCGCGGCGGCGTGGCTTCCCACTTCGGAAGTATCCGGCCGCCGGCGCCATCCGCATTCCAGCGAACGATCGCGGCCGCGGTTTGGGCGACCCAATCCGAGGTCGGGAGAACATCATCATCGGTGAACGCGATGATCTCGCCGCGGGCCTCGCGCACTCCGCGGTTTCTCGCGCTGGCAACTCCCTGCTGACGCTCGAACACGTACCGCACGGGGATCGGCGTCGTCTTCGAGAACGCGGCGACGGTCTGCGCCGTCGCGTCGGCGGAATTGTTGTCGACGACGACGATTTCCCACTTCAGGGAATCCGGGACTTCCTGTGCGGCGAGGGCCTGAAGCGCGCCCTCGAGAAGATGGGCCCGATCGTAGGTTCCGATCACGACGCTGACCTGAATGTTCATCGCGCCTGCCGCCATCCCTCCGTTGTGGTGCGGAACCATCCTAGCCGCATCGTTCCCGCCGGGGCGCCGCACTGATCGGGATGGTGCGTCCCCCGGGTTCTGGCCATGGGCCTCGACGGGTTGGAGCTCGGCCACGGCCGAGCGGCTCATGGCCGAGGGCCAGATGCCGGCCCTTTCCGCGTTGCGCCGCCGCGCCGCCTGCTTCCGGCTCGACCACGGTCCGGCGCAGCGCACGGGACTTCGCGTGGGAACACGTCGCTTCCGGACTCTCGCCGGAGGCGGGACGCCGGTGGGCCGCCGTGGAATTCGACCCGGCGACGTACGAAGCATGGCAGGAAGGCGCGCGATTCGCGCCGTGGTGGGCCGGCCTCGACCGCCGCGCCGTCGTGTTCGACGCGCCATACACCAGGACCTGCGCCGCGCGCCTGCGACTCGGGGGATGGTGGGGTGGGGCGCTCACGATCCGGGAATCGTCATGGCCGGGCGACCGATCAGGTCTCCTGGCGGAGTTCCGCCGCCGGTTCGGCCGCTACCCGGCGCCCGAGTGGACGTACGGGCTTCCCTGGCCCTCCGCGGCGCGCGCCCGAGCGATGGGCGAAGGTCTGACCCGCGCGCTCGCCGTCCGCACGGCCGGCGGCCCGATGGCTCGCGGTCGAGCGGCTCCCGGACTGGGACTTCTTCCTCGCGGTCGCAGGCGAAATCCACGGCGCGATCGAAGGACTGTGGCACGGCGTAGACGCGAGCCACCCTCTGCACGGCCATCCATCGGCGGAGGCGGCGGGCCAGGCGGTCGTCGATCTGCATCGGGCGTTGGACCGCATGGTCGGGGAACTCGCTTCCGTCGCCGGAGACGCGGCGGTCGTCGCGTTCACCATGGGGGGGATGGGGCCCAACAATTCCGACGTCGCGTCGATGGTCCTTCTGCCCGAGCTCCTGTACCGGCACGCCTTCTGGCTCGTTTCCCCCTGCTCACCGTGCCTCCGGAATGGGCTCCGGCGCCCGACAGCCTCCCGCCGTTGCGGGAAGGGGAATCTTGGACACAGGCGAGCCAGGCGCGGGCAGCCGGCTCCAGCGGGCCAATCGGATTCGCTCTGGGGCGGCGCAATTCTCCCGCTGGCCTTGCGGCTGCCGCGGCCGGTCAAGGACGCCCTCAAACATGTGATCCACGCGGCGGCCGACTGGCTCCCGGCCAGTGCACCGACCGCGCGGCAGGACCTCCACTGGCAGCCGGCCCTGCGCTACCGGCATCACCGGCCTCGCATGCCGGCGTTTGCCGTGCCGTCCTTCTACGACGGGCGCATCCGCCTCAATCTGAAGGGACGCGAGCGGGACGGCATCGTCGAGCCTTCGCGATACGAGGAAACCTGCCGCCAGCTCGAGGCGATGCTGCGCGAATGCCGCGACCCGCGCACCGGCGAGCCGGTGGTGGAGTCGTTCGAGCGCGCTTCGACGCGCGACCCGCTCGCCTTCGACGGGTTCCGAAGCGGACCTTCTCGTCATCTGGCGCGGCGTCGTCGCCGCGATCGAGCATCCGCGGCTCGGCCGCATCGGGCCGGTTCCACTCCGCCGGACCGGCGGGCACACGGGACCGCGCGGGATGGCCTACGTCGCGGCGCCGGGCGTTGCGCCGGGGGAGCGCGGCGCTGCGCTGTCGTCCTTCGACGTTGTCCCGACGATCGTGAAACTTCTGGGAGAGCGGCCGCCGGCCGCAATGAGCGGGCAGAGCCTTCTCTGAGACGGCTCTCAGGGGCCGTAGAGCTGGAGGCCGAAGGCGTTGGAGATGAATTTCGCCATCTCGCCCCGGCTGAGCAGGCTCGTGACGCAGTACTTGTTCGCGGCGCATCCGGACACGATTCCCTCACGCCCAGAGGTAGTGCACGTGCCTGCAGTAGGCGTCTGAAACGGAGATGTCGGTGAAGTGGAGGTTCGGACTGCCCGCAGCGCAGGAGTACGAGAGACCGGTCACCGGGTCCGGTCCATACGTCAATGGCACGGCGGCGCCGCCTCCCGGCGCCACGATCCCGCGCGCCACGAAGAGGCTCATGTCGGAGCGCGAGACGTTGGATCCGACGCAGTAGGGCCCTCCGCCGCATCCGGCCGTCACGTTCTGGGCGGCGATGTAGTGGAGGCTCCGGCACGAGGCGTCCGTCGGAAGGACATCGGAGAAGAGCGATACGCCACCGGTCGCGCAGTTGTACGGGCTCGCGCCCACCGTGCCGCTCTGCGGGATGCTCGCCGCGTTCCCGGCAATGGCGCGCGCGAGGAAGATGCCCATCTGGTCGCGCCGGATCTTGTCGTTGGGACAATCGGTCGTGGTCGTGCACCCCACGGTGATGCCCGTATGCAGAACCGTCTCGACCTTCTTGTAGAAGAGGTAGGTTCGCGGCACGTCGGCGAAACTTCCGCCGAGGTGAAGCTTCCAGATCTTGGGGCCGGCCGGTGATGGCGTGAGTGTTTCGGTGAATTGACTGTCCCAGTGCGTCGCGGGGCGAGCCCCCGACCGCGACACGGACATCAGGTAGCAGTTGGAGAGCGCCGCGCAGCCATCGGCCGATCCCCCCGCGATCGCATAGCTCGCCGCGTCGTCCGCGATCGTGTAAACGCCGCCCGAGGGCCCGGTGAACACCGTGGCCTTTCCGGTTGCCACGAGCGCGGAGCCGCCGGGGTTTCGCCAGGACGGCCTGGTCACGGGAATCGCCTCCCCGGTCTCCAGGACGCCGTTGCCGTAGGACCCGCTGCCGGGCGAGGAATCGACGTCGAGCGCCCAGGCGCTCGACCTGCGGTGTCGGAGTCGGCGTGGGTGTGGGTGTCGGCGTCGGCGTCGGAGTGAATGTCGGCGGCGGGACGAGCGTCACCGTCGGGG
>CAVRXJ010000029.1:0-590833 GCA_963725095.1 uncultured Acidobacteriota bacterium
TCGGGTCTTCGTTGTCGGCAGCCCGGGACGGAGAGGGTAAGCTACCGGCGCGTTCGAGAATGCCGTGAAGCTCAAAGATCGCATCGCCATCATCACTGGCGCCACGTCAGGCATCGGCGAGGCGTCGGCGCGGCTCTTCGCGGAGGAGGGCGCCAGGGTGACGGTGACCGGCCGCGACGAGGCGCGCGGCCGGAACGTGGTCGGCGCGATCGCGGCGGCCGGCGGCACGGCGATCTTCGTCCGGGCGGACGTCCGGCTTCCGGGCGACTGCGAGCGCGTCGTGGCGGAGACGCGGCGCGCCTTCGGCGGCCGCCTCGACATCCTCTTCAACAACGCGGGCGTGTTCCATCCGCACAATGCCATCGACTGCACGGAAGAGGAGTGGGATGCGACGCTGGACTCGAGCCTCAAGGGGGCGTGGCTGATGGCCAAGTACTCGCTGCCGACGATGATCGCGCAGGGGCGCGGCGTGATCATCAACCAGGCGTCCGGGTGGGGCATTCAGGGCGGCGACGAGGCCGTCGCCTACTGCGCGGCCAAGGGCGGCGTCGTCGTGATGACGAAGGCGATGGCGATCGATCACGGGAAGCAGGGCATTCGCGTGAACTGCCTCTGTCCCGGCGACGTCGAGACGCCGATGCTGGCCGCCGACGCCGAGGCCCGGCGTATGGGCTACGCGGACTACATGAAGGGCGCGGCCAATCGTCCGCTCGGCCGGGTCGGCACGCCGGCGGAGCTGGCGCGCGCGGCGCTCTTTCTGGCCTCGGACGATTCGTCGTTCATGACCGGCGCGGCGCTGGTGGTGGACGGCGGCGGCATCGCGGACTGACGATGCCCGAGGGCCAGTAGACCGTGATGAAAGGCCTGACCAACAAGCGCGTGGTGATCACGGGCGGCGCCAGCGGCATCGGCGCGGCGACGGTCGAGCGGTTCCTGGAGGAGGGGGCGCGCGTCGCGGTGATCGACAGGGACGAGGCGGGGGGAGAGCCCTTCGCGCCAGGCATCCGAACCTCGCCGGCGTCATCCGGGCCGACGTGGCCGACGCGGCCGCCGTGGACGGCGCCTTTCGAGAGCTCGACGGGCTGCTTGGCGGCGTGGACGTCGCGATCAACAACGCCGGCATCAGCATTCGCCACGACTTCATGGACATCACGCCCGGCGGAATGGCGGCAGGTGATGAGCGTCGATCTCGACGGCGTCTTCTACGTGGCCCAGCAGGCCGCCCGGCGCATGCTCGCCGGCGCCGGCGGCGTGATCCTCAACATGGGCTCGACGTCGGGCATGAACGGCTACCCGCGGTACGCCGACTACGACGCCGCGAAGGCGGGCGTGATCGAGCTGACCCGCACGATGGCGCTCGAGCTCGCGCCGACCATCCGGGTGATCGCGGTGTGCCCGGGTTACGTCTGGACCGCCATGCAGGAGGCCGAGTACACCCCGGAGATGAAGGCGGCCGTGGACGCCAAGATTCCGCTGCGCCGCCATGCGACGACCGGCGAAATCGCCGCGCTCTTCGCCTTCCTGGCCTCCGACGAAGCGCCGTACATCACGGGACATCCCGTGATCATCGACGGCGGCGAGATCGCCGGCGGCCTGGCGAGCCGCTAACCGTCGCCCTCCGCTTCGCTCTGGGTCTGCGCCCGTTGGGCGCACCGGCGCGCGGCTCGCCGGGATGCCGGCTCGACCGCGCGCCTGACCCCTCGCTGCGCGGAGGGCTCCCGCATCGCGAAGCTCCTCCCTCCCTCCGGTCGGGAGACTCTTCGCGATGCGAGCTTCAGGGAGTTGGTGGATGAGAAGGCCTGCTTCCGGTCGCGGGGAGTGAAGGCTCCCGATGGCAGGAGCGATTCGGGAGCGCATTCCTCCTCGCCGCTGCCGGATGTAGGATTCGGACCCTGGTGTCATCCGCATGACAGCGACCGGTCTCGTCGATCGGCTGGCGAATCACAGAATGCTCGGTGCCGCGCCCCGGGAGGAGCTCGAGTGGCTGGCGGCGCGCGGGGCCGTTCGGCGGCTGGAAGTCGGCGATGAGCTGACGGCGAAGGGCGCGCCCGTGGAAGGGCTGTTCGTGGTTCTCTCGGGCCGCATCGTGACCTTCCTCGATCGCGGCGCCGGTCCGAGCAAGCTCGCGGAATGGCGGGCCGGCGACGTCACGGGGCTCCTCCCGTATTCGCGCCTCGCCCGGGCCCCCGGCTGGTCGGTCGTGCAGGAACCGTCGGAAGTGCTCGTCGTGCACCGCGATCAGATGGGCGCCCTGATCCGGGAATGCCCGGAGCTGACGTCCATGCTCGTCCACCGGATGGTCGATCGGGCGCGCGAATTCAAGTCGAACGAGCTGCACGACGAGAAGATGATCTCTCTCGGACGTCTCTCGGCGGGCCTCGCCCACGAGCTGAACAATCCCGCGTCCGCGATCGAGCGGAGCGCGGCCCTGATCGGCGGCCGGCTCCAGGACGCCGAGCAGGCCGCCCGCGCGCTCGGCGCGGCGCACTTGACGGAGGCCCAGTTCGACGCGATCGACGGTGTGCGCAACGCGTGCGCCGCCGCGCCCGAGCAGGGCGTGCGGTCGCCGATCGAGCACGCGGAACGAGAAGAAGCCCTTAGCGACTGGCTTGCGGATCGAGGCCTCGACACGGCAACCGCCGAGCCGCTCGCGGAGACTGCCGTCGAGATCGAAGCGCTCGATCGGCTCGCCGGCGCAGTCGAAGGCGCCGCCCTCGACGCCGCGTTGCGCTGGGCGGCTGCCGCCTGTTCGCTGCGCCGTCTCACTTCGGAAATCCAGGAGGCGGCGACTCGAATCGCCGGCCTGGTCCTGGCGGTGAAGGGATTCACACACATGGATCAGGGATCCGCGGCGGGGCCGGTGGATCTGGCCCGGGGCCTCGGAAACACGGTCTCCGTTCTCAGGTCGAAAGCGCGCGGCAAGTCGGTCGCCGTGTCCGTCAGCGTCGAACCGGACCTGCCGCGGGTCCGCGGGTTCGCCGGTGAGCTGAATCAGATCTGGGGCAACCTGATCGACAATGCTCTGGACGCGGTGCCCGAATCGGGTCGGGTCGAGGTCGTGGCCGGCCGCGAGGCCGGGAGCATCGTCGTACGGATCGCCGACAACGGCCCCGGCATTCCCCCCGAGATCCGCGACCGGATCTTCGACCCCTTCTTCACGACGAAGCCGGCCGGAGAAGGGACCGGGCTGGGGCTCGACATCGTCCGCCGGCTCGTCCAGCACAACGACGGCCGGATCGGCGTCGAGTCGCGGCCGGGACGGACGGAGTTTCAGGTCACGCTGCCCATCGCCGAGATCGAGGGCGCCGAAGGCGGGGCGTGAACAAACCCGTTCTGCTCGTCGTGGACGACGACCCTCAGGTCCTCGCGGCGGTGCGGCGCGACCTGCGCTCGCGGTACCGGGAGCAGTACACGGTCGTCAGCGCCGGCTCGGGATCCGAGGCGCTCGCGACGGCCCGTGAGTTGAAGAGCCGGGGCGATTCGCTGGCGATGGTGATCAGCGACCAGCGCATGCCCGGCATGCTCGGCGGGGAGCTGCTCGCCCGCTCCCGCGAGGTGTACCCGCTCGCCCGGCGCGTCCTGCTGACGGCCTATTCGGACATCGAGGCGGCGATCCGCGCCATCAACGAAGCGCATCTCGATCATTACCTGTCGAAGCCCTGGGATCCGCCGGAGGAACGGCTCTTCCCGGTCGTCGACGACCTGCTCGATGCCTGGCAGGCCGAGTCCCTGCCCGAGGCGACGGGGCTGCGCCTGGTCGGTCACCAATGGGCGACGCGGTCGCACGCGATCAAGGACTTTCTGGCGGGCAATCTCGTCCCGTATCGCTGGCTCGACCTCGACCGGGACGCCGAAGCGCGGACGCTGCTCGAGGCGGCGGGCATCGGTACCGACGCGCTGCCGGCCCTGTTCTTCGAGGACGGGAGCGTGCTGACCAACCCGGAGACACGCCAGGTGGCCGAGCGTCTCGGCCGGCCGCTCTCGGCCGCCTTCGAGGTCTACGACCTCGTGATCGTCGGGGCGGGTCCCGCCGGGCTTGCGGCCGCGGTGTACGGCGCCTCCGAAGGGCTTCGGACGCTCCTGCTCGACGGCCACGGCCCGGGCGGACAGGCGGGGACGAGCTCGCGCATCGAAAACTACCTCGGGTTTCCGGCCGGCGTCAGCGGCAGCGAGCTGACCCGCCGCGCCATCGCGCAGGCGCAGCGTCTCGGCGCGGAGTTCCTCGCGCCGCTCGAGGTGACCGCGGTGTCGATCGACGGCGGGTACAAGCGCCTCGCGCTCGCCGACGGACGGGAGCTGATCACGCGAGCCATGCTCGCCGCGACGGGGATGATGTATCGCGAGCATCCCGCGCCGGGCGTGGCGGAGCACACGGGCGCCGGCGCCTACTACGGCGCCGCGACCACCGAAGCCCCGGCGTTCCGCGGCCGGCGCGTTCTCGTCGTCGGCGGCGGGAATTCCGCCGGCCAGGGGGCCATGCACCTGGCCCGTTACGCCGCGGACGTGCAGATCGTGGTGCGCCGCGAGGACCTCCGGGAGACGATGTCGCAGTACCTGATCGAGCAGATCGGCAAGACGTCCAACATCCGCGTGCGCCCTCGGACCGAGATTGCGGGCATCGACGGCGCAGGCCACGTCGAACGGGTGACCCTCCGGTCGCTGGAAGACGGATCGTGCCGGACCGAAGAGGCCGACGCCGTCTTCATCTTCATCGGGGCTCGCCCGCGGAGCGACTGGCTGCCGGCCGGCGTGCTGCGCGACGCGAAGGGGTTCGTCCTCACGGGCCGCGACCTGATGGCGGCCGAGGCGTACCCGCGGACGTGGAAGGAGCAGCGGGAGCCGCTCCTCCTCGAAACCAGCGTGCCGGGCGTGTTCGCCGCGGGCGACGTTCGTGCGGGAGCGATGAACCGCGTCGCGTCCGCCGTCGGCGAGGGTTCCATGGTCGTGCGCCTCGCGCACGAATACCTGGCGCTGACCTGACGTCGCCCTCCGCTTCGCGCGGGGTCTGCGCCCGTCGGGCGCACCGGCGCGCGGCTCGCCGGGATGCCGGCTCGACCGCGCGCCTGACCCCTCGCTGCGCGGCGGGCTCCCGCATCGCGAACCTCCTCCCTCCCTTCGGTCGGGAGACTATTCGCGATGCGAGCTGTTGGGACTGCGAGGCGCGAGAAGCCGCACGCCGGTCGGGTGGGGGAACTGATCCGATGCGGCTCGCTCCAAGATGCCTTCGTAAACCGCCGTACTAAGATTCCTCGGTTTCACATGCCGGCAAATTTTCAGGTCGCGGCAACACATCCCACCAGGAGCCGTCTGGACCGAGCGGCTCCGCCGGAGCGCGCGCCGGGCCGCTGGCTTCTGCTGGCCCTGGCGCCGTTGCTCCTGCCCTCCTGCGCGACGACGACGCGGCGTGACGCCGTGCCGTCGGCCCTCGAGGAGAAGGCGGTGGTTCCGGGGTACCCGCAAGGGATCCGGTATCTCCCGCGCGACGCGGAGGACGTCCAGCATTTCAAGGCGGACTTCCTGGATTCGCTGATCCGGGAGGAGGCGCTCCTCCGGGAACAGGGCCACACGGGGCCGCTTCCTCCTTCGGCGTACCTCGCCATTTCGGGCGGCGGCGACAACGGGGCCTTCGGTGCGGGGTTCCTGAACGGATGGACGAAGGCCGGCACGCGGCCGAAGTTCAAGCTCGTGACGGGAGTCAGCACGGGAGCGCTCATGGCGCCGTTCGCCTTCCTGGGCCCGGACTACGACGAGAGGTTGAAAGCGCTCTACACCGGAATCTCCATGAAGGACATCGCCACGAAGCGGTCCATGCTCGCGGTGCTGTACCAGGACGCCATGGCCGACAGCGGGCCGCTGCGCAAGCTGGTCGAGAAATACGTGACGCAGGAAATGCTCGAGCGCGATCGCCGCCGAGCATGCCCGGGGGCGCATCCTCCTCGTCGGCACGACCAACCTGGATGCCCGTCGGGCGGTGATCTGGAACGTCACCAAGATCGCGGCGAGCGGAAATCCCGGCGCCCTCAAGCTGGTCCAAACGCTGCTGATCGCTTCCGCGGCGATTCCCGGAACCTTCCCGCCGGTCATGATCGACGTCGAGGCGGGGGGCCAGTCGTTTCAGGAGATGCACGTCGACGGCGGCACGGTGGCCCAGGTCTTCAGCTATCCGCCGGCCATCCACCTGAAGGAGTTCTCGAAGGAGCACGACGTGCGAGCGCGACCGCACGCTCTACCTCATCCGGAACGCCCGGCTCGATCCGGAGTGGGCGCAGGTCGACCGCCGCACCCTGCCGATCGCCCTCCGGGCCATTTCCAGCCTCATCCAGTACCAGGGAATCGGCGACCTGTACCGCATCTTCACCGTCACCCGGCGGGACGGCGTGGACTTCAAGCTGGCCTTCATCCCTCCGACCTTCACGACGCCCCACAAGTCGGACTTCGATACCCCGTACATGAGGGCCCTCTTCGAGCTCGGGTACGGGATGGCCGAGGCGGGCTATTCCTGGTACCGCGAGCCTCCCGTCCTTCTCTCGGGGGAACAGGCCCCCCGGTGCCCGCTCCCTGAACGGCCGGATCGGGACCGGAGCCGCCTCCGGGACGTGAGGGCGCTCTGAATGACCCCTCCCGCCCCGCCGCGGCGAGTTACCATGGTGGAGACCACGGAACTCTCAGGACGAACTTCACCCCGCCGCGGGCGGTAGACGGGGAGCGGCAATGGACGCCGGGCGTCGTGTTCGGGTCACACCAGACGACCTGCTCACAGGCCGGACAGAGGCCCGGCGGGCGCACGCGTGAGCGAAGCCGCCGCGCCAGGCCCCGGGGCTGGCCCGCCTGACCGACGGCATCCGCCTGGCGGTCGCGGCCGAGGAGACGCAGAGGCTCGAACGGGCGCTCGCCGTCGCCCGGGTGGGGCTCGCGGCTCTGCTGCTCGCGGTCGAGGGGGTCGGCTGGACGCTCGGCGTCCGCGGCGCCGGCCTGGTGGCCCTGCTCCTGCTCGCCTACATGGCGCAGTCCCTTCTGGTGCTCGCGTGGCTGCGCCGACACGAGTCGACCGAAGGCCTGCGCCGTCTCCTGCACGGGCTCGATGTCCTTTGGGCGGGCGCGCTGTCCCTGGCGGGACCGGAGGTCTTCCTGCTGTTCGCGGCCCTGGTCGATCTATGCCGCCGCGTCCCGCTGGGGCCTGCGCGAATCTCTCGCGACCGCCGGCGCCCTCTTCGCGCTGCTCTTTCTCGAGCAGGTCGTGGGAACGCGGCTGTTTCCCGGCGCGGGCCTGCAGTCGTTCGAGACGCGAGAGGTTTCTGCTGCGCGGCGTGTCGCTGTTCGCGCTGGGCCTGCTGCTGGGGTTCCTGACGCGGCGCGAGAAGGAGCTCCAGGCGGAGACGACGCAGGCCAAGGCGATGGACCGCGCGCTCGTGGCGCGCGAGCTGCACGACGGCGCGATCCAGTCGCTGATCGGCATGGAGGTCCAGGTGGACGTCCTGCGCCGGCAGGCGGCGGCGGAGTCCTCTCCGATGACGGAAGAGCTCGGGCGCGTCCAGCACCTGCTCAAGCAGGAGGTGCTCAACCTTCGGGAGCTGATGCAGCAGATGAAGCCCCTCGACCTCGACCCCAACAAGCTGCCCGACTTCCTGGCCGAGGCGGTCGACAAGTTCCGCCGCGACACGGGGATCTCCGCCAGCTTCGTCTCCGACCTGCGCGAGGTCTCCCTCTCGCCGCGCATGTGCCTGGAGCTCGCGCGGATCGCGCAGGAGGCCCTGGTCAACGTGCGCAAGCACAGCGGCGCCGACAACGTGATCCTCCGCCTGTCCCTGGAGAACGGGGCCGGCCGCCTGGTCGTGGACGACGACGGCCGCGGGTTCGACTTCTCCGGGCGCCTTTCCCAGACGGAACTGGACACGGCCCGCAAGGGGCCGGTTATCATCAAGGAACGGGTCCGAGCCATCGGAGGAAAGTTGTCCATCGAGTCCGCCCCGGGGCGCGGCGCCAGATTGGAGATTACGTTTCCCCATGAGTAAGTCGGTCAACGAAGCCCATCCGGATCCTGATCGCCGACGATCACCCGATCGTTCGGGACGGCCTGCGGCGCCTGCTGGAGACCGAGAAGGACTTTGCGGTCGTCGGGCAGGCGGCCGACGGGCGCGAGGCGTTGCGGCTGGTGCGCGAGCTCCGGCCCGACATCCTCCTGCTCGACCTCGCGATGCCGCGGCTGCCGGGCCTCGAGGTTCTGCGCGAGCTGTCGACGTCCTCGGTGGAGACGCGCACGATCCTGCTGACGGCCGCCGTCGAGAAGGAACAGATCGTCGAGGCGCTGCAGATCGGCGCCCGCGGCGTCGTGTCGAAGGAGGCCGCCACGGAGCTCCTCTTCAAGAGCATCCGGACGGTGGTCGCGGGGCAGTACTGGGTCGGGCGCCAGGAGGTCTCCGATCTCGTCGCGGCCCTGCGCGGGCTGCTGCCGACGGGGGCCGACGAGCGCCAGCGTTCCTTCGGACTGACCAAGCGCGAGCTCGAGATCGTCGCGGCGATCGTCGAGGGGTGCACCAACCGCGACATCGCCCAGAAGTTCACGTTGTCGGAAGACACGGTCAAGCATCACCTGACCCACATCTTCGACAAGCTCGGCGTCTCGAACCGTCTCGAGCTCGCCATGTTCGCCGTCAACCACCGCCTGCTGGTGTCGTAAAGGCCGCGCTGGCGGCCCCTTCCGCGGCGTATGGCACCTTAGGTGCCATCCGTCGAGCACCGCGCGGGCTATTGGTCCGGAACGCCTTGTGGCTATTCTCTGATCACAACAAACAAAGGAGCGAAGCCATTGGGCCCTCGGATGGTGTGGTCGACGCCAGTCGGGAATCCGATCCGAAAGAGTGCCGCCTCCAGGGGCGCTCGGACTGATCGGAGACCGCACACGGGGGAGGTTCTGAGGTGGAGCCGGTTTCGCGGAGCAATGCGCCGCGGAGTCTCCGGCGAGAGGCGGTCGGAGGTCGTGCGATGCCCGACAGAGGTTACGGCGCGACGTCGCCGGGACTCGCGGTTTCCCTGCCGCCCCTCACCCGAGACTCCGGGCCCGAACGGGAGCCCTGCGTGATGTGCGATCACCCGAGATCCCTGCACACGGCCGGAACCGATGGCGCGGGCTGGTGCGCGGAGGCCAGGGGTTGCGAGTGCGGCGGATTTCAGGAGTTGCGGAGTCTTTGAGCCGATGAGGAGGACTCGTTGAAGATCGTAGCGGATCGGACCCTGGGGCGTCGGAACGGAATGGAGCCGGAGGCCGGTCCGAACCTCGACCGGGAGATCGAACGGCGCGTGTGCGGGGTCGAGCCGGGCGCGAGCGTGCCGCCGTACTCGACCGACGAGACCGCCGCCGTGACCCTCGCCAACCGTTTCTCGCGGACGCGGGGCTGGTGGTTCTTCGAAAAGCGGGAAGTGTTCGGCGGGTCGGCGTTCGGCTGGATCCAGGAATCCCAGCCGCTCTTCGTTTCCGTCCACCCGATTCAGGCGAGCGCGCCCACGCGCGCCCTGGCGATCTGCCGGTCCCTGCTGAAGGTGGCCGACTTCCTCGAGTCCCGGCCGCACGCGCTGCCCGAGACGCAGTCGCGCGCGCACGTCTAGATCGGATCGGTTTCGCTTCGGGAAGAGGGGCCGGCGCTGCGTCGCCGGCCTCTTTTCTCTGCGAGCTTGGAAGTTCTCGCCCGAGACCATAGACTGGCGCCCGATGCTCTGGACCCTCTTCGTCATCCTCCTGATCCTCTGGCTGCTCGGCTTCTTCGCCTTCCACGTGGGCGGAGGCCTGATCCACCTGCTGCTGCTGGCGGCCGTCGCCGCCCTCGTCCTCGGCCTGATCCGCCGCGCGCCCTGAGGGGCGGCGCCCAAGGTCACCGCACGATTTCGATCTTCGGATCGATCTTGTGCTCCTGTCCGTTGCTGTCCGTCAGGATTCCCTTGTACGGGTAGGAATTGAGGGGCAGGCTCAGGGGCCCGACACTGCAGATCACGCCGCTGCCCTGGGATTCGCAGAGCGGCTGGATGCTCGAATTCTCGAAGGTCAGCTCGAGCTTCTTTCCGACGGCGACCCAGACGACCGCGTATGTGCCCGATCGGATGAGCAGGTCCTTCGGAAAGACCGTTCCGTCCGGCGCGACGACGAGGATGTCGACGTTCGGGACGGCCGGGAAATACTTCTGGGCCTCCGGGATCCCGATGAGCGCCGTGTTGAATTCGTAGCGGCGCGTGCAACCGGCCAGAACGCAAGACAGAAACACGACCGTCCAGATGCCCACTCGGGATGCCTGCCGATGGAGACTTCTCATGGGTCCCTCCTCCTCCTCAAAAAAGAAACTCAAGCCGCCGGCTTGGGCGCCGACAGCTTCTCCGCGAACGCCGGGAGCTTCCGAAGGTTCTGGAACTCGGGTTCCCGGCGGACCTGGGACGCCGCCAGCCCGCCTTCCACGGCGCGTTGGATCCAGGCGATGGCGTCAGCGGTCTTCCCGAGGAGGTTCGCGACGATCGCCGCGTCGTAGAGCAGTTCCGGGTTGCCGGGCTCGATCGTGAGCGCCTCCTGGATCCGGGCCAGGCCCTCGGCGGGCTTGCCGGTCTTGGCGAGGCTGAGCCCCAGCACGGAAAGCGCCGTCGTGTCGCGCGGATCCACCGTGAGCTGTTCGCGCGCGAGGGTGATCGCACGCTGGTACGCCGCGGCGGACTTGGGCCGCAGGCCGGGCGCCCACCGGTACGCGTCCCCCAGATTGGACCAGTACAGCGCCTTGGCCGGCGTCAACTGCGCCGCCTTCTCGAAGGCGTCGGCCGCGCCGCGATAGTTTCCGAGGAAGAACTCGGTCGTTCCGAGGTTGGCGTAGGCGCCGTCGCTCGGCGGAGATGCGGGCCGAGCGCTTGAACGCGTCGAGGGCCTCCTCGAAGCGCCCCGCCTGCTGGCAGGCGCCGCCCAGGTTGTTCCAGGCGCGGACGCTGTCGGGCGCGAGCTCCGCAGCCCGGCGGAACATTTCGATCGCCTGGGGGTACCGGCCGATCGCGTAGGCGAACCCTCCGAAGTTGTTGTAGGTCGCCCAGTAGCCCGGCTGAAGCTCGATCGCGCGGCGGTAGGTCGCCTCGGCCTCGGCGTTGCGCCCGACGGATTCGTACGCGGCCGCCAGTCCGATGACGCCCTCGAGCGAATTGGGCGCCTGCGACAGCGCGACTTCGAACTCCCGGATCGCCTCGCTTCCCCGGCCGGTCTTCGTGAGGATCAGGCCGCGCGTCACGTGGACGTCCGGGATCCCCGCGTCCAGGCGCGTCGCGCGATCGGCGGCGGCGATCGCCCTTGCGGCCCACTCCTTTTCGCGGGTCATCGTGTACTTGTGAAGGCAGGCGCGGGCCAGCGCCGCCTGAACGAGGGCCGAGTCGGGGGTTTCCGCCGAGAGCCCTTCGAGCAGCGCCAGCGCCGCGTCGACGGAAGCGGGTTTGTCGTAGCGCTGCAGGTTGCCGAGCGCCTCGAGATAGCGCTCCTGCTGCCGGGTCGTCGCCAGCCCCGTGGGCGGCGGTGTCCGGCGCGACGGCGTGGGCAGTCGCAGCTGCCGGCTCACGTCCGCGGTGAGCCGGTCCTGAATCGCGAACAGGTCCGTCGCCATGCCATCGACGTCGCCGCCCGCTACCTGGGCTCGGGTCTGGGTGTTCCAGATGGAGTAGGTGATGCGGATGCGGTCGCCCTGGCGCTGCACCGAGCCCCGGAGGAAGAGGTTCGCGCCGAGGTCCCGGGCGATCTGGAAGGAGTCTTCCTGCCGGTCGGAGGCCTGGACGGAGGCGGAAGGCGTCACGACCTGGACTCCCTGAAGGTTGGCGAGCCGCACGCTGACCGTCTCGACGAGGCCGTCGCCGACGAGCTGCCCGCCCGGCTGTCCCGACAGATCTCGGAACGGGAGCACGGCGAGGGATCGGAAGCCCGACGGCCCCTGCGGCGCGGCGCGCGGGCGCGCGAAGAGCCAGAGCCCGGCGGCGACTGCCAGCGTCGCCAGGGTCGCGAGCACGAGCCGGCGCTCGCGGCGGCTCGACCCGTCGGGAGGCGCCGTCGCGCCCTCCGCGCTCGCCGCGACGGCGTCCTCCAGCGCGATGCGCGCGTCGCCGATGTCGCGCAGACGCCGGTTCGGGTCCTTCTGGAGGCAGCGCTCGAGCAGCTCGCGCACGCGCGGCGGTGTCGTCGGGGGCAGGGCCTTCCAATCGGGCTCGCGCGTGAGGATGTCGGCGAGGATGTCGGACGGCGTCTCCCCGGAGAAGGCGCGTCGCCCGGAGAGCATCTCGAACAGCACGCAGCCGAACGCCCAGACGTCGGTGCGCTTGTCGACGGGCTTGCCCCGCGCCTGCTCCGGGCTCATGAACTCGATCGTGCCGACGATCACCCCGGGGCGCGTCTCGTCGAGCTGGAGCGTCGGAGAATCGGAGGAGTCCCGCGAGTCCTCCGCCTTGGTGTCCATCGCCTTGGCGAGCCCCAGGTCCAGGACCTTGACGCGCCCCTGCGGCGTGATCTTGATGTTCGAGGGCTTCAGGTCGCGGTGCACGATTCCCCGCTCGTGCGCCGCTTCGAGGGCTTCGGCGATCTGGCGCGCCGCCGAAAGGGCGTCGCGCAAGGGGAGCGGGCCGCGGGCGAGCGTCTCGGACAGCGTCTCGCCGGGCACCAGCTCCATCACGATGTAGCGGATCGCGCCGGCTTCCTCGAGCCCGTAGATGGCCGCGAGCGCCGGATGGTTCACGGAGGCGAGCATCCGCGCTTCGCGGTCGAAGCGCGTCAGGCGCATCGCGTCCTGCGCGAAGGCCTCGGGGAGGATCTTGATCGCGACTTCCCGCCCGAGCTTGCGGTCGCGCGCCCGGTAGACCTCCCCCATACCGCCTGCGCCGAGCGGTCCGAGCACTTCGTAGGAGCCGAGACTCGTGCCCGGTTCGAGAGTCATTGAGAGTCCGGGCGGGATTCTACCCCCCGCGCGGGAGCGGGAACGCGCCGCCGGGGCAATTTTCGAGCCGACAGGACGCTGCGATCGCGGATCTATGCCATGATCGGGTCCAATGTCCAGTCAGCCCGCGGGCGGCGCGTTTCTGCATTCGGCCTTGCCGGAGCCCCATCGGACGCGCACCAAGGCGATTCTCGAGAGGCATCCGGACATCCGCCACCACATCGGGCACAATCCGCGGTCCTTCGGCCTCATCGTGGCGCTCGTCGTCGCGCAGATGACGGTCGCCTTCCTGCTGCGGTCGAGTCCCTGGTGGCTGATCCTCGCGGCCGCGGCTCTCGTCGGGGCCTTCGCGAACCACGCCCTCTGGGTCCTGATTCACGAATGCACGCACAACCTGGTTTTCAAGCGGCGCAGCGCAAACACGCTGGCCGGGATTTTCGCGAACCTTCCGCATGGCGTGCCGACCTCCGTTTTCTTTCAGCGCTACCACTTGAAGCACCACGCGTTCCAGGGCGTCTACGAGCTCGACGCCGACATCCCGAGCGGCTGGGAGGCGCGGCTGATCGGGACCTCGCCGTGGCGCAAGGCGATCTGGCTGGTCCTGTTCCCGATCTTTCAGATGGTGCGGCCCACGCGCCTGAGGGAGATCAAGCCGATCGACGGGTGGGTCGTCCTGAACCTCGTCGCGCAGGTGGCCTTCGACGTGGCGGTGTGGGTGTGGGTCGGCCCCGGAGCCTTTCTCTACCTGTTCGCGTCTTTCTTCATCGGTGTGGGCTTCCATCCGCTCGGAGCGCGCTGGATCCAGGAGCACTACGTCTTCTTTCCCGGCCAGGAAACCAACAGCTACTACGGCAAGCTGAACAAGGTCGCCCTCAACGTGGGGTACCACAACGAGCATCACGACTTTCCCTCGGTGCCCTGGAACCGCCTGCCGCGCATTCGGGAAGAAGCGCCGGAAGCCTACGAGTCGCTTCAGAGCCATCCGTCGTGGGCGGGACTTCTCTGGAAGTTTCTCGTCGATCGCCGGATCTCGCTCTATTCGCGGCAGCTGAGGGAAAACCGGGGGCGCGTCTCTCTCGACAGCCAGGCCAAGCCCGATGTCGAGCTCCTCGAGGCGGCCGAAGTCCGCGGCGTCTAGAGCCCGGGCGCCGGGCGGATCCGTCGGGATCGCCGTCGGGGCGGGCTCCCGGAGACCCGCGAACGGTCCCTGATCCTCGTCGCGGCGCTTTCCCTGGTGCCCGCGCCTCTTCGACGCCCTGGTGCGGCCGATCGACTACAACGGGTACTGGCACCTCTTCATCGCGCGCAACCTCTCCCGCGAGTGGCACAACCTCGAGCATCCGCCGCTCTTCCTCGTCCTCCTGAAGGCCGTCGATTCGCTCGGCGCACGCGCCCCTCGTGTATCGGTCCATCTCGCTCGTCGCCGGTGCCGCGACGGTTTACCTGGTCGGGCGAATCCTGGCGAGACTCGGGACGCGTCCGCCCGTCCCGGTGCTCGGCGCCCTGGCGACCGCTTTCGCCTCGAGCGCGATCACGCTCTCCAACGAGGTCGAGTCCTATTCGCTCTGCGCGGCGCTGCTCTCGGGATGCTTCCTCTTCTACGTCGACCTCGTCGCCGGCCGATCCGGAGCCCGCGCGAAGGAGCCGCGCCGCCTTTGCGGTGCTCGCATGCCTGGCGCTCGCGTCGCACTACTTCTCCGGGCTCTTCCTGATCGTCTGCGTGCTCGCGCCCTTGCTCGCCGCCGCCTTCGACTCGGAGTACCGCCGCGCGCTGCGGAGTGCCTGCCCCGACGCTGGCGCGCCGACCTCTTGACGCTCCTGCCGCCCGCGCTCACGGGCGCTGCTCCTCTACGAGCTCCAGGCGAAGCGCTGGGTCATGCCGTTGAGCTCGCTGCCCGCCTTCTATTTCAGGCCCGGCGTCGAAACCGTTTCGGGTTTCCTCGCGCGAAACCTGCGCGAGACGTTCAATCTCTTCGCACCCATCGGCGCTGCCGCGGGTGGAGCGCGCGATCCCGATTCTGGCTGCTCTTCGTCGCGGACGGTCGTGCTGGGCGGCGGCGACGGAAAGGCGGCCGGCCGACCGCGTGGAGCGTCTCCTGCCGTCGCTCTTCCTCGTCGTGCTGCTGGCGGTCGGAATGGCGCTGGGCGTCGTCGGGCGGTACCCCTTCGGCGGCGCGATGCGCCATCAGTTCCTGCTCCTGCTCTTCGCGATCCTTTCCGGGATTCGTCGCGTTCGATCGCCTCCTGCGGGCGAACGAGGTCGCGGGATGGCGACGGGCCCTCACCGCCGCGTGCCTCGCGGCCATCGGCGCCAATTTCGCGGTGCGGCTTTCCGACGCTCGCACACCCCGCGCCTTACCGCATGTCCGGCCGCTCGTCGAATCGTTCTCGCCGGTCTTCATGGACGCCGGCGTCGTCAACGTCGACCAGTTCAACCTGGTCGGACTCTTCAGCGTGTACGCGGACTGGGATTGGCGTTTCGTCGGGACCGACTCGGACAGCCATCGCGTCGAGCGCTACGAGCTGCGCCGCGACGGCCGGCACCTGACGGTGGTCGCGTTCCGGGGCTGGTGGATCTTCGACTTCGACAACGCGGCGCTCTACCGCGAGTTGCGAGACGCGTTCGAAAGCGCGTCCGAGCCCTGCCGGCCCGTTCTTCGCGATCTCCGGAACCGTCTTCGATCGGCCGGAGCGGCCGAAGGCGACGGACCAGATCCGGCGAAACCTCGAGGGACAGATCACGACCCTCGGCGCGCGGCAGGGCCTGCCGGTGCGCAGGCTCTCCTGACGGAGTTTCTCGATCGTCTCGGCGGAGTTCTGTGTCCGCCGAGATTAGGCTCGGTACTTGCGCTACCATTTCGACTGCCGCGAGAGTGGCGGAACTGGCAGACGCGCGGGACTTAGGATCCCGTGGGGAAACCCTTGAGGGTTCAAATCCCTCCTCTCGCACCAATTCGGAAGGCGCCCGGATCGGTTTCGTCGGCGCGTCTTGCGGTACATTCCAGACAAACTGAGGCTTTCCGATCATCTGCAAGCGCGTTCTCCTTCCCGGCAGGCATCTGCTTCTCGCGTCCGCGGTTTTCGGTCAGACGCTCGAAGGTCAGTTTCCGGGTCCGACGCCGCCGGGGGCCGGCGGACGCCGGTCTTCGCTGGTCGTGATGCGCGAGCAGGCGGATCTCTCCGGGGCCGCGACGATTCGCAACCCGGTCGAGCGGCGGCGCTTCGTGTTCGAAGCGCTGCGCGCGGTGGCCGATCGCGCGCAGCGGCCCCTGATCGAGCACCTTCGGGCGAAGGGCGTGACGTTTCGGCCTCACTATCTGCTGAACACGATCGAGGTGGAGGGAGAGGAGGGTCTGCTCCAGGAGCTCGCCTTCCGTCCGGATGTCGCGTCGGTCGCCCCGAACCGGAGCGCGCGGTTGCAGCGCCTGCCCGTGATGGAGGGCGCCGGCGGTTCCGTGGCTCTCTCGCGTCGGTCCGCGGAAGCGACCGTGGTCGAACCCGGCGTTGTCCGGATCCGGGCGCCGGAAGTGTGGGCGGCGGGGTACCTCGGGCAGGGAGTTGTGGTCGGCATCGCGGACACCGGCGTCCTGTGGGATCACCCGGCGTTGCTCGGGAACTACCGAGGATCCCGAAGCGCTCCCGCGACACACGCCTACAACTGGCACGATGCGATTCACGCGCTCAGCTACAATCCGCTCTGGTTTTTCTGTGGAACCGACGGAACCAACTCGCCGAAGCCGTGCGACGATAACGGGCACGGCACTGAGGTGGCCGGAGTCGCCGTCGGTGGAATCGCCACGGATGTCGCCGGAGTCCGGCATCAGGTCGGTGTCGCTCCGAGCGCCGAGTGGATCGGCTGCCGGAACATGGACGGGGCGGGATCCGGCACGCCCGCCTCCTACCTGGAGTGCTTCGAATTTTTTCTCGCTCCGACGGACGCCGCCGGGGAGAACCCCCGTCCCGATCTGGGGGCGGACATCGTCAACAACTCCTGGATCTGTCCGGCGAGCGAGGGGTGCACGGATCCCGACATCCTGCGAGCGGTCGCCGAGACCGTGCGTGCCGCCGGGATCCTGATCGTGGCCGGCGCGGGAAACGACGGCGATGCCTGCGGGACGATCGCGGCTCCTCCCGCAATCTACGAGGCATCCTTTTCCGTCGGCGCGACGGACAATGACGACGGGATCGCCCCGTTCTCCAGCCGGGGTCCGGTCCGGGTCGAGGGCTCGAACCGTCTGAAGCCCGACATCTGCGCTCCCGGCGTTTCGATCCTCAGCGCCGGGTACTACGACCGCGAGCTGAGCGAACATCTCTCGGGGACATCCGTCGCGGCGCCACACGCGGCCGGTGCCGCGGCCCTCCTCTGGTCGGCATTTCCCGTTCTTCGGGGAGACGTGACGGCGACCGAGGAGCTGTTGCGCGGGTCGGCCGTTGCGCTGACTTCCCTCCAGGACTGCGATCCGTTTCCCGGGACCGCGGTTCCCAACGCGACTTACGGTTACGGGCGCCTGGATGTGGCGGCCGCTATTTCCGAAATGCTCGGGAATGCCTCTCGCAGCCTGACGCTCCCCGGCGGCCGCGACGCGGAGCCTCGTCGCGTGCCTCCGCGGACGCCTTCGGACTGAGAGGACGCCTTCTCTTCTCCCCGACGCCGGCTGCCCGGACCCCGGCGGACCGCCGCTGGCGGCCGCTCGAAATACCGCTGCGGCCGGAACGGTTCCCCTTCCATCGTGCGTCGCGTTTTCCTTCTCTTCGGGATCCTCGCTCCGGGGCTGGCCCTGGGCCAGGATCGGGATCTGTCGCGGGACTTTGCAGTGCCGCGGACCCAGGGTTCCCGATCGCGCCTCGTGGTGCTGCGGGAGCAGGCGGACCTGTCCGGGGCCGAGGCGATCCGCGACCCGGCCGAGCGCCGGCGCTTCGTCTTCGAGGCGCTGCGCGAAGTCGCGGATCGGACCCAGCTTCCGCTGCGCGAACGCCTGCGCGCGGAAGGCGTGCGATTTCGTCCGCACTTCCTGGTGAACATGGTGGAGGTCGAGGCGAACGAGGATCTCGCGGCCGAGCTCGCCCAGCGCCCGGAGATCTCGACGGTTGCCGCCAACCGGGCTCTCGCGCTGCGGCGCCTGCCCAGCGTGCGAGGGTGCCGTGCCCCAGTCGGCTTCGGAGGCCGCCCCCGAGGCGCCGGCCCTCGTCGGGCCGAACCTCGAGAAGATCCGCGCGCCCGAGGTGTGGGCCATGGGCTACACGGGACAGGGGATCGTCGTCGGCGACGCGGACACGGGCTTTGCCTGGGAGCATCCCGCGTTGAAGCCGCACTACCGCGGTTTCAACGGAACCTCCGCGGACCACGCCTACAACTGGCACGACGCGGTCCACGACGCCGGTCCCGGCAACCTCTGCGGCTCGAACGCGCCGGCTCCGTGCGACGACGACGGCCACGGCACGTCGACGCTCGGGGCTCGCGGTGGGCGACGACGGCGCGGGCAACGCGATCGGCGTCGCGCCGGGCGCGCAGCTGATCGGCTGCCGCAACATGGACCACGGTGTGGGCACGCCCGCGCGCTACACGGAATGCTTCGAGTTCTTTCTGGCGCCGACCGACGCCGGCGGCGGCCATCCGCGGCCGGAGCTGGGCGCCGACGTCATCAACAACTCCTGGGGGTGCCCGGCGTTCGAGGGATGCACGGACCCTCAGGTGCTGCGGGCGGTCGTCGAGAACGTTCGGGCCGCCGGCATCCTGGTCGTCGTCTCCGCGGGCAACGGCGGGAGCCTCTGCAGCACGGTGTCCGAAGCGCCCGCCATCTACGAGAAGTCGTTCTCGATCGGCGCCACGAACAACCAGGACGGGATCGCGCCCTTCTCGAGCCGCGGGCCGGTGACCACCGACGGCTCCAACCGGTTGAAGCCCGATATTTCCGCGCCGGGAGTCAACGTGCGCACCGCGGTCTCTACCGGCGGCTTCACCTCCAGCTTCTCGGGCACGTCGGCCTCGGCGCCCCACGTGGCCGGCGCGGTCGCGCTCCTGTGGTCGGCGATTCCGGAGCTGCGGGGCCGCGTGGCCGAGAGCGAAGAGATCCTGCGCGCCTCCTCGGTGCCGCTGACGTCGGCCCAGGACTGCGGCGCGTTTCCCGGCGCGGAGGTGCCCAACGCCGTCTTCGGCTTCGGGCGGCTCGACGTGGCCGGCGCCGTGGCGGTCGCCGCCTCGGGCGGTCCGCGGACACTCGAGCTGTCCGCCGAGCGACCGGGCGCCGCCCGCGTCGTCCCTCCGCGAAACCCCTGAGGGTTTCCAGTAAACTGCGCCCCCTATGGCCGTCCTGAACACACGGGAGGAATCTCCCACCCAGACGACGCTCGAGATCGAGGTGCCGGCCGAGGATGTCGAGAAGGCCTTTGCGGGCGTGACCCGGGTCTACACGAAACGCGCGGCCCTCCCCGGATTCCGCAAGGGGCACGCCCCCGAGGCGGTCGTGCAGAAGCGCTTCGGCGAGCAGATCCGCGAGGACGTCCTGGAGGCGCTCCTTCCCGATGCGCTGGCGTCGGCCGTGCAGGAGAAGAGCCTCTCGGTGCTGGGCCGCCCGCGCATCGAGGCGCTGACGTGGGACCCGCCCGGGCCGATCCGCTTCACGGCGCGGCTGGACCTGAAGCCCTCCCTCGACCCGCAGGACTATCGCGGCATTTCCGTCGAGGACATGTCCGTCGAGCCCACGCCCGAGGAGGTGGCGCGCGTCATCGATCGGCTGCGCGACGCGCACGCCGAGTTCCACCCGATCGAAGGGCGGCCCGCGGCCCCCGGCGACTACGCCGTCGTGGACGTGGCCGGAACGTTCGTCGAGATCCTCGCCCCGGGCCAGAACCCGCGGACCTTCCGCGACGAGAAGCTCACGCTCGAAGTCGGGCACGCGGACTCGATGCCGGAGATCAACGACGCCCTGCGCGGCACGATGCCCGGCCAGACGCAGCGCTTCCGGAAGACCTTCCCGGACGACTTCGCCAACGAGGAATTCCGCGGAAAGACCGTGGACTACGAGCTGACCCTGGTGGCCCTGAAGGAGAAGCGGCTCCCGGAGGTCAACGAGGACCTCGCGCGCTCGGTGGGGGAGGGCGAGACCTTCGAGACCCTGCAGGAGAAGATCCGCCAGAGCCTTCGCCAGGAAAAGGAAGCCGACCGGCGCCGGAAGTTCCGCCGCACGATCCTGGACACGATGCTCTCGCGCGGAGCGATCCCGGCGCCCGAAGTCCTCGTGGAGTCGGAAACCGAGGGCGCGCTCCGGGACTACGCGCGCTACCTCGAGGCCAACGGGATCGAGCCCAAGGAGGCCGACTGGGAGCGCCTGCGCCAGGAGGCGCGTCCCGGGGCGGAGAAGCGGGTACGCGAATACCTGCTGCTCGACGCGATCGCGGCCAAGGAGGGCGTCGGGGTGACCGACACGGAGCTCGAGGCCGAGTTCAAGCGCACGGCGGCGCGGCGCGGGGCGGACCCGGCGGCCCTGCGCGAGCAGCTGATGGCGGCCGGCGGGCTCGAGGCCCTTCGGGACGAGATCCGGCTGGCCAAGACGATGGAGCTCTTGATCTCCGCCGCGCGGGTGCTACCCTCGGGTGAGCCGGTCGAGGTGAAGTAGGGCCGCGCGGGGAATCGGAGCGGGGAAGGGCTGTTATGGGTGATGAAGAAGAGGGAGGCGGCATGGTTCTCGTCCCGATGGTGATCGAACAGACGAGCCGCGGCGAGCGGGCTTACGACATCTATTCGCGGCTCTTGAAAGACAACATCATCTTTCTGGGGCAGCCGATCGACGACACAATCGCCAACCTGATCATCGCCCAGATGCTGTTCCTGGAATCCGAGAACGCCGAGAGGGACATTTCCTTCTACATCAACTCGCCCGGCGGCGTGATCTCGTCCGGCATGGCGATCTACGACACGATGCAGTACGTCAAGAACGACGTCTCCACGATCTGCGTGGGCCAGGCGGCGTCGATGGCGGCGGTTCTGATGGCGGCCGGGGCGCCCGGAAAGCGCTTCGCCCTGCCCAACTCCCGCTTCCTGATCCACCAGCCGCTCGGCTACGGACTTCAGGGCCAGGCGACCGACATCGAGATCCACGCCAAGGATCTTCTGAAGATGCGCGAGCGGATCAACCAGATCCTCGCCGAGCACACGGGCCAGGCGTTCGACAAGATCTCGAAGGACACGGACCGCGACTACATCCTCGAGGCCGAAGACGCGAAGAAATACGGCCTCGTCGACGCGATCTACCACCGTCGCGACGACGCGGCGCTGAAGGCGGCGGGGTAGAGCAGGTTCTTCGCCTTCTCGACGTTCCGCCTTCGCCCGGCCGTCGGCGGTAAGCTTCCCCCATGGACCTCTACCTCGGCCGCACGGTCGAAAAGCCCAAGCCCCTTCTCTACTCTTCCAACGACCTGCTGACGCACGGTGTCTGCGTCGGCATGACCGGCAGCGGCAAGACCGGCCTCTGCGTGGACCTGCTCGAAGAGCTCCTGCTCGCCGACACGCCGCTCTTCCTGCTCGATCCCAAGGGCGACGTCACGAACCTCCTGCTGACCTTCCCGAAGCTCCAGGGGGAGGACTTCGCGCCCTGGGTGGACCCCGAAACGGCCCGCCGCGCCGGCCGCAGCGTCGAGGAGGAGGGCGCCGCTCAGGCGAAGCTCTGGCGCGACGGGCTCGCGAAGTGGGACGTGCCGCTCGAGTCGCTCGCGCGGCTGCGCGAGAAGGTCTGCTACCGGGTCTTCACGCCGGGCTCGCGCGCGGGCCGGCCGGTCGACGTGCTCGGCTCGCTGTCCCTGCCGAGCGGGCTCTCCTTCGAGCGCGACGAGGAGGCGGTGCGCGACGAGATCCGCGGCGCGGTCTCCGGGCTCCTGACGCTCGCCGGCATCGAGGCCGATCCGCTCTCCGACCCGCGCCACATCCTGCTCGCACGGATCCTCGAGACGCGCTGGCGGGAGGGCAAGGGCGCGGGGCTCGCCGACCTGGTGGCGCTCGCGGAGAATCCGCCGTTTACCCGCGTGGGAGCCATGGACCTGGACGCGGTGCTCCCGAGGGCCAAACGCCGCGAGCTCGCGCTCGCGCTGAACAACCTGCTGTCTTCCCCCGATTTCGACTCCTGGCGGGAGGGCGAGCCCCTCGATCCGGGACGGCTCCTGCGCGACGCCTCCGGGCGCGCCGCCTGCAACCTCTTCTACCTCGCGCACCTGGACGACAAGGAGCGGATGTTCTTCGTGACGCGCTTCCTCGAGCGCTTCTGGGCCTGGACGCGGACCCAGAGCGGATCGAGCGACCTGAAGGCGTTGCTCTACTTCGACGAGATCTTCGGTTACCTGCCCCCCGTCGCCGAGCCGCCGTCCAAGCGGCCGCTGCTGTCGCTGCTCAAGCAGGCCCGCGCGTTCGGCGTCGGCGTTCTCGTCGTGACGCAGAACCCCGTGGACCTGGACTACAAGGCGCTGTCCAACACCGGCACCTGGATGGTCGGAAGGCTGCAGGCCGAGCGCGACAAGGAACGCCTGCTCGACGGCCTGGAGGGGGCGGGCCTCGGAATGGCGCGGGCCGAAGCGGACCGCACGCTCTCGGGGCTCGAGAAGCGCCGCTTCCTGCTGCACGACGTGCACCGCTCGGGCGGGCCCGTCGTCTTCGAGACGCGCTGGGCCCGTGCGTACCTTCGCGGACCGCTGGCGCTGCGGCAGGTTCCGGATCTCTCGCCGAAGTTCGCCGAGCCGGCCCCCGCCGGCAAGTCTGGCGAGAAACCGGCGGCGGCGCCGGATCGCGAGGCGCCGTCCTCGCGGACCGAGGCCGGCGCGCCGGTGCCTCCCGCGCTCGACCCGGTTTTCCAGGCGCGATTCGCGCCGGGACTTTCCCCGGGGGCGGGGCTCGCCGGGGAAGTCGCCGCGCTGATCGAAGTGCGCATCTCGCGTCAGCGTCCCGCGGTCTCCGGATCGGAGCGCCGCCTCGTGCGCCTGGGAGCCGGCCGCGGCACCCGTTCCGGCCACGGACGGAGCAGCGCGGCCTGGAGGGCTGGCGGGACACGCCCCCTTCCGGGGCGACCTACGGACCGCTGCCGTCGTGGGTCACGCGGCCCAACGCGGCGGCCGCGCTCGAGCGGGCGGTCAAGGACTTCGCCGCGGCGGAAGGGTTCCTGCTCGAGACCGTTCCGGGGCTCGGCCTGGCCCGCCAGCCGGGTGAGACGGAGGCGGATTTCGCCGTGCGCGTGAAGGCCGCCGCCGATGCCGAGGCCGGCCGCGGGAGCGAGAAGATCCGCGGACCGCGGGAGCGCCGCATCGCGACCCTCGAGCGGCAGATCGCGGAGGAGACGCGCGAGCTCGAGCGGGATCGCGCCGAACAGACGCGGGCGACCACGTACAGCGCCATCGACGTCGGCGCGAGCGTGCTCGGAACGATCTTCGGCGGAGGCAAGCGCTCCCTCGGAACGGCGGGGCGCGCGGGGGGCCGCGCCTACGGGCGCATCCAACGGGCCGCGGAAGGCGTAAAGGAGTCCGAGGAGAAGATCGCCGCGTGGACCAGAGAGCGGGACGCCTTGAAGGAAGAGATCGCGGGCGAAACGGCGACGGAGCAGGCGCGGCTGGACGCGGAGGCGATGCGGCGTGAAAACACGCGGTTGCCGATCGAGAAGAGCGACGTGCGCGTGCTTTCCTGGCTCGTTCTCTGGCAGGAAAACAGATGACCGAAACCCCCTTCCACTTTCGTGCCCATAACGCTGCCAAACCTATGCGGGAATAGGGATCTTCGGCGCGCGTTTGCTCGATTGCGGTGTGCTAGAGTCATGGAGAATCGGTCGCGGACCCGTTGACGGGTCCGGAGGGCTCCCCTAGAATCGGGAGGCACCCCCCCGGAGGCTAAATGTCGAAAAAAACCGGAAACGGCGATGTGCTTCGCTGCTCCTTCTGCAACAAGAGCCAGAGGGACGTCAAGAAGCTGATCGCGGGTCCGACGGTCTACATCTGCGACGAGTGCGTCGACATCTGTCTCGACATCATCGCCGAAGACCGGGTGCTGGAGACGCAGGCTCCGGAGACCAAGCTCCCCAAGCCCAAGGAGATCAAGGAATTCCTGGACAGCTACGTCATCGGCCAGGAACAGGCCAAGAAGAAGCTGGCCGTCGCCGTCTACAACCACTACAAGCGCATCGACTACCTGGAGAAGAACCGCAAGCTCCAGGACGTGGAGCTGCAGAAGTCCAACATCCTGCTCATCGGGCCGACGGGCACGGGCAAGACGCTGCTGGCCCAGACCCTCGCCAAGCTGCTCTCGGTCCCCTTCACGATCGTGGACGCCACGACGCTGACCGAGGCGGGCTACGTCGGCGAGGACGTCGAGAACATCATCCTGAAGCTCTACCAGGCCGCGGGCAACGACAAGGACAAGACCGAGCGCGGCATCGTCTACATCGACGAGGTGGACAAGATCGCGCGCAAGGGCGAGAACCCCTCGATCACGCGCGACGTCTCCGGCGAGGGCGTGCAGCAGGCGCTGCTCGAAGATCCTCGAGGGAACCGTGGCCAACGTCCCCCCGCAGGGCGGCCGCAAGCACCCGCACCAGGAGTTCATCCAGATCGACACGACCAACATCCTCTTCCTCTGCGGCGGCGCCTTCGTCGGGCCTCGAAGAGCTCATCAGCCGGCGCATGACGGAGAAGACGATGGGCTTCGGCGCCAAGATCGCGACGAAGAAGGAGAAGCGGCCGAGCGTGCTGCTCGAGAAGGTGCACCCGGAGGACCTGATCAAGTACGGGATGATCCCGGAGTTCGTCGGGCGGCTGCCGGTCGTGGCGACGCTCTCCGAGCTCGACCAGCCGGCGCTGGTCGAGATCCTGAAGGAGCCCAAGAACTCGCTCGTCAAGCAGTACCAGACGATGCTGGAATTCGAGAACGTCCAGCTCCGTTTCACGGATGATGCGATCGAGGCCATCGCCGAAGAGGCGCTGGCCCGAAACGTCGGCGCCCGGGGCCTCAAGATCATCATCGAGGACCTGATGCTCGACGTGATGTACCAGATCCCTTCCGACGACGACATCGAGGAGTGCGTCATCACGCGGGACGTGGTCAAGCATCACACGAACCCGATCACGATCCTGCGCAAAGCGGGATAGGGGCCCTCGCCCCTCGGCCGCGCCCGCCAGAGGCAGGAACGCCGAAGGAAATCCAAACTCATGAAATCACCGGAGAACGCGGGCCGCCAGGTGGAGACGCTCCCGCTCGTGCCGTTGCGGGACATGGTGGTGTTCCCGCACATGATGGCCCCGTTCGTCGTGGGCCGCGAATCCTCGATCCGCGCGCTCGAAGCCGCGCTGGCGACGCCGACCAAGCGCCTCTTCCTGGCCGCCCAGCGCGACCCGCAGCTGGACGAGCCCAAGCCCGAGGACATCTACGCGATCGGCGTCATCGCGACCGTGGCCCAGTCCCTGAAGCTGCCCAACGGGCACATCAAGGTGATGGTGGAGGGGCAGCGGCGCGGGCAGATCGAGGCGTTCGAGCAGCGCGGCGAGTATCTGGCCGTGCGCGTCGAGGCCGCAGCCTCCCAGCCGGCCGACCCGGCGGAGCTCAAGGAGTACATGGGCAAGGTGCTCGGCCTCTTCGAGCAGTACACGAAGCTCTCGCACCACCTGGCCTTCGAGAGCATCGCGGCCTCCCTCCGCATGGAGGAGCCGGAGCGGTTCGCCGACACGCTCTCCGCGCACCTGGCCGTGGCGACGGCCGAGAAGCAGACGCTGCTCGAGGCGGAGAACGTCTACGAGCAGCTGCAGCGGCTTCAGGACCTGCTGGAGATCGAGGTCGAGAAGGTCAACATCGACCGCCGGATCAACAACAAGGTCAAGAAGCAGATGGAGAAGGCCCAGAAGGAGTACTACCTCAACGAGAAGATCAAGGCCATCCATCAGGAGCTCGGCCGCAAGGACGACCGCGGCGACGAGCTCGAGGAGCTCAAGAAGAAGATCGCCGCCTCGGGCATGCCCAAGGAGGTCCGCGAGAAGGCGGAGACGGAGCTGAAGCGCCTCGAGGCGATGCCGCCGGTCTCGGCCGAGGCCACCGTCTCGCGCAACTACATCGACTGGCTGGTCGGAGTTCCCTGGAAGAAGGCCTCCCGGGAATCGAAGGACATCACCCGCGCCGAGAAGATCCTGAACGAGGACCACTACGGACTCGAGAAGGTCAAGGAGCGGATCCTCGAGTTCCTGGCCGTGCGCCAGCTCGTGCAGAAGACGAAGGGCTCGATCATCTGTTTCGTCGGGCCTCCGGGTGTGGGGAAGACCTCGCTCGCCAAGTCGATCGCGCGCAGCTTGAACCGCAAGTTCGTGCGCCTGTCGCTCGGGGGCGTGCGCGACGAGGCGGAGATCCGCGGCCACCGCCGCACGTACATCGGCGCCTTCCCGGGGCAGATCGTCCAGATGATGAAGAAGGCCGGGACCGTCAACCCGGTCTTCCTGCTGGACGAGGTGGACAAGATGTCCTCGGACTTCCGGGGCGACCCGGCCTCGGCGCTGCTCGAGGTGCTCGATCCGGAGCAGAACCACTCGTTCCTGGACCACTACCTGGACGTCGAGTTCGACCTCTCCAAGGTCATGTTCATCGCGACGGCCAACATCGCCGACCCGATCCCGCCGGCCCTGAAGGACCGGATGGAGATCATCGCGCTGTCCGGCTACACGCCCAACGAGAAGATCGCGATCGCGCGGCAGTTCCTCGTGCACAAGCAGCGCGAGGCCAACGGCCTGAAGGACGACCAGGTGGAGTTCTCCGACGAGGCGATCCTGGCCGTGACGACCAACTACACGCGCGAGGCGGGGGTGCGCAACCTCGAGCGCGAGATCGGCAGCATCTGCCGCAAGGTCGCCCGCAAGATCGTTCAGAAGAGCGTCGAGACCCCCGTCCGCATCACCCCCGAGAACCTGCGCGAGTTCCTCGGCAAGCCCCGCTTCCGCAACCAGCGCAAGGGCGAGATCTCCGAGGTCGGCATCGCGACGGGGCTCGCCTGGACCGAGGCGGGCGGCGAGATCCTCATGACCGAGACCTCGCTGCTCAAGGGGAAGGGAAACCTGACACTCACGGGCTCGCTCGGCGACGTGATGCAGGAGTCGGCGCGCGCCGCGGTCTCCTACGTGCGCAGCCGCGCCGAGATGTACGACGCCGACCCGAACTTCCACGAGAAGTTCGACATCCACATCCACGTGCCCGAGGGCGCGATCCCCAAGGACGGGCCCTCCGCCGGCATCACGCTGGCCGTCTCGCTCTTCTCCGCCGTGACGAAGATCCCGGTGCTGAAGGACGTCGCGATGACCGGGGAGATCACGCTGCGGGGAAAGGTGCTCCCGGTCGGCGGCATCAAGGACAAGATCCTGGCGGCCTACCGGGCGGGCATCCGCACGATCATCCTTTCGGCCGAGAACGACAAGGACCTGGACGACCTGCCCGAAGAGATCCGGTCGGAGATGGAGTTCCATCTCGTCTCGAACATGGACGAGGTGATCCGGGTCGCCATGGAGGGAGCCGCGCCCGCCGCCACGGGCCTCGCCGCCGATGCCAAGCCGGCCGAGGGAGGCACGGTCGCGCACTGAAGGGGGAGGGAGAGCCTCTTCCGGCCGTCGGGCCCGCAGGCGCAGCCCATTGAAAAAGCAAGCCGGCCGAGGGGATCGGGTCGCGGCGGTCCACCGCCACGAGGACTTTCCGGACTCCGCGCCCGTCGTCGCCTTCGTCGGCCGTTCGAATGTCGGGAAATCGAGCCTGTTGAACCGGCTGCTGGGCAAGGCAGCCGCGCGAGTCAGCCAGACGCCGGGTAAGACGCGTGGAATTTATTTTTATGAGACGGAGGATGGACATCGCTTCGCGGACCTTCCCGGCGCCGGTTTCGCCCGCGCCTCGAAGGAGGAGCGCGAGCGCTGGCGGGAGCTCGCCGAGGCGCTCTTCCGGAGCGGCGACGTGAGGCTCGCGCTGCGCCTGGTGGACAGCCGGGTTCCGGACGCGGCGGCCGACCGCGAGATGCGGGACTACCTCGAGCAGATCGGCGTGCCGACGCTCGCCGTGGCGACGAAGTGGGACAAGCTCGGAACGGGAGAGCGCGCGCAGGCGCGCCGGAGGCTCGAGGCCGCGCACGGCGCGGTCCTTCCGGTGTCGGCCCGCAGCGGCGAGGGGATCGAAGAACTGCGGCGGGAAATCCGCCGGACACTCAAAGAGGTCGAGGGGTAAGCCATGACGAGACGAAAAGGCACCAACGATTCCGACGTCGAGACGATGGAAGTCCCGACCGACGGGCTTCCGGACACGACCGGCGAGGAGCAGGCGCTCGATCAGACCGACACGCTCGACATCCGGGCGCTGCACGACATCAAGATCCCGCAGCTCCTGAAGATCGCCAAGGACCTCGAGGTCGAGAACGCGACGGGCATGCGCAAGCAGGACCTGATCTTCAAGATCCTGCAGGCGCAGACGGAGAAGAAGGGGCTGATCTTCTCGGAGGGCGTGCTCGAGTGCCTGCCGGACGGCTTCGGCTTCCTGCGCGCCCCCGAGTACAACTACCTGCCGGGGCCCGACGACATCTACGTGTCGCCGTCGCAGATCCGGAAGTTCGACCTGCGCACCGGCGACACGGTCTCCGGCCAGATCCGCCCGCCCAAGGAGGGGGAGCGGTACTTCGCGCTCATCAAGGTGGAAGCGGTCAACTTCGAGCACCCGGACGTGGCGCGCGAGAAGATCTTCTTCGACAACCTGACGCCGCTCTACCCGGAGAACCGGATCAAGCTCGAGGTCCCCGGCAACATGTCCTCGCGCGTCCTCGACCTCGTGGCGCCCGTCGGCAAGGGGCAGCGCGGGCTGATCGTCGCGGCGCCGCGCACGGGCAAGACGATGATCCTGCAGGCCCTGGCGAACTCGATCTCGACGAACCACCCGGAGATCACGCTGATCGTGCTGCTGATCGACGAGCGCCCGGAAGAGGTCACCGACATGCAGCGGTCGGTCAAGGGCGAGGTCATCTCCTCGACCTTCGACGAGCCGGCGGCGCGCCACGTGCAGGTCGCCGAGATGGTCATCGAGAAGGCCAAGCGCCTGGTCGAGCACAAGCGCGACGTGGTGATCCTGCTCGACTCGATCACGCGCCTGGCGCGCGCCTACAACGCGATCGTGCCGCCGTCGGGCAAGGTCCTCTCCGGAGGCGTGGACTCCAACGCCCTCCAGCGGCCCAAGCGCTTCTTCGGCGCGGCCCGCAACGTCGAGGAAGGCGGTTCGCTCACGATCATGGCCACCGCGCTCATCGACACGGGGTCCCGCATGGACGACGTGATCTTCGAGGAGTTCAAGGGCACGGGCAACATGGAGGTCCACCTCGACCGCAAGCTCGTCGACAAGCGGGTCTTCCCGGCCATCGACATCAACAAGTCCGGCACGCGGAAGGAAGAGCTCCTGATGGACAAGCAGGAGTTGAACCGCGTCTGGGTGCTCCGCAAGGTCTTGAACCCGCTCTCGACCGTCGAGGCCATGGAGCTGTTGACGGAGAAGCTCGAGAAGACGAAGACGAACGGGGAGTTCCTGAATCTGATGAGCCAGGGGTGACGCGCAGCCGTCGGCATGCCGGCGGGCGGAGCGGTGATCCCGAGGTGCGCAGCCCGAGGATCCAAGCTAGAGTAGAAGCCGATGCTCCGCATCTCCGTCGTCGACTTTCTGAATGCCCGCCCCCTGACCTGGGGTCTGCTCCACGAGCCGCCTCCCGGCGTCTCGGTCTCCCGCGACGTCCCTTCCGCCTGCGCCGCGAAGCTCGCCTCGGGCGAGGCGGACGTCGGGCTCATTCCGTCGATCGAGTACCAGAGGATTCCGGGCTTGCGGGTGGTCGCCGGGCTGGGCATCGCCGCCGCCTCGGAAGTCCGTTCGGTGCTTCTGGTCTCCAGGGTCTCGCGCGAGAAGATCGGATCGGTGGCGCTCGACCCCGCTTCGCGGACGTCCGCCGCGCTGACGCGCATCCTGCTCAAGCGGCGCTACGGCGTGACGCCGTCCTATGCCGAGGCCGGCGAGGCGTCGGCGGACGCGCGGCTGATCATCGGCGATCCGGCGCTGAAGACACGGTTGAACGGCCATGTCGTCCTGGACCTCGCCGCCGAGTGGCGGGCCTTTTCCGGCCACCCGTTCGTCTTCGCGTTCTGGGCGGTGCGGGAGCAGGCGCGCTCTTCCGACGTCGAAGGGCTTCTGCGTGCCTCCTACGAGGCCGGCCAGCGGAATTTTCCGCGGCTGGTTCGGGAGGAAGCTTCCGAGTCGGGGTTGTCCGAGCCCGTCGTCGAGGACTACCTCCGCCACGCGCTGCACTACGAGCTCGACCGCGGGGACCTCGAGGGGCTCGGCCTCTTCTACCGCCTGGCGGCCGAGGACGGCCTGATCCCGGCCGCGCGGCCCCTCGCGCTGCTGTAGGAGGACCCGCGCTCAGCCGCGCAGGCCCCAGAGGACGTGCCAGACGAGGTAGAAGGCCGTCCGCAGGACGATCGCGGCGAGGAAGCCCCTCTTTCGGAACACCCAGGCCTGCGCGAAATTCAGCGCGTAGTCCTGGGCGAAGACGGCGGCGCAGGGGATCCATCCCTGCTCCCGGAGGGCGAGGTCTCCCAGGGGCTCGATCAGGGAGGTCAGCGCGGCGAGCGTCCAGAAGGTCGCCGTCTGTGCACGTCCGCGCAGGATCCATGTCGAGATCACCCAGAGGAGCGCCGGGACGAGGAAGAGGCGGTAGAGGATCTCGACGATGATCGCACCGCCCGGGTAGATCAGGAGCGACGCCGGGAACGCGATGTGGATCGACGCCAGGCCGTGCTTGGCCGCCACTTTGCCGCTCCATCCGGTCGCGAAGTCCGTTGCGACGGCGAGCACACCGAACCCGATCCCCCAGGCCGCCGGGACCAGGACACGGGCGCGGCCCGATCCCTTCTCCCAGGCCGGCGGAAAGCCCGTGCGCTCCGAGAGCCAGACGCCCGCCGCGCCGAGCGCCGCCCAGAGGGCGAGCCAGGGCCACTCGAAGACCTTCGCCTGCGCCGGAGATCGGAAGACTCCGGGGAGGGCCGTCAGCGCGAGCTTGACCGCGACGAGATAGGCCACGAGCCACAGGAAGATGCGCAGCGACGCCGAAACGCCCTTCATGCCTTCGTCTCCAGACGCGGGGACCCGCCGGAAAAGTTCCCGGACGGCCCGGCCGCCTCCGCCGGTTCGTTCTAGAATCGCTCCGATGGGCTCGGCAACGACGCAGGAGATCCTCGACCGGACGCTCTCCGGGCAGCGCCTCTCGGACGCGGACGCCGTGCGCCTGCTCGAAGAGGGCAACCTCCTGGCGCTCGGCGCCGCGGCCAACGAGGTCCGCAACCGGAAGAACGACCCGAACGTCGCGACCTACCTGATCGACCGCAACATCAACTACACCAACGTCTGCGTCTACCGCTGCCAGTTCTGCGCCTTCTACCGTCCATCCTCCAAGCACCCCGAGGCGTACGTCCTGACCTTCGACCAGATCGGCGAGAAGATCCGGGAGCTGATCGATCTCGGCGGCACGGGGGTGCTCCTGCAGGGCGGCGTCAACGGCGACCTCCCGTTCTCCTTCTACGAGGAAATGTTCCGCTTCATCCGGAAGAACTTCCCGACGATTCACCTGCACGCCCTCTCGGCGCCCGAGGTCTACTTCCTGCAGAAGATCACGAAGTGGCCGCTCCGCGACGTGATCGCGCGCCTGCGCGACGCCGGACTGCAGTCCATCCCCGGGGGCGGCGCCGAGGTTCTCGAGGACTCGGTGCGCGAGCGGGTGTGGGCCCTGACCAAGGCGCCCGACCGACAAGTGGATCGAGGTGCACGAGACGGCGCACCGGCTCGGCCTGCGCACGACGGCGACGATGATGTTCGGCGTCGGCGAGTCCTATGCGCAGCGCGTCGAGCACTTCCGCGTCATCCGGGAGCTGCAGGACCGCACGGGCGGCTTCACCGCCTGGATCCCCTGGACCTTCCAGGAAGAGAACACGGCCATGGACGGGAAGGTCGAGCTCGCGGGCGGCTTCGAGTACCTGAAGACGCTCGCCGTGTCGCGCCTCTACCTCGACAACATCCGCCACGTGCAGGGCTCCTGGGTCACGCAGGGGGCCAAGATCGGGCAGATCTCCCTCTCCTTCGGCGCCGACGACCTGGGCTCGATCCTCATCGAGGAGCAGGTGGTCTTCGCCGCCGGCGCGCGGAACCGGATGACCCTCGAGGAGCTGCGCCACATCATCACCGACGCCGGCTACGCGCCGGCCCAGCGGCGCAGCCTCTACGACGCCTGCAGCGATCCGTGCTGCACGGGCCCGATTCCGAAGCCCAGGGCGTCGGGCCCGGCGCTGCCGGTCGTCGGCGCGAGCCTCGACGCCTCGGTCGCCTCCGCCTAGGGGCTCGAGGCCTCGGGCTGGCTGCGCGTGATCTCGGATCGCTCCCTCTGCCAGCACGAGCCCGCGTAGAAGCCGAGCACGAGCAGCAGCACGCCGGCAGCCGCCCGCAGGACCATCCGGGTCTTGCGCTGGCGCCACGGAGGCACGCTCTGGAACTTCACCCGCGTGGCGGCGTCCTCGCGGGCGCCGGCCTGCCACGCGCGCAGGTCCATCGCGAGATCGCGGGCGGACTGGTAGCGGTCGGCCGGGTCCTTCTCGAGGCAGCGGAACACGTAGCCGGCGAGGGCTTCGGGGATCTTCTTGACGTCGGGATGCTTGCGCGGATCGTCGCGCAGGACGGCGCCGAGCGTCTCGACCGGCGAGTCCCGCGAGAAGGCGCGCTTGCCCGTGAGCATCTCGAAGTAGACGGCCCCGAGGGCAAAGATGTCGCTGCGCGCGTCGGCGCGCTTTCCGCGAACCTGCTCGGGCGAGATGTACCCGGCCGTTCCCATGACGAAGACCGAGCTCGACGTGCCCGGCTGCGTGACGCGGCCGCCGCGAACGGCGGGGTTCTCGATCCGCGCGATGCCGAAGTCCAGGATCTTGGCCCGGCCGTCGTTGGTCAGGAAGATGTTCTCGGGCTTGATGTCCCGATGGATCACGCCCATCCTGTGCGCGGCCTCGAGCCCCTCGGCAATGAGGCTGGCGATCTCGGTCGCCCGCGGCGGGGCCAGGGGGCCCGAGCGCAGGCGTTCGGCGAGCGTCTCGCCCTGGAGCAGCTCGGTGACCGCGTAGGGGACCTCCCGATAGAGCCCCGTGTCGTGGATGGCCAGGATGTTGGGATGGTTCATCGAGGCGATGGCGCGGGTCTCGCGCTCGAAGCGCCGGAGGCTGTCGTCGTCGTTGACCCCTTCGGGCAGCATCTTCACGGCCACGTCGCGGTTCAGCCGGGTGTCGCGGGCGTGGTAGATCTCGCCCATCCCGCCCTTTCCGATGGGGCCCACGATCTGGAAGGGCCCGATCCGCTCTCCGGTGGCAAGCGACATGCGCGATGATGATACCTGCACGGATCGGAGCGGGATAGCCGAGAGGAGCCCTGGAGATGAAATCGAAACGGACCGCGTCGATGGAAATCTGGCTGCTGCGGCACGCCATGGCCGAGGAATCTTCCGAATCGGGGCGGGATGCCGACCGCCGGTTGACGCCGGACGGCGAGAAACGCGCCCGCGCCGTGGCGGAAGGGCTCAAGTCGCTCGAGCCGGCGATCGGGCTGATCCTGACCTCGCCCTACCGTCGGGCCCGGCAGACCGCGGAGCCGGCCGCCCGGGAGCTCGGCCTCGAGAAACATCTGCGCGAGACGCGGGCGCTCGAGCCGGGGCGGGATCCTCAGGAGATCCTCGAGGAGATCCGGGAGGAAGCTGTGGCCGGGGTTCTGCTCGTGGGGCACGAGCCGCACCTGGGGGCGCTGCTCGGCCGGCTCGCCGCGGGACGGCCGGCCCTGACGCTGCCGATGAAGAAGGCCGCCGTGGCGCACGTCGATTGGGACGGAACCGGCGCCGGAACATTGCGGGCGCTGCTGCCCGGCCCGTGTTCTCGAGCGGCTCGGCGCCCGGCGCTGAGCGGGCGGGACCGATCGGGTAGAATCCGCGCTCCACGTTTCGCCGGGGTCGGCGGAGGAGGAAAGTCATGGGTAAGCTCGGTCTGGGGTGTCTGGCCATTCTCGTGGTGCTGGTGGTGATCGTCGGGATGACGTTCGCCTCGACCAACAACCGTCTGGTGACGCTCGGCCAGGAAGTCGACAAGAACTGGGCGGAGGTCGAGAACCAGTACCAGCGGCGGGCGGACCTCGTCCCCAACCTCGTCTCGACCGTCCAGGGCGCCGCCAGTTTCGAGAAGGAGACGCTGACCGCCGTGACCGAGGCCCGCGCCTCCGTCGGCCGCGCGACGATCACGCCGGGCAAGGCTCCGACGGATCCCGAAACGCTCGCGCGCTATCAGGCCGCTCAGGATCAGCTCGGCTCCGCGCTCCAGCGGCTGCTCGTCGTTTCCGAGCGCTATCCGGAGCTCAAGGCCAACGCGAACTTCCGGGACCTGCAGGCCCAGCTCGAAGGGACCGAAAACCGGATCGCGGTGGCGCGCGGGCGGTTCAACGACGCCGCCCAGGGCTACAACACCGCGATCCTCAAGTTCCCGACGAACTTCATCGCGCGTTTCCTGAACTTCAAGGAGAAGCCGTACTTCAAGGCGGTGGCGGGATCCGAGCAGGCGCCGAAGGTCCAGTTCAACTTCGGCCAGCCGGCGCCGACGGCCGCCCCGGCCCAGTAGCGGGTCCGGGGACAGGGACCCGGGCGCGTGAAGCGCTCCCAAACGGTGCGGGCGCTGCTTCTGGCGGCCATGGCCGCCGCGCTCGCTGCTTCTCTGCGCGCCGCGGACATCGAAGGCCAGCTTCCGGAGAAGCCGGCGCGGTACGTCACCGACCGGGCGGACGTCCTCGGGCCCGGCGGCGCGGAGGCGCTCAACGAAAAGCTCGCGCAGTTCGAGCGGGACACGTCCGACCAGATCCTCGTCTGGATCGACCGTCGCGTGCCCGAAGGCGTTCACGCTCGAGGACTTCACCGTCCGCGCGGCGCAGAAGTGGGGCGCTGGCCAGAAGGAGACCGACAACGCCGCGTTGCTGTTCGTCTTCACCGAAGACCGGAAGGTTCGCATCGAGGTCGGCTACGGCCTGGAGGGCGCGATCCCCGACGTCACCGCCAAGCGGATCATCGAGAACGAGATCGTGCCGCGATTCCGCTCCGGGGACTATCCGGGCAGGCGTCGACGCCGGAGCCGTGGCTCTGATGGCCGCCGCGCGCGGCGAGTACAAGGGAACGGGACGAACGCGCGCCGAGCAGCAGCGCCGGGCCCCGTCCCTCGGGGCCTGCCTCCCGTGGGCGATCTTCTTCGGGATCTTCTTCGTTCTCCCCTGGATTCTCCGGCGTCCGTCGCGGATTCCGCACGCACACGGGAAGGGGCTGGCGCTCGGGAGGGGGATTCCCGGTCATCTTCGGCGGCGGGGGAGGCGGAGGCGGCTGGTCTTCGGGCGGGGGCGGATCCTTCGGCGGCTTCTCCGGCGGCGGCGGGTCGTTCGGCGGCGGCGGCGCTTCCGGGAGCTGGTGACGATGGCGAAATTCTTCTCGAAGTTCGACTCCGAGCGCATCGTGGCCGCGATCGCCGCCGCGGAAGCGAAATCCACGGGCGAAGTTCGGGTCCACGTCACCGCGGCGAAAACCCGAGAACCTGGAGGAGCGGGCGCTGCGCCGCTTCCACCTGCTCGGGATGGCCGCGACGCAGCAGCGCAACGGGGTCCTGCTCTACATCGCCCCCGCCGTACGGCAGTTCCGGATCCTGGGCGACGTCGCGATCCACGAGAAGTGCGGCCCCGAATTCTGGAAGGAAATCGCCGCGCTCCCTGGAAGAGCACTTCCGCCAGGGGCGGTTCACCGAAGGCGTTCTGGCCGGGATCGGACGGGTCGGCGACGCGCTGGCCCGGCACTTCCCGAGGCAGGCGGGCGACAGAACGAGCTCTCCGATCAAGGTGACCGAGGACTAGGCCGCGCGCCCATTCCGCCCTTCCTTGACTTCCCGCCCCAAATGGCTATGATTCGCGGTTCTGTCTCTAGGGAGGGTCCCATGTACGCCATCCTCCGGTCCGGTGGGAAACAAGTGAAGGTCGCGCCCGGCGACGTGGTCCGCCTCGAGCGGACAGCCGGGAAGAAGTCCGCCAAGGGCGAGCGGCTGGAGCTGTCCGACGTCGTCCTGGTGTCGGGCGAGGGCGGCGTGCGCACGGGAAGCAAGGCCGTCACCGGCGTCAAGGTCGTCGCCACCGTGCTGAACGAAGTCCGCAGCCGCAAGGTGCTCATCTTCAAGAAGAAGCGCACCAAGCAGTACCGGCGCACGAAGGGCCACCGGCAGAACCTGGTGGAAGTGCGCATCGACGGCATCGAAGGGTAGGATCGCGCCATGGCACACAAAAAGGGACAGGGCTCCTCGCGCAACGGCCGCGATTCGAATTCGCAGCGGCTCGGGGTCAAGCGCTTCTCGGGTCAGACGGTGCACGGCGGCTCGATCCTCGTCCGCCAGCGCGGGACGAAGTTCTTCCCGGGCGAGAACGTCGGCCGCGGCAAGGACGACACGCTCTTCGCGAAGGTGACCGGCGTCGTCCGCTTCCACGACCGCGGCCGGATGGGCCGCGTCATCTCGATCGAGCCGGTCGCCGGATAGTCCGCGGCGCGCCCGCGCGCCGCCCGCCTCGTGTTCATCGATTCCGCCGAAATTCACGTCAAGGGGGGAGACGGCGGGAACGGGTGCGTCGCCTTCCGCCGCGAGAAGTTCGTCCCGCGGGGCGGCCCGTCCGGCGGGGACGGCGGCAACGGCGGTTCGGTCTGGGCGCTCTCGGACCCCTCCTTCAACACGCTCTACCACCTGCGGCACCAGACCTTCTACCGCGCCGGACGCGGGGAGCACGGCCAGGGCTCCAACCGGCACGGGGCCTCCGGCGACGACGTCGTCGTGCACTTCCCGCTCGGTTCGGTGATCACCGACGCCGACTCCGGCGAGGTGATCGCCGACCTCGTCCGTCCGGCCGAGCGCGTCGCGCTCGCGGCCGGCGGCAACGGCGGATGGGGAAACCAGCACTTCGCGACCCCGACGCGCCAGGCGCCGCGGTTCGCGCGCAAGGGGCAGCCGGGCATCGAGCGGCGCCTGTCGATCGAGCTGAAGCTCCTCGCCGACGTGGCCATCGTCGGGTTCCCCAACGCCGGCAAGTCGACGCTGATCTCGGCGATCTCCGCGGCGAAACCGAAGATCGCGGACTACCCGTTCACGACGCTGGTGCCTCACCTCGGCGTCGTGCAGGGAGACGGGCACCGCGCGCTCGTGGTCGCCGACATCCCGGGGCTCATCGAAGGCGCCCACCGCGGCGCCGGCCTCGGTCTGCGATTCCTGAAGCACGTGGAACGGTGCCGCGTGCTCTGCCATCTCGTCGACGCCTCGGTCGAGGGCGACGCCGAGAAAGACGTCGCCGTCCTCGAGGCGGAGCTCGCGGCCTTCTCGCCGGACGTGGCCGCCCGGCCGCGCGTGCTCGTCGCCTCCAAGTGCGACGCCGTCTCGGAGCCCGCCCGCCTCGCCTCGATCCGCGCGGCCGCGTCGCGCCGCGGGCTGCCCCATTTCGAGATCTCCGCCGCCACGCACCTCGGGTTGAAGGAGCTCGTGAACTACCTGTTTCACGCGGTCGGCTCGAGTGCCCGCCGGCGGCGGACGCGGCCGGAGCCGGCGCCGTGACCATGCGCGTCGGAATCTTCGGCGGAACGTTCGATCCCGTCCACTTCGGGCACCTGCGCACGGTCGAGGCGGCGGCCCTGAAGTTCGGGCTGCGGCGCGTGCTCTACGTTCCGGCCCGCGTTTCTCCCCACAAGCAGGTCCCCGCCGCGGACGCCCGGCACCGCGTGGCCATGCTCGCGCTCGCGCTGGCCGGCCGCCCGGACTGGACCGTGTCGCTGTGCGAGCTCGACCGCGAGGCGCCTTCCTACACGGTCGACACGCTGCGGGCCCTCTCCCGGGAGAGCCCGGAGGACGAGCGGTGGCTGCTCATGGGCACCGACGCGCTCGCGGGGCTCGGGTCCTGGAAGGAGCCGGAGGAGATCGTGCGCCTCGCCCGCGTGGCCGCGTTCCTGCGGGAGCCGTTCTCGGGGCCCGGCCTGCGCGTGCCGGAAGTGAACGGGCTCGCCAATCGCCTGGAGGTTTTCGACGCCGGTTCGGTTAGAATCTCTGCGACGGACCTCCGGAAGGATCTGGAGCGCGGCGTCGGGGTCGCGGGCCGGGTGCCGGAGCCGGTCGCGGAGTACATCACGAAGCAGGGCCTGTACCGATCCGGGGTGACGCGGCACTGATGGCCGAGCCCTCCGCCACGGAAAAAGTCCGCGAGGGTCTGACCGCTGCCCTGGACCGCAAGGCCGCCGCGGTCCTCGTCTTCAACCTGACCGAGCTGACGACGATGGCCGACTATTTCGTGCTCTCCACGGCCAGCTCGGACCGGCAGGCCCACGCCATCGCCGACGCGATCGTCGCGAGGCTCGGCCCGGCGATCTCGGTGGAAGGGCTGGAGACGGCGAGCTGGATCCTGATGGACTACGGGGACGTCGTCTTCCACATCTTCCAGGAGGAAGCGCGGCGCTTCTATGCGCTCGAGCGCCTCTGGGGCGACGCCGAGAATGAAACGGGTCGCTTCGCCTCCTCCTGAGGACGGGCGCCCCGGAGCCGGAGGGGCCCCCGGCCGCGAAGCGGCGGGCGGCGTCCCTCGCCGCGCTCTTCCGGACGCGCCACCGGGAGCTCGCCCTCGAGATCGAGGGGCTCGAGCGGGCCGTCGATCTGCCCTCGACGGTCCTGATCCAGGGAGAGAGCGGGACCGGGAAGGACCGCCTGGCCCGCGCCATTCACGACGCCTCGGCGCGGCACGATCGCCCGTTCGTGCGCATCGACGCCGCCAACCTTTCCGATGAGCTCTTCGAGAGCGAGCTCTTCGGCCACGAGCGGGGCGCCTTCACCGGCGCCGTCGCGGCCAAGCCGGGCCTGCTCGAGGTGGCCGCGGACGGAACCGCCTACCTCGACGAGGTCTCCTCGCTTTCGCCGGCGGCGCAGGCGAAGTTCCTGCGCGTGCTTCAGGAGAAGACGTTCCGGCGCCTGGGGGGCGTGGCGACGCACCCGTTCCGGGCGCGGCTGGTCGTCTCTTCGCGGCGCGACCTGTCGGCCCTGGTCGCGCAGGGCCTCTTCCGCGACGATTTCTTCTATCGCATCGACGTGGTGTCCGTGAGGCTTCCGCGCCTGGCCGAGCGGCGCGAAGACATCCTGCTGCTCGCCCGCGCGTTCCTGCGGCGGGCCGCGCGCGCCTACGGCCGGCCCGCGCGCCGTTTTTCGAAGCCGGCCGAAGAGGCGCTCCTGCGCCACGCGTGGCCCGGGAACGTCCGGGAGCTGCTCCACGTCGTCGAGCGGGCGGTCCTCGTCGCGCCGGAACCCGAAATCTCGGAGCGGGAGCTTCCGATGGGCGGCTTCTCGTCACCCGAGGCGCTGCTCGAAACGGCGGTCGAAAAGCGCTGGACGCTCAAACAGCTCACCGACGCCTATGTCGAGGAAACGCTCCGGCGCGCCGGCGGGAATCGCACGCTCGCCGCCCGGCGGCTCGGGGTCTCGCGCAAGTCGCTCTGGGAGCGCGGCAAGCGCCGCAAGGCCGCGGAGTAGGCGCGTCCGGCCCCCGGACGTGGAAATCCGTGCGCGACCGGAATTTCTCGGGTATCATCCCGCGTTCAAAATCCAACCCTCCGACCGGGTGGGGGGTGGAAGGAGGAGAATCGACCTCATGACCACCACGAGCACCGCGCGGGCCCCGAAACTGACCAAGAAGGAGCTCGAGAAGTACCGGCGCCTTTTGGAGGAGAAGAAGAACAGCCTCTCGGCGGAGCTGGCCAAGGCCCGCGACGCCGAGGAGGAGACCACGGAGGAGTCCACCCAGGACATCGCCGACAAGGCCGTTTCCTCGTACACGCGCGAGTTTCTGTACTCGCTGTCCGACGGCGACCGCACGACACTGCTGCAGATCGACGAGGCTCTGGACCGGATCGACGAGGGGACGTACGGCATGTGCGACCACTGCGGCACCCCGATGTCGGAGAAGCGCCTCATGGCCGTTCCCTGGACGCCGTTCTGCATCGATTGCCAGGAGCTGGCCGAGAAGGGGATGCTGGAGAACTGAGGTCCGTCGACGGATTCGAAGGAGGCCCCGGCACGCCGGGGCCTTTTTCGTTGCCGGGGAATCCCTCGGGCCGATCCCTTAGACTGCGCTCCGTGCCGCGCAAGCCCTTCGCCGAACCCGACCTGCCCTCCTTCGATCAGTCACCCTCCGTCGTCCTGATCAGCGGCGCGATGGACTTCTTCGTCGAGGAGGCGGCCGCGAAGGCCGCCGAGGCGCTCACGGCGGGAGGCGCGGAGAGGATCCGGTTCGACGACGACGCTTCGCCGGAGGCCGTGTCGGACGCGCTCCTGAACCGTTCCCTCTTCTCGCCGCGCCGCGTCGTCGAGCTCGACGTGACGCGGCTGCTGGGCACCGGAATCGCCGGGAGCCCTGCTCGACGCGGCGGTGGAGGCGTGGGAGAAGGGAAGCGCCGCGGGACGGCGCGAGGCGTTCCGGCACGCGCGGGCCCTCCTGTCGTCCCTCGGCCTGGCGCGCGGCCAGGACCCCGTGGAGCTGGCCGAGGCCGTTTGCCGCAAGACGCGGCGCAAGGAGAGCGCGGCCTCCGTCGTCGAGCTGTTGCGTGAGCTCCCCGAGGAAAGGGGTTCTCCGGCGCTTCTGCTGCCGGCGCTGCGGACGATCCTGGAGCGCGGCAACGACGGCGTCGTGGCGCTTCTGACGGCGACCGCGCCCCCGAAGGGAGTCGAGCTCTCGGCCGAGATCGCCAAGAAGGGTCTGGTCCTGGAGGTCGGCATCGGCGAGATGCGCGACGCGCTTCCCCGGTATGCCCGCGCCCGGGCCCGCGAGCGCGAGGTCACTCTGGACGCCGACGCGGTCGAGCGGCTGCGCTTCCAGACCGATGAGCAACCCGAGCTCTTCGCCGCGGAGCTGTCGAAGCTCCTCGAGTGGGCGGGCAAGGGCGGCCGGGTGCGCGCGCGCCGACGTCCGGGCCAACGTCGAGGACGAGGCTTCGGAGGACCTCTACCTCTTCTACGATGCGATCGGCCGCCGGGACGCGGGGGAGGCGCTCTGCGCGACTGCAACGGATCTTCTCGGGCGGGTCGTGCAGGATGGGCAAGCAGGAGGTGGACACCGAGGATTACTGGCCCGTGAGGTTCCTCGGACTTCTCACCGGGGAGCTGCGGCGGATGCTCCTCATCCGGTTTCTGCTCGACGACCCCGCGGCCGGTTACCAGACCGGGAATGAGCTCGGGCGCCTTCGAGGCTCGCGTGCTGCCGCGGCTGCTCGAGGCGCGCGGCCCGTCCGGCAAGTCGCTGCTGCAGGGAAAGCCCTACGGGATCTACAAGCTGGCCGAGCGCGCGGCTCGGTTTCGCTCGCCGGAGCTCGCCCGTTCCCTGGCGGGAGCCGCCGGAGTGGACGTGCAGCTGAAGAACTCGACGCCGCCGCTGGATGCCTTGAGCGCCTACGTCGGCAGGCTGATCGCGGGGGAATGATCGTTCCGGACCCCGAAAAAGCGGGAGGCGGCCAGCGCTGCCGCTGCCCGCCCGGTGTGGGGAGGGGATCGATGTCTGATTTGATATACGTGCGGAGTTGGCAAATCGTTTCACGGTCGATCTGGCTTCCCGCGTCGCCCTGATCACGGGGGGCTCGCGCGGGATCGGACGCGCGGCGGCGAAGCTGCTGGCCGCCGCGGGGGCCCGTGTTGCCATCAACTACGCGCGGGACGCGGCGGCAGCGGCCTCGGCCGTGGAGGAAATCCGGCAGGCGGGCGGGGAGGCCCGGGCCCTCGGCGCCGACATCTCCGATCCGGGCGCCGCCCGGCAGCCTGGTCGCCGACACCGTCGCGGCCTGGGGCCGTCTGGACGTCCTGATCAACAACGCGGGCGTGTGGCCGGCAAACCCGGCCGGATCGGGCGACGTGGCAGCGTGGGATCGCGCCTTCGCGATCAACACGCGGGGCGCCTTCGTCGTCACGGACGCCGCCCTTCCGCACCTGGAGAAGGCCGGCGGCGTCATCGTCTTCGTCTCCTCGACCGCGGGGCAGAGGGGAGAGGCGGGGCACTCGGCCTACGCGGCTTCGAAGGGGGCGCTGATCTCCTACACGAAGTCGCTGGCGAGCGAGCTCGGTCCCCGCGGCATCCGCGTCAACTGCGTGGCGCCCGGCTGGGTCGACACGGACATGAGCGCCGAGCCGCTCGCGGACCCGCGCGCCCGCCGCGACATCGAGGCCGCCATTCCGATCGGCCGCGTGGCGTCTGCCGAAGACATCGCCGGACCGATCCTCTTTCTCGTGTCCGACCTGGCGCGCCACGTTCAGGGCGAAGTGCTCAACGTCAACGGCGGAAGCGTGCTGGCCGGATGAGGCCTTTTCGGGGAGAGCCCTGATGGAACGGTTCGACCGCAGCGACGTCCGCTTCATCGCCGTGTGCCTGCTCGTGATCGCCGCGGGCGCCGCCATCACGGCCGGCCTGTTCCGCCGCGCCTTCCCGGAGGCGGCGATCGAGTTTCGCGTCAACCGGACGCAGGCGCGGGTCCTGGCCGAGAAGTTCCTCACCGAGCGCGGGCGGAGCCTGACCGGGTCCCACTTCGCCGGGCGCTTCGCGGTCGACGAGGAGCCGAAGGTCTACCTGGAGCGGGAGCTCGGCCTCCAAAGGGCGGGCCGGCTGTACGGCACGACGGCGAAGGTCTGGCTCTGGGAAATGCGCTGGTTCCGCTCGGGGGTCAAGGAGGAAGACCGGGCGACGTTCACTCCTCTGGGAGAGCTGGCGGGGTTCGAGTTCGTGAGCCGGGACGACGCGCCGGGCCCGCGGCCGACCGAGGCGCAGGCGCGCGCGATCGCCTCGTCGTTCCTCGCCTCGCGCGGCCTGCCCGCGAGCGCCCTCGCGCCCATCGAGTCCACGCCGACCTCGCGGCCGAACCGGACCGACTGGACCTTCGTCGACGCGAGGGCCGGCCTGAAGATGGGGGAGGCGACCGTCCGGTACACGACGACGGTCTCGGGCGGCCGGGTCGCGGAGTTCCGGGAATTCGTGCACGTGCCCGAGTCCTGGCAGCGCGACTACAAGAGGCTGCGCTCCAAGAACGAGACGGCGGGACTGATCGCCACCCTGGGCTTCTTCCTCACCATCCTCGCGATGCTCGCCGTGCTGGTGCGCAAGATCGTGGTGCGGGACCTGCGCTGGAGGCTCGTGGCGGCCTTCGGCCTGACCGGGTTCGTGCTGTCCCTTCTCTCGAACCTCAACGGGATTCCGCTTTCCCTCTTCACGACTACGACACGGCGAGCTCGCTCGCGAGCTTCCTGACCAACCAGGTCGTCTTCGGCATCCTGGGCGCGATCGCCGTCGGGGCGGGCATCGCGTTCGTCGTCGCAGCCGCGGAGCCGATCTACCGCGAGCGCTTTCCCTCCCAGCCCTCGCTCTCGGGGCTGTTCACCGCGCGCGGCATCCGCACGAAGGGTTTCTTTCGCGGCATCCTGCTCGGCTATGCGCTCGTCGCGTTCTTCTTCGCCTACCAGGCGGTCTTCTACGTCGTGGCCGCCCACTTCGGGGCCTGGTCGCCGGCCGACATCCCCTACGACGACATGCTGAACACGGCGTTTCCGTGGGCCACGGTGCTTCTGATCGGCTTCCTGCCGGCCGTCTCCGAGGAGGGGATGAGCCGGATGTTCTCGATCGCGCTGCTGGACAAGCTCGGTGCCGGAAGGATCGTCGCCGTCGTGGTTCCCGCGATCATCTGGGGATTCGGCCACGCGGCGTACCCCAACCAGCCCTTCTACATCCGGGGCGTCGAAGTGGGTCTGGCGGGGATCGTCATCGGCGGCCTCATGCTGCGCTTCGGCGTCTGGCCACTGCTGGTCTGGCACTTCACCGTGGACGCGCTGTACACGGCGCTGCTCATGCTGCGCTCGAAGAACACGTACTACGTGGCGACCGGCGCGGTCTCGGCGGGCATCCTGCTGATTCCCCTGGCCCTGTCCCTGTGGCTGTACTGGCGGCGCGGAGGCTTCGCGCCGTCGGAGGGATTGTCCAATTCCGACGAGGGCTCGGCCCCGGATCCGATCGCCGCCCGCGCGCCGGCCGAGCCCGTGGTCGCCGTCCGTCCGTCTGCCCGGCGCGCGTGCGCCTCGCGGGGCTGACGGTCGCGGTGGCCCTCGTCCTGACCTTCCTGATCCCCGCGGCGCCGGCTTCGGATGTGGCGGAGGACCGCACCGGGAAGGACAAGGCCGAACGGATCGCCCGGGCCTTCCTCGCGGCCAACCGCGTCGCTCCCGGAGCCGTACCGGAGCGTTTCCTACACGGGGACGGGCTTCGGCGAATCGGAGGAGGTCCGCGAGGCGAAGCCCGAAGAGCACGGGGCGCTCCCGGGGTTCTCGAGCGCCGCCGCGCGCTACGTGCTCTCTCAGGGCGGCCTGCCGGCCTTCGAAAAGCTGGCCGCGGGCCAGGCGCCGGTGCCGCTCTGGGTCGTGCGCTTCTTTCAGCCCGAGAAGAAGGAAGAGTGGAAGGTGCTCGTCGACGCCCGCCGCGGGCGGGTCGTCGGATTCCTGAACCCGAAGGAGGAGGCCGCTCCGGGCGGCGAGCCCCCGGCGCCGGACCGCGCCCGGCAACGGGCCCTCGCGGCGGCGTCCGCCCTCGGCTATCCGGCCGCCGAATACTCGGTCATCGACCTCGGGACGCAGGAGCGGCCGAAGCGGAGCGACACGACGGCCGTCCTCGAGGCGCGCCCCGCCGGCGTGGGGGACGCGCGACCCCGGCTCACGGCCGTCTTCCACGGGGACCGCCTGGCGGCGTTCTACCCGAGCATTCGGATCCCCGAGACCTTCCTGCGCGAGTATCGCAAACGCTCCGCCTTCGACGGGATCCTGATCGCCGTCAAGGTCGTCGCGGTGGGCGGGCTCGTGGGCCTCGCGCTCGTGCTCTTCCTGCGGCTCGTGCGCGATCCGGCCTTTCGATGGCGCGGGCTGCTCGCACCGCTCGCCGTGACGGCGGCGCTCGCCGCGGCGGTCGCCGCGAACCGGCTGCCGATGGTGCTCCGAAAGTATCCGACCGAACAGCCCTTCCGGCTCTTCCTCGTCGGCGTCGCCGTGGCCACGCTGATCTTCTGCCTCGGCGTCCTGCTGCTCTCCGGCGTGGGTTTCGTGTTCTTCTCCGGAGCCCGTCCCGGCTGGCGCCGCGCCCTGCGCCGCGGGGGCACGCTCGCGGACGCGTTCTTCCGCGCGGCGATCGCGGCGGCGGGCCTGGCGGGCCTGTCCCACATTTCGGCGCTCGCGGCGACCCGCTACCCGGCGCTCTTCGATCCGGACCCGTTCCTGCCCGACTGGCTCGCCGCGGCGATCCCGTCGCTTTCCGTGCTCTGGTCGGTCGCGCAGGGAACCTTTGCGCTGGCCGTTTCCGCCGCCGTCGCGGCGCTGGCCATCCGGCAGCCCTTCTTCCGGACGCGGCTGGGGGCGGCCCTGGGCCTCGCGGCGGTCCTGGCCGCGGCCCTGCCGGCCGAGCTCGCGGCTCCCGGCGAGTTCCTCGCCTCCTATCTGCCCGAGATCGCCGTGCTCGCCTGGCTCGCCTTCTGTGCCCTGCGCCTCCTCGCCGATCACGCGGCGGCCTGGGTGCTCTTCGGATCGTTCGCGCTCGGAGGCCCGCTCGTGGCGAGCCTGCTTTCGCAGGGCGCCGCGCAGGACCGGGCGGCGGGCGCCGGCGCGGCCGTGCTGATCGCGCTGTCCGTGTTCGCCCTGATCGCGGGGCGCCGGGAGCGCGCCGCCGCCGAGCCCGGCCCGCCGCCGCCGGCGCTCGAGCCGGTGGCCTGAGACGATGAAGGCCGCGCTGCTCCTTGCGGCGGTCCTGGCCGCCGGCCGGCCGGATTCGGGAGCCGCCGTGCGCGCGCAGGTCCGCGCCTACCGGACGACGCACGAGCTCGAAATTCTCCGGGAGCTCGAGGCGCTGCTGGCGATTCCCAACGTCGCTTCGGACGGGCCCAACATCGAGCGCAACGCGCAAGCGGTCGCCTCCGCCTTCGAGCGCCGCGGCGTGCGGACGGAACTGCTGCGCGTGGCCGGAGCGCCGCCCGTCGTGTACGGCGAGCGGACGGTCCCGGGCGCGAAGCGGACCGTCGTCTTCTACGCGCACTACGACGGACAGCCGGTCAAGCCCGCGGACTGGAGCGGCGATCCCTGGAAGCCCGTTCTGCGCGACGGCCCGCTGCGCGACGGCGGCAAGGAGGTCGCGTGGGACGCGCTGCGCGCTCCGGTGCCACCCGAGTGGAGGATCTACGCGCGTTCGGCGAGCGACGACAAGGCGCCGATCGTCGGCCTGCTCGCGGCGCTGGACGCCCTGAAGGCGGCCGGGCGGGCGCCTTCGGTCAACCTGAAGTTCTTCTTCGAGGGAGAGGAGGAGGCCGGCTCGCCGCATCTGGCCCAGATCCTCGCCGGCCACGCGGAGCGCCTGAAGGGGGACCTCTGGCTCCTGCTCGACGGCCCCGTCCACCAGACGCGGCGGATGGCCGTCTATTTCGGCGCGCGGGGCGTCGCCGACCTCGAGATCACCGTCTACGGTCCTTCGCGGCCGCTGCACAGCGGGCACTATGGCAACTGGGCGGTCAATCCGATCGCGGAGCTGGTGGCGCTGCTCTCGAGCCTCCGGGACGATGAGGGCCGCATCCTGGTGGCCGGCTTCGCCGACGACCTCCGGCCGATCACGCCGGCGGAGCGGCGCGCGCTGTCGGAGGCGCCGCGCGTGGACGACGCGCTGCGCGAGAGCCTCCAGCTCGGACGCACGGAGGGGCAGGGGGCGCCCCTGCTCGACCTCCTCATGCTTCCGGCCCTGAACCTGCACGGAATCGCGGGCGGCGGTGTCGGGCCGACGGCGACCAACGCCATCCCGACGGAAGCCACGGCCTCGATCGATTTCCGTCTGGTGCCCGACCAGACGCCGGCCCGAGTGCGAGAGCTCGTCGACGCGCATGTGCGCCGCCAGGGGTTTACCGTCCTGCACGCGAGTCCCACTCCCGACGAGCGCCGTTCCGGGGGCCGCGTCACGCGGCTCGCCTGGGGCGCGGGCTACCCGGCCGCGCGCACACCCATGGACCTGCCCGTCTCGCGCGCAGTCCTGCGGGCCGTGGAGGAGGCGAGCGGCGGCCCGATCGTGGCGCTTCCGACACTCGGCGGCAGCGTGCCCATGTACCTCTTCGACGACATCCTGAAGACGCCCGTCATCGGCGTGCCGATCGCCAACCACGACAACGACCAGCATGCCGCCAACGAGAATCTGCGCCTGCAGAACCTCTGGGACGGCATCGAGGTGTATGCCGCGCTCATGACGCGCCTCGCCCCGCTCTGGGAAGCGGAGGCGGCTCCCTGATCCCGCCGGTGCTGCAGACGGCCCGCCTGCGCCTGCGGCCCTTCACCGCGGCCGATGCGCCGGCGGTCCAGATCCTTGCCGGCGCCCGCGAGATCGCCGACACGACGCGGCAGATCCCGCATCCTTACGCCGACGGCATGGCGCTCACCTGGATCGCGACGCACGCCGAGCTTCACGCGGAAGGCCGGGCCCTGACGCTCGCCATCGAGATCCCCGAGGGGCCGCGACTCTGCGGCGCGATCGGCCTGCGCCTGGCGCGCGAGGACCGGCACGCCGAGCTCGGATACTGGATCGGCGTCGCCGACTGGGGCCGCGGCCTCTGCACGGAGGCTGCGCAAGCCGTGCTGGGCTACGGGTTCGGAAGCCTCGGCCTCCACCGCATCTACGCGATGTATTTTGCCCGCAACCCCGCTTCGGGCCGGGTCCTGGAGAAGCTCGGGATGGCGCGCGAAGGGCTCCTGCGCGGGCACGTGCGCAAGTGGGGGGTCTTCGAGGACCTGGTCCTGCAGGGAATCCTCCGGGAGGAGTGGCTCTCCCGGAAGGCACTCGGCCAGGCGAACCCTTCCGCACACTGAACGGCCCGGCGCAAAGCCTGGTTCTACCCGTTCCCCTCGCGAGCGCGCGCGAGCGCCACGGCGCGCGCGTAGATCTGTCGGGACGGGAGTCCCGTCGCACGCGCGAGCTCCCGCGCGAGGTCCCGTTTGTCGCGTCCGGCGTCGAGCGCCGTTTCGATCCGCCGGTCGAGCGACCCCGGTTCCGGTTCTTCCGGCGCCGGAGCGGTGCGGAGGCCTTCGACCACCACTGTCGATTCGCCCCGCCCCCGCCCGCGCGCGCGGAAGAGGGCCGCGAGCTCGGGGAGGGTTCCCCGCGCGGCTTCTTCGTGCACCTTCGTCAGCTCGCGGGCGACGCAGGCGCGGCGGCCACCCAGGACCTCGGCGGCGTCCCAGAGCGATTCGGCCAGGCGGTGCGGCGCCTCGAACCAGACCAGGGTCTCGGGGCGGCCGCGTTGAGACTCCAGAAAACGGCGCCGCTCCCCGGAGCGCGCGGGGAGAAAACCCAGGAACACGTGCGGAACGGAGGGCAGGCCCGAGACGGCGAGCGCGGCGGCCGGAGCGGACGGCCCGGGGACGACGCGCACGGGGTATCCGGCGGCGGCCGCCGCGGCGACCAGGTGCTCGCCCGGGTCGGAGAGCAGGGGCATCCCGGCGTCGGAGACGAGCGCGAGGGCTTCTCCAGCGGCGAGCCGGCGCAGCAGCTCGCCGACGCGGGAGCGCTCGCGCGGCGCCGGGCAGGAGATCCGCGGCGCCGTGAGGCCGAACCGCGCGGCGAGCTTCGCCGTCACGCGCGTGTCTTCACAGAGGATCGCGTCGGCGGTGCGCAGAGCCGCCAGGGCCCGCGGCGAGAGGTCCTCGAGGTTTCCGATGGGCGTGCCGACGAGCCGCAGTTCGCCGCGCTTGCCGGGAGGGGCCATGGGCGGCGAAAATAGCACGGCGTCGCGGTTATCATGCCGCGGTGAACGACCTGCGACTCCTGCCGCCGCTGCTGCTCGCCGCGGCGGCGGCGCTCGGTCAGAGCGTTCTCGTCGACCGCGTCGCGGCGAGCGTGAACGACACCGCGATTCCGGAGAGCGCCGTGCGGCGGGCCCTGGTCCTCGCGCCGATCGCGCTGGAGGCGGGGGAGTCGGCGGAGGCGTACCGCGCCCGCGTGCTCGACGCCCTGATCGACCAGTACCTCCAGTACGAGGATGCCGAGCGGTTCGGGCCGGCGCCCCCGGACGCGGCGGCGATCGAGGCCGCAATGGCCTCGGTGCGCAAGCGCCTGGCCTCCGAGGGCAAGGACCCCGAGGCCGAGTTCGCGCGCGCCGGAATGACCGTCGCCGACGTGCGCGCTTCCGTCGAGCGTCAGCTCGTCGTCCAGCGCTACCTGCAGGAGCGCTTCCGTCCCGTGGCGATCGCCGACGAGGATCGCGCGCGTTCCGAGTACGAGGAGTCGTACGTTCCGGAGCGCCGGGCCGCCGGCCTTCCGGTGCCCCCGTACGAGCAGGTCGCGGAAGAGATGCGCACGCGCTCCCAGCAGCGCAGCTTCGACGAGGAAGTCGCCAAGTGGCTCGCGGAGCTGCGCGACAAGGCGAAGATCACGATCTACCCGACCCCCACGGCCGCGACCGGGCAGGGAGCGCCCGTCGTCATCGCCACCGCGCCGCCCGCGTCGGCGACCCCCGCTGCGCCAAACGAACCCTAGCCCGGAGGCCAGGCGAAGGGCCGTCCGCCGAGCAGGTGGAAGTGGAGGTGGAAGACCGACTGGCCGGCCCCTTCCCCGTTGTTGAGGATGAGCCGGTAGTGCTCCAGGCCCCGCTCCCGGGCGATCGCCGCCGCTCGGGCGGCGAGCTCGCCGATCAGGGGGGCGTCCGGGGCTCCGGCGTCGGCCAGCCGGGCGATGTGCTTCTTCGGGATCACGAGGACGTGCGTGGGCGCCTTCGGGGCGATGTCCTCGAACGCGTAGATCGCGGCGTCTTCGTACACCCGCCGGGAGGGAATCTCGCCCGATGCGATCTTGCAGAAGAGGCAGTCCATCTCAACCTCCCTTGATCCGCTCGACGGTCGCCCCCAGAGAAGCCAGCTTCTCCTCCATCCGGTCGTAGCCCCGGTCCAGGTGGTAGACGCGTTCGACGACCGTCTCGCCCCGCGCCGCCACCCCGGCCAGCACGAGCGCCGCCGAGGCTCTCAGGTCGCTCGCCATGACGTTGGCCCCGGTCAGGGTCACCGGGCCCTCGACGATCGCCCAGCGCCCCTCCAGGCGGATCCGGGCCCCCATGCGGAGCAGCTCCGGGACGTGCTGGAATCGGTTCTCGAAGACGGTCTCCGTCACCGTCGAGACTCCGTTGAGGCTCGTGGCGAGCGCCATCCACTGCGCCTGCAGGTCGGTCGGAAAACCCGGATACGGCGCGGTGGCGACGTCGTGGGCGAGGAGGGTCCCCGCCGCGCGGACGCGCAAGGACTGCGGGCCCGTCTCGACCGCGGCCCCGGCGGCGTGGAGCCGTGTCGTCAGCGCCGCCAGGTGCGCAGGCACGCAGCCGGCGACGGTCACGTCCCCCCGCGTCAGGGCCGCCCCGAGCAGGTACGTTCCGGCCTCGATCCGGTCCGCCACGACCGCGTGCCGGGCCCCGCGAAGCTTCGCAACGCCCTCGACCGTGATGGTCGCGGTGCCGTCTCCCGAGATCCGCGCCCCCATCGCGCGCAGCAGATCCGCCAGGTCGCAGACCTCGGGTTCGCGCGCCGCGTTGGCGAGCACCGTCGTGCCGCGGGCAAGCGTCGCCGCGAGCATGGCGTTCTCGGTGCCCGTCACCGTGACGGTGTCGAAAGCGATCTCGGCCCCGGAAAGTCGCGAGGCGCGCGCCTCGACATAGCCGTGCGCGAGCGTCACCTCGGCGCCCATCTTGCGGAAGGCCGCCAGGTGCAGGTCGATGGGGCGCACGCCGATGGCGCAGCCTCCCGGCAGCGACACGCGCACGGATCCGGCGCGGGCCAGCAGCGGCCCCAGCACGAGCACCGAGGCGCGCATCGTCTTGACCAGCTCGTACGGGGCGTCGGCCGAACCCACCTGCGGCGTCTCGACGGTGACCGAGCCGTCCGCGCCTTCGGCCGTTCGAGAGCCGATGTGCTGCAGCAGGCGCTGCATCGTGCGGATGTCGCGCACGAGCGGCACGTTGGTCAGGAAGACGGGCTCGTCGGTCAGCAGCGCCGCGGCCAGGCACGGGAGCGCCGAGTTCTTCGCCCCCGAAGCGCGCACCTGCCCGGTCAGGCGCGAGGGTCCCTCGATGCGGAACTTGTCCAACGGGCGGGATTCTACGCGCCCCCGGCGAGCGTGCGGCGCCGCGCCAGGGCGATGCGCGGGATGCCCTCCAGGTCCGGCTCGATGCGCAGGAAGGACCAGGCCACGCGGCGGCGAACCTCGTCTGCGACGGCCGCCGCCTGGCCGAAGCCGATCTCGAAGACGAGCAGGCCGCCGGGCGCGAGGAAATCGGCCGCCGTTTCGAGCAGGTGCCGGATCGCGGCCAGCCCGTCGTCGCCCGAGAAGAGCGCCCGCCGGGGGTCGTGCTCGCGCACGGTCTTGGGCAGGTGCGGCGCCTCGCCCAGGGCGAGGTAGGGAGGGTTCGAGAGGATCGCGTCGAAGGGGTGCGGTGTGACGGCGGTGAGCCAGTCGGAGGCGAGCAGCTGGAGCCGCTCGGCCACGCCGTGGCGCGCGGGCGTTTTCGCGGGCCAGGGCGAGGGCGTCGAGGGAGATGTCCAGGGCGACGGCCCGGGCCTCGGGCCGCTCGAGCAGGAAGGAGATGGCGATGATCCCGCTGCCCGTTCCGGCGTCCAGGATGCGCCGCGCTTCCGGCGCCTCGCGGAGGGCCTCGGACAGGAGGACCTCCGTTTCGGGCCGGGGAACCAGCGCGCGGCCGTCCACCCGAAACGTCCGGCCGAAGAAGTCCCATTCGCCGATCAAGTGCTGGACCGGGACGCCCGAGAGGCGCTGCTTCCAGATTCCCTCGAAGCGCTCCTGGCGCGCGGGCTCGAGCGAGGCCTTCAGGTCGAGGCCGAGGGGGTTGCGCCCCTCGAGCACGTGCGCCAGCAGCAGCCGGGCATCCCAGGGTGGCGATTGGCGCTGGCGGGCTTCGAGCGCCGCCTGGTCGAGGAGCTCTTTGATGGTCATGGGGAATCGGTTGATCGGTGATCGGGTGATCGGGTGATCGACCGGGAGCCCTCGATCATCCGATAACCGATGACCCGTCACCCGGCCTCAGGCCTTCGCCAGCTCTTCCTTCAACCTCTGCGCCTGGAACTGGGACGACAGCGGGTCGATGAGCTCATCGAGGTTGCCGTCGAGCACGTCGGTCATCCGATGCGTCGTGAAACCGATGCGGTGGTCGGTGATGCGGCTCTGCGGGAAAGTTGTAGGTGCGGATCTTCTCGGACCGGTCGCCGGAGCCCACCATCTTCTTGCGCTCGGCCGCGATGGCGCCCTCCTGCTTCTCCCGCTCGGTTTCGAGCAGGCGCGCCTTGAGGACCCGCATCGCCTTGGCCTTGTTCTTGATCTGGCTGCGCTCGTCCTGGCACTGGACGACCAGGCCCGTGGGCAGGTGCGTCAGGCGAACGGCCGAGTAGGTCGTGTTCACGCCCTGGCCGCCGGGTCCGGAGGCGCAGAACCGGTCGACGCGGATGTCCTTCTCCTCGACCTTGACGTCCACGTCGTCCGCTTCGGGCAGCACGGCGACGGTGGCGGCGGAGGTGTGGATGCGGCCGGAGGACTCGGTCTGGGGGACGCGCTGCACGCGGTGCACGCCGCCCTCGTACTTGAGGCGGGAGTAGGCTCCCTCGCCCTCGATCAGGGCCGTCACCGCCTTCAGGCCGCCGACGCCGGTGTCGTCCCGGTCCACGACCTCGACCTTCCAGCGCCGCCGCTCGGCGTAGCGCTGGTACATCCGGAAGAGCTCCGCCGCGAAGAGCGCCGCCTCCTCGCCTCCGGTGCCCGCCCGGATCTCGAGGAAGACGTTGCGGGAGTCGTTCGGGTCCTTCGGCACGAGCAGCAGCTGGATCTCCTGCTCGACTTCGGCCAGGCGCGCCGTCAGGGCCGCCCGCTCGGCGGTGGCCATCTGGTGAAGCTCGTCGCCCGGCGAGAGGGACTCGGCGAGCTCGCGGGCGCCTTCGAGCTCGCGGGCGAGGCGCCGGTGCTCCTCGGTCTTCGCGATGATCGGCTCGAACTCGGACAGCGTCTTCTGGGCCTCCCGCACGGCGCGGTGGTCCTGGACGAAGGCCGGGTCCGTGAGCCGGGCGCGGATCTGTTCGTACTTCTGGCGGATGTCTTCGAGCTTCTGAATCATGGCGCTCCCCGCTGCCAGCCGGGGGCTGTCAGCCGGACGGAGATTCCCTTCCGAACCGCTAGAGCGCGGTGAAAAGAGGAGAGACGGGGGGACGCGGACCGGACCCGGAGGCATCGCCATCGCCCCTAGGCGGAGGCGCCGGAGGCCTTCTTCTCGTAGCGCTTGCGGAAGCGCTCGACGCGGCCGGCCGAGTCGACCAGCTTCTGCTTGCCGGTGAAGAAGGGGTGGCACTTGCTGCAGATCTCCAGGCGCAGCTCCTTCTTGGTGGAGTGGGTCGTCCAGGTGGCGCCGCAGGCGCAGTGGACGGTGACTTCGTGGTACTCGGGGTGCAGTTTCTCTTTCATGGAACCGCTCATATTATCGGGGTCCCCTGCCGCGCGCAAGCCCCCCGCCGGGGCCCTGGGAACACAGGCTAGAATCCCGTCCCGAGAACGCACGGTGTTTTACCTCTACGTCACCGCCCCGGGCATGCCGGCTCAGAAGTTCCTTCTGGACCGGCCGGTGACCACGATCGGCCGTTCCTCCATGAACGACCTGCCGGTCGCCGACAAGATGCTCTCCCGCCAGCACGCCCGCATCGTCCGGGACAACAACGGCGGGCTCTCCGTCGAAGACCTGGGCTCGCGCAATGGAACCTTTCTGAACGGCGAGCGCCTGGTTTCGATCCAGCCCCTGAAGCCGGGCGACCGGATCACCGTCGGGGGCGTGACCCTGAAGATCGAGTCCGAGTCGACGACGCGCGTGCGGATCGAGGCCCAGGAAGAAGAGGCGCTGGACAACACGATCCTGAAGGCGTCGGCCGAGCTGCTGCGCAAGCACACCGAGACCGATCCGCGGCTGCCGGCCGAGCAGCTCTCGAAGCTCGTCGAGTCGCTGCGCGTCGTCAACGAGCTGACCATCGAGCTCCTCCGCGACATCTCCGTGGACGAGCTGCTGAAGTTTCTCGTCGACAAGGTGTTCGAGACCCTGAACCCGGACCGGTGCGTCGTGCTCCTGCGGCACAGCGTGTCCAACGAGCTCATCCCCGCCATCATCCGGGTCGCCGAGGGGATCTCGGCGGAGGAGATCCGCCTCTCGCGCACGCTGGTCGCCGCCGTCGTCGAGAAGCGCAACGGCCTGCTCCTGATGGACACTTCCGCCGGCAGCGACGTCTCCCTGGCCGACTCGATCCGGCTCTCCGGCATCAAGTCGGTGCTCGCGGCGCCCCTCGAGAACGAAGGCCAGGTCGTCGGCCTGATCTACGTGGACTGCCGGATGGGGCACCGCTCCTTCGAAGAGGCGGACCTGCGCCTGCTCACGTCGCTCTCCAACGTCGCGGCGGCCAAGATCCAGAACTCGCGGCTGATGGCGGACGCGGCCGAGAAGAAACAGATGGACCGCGAGTTCGCCCTCGCGCGCGAGATCCAGCAGCGCCTGCTGCCGGAGAACCCGCCGGAGATCCCGGGCTACGAGCTCTACGGTTCCAACATCCCGTCGCGCCAGGTCTCGGGCGACTACTTCGACTTCCGGGTCCGCTCCGACGGCCGGATCTACGCGACGATCGCCGACGTCTGCGGCAAGGGGGTCGGGCCGGCCCTGCTCATGGCCTCGCTGCAGGCCTCGTTCCACGCCTGGGCCGACGAGCTCGTGGGGGTGCCGGAGATGACCGGCCGCCTCTCGGAGGCGATCTCGCGCCGCACCGGCCCGGACCGGTTCATCACCTTCGTCCTGCTGCTGCTCGATCCCGCAACCGGCGACATCGAGTACACCAACGCGGGCCACAACCCGGGCCTGATCCGGCGGTCGGACGGCTCGGTCGAGGAGCTCGGGTCGCACGGCCTGCCGCTGGCGCTCTTTCCCGGCAAGCCCTACGGGTCCTCGCACCTCGTGCTCGCGCCGGGCGAGATCCTCTGCCTCTACACCGACGGCGTCACGGAGGCCAACAATCCGAAGGGGGACGAGTTCGGCATGCCGCGGCTGAAGGATTTCCTCGCCGGACAGGGAAATTCGGCGGTGGACGAGATCGACGCCCGGCTCTCCAGCGTCCTCGAAGAGCACGCCGGCGGGCGAGCCGTTCGCCGACGACCGAACGCTGGTGATGATCCGCCGGCTGTCCGGCTGAGGCGGGCGGGCCCGCACCGGCGGCGCGCATGAGCCGACTGCTCCTCGAGGGGGGTACCCTCATCGGCCTCGAGGACCGGCGCGACGTCCGGCCCGCGACCGACCTCTACGCGGAGAACGGCACGATCGCGGCGCGTCGGCGACGAGGCCCGCGCGGCCGCCGCTCGGGCGGGCGAGCCGGTCGAGCGCTTCGACGCGCGGGGCAAATGGGTCCTGCCGGGATTCGTTCAGGCCCACCTCCACCTCTGCCAGACGCTCCTGCGCAACGGGCCGGAGGACCTGGAGCTCCTGCCGTGGCTGACCGTTCGCACGTCTGGCCGGGCGAGGCGGCGCACGACGCGGAGACCGCTCTCGGTCTCGGCGCGCCTCGGACTCTCGGAGTGCCTGGCTTCCGGCGTCACGGCGGTGCTCGACATGGGGACCGTGCGCCACTCCGACGCCCTCTTCCGGGCGGCGGCGCGCGCCGGCGATCCGCTACACGGGCGGCAACGTGCTGATGGACGACCCCCGGACGACGCCGGAGGAGCTGAGCGCTCCGGCGTCGGAGGGGCTCGCCGAGACCGCGCGCCTCCTGGCCGATTGGCACGGCCGCGAGCGGGGGCGGCTGCGGGTCGCCGTGCAGCCCCGTTTCGCCGTGGCGTGCACGGACGAGCTCCTGCGGGGCGCGGCGCGGCTCGCCGCGGAGAAGGGGCTGACCGTCCACACGCATGCGAGCGAGAGCCGGGCCGAGTGCGACCTCGTCCTCGAGCGCACGGGGCTCGAGAACGTCGCCTACCTCGACGCGGTGGGCCTGCTCGGCCCGCGGACCAGCCTGGCCCACGCCGTTCACACGGGCGAGCGCGAATGGCGCCGGCTCGCGGAGCGCGGGACGACGGTCGTCCACTGCCCCTCCTCCAACGCCCGGCTGGCTTCCGGCGTCTGTCCGGTCGCGGCGATGCGGCGCGGCGGGCGTGCGCGTCGCGCTCGGCTCGGACGCGGCGGCCTGCAACGACCGGCTCGATCCCTTCGGCGAGATGCGGCTGGCGGCCGCTCCTGTCGCGCACTGCGCGATCCCTCCGCCGCGCTCCCGGCGTTCGACGTGCTCCGGATGGCCACCGTGCGACGGCGCCCGGGGCCTCGACCTGCCGGGCCTGGACGGCCTCACGCCCGGCGGCCGCGCCGACTTCGCCATCCTGGATCCGGAGGCCGGCTGGTCCCTCCCCGAATCCTGGAGCGACGAGCCGTACGCCGCGATCGTCTATTCGATGGGCCGCGAGAACGTGTTCGCGACGGTCGTGGACGGGGTCGTCCGCTACCGCGCGAGCGACCCGACGGTGGGAGGCCTCAAGCCGTCGCCGAGCCGAGGTGCGCATGGCCGTGCAGAGCCTCAAGGCGCCGAATGTCCCTCTGACCGCCTTCAGGGCTCCCGGATCTCCAGCCGCTTGATGATCTCGTGCAGCGTCGTCGGCTTGACGCGCAGCAGGTCCGCGGCGCGCTTCTGGACGCCGCCGGTACGCCGCAGCGCCGTCCGCACGAGCCGGCGCTCGTACTCCTCGACCATTTCCTTGTAGGTCGAGCCGTTCTCCGGCAGGCGCACGGCCACGTCCGTCCGCTCGGGCGAAAGGACGTTCTCCGGCAGCAGCTCGAGGCCGACGGCGCCGCCGCCCGGGCAGAGCACGACCGCGCGCTCGATCGCGTTCTCGAGCTCCCGCACGTTGCCGGGCCAGTCGTGATCGAGCAGGGCGCGCATCGCGTCGGGTGCGATCCCGGTGATCGACTTGTTGTTCTCCGAGGCGTAGAGGCGCAGGAAGTGCTCGGCCAGCAGCGGGATGTCCTCCCGGCGCTCGCGCAGCGGAGGAATCGGAGACGGTGATCACGCAGAGCCGGTAGTAGAGGTCGTCGCGGAAGCGTCCCTCGGCCACCATCTTCTTCAGGTCGACGTTGGTCGCCGCGATGATGCGCACGTCGGCCTTCTGCGTCTCGACGGAGCCGACCCGCAGGAACTCCTTCTCCTGGATCAGGCGCAGCAGCTTCGCCTGGGTCTCGAGGCTGATCGTGCCGATCTCGTCGAAGAAGATCGAGCCGCCCTCGGCCGCCTCGAACAGGCCCTTCTTGTTGGCGACGGCGCCCGTGAAGGCCCCGCGCACGTGCCCGAAGAGGTTGGACTCGAGCAGGTCCGTCGGCATCGAGCCCGAATTGACCGTGACGAAGGGCGCGCCGGCGCGCGGCGAGTGGGTGTGGATCGCGCGCGCCACGAGCTCCTTGCCCGTGCCGCTTTCCCCCTCGACCAGGATCGTGGAGCGCGACGGCCCGGCCAGGCGCACGAGGTCGAAGACCTTGCGCATCGGCTCGGACTTGCCGACGATCCGGCCGAGGCCGTACTGCTTGGAGAGCTCCTGTTTCAGCCGCCGGTTCTCTTCGGTCAGGCGCCGCGCCTCCGCCCCCTTGCGGACGGTGAGCAGCACTTCCTGGTTCTGGAAGGGCTTCGGGATGTAGTGGAAGGCGCCTTCGCGCATCGCCTGGATCGCCCCCTCGATCGAGGAGTACGCGGTGACGATGACGATGACGGCGTCGGGATCGCGGCGCCGCATTTCCCGCAGCACTTCGAGGCCCGACCGGTCGGGCAGCATGAGGTCGAGCAGGACCACGTCGTGCGGATCGTTCTCGAAGAGCTCCAGGGCCCGGCCGCCGTTCTCGGCGACCGTCACGGTCCAGCCCTCCCGCTCGAGCAGGCTTTCCAGGACGTCGCGGATGACCTCTTCGTCGTCCACGACCAGGATGCGCAGCGAGCCGCTCACGGGGTCTTCCCGTCCGACCGGGGCAGCGTCACCCACGCCTCGGTTCCGCCGCCCTCCCGGGGCGCCAGGCCGATCTCGCCGCCGTGGCGCCGGACGATCTCGCGCGAGATGGCGAGCCCGAGGCCCGTGCCTCCGGACTTTTTCGTCGTGAAGAACGGCTGGAAGAGCCGTTCGCCGGCTTCGCGCGGCAGCCCGGCGCCGCGGTCGGAGACCGTGACGCGGGCGTGGCCGTCTTCGACGGCGAGGCTCCACGACACGACCCCGCCGTCGGGCGACGCGTCGCGGGCGTTGGTCAGCAGGTTGACGAACACCTGCTCGAGGTCGCGCGGATCGCCGTCGACCCAGACGGGCGAGGCTCCCACGCGGGTGTCCAGGTTGACGCCGCGCGCGCCGAACGCCGTCTCGACGGACTCGGCCGCGTTGGCCATCACCTCGCACAGGTCGGTGCGCACCGCGGCGCGCGCCCGCGGGCGGGCGAACTCGAGCAGGTTGTTGACCAGGTGCGCCGCGCGGAAGGTCTGCCGCTCCATCTTCTTCAGGATCGCGTAGCGCGGATCGGCGGGCGTCGTGTCGGCCAGCAGGAGCTGCGCGTAGGAAGAGAGGCCGGCGATCGGCGTGTTGACCTCGTGCGCCACGCCCGCGGCGAGAACGCCCAGGGCGGCGAGGCGCTCGCGCTCGGCCAGCGCGCGCTCCGACGCGCAGCCGGTCGGTGACGTCGTCGACGAGCACGACCCGGCGGTCCGGGTCTCCCTGGAAGGCGGAGATGGAGAGGCGCAGGTCCCGCTCGTCGCCGGCGGGGTTCGACCACTTGGCCTCGAAGGTCTGTTCCGGGCCGGCGGCGGCGAGCGCCTCCGCGTCGAGCCCCTGGAGGATCTCGGAGAAGGAGCGGCCGAGCAGATCGCCCTCGGTCTTTCCGACCAGGGAGGCGAAGGCGGGATTGGCCGAGTGCACGCGATCCTGGCCGTCGAGCACGAGGATTCCCGAGGAGGAGGATCGGATGACGCTCTCCTGGTACTGCTGCAGCGTGCGGATCTCTTCCAGCCGCTCGGCCAGCGCGCCGTAGAGCCGCGCGTTTTCGTAGGCGAGGCCGGCCTGCGCCATGACCGCCGTGAGCAGCGCCTCGTCCTCGGTCGAGATCGGAACGCGGCCGTCCTTGTGGCCGACGCCGAGGGCTCCGACGAGGGCGCCGCCGCAGCGCAGGGCGAAGAAGCTTCGAAAGCCCCGCGCGTGCAAGGCGGCGAGCACCGGGAGGATCCGTCTCGCCGAGCGAAGCGCCGCGCAGCCGCCAGACGTCCGCCGCCGGCGAGCCGCCCCGAGAGCAGCTCGCGCTCGGGGCCGGGCAGCTCGGGATCGTCGAACAGCAGGAGCGCGCAGGGCACGACGTGCAGCCCGTCCTCGACCCGCTTCAGGATGGCCGAGGCGAGCTCGGTCCGGGTGCGCGGCGTCGCGAAGTCCCGGGCGATGTCGAAGAGCGCCTGCCGCGACCGGTACGTCTCGTGGTACTGGATCTTCTCGAGGACTCCCGTGAGGCGTTTCTTCACCGGCACCAGCAGCGAGGCGAGCACGAGTCCCGAGCCGAACGCGATGACGTTCTTCCCGGCCTCCGCCATCCCCTCGAGCGTGCGGTCGAGCAGCGTGTTCAGCAGAACGAACGTCATGCCGCACAGCAGCACCGCGGCGGTCGTGGCCAGCGCCTCGCGGACGAACATTTCGACGTCCCACAGCCGCCACTTCAGGATCGCGTAGGCGAAGGCGAGCGGGATCAGGACCAGGGAGAGGGTCGAGACGTTCGACAGGAAGGGCGACCAGAGACCGAGCGCCCGCGGCACCACCGAGAGGAGCAGGAAGGGCGCCAGGCCCACGGCGACGCCGAGCCCCATCCAGCGCACCTGCTTCTCCGACTCGGCGTCCGACCTCCGCCGCAGAAGGCCCGCCAGCCGCACGAGCACCGCGATTCCGTAGATGGCGAAGTAGGCGTACCAGAACTCCGTCAGCCGCTCGAGGGCCGCGCGGGCGGTCTCGCCCGCGAAGCGACAGCAGCGCCGCCTGTCCCGCGAGGAAGGCGGCTCCCGGGAGGTAGAGGAGCGCGAGGACCGCGCGCGGCGCCACGCGCCGCGGGAAGACCAGGAAGAAGTGGAGGAGCAGGGCCGGCAGCAGGGCCCGGAAGAACGCGTCGCCGAACCACGAGGCCTTGAAGATCGCATCGGCCGGCCCCGAGGGTGTGAGCACGTAGACGGCGAACGAGGTCAGGCAGAGGACGAGGAAGACGACCGCCGGCGCGGACTTCGAGCGCCCGATCGTGAAGAGGCCGATCAGCAGGTACAGGAATCCGACGAACGCCAGGAACAGGTAGCTCCAGTCGATGTTGGGCGCGGGGGCCCGCAGGCGCATCTCGAGGATGTCCAGCTCTCCGCGGCGGACGACCAGGTGGTGCGGAAAGGGCTTGCGCGCGAGGCTCGCGTCGGGCCGCGCGACGGAGGCCGCGCGCTGCCCGTCGACGAGGAGGATCCGGTCTCCGGGCAGCGAGGCCCGAGGCCGCCGCCGCTCCTCCCGGCTCGACCGCGGTGACGATCAGCTCGCCGGCGGCGCGGTCGTAGGAGAACCCGGCTCGCGTGAAGGTCTCGACCTTCCGGGCGAAGGAGAGAAACGAGAGCAGGATCGTGCCGCCGGCCACGAGCACGGCCACGGTCAGGAGCACGATTCTGCCGACGCGGAGCATCGCTACCGATCCAGCAAAGCGAATGCCATCATCAAGAATGGTGTAGAGTCGGGCAAGTGACTGCTTTGCAAGAGTTTGGACGGATGAGTCACGATCGGAAGCGAGAGTGTAATCCGAAAATTTGGATGGTTTCCACAAGTTTTGGACTCACCGATCCATTGGATCGGATCCCGCAGATGGAATTGGTGTTGGAGCGGCTCCCGGGGAGTTAGAAGGCGAGGGCGACGCCGCCCATGAACCGGCTGTTGCTCTTGGCGACTTCGTCGGCGTTTTCCTGCGACGGGCTCACGCGGTTGGTTTCGACCGCGAGAAGCAGCTTGCAGGCCGAGCCGAAGGGAGTCAGGCCGAGCACCGAAAGGTCCTGAGCCAGCGAGAGGGCGATCTTGTCGGAGTCGTTGGCGATCACCGTGGACTGCGTCGAGAGCTGCTGCCGCACGCCATGGACGAGCACCGCGACACCCGTCTGCGTCGGAAGGATCTCGACTCCCGCGGTGGCGGACCAGAAGTAGCCGCGCGCATCCGAGATCCCGAAAGCCGCCGCCGATCCCGGAGCCACGGCCCCTCCGACCTGTCCGTAGCGCGCCGAGGCGGTCGCCGCCAGGGCCTGGGAGAGGCGGTGCCGGCCGGTGGCCTGATACTGCCGGACGGTATTGCCGTCGAGCAGGTACACGCTGTCGAGGTTGGTCAGGAAATCGCCCTCGAAGAACAGACGGACCATTTCGCCGATCTTTTCCTCGGAGGCTTCGACCCGGAAGGCCGTTCCTTCCGCGTCGGTGCGCTCGATGCCCGCCGAGTACACCTGCGTCGACGCCGCCGACATGTCATCCTGGAGCGAAGCGACGCGCGGCAGCGAGGTGCCGGTGCCGATTCCGGACTCGGCCACGCGGTAGAGGCCGCCGACGAACACGTAGGTCTCTCCGGCCACCTCGTAGCGGGCCACGATGCGCGGCGCGATGCCGTAGCCGCCCGCGAGTGTCCGGGCCACGACGCCGCCCTCGACCTGGGCTCGCGAGGAGAGGCGGAGCGTCGTCGACGCGACCAGGTCCGCGTCGGGAGAGAAGGCGATGAAGGCGCCCTGCGAGCCCGCCCCCGAAGGACCGACCGCCGCTTCCCGGTGGCGGTAGGTCATGGCGAGCGCGACTCCGGGAGTCTCGGTCACGGGCCGCGAATAGTTGCCCTGGATCTCCCACGTGCGCGACGCGATCGGGAAGAGTGTCGTGCCCGGCGCCGAGGCCCGGTACAGATTCGTTTCTTCCAGATACCGCGCGGCGACCGACTGCGCGGAGCCCTTCTCGTTGCCGCGGCTCCAGGTCACGGTGCTCGCCTGCAGGCTCGCCGGGCCCTCTTCTCCGAAGCTGATCGTGTTGCGGCGCGCCGTCAGCTGCACCTGTTCCGCCGCGGACGGCGCGACGCCCAGGGCCACGCCCGCGCTGTTCCCGGTCGTCACGTCCGGATCGGAATCGGGCGTGATCGCGTTGTAGTCGCCGCTGACGTTGTAGCGCCACCCGTTGGGGAGTCCGCCGCGGAGGGCAGCCGACGTGCGCAGAACGGCGGAGTCGCCCGAGCTCGAGCCGGCCACCGTGGCGACCTCGCCGGCCATCATCCGACTGACCGCGACCTGGTTGAGCTTTCCCGCCACCGGAGGAGCTTCCTTCGGATCGAGGTCGAGCTCGCGGAGCACGTCGGGCGGAAGGCGGTCGGCGATCTCCCACAGGGAGGATCGGGCCGCGCCGGTCGCGGAAGCCGGCGACGCGCTGGCGAGCTGGATCTCGACCGCGCTGATCGCCTCGCGCGAAGCCTGGTGGACGATCCGCACGAGGGCGGGCTGGAAACCCTTCTTGTAGGCGATCAGGTCGTAGACGCCGACGGGCGCCGACGCGACGACGAAGGTGCCGTCGGTCGCCGTGCGCATGCGCGCGAGCGAAGTCTCGGCCACGTTGTAGAGAACGATGAGCGCGCCGGCCACGGGGCTCTGGACCGTGCGCACGATTCCCGAGATGGGAGGCGCCATCGCGCTGGCGAGGGGGAGCGGGGGAGCCGGGGGCGCTCCGAATGCCGTCCCGGCGACGAGGGCCAGGCCGACCGCGATGGGAAGGATTCGGCTCCGCTTCATAGACGGACCCAAGGGTCCAGTACGAAGTATAGAACGCCCGGGTGTCAAACGCCATTTCCGGGCCGGGCGGAAAGCCCTTCCGGGCCCATCTGACCGCCCGGTCAGATTCCGTCGGCCTCCGCCTCAGTTCCCGCCGGTCCAGAGCGCCTTCAGGACGTGGCCGGCGATGGCGGGATTCTCCTTGAGGCGCCGCACCGAGTAGGCGTGCCAGGCCTCGCCGTAGGGGACGTAGACGCGCAGGCGGTGGCCCGCCGAGACCAGACGCCGGCGCAGGTCCGAGGCGACGCCGAGAAGCATCTGAAATTCGTAACCGTCGCGCGGCAGGTTGAGCGCCGCGACGGTTGCGAGCGCCCGCTCCACCAGCGGCGGGTCATGCGTCGCGATCCCGACGTAGCACCCTTCGCGCAGGAGCGTCTCGACGGTCTCGGCGTAGCGGCTGCGAATCTCCTCCCGATCCTGAAAGGCGATTTCCGGCGGCTCGACATAGATTCCCTTGCAGACGCGCACGTTCGCGCGCACGCCCGCGGCGCGCGCGGCGTCCCGGGCGGTCCGGCGCAGGTAGGCCTGCAGGACGAGGCCCACCGGCTCACCGCGGCCGCGGCACTCGAGGAAGATCCGGATCGTTTCCTCCGTCACCGAGGAGTCTTCCATGTCGATGCGCACGAAGTTTCCGTGGCCGGCCGCCGCGGCGACGATCCGCGCGAAGGCGGCGCGGCAATGCGCGGGATCGAGCTTGAGCCCGAGGGCGGTGAGCTTGACCGAGATGTTCGCCTCGAGGCGCTCGCGGGCGATGGCGTCGAGTGCGCGCACGTAGTGCGCGACCGTTTCCCCGCTGTCCTCGAGCCGGGTCGTGTCCTCGCCGAGGACGTCGAGGGTCGCCAGGCACCCTTCGGCGTTCAACCGGCGCACGACGGCGACCGCCTGCGCGAGCGTTTCGCCCGCGACGTAGCGCGAGGCGATCCGGCGGACGATCGGCCGGGGCACCAGCGGGAGCGTGCGGACGATGAGCTCGTTGAGGACGTTCAAGAGGCGGGCTCCAGATCCACGTCGTCCCGCGACGCGCGCGCGAAGCACCACACGATGACGGTCCGGGCTCCGGCCCGCCGCAGCCGCCGGGCGCATTCCCGGGCCGTCGCCCCGGAGGTGGCCACGTCGTCCACCAGCAACACCGTGTCGGGGCACCCGGCGCGCGCCCGGAAGGCGCCCCGGACGTTGGCCTCACGGCGCAACAGCGGCAGGCCGCTCTGCCGCTCGGTCTCCCGCGCCTTCTCCAGCCGCCGCGGCGCGAAGGGGGCGCCGAGGCGCGCCGCCACGGCGGCTCCGAGCAGCTCCGCGGCATGGTCGCCCGCACGGCGCGCGCGGCGCGTCGAGGGCACGGCGGTGACTTCTCCGACGGGGCCGGGCGGCTCGAGCCGCGCCGTCATCCGGGCCGCCAGGTGGCGCGCCAGATAGTCCGCGCCCCGGAACTTGAAAGCCAGGAGGATCTCGCGCGCCGTCCCGCGGTAGGGAGCGGCCGCCCGCAGCGCCTCGTACGGCGGCGGGTCGAGCAGGCACCGGCCGCACCGGATCGCGACTCCGTCCGGCAGCGGCTCGTCGCAGACGGCGCAGCGCTGCGCGGGCGGCGAGGCGGACGCGGCTCCAGCAGTCGGGGCAGACGCCGCCCTGCCAGAGCCTCTCGACGGGACGCGCGCGGCAGGCGAGGCAGCGCGACGGAAACAGGAACCGGGCGAGCGCGTGGGCGGCTTCGCGCGCGGGTCCGGACGTCACGCGGCTTCCCTCCGTAAACACGTCGGGGGGATTCTAAGCGCGGCCCGCGTCCGCTGCGGGTTAAACTGCCCGAGGAGGTGCCGGTGATCCTTCGCAAGCGCGGCTTGTTTCTCGGCGTGCTGGCCTTCGGCGTCGCCTCGGCGGTGCGCGCCCAGCAATTCGGCATCGGCGTGACCTACGGCTGGGTCAACGACGTCACCCACGAGTGGGCGCTGGACAACTTCCACACCCGCGACTGGGAGACCTGGTTCGATGCCCGCCTGGACGACAACGTCCTCACGCGCGCGTCCTTCGGGTCGATCTCCTCGAACGGCGCCAACGTGGGCGCGACGGTGATCGTGAACGGCAGCCCCGTCACGATGCCCTTCTACAAGACCGGGATTGGCTACGTCACGCTCGACGCGTCGTACGTGTTTCGCATGGGTCCATTCAACACCGGCTTGTTCGGCGGGATCGGCGGCTACCGCATCAGCCCGGATTCGATCTCCCCGGCGCTCGACACGTTCACCGAGCCGGAAGAGACGGTCTTCGGCTGGAACGTGGGTGTCGACGGAGAGCTGCACCTGTACCGCGGGCTCTCGGCCGTCGGGCGGGTGACCTTCCACGGGATCGTTTCCGAAAACCAGCGGTACCTCCTGCTGACCTCGATCGGAACCGTGTACCGGTTCTGATTTTTTCGCGCCGGGCGCGAGGGTCTGCCGGGACGTCGAGTCCGGGATCCCTCGCTGCGCTCGGGATGATTTTTTCGCGCCGCGCGCGAAAAAATCACTTCTTCTCGTCGGTTTCCGAGACGAGGGGCAGAAGGGTCGATTCCTTCTTCGAGGAGAGGGAGACCTGCGTGCGGACGCGGGAGACGCCCTTGATGGCGAGGAGGCGCCGCTGGAGGAAGTCGGCGAGGCTCGACGGGTCGGCGGCCTTGACCTTGAGACGGTAGGCGTACTCGCCGGCGATGTAGTGGCACTCCTGGACCCCGAGCAGTTTCTCCAGGTCGTCGATGAAGGCCTTCTCGAATCTCGGGTGCTCGAGCGCGACGTCCACGTAGGCCGTCAGGGGGAATCCCATCTTTTCGTGATCGAGCAGCGCCACGAAACCCTTGATCATCCCGTGGCGCTCCATCTTCTTGATGCGCTCGTTGACCGAGGGGGTCGTCAGGCCGACGGCGCCGGCGATCTTCGCCTGGGAGAGCTTGCCGTTTCGCTGGAGCATGTCCAGAATCCGAAGATCGATTTCGTCGATCGTCATCCCCAGGCCCTTATAAGATTAGAGTTTTGGTTGCTTACGACTAATATTATTAGACCGCGCCAGGGTGTCAATAGGCAAATTTCGGCGTGGCTATAATGCCTCAACCGCATGAAAAAACGCGATTATTACGAGGTTCTCGGGCTCTCCAGGGGGTCATCCGAGGCCGATATCAAGAAGGCTTACCGGAGGCTGGCCCGGAAGCTCCATCCCGACGTGAACCCCGGGGACAAGGGGGCCCAGAAGAAGTTTCAGGAGGTCCAGGAGGCCTACGAGGTCCTGAAGGACGCCGAGAAGCGCGGGGCCTATGACCGGTTCGGGCACGCCGGCCCGGGGCCCGCTTTCGAGCCTGCCGGGGGTCCTCGGGGCGGAGGCGGCTTTCCGGGCGGGGGAAGCCCCTTCGAGGCTTACGAGTTTCAGACCGGGGACCTCTCGGACCTCTTCGGCAACATTTTCGGCGGGGGTGGACGGCGCGCGCGGTCCCAGCCGGAGAGCGGGGAGGACGCGGCCGGCTCGATCGAGATCCCGTTTCGCGACGCGGTCCTCGGCGGCATGGCTTCGCTCGCGATTCGGCGGGATCGCGCCTGCGAAAAGTGCGGGGGCACCGGCCGGCTCGGGCGCAACGTCTGCCCGACCTGCCGCGGCACGGGCCACGTCGCGCAGTCGGAGACGGTCAAGATCAAGATCCCCGAGGGAACGGAAAACGGCGGCACGATCCGCATCCCGAAGAAGGGGAGCGACGGCGTTCTCGGCGGGCCGACCGGCGATCTCTACGTCACCGTGCGCGTGACGCCGCATCCGTACTTCGAGCGGCACGGCAACGACATCCACGGAGAGGTTCCCATCACGGTCAAGGAGGCCTACGCGGGCGCCGAGATCGAGGTGCCGACGATCCACGGCACGGTGGTCGCCCGGATTCCTCCGGGCACGCAGAGCCGGCAGAAACTACGCCTGCGGGGAAAGGGTGTTCGCGAGCCCGCGCGGCGACGCGACGGGCGACCACATCTACACGGTGCGCGTGATGGTGCCCCGCGACCGTCGACGCCAGCCGGCAGCGACGCCGCGACGCTGCTCGAGTCGCTCTACGAGGGCGACGGTGCGGAAGGATCTGCCGAAGGGCTTGTAGGGTTAGGGACTCGAGAGGCGAAAGTCGGGATCCCTCGCTGCGCTCGGGATGACCGGCGCGCTGCGCGCCGGTCAGTTCCTCTGCGCCATCCCCTCGACGAGCGCGACGGCCTTGTCGTACGTCATCTCGTCGCTGAAGGCGATCGACCGGACGGCGGACCAGGCGGTGCCGTCGAAGCGGACGTAGTGCAGGGCGACGTCGTCGCGCCAGTGCAGCGTCGGGCGGTAGCTCGAGCCGACGACGGTGCTGACGGAGGCCGCGCCGAACGTCGGGATCGCGGCGATGGGCGCCTCGCTGGCGATGCCGACGACCGGGATGCGGCGGCGCTGCCAGGTGATGTTGTCGATCGACGGCTTACCGAGCTCGGTCGGATACGACACGCGCACGACGTATTGCTTCTTGGACGAAAGCGCCGCGAAGCTCGCCAGCACCTCTCCGCCGGGCCCCTCCGACTGCAGCGACGGAAAGGCGTAGGCGCCCGTGGGGATGTCCTCGAGCGACCGTCGGCCCGAGGTCGTTGACCAGCTCGGGCAGGTTGTAGACCGTCGACCTGCGACGGGTCGATCGTCTCGTCGAGGAAGATGCGAGGCGTAGCGCGCCTGCGATTGCGACGCTTCCTCCCACCAGATCACCGAGAGAACCGAGCGATTGGCATAGACGTCCACGTCGTCCTCGTCGAGCCAGTGGACCGTCTGGTGGGTCAGCAGCATCTGCGGGTTGTAGGCGTGCGGGAATCCGGCGTTGGGCAGCAGGTTCGCCAGCGTCCAGCTGCCGGAGCGGGCGATGGCGAGCCGGATCTTGTTGAGCACGAAGTTCTCTTCGCGCCAGAGCACGACGAGGGTCCCGGTCGCTTCGTCGACGGTCAGGTCGAGGCTCGTCTTGGGCATCGAATTCGACGGCGCCGGGGATGACGCCGCCCGCCTGCGCCCCGTCCTGCCCGATCGAGCTCCAGACGACGGCGAAGTCGGTGGGCCGGCAGGCCCGAGTCCACCAGCGCCGAGCTCCGAGACCAGGCCGGTCTGGACCTGGTAGAGGGTGCCGTCCATGGCGAGCAGCGTGCGCTTCTGGATCTCGGCCGAAGCGACGCCGGCCGCGAGCAGCAGCGCGAGGGCGAGGGCGAAGCGTCGCAGGCTCTTCACGTCATGCCCTCAGATTGATCATCCCCATCAGGCTGACCTGATGGAGGTAGTGCTTGAGCGCCGGGAAATCGGGGTAGTAGCAGGCCAGCGCGTCGTACTGCAGGTCCGCCTCGTTCTCGCGCCCGAGCTCCGCGTACGTCTCGGCGAGCAGGTAGTGCGAGTTCTTCACCACGTCCTGGCGGCCGAACTCCTGGCCGAGCTCGAGGGCGCGGAGCCCCCAGGCCTCCGCTTCGTCCAGCCGCTTCAACTTCACGTTGGCGAAGCACAGGTCGAGCGTCGGGTAGTCCATCGCCTGACGCGCGCCCAGCCCCTCGAGCAACGTCAGGGAGCGCTCGACCAGCGGGAGCCCCTCGGCGACGTGATCGAGGGCGATGTGGCAGTAGCCGAGGTTGTCGGACGCGACGGCCGCGGGGCGCGAGAGGCTTTCGCCCTCCGCCTCGAAGCGGTCGAGGGCCTCCGCGTAGAGATCGCGCGCGGCCTCGAAGTGGCTCTCGTGGAGCTCCAGGTTGGCGAGCAGGTTCAGGGAGGTTCCCGTCAGCTCTTCGAGCCCGAGCTCGCGGCTCTTCGCCAGGGCGGCCTGGGCGTAGAAGCGCGCGCGGCTGTATTCGCCGCGCGCCTCGTGGGCGTTGGCCGACACGTAGGCCGCGAGCACGCCGTTGAAGCTCGACGGGTTGCGCAGCACGATCTCCTTGAGCCGCGCCAGGTCGAAGTCGCTCCGGTCCATCTCGATCAGAGTGGTCGCCCGGTTGCAGGTGAAGAGGTCCTCGAGGTCGCGATCCTTCCAGGATCGCGCGAGGCCCAGCCCGTCGTCGTAGAGGGTCAGCGCCCGCTCGTAGTCTCCCGACCAGATCGCCTCGCGGGCGGTCTTTCGCAGGAATTCCAGGTGCTTGCGTCGATCTTTCACAGTTTGGGACTCTGAACCAACCATTGTAAGGCTTCGACGGCCAGGCTCAACGGTTTTCCTCGGGCGGAGTCTCGGAAGAGTCGCCCGGGGAGTCCGGGCCAGACTCCCCTTCCAACTCCTGCAACTTCTTGAAGCGCACGAAGTCGCGCACTTCGCGTCGCGCTTCGTCGGAAAGGTCCTGAAAATCCGTTACGAGCTCTCGTGCGGCGGGATCCACCGGCTGGTCCGTTTCGCCGAAGAACTCGCCCATCTTCAGATCGAAGACCTGGAGAATCTTGAACAGCGTGTCGAGCCCGACCTTGTACTCGCCCTGCTCCATGCGCGAGAGGTCCGACTGGGCAACCCCGATCTTCTCGGAGAGCTCGGTTTGCGTCAGGTGTCGTCCCTTGCGCAGCTCGCGAATGCGTGAGCCGACCAGGTGCACCTTGCGGGGCGAATGGGGGGATGACATGGGATGCTATTGCACCATAAAGCTGAGCCAATATAATGCTCTCCCACGGACGGATGTCAAGCGACAAAAGGCGGTTTTCCCGCAAGCTTTTCCTGCTCAAGGAGATGGTTCTTCGGGACCTGCGGTCCCGTTATGCGGGGTCGGGCCTGGGAGTGGTCTGGGCCTTCGCGACACCGATTCTCTGGATGCTTCTCTACACGGTGGTCTTCTCGGTCATCCTGCGGGTGCAGAGCCCGGCGGGATTTGCCGGCTTTCCGGAGTTCCTGCTCGCGGGGCTGCTGCCGTGGATGGCCGTTCAGGAGGGCATCGCCCGGTCGGCGACCGCCCTGACCGACAACGCCGCGATGGTCAAGAAGACGGTGTTCCCGATCGAGATGCTCGTCCTCTCGGTCGTGATCGCGGCGGTCGTCAACCAGCTGATCGCCTTCGCGGTTTTCGGCGTCTATCTCGCCGCGATCGGCCATCTGTCGCTGCCCTGGGTGCTGCTCGTCGTGCCGGCGCTGCTCGTTCAGACCGCCCTGACGTTCGGAATCGGATGCTTGATCGCGACGGTGGCGACCTTCGTGCGCGACGCCGTGCCGCTGGTCTCGATCGGCCTGACGGTCGTCTTCTACGCGACCCCGGTCGTCTATCCGGAGGAGATGGTCCCGGCCCGGCTGCGCTTTCTCATCCAGGCCAATCCGATCGCCCACCTGACGGCCTGGTACCGAGACGCCTTCACGCTCCATCGGCTGCCCGACGCGGGATCGGTGCTCTACACGACGCTTTTCGCGGCGGTCGCGATGCTGGCCGGCCTGTCGCTCTTTCGCCGGGCCCGGCCTCATTTCGCCGATCTGATCTGATGGCGTCGGCCTTCCGGCAGCGGTGCGCTCGAAATGTTTTTCCCGCCAGTTTGTTAGATGCGCCGGATTCTCATTTCCTCGTCTGACTCGGTCCACAGGAGGTTTCGTGAAAAGACCGGCTTCTTTCCTGTGCTTGCTCTCGATCGGCCTGATCTCCTGCTCGGCTTCCAAGCCGTCCGGGTCGCCCGCGGCGTCGGCGCAGCCGGCGCCCGACGCCCCGTCCGACGCCGACACTGGAGATGCGGGTGGACCCCGAGATCATCGAGGACACGCCCACGTACTCGATTCACAGGCTCAAGAAGACGGACTACATCCGCGTCGATGACCGGCATATCCGGAATCCGGTCATCCCATACCCCGTCGAGTTCTTCAAGGAGGACGACGACTACTACTACGTCTACAACGCCAAAGTCCTGCCGGAGGAGGTCGAAGAGAAGACAACGAGTTCGGAAGCCGTCCGCCTCGGCACAGCCCGGCGGCAAGGCGGGAGGGCCCCCGGCGGGTCGATCACGGCATGCCTCCGGAGGATTTCGAGGACCTGACTCCGCCGCGCGTCACCGCCGACTTCCGGCTCGAGGAGGTCCCGGCGATCAGGCCTTCCCGTCCAGGGCATGTGGCGGCATTCTTTCGTCATCCACGACATGAATGGCGACGGCATCCCCGACATCGTTGCGCCGCCGGCGCGGCTGGGCGGCGACAGCTCCCTGCACATCTGGCTCGGTGACGGCCATGGAAAATTCACGCGCGCGAAGCTGACGCTTCACCGAGAACGGGAAAGCCCAAGCCGAGGCTCTCGGCGGCTACGGAGGCGTCGCCGTCGGCGACATCGACGGCGACGGCAAGCTCGACGTCGTCATGGCCTCGCACGGCGGCGGCCTGGTCGCGCTCTTCGGCTCGGGCGAGTTCGACCTTCGACGTCATTCGCCAGGGGCTGCCCGGAGCGCGAGTTCTCGACGCAGGCCGTCGCGCTGACGGACGTCAACGGCGACGGCAAGCTCGACATCGTCGGCGTCGTCGGACACCTACGAGAACATCGGGCGGCGAAGTGGAATCCGCATCAGCTTCGCGTCTATCTCTACGACGGCGCGCGCGGCTGGAAGTACGCGCCCGACGCCCTCGTGGACGGGGCCTACTCCAACTCGATCGCCGCCTGGGACTACAACGGCGATGGCCGCCTCGACATCCTGACGGGAAGCCAGGCGTACAGCGCGGTGCAGATCCTCTGGAAGAACGACGGCAACGGCACGTTTTCGACCGGTTACTTTCCGCAGATCGAGATCCATGGGTACCACTTCGCGACGTCTCCCGGCACCTTCGGCAAGGAGCGCGCGCCCGGCCTTCGTCGACGCGTTCACGCCGGGCGACCAACGAGCCCGTGCGCCTGGACGCCGAGGGCCTCACGGTCTACTCGTACGAGAACGACGCCTGGACCCGCCATCGCGTCTGGCGCAAGAAGAGCGGCAAGAGCGCTCTCTGGGCGGCCGCGATGGGAGACCTCGACGGCGACGGACTCGACGACGTGGTCTTCGCCGATACGGCCGGCAGGTACCGACTCCGGATCTTTCTGCAGCAGACCGACGGGACCTTCAACGAGCTCGACGGAGAAGCTCGAGCCGGTTCTCGACTCGCCGGGACAGTGCGTCCGCCTGGCGGACCTCGATCGCGATGGCCGACTGGACGTCGTCGTCGTCCAAGACCTACCGCGCTGGACGCTCACAGGAGCCCGGGGGATGGAGTGTGTACCTCAACCGCAAGTAACCTGCTCAAGGCAGAAGCGGTTGCCGGGAACTCATGACCTGCCAGCATAAAATCTGCGTTTTTCTCTTGACTCGGACGCCTCCTCGAGGGTCGAATATTCGCGTTAACTACAAGGCACAAAGCTTTTTGGTTAAACCATCTGATCTTGCGAATTTGACAAATTGAACTGCGGGAGGTGATGCGATCGCGCGAGGGAAGGGAATCTCAAGCGTGTGTATTTTTCCCGGTTAACCGTAACGAGGAGATCTCAATGAAGAAAACCCTTCTGACGTGTATGGCGGTTCTCGCCCTGTTCGCGATCGCGGGCAGCGCCAGCGCCATCACGTGCACCATCGACGAGCGTCCTGCGGCGACGCTCCTCGTGCCGCGTTTCGCGGTGTCGCTCAACGCCGACGCCACGGTCAACCGCGGCCCAGTAGTCAACCCGCAGTCCGAGCAGGCCGAGGATCCGTTTGACACGCTCATCACGATCGGCAACGCCTCTTCGGCGCCGATGATCGCGCACGTCAGCGTGTTCAACCAGCGTTCGACCTCGTCCTCGACTTCAACGTCGCCCTGACGGGCTTCGACATCCAGTCCTGGAGAATGTCGGACGTCATCTCGGGCCTCCTGCCCTCGACCCCGGTCGACAAGAACCACGACCGATCCGGACACCAACCACGGACCCGTCCCCCGACGACGCCTGTCAGCGCAACCCGCGTCGGCGGTCTATCCGGACTCCGACGGCGGCTACCTGCGCGTGAAGCCGGCGACAGCGGCGCTGTCGGCCGACGACCGGATGACCCGGCCTCGCCACGACGGCCTATCCGATCCCGGCCTTCGTCCGACCGAGCGACGTTCGGCCAGGCAGGTCATCGACTCGCTCGACGTCGACCGACGGACGATCGACTCTGGGCTGCACGCATCGAGCGTCGACGGCGATCACGAGTGGAGCGGCGGTTGGCTACGTCACGATCGACCACGCCAACTACTGCAACCTCTCGAACCCGAGCGATGTGAACTACTACCGTTTCAACGCGATGGGCAACGAGAACAACCTCTACGGCGACATCATCTTCATCAGCGGTGAGGGTATCGGAACCTACGGCATGTCGGCGGTCGCGATCGAGTCCGATCCGTCCTTCGCCGGCAGTCCGCACAGGCGCTCTCCGTACGCGCACGTTCTACGCGCGTTACTGGGATCCGGCCTGGATGTCGGCTATCACGACCTGCGCCAACTGCGGCAACGGTATCGCCGATCAGGACCTCCTGCTCTGCTCTCCCTGGAACGTCGGCATCGGCGACCAGCGCGAGCCCCTGGGCCTGAAGTGGGCTGCCCGGTACTTCGCCAACGCGGCACGTCATCTCCAACCTCGAGGTGTGGCGCGCTTCCGCGGGTCTTCCTGACGGACCTGACGGGCGATCGCCTGCACGGTCGTTGAGCCCACGGTTCAGCTCAACTTCTTCGACGAGGACGAGAACGGCGTCAGCCAGATCGGGCCCGGGCCCTGCCCGTCGCCCTGCTCGACTCCGCCTCCCAGCACCTTCAACTTCCCGTTGGAGACCAACGTTCGCCTCGTCAGCGATTTCACGCTTCCTCCTCCCGAGGACGGCGTTCGAACGCGGGCTGGATGAGCATGGACTTCACCAACCTGATCGACGGCACCGAGCTCGATCAGGCCTACGTTTCGTATCAGTTCAACGGCGGCGCGGCGTTCGTCTCGGCCCACGTGCCGGGTGTCCAGCTCGATCCGTCGGCCTGCGAGCCCCTGGGTCTCATCGGCGCGGTCAACCCCGTGATTCCGACGATTCCGGGTGGCGTCGACGGCAGCGGCGTTCCCCGGTCCCGCTCGCGTTTCGGCTGGACACTGGCCCATAGCTCCTGGTTTCCGAGAGTGGGCGGGACCTCGCGTCCCGCCCACTTTTCTTTCTGTACCGTTAAGGGTGCAACCGGCGGGTCCGATTTCAAATACTCTCGAGGATCAAGGGGATCTGTAATTGGACCGATCGGCCTTTCAGGAGCGGAACCCAATCCCGGGGACCGTTCTCTCGCGACTAAGGAGTCCTTCCCGATGAAGGTGTCCCGTTCTCTGTTCGCTCTGGCGCTGGTTCTGTCGCGCCTGCGGCTGCCGGCCGGCGCGCAGATTTATTGCGCGACCGTGCAGCCGTCGGATCAGACGTCGCTGCCGGCCTTCTCGGGCACGGTCAGCGGAGTTTTCGCGATGCCGGCCGGCGGCGGCCAGTACGTCTACATGATGACCCAGTACGGTGTCGTCCGCGGGAGCCTGGCCGATCCGGCCCACCCCGGACCCTTCGTTCTGGCACAGATCGGTCACAAGAGCACCGAGGGCATCGACAACGGCGGCAAGGTTCGACATGGTCTGCGACTGCTGGCAGGGCGGCAAGACGATCGACGCCGCGGAGGCGCCCGACGGCAGCGCGCGCATGGTCAGCGACTGGAACAACCGGGGCGGCGGCCTGAGCGGCCGAGGTCGCGACGGCGGACGCATCCAACAAGATGGCCTTCGGCCAGCAGATCGACAGCCAGACGGGACCGAGCGGCTCCCGCGTCGCGGTCCTCTACCTGCCCGTCGGGAAAGTACGTCGGCTATTTTCCGTTCACCAGCGCGAGCCAACCAGGGCGGCGTGGCCTTCGTCGACGTCACGTCCCCCAACGGCAGTCCGGCTCGACCGGCGGTGCGCTACAGCCCTTCGGGACGCTGAACTGGGGCACTGGCAGCTCGGTGCTGCTGAAGTCGGCCGTGTCGGCCGGCAAGTACCTGCTCGTCGGCGCCGTCCGCTCCGAAGGCAAGATCCGGATCGCGGAAGTCGACCCGTCGACAGGAGTCCCGACCGAAAAGGCGAGCATCGCTCCGAGCGGCACCGTGCGCTCGCTCTCGGTCGCGACGGTGGAAGGCCGCACCTTCCTCTTTCGCCGGGGAAGGCAACCTCCAGGTGTACGAGTACGCCGACGGAGCACTGCACGGCCGCGGGCACGATTCCGGGCGCCTACGACGAAGTCGTCGTGCGCGGAGGCATCTTCCCGCTCATCTTCGGGCACAACACGGTGAGTGGATCGACGTACATCGACATCTTCGATACGAACTGGCTCACCCGGGGAGGCGCCCCGCGGCAGGCGGCCCACCTGGACCACTTGCTGAAGGGAAGCAACCATCCCAACTTCCTGAACTACATCAGCGTGCAGGTGGAGGCCGTCGTTTCCGGCAACACCGCGTACGTGTATCGGCTGCGCCCTGGCAGCGGTGCGACCGCGGAGTCGATCATCGACACGACGAAGGTCGACATCTCCTGCATCTCCATCGATCCGACCTCTCCGCCGATCGCGGCCTACTCGGCGGTGAACCTCTCGGCTTCCTCTCGGACCGACAAGACCAACTATTTCGGCGATCGGTGGAGGGTCGAGGACATCTCGGCGACCGCTGCCGCGAAGCCCCTGACCGAGATCGACTGGGACCTGAACGTCCCGGCGCCCCACACGACGGCGCAGTTTTCGGCCGACGCCGCGCCCTGGAGCGGGGCGGCCTCGGCGGCGTTGAAGAACCTGAACTCGCCCGCCGGCATCGTCTGGCCGTGCGATCCGAACGCGAGACGGCGATCCGAAGCTCGGAACGAACTGCTATGCCAGCCTGACCAGCCCGACGGGCGGAGGGTTCTACCTCGGGCTGCAGCACGGAGAACGCGAATCGGCCGCCCAACGCGTCGAGCACGACCGTCACGCCGGGGTCCGGAATACCGGTCGCCGTTCCGTCGGTCGTCGTCAGCGGCTTGAGCGCCGGTGCATTGAACGTGCTTTCCGGCGGCAGCGCCGACGCTTCGAGCTCCCAGGGCAACGTCGCGGAAGCGAAGTTCGTCTGGGCCTTCCGCGATGCCACGAGCGCACTGCCCGCGCCGACCTGCCAGCCGGCCGGCTCCAACTGCGCGAAGGTGCTCGTGCCCTCCACGGCCAGGAGCTTCACGCTCGACGTGACCTACCTCGGAGACTACCGCGCGCCGCAGGTTCAGGGGACGGTCAGCGTCGTCGATCTGGTGCCCGACTTCTCACCGACGTCGGCGAGTGTCGTCAAGGGCGGCGGCGTCGTTCTGACCAACAAGATGCAGAAGAGCTCCGCCGCGACACTGCAGACAGTCGAGGCTTCGTGGACAGGGGCGGTCGGTAGCTTCACCGTGTTCGCCGGCCCTTGCCCGGGCGGCCCGAACTGTGCCTTTCTTGCGGCGAACGGCTTGGCGACTCTGACGGTGCCTTCGACGACCGGGTCCTACACGCTCTACCTGAAATACAACTTCACGGGATCAAACGGGCTCTTGACCTCTCTCAAGGTCAACCACGGCCCGTTCATCGTCGTCTCCGACAACCTGCGCGTCACGCTGTCCGGGCCGGCGAGCGCGGCCCGTAACGCCGCTGTGACATTCACGGCGACGATCACGGGAGCGACCGGCACTCCGGCCGTCTCGTGGTGCTGGGATGCTTGCACGTTTCCTTCGATTTACGCCGGGCCAGGCCGTCCAGTCGCATGCCTTCTCCAGTACGGGCCAGAAAACGGTCGTCGTCAGGGTCGTGGACTCCGGAGTGACCGTCACGGGCTCCACCAGCATCAACATCACCGGTGGCGGCGGCGGAAGCGGCGGCTTGTCGTCTCCCTCTTCGGGCCGACGACGGGCTCGGTCGGTCAGGCGGTGACTTTCAGCGCGTCGGCCAGCGGTGGGACCGAGCCCGATGAGCTACTCCTGGCGATGGGGCGACAACGCGCTGGCGGGCTACGAGCCGGGCCCGGCCTCGAGCAGCCACAGCTACAGCGCCGCGGGAACTTTCAACGTGACGGTGAAGGCCACGGATGCGGCGAACAAGACCGCGACGAAGTCCGTGTCGATCACGATCTCCGGCCAAACGAGCAGCGCGCCGAACGGCGGTCTTCGACGTTTCGGGCGCCAGGATCAATCCGTTCAACGGACAGTTCGAGGCCGATGCCCTCCAGCCCATCACGTTCACCGCCCAGGAGGCGAACGCGTCGGCCTACGCCTGGGACTTCGGCGACGAGACGACCGCCTCCACCAGGTCCTTCGTCAAGACCTTCGGCGCGTCGGGGTCTTTCACCGTCAAGCTCACCGTGACCGGCGACGGCACCAACACCTCCGGCACGGCGTCGGGCTCAAAGAAGTTCTCGATCGGCGCGCCGCAGTTTTCCGCCGTCGTGGTCCCCGACGCCTCCGCCATCGTCACGGCGGACGGCGCCTGGAAGACCGACGTCTCGGTGACCAACTCGGGACCGAGCACGCTGACGATTTCGCCGATCTACCGCTCCTACGAGTCGCTCGTCCCGGTGCCGCCCTCGACGGGCATCGACGTGACGGCCCTCGGATTCGACAGCGTGACCAAGTACGAGATCGCGCCGGGCGGCACGTGGTCGCAGGCCGACGTCGTCGGCTTCCTCGGCGGCACGGGCAAGGGCAACCTCTTCTTCAAGGTCGAGGGCGGGCCGCCTCCCGAGGTCGCCGCGCGCGTCTACTTCGCGCCGACGGACCCGGAGCTCGGCGCCTACGGCAACGCCATCGCGGCCTTCCAGGTCGGCGCGTTCGGCCAGGTGGGCGTCCAGCAGGCGCGTTCGGTCACCGAGCAGACGATTCTCGGAGTCCGTTCCGACGAGGCCTTCCGCTTCAAGGTGAAGCTCTACAACTCTTCGGGTGAACCGGGACTCTTCCGCCTGCACGCGTTCGACGAGACCGGCAGCCCGGTTTCGCTGCTGAACGACGGCGCCCCCGTCGAGAGCCTCGATTTTCCGATCGGCGCGTATCAGGCGGCCGAGGTGAGCGACGAGCGGATCGGGCTCGTCGACCCGGCGCACCGGTACGTGCTCAAGGCGGAGCCCGTCGGCAACGGCGCGATGCTGCTCGCGACGGTTTCCATCATCGACCGCACGACCAACGACCAGATCCAGGTCGCCGACGACGCCACGCGTCCGTCGCCGGAGAGCGGCGCCGTCCGCGTCTACGTGCCCGGCGTCAGCCGCTACGACACGGCGATCTCCCACTGGCGCACGAGCGTCTCGATCCTGAACTCGGCCAGCGTCTCGCGGGGCGTGCTGGTCGAGTACGTCTACGGACCCTCCCTCGTCGCGCAGAGCCTCTACACGATCGAGGCGGGCAAGCTGATTTCCTTCGACGACATCGCCCAGATCTTCCCCACCGTGCCGGAGATCGCGGATGCGACCGGAACGGCGGGCCTCCTCAAGGTCTCCTACGCGGCGGACGCGGAGACGTCGACGGCCCCGCTGCTCGTCAGCGCCCGCGCCTACGACGATCGCACGGCGACGTCCGGCGGCACGGCGGGCACCGCGCTCTCGAGCTTCTCCGGCGGCGATGCGATCGCCGTCGGCGACAGCGGCCATCGTCATTCCGGGCGCCGAGACCAACGACCGCTTCCGCACCAACGTCGGCGTCTTCGCCCTGGACGACGAGGTCACGGGCGTCCTGGTCACGGCCGTGGACAAGGACGGCAACGTGGTCGGTTCGGCGGGCGGCGCCCTGAACAACCCGGGCCAGGCCGGGCCCTGGCTCCAGTTCCCGATCGCGCTGATCCCGGGCCTTCCGGCCGAGCCCGTCAGCCTGCGGGTGGAGGTCACCTCCGGCGGGCGCATCGGGGCCTACGCCATCAACATCGACCAGAAGAGCGCCGACACCACCTTCATCAAGGGAACGCGCTAGCAGTCCGCCGGGCCCCTTCCGGGGCCCCGGGCGGGGACGAAAGCCAGATCGGCCCGGTTTGCCGGGGCCGGGCTTTCGTATGATGGTGGGCGAGGAGAATGGTGCCTTTGTCTTCCTTCCCTGCTGATGCGCGCCGACCGGCCGACGACACCGTGCCCTCGGGCCGGCCGGCGGTGCTCGAGCCCGAGGTGGTTTCCCCGTTCCTCCACGATCAGGGGACGGTTCTCTACAACCCGCTGACCGGCGCGTCGCTGCCCAAGGGGGGCGAAGGCCACACGGCGCTCTCCCGCATCGCCTCGGGCCTGGCCCCGGAGGCCGCTCCGGCCGTGCTCGACCACCTGCGCGCCGCGCGGTTCCTGATCGAGGACGTCGACGCCGAGGCGCGGCGCACGCACCTGCTGTACGTGTCGCTGGAGACCTGCACGTCCTGCAACCACCGCTGTCCGTTCTGCCCCGTCTCGGTGAGCCCGCGCGACCGCGAAGTGATGAGCCAGGAGCTCTTCGAGTCGATCCTCGATCAGGTCGTGGACGTCGGCGGGCGCCAGACGGTCGTCTTCCTGTCCAACTACAACGAGCCGACGATCGACCCGCTGTTCGAGGAGCGCGTGCTCGCCCTCTTCGCGCGGGGGCTGCCGGTCAGCCTCCTGACCAACGCGTCGCACCTCTCCGCGGACCGGGCGGCGCGCCTGGAGGCGGCGGGCCGGTTCCGGTACGTCGGCATCAACCTGCCGACCCTCGACCCCGAGCGCTACGAGCGCCTCCACGGGACGCGGGACCTCGATCGCGTGCTCGCCAACGTCGATGCCCTCGCCGCCCGCGCGCTCGCGGAGGAATCGGCCATCGTCGTGCTCGGAGAGGAAGACGACGCGCACCGGCGCGACGTCGAGGCGATCCGGGCCCGGTTCGAGCCCCGCGGCTGGAAGGTCCGGCCGTTCAAGATCCGCAGCCGTCCGGCGAGCGGAACCTTCGTTCCGGAGCCCCCGGCGAAGAAGAAGCTGCGAGGGCTGCGAGCAGATGGGATCGCGCCCCTTCGAGCACCTGCACGTCACCGCCACGGCGAAGGCCGTGCTGTGCTGCCAGGACTACTACGAGAAGCTCACCGTCGGAGACTTGAAGACCCAGACGGTGGCGGAGATTCTGGGCGGGGAGACGATGGCGCGGCTGCGGCGCTGGACCTACGGTGTGGAAGAGGCGCCGGACGACTTCCTCTGCCGCCGCTGCGAGTTCGCCCTCGGGGAGTGATGCGCAAGGCGCGGACACGCCCGCGGCGGAACGCATGACCGACCCGGACATCGCCGTCCGGGCGAGCGGGATCGGCAAGTCCTACCGGCTCTACGACCGGCCGGCGGACCGCTGGAAGGAGCTGCTGCTGCGGCGTCCGCGCCACCGCGACTTCGCGGCGCTCTCCGACGTCAGCTTCGAGCTGCCCAGAGGCGCGGCGCTCGGCGTCATCGGCGAGAACGGCGCCGGGAAGTCGACGCTCCTGAAGATCGTCGCGGGCACGACCCACGCCGAGCGCCGGAACGGTGGAGCGCCAGGGGGTCGTCGCCTCGATCCTCGAGCTCGGGATGGGCTTTCACCCCGAGTTCACGGGGCGCGAGAACGCCCGGATGAACGCCGCGCTGCTCGGGCTGTCGGGCCCCGAGCTGCGCCAGCGGCTGCCGGCGATCCGCGAGTTCGCCGAGCTCGGGGATTTCTTCGACCGGCCCGTCCGGACCTACTCCTCCGGGATGGCCCTGCGGCTCGCCTTCGCGGTGGCCACGCACGTCGACGCGGACGTCCTGATCGTCGACGAGGCCCTGGCGGTGGGGGACGGCTACTTCCAGAAGAAGTCGATCGACCGCATCACCGACTTCCACAAGCGGGGGGGCACGCTGCTCTTCTGCTCGCATGCGCTCTACTACGTGGCGCTCCTGTGCGACCGGGCGATCTGGCTGCGCGAAGGCAGGGTCGCCGCGGCCGGGCCGGCCCTCTCCGTGGTGCGGGCCTACGAGGCGTTCCTGCAGGAACGGGAACGCCGATTCTCACCGGCCGAGCTTCCCGGGGCGCCGACCAACGGGCGCCGCCTCGCCCGGTTCACGGAAGTCTTCGTGCACGACGGCTCCGGGTACCCGCGCGCGGAGTTCGGTTCGGGAGAGACCGTGGCGCTCGATCTCGCCTTCGAGTCGGACGATCCCGGACTCGCCTTCCACCTCCGCGTGGGCGCGGACCGCGAGGACGGCGTTCAGGCCTTCGCGGTGGACACGCGGTCGGAGCCCTGGGCGCCGCTGACGGGGCGCCGGCAGTATCGCGTGCGCCTGCTGCTGCCGGAGCTCCCGATCGCCCAGGGAGAGTTTCGCGTCTACGCGTTCCTGGGCGACGAGACGGCGCTGCACCTGCACGACCTGCGCATCCTGCACCCGGGCTTCTCCGTCGTGGCTCCCGACTACGCCGTGGGACTCGTGCGCCCGAGGCACGTCTGGAGTTTCCCGGAGACCGGCGCGGGCGTCGCGCTCGCGCCGGAGAGCCCGGCCGCCGCAACGCCGTGACGGACGCCGCCCGGGTCGCGGCCGGATGAAGCGGGAGGGCCACCCGCCCCGGCCCTCTCCCCGAGAGGGCGGGAAAAGCGTGACCCCCGAAGTGTCGGCGGTCGTCGTCAACCACCGCAGCGCCGCGGAATGCGCGGAGTGCGTGGAGTCCCTGCGCGCGGCCTTCGCCGCGGAATCCGTCGCCGGGGAGATCGTGCTCGTCGATTGCGATTCGGGCGCGCCGGAGGTCGCGAGGCTCTCCGGCCTCGCGCCCGACGTCTTCCTGCCCCTGCCGGAGAACCGCGGATACTCGGGCGGCGTCAACGCGGGGCTCGCGCGGGCGCGCGGCCGCAAGATCCTGCTGTGCAATGCCGACGTCGTCCTGTTCCCGGGAGCGTTGACGGCGCTGCTCGAGGCGCTGGAGGACCCCGCCGTCGGCGCCGCCGCGCCGCTGGCGTTCTGGGACGCCGAGGCCCGTCTGCGGCTGCCGCCGGGCGATCCGCCGGGCTTCCTGTCGGATCTCGCGCGCCTGTCGGCTGGCCGCTTCCCCGCGCTGGACGAGCGCCGGTTCTCGGCGTTCGCGCGAGAGACGCTGCGCCTTTGGACCGCCGGAGGTTCTGCGCGGCATCTCGTCGGCGCCGTTCTCGGCGCGCGCCGGGCGGTCTTCGACCGTGTCGGCCGGTTCGACGAGCGGTTCTCGTTCGAGTACGAGGAGACCGAGTGGGAGGACCGCGTGCGGCGGGCAGGACTGGAGCTGCGCTTCGTGGCGGGCGCACGCATCCGCCACCTCTGGGCCGTGAGCGCGTCGCGCAACCCGGAATCGGCCGGCCGCCGGGAAGCCTCGCGGCGGCTCTATCGGGAGCTCCGCTACGGGCGTCTCGGACGCCGGATCCTGGAGGGGGCCGGCTGGGCCGGAAGACCCTCCGACGCGCGGCCGATCGCCCGGCCGGAGCTGCCCGCGCGGCCGGGAGCCTGGGTTGCCCTTTCGCCGAACCCGTCTTGCCTCCCTTTTGCCGGAGCGAAGCTTTCGGCCGACTTCTGCCTCGGGGTCGAAGTCGCGGGGCGCCTTCGGGCGGGAACCTGGTACCTGCGGGTCTTTGCGGAAACGGACGGCCGGACCCTCGAGACGTTCGCGTGGGAGAAGAACGATTGAGCGCGTTCACGATCCGTCCGGCACGTCCGGACGACGCGGCCGGCATCCGGAGCCTCCACGCGCGCGTGTTCGGAAAGGAGATGACCGAAGCCGAGTGGGCCTGGAAGTTCGAGCGGAATCCGGACGGGCGGTTTGGAACGGTGGCGGTCGCCGGGGGAGAGATCCTCGGCAACTACGCGGGCTGGGGAATGCGATTCCTCGTCGGCGGCGCGCCAGCGCTCGTCTATTCCGTCGGAGATGTGGCGACCGACCCGTCCGCGCGAACCCTCGGCGGTCGGCACGGCGTCTACCGCACGATGGCATCGGCCTTCTACGGGGCGCTCGAGGGCAAGGTTCCCTTCTGCTTCGGGTTTCCCAACGACCGGGCGCTGACGATCAGCAACCGGCTGGCGGGGACGCGGACGCTCTTCCCGATCCGGCAGGTGCTCGTCGACTGCCGGCATTTTCCCGAAGCGCCGGGCGGCGCCGGATCGGGAGATTTCGTCGACGAGTCGTTCGATCCGCTCTGGGAAACGGCGTCGCGCTTTCTGACGCACGCCGCCGTGCGCGACCGGTCCCGAGTCAATTGGAGGTTCCACGCGCGGCCCGGACCGCTACTACCGGATGGTCTGGCGGAAGGAAGCGGGCCGCCAGCGCGGCTGGGCGGTCCTGTCGGTTTCCGGCGAGGAGGCGCTGGTCGCCGACTTCCTCGGGAGCGAGCCGGACGGCTCGGATCTGCCGCCGCTCTTCGCCGTGGCCGCCGCCGAAGCGCGCCTGCTCGGCGCGCGCCGTCTGGTCTTCTGGGAAACGCCCGGAGGGCCGGGACGCGACGTGATCGCGCGGCTGCCGGGAGAGCGCCGCGGGAGCGGGCTTCTCGATGATCGTGCGCGTCCTGGACGAGAAGCGCTTCGAGGGCGTCGCCTCGGGTCTCCATCTGGTGCCCTCGCTCTACGATGTCGTCTGATGGACGGGCCGGCCGTCCGACCGGATAGACTGGCGCGGAATCTCTCGAAAAGGCGGGTGAGGCGAGGTTGAGCGAAGACTCTCTGATTCCCTACGAGGCGAGCGACCTCGCGGGCACGGCGCATCCTGGTGCTCGCCGCGCACCCGGACGACGAGGTGGCCGGCGCCGGCGGCACGGTCTCCCTGCGGGCGCCCGCGGCCGAGGCCGTGCATACCTGGATCGCCACCGACGGCACGCGGCAGGAGGGGGTCGCGGCGGGTTCCGAGGCGGAGTACGGACGGCGTCGGCGGGAGGAATCGGTCGCGGCCGCCGCGCTGCTCGGGCTCGCCAGCGCCCGACTTCGGCGGGCTGCCGGACCGCGACCTCTCCGCGGCGTCCGGAGCAGCTGCGCGGCGCCATCGAAGGCCTCTTCGCCCGAGTCCGGCCGGACCTGGTCTTCTGCCCGTCGCCCGTCGAGATCCATCCCGACCACCGGGCCCTCGCCGAGGCCCTCTACGAACGCGTGGCCGCCTCGCGCGCCGAGGACGCCGGACCACGATCTCTACCGGTACGTGCGGATGGCCTTCTACGAGATCTCGCACCCCCTGTTGCCCAACGCGCTCGTGGACATCGCGGCCGCGGCCGCCGCGCAAGTCGGCCGCGCTCGCGGCGTTCGCGAGCCAGCAGGCCGTGCGCGACTACGCGGGAGCGCTCGAGGGGTTGAACGCCTACCGGCGGCTGACGCTCGAGGGGCGCGGGCCGGTCGAGGCCTTCCGCGTGGTGAGCTACGCGGACGCCGCGACGCGATCGCTCGAGGAGTTCCGGCGCTCGCTCGGCCCGACGATCGTCGGCTCCGGCAGCCGGGATGTTGCGCCGGTCGCGATGGTCGTGCGCACACGCAACCGGCCCGCCCTGCTTCGGGATGCGGTCGAGAGCCTCGCCCGGCAGACGGCGCGACCCTCGCTCGTCGTGATCGTCAACGACGGGGGGGCTCCCGTCGGGAGCGCTCTCGCGGCCTTTCGGGACGCCTTCCCGATCCTGCTGGAAGAGCTGCCCGAGCGCCTGGGGCGTTCGGCCGCCGCCAATCGGGGCGTTGCGCGGGCGGCGGACGCGCTCGTCGGGTTTCTCGACGACGACGACCTCTGCTACCCCGATCACCTCGAGCGCCTCGTGCGGGCGCACCGGGCGGGTCCCGAGTCGGTCGTCTATTCCGATGCGGCAACGGTGCGGTACGCCCGGGACGGCGAGGGCTGGCGGGAGAGCGACCGCACGCTGCAGTACTCGCTCGACTTCGATCCCGACTACCTGCTGCTCGCCAACTACATCCCGATCCACACGCTGATCGCCCCGGCCCCGCTCGTGCGCCAGGCGGGAGGCTTCGACGAGACGCTCGAGTATTCGGAGGACTGGGACCTCCTCATCCGCCTGTCCGCCGAGACGTCGTTTCGCCACGTCCGCGCCGTGACCTGCGAGTACCGGGTTTTCGACGGGCCCGGAGGGCGATCCTTCGCACGTCTCCGCCGGGGCGGAGGCGTTCCAGAAGGCCCGCAGGCAGATCTACGAACGCTACCGGAACCGGCGAACGGAGGAGGGCCTGGCGCGCGTGATCGACCGGCTGCGGGCCCGGATCTCCTACGGGTACTACCGTGAGGCGGAAGTGCAGCGGAAGCTGCTCGGAGCCTCGAGGCGCAGTTTCCGAACTCGAAAGCGAGCTTTCGCGTCAGAAGCGGACTCCCGGAGGCACGCGGGCGAGCTCCAGCGGGAGATCGAGCGCCTGAGCGGCATGCTGCGGCAGATCTTCGCGCTCGAAGACCTGGAAGCTGCACCGCCTGCTCGAGCGCCTGCGCGGGCAATGAAGCGCGTCGCGTGCTCGCGCCGGAGCCAATCCGGCCCCGCATGGCGGGAATGGGAATCCGCGCGCTCGAGCTCACGCGGGCGCTCCGACCCGAGTTCGACGCCTACCTGCTCGTGCCCAACGCGGAGGCGGAGGCGCGACAGGTGGCCGGGGAGGTCCCCGTCGCGCCGGTCGGTCCGGCGGGGCTCGCCGGCGCGGCCGCAGGCGCCGCGGCCGCGATCGTGTCCGGTCACGCGGCCAGCGCCTGGTTTCGCGAGGTCCCGGAGGTTCCCGTGGCCGCGGATCTCTACGATCCATTTCCGATCGAGAACCTCCACTACGCCCGGAGCTCGGCGAACGAACCCGCCCGTCACGACCGGGAGCACGCTTTCGGACTCGCGCTCGCGCGCGCTGATTTTTTTCTCTGCGCTTCGGCGGACCAGCGGCTCTTCTACGCCGGGGCCCTCTACGACGCCGGCCGCATCGGTCCGCACAACTTCCCGGAGGACCCGACGCTCGCGGGTCTGCTCGCGGTCGTGCCCTTCGGGGTTCCGGCCGAGGCGCCGGCCGGCGATCGCCTCCGCGGGCGACGGGCGGCGGGCGTCGCCGCCGATGGTCCGCTGGTGCTCTTCGGCGGCGTCTACGACTGGCACGACCCGGAACCGCTGCTCGGCGCGTGGCCCGAGGTGCGGCGGCGCGTTCCGGGCGCGCGCCTGCTCTTCTTCGAGAACCCCAATCCGGAGACGACGCCCCAGCGCGCCTGGGCGCGGACGCGCGCGCGCGCCCGAGACGCTGGACCCGTCGGGGACGGGAGATCGTGTTCTCCCCGTGGCTGCCCTACGCCGAGCGGGCCGACCTCTACGCGGCGTCGGATCTCATCGTCTCGATCGCGGCGGCGGGCCTCGAGGCCGACCTCTCCTTCCGCACGCGCCTGCTCGATGCCGCGTGGGGAGGAGTGCCTTCGGTCTCGGTCGAAGGGGGAACGCTCGCGCGCGAGCTCGAGCAGGCGGGCGCCGGCCGGCGCGCCGCCCGCGACCCCGCGGCCCTCGCGCAGGCGATCATCGAAATGCTGGGTTCGGAAGGCGAGCGGCGGCAACGGGCGCGGGCCTTCGCGGCGGGCCGCAGCTGGAAACGCGTCACGGAGCCCCTGGCCGCCTGGTGCCGGTCGGCGGCGCGGGACGCCGGTCGCCTGTCCGGATCCCTCCTCGGCGGCGGTGTCGCCCCTTCGCCGCTTCTTCCGGGGTCGTTGAAGCGATCCGGGCGCCCTCCTCTCTTATAGTCTCCCGCCGGCATGCCTTCGCCCGATCTCTCGGTCATCGTCGTGCACCACCGCGGCCTCGAGCACCTCCTCGAGGCGCTCGAGGCGATCGCGGCGGCGTCCCGAGGGGTGTCGGCCGAGACCGTCCTGGTCGACAACACGGGCGGAGGGAGCCTGTCCGAGGTCCTCCGCCGGTTTCCGGACGTGCGTCGCGTCGCCGGCCCCCGGCAACGTCGGGTTTGCCGCCGGCTGCCGGCTCGGTGCCGAAGCCGCTCGGGCGCCGGTGCTCGCCCTGGTCAACGACGACGCGGTCGTCGCGCCGCCGGCCCTCGAGGCCCTGGCCGCGTCGCTCGCCGCGTCGCCGGAGGACGTCGTCGCGGTCGCCGGGAGGCTGACCGACCGCGCCGGGCTCCGCAACGATTTCTCCGACGGCTTCCTGACCTTCGACGGCCACGCGTTCGCGGCGGACGTGGGCCGTCCCCTGGACCGCCTGCCCGACGCCCGGCCCGGCGAGGAGCGGCTCTTCGCCTGCGGCGGGCTCATGGCGGTCCGCCGCGACGCGTTCCGGTCTTCCGGGGGATTCGACGACGACTACTTCGCCTACCTCGAGGACGTCGACTTCGGCTGGCGCCAGTGGATCTTCGGCCACCGGATCGTGGCCGAGCCGCGCGCCGTCGCGCGGCACCGCGGCGGCGCCACGGGCGAGACCCTCGGGATCTTCCGGCGCGGATTTCTCTACGAACGCAACGCCTTCGCGACCGCCTTCAAGAACTTCGACCAGGAGCACTTCGAGGCGCTGATGCCCGCGGTGCTGGGGGCGTTCCTCGGCCGCGTGGCCGAGATGCTCGCGACGCGCAATCCGGGCGCGCGCGATCTCGGCCGGGACCCGTTGCGCGAGGCGCCGCCGCGGCCGAGCGCCCTGGCGGCCTTCTTCGGGATCTCGGAAGGCGTCGCCGCCGCGCCGCGGATCGACGACCCGTTGACGGCGGCGCACCTGCGCGCGCTCCTCTGGATCCACGCGCACCGCGATGCGCTGGCCGCCAAGCGCCGCGAGGTGCAGCAGCGGCGCCGCCGGCCGGACGCGGAGATCTTCGCGAAGTTTCCCCTGCGGATCGTGCCGACGTATCCCGGCGACGCGCAGTTCGACTCGGAGTTCTTCGGCCAGTGGCTGGCCCGTGCGCCGCGTCTGGTCCGGACGACCCTCTCCGAGATCTTCGAGGCCGGGGCGTGACCCCGGCGTTTTCCGTCGTCATCCCGACCTACCAGCGCCCGGAGACGCTCGCGCGCGTGCTCGACGCGCTCGCGGCCCAGCGGGAGGCGCCCGACTTCGAGGTGGTCGTCGTCGACGACGGCTCCGAGGACGGGACCGCCGCGCTGCTCCGGAGCTACCGGCCGCCGTACCCCTTCCGTTTCGTGGCTCAGAAGAACGCGGGGCCGGCGGCGGCGCGAAACCGCGGGATCGCGGAGGCCCGCGGCGGGATCGTCCTCTTCCTCGGCGACGACACGGTTCCGGAGCCGCCGCTGCTCTCGGTTCACGCGCGCGGCGCACGGGGAGCGGCCGGGGCAGCGTGTCGCGGTTCTCGGCTACACGACCTGGCCGGAGGAGCGGCGCGTGACGCCGTTTCTGCACCACATCAACGAATACGGCCTGCAGTTCGGCTATGGCCTGATCGAGGACCCGGAGGCGGTGCCCTTCAACTTCTTCTACACCTCGAACATCTCCCTGTCGCGCGCCCTGCTCTACGAAGCCGAGCTCTTCGACACCAGCTTTCCGCACGCGGCCTGGGAGGACATCGAGATCGCGTACCGCCTGACCGGGCGGGGGATGAGAATCCTGTACCGGCCGGAAGCGGTGGCGCGGCACTACCACGACATCTCCTTTGCGTCGTTCCGCCGGCGCCAGCAGAGCGCCGGCGAGTCGGCGGCACGGTTCTACGAGAAGCATCCCGAGCTCTCGGGTTTTCTGGGTGTTTCGGAGGCCCGCGCCTTCTCCGACTGCGGGATCGCTCGCGGGCGGCTTGCGGGCGTTCTGGGCGGGGCTTGCCGAGCGCTGGGAGCTGCCGGGAGGACGCCGGGCCGTGGATCGGGTTCTGCGCGACGACTACCTGCGAGGCCTGCGGCGCGGGCTCGAGGCGGGTGACCGGCCCGATCCCTCGCAGGGGACGCGATGACTCCCCGAGAGGTCACGCGGCCGCGGCCGGGCCGGAGGTGCGTTCATGCCAAGGGCCTGTGCCGACAAGGGCTTCCGACATCCCATTCGTCCCGCAGGAAGTGGCTCTTGGATTGCTATGTTGTTGTTCTGGAGAAACCGCCCATGAAGAAGCTCCTTTTCGCCGCGCTGGGGTTCGCGCTCCTGCTCTTCCTTTCGGGAGCGAGTCAGGCACAGGGTGGCCACGGAGGCGGTGGAGGCGGTCAGGGCGGTGGCAGCCACGGTGGCGGTGGCGGCCACGGCGGTGGGGGAGGCGGCGGATCTCGGTGGGGGCGGCGGATATCACGGTGGCGGCGGGGGCTACCACGGCGGCGGGGCTACCACGGCGGTGGCGGTGGCTACCACGGTGGGGGCGGCGGGTACCGGGGTGGTGGCGGCTACTACGGCGGCCGGGGCGGCTATCACGGCGGCTACCGCGGCGGCTATCACGGAGGCTATTGGGGACGCGGAGGCTGGATCGCTCCGGGCTACGGCTGGGGCTGGGGCGGCTGGGGTTGGGGCGGCTGGGGCTGGGGTTGGGGCTACCCGTACGGGTATGGGTATGGCTACGGGTACGGACCGTACGCCGGCGGAGGCGGCTACTACCTGGTCGAAGGAGGCCCGGCGTGGGCCGTCATCGACACCGACGTCTCACCCGAGGAGTCCCGCGTCTACCTGGATGGCGTCTACATCGGCATCGCCGACGACTTTGACGGGTATCCCGACTACCTCTACCTTCGAAACGGCCACTACCGGCTCGAGTTCCGCCTGGAAGGGTACGAGACGAAGGTCATGGAGATCGACGCCCGCCCGGGCGCCAAGTTCGACATCGGCGACAAGCTGGCGAAGATCCCGGGAGCCAAGCAGTACGGCTCCTACGACACGCCACCGCTTCCGGGCGGCGTGCAGCGCTTCTACGGCAAGGCAGAAGGGCGGCGCGAGCAGCGAACCGGTGACGGCGGCCGACGACGTCGTTCCGGACTCCCGGTACACGGAGCCGGCCGATCAGAATCCGTCGCGCGCACCGCGAGGCCCCGCAACCTCAGGGCTCCGGTCCCTCCGAGAGCGGCGGCGCGCCGCCACCGGACACGTGGCGGGACCAACCGGGAGCTCCCGGCTCGGCACCTGCCGCGCCTTCGGCCCGCCCGCGGGCGACCCGGCTGACGATCTATGCCGAGCCGCCGGACGCCGCGGTCTATCTGGATGATCGCTTCATCGGCACCGCGGAAGAGGCGGCGGGGCAGCCGCGGGGATTCCGGGTTTCGCCCGGCGTCCACACCGTGACGGTCTCGCGCCCGGGATACAAGGACAAGACCGTCGAGGTCACGGTCGTGAGCGGCAAGACCGAAATCGTCGAGATCGAGCTCGAGCGCTAGACGGTTCGGGCGAGGAACAGCTCGAGCAGCAGCGACTCGAAGTGGAGCCGCCGGTTCCCGCGGCGGCTGTCCGGTGGAGCGTCGGCGGCCTTGAGGGCCGCGCGTTCGAGGGCGGAGCGCGGCACGGCGCGCGCGAGCTTCGCGAGCGCCCCGGCGACGGCGCGGTGGCGCAGGAGGTCGGCGGAGACGCTTCCGGAAGCCGCGGCGTCGGCCAGCAGCTCCGCCAGCACGCGGCCCTGACCGCTTTCGGCGCGCCCGATCGCCTCGGCGAGGAGGACCAGCGCGGGGAGGCTGCCCGAGAGCAGGCCCGACTCCAGCGCCTCCAGAACGACGGTCGCGCCACTGTCGAAACTCCGCGAGATCCTCGGCGGTCGCGGCCTCGCCCTCCCGCTCGACCAGGGCGAGGTCCGTCGCGTCCTCCGGGGAAAATCCCCGGCCCTCCCAGGCGGCCTGCCGATCCGCGGCCGAAGGCGGCGCGACGCGCACGACGGCGCAGCGGGAACGGATGGTGGGCAGCAGCGTCTCGGGCCGCGCCGTGGTCAGGATCCAGTGGAAGCGCGCGCCGGGTTCCTCGAGGCTCTTGAGCAGCGCGTTGCCCGATTCGGCTCCGAGCTCCGCGGCGCGCGTGACGATGGCCACCCGCCGCGTGCTCTCGTAGGGGCGTCCGGCCGCGAACGCGATGGCTTCGCGGACCCGATCGACGCGGATCTGCACGCCTTCGGGCGCGACGACGAAGAGGTCCGGATGGAGGCCCTCGGCAACCCGGCGGCAGGTGTCGCACCGGCGTTCCGGATCGTCCCCCGGGCAAAGCAGCGAGGCCGCCAGGGCCGCCGCCTCGCCCGACAGCGCCGTTTCGGAGGGACCCGTCAGCAGCAGCGCGCCCGGGAGATGGCGGCGCTCGGCGAGCCGGTCCGCCACGGCGCCCGCGCCCCGGTGCGTCACGGGGAAAATCGTTCCTCGAGGCGCTGCCAGGTCTCTTCGAACACGGCCGCGGCGTCCGGCTCCGATCGCACCAGAACGACGCGTTCCGGCTCCCGCCGCGCGATGTCGAGGTACGCCGCGCGCACCGCGCGGTGGAAGGACAGGTCGGCGCCTTCGAAACGCCCGACGCGCGCCCCGTCGCGCTCGCGCGTGCGGGCCAGTCCCGCCTCCGGCTCGAGGTCGTAGAGCAGCGTCAGATCGGGCACCAGACCATCGCGCGCGAGCGCGTCGACCATCCGCACGGCCTGCGCGTCGAGGCCGCGGCCGACGCGCTGGTAGGCCTCGGTCGAGTCGCTGTAGCGGTCGCACAGGACGAAGGCGCCGGAAGCGACCGCCGGCTGGAGCACCTGCCGCACGTGCTGGCACCGATCGGCTTCGATGAGCAGCCACTCCGTCAGGTCGGCGATCCGCGTCTGTTCGGGGTCCTGCAGCATTTCCCGGATGCGTTCGCCCAGGGGCGTGCCGCCCGGTTCGCGTGTTTCGACGACGCGATGCCCGCGCTCGCGCAGGCGCGCCGCGGCCAGTGCGAGCTGCGTCGACTTTCCGCAGCCCTCGACTCCTTCGAATGTCACGAAAGGCATTCCGCGCTCCCGGGCCTAGGATATCGGAGGCCGAAAATCCTCGGAGCGGCGGAAGGTCGGGCGCGTCCGAGCGGTTAACATGGTCGTTTCCGAGGAGCGTGAGGCCATGGCGCAGGATCGGGCGAGGGCGGCGGGAGAGCCGCGTCCGGCACCGGCCCGTTCGGGCCGCGCCTGGTTCTACGCGGCCGGGCTGCTCGGCCTCGCCATCGCGATCGTCTCGATCGCCGACATGTTCTCTCCCAGGCCCAACGACGGCGTCGTGCCGATGCCGTACAGCCGGGGCGGCATCGAGGTGCGCGCCGTCGAGCCCGGAGGGCCCGCGCAGGCGGCCGGGATCCAGCCGGGCGACCGGGTCATCGGCATCGGGAGAAAGCTCGTCAACACGACGTCGGACGCTTCCGGGGAGCTGCTCAAGCACCGCATCGGCGAGACGGTCCCCTACCTGGTGCGCCGCGGCGACGCCTGCTGACCCTCCCGGTCAAGCTCGCCTCCATCCGCCTCGGGGGCACGACATACCTCTACTCGGCGGCACTCGGTTTCCTCTTTTTCCTGATCGGCCTCTTCGTTTTTCGCAACCGTCCCGACGACCGGGCGGCCCGCATCTTCTTCCTGCTCTGCGTGCTCTTCCTGCTCTTCTTCGTCTGCCGCCTGCGGCCCGCTTCCTACTGGTGGATCGACGTCTTCGTTCAGAACACGGGCACCGTGAGCCTGTTCCTCCTGCCGGCCGTCTTCATCCACTTCTTCCTGATCTTTCCGCGGCCCAAGCAGCTTTCTTTCGCGCGCAACGACGAATGGACGGGGGAGCCTCCCGCGCGCTTCAAGGTCTGGCTCCAGGACTTCCTGTCCGCGAGCCCCGGCCTCTTCTACCTGCTCTACGCGATCCCGCCGTTCGTCTTTCTGTACGACGTGTTCCGCCAGGTCCGGGGCGAACGCGTCTCCGTCCTGTCGGGCGCGCCGCTGTCTTCCTGGGTCCTGCTCGGCGACTACCTGGTCCTCGGGCTGATCGCGCTCGCCCACTCGGCCTTCACGCTGCCCGACGCGGGCGAGCGCCGCCAGGCCTTCCACGTCTTCGTCGGCACGATCCTCGGGACGGCGCCGTTCGTTCTGCTCGGAATCGTGCTGCCGTCCGCGTTCCAGATCGACGAGTACGTCTTCTGGGGCATCGTCCCGATGATCCTGATCCCCCTGACGTTCGCGTACGCCATCGTGCGCTTCCAGATGCTCAACATCCGGTTCGTCGTGCGCCGCACCTTCCTCTACGCCGCGACGACCGCGATCGTGTTCGGCTTCTACACGCTGGCGATCGCCACGGCCGCCAAGATTTTTGCGGGGTCGCGGCTGTCGGGATCGCCGCTGTTCAACTTCGGGTTCTTCCTCGTCGCGATTCCCCTGTTCGAGTTCCTGCGCCGCCGCCTGCAGACGCCGCTGGACCGGCTCTTCTTCCGCGACAAGCTCAACTACCAGACGGCGCTGCTCGACATGAGCGAGGCGATCACGGGCGAGCTCGATCTGGCCAAGATCGCCGACTACCTGACCGCCAACATCGCGGCGACGATGCGGCTGGAGAAGGCCTCGATCTGGCTGCGCGACCGCGAGGGCTGGCTCGAGCGCCGCGGCCGTCGGGACGACCGCCTCTCTCCGGAGGCCGCCCTGCGGCGCGTCCTGCGCCAGGAAGGCAAGCCGGCCCTCCTGAAGGAGCTCTCCTTCCACTTCGCCGACTCGGAGAGCCAGGAGTTTCGCGAGCGGCTGATGGCGGAGGGCTTCCGGCTCCTCGTTCCGCTCGTCTACCGCCAGAGGCTGATGGGTCTGCTGGCCCTCAAGGAGAAGCTCTCGGGCGAACGGTTCGATCGGGAGGACGACGCGCTGCTGACGACGCTCGCCAACCAGTCGGCCCTCGCGATCGAGACGGCGCTTCTCCACGACGAGATGACCCGCCAGGCGGAGTTCAAGCGCGATCTCGACATCGCCCGAGACATCCAGTCGAGCCTGCTGCCGAGGTCGGTCCCCGTCGTGCCGGGGTTCTCGTTTCTCGGCGGGAGCATCCCGGCCAAGGTGGTGGGCGGAGACTTCTACGACTTCATCCCGTTCGAAGACCAGCGGCTGGGCATCGTGATCGGCGACGTCTCGGGCAAGTCCGTGCCGGCCTCGCTGCTGATGGTGGCCTCGAAGGAGATCGTGTACTCGCGCGCGCTGACGACGCGGGATCCGGGCCTGCTCTTTCAGGAGTCCAACCGTCGCATCTACGCGATCAAGCGGCGGATGTTCGTCTCGCTCGGCTACTTCCTGCTGGATCCCGAGGCCATGAGCCTGCGCTACGCGATCGGCGGGCAGCCGCTGCCGATCCTTTTGAGGTCGGGCGACGGCGGCCCCCGGCTGCTCGATCCCCCCGAGCATCGCCTGCCCCTGGGCGCTTTCCGGGAGGTGGCCTACGACACGCGCGAGCTCTTCCTGCGGCGCGGGGACGTGATCTTCTTCTACACGGACGGGTTCACGGAGGCGATGGACGAAGACATGAACCCGTACGGGGAAGAGCGGCTGATGGCGTCGGTGGCGAAGCGGCACGGGGAGCCCCTCGAGGAGCTCACGCGAGGCGTGCTTTCCGACATCCGCGAGCACGTGCGGGGGGCGGAGCAATACGACGACATGACCTTTCTGTTGTTGAGGGTGGAATGAGGCAGAAGATGGGACGGGCTGCCGGCCGGGAGGCGCGAGCGGGGGACCCGCGGGCTCCGGCGCTTCCGGGCGGGGCCTACGTCCTTGAAACTTAGGGGGTTTCATCCCGTATGATCTCTGGGAGAAGCCATGAGAAAGCGCCTGGTTTTCGGGGCGGCGGGGCTCCTGCTGCTGATTGCGGTCGGGGCGGCGGCGGCCCTTTTCTTCGGAAGCCGGCGCGAAGTGACCACTTCTTCCGACGAGGCCTACCGGGTCTACCAGGCGGCCGTCGAGGAGGAGCGTCGCTACTACTTCCGCGAGGCCCGGGACGGCTTCGCCAAGGCGCTCGAGCTCGATCCCCAGTTCGCCGAGGCCATGCTCGGCCTGGCGCGCCTGACGGAGGGCGAGAAGGGTCTCGCCCTGGCGCGCCGCGCCGCCAAGGAGAGGGACCGGCTGACCGAGCGCGAGCGCATGCACGTGGACATGCAGCTGGCGGCGCGGGAAGGCAAGACCGACGAGCAGCTGAAGCTCGCCAGCGCCATCCACGACAAGTACCCCAACGACATCCGCGCCGCGATGGTGCTGGCGTCGCACGAAATGATGTCCGGGAACTCGGATCGCGCGCTCCAGATCTACGCGGAGGTCCTCGCCGTCGATCCCAACAACGCCAACGTCTACAACCTGATCGGGTACTACTACGCCTACCGCGGCGACTACGACCGGGCGATCGAGAATCTCCGCAAGTACCAGTTCATGGCCCCCGATCAGGCCAACCCGTACGACAGCCTCGGAGAGATCCAGGCCTACTCGGGGCACTACGACGAGGCGATCGAAAACCTGCATCAGGCCCTGAAGCTCAAGCCCGATTTCTTCAACTCCTACTTGAATCTGGGCGTGGCCTACGAGGGCAAGGGCGAGTACGACAAGGCCATCGAGAACTATCTGAAGGGGGCACAGGAGGTCATCGACGATGACCTGCGGCGCCAGCACCTGAGGGCGGCGCTGCGCACGGCATGGGTCAAGGGGGATCTCGCGCTCGCCAGGGACCTGGCGGCGCGGTACCGGGCGGTGCCGGGAGACAAGAACCCCGACGTCACGCGGCTCATGACGGATGCGCTCCTGGCGCTGCTGGAGGGGCGTCCGGCGGAGGCCGAAAAGCTTCTGGGCCAGGCCCGTCCGCTCATCGAAGCCGCGTATGAAAAGAACGGCGAAGGGGCTCACGACGCCAAGGCCAAGCGCGAACCCTTCTACAATCCGGGTTGGAACTTCATGATGGCGCAGGCCCTCGTTCGCCAGGGGCGCTCGGACGAGGCCATCGCCCTCTGCCAGCAGCTCGCCAACCCGCCGAGGCCCTGGGAGGGATTCGACGCCCGCCGGTGGGTCTACGCCGGCCGGGCCCTTCTGGCCGAGCTTCTGGCGCGCAAGGGCGATCTCGACGCGGCCGAGAAGCTCCTGGCCGAGAACCGGAAGTGGAATCCGAGTTGGGCTCCCACACGCGCCTCCGAGCAGGTCGTGGCACAGCTGCGGCGCGAAAAGGTGCTCGCGGCCTCGAAGTAGAACCCTTCCGGCTCATGGAACCCTCCGGCCGCGATTTCGAGACCCAGCACAAGCTCCTCCTCCTCGAAACCCTGTACGACGCCGGCCTCTCGCTCGGGTCGCTGCCCGAGCGAGGAGGCCCTGGCCGAGGACGTCCTGGGCCGCGCGGTCGGCGTGCTCGATGCGTCGCGCGGGTATCTCGCCACTTTTTCCGACGGCGGCTCGCTGCGCGCGGAGGCCAGGGTCGGGTTTTCGCGGCGGGTCCCGGAAGCCGTCGTGGCGGAGGACGAGTTCCTGCGCGAGGTTCTGGCCTCGGACACGGCGGTTCGCCGCGAGAAGTTCCGCTTCCTGCGGACTCCCGTCTCCGCGGCGATCGGCGTCCCCATCCGCGGTGGCTCCCGCGCCGTGGGTGTGCTCGTCCTGGCCGAAAAGGAGCTGCGGCGCGGCGGGAAGGCCGCCTTCGACGAAGAGGACGCGCGCTTCCTCTCCTCCCTCGCGGTCCTCTGCGGCATGGCGATCGAGAACCGCAGGCACCTGGAGCGGCTCACGCGCGAGCGCGAGCGCCTGGAAGAGGAGAACCGGCGGCTGCTCGACGAAACCGGCCGCTCGGCCGCGGGGCGCCTGTTCGTGGGCGACTCGCCGGCCGCGCGGCGCGTCCTCGACCTCGTCGGGCGCGTGGCGTCCTCCCGAATTTCCGTGCTGATCACCGGGGAGAGCGGCACCGGCAAGGAGCTCGTGGCCCGGATGATCCACGCGCGCGGCGACCGGGCCGAGAAACCGTTCGTCGCGATCAACTGCGCGGCGCTGCCGGAGACGCTGCTCGAGTCGGAGCTGTTCGGCATCGAGCGCGGCGTGGCGACGGGCGTCGAGGCGCGGCCGGGCCGGTTCGAGGTGGCCACGCAGGGCACGCTGTTTCTCGACGAGATCGGCGACATGCCGCTCACGCTGCAGGCGAAGCTCCTGCGCGTCCTGCAGGAGCGCGAGATCGAGCGGGTCGGCGGGCGCCGGCGCATTCCGATCGACGTGCGCGTCCTCGCGGCCACGCACGCAAACCTGCCCGTGCGGATCGCGCGGGGGGAGTTCCGGGAGGATCTCTACTACCGGCTGCGCGTCGTCGAGATCGCGCTGCCGCCGCTGCGCGAGCGGCGCGAGGACATTCCGCGGCTCGTGCGGCACTTCCTCGAGCGCTTCGCCGCGCGCGAGGGGGTGGACGTGCCGAACCTCGACCGGGACGCGTACGCGGCCCTGCTGACGCACGAGTTCTCGGGCAACATCCGGGAGCTCGAGAACCTGCTCGAGGGCGCGGCCGCGCTGTCGCGGGGAGGCACGATCGGCAGGGAAGACCTCCAGTGGCTGCCGACCGCCCGCGGCCTGAGGGTGGCGGCCGTTCCCGGGGCCGCCGAAGAGGAGCCGGCGAGCCTGAAGGCCCTCGAGGATCGTCACATCGAGCGCGTCCTGAAAATGGCCGGGGGAAACAAGAGCCGCGCAGCGAGGTTGCTCGGGCATCAGTCGGCGGACGCTCTACCGAAAGAAGATAGTGGGACAATAGTATACGATGTCAAAATGTCACATTTCGCTGTTAACTCTTTATTGATAGAATATTTACGATAGTATTATTATTGATCGCTTGATCCATATGTGACGTAATGATACGATTTATGCAGTGCCCTGTGATTCCCTCCCGTACGGGTCTAAACACCAGCTCCTCAAAGAGTTAACGCGATCTCTCGACGGTCTTCGGGTTGGCAGGCGACTTGCCCTGTCAGCAGGCGAGAAGCCGATGAAGAAAGAGCTCGTCGCCACCGCCGCCGACATCTCGACGCCCGTCGTTCTCTGGGCGCTGCTTGCCGGAGAGCTCGCGATCGCCTCCTGCCTCTTCCTCTCCGATAGACTCCCCCCGGTTCTCGTTCGTTCGCTGCAGCTCTTTCTGCGATTCTGAACGTCCGGGGGTCCGACCGAAAAACCGAATGGTCCAACGGAAGACCGCTCCGCAGAAGCCCGAGCCCGCGGGCTCTCGCGACATCTCTCTGACCATTCCGGTGGCGCCCGAGATGGAGATCGTCGCGACGGCCCAGGCGGCGGCCCTCGGCGAGCACATCGGGATGTCCCGCGATAAGATCGACGAGGTCAAGCTCGCGCTGGTCGAGGCGTGCATCAACGCCTTCGAGCACGCGCACACGCGCGACGAGCGCCTGCACCTGATCTTTCGCATGGGCCGGGACGAAGAAGGGGCCGACTGGCTGGAGGTCGAGGTCCTCGATCAGGGCAAGGGGTTCGACCACCTGCGCATCGAGCCGCCCAGCCCCGGAGCAGACCTTCGAGGGCAAGCGCAAGCGGGGGTGGGGGCTTCAGATCATCCGCAGCCTGATGGACGGCGTGCAGATCAGCTCGGGCGAGTGGGGGACGCGCATCGTCATGAGGAAATACAAGTGAGCGACGCCTGCAAGGTCTCGGTGGAGCGGCGCGGCGACGTCGCGATTCTCTGGACCGACGGATACATCAACAACCAGGGGGGCGAGGAGATCGCCCGCGAGGCCTACAAGCAGCTCGACTCGGGCGCCCGCGCCCTGGTGATGAATCTCGAGAAGACGCGGATCGTCAACTCGATCGGCATCTCGATCCTGATCGAGGTGCTCGAGCGCGTGATGGACCGCAAGGGCGTGCTCGCCTTCTGCGGCCTGACGCCGACCATCGACAAGACCTTCCGGATCATGGGCCTCGCCCAGTACGCCTCGATCTACCCCGGTCAGGAGGAGGCGCTTCAGGCGGTCTCCGCGGGAGTCTAGCGTGAAACCGGCGCCGGGCGGAGCCCCCGCCCGCCTTCGCGAGGCGTGGAGAGAATTCGGCGGAGCGCTCGCCGGCGATCCGGAGCGTTCCCTGCCGGCGCGCATCGCCGACGCGGCGGCCGCCCTGGCCGGGGCGCGCCGCACGATCCTCTACCTGCGCGAAAAGGGCGGCTGGGTCGTCGCGGCGGCCGTCGGCGACGGCGCGTCGGCCCTGGCGCTTCCGGACCCCTGCCCGGCGGTCAGCGGCTTTTCCCGCGGCGCGCTCTGGGTCCGCCTCGAAGCGGAGGGGGACCTGCACGGGCTGCTCGGGCTCGATGGCCTGGAGGCCGACGAGGGCGCGGAGCTCGCGCAGCTGCTGGGTTCGCTTCTCGGCCCGCACCTCGGCGCGCACCGGTTCTCGCGCCTGGTCAAGGAAGCGGACTTCGAGGTCCGGACGCGTCTGCTCGAGCTCGAGTCGCTCTACGACCTGGGGCTCTCGCTCGCCGGGCAGCTCGACCTTTCGGCGCTCGCCGACGAGGTGCTCTTCCGCTCCATCTCGCTGACCGACGCCCGCAAGGGGAGCCTCGTGCTGCTTTCCGAGCACGGGTCCGTGCTCCTGTCGCGCCACATCGGAGGCGAGCTCGTCTCTCCGCGCGACGTCCCGCGCTGGGAGCTTCCCGAGGGAGGCGCCGCGATGAACAACGCCGCGGCCTCGGAGCCGACCGCCGGCCTGCGGCTGGCCTCCTGCGAGAAGTGCCTCGCGGTCGCGATCTCGGTCTCGGGGCGTCGGATCGGCGTGCTGGCCGTGGCCGACAAGGAATCGCGCGACGGGGGCGTGCTCGACTTCACGCCGACCGACGCGCGGCTGCTCTCGCTCTTCGCCAACCAGGCGGCCGCCGCCATCGAGACCGCGCGCCTGCACAAGGAAGCCATCGAGAAGGAGCGCATCGAGCGGGAGCTCGAGCTCGCCGCCGCGATCCAGCGGGAGATCCTTCCGCGGGCGCTGCCGGTCGTCCCGGGCGTCGAGCTGGCGGCGGCCAACGTTCCGACGCGCCAGGTCGGCGGCGACTACTTCGACTGGTTCCCGCTCTCGGGCGGGCGGCTGGGCTTTCTCGTGGCGGACGTCTCCGGAAAGGGCGTGCCGGCGGCGCTGCTCGTTTCGACGGTTCACTCGGCCGTGCATCTGCAGATCGACGAGGCGAAAGACATCGCCGACCTGGTCTCGCGCATCGACCGCCACCTGCGCCGCTTCGCCGCCACGCGGAAGTTCCTGACGCTCTTCTTCGGGCTCCTCGAGCCGGACACCGGCCGCTTCCGGTACGTTTCGGCCGGGCACAACCCGGCGCTGCTCTGCCGCGCGGATGGCTCCCTGCTGCGGCTGGAGTCGACGGGCGTTCCCGTCGGCATGCTGCCCAACGCGTCCTGGCGAGAGGAGTCCGTCGCGCTTTCGCCGGGAGACCTGCTGTGTCGTCTATACCGACGGCGTCACGGAAGCCGTCAATGCGGAGGACGAGGAGTTCGGCCTCGACCGCCTTTCGGAGATCGTCACGCGGAGCGCGGGACGCCCGGCCCGCGAGCTCTGCGACGAGGTGCTCGCGGCCGTGGCGGATTTCGCCCGCGAGATGCCGCAGTACGACGATCAGACGCTGCTGCTTCTGCGGCGGACCTAGCGCCCATCGGCGCACGGGCCGCTGCGGTTAAGATCCGATCGTGAGATTCGCCTCGGCCCTGGTCCTCGCCTTGCTCTCGCCGGCGCCGCCTCCCGAGCCGGCCCTGCTGCTCGAAGGGGCGACGGTCTACGCGTCGGCCGACGCCCGGGCCGAAAAAGCCAGCATTCTCGTGCGCGACGGACAGGTCGTGTTCGTCGGAGACCCGTCGCAGGCGCGCGCGCAGGCGGGTGACGCGCGACGGCTGGATCTGACCGGACGGTTCGTCTTCGCGGGCTGGTCGGACGCCCACGGGCATCTGGAGGGGCTCGGCGAAGCGCTCGACGATCGCCGACCTGCGCGGCGCCGCCAGCGCGTCGCAAGCCGCGCGGCGCATGGCGGCCAAGGCGGCCGGCCTTCCGGCGGGCGCCTGGGCGCAGGGGCGCGGCTGGGACCAGAACCTCTGGGCCGGCCAGAAGTTTCCCGACGCGAGGGACCTCGACGCCGCGGTGTCCGACCGCCCCGCCGTCGCGGAGCGCGTGGACGGCCACGCCGTCTGGGTCAACAGCAAGGCCCTCGAGGCCGCGGGGATCGGGGCCGCGACGCCCGATCCTCCCGGCGGGCGCATCGTGCGGCGCGCCGACGGGACCCCTTCCGGCGTCTTCGTCGACAACGCCGCGGAGCTGATCACGCGGCGGATGCCGGAGCCCTCGCGCGGGCGACCGGGAGCGCCGCCTCCTCGCGGCCGCGCGCGCCTGTGCCCGGGTCGGCCTGACGCAGGTTCAGGATGCCTCCGGGTACGGTCCCGATTCGCTCGCCGCTCTGGAGCGGCTGGCCGCGCGCGGAGAGCTTCCGATCCGGGTCTACGCGACGGTGTCTCCCGAGCCGGCCCTGCTGGCGGAGTCCTTCCGGCGGGGCGCGCGGATCGGGCGCGGCGCCGACTTCCTGACCGTTCGCGCCATCAAGGGCTACGCCGACGGGGCGCTCGGCAGCCGCGGCGCCGCGCTGCTGGAGGACTATTCGGACGAGCCCGGCCGGAAGGGCCTCCTCGTCACGCCGCCCGAGCGGCTCGACGCCGTCGCGCTCGAGGCGCGCCGCCACGGCTGGCAGCTCTGGATCCACGCGATCGGCGACCGCGGCAACCGGATCGCGCTCGACGCCTTTCGCAAGGCCGCGGTCGCGGCGCCCGACGCGCCCGCGGGAGGCCGGCGGCCGCGCATCGAGCATGCGCAGGTCGTCGCCGTCGTCGACATCCCGCGCTTCGCGGCGGAGGGCGTCATCGCCTCGATGCAGCCGACGCACGCCACCTCGGACATGCCGTGGGCCGAGCGGCGTGTCGGGACCGGAGCGGATCCGCGGCGCCTACGCCTGGCAGAGCCTGAAGAAGGCGGGCGCGCGGCTGGCCGGGGGCAGCGACTTTCCCGTCGAGTCGGAGAACCCGCTGCTCGGCTTCTATGCCGCCGTGACGCGCCAGGACCCGTCGGGCCAGCCGGCCGGCGGCTGGCGCCCGCAGGAGAGGCTGTCGCGCGCCGAGGCGCTCGCGCTCTTCACGTCCGACGCGGCCTACGCCGCCTTCGAGGAGGACCGGCGCGGCCGGATCGCCCCGGGCTACGAAGCGGACTTCACGGTCTTCGCGTCGGATCCCATGGCCGTTCCCGACAGGGAGATCCCGACGATCGCCGTCGCCCTGACGGTCGTCGGCGGGAAGGTCTTTGCCGGCGGACGCGGCGGCGCGATGAGGCGTGCGCCCGCGCTATTCTTGGTGGCCCTCGTCGCCGGCGTCGCGTGCGACCGTCCGGCGTCGCCGGCCGCAAACGTGACACCCAGCGCCGATCCGGAGGCCCAGCGCCGCGCGCGGATGGTCGAGACGCAGATCGTCTCGCGCGGCGTGCGCGACCCGCGGGTGCTGGCGGCGATGCGCGAGGTGCCGCGGCACCTCTTCGTCGATCCCGCGCAGCGGAGCCAGGCCTACGACGACACGCCGCTGCCGATCGCGGGGAACCAGACGATCTCGCAGCCGTACATCGTGGCGCTGATGACCGAGCTGCTCGACCTTCAACCCGGGGAGAAGGTGCTCGAGATCGGCACCGGCTCGGGCTACCAGAGCGCCGTGCTCTCGCCGCGTCGCCCGCGACGTCTACTCGATCGAGATCGTGCCGGAGCTGGCGCAGGCGGCCGGCGCGCGCCTCTCCGCGCTCGGCTTCGACAACGTCACGGTCAAGGAGGCGGACGGATACCGGGGCTGGCCGGAGCACGCCCCGTTCGACGGGATCATCGTGACCGCCGCGCCCGAGCGCATCCCGCAGCCCCTCCTCGATCAGCTCGCGCCCGGAGGCCGCATGGTCATCCCCGTGGGCGGCTTCTTCCAGGAGCTGAAGGTGTTCCGCAAGGACGCCGCGGGCAACGATCACCGAGCAGGCGATCCTCCCCGTGCGGTTCGTTCCCATGACGGGGGAGGTCGAAAAGGCTCCCACGGTTCCGGACTGACGAGATCCCCCGGGACCGCCGGCTTGCGACAGACCTTCAAGGCGTTCACCTACCGGGACTTTCGCCTGCTCTGGGTGGGAGCCTTCACCTCGAGTGTCGGCACCTGGATGCAGGAGGTCGCGCAGAACTGGCTGATCCTGACGATGACCGGCTCGGCCTTCCTGCTCGGCCTGGACGCGTTCCTCGGGGACGCGCCGTTTCTCGCGTTCTCGCTCTTCGGCGGCGTCCTCGCGGACCGCCTGGACCGGCGGCGGATCCTGCTCAATTCGCAGTTCGTTCAGCTTTCGAGTGCGGCGCTGCTCGCGGTCCTCGTCCTGACCGGCCACGTGACCGTCTGGATCATCCTGACGCTCTCCTTCGTCGTCGGCCTCGCGCAGTCCTTCGGCGGGCCGGCCTACCAGGCGCTCGTGCCGACCCTGGTGGACCGGGAGGACCTGCCCAACGCCGTGGCGCTGAACTCGATCCAGTTCAACCTGGCGCGCGTGATCGGGCCGGTGCTCGCGGGCATCGCGTTCTACCGCCTCGGCGCCGCGGCCTGCTTCGGGTTGAACGCCCTTTCCTTCCTGGCGCCGGTCGCGGCGCTGCTGCTCTTGAAGCGCGGCGGCGGGACGTCGCCCTCCTCGGAGCCGGTGCTCAAGAGCCTGCAGACGGGGCTGCGCACGGTGCGCGACGACAAGTCGCTGCGCGGCCTCGTGGGGCTCGCCTTCATCGGGAGCTTCTGCGCGCTGCCGCTGGTGACTTTCCTTCCGGTCTTCGCGCGGGACATCTTTCATCGCGACGCCAAGGGCTACAGCGTGCTGCTGGCCGCCTTCGGCGTCGGCGCGATCGCGGGCGCGATCGGTGTCGCGGGCTTCGGGCACGTCCAGCGCAAGGGCATCCTGGCCGTGTCGATGCAGATGACCTTCGGCGCCCTGATGGTCGGCTTCGCGCTGTCGCGGATCCCGCTGCTCTCCTACGCGCTGCTCGCCCTGGCGGGGGCCTCGCTGATGGTCGTGTTCGCGATGTTCATGACGCTCGTCCAGGCCAACGTGGACGACCGCCTGCGGGGGCGCGTCGTGTCGGTGTATTCGTTCGCGTTCCGGGGCGCGATGCCCCTGGGGAACCTGGCCGCGGGATTCCTGGCGAGCCTCTTTTCGGTTCCGGCCGTCCTGGTCGGCAACGGAGTGGTGATGGTCTGCGTCGGCGCCTTCGTTCTGTCTGCGCGGCCGCGGCGGCGTCACGTCGCTCTAGCTCCCGGGACTCGCGTGGAAACCCGGCGCGGGCATTCCCGTAACACACGGTCGATGGTCTTCCGCCGCTCGTTCTTTCGGGGGGCGGCCGTCGTGCGCGCTTCCTCACCGTGTTCGACGACGCTCGGCGTCCACCTCCTGCCGGCGCTCTGGGCCGGCGCGGACACGTTCGAGAAGCAGGTGGGCCTCCGCAGCGACCCCGTCTACATCGGTCGCCTCTGGATGGTGCTCGCGCACTGCGCCCTGGTCGTCGTTTCGATGCTCGGGGTCGGCGTGCGGCGGCTCCGCGACGCGCCGGGCCTGGTGATCCCGGGCTTCCTCGCCTATCTGCTCTTCGCGGCCGCGGAGATGCTCCGCACGAGCCTCGTCCTCTTCGCCGTGAACGGCACCTGGCGGGCGGGCTTCGCGTCGACCGGCGACCCGGCGGCGAGGCAGATTTTCCGGAATCAGATCCTCGGATTCGCCGGGATCAACCAGGCGCTCTTCATGCTGTTTTTCATGGCGTTTCTCGTCGGGCAATCTGCTCTACGGCCTGGCCCTGGCGCGCGGACGCGGCCTCGAAAAGGCGGTCGGCTGGACCCTGCTCGCGTGGGCCGGCCTTGCCCTTCCCACGTTCTTCGAGGAGGCGGGGGCGGGCATCAGCGTCGGTCCGCATCTCTGGTGGGTGGGGCCGATCTTTCAGCCTCTGGCGCGGGCGCTCATCGCCTTCTGGCTCTGGCGCGACGCCGCTTCCGGTTTCGCTGGCATCGCAACCGGCAGCCAATTCGAGCTGAGAGAAGGCACGAAGGTGGCCGAGCCGACGGCGCCCCGTCCGGTTAGACTTCTCGGACCATGGCGGCCACCCGGCGGCATCGCCGCGAACGCGAGTTCGGTTTGCTGGTGGGGGGCGTGCTCTGCCTCCTCGGCGCCTGGTGGCTCTACCGGGGGCGCTGGGGGAGCGTGTCGCCCGTCGTTCTGGCCGTCGGCGCCGCACTCGTGCTGGCCGGGGCGCTCTTTCCCGCGCTCCTCCAGGTCGCCCTACCGCGCGTGGATGGCGTTGGCCGAGGCCCTGTCCCGTGTCATGACAGGCGTGATCCTGGCCATCGTCTACTTCGGCGTCGTCACACCCATCGGGCTGATCCGCAAGGCGTTCGGCGGAGATCCGCTTCGCCGTCGCGTGGCGGCCTCCGGCTCCTACTGGTTCCCGTACTCCGACCGGCAGCGCGATCCGCGGCACTACGAGAAGATGTTCTGACCGGGAGGGCCGCCGATGTCGAGGATGCAGGTTGTCCGGGAAGTCTGGCAGTTCATGCGGCGACCACCGCAGGTACTGGCTGGCGCCGATCATCGTCGTCCTGCTCCTCGTCGGGCTGCTCCTGATCGTGGCGAAGAGCTCGGTCATCGCGCCCTTCATCTACACGCTCTTCTAGGAAGAGCCGACGCATGACGGCGATCCTCGGGATCTCGGCCTTCTACCACGACTCGGCGGCGTGCCTCGTCGTCGACGGGGAGATCGTCGCCGCGGCGCAGGAAGAGCGCTTCACGCGCAAGAAGCACGACCACGGCTTCCCGTTCCATGCCGTCCGGTACTGCCTGCGCGGAGGCGGGGTCGGACGCCCGCCGAGCTCGACTTCGTCGGCTTCTACGACAAGCCGATCGTGAAGTTCGAGCGCCTGCTCGAGACCTACACTCGACTACGCCCCGCGCGGCTTTCGCTCCTTCCGTCATGGCGATGCCGCTCTGGATGAAGGAGAAGCTGTGGCTGCCGGAGCTGCATCCGCACGGAGATGGCCCGCGTCGACGGCGTCGAGGACGAGCGGGAGGCCCGGCGACGCAGGGCAAGAAGTTTCCCTGGAAGCTCCTCTTCGGCGACCACCACGAGAGCCACGCCGCGAGCGCCTTCTACCCGTCGCCCTTCGAGGAGGCGGCCATCCTCACGATGGACGGCGTCGGGGAGTGGGCCACGAGCTCGCTCGGCGTCGGCCGCGGGAACGAGATCACGCTGCTCGCAGGAGCTGCGCTTTCCCGACAGCCTGGGACTGCTCTACAGCGCGTTCACCTACTACACCGGCTTCAAGGTCAACAGCGGCGAGTACAAGGTCATGGGGCTCGCCCCCTACGGCGAGCCGAAGTACGTGGCGCTCATCAAGGAGAAGCTCGTGGACGTCAGCGACGACGGCAGCCTGCACCTGAACCAGGAGTACTTCGGCTACTGCGACACGCCTTCGCATGACCAACACCGTCTTCGACCGCCTCTTCGGCGGCCCGCCGCGCGAGCCGGAAACGAAGCTCACGCAGCGGGAGCTCGATCTGGCCCGCAGCATCCAGGAGGTCACCGAGGAGGCGATGCTCAAGATGGCGGGCCTTCGTGCATCGCGAGACCGGCCTTCGGCGCCTCTGCCTGGCCGGCGGCGTCGCCCTGAACTGTGTCGGCAACGGACGGCTCCTGCGAGAGGGGCCCTTCGAGGAGATCTGGATCCAGCCGGCCGCCGGCGACGCGGGGGGCGCGCTCGGCGTCGCGCTGGCGATCTGGCACCGGTACCTCGGCAAGGAGCGCCGAAGCCCGGAGTCCCTCGGCACGTGGGAGCCGGCGGCGAAGAAGACCGGCCCCGTCGCCCGATACGCCGACGGCATGAAGGGGGCGCACCTCGGGCCCAGCGCACGACGAGCGCGAGATCCAGCGCCTTCCTGGACGCGATGCGCGCTCCCTACCGTCGCGTCCCGCGCGAGGCGCTCGCCGAGGAGATCGCGACCCTGCTCGTCGAGGAGAAGGTCGTCGGCCTCCACCAGGGGCGCATGGAGTTCGGCCCGCGCGCGCTCGGCTGCGCGGAGCATTCTCGGCGATCCCCGGTCTCCCCGGATGCAGTCGGTCATGAACCTCAAGATCAAGTTCCGGGAGAGCTTCCGCCCGTTCGCCCCGTCGGTGCAGCGCGAGCACGTCGCGGAGTGGTTCGAGCTCGACCGCGACAGCCCGTACATGCTGCTCGTGGCCGACGTGGCCCGGCGCCGGCGCCGCGAGATGACGCCGGAGGAGCAGGCCCTCTGGGGGATCGACAAGCTGAACGTCGTGCGCTCGGAGATCCCCGCCGTGACGCACGTGGACTACTCCGCGCGCGTCCAGACCGTGCGCCGCGAGGCGAACCCGCTCTACTGGGACATCCTCGAGGCCTTTCGCCGCAAGACCGGCTGCTCGGTCGTCGTCAACACGAGCTTCAACGTGCGCGGCGAGCCGATCGTCTGCACGCCCGCAGGACAGCTACCGCTGCTTCCGGCGCACGGAGATGGACGCGCTCGTGCTCGAGAACTTCATCCTCCGGAAGGAGGATCAGCCGCCGTTCGAAGAGAAGGGGGACTGGCGCAAGGAGTTCGAGCTCGACTGAAGGGGGCTATGGCGTCTCGGTCGCGATTGCCCCCGGGCGCCGACGCGAGACCCCGGCGCTCCATTTCGGCGGCGACGACACCGGCGATGACCCGATGCCCGGCGGGATTGGGATGTCCGTCGGGCGACTCCTGGATAGGGCTGGACGCCGCGGGCCAGGCTCTCCCGGAGCGCGGGAAGCACATCCACGAAGGGGATCGCCGTGACTCCGGAGGAAGTCCATCGTTTGGGACCGGAGGATCTCCTCCTTCTCGACGACCCACCAGTAGTCCCGAGCGTCCGGAATGGGCCTTGGCCGCCAGATCGCGGAAGACGAGCTCCTTGGTGGGAATGCAGCACCACGAGGAACTCGATTCCGGACGTCTCGAACCCGCGCGTCCATGCGGACGAGCACTTCGAGCGCGATCCGAAAGCCCTCCGCGATGCGCGGATCCTCGAGGTCCATCGCCGTCGATCGGAAGACGGGCGTGAAGATCGTGCGTGCGCCGCCGCGCTCGAGGATCCGTAGTACTTCCTGCCCGGCTCCGACCGGGCATCCTGCTTTTGCCGCTTCCCAGCCCGTCCGCCGAAGCTTCCGGCTCACGACCTGCCGCGTGAGGCTCGCCAGCTGGTAGAGCTTCGAGTGTTCGCGGAGAAAGCCGCGGAATCCGGGCCGGCCGGAGCGGCGGCGTGCCCGAGGGCTCGGGCTCCGGGTTCCCAAGGACGAGCTCGTAGAGGCGGTCGTAGCGCCGGCGCAAGGGCTCAGCGCGCTCGGCCGCGTCGAATCGCCTGCGTCGATTTCGGATCGGTGGTGGCGAGCTCCGGAAGCTGATGGTCGTAGTAGACCGTCTCGAAGCAGTCGAAGAGATCGTTGCCCGTGTAGAAGGCCTCGACGATCAGCCGGGGCTTCAACGCGAGGGCGCGATCGAGCTCGAGAAGGCTCTGCGTGGGACCCCATCCGCCGCAGGAAATCCCGTAGACACGGTGGCCCACCAGCTCCTGCAGCTGGTGCGGCCAGTTCTGCGCGCGCCACACGCCGGTTCCATAGGTCTGCGAATCTCCCATCGCGACCACGAAGGCCTCGGGTCGGAACGGAGGCGTTCCGGTACCCGTTGGCGTCATGGTCCCAGAAGGCCGGGTTCGGCCGGAGCCCGAGCCGCGGGTCTTTCACCGAGATCTTCGCGCGGGCCCGAGCCAGAAGGTCCAGGCGCGGTGGCGCCAGCAGGGAATACAGCTGCAAGGCCAGCTCCGCCAGCACCAGGCCTGCCGCGAGGCCTCCCGCCACCAGGAGGGCCTTCTTCCCGCGCGGCGTCACGGCGCGCTCTCCCGCAGGCAGAAGCGCCGGATCTTGCCGGTGGCTCCCCGGAACGCGATCGAGAATAGGGGACTATCGAGAAGCGGGATCGCGACCCGGTCTCCCGGTCGAATTCCCGCCTGCTCCAGCGCCCCTGCTAAGAACCCACGTCCCGGTCGAGATCGGCGTAGCTCGAATCGCGATCGTCGGTAGCAACCGTGGTCCGTCCAGCGCACCCTTTCGCGATTTGTCTGCCCAGGAACGATTCCGCGGCGTTGAGGCGGTCCGGCAGATGTTCGAGGGCGCGCATGTTTCTCGCGGTGGGTTGGGGGGAGATTGTAAGGTCTGTCGCCGGGAGGCAGTGCCTTCCGTCACATGCGCCGCCCGGCGGGCCTGGCTAAGGGCCGGATGGTCACGCCTTCGGGGAATCGACATTAAACGGCCTTTCGCCGCAAGACCGGCTGCTCAGTCGCTGTCAAACGAGCGCCAATGTGCGCGGGGAGCCGATTCCCCGCGAGACCGCGGCGCTCCATCTCCTCGGCCACCACGTCCGCGATGACGCGATGCCCGGCCGGGTTGGGATGCCCGTCGGGCGATTCCTTGTAGGGCTGCACGCCTCGGGCGAGACTCTCTCGCAGCGCGGGGAGCGCGTCCACGAAGGGGATGCCGTGGCTTCTGAGGAAGTCCATGGCCTGGGACCGGACGGTTTCCTCCATCTCGATGAGCCGCCGGTAGTCGGGCGCCTCCGGGAGCGTGCGGAGCGCGAGGTCGCCGAAAGACGAGCTCCTTGGTCGGAATCAGCAGGACCAGGAACTCGCTTCCGGAGCCGCGAACCCGTTCGTCCATGCGCCGGAGCGCTTCGAGCGCGATGCGGAACCCCTCCGCGAGGCGCGGATCCTGGAGGTCCATCGCCGAGGCCCGAAGCGCGGGAGTCAAGATGGTTCGGATGCCGCCGCTGTCGAAGACCTGGCAATGCCGCCGCCCCGGCTCCGCCAGGGCCTTCCGTTTTTCCTCCTCCCAACTCGGCGGGTGCAATTTCCGGTCGAAGACCCGCCGCGCGAGGCTCACCAGCCGGTAGAGCTTCGAGTAGCGGCCGAGATCGCCGCCGGGGTTTCTCAGGCTGAGCGCCCGGGGCGGTTCCGTAGACGAGCGCGTAGAGGCGGTCGTAGCGCCCGCGCAGGGGTTCGGATTCCTCGGCCGCTCGAAGCTCGCGCACCAAGGTCGCGTCGGTCGTCGCGAGCTCCGGGAGCTGTCGGTCGCCGTACACCGTCTCGAAGCAATCGAAGAGGTCGTTGCCCATGTAGAACGCCTGGATGACCAGGCGGGGCTTCAACGCGAGGGCGCGATCCAGCTCGAGAAGATTCTGCGTGGGCCCCCAGCCGCCGTTCGCGATGCCGTAGACGGCGCGGCCCACGCGTTCCTGAAGCTGGTGTGGCCAGTTCTGGCCGCGCCACACGCCGTGTCCGTAGGTCTGTGAATCGCCCATGGCGACCACGAAGGCCTCGCGCGGAACGGAAGCGTTCCGGTATCCGTTCGCGTCATGGTCCCAGAACGCCGGGTTCGGCCGCGACCCGAGCCGGGGATCCTTCACCGAGATCGGCGCGCCGGCGCGCGCCAGGAGGTCGAAGCGGGGCGGAGCCAGAACCGCGTAGAGCTGCAGGGCCAGCTCCGCGAGCACGAGGCCCGCCGCGAGTCCTCCCGCCGCGAGGAGGGCCTTCTTCCCGGAGCGGCGTCAGCGCGCCCGCTCCCGCAATTGAAAGCGCCGGATCTTGCCGGTCGCCGTCTTCGGAAGCTCGTCGACCAGCGTGATCCAGCGCGGGCACTTGTAGGGCTCGAGCCGCTCCTTCGCGAACGCCCTGAGCATTTCCGCGAGCCCGTCCGCGGCGGTGCCCGGCGACGGCGCCACGAAGGCGTGCGGCTTGACGAGGCCGTCCGCGTCCTCCCGTCCGATGACGGCGCACTCCAGGACCGAGGCGTGCGCCATCAGCGCCGACTCGACTTCGACGGGAGAGACCCAGATCCCGCCGACCTTGAGCATGTCGTCGCTTCGGCCCGCGTGCCAGTAGTAACCGTCCGCGTCGCGGCGGTACTTGTCACCCGTCGCGATCCAGTCGCCCCGCAGCGTCCGCTTCGTTGCTTCATGCCGGTTCCAGTAGAACGCCATCGTCGAGTCACCCCGCACGAGCAGGTCGCCGATCTCTCCGTCCGGCGTCTCGGCGCCGCCCTCGTCGGCGATGCGAAGGTCGTAGCCGGGCACCGGAAGTCCGCTCGAGCCCGGGCGCACCGAACCGGCGCGGTTGGACGCGAACATGTGGCAGGCCTCCGTCGAGCCGATGCCGTCGAAGATCTCGAGTCCGGTCCGATCCCGCCAGCGCTCGAAGAGGCTCGCGGGCAGAGCCTCGCCGGCGCTGGCGCACGCGCGCACGCTCGAGAAATCCGCCGGCGCGCCACGCTCCATCGCCGCGAGCATCTGGGCGTAGGCCGTCGGAACGCCGAAGAAGAGCGTCGGCCGGTGGCGGCGGACCTGCTCGAAGACCGCCTCGGGGGTCGGACGGTTCGGGTAGAGGACACAGGAGGCGCCGGCGTCGTACGGGAAGTACTGCGCGTTTCCGAGGCCGTAGGCGAAGAAGAGCTTGGCCACCGAGAAGCATCGGTCGTCCTCCTGCGTGCGCAGCACGTGGGCGCCGTACGTGCGGCTGCACACCCACATGTCGTGCTGCAGGTGGACCACGCCCTTGGGCTCGCCCGTCGTGCCGCTCGAATACAGCAGGAAGGCGAAGCCGTCGCGGTGGGTTGCGGCGTAGGGCTCGCGGGGCGCCTCGCCAAGGCGACGGACGGCCTCCGGGATGTTCCACGCCGCGCAGCCTTCGTTGGCGATCGCCGCGCCGTCGGCGAGGGACGGGTCGAAGAGCAGGACCCTCGGGTCGCAGTCCGCGAGGATGATCCGCACCTTCTCGGCCTTCAAGAGCGTGTTGATGGGAACCGCCACGGCGCCTGCGGCGATCGCGCCCCAGAACACCATCGAGAAAAGGGGAGTGTCGGGGAGGAGGATCGCCACGCGGTCCCCCCGGTGAATTCCCGCCCGCGCGAGCGCTCCCGCAAAGCGCCGCACGTCCCGGTCGAGGTCGGCGTAGGTGGTCTCGCCATCGTCCGTCGCGATCGCGATCCGTCCGCCGCGGCCCTCCGCGACGTGCCTGCCCACGAACCATTGCGCGGCGTTGAAGCGGTCCGGAAGATGTTCGGCGGCGCGCATGCTTCTGTGGGTCGGTCGGGACACGACATTCTACGGGCCGTCGCGCCGGACCATGCCTTCCGGCACATGCGGGCCCCGGCGACGCGCCGCTAGGCTCGAGGGCATGAAACGAACGCGACTGGCGGCAGCGTGGGGAGCGGGCGCGGCGCTCGGAGTTCTGTCCGCTGTTCCGCGGGTCCAGGAGCCCCCGGCCTGGCCCGCGCTCTCGCGGTACGAGGCCATGGTCGTTCCGTCGGACAACCCGATGTCACTGGAAAAGGTCGCGCTCGGCCGGCAGCTCTTTTTCGACCGGCGCATGAGCGGCGACGGGACCACGGCCTGCACGTCGTGCCACCAGCCGGACCGCGGGCTGACCGACCCCCGGCGGCAGTCCGTCGGCGCCTACGGCGCGCTCATGGACCGCTCCTGCCCGACGCTGTGGAACGTCGGCTACCAGCAGGCCTTCTTCTGGGAGGGCTCGGCCTCGACACTGGAGCAGGCCGTCGCCGGTGTCTGGCGATTCATCCTGGCGCCGGACAGCGACGGCCGCCCCGGTGTGGCGGGCGTCGTCGGACGCCTCAACGACGTGCCCGCGTACCGGAAGCAGTTCGTCGCCGTCTTTGGAGAGGACGCGACGCCCCACAGCGTGGCCAGGGCCCTCGCCGCCTTCCTGCGCACCCTCGTGGCCGGCGACTCCGCCTGGGTCCGATTCCAGGATGGCGATCCGCGCGCGTTGAGTGCGCGCGCACGCCGCGGTTGGGCGGTTTTCGACGGCAAGGCGAAGTGCACCGGATGCCACAACGGCCTCCTGCTGACGGATCTGCAGTACCACAACGTCGGGATCGGGGCCGACAGTACGGACACCGGTCGTTTTGGCATCACCAAGGAGGCCCGGCACCGCGGCGCGTTCAAGACTCCCACGCTGCTCAACGTGAGCCGGTCGGCACCCTACTTTCACGACGGGAGTGTCGCCACGCTGCCTGAGGCCGTCGATCGGATGGCGGGTGGCGGGATCCCCAACCCGAATCTGGACGACGCTCTCCGGCCGGTGACTCTGACGCCCGCGGAGCGCGCCGATCTGCTCGCGTTCCTGGAGGAGCTGACCGTCGACACCCGGATCGAGCCTCCGAGCCTCCCGCCGTAGGCCGTTCGGGTCGCCCGGGCCCGCGCGTTCGACTCGAGCGCGAACGCTCGTTGACTCGGGCGGCCAACCGTGGCAAAAGGAGGCAACGCGGCGCGCGCCGGGGAGATGCCATGAAGCTGAAGGTCAACGGGAAGCAGCATGACGTCGTGGTGACCGAGGACATGCCGCTGCTCTGGGTGCTGCGCGACCTGCTCGGCTGACGGGAACGAAGTACGGCTGCGGCATGGCGCAGTGCGGCGCCTGCACCGTCCACGTCGACGGACGGCCGGTGCGCTCCTGTGTGCTCCCCGCCTCCGCCGTCGCAGGCCGGTCGGTCACGACGATCGAGGGACTTTCGGAGGCCGGCCTGCATCCCGTCCAGCGGGCCTGGATCGAGGCCGACGTCGTCCAGTGCGGGTACTGCCAGTCCGGACAGATCATGGCTGCGGCCGCCCTGCTGCAGATCCGGCCCAAGCCAACGGACGCGGATATCGACCGGGCGCTCTCGGGGAACATCTGCCGCTGCGGGACCTACGAGCGGGTCCGCGCCGCGGTTCACCTGGCCGCGGGCCTTTCGGGGACGAAGGCATGAGCCGGCCATCGGGAGTCAGCCGGCGGCACTTCCTGACGACCTCGGCCGGTCTCGCGATCGGATTCTCGATTGCGCCGCGCAGCGCTCTGGCCAGGCTCCAGGCGCCGGAAGCGGCCAAGCCCCTGCCTGATCTCAACGCCTTCCTGCGCATCGGCGAGGACGAGAGCATCACGGTGCAGCTGGCGCACTCGGAGATGGGACAGGGGATCTGGACCACCCTCCCGATGCTGATTGCCGAGGAGCTCGGGTGCGACTGGTCGAAGATCCGGCCGGAGCACGCGCCGGCGGCCCCTGCCTATTTCCACACCAGCTACGGAATGCAGATGACCGGCGGATCGACGTCGACGTCCTCGGAATTCGACCGCTACCGTCAGGTCGGGGCCATCGCGAGGGAAATGCTCATCGCCGCGGCGGCCGAGACCTGGCTGGTCGATCCCGCGACCTGCCGCGCCGAGCGCGGTTTCGTCGTCAGCGGAACGCGCCGCCTCTCGTTCGGGAAACTGGCGGTCGCGGCGCAGCGCCAAAAACCGCCCCGGGAGGTCCGGCTCAAGGAACCCAAGGACTGGACGATCATCGGGAAGCCCACGCGCCGCCTCGACTCGCCCGAGAAGGTTTCGGGGCGCGCGCAGTTTGGCATCGATGTTCAGATGCCCGGCTTGATGACGGCCCTGGTCGCCCGTTGCCCGGTCTTCGGAGGAAAGGTCCGAAGCTTCCGACCGGAGAAGGCGAAGGCCGTGCCCGGCGTGCGGTCGGTCGTCGAAGTGCCGTCCGGCGTGGCGGTCGTCGCCGAGAACTTCTGGGCTGCCAAGCGCGGACGCGACGCCCTCGAGGTCGACTGGGATTTCGGCCCGGGCGCGCAGTTGGACACGGGACGTCTGCTTCAGGAGTACCGCGACGCCGCCGGAAGCGGCGGCGCGAAGGCCCTGGAAAAGGGAGACGTCGACACGGCCTTGCGCTCCGCCGCGCGGACGCTCGAGCTCGAGTACGAGTTTCCCTACCTGGCCCATGCGCCCATGGAGCCCATGAACTGCACCGTTCGACTCTCCGGCGACGACTGCGAGATCTGGACCGGCACGCAGTTCCAGACCGGCGATCAAGGGGCCGCGGCGGCGATCGCGGGCGTCAAGCCGGAGCGCGTGAAGGTCCACACGACCTTTCTCGGGGGGGGCTTCGGACGCCGGGCAACGCCCGGTAACGACTTCGTCTCCGAGGCCGTGCACGTGGCCAAGGCGTCCGGTCTGCCGGTGAAGGTTGTCTGGACGCGCGAGGACGACATGCGCGGCGGCTACTACCGGCCGATGTGGCTGCACCGCGTGCGCGTGGGGCTCGGCGCCGACGGCCTGCCCGTCGCGTGGCGGCAGGCGATCGTCGGCCAGTCGATCATGGAAGGAACGCCCTTCGCGATGATGATCCAGAACGGCATCGACCCGGCCTCGGTCGAAGGTTCGGCGGATTCCCCCTACGTTCTGGCAACACCCAACGCGCTCGTGGAGCTGCATTCGCCCAAGAGCGCGATTCCCGTCCTCTGGTGGCGGTCGGTGGGCCACACGCACACGGCCTTCGTCATGGAGACCGCAATCGACGAGCTGGCCGCGGCGGCCGGACAGGATCCGCTCGCGTACCGGAGGCGCCTGCTCCAGAATCATCCCCGCCATCTGGGCGTGCTCAACCTCGCCGCCGAGAAGGCGGGCTGGGGCAAACCCCTGCCCGCCGGGCATTTCCTGGGCCTCGCGGTCCACGAATCCTTCGAGAGCTTTGTCGCCCAGGCGGCGGAAGTGTCCGTCTCCGACGGCCGCGTGCGGGTTCACCGGGTGGTTTGCGCGATCGATTGCGGCGTGTGCGTGAACCCGCTGGGTGTCCAGGCGCAGATGTCCTCGGGTGTCGTCTTCGGCCTGACGGCGGCACTTTACGGCGCGATCACTCTGAAGGAAGGCCGGGTACAGCAGTCCAACTTTCACGACTACCCGGTCCTTCGCTTGAACCAGATGCCGCAGGTCGAGGTCCACATCGTCCCGAGCACCCTGAAGTCGGGCGGCGCGGGAGAGCCGGGCGTTCCTCCCATCGCGCCTGCGGTCGCCAACGCCATTTTCGCGGCGACGCAGAAGCGGATCCGGCGGCTGCCGCTGCGCCTCGATGCGGCGGACGGAGCCCCCGCGTGAAGGGCTCGGTGGTGCGTGGGGCCGCCGGGGGGGCGGCGCTTCTCTGGTCGGCGGCCGTGCTCCTTTCGGTGCCCCCGGCGCGGAAAGCCTCCGAGTCGGAGGGCCTAGCCGCCTTCGAGGTGGTCCGGGAAGTGCTTCAGCACCCGCGCTGCCAGAACTGCCACATCCCGGGCGACGCGCCCCTGCAATTCGACTCGGGGCTGGAGCATGCGCAAAACGTCGTTCGCGGACCCGCGGGGATGGGAGTGCCCGGGCTGCCCTGTTCGTCCTGCCACGGGAGCGCGAACCCTCCGGCGAGCTGGGGGCCGAACATGCCACCGGGCGCGCCGAGCTGGCACCTCCCGCCGCCGGGCAAGAAGATGGTCTTCATCGGCCTTTCGAGCGGCGAGCTCTGCCGGCACCTGAAGGACGAACGTCAGAACGGCGGCAAGAACCTCGATGCGCTCGTTCGCCACGTTTCCGGTGACGCGCTCGTGCTCTGGGGCTGGAACCCCGGCGTGGGACGCGACGCCGTCTCTATTCCGCACGAACAGTTCGTCGCGAAGTTCAAGGAATGGGTCTCCGCCGGCGCTCCCTGCGCCGCTCCGTGAGGCGAGGGGGTCGAAGAGGAGGAGGATCCGGGAGGAGGCGCGGCGATGTTCAAACCGAAGGGACCGATTTGCCAGAGTTGCGGGATGCCGCTCGGCCGCGACCCGCAGGGTGGCGGCACGAACGCGGACGGCAGCCGCAGCACGGAATACTGCAGCCACTGCTTTCAGAAGGGCGCGTTCACCGAGCCGAGCCTCACGGCGACCGAGATGTCGGCCAAGGTCGAGGGCAAGTTGCGACAGATGCACTTTCCCGGTTTCCTCGCGCGCCGGTTCGCGCGCGGCACGCCGACGCTTCGGCGCTGGCAGGGCGGGCCCGGCTAGCCGGGGTCCTCCGGAAACTCACGCCGCCCGCCGCCTGGCTCTTCAGCCTGGCGTGCTCGCGAGAGCCGATTGCGGCCCCGGCCCGGGGTCCCCTCGAGGCGGGTCGGTTTGTCTCCGCAGGCCGCCATTCTGTGGGTCGGAGCCCATCCGGACGATGAGGCGCTGGTCGCCGGAGCGTTTCTCGCCGAGCTCGCCCGCAGCGGGCAGGAGGGTCTTCGTCATCTCTCTGACGCGCGGCGAAGGCACGGGAATCCGCGGAGCCGAGGCCGATGAGACGCTCGGTCGTCGTGCGCGCGCGCGAGTTCTGCCAGTCCTGCGCGATCTACGGCGCGCAGGACTGCGTGTCGGAGGGATTTCCCTCGCGCGCCCACCTGCGAAACTCCGGCGCCGGTTTCGAGGAGACGCCCGAGGAAATCATTCGGACCTGGGAAAGGCTCGGACCGACGGATCCCGCCGGGAGCATCGTGGAATGGATCCGCTCGGTGCGGCCGGAATGGGTGCTGACCCTCGATCCGGATCACGGGATGTACGGGCACCCGGAACACCGCGCGGCCGCGATGCTGGTTCTGCGGGCGGTCCGCTCGGTGCAGCCCGGCTGGCGCGGGAGGGTCTTCGCCGCCGAGAATCGGTTCGGCTCCCTTCCCGCAGATCTCGACCCCGGGCCCGTCACACTGCGCTTCCCGGCGGAGGTCCCCTGCTCGCCGTTCCAGACCTGCTGGGAAGTCGGCGCTGACGCCGTCGCCGCCTACGCGAGCCAAAAACTGACCGACTTCCGCGCGGTTCCCAAGGCCGAGCGCTTCACGAACCTGCGGGAGCTGAAGTAGGCGTTTTTCTCGGAAGAGGCCTCATTCGGCGACGTCCCCTCCCATTTCGGTTGGGCCGCGAAGCGGCCCGCTCAAATGGTGGAGCTGATCGGGATCGAGGCTTTCGGCTGCGGCGGTCGCTTCGCGACCGGCAGCCGAGAGTTTCAAGAGGAAGGCCCTAAGTCGGGAGAGGCTTCATTCGGCGACGTCCCCTCCCATTTCGGTTGGGCCGCGAAGCGGCCCGCTCAAATGGTGGAGCTGATCGGGATCGAACCGACGACCTCCTGAGTGCGATTCAGGCGCTCTCCCAAACTGAGCTACAGCCCCACGCGAGGGCGCGCAGGATAGCACGACCTGCGGCGATGCGAAACCCGGCACGGGGGGTTGGAAAGCGCTTGGCGGGGTCCGCCCGGACGCTTAGGATTCGCGCGTGGAACACGGCCTCGACCTGCCCGGGTTTCTGGTGGCCTTCGCGGCGGCGCTGCTTGGCGCAAAGCTCCTGGGAGAGCTGGCCGAGCGGTTGGGCCAGCCCGCGGTCCTCGGGGAGCTGCTGGCGGGGGTTCTGCTCGGTCCTTCGGTCCTGGGCCTCGTGCCGCTTTCGGACGGCATCCTTCTCGTCGCCGAGATCGGGGTCATTCTCCTGCTCTTCGAGGTTGGTCTCGAGACCGACATCACCGAGCTGATGAAGGTCGGCGCTCCGGCGGCGGCGGTGGCGATCGCGGGAATGGTGCTCCCGTTCGGCGGCGGCTACCTGCTGAGCCGCGCGCTCGGCCAGACCAGCCTCACCGCCATTTTCGTGGGCGCCGCGATGACGGCGACTTCCGTCGGCATTACGGCCCGCGTCCTTTCCGAGCTGAAGGTCCTGGAGAGCCGGGAGGGACAGATCATCCTGGGAGCCGCGGTGGTGGACGACATCCTCGGCCTGGTCGTCCTCGCGGTCGTCAGCGACTTTGGACAGGGCGGCACGCTCCAGCTGCTCGGGATCGCGAAGGCGACGGGCATCGCGATCGGGTTCCTGGTCGTGTCACTGCTCGTGGGGATGCCGCTGGGAAAGCGCCTGATCGGAATCGTCGGCAACGCCAACGTGCGGGGGATGCTCGGCGCCGTCTCGGTGGCCCTCGCGATGCTGCTGGCCGTTGCCGCGGAAAAGGCCGGTTCGGCGGCGATCGTCGGGGCCTTCGCGATGGGCCTCGTGCTCGCCCGCACGAACCGGCGCCACGACATCGACCACGCCTTGAAGCCGGTCGTCGACATCTTCGCGCCCCTCTTCTTCGTCTCGGTCGGGGCGCAGGTCGATGTCAAGCTCCTGAACCCCTTCGCCGCCGCGAACCGACCCGCCCTGGGCCTGGCGCTGGGGCTGACGGTCATCGGATTTCTCGGGAAATTCCTCGCGGGATTCTGCGCCTGGGGAAAGACGAAGCGCGCCTTCGTCGGTGCCGGGATGGTTCCCCGCGGAGAGGTCGGCTTGATCTTCGCGGCGATCGGAAAAGCCAGCGGTGCGCTTTCCGAGGAGGTCTTCGTGGCGGTGGTGCTCGCCGTCTTCGGGACGACGTTCCTGGCGCCCCCGCTGCTCAAGGCCCTCGCGCCCCGCCCGGCCGCGGCGCGCTAGCGGTCCTGCAGGTCCGCGAGCGTTGCGCCGAGCAGGGCGTGGCGCTCCTTGTCCAGCCGCGCGAAGAGGGGCTCGAGCACGAGGACGACGCGGTCCTCGACCCGCGGGCTGATCGTGTAGAGATCGGGGGAGACCGCCTCGACGACCTCGGCGATCGAGATCTGCCACGGCTTTCGCGCCAGGGAGTAGCCGGCGGAAGGGTCTCCTTCGATCAGGCCGTCGGCGAGGAGCCCGTTCAAGATCTGCTCAGCCTCCCCGGCGTCGGCTTCCTGTTCGTCGTAGAGCTCCCGAAAGGCGTGCGGTTGCCCCTCGGAGAGCCGCAGCAGCATGCGGATCGCGTTCTCCGCGCGGCCGGCGCGCCGCCCCGGGGCGAGCTCCAGCCGGCCGGCGTGCGACTGCACCGCGCGGGTCAGCTCGACCCCGAGGAGGATCAGCACCCAGACGAGGAACACCGACAAGAGCGACAGGAGGATCAGCGCCAGGTACCCCGTGATCAGGTTCATCGAGGCGAGGGCGTGGACGTAGATCCCGAAGAGTCCGCGCAGCACCTCGAAGGCGATGCCGATGACGCCTCCCGCCACCGCGGCCGCGCTCCAGCGCACGTAGGCATTGGGGAGGAAGCGGTAGAGCAGCGTCAGCGCCGACCACTCGACCGCGAAGCGGAAGGCGTTCTCGGCCGCGGGTGAGCCGAGCAGCGCGGCGCCGACCGCGGAATTCTGCAGCCGCCGCAGGCCCAGTCCGATCGCGCCCACGAGCAGGGCCATCGCCAGCAGCATCAGCGAATAGATGGCGATCCGCGGCAGCCAGTCCCGCCGGCGCGGCGCTCCCCAGACGGCGTTGAAGGTTCCCTCCACGATGAAGATGAGGCGGACCGACGAGAGCAAGAGGACGGCCAGGCCGATGCCGGAGATCGTCGTCGATTCCGAGATGAACTCGCGCAGGTTCTCCGAGACCCGCGCCGCGTGAAACGGCAGGATCCGGTTGACGAGGTCCACGATCTCCGAGACGTTCTCCTGAAAGAACGCCGCCAGCAGCAGCGAGAACGTCGCGAGCAGCGGCACGGCCAGCAGAAGGGTCGTAAATGCCAGGGAACCCGCCAGATCGAGGCCGCGGTCCGAGCGAAAGCCGTTGTAGGTCTCGACGATCACGTTGCGCAGCGTGACGCCCGCCCGCAGCAGCGGCGACGGGACCCAGGGCGCCCGCTGGCGGGTGCGCTGGACGATCAGTGTGACCGGCCGCTTCATCTCTCGCTCAAGCCGCTCAAGGGTATATGATGCCGGTCTTTCGACGGGGAGGTTGTATGGGCAAAGAGACTCCGTTCGACCGGGCACGGGATTTCGTGGAAGAGAAGATCGACCAGACCAAAGACGTCCTGGGCGATTCCTACTCCAAGGCCCGGGAACAGTTCGACGATGTCAGCGAAGACGTGCGCAAGAACTTGAAGAAGACGGCGCGCCGCCTGGAGAAGGACTACGGTCCCGTGTGGGAGGACGTCCGGCGCTACGTCCGCGAGAACCCGGGGACGGCGCTGGCCGTGTCGCTCGGCGCCGGGTTCCTGTTCGGCCTCCTGGTGCGCGGCCGGGACGACTAAGAGCCCTCGCGTTTCCCGGCGCGCGGCGCCCTTCCGCTTCGCTCCTATAATCGCTCCGTGGCTGCGCGCAAGACGGACTATCCGGCGCTGTCGACGTTCGCGTCGACGGCGGGTTGCGCCTGCAAGATCGGTCAGTTCGACCTGTCGGCCCTTCTGGCGAAGCTGCCTTCGCCCGCCGACCCGAACCTGCTCGTCGGCAACGCGACGGCCGACGACTGCGCCGTCTACCGGATCGGCGGCGGACAGGTGATCGTGTCGACGGTGGACTTCTTCACGCCGGTCGTCGACGACCCCTACCTCTTCGGCCAGATTGCGGCCGCCAACGCGCTGTCGGACGTCTACGCGATGGGCGCGCGTCCGATCCTCGCGCTGGCGCTGGCCGCGTTCCCGATGGCGGTTCTGCCCGCGGAGGTGCTCGGGGAGATCCTCCGGGGTGGGTTGGAGAAGGTGGCCGAGGCGGGTGCGGTCGTCGGCGGCGGACATTCGATCGACCACGACATCCCCCTCTACGGGCTCGCGGTGACGGGCACGGTCGCCGAGTCCCGCGTCGTGCGCAACGCAGGCGCGCGCGCGGGCGATGCCCTCGTGCTCACCAAGCCTCTGGGAATCGGCGTGACGGTGAGGGCCGGCCGGACCGACACGGCGGCCGCGGAGGGCGTCGCCGGCGTCTTTCGCAAGCGCCTGCTTTCCGACGAGGCGCTGCGCGAGGCGACCGCCGTGATGACGCAGTTGAACCGTCCCGCCGCCGAAGCGATGGAGGGGTTCGAGGTCCACGCCGCGACCGACGTGACCGGTTTCGGATTGCTCGGCCACGGTCACGAAATGATGGAGGCTTCGGGGACGACGGCGGAGTTCCGGGTCGCGGGCATTCCGATGCTCTCGCAGGCGCGTCGGCTCGCATCGCTCGGCGCCGCTCCCGGCGGCTCGAGGGTGAACGTGCGGAACCTCACGCCGCGAACCGAGCTCGGGCCCGGGGTCACGGAAGAAGACTTCCTGCTCCTCTGCGACGCGCAGACCTCCGGCGGCCTGCTCGTGGCGGTCCCCGCGGCGCAGGCAGAGGCCTACGCCGCGTCGTGCCGCGAACGCGGCGCCGCGCACGCCGCCGTCGTCGGGCGCGTCCTCGAGCGCGGCGCGAAGCCGTTGCGGGTGGTGTCGGAGTAGATCGGCGTTCTGTCGACCGGCGGCGGGCCGCCGGTCAGGGAGGGGCGATGGCCAAGCCGGACGACGGGGAGTGGGTCGAAGTGGCCGGCGTCGGCCAGGACGAGGAGGCGCAGCTGATCGCCGGGCTGCTCGAGTCGGAGGACATCCCGTGTCAGGTCGAGGGGCCCGGGCTCTCGCCATTTCCCGAGGACCTCGGCGCCATGGGAACCAGCCGCGTGATGGTCCCGCCCGATCGCGCCGACGAGGCTCGCGCGTTGATCGCGCGCAAGCGGCGTGAGTACGAGGCGGGCGGCGGCCCGGACGGGGACGTGCCGGAGCCCGAGGAGTGAGGAATCTCTCGCCGGGCTCGCGGCTCGGCCGGTTCCGAATCGTCAGGGTCGTGGGGGAGGGGGCGATGGGAGTCGTCTACCTCGCCGACGACCCGGAGATCGAGCGCCCCGTCGCGGTCAAGACGCTGCGCGAGATGGAAGCCAGCCCCGCGGCCCGGTCGGATCTCGAGGCCCGGTTCCTCAAGGAAGCCAAGCTCGCCGGCCGCCTGCAGCACCCGAACGTGGTGACCGTCTACGAGGTCGGGCGCGAGCAGGACGTTTCGTTCATCGCGATGGAATACGTCGACGGCGAGTCGCTTGAACCGCGCGGTTGCCGAGGACGGCGGGCTCGACACCGCGGCGCGGCTCGAGATCGTGCGGCAGGTCGCGCTCGCGCTCCAGCACGCGCACGAGCGCGGCGTCGTGCACCGGGACATCAAGCCGGGCAACATCCTCGTGACGAAGGACCGGCGGGTGAAGGTCGCCGACTTCGGAATCGGAAAGCTCCTGTCGGGCGGCACCGCAGACCTGACGCGCACCGGGCAGATGCTGGGCAGCCCCGCCTACATGTCCCCCGAGCAGATCCGCGGCGAAAAGCTCGACGGCCGCTCCGACCTGTTCTCTCTCGGCGTGGTTTTCTACGAGCTGCTGACCGGGTCCCGCCCCTTCCCGGGAGACTCGATCACGACGCTCGTCTACCAGATCCTCCACACGGAGCCGCGCGACCCCCTCGAGTTGCGCGCGGACCTGCCTCCGGCCACGCGCGACGTCTTCGCGCGCCTGCTCGCCAAGACGGCGGACAAGCGGCCGGCCGACGCGGCGGCTTTCCTGCGCGAGATCCGAAAGATCGAGGTCGAGCTCCACGAGCGCCGCGCACACGCAGGCGATGACGGTGTCTTCGGGCGCCGCGGCCGCGCCCGCCGCGGTGCCTCCCGCTCGGGTCGCGACGGCCGAGGGGCCCGCGACGGCGAGCCCCGGCCCGCCGGCGCTGTCAGACGAACGCTCCCGGCGACGGCCACCGGCGCGCACGGCGGCGCTCTGTACCTCTTCGGAGCGGCGGCGCTTCTCGTCGCGCTGTCGCTTCTGGTCTGGATCTGGCGCGCCTCGTCCCGCAAGGAGCAACGCCTCGCCGCGGTCGGCCACGCCCGCGGCCAGCCCGGCACCCGTGGTCGCGGGACGGGCGGCGACGGAGGCGGAGCCCACCGGGATTCCCGTGCCGACCGCCCCGCCCACCCCCGAAGCGCTTCCGACGCCGGGCCCGCCGGCCGCAGCCGACGCGATCGTGGGAGCCACGCGGCTGGAGAGCCCGATGCCCACGCGGCCTCGCCCTTCGGCAACGCCGCGGCCCCAGCCGACGCCGGCGCCCCGACCCACGGAGGCGCCGACGGCGCCGGTGCTGGAGGCTTCCGCCCCGGGCGCCTCTGCGGCTCCCTCCTCCCAGGCCGCGGGGCCCGCCGACAACGTGTACCGGACGCGCCGCTTTGCGAAGTTCTCCTCGAGCCCCGATCAGGCCCGGCTCTACGTCGACGGCCACTACGCCGGGATCGCGGACGACTGGGACGATCGAGGAGGAGGAAAGACGCTGCCCTTTTCCGGCGACGGCACGCACCGCGTTCGCATGGAGCTGCCGGGCTATCGGACCCTCCAGCTCGACATCCTCGTCACGCCCAACGCCGACGACGACACGGTGGAGATCGAGGATGAGTTGAAGCGCCTGTCCCGCGTCGAGTACCCGAAGCTCCGGGGGCCCTCCGACCGGACCGTCGGGCCGGTCGAATTGGAGGTCGTGCCCGGAGACGCCGTCGTTTCCGAAGGCGGCCGGACGCTCGGCCCGGCCTCCTCCTTCGGGCCCAGCGCGCCCCTGCACCTCACGGGACCCGCCGTGCACGATCTGGTGCTGTCCGCTCCAGGGTACGAAACGAAGACGATCCGGATTCTCGTGTCTTCCAACGCCGACCGGGAGCGGGCCAGGGTGAAAGCGGAGCTCAAGGCCCTCCCGAAGCCATAGCCCGTCGTCGCGGCTCGGCGATAGACTCCGGACCACCGGGAAAGATCGTGGACCCACAGCGAGGGACCCTGAGGCCGCCGGTCCGCTGGACCGACGCCGTCATACGCCGCCGTCCGGAGGCGTCTTCGGCTTCGTTCGCGATCGGTGTGCTGCCCGGCGAAGGCATCGGTCCCGAAGTGATCGGGGCGGCGCTCGCCGTGCTCGCGGCCGTCGAATCCGCGGGCGGAACCCGATTCGAGATTCGCACGGGGGGGCCGATCGGCCGGGAGGCCGAGGTCCTGACCGGGCAGTCGCTCACGGAGGACGTCGCGTCCTTCTGCGCCGGGATTTTCGCCGCCGGCGGCGCGATCCTGGCCGGGCCGGGCGGAGGGCGATTCGTCTACGACCTGCGCCGGCGCTTCGATCTCTTCTGCAAGATCAGCCCGCTCTGTCCCATGGATGCCCTGGCGCATGCGGGCCGCCTGAAGGTCTCGGCCGTCGCCGGAGCGGACATCCTCATCCTGCGCGAGAACGTCGGCGGCGTCTACCAGGGGGAGTGGAACGAAGGCTCCGACGCGGCCGAGGGCCGCATCTGCGATCACCGGTTCCGGTACTCGGAGCGGCAGGTTCGCCGGATTCTCGAAGCCGCCGCGGTGCTCGCGTCGCGCCGCCGGGGGGAACTGGCCGTGGTCGTCAAGGGCAGCGGAATTCCCGCCGTCAGCGCGCTCTGGCGCGACGTCGGAGTAGGAGGTCGCGTCCCGGGCGGGGGTGCGCGCCACTTTTCCCGACGTGGACCTGATCGCGTACCGGCTCATCCAGGAGCCGCGATCCTTCGACGTCATCGCCGCGCCCAACCTCTTCGGCGACATCCTCGCGGATCTGGGCGCGGTCCTGCTCGGGTCGAGGGGCCTTTCCTTCTCGGGCAATTTCTCCGAGGACGGCGCTGCGGTGTACCAGACCAACCACGGCTCGGCGCTGGATCTGGCGGGCCTCGGCCGGGCCAACCCGATCGGCCAGATCGCGTCGCTCGCCATGCTGCTGCGCGAGAGTTTCGGCCGGATGCGCGAGGCCGCCTGGATCGAAGCGGCGATCGGCGACGTGCTGCGCCTGGGTTTCCGCACCTTCGACATCCTGGAAGAGGGGACGACGCTCGTCGGAACGGCCGAGATGGGAGAGCGCATCGCCTCGGCCGTGCAGCGGCTCGCCCGCGCGGGATGAGGCCGCTGCTGCTTCTCGTGGACCTCCAGAACGACTTCTTGTCGGCGCCGGGGCTCGAGCCTCCGGCGGCCGACGTCGTGCGGGGCGCGGAGCGACTGCTGTCGGGGGCCCGGGCGCTCCGCGTGCCGGTCATCCACGCCATCACGTCGGTGGATCCTTCAAGCGACGCGCGCATGCCGCACTGGAAGGCGCAGGGGCGCTGGATGTGCGTGCGCGGAACGCCCGGACATGCGCCGCCCGACGGGCTTTCGCCGCTCGACGCCGGAGCCCGTGGTCTCCAAGACGTTCTTCAGCGCGTTCTCCTCGCCGGCTCTGGACGGCGCCCTGGCCGCCGCGGGAGCGGACACGCTGCTGGTGGCCGGCGTGCACCTCCACGGCTGTGTGCGCGCGACGGTGCTCGACGCCTACCAGCGCGGCCTCGCCGTCTGGGTCGCCGAGGACGCGGTCGGAAGCGACGATCCGCTCCATGCGGCCGTGACGCGCCGGTACCTCGAGCCGCCGGGCGGCGTGGTTCGCTCCGTCCTCGGAGCTCCTCCGCCGGCTCGAGGGCGGGGCCCGTACGCGGGCGCGCGGCCGCCCTCCCGGCCGCCGTCGTCGGCGGGTCGCGCTCTGTCTGTCTCCGCAACAGCGCCGGAAGTCCATCGGTCGCCCCGCGACACGCGCGACGAGCTCTTCGCCGTGGCCGCCGCGGGAGCCGGCGAAGTGGAGGCCGCCGTCTCCGCCGCGCGCCGCGCGCAGCCCGGATGGGAGAGGCTCCCGGCCGCGGAGCGGCACCGCGGCGCTGGAACGCTTCGCGGATCGGCTGGAAGCGGACGCGGCATCGCTGACGCGCAGCCTGGCGATCGATCTGGGGAAACCGGTCGCCGACGGACGGGCGGAGATTGCGCGCGCCGCGGAACTGCTGCGGGGCGTTGCCGCCCCGGCCGAAGAAAGTTCGCCCGTGCGGTCCGGCCGTGAGTCGGCCTGGCGGCGCGTCGCGCTGGGAGTCGTGGCCGCGGTCACTCCCTGGAACAATCCCGTCGCCATCCCGATCGGCAAGATCGCTCCGGCCCTGGCGTGGGGCAATGCGATCGTCTGGAAGCCCTCGCCGCCCGCGACACGGATCGCGCTCCGGCTCCTCGAGCTCGCGCAAGAGGCCGGCCTTCCGGAGGGCCTCGTCAACCTGGTTTGCGGCGGCCGCGCCGCGGCGCAGCTCCTGATGGCCTCCGAGGGCGTCGGCGGGGTTTCGCTGTCGGGCTCCTCGGCCGCCGGCTGGACGGCGCAGGAGATCTGCGCGCGCCGCCGGGTCGCATTGCAGGCCGAGCTCGGCGGCAACAACGCCGCCATCGTCTGGGAGGGTGCGGACCTTGCCCGCGCGGCGGAGCTCGTGGCCCGTGGCGCCTTTTCGTTCGCGGGCCAGCGGTGCACGGCCAATCGCCGCGTGATCGTGGCGGCAGATTCCCTCGGCCCGATCACCGACGCTCTGGCGGCCGTCGACGGCGAAGCTGTGCTGGGGCGATCCGCTCGAGCCCTCGACCGACGTCGGGCCGCTGATCTCGCCCGAGGCTCGCGGACCGTGTTGCGGCGTCGATCGGGCGCGCCGCCGCCGAGGGCGACCGGATCCTGGTTCCGCACGCGGCGCAAGGCGCGGAACGCGGCTCTTCACGGGAACGGCTGCTACCTGCCGCCGACCCTCGTGGTCTCCGGGCAGCCGGAGAGCGCCATCGTCCAGGAGGAGTCCTTCGGCCCCGTCCTGGTGGTGCAGGCCGCCCGGGACTTCGATCACGCCGTCGCGCTCGCCAACGCCCCCCGGCAGGGACTGGTCGCCGCGCTCTTCGCGGGATCCGAGAGGCTGCGGGATCAGTTCTTCCTTCGGGCCCAGGCCGGGGTCCTCAAATGGAACCAGGCGACGGCGGGGGCGGATTCGTCCGCACCCTTCGGTGGCTGGAAGTCCTCCGGGGTCGGGCCGCCCGAACGCGGTCCCGGCGACGCGCAGTTCTACACGCGGATCCAGACGCTCTATGGCGGGGTCTGAGCATGGCGACTGAGGCGCGTTTCCGGGCTGCCGACGCCGCACCGATCGCCCCTGCGGCGGCCGTTCCGTTGGAAGGGAGCGGGATCGAGGAGTCGATCGGAAGCCGCTTCGAGAGGATCGTCCATGACCACGGCGGGCGTCCGGCGGTTCGGGAGCCGGGCCGCACCTGGACCTACACCGAGTTGAACGCGGCGTCCAACCGCGTCGCGCACGTGCTGGCGGCCGGCCCGGGGGAAGCGGACCGGCCGGTCGCCCTCCTGATGCCCGCCGGAACGGCGCTCTTCGCGGCGATGCTCGGAACGCTGAAGGCGGGGCGGTTCTACGTCCCGCTGGATCCGGCTCTGGGGGACAGCCGCCTCACCGCCATCCTCGATCGCCTCGACGCCGCCGTCGTCCTGGCCGACGCATCGTCGCTCGACCAGGCCGCACGGCTGGCCGCGGGCCGCGTGGAGGTCGCGCCCCTCGACCCGTCGTCGACGCGAGGCCCCGCGGACGATCCCGCGATAGCGGTCTCTCCGGGGGCTCTGGCCTACGTGCTCTTCACGTCGGGCTCGACCGGCGTCCCCAAGGGCGTCATGCACAGCCATCGCAACCTCCTGCACAACGTCCGGAAGCTCACCCACGGGCTGCAGATCGGACCCGAGGACCGGATCACCCTGCTCTCGTCCGCCGAGCTTCGGAGCTTCGGTCTCCGACATCTTCGGAGCACTCTTGAACGGTGCGTGCGTCTGCCCCTTTTCCGTGCGCGCGGAAGGCGCTGCGGCTCTGTGCGACTTCGTCGCGGGTGAGGCCATCACCGTCTTCCACTCGGTGCCGAGTGTCTTTCGTGCCTTCGCCGCGGCGCTCGACGGCAGTCGGGACCTCTCGAAGCTGCGGATCGTCAAGCTCGGCGGCGAACCGATCCTCGCCTCCGACTTCGACCTCTACCGCAGCGCGATTCCCCCGGGGCTGCCGGTTTCACGCCGGGCTCGGCTCGACGGAGGTGCACGTGATCCGCCAGTGGTTCGCGCGACCACGACACGCCCTGGCCGGGCGGCGCGCCGCTCGGTTACGCGGTCGAAGGGACCGAAGTCCGGTTGCTCGACGAAGGCGGGCGAGAGGCCGCCGGAGAGGGGGAAATCGCGATCGTCTCGGCGACGCTTCCCCTCGGATACTGGAGGGATCCGCTGCGGACCGCCGAGGCATTTGCGCCGGTTCCCGGCCGGGAAGGGGTCCGGATCTTCCGGACGGGCGATCTCGGCCGCTTGCGGGCGGATGGGTGTCTCCTCTACGCCGGCCGGAAGGACTCGCGCCTGAAAGTGCGCGGCCACCGCGTGGAGCCCGAGGAGGTCGAGGCGGCCCTCGCGGCCCTGCCCGGCGTGCGCGAGGCCGCCGTCGCGGGGCGCGACGGCCCCGAAGGCCTGCGGCTGGTCGCCTACGTCGTGCGCACGCCCGAAAGCCGCGCCGGCATCGAGGCTCTGCGCCGCAGCCTTGCGCAACGCCTTCCCGACTACCTCGTTCCGTCCGCCTTCGTCTTTCTCGATCGCCTGCCGCGCATGCCGTCGGGAAAGGTGGATCGCGACGCGCTGCCGGCGCCCGCGCCGTTGCGGCCGCCGCTCGAGTCGGACTACGTCGCGCCGCAGGACGGATTCGAGGAGGCTGTGGCGGGTGTCTTCGCGGAGGCGCTGGGGCTCGACCGCGTCGGCGCCTCCGACGATTTCTTCGACCTCGGCGGCAGCTCGCTCTCCGCCATCGCGGTGCTCACGCGCGTGCACGAGCTTCTGGGAGGGGACCTGTCGGCCGTCGACTTTCTCGAGGCGCCGACGCCGGCCGCCCTCGCGGCCCGTCTGCGCGCGGGACGCGCCGCTCCCGCGGGACCCCTGGTCTTTCTCCAGCGCGGAACGCGTGGGCCCGTCTTCCTCCTTCCGGGCGGCGTCGGCGACGGCGCCGACCTGCTCGTGAGCGTCCGGCTGGCGCGCAGCGTGGGCGGCGCGTTCACCTTCGTGGGGCTGCGCGCGGGCTCGGCCGGCGCGCTCCGGCTCGACGATCTGGCCGCCTGGGGCATCCGCCAGATGCGGACGGTTCAACCGCGCGGCCCCTACCTTCTGGTCGGGGAGTGCGTCGGGGGGATTCTGGCCTTCGCGATGGCCTGTCGGTTGCGGCAGGAGGGCGAAGAAGTCGCGCTGCTCGCCCTCCTCGACACGCCGTTTCCGACGTGGCGCCGCCGCCTCCTGCACGCGCTGCGACTGCTGCGCGCGCCCTGGGGAGACAACCTGCCGCGCCGGCTGCGCCATCACTTCAAGGTCCTCCGCGAACTCGAGCCCGGCCGGCGGGGCGCGTACGTCCTCCAGAAGGCGCGGATCGCCGCCTCGGCGCTGGCGCCCGTCGGAAAGGAAGAGCGCCGGGCCGTGCTGCGGCGGCGGGCGTCGTACGTCGGCCGGCTGTTCCGGTCGCCGCTTCGGCGTCTGGACCGGGCGATCCGCCTGGCCGTGAGCGATGAGGGGCAGCGCGAGGGCACTCCCTCGGCATGGTCGCGCCTGGCGCCGCGGGTGGACCTCGCCCGCGTCCCCGGGGATCACGGCACCTACCTGGCGCAGCACGTTGACCAGTTTGCGGGCGCCCTGCGCCTGTGGCTGGAGGAGTCCGCTCCCGGCGGCCCGGCGGACTAGAAACCCGGTCCGGCCATCATCCTCCAGCGCGCGAGCCGGTCGGCGGTTTCCGCGCAGCGGCGCGCGGCCAGCCGGCAGAGCAGCGCCGAGAGCTCCGCGCACCCTTCGGGGTCCGAGCGCTCGAGTTTCTCGAACCGCGCGCGCGAAAGCGTCAACAGGACCGTCTCCTCGTGCGCCCGCGCGTCGGCCGAGCGGCCCGCCGCTTCCCGATCCAGGATCGCCATCTCGCCGAAAATCTCGCCGGGCGGAAGGATGGCGAAGGCCTCTTCCCCTCCCGCCACCTGCCGCGAGATGCGGACGCGGCCCTGGGCGACGGCGTAGAGCGCGTCTCCGGGGTCTCCCTCGCGGAAGATGACGGCTTCGGCCGGGTACCGGCGCTCCTCGGCGAACGCGCCGAAGAGGAAGCGATCGGAAGCCGAGAGGCCGCCGCTCGAAAGCGATCGGGACTTCTCCTCGGCCGACAGCGCGGCGGCCGCGCCCCCCGCCGGGATCGGGAGGCTTTCCGGGGCAGCCTGGCCCGGAAAGAAGCCGCGGAAGAGGTCGTTCAACCGCGCCAGACGGCGGGCGAGCCCGGCGCGCAGGTGCCGCAGCCACGCCGCGCGGTCCGGATCGTCCGCGAGGAAGTCCGCCGTGAGGCCGAGCAGCGTCGCCGCCTTCGGCGCCCGCGCGTCGGCGCTGCGCGGGGTGCCGAGGAGCGCCTCTTCGCCCACGAACTCGCCCTCCTGCGCCAGGCCGAGCGGCTGGGATCCCACGGGCGTCTCGCGCACGAGCTCGATCTGCCCCGAGACGACCAGCGAGATCTCCGCGGACGGCTCTCCCTCGCGGTAGAGGAAGCCGCCGGCCCCGAGGCGGCGCAGCTCGCCTCCCGACGCGGCCGAAAGCAGCGCCCGGTCGCCGAGGCCCGTGAGCGCCGGCATCTCCGAGAGTCTGCGGGCGCGCTCCAGGACGCCCTCGGCGCTGGAGCTTCGGGAGATCAGCGCGCGCACGAGGGCCGCGGTGCGGTCGGGCCAGACGAGGTCCGGCGCGAGCGCCCGGCCGGCGTTCTGCAGACGCTCCCGGGCCGCGGCGGCGGACTCGGGCCAGCCCGGAATCTCTTCGGGGGCGAGGGCCCGCGCCGCTTTGAGAAATCGGGCGTCGGTCGCCTCGGGCAACCCGTCCGGGCGCAGCAGGGCCGCTTCGAGCAGGTCGCCGACTGCATCGGCGAAACGCTTCTCGAGGAAGGCCAGCCGGCCGCGGGCGGAGGCGGTTCGCGGGTCGAACGGGTTGGCGCGCCGCGCCTGATCCAGCAGAGCGCGCGCCGATTCGAAGTCGTGCGACTCGAGCGCGAGCAGCCCGAGGAGCACGTCGTCGCCGCTCTCGACCGCCAGCCCACGCGCCTCGGCGCCGCGCCCGGAGGCGATCAACACGCGCGCGAGGGAAGACGCCGCTTGCGGGCGATCCTCTGCCCGATCTCCGCTCACGGCGCCCCCGCGGAACCGACCCGTCGGCGGAGACCGGAGATCGTTGCGGGCGTTGGTCTTCCGACAGAGCGCAAGGGGACGTTCCGGCCGAAAGCCACGGTCATCAAGCCTCCTGGGAGGTTGTCGGGATTCTACGAGATCGGCGAAGCCCATGCGGTGCGATCCCCGACGGGGCGCGTCCCTTTCCCCTCGCCTTCTTGTGCTAATTTCCTCCTCCGCATGTCTGCCCCTGCGAGCGAACCCGTCTCCCTCCGGCGAACGCCCCTCTTCGAAGTTCACCGCGAGCTCGGCGCCAAGCTGATCGATTTCGGCGGCTGGGAGATGCCGGTGCAGTACGAGGGGATCCTGCGAGGAGCACCGGGCCGTGCGCGAGCGCGTCGGGACTCTTCGACGTCTCGCACATGGGCGAGCTCGAGGTGACCGGCGCGGGCGCGCTGGCGCTGGTCCAGAGCCTGACGCCCAACGACGTCGCGCGCTCTGGCCGACGGTCGCATCCACTACTCGGCGTTCCTGACGGAGCAGGGGACGTTCGTCGACGACCTGCTCGTCTACCGCCGCGCCGCCGATTCCTACCTGCTCGTCGTCAACGCGTCCAACGCCGCGAAGGACTTCGCCTGGGCGCGCGCGCGGGCGGCCGGCGACGTCTCCGTCGAGGACCGCTCCGACGGCTACGCGCTGATCGCCGTCCAGGGGCCGGCGGCGGCGCGGCTGCTCGCCCGGGTCTGCGCGCCCGACCCGTCGGACCTTCCGTACTACGGCTTTCGCGACGGCGAGCGTGCTCGGCGTCCCGGCGCTGGTCTCGCGGACGGGCTACACGGGCGAGGACGGCTTCGAGATCTACCTCGGTCCCGAGGCCTCGCCGAAGGTCTTCCGGGGGCTGCTCGAGGCGGGCCGGCCCGAAGGCATCGCGCCGTGCGGGCTCGGCGCGCGCGACACGCTGCGCCTGGAAGCCAAGATGGCGCTCTACGGCAACGACATCGACGACACGGTCACGCCCTGGGAGGCCGACCTCGGGTGGATCGTGCGCATGAAGAAGGGCGACTTCGTCGGGCGCGACGCCCTGGCGCGGCAGAAGGCGCAAGGCGTGCCGAGGAAGTTGATGGGGTTCGAGATGGTGGACCGCGGCATCGCCCGGCACGGCCATCCGGCCCGGACGGCGCTCGGCCCGGGCGTCGTGACCTCCGGCACCCATTCGCCGACGCTCGGGCGGCCGATCGGCCTGGCGCTGCTGCCGTCGGCCGTCGCGATCGGCGCCGCCTTCGAGGTCGATATCCGCGGGCGCGCCGCACAGGCGCGGGTGGTCGAGACGCCGTTCTACCGGAGGAAGAAGGAGGAGCCCGCATGAATCCCGAGGATCTCCACTACACGCAGAGCCACGAGTGGGTGCGGATCGATGGGGACATCGGCACGATCGGCATCACCGACCATGCCCAGAAGGAGCTGGGCGAGATCGTGTACCTGGAGCTGCCGGAGGCGGGCCACGTCTTCAATGCGGACGAGGAGTTCGGCACCGTCGAGTCGGTCAAGGCCGTCTCGGAGCTCTTCTCGCCGATCTCGGGCGAGGTGCTCGAGGTGAACAAGGCGGCGATCGCCGAGCCCGGCATCGTCAACGACGATCCCGTTCGGGGACGGATGGCTCGTTCGGATCAAGCTCTCGACGGACGAGGAAGTGAAAAAGCTCATGACGGCCGAGCAGTACGCCGAGTACGTCAAGAGCGAAGAGAAGTGAAGTTTCTCCCGACCTCGGTCGCCGACCGCGCCGCGATGCTTCAGGCGATCGGCGTCGGACGCATGGAGGACCTCTTCGCCTCGATCCCCGCCGACGTGCTCGGCGATCCGCAGCTGCCCCCCCCGATGTCCGAGATCGAGATCCGGCGCCTCCTCGGCGATCTGTCCCGCCGCACGGCGAGCGCGCGCGACACGGCCTTCTTTCTGGGCGCGGGACTCTACAACCACTACGTCTCGTCGATCGCCGACCAGATGCTCTACCGGGCGGAGTGGCTCACGGCCTACACGCCCTACCAGCCCGAGGTCTCGCAGGGCACGCTCCAGTCGATCTTCGAATTCCAGACGCACGTCTGCCTGCTGACGGGCCTGGACGTCGCCAATGCCTCGCTCTACGAGGGGGCCTCGGCGCTGGTCGAAGCGCTGCTGATGGCCGACCGGCTCACGCGCGGGCGGCGGCGCGCCGTGCTCTCGGCGGGCATCCATCCGGAGTACCGCGAGACGGTCCGCACGTATTTTGCGAACCTCGACCTGGAGGTCGCGGAGGTGCCGGTCCGTTCCGACGGATCGACGGACGCCGCCGCCCTCGCGGCCGCCGTGGACGAGACGACCTTCGCGGTCGCGCTGCAGTCGCCCAACTTTTTCGGCGTCGTCGAGGACTGGACGGCGGCCGCGCGGGCCGCGGCCGCGCGGGGAGCGCAGTCGGTCGCGGTCGTCGCGGAGGCCGCGTCGCTCGCCCTGCTGGCGCCGCCGGGAGCCGCGGGCATCGACATCGCCTGCGGCGAGGCGCAGTCGCTCGGCGTGCCGATGCAGAACGGCGGGCCCCTGCTCGGCTTCCTCGCCTGCCGCACGGCGCACCAGAGGCAGATCCCCGGGCGCCTGGTGGGGGAGACCCGGGACGCCGAGGGCCGGCGCGCCTTCTGCCTGACCCTCTCGACCCGCGAGCAGCACATCCGCCGCGAGAAGGCGACCTCCAACATCTGCACGAACCAGGGGCTGATGGCCCTCGCCTCGAACATCCACATGTCGCTTGCTCGGCAAGCGGGGGCTGCGCGAGGTGGCGACCCAGAGCCACGCGAAGGCGGAATACCTGAAGGGGCGCATCGCGAAGCTGCCCGGCTACCGTCTGCCCTACGCGGGGCCGACGTTCAACGAGTTCGTGGTCGAGGCGCCGCTCGCCGCCGCGCCGCTGTTGTCGCGCCTCGCGGGCCGGGGGATCCTCGCGGGCGTGCCGCTGTCGCGCTACCAGAGCGAATGGCCCAACCGCTTCCTGGTGGCGGTCACCGAAATGAACACGCGCGACGAGATGGATCGCCTCGTCGCGGAGCTCGGAGCCGTTGCGTGAGCCTCGAGATCGAAGAGAAGGCGGCCTCGGCCGCGCTCGGCGACCGGGCCCACCCGGAGCCCCGTCACGAGCCGCTCGTCTTCGAGCGTTCCGGACAGGGGAAGGTCGGCTACTCGCTGCCGCCGCTCGACGTTCCGGAGGTCCTGGCGATCCCCGAATCGCTCCGGCGTGCCGACGTCGAAGGGGGGACGGAGGTCACCGAGGTCGAAATCGCGCGGCACTTCACGCGCCTCTCGCGCCTGAACTTCTCGATCGACCAGGGGCTCTACCCGCTCGGCTCCTGCACGATGAAGCACAACCCCCGCACCAACGAGGAAGTGGCGCGGCTGCCGGGCTTCGCGGCGTCGCACCCGCTGGCGCCCGAGGAGGTCAGCCAGGGGACGCTCGAGCTCGCGTGGCGGCTCGAGCGGATCCTGATCGAGCTGACCGGCCTCGCGCGCGTCACGCTGCAGCCCTCGGCCGGCGCCCAGGGGGAGCTCGCCGGCATCCTCATGATCCGGGCGGCGCTCGCGAAATCGGGCAACCCGCGGCAGACGGTCCTGATCCCCGACTCCGCGCACGGCACCAACCCCGCCTCGGCGCACTTCGCCGGCTACCGGGTCCGGGAGCTCAAGTCCAACGCCCGGGGCACGCTCGATCTGCGACGTGCTCGAGGAGGCGATGACCGAGGACGTCGCCGCGCTGATGCTGACGGTGCCCAACACGCTCGGCATCTTCGAGGATCGGATCACCGAGATCGCCTCGATCGTGCACGCGAAGGGCGGTCTGCTCTACTGCGACGGCGCCAACTTCAACTCCTTCGTCGGCATCGCCAAGCCCGGGCGCATGGGCATCGACGTGATGCACATGAACCTGCACAAGACCTTCTCGACGCCGCACGGCGGCGGCGGCCCGGGCGCCGGCCCCGTGGCCGTGGCCGAGCGATTGATCCCGTTCCTTCCGCGCCCGACCGTCGAGAAGCGGCCGGACGGCACGTTCACGCTCGACTTCGACCGGCCCGATTCGATCGGGCGGCTGCGCACGTTCCTCGGCAACTACGGGATGTTCGTGCGCGCGCTCGCCTACATCGCCGCGTACGGCAACCGGATCGGGGAGGTCGCCCGGGGCGCCGTCCTGAACGCGAACTACATCCGCGCCAGGCTGTCGGACGTCTACCACCTGAAGTACGACGCGCCGACGCTGCACGAAGTCGTCTTCTCCGACAAACGGCAGGCCGAGCGCGGCGTGCACGCCGTCGACATCGGGAAGCGCCTGATGGACTACGGCTTCCACCCGCCCACCGTCTACTTCCCGTTGATCGTTCCGGGCGCGTTGATGATCGAGCCGACCGAGACCGAGGGCAAGCCGGGGCTGGACGCCTTCGTCGAGGCGATGCGGGCGATCGCCCGGGAGTCCGAGGAGGACCCGGAAATGGTCCTCAAGGCGCCCCACACGACGCCCGTCAAGCGCGTCGACGAGGTGGCCGCCGCCCGCAACCTCGTGCTGCGCTGGAGGCCCTGAGGACGAGGGGTCGGCCGTCGGCTTCGCGGTATCCTTCGCCGAGAGCCATCATGAACGACTTTCAGCGCCGGTGCCCCCTCTGCTCGGGGGACATGATCCGCTCCCGCAGCGCCAATTCCGGATACACGTCGTACTTCTGGAAGAAACCCTGGAAGACGGGGATCTTTCAGTGGGGCGTCGAGCGGATCTTTCCCTGGGCCTGCATGGGTTGCGGCGTGGTGCTGCTCTACCTCGACCGGCTTCCGGCGATCGCGGAGGAGTACCGGAGGGAGCGCCAGGGCCAGACGGAGCCTTCGCGCGCGATCGAGCCCGCGCCCATCAAGCCGTGATCGCCATCGGATACCTCGACGGCCGGCGCCTCTCCCGTGCCGTCATCGCGGGGGCGCGATTCGTCTCCGACCGCGCCGAGCCGCTCAACAAGATCAACGTGTTTCCGGTCCCCGACGGCGACACGGGGACCAACGTGGCCGCGACCCTCCAGAAGACGGCCGCGGGAATCGCCCGCCTGCGCCAGCGGCACGTGCGCGAGATGTCGCGCGCGCTCGCGGACGAGGCCGTGGGAGGGGCGAGGGGCAACTCCGGCGCGATCCTCGCGCAGTTCTTCTGCGGGTTCGCCGAGGGGCTGCCCGACCGGCCGCGCGTTTCGACGAGCGATTTCGGCCAGGCCGTCGTGCGGGCGGCCGACTCGGCGTACCAGGCCATCGCGCGGCCCGTCGAGGGGACGATCCTGACGGTCATCCGCGACTGGGCGCGGCACGTCGCGGCCCGCGCGCCCGATGTCCCGGACTTCGAAAAACTCCTGCCCGAGTCCCTGGAGCGGGCGAAGGTCGCCCTGGCGGAGACGCCGCGACAGATGCCGGCGTTGAAGAAGGCCGGCGTCGTCGACGCCGGGGCCCAGGCGTTCGTCTACCTGCTCGAGGGGATCGTCCGCTACCTTCGCGAGGCGGCCCGCGGCGCGATCCCCGAGGCGCCCCCGGAGGACGCCAGGGCCGCCGTCTTCGACCGGACGCCGGAGGAGATCCTCTTCCGCTATTGCACCGAGGCGCTGCTCGAGGGGGATCACATCGACCGCGACGCGCTGCGGCGCGAGGCGGCGCTGCTCGGCGACTCGATCGTGATCGCCGGGAGCGTCGCGCGCGTGCGCCTCCACGTTCACACCAACGAGCCGGAGAAGGTGTTTTCCGTCGCCGGGCAGTTCGCCGAGGTCGCGCAGACCAAGGTCGAGGACATGCGGGCCCAGCACGAGACGCGCTTCGACCAGAATCGCGCGCAGCGCGTCGGGATCGTCACCGACTCGACCTGCGACCTGCCCCCGGCGCTCTTCGAGGAGCTCGGGATCGGGATGGTCCCCGTGCGCGTCTTCTTCGGTTCCGAGAACTACCTCGACAAGGTGACGATCAGCCCGGCCGAGTTCTACGCGCGTTTCGCGGTGACCCGGGAGCAGCCCAAGACGTCGCAGCCGCCGCCGGCCGACTTCACGCAGGTCTACCGCTACGTTTCCACGCACGCCGGCGCGGTCGTTTCGATCCACCTCTCCGCGGCCTTCTCCGGAACCTACCAGGCGGCGCATCGTGGGCTCCCGCGGGATCGAGCAGACGCGCTTCGTGCACGTGGACAGCCGCAACGTCTCGGTCGGGCTCGGCCTCGTCGTCCGCGCCGCCGCGGAGGCGGCGGCGGCCGGGAAGGACGCCGACGAGGTCGTGCGCGTGGCCCGGGACGCGGCCGACCGGACGCGTTCCTTCGTGGCCGTGCCGACTCTGGAGCATCTGGTGCGGGGAGGCCGCGTCTCGCCGTTGAAGGGCCTCTTCGCGCGGTGGCTGGGGCTGCTTCCCGTGCTGACGATTTCGCCCGAGGGAAAGGTCTACGCCGGCTCCAAGTCGCGCGGGTTCGCGAAGGCCCGCCGGAAGATGATGGCCCTTCTGTTCGCCGCCGCGGAGGCGGGCGAGGGCGGCCTGTCGCGCCGCTTCGGCGTCGCGCACTGCGACGCGGCGGAGCTCGCCGAGAGCCTCGCGCGCCAGATCCGCGAGCGGTTCCCCGAGTCGGACGTGATGATCGTCGAGTGCGGGCCCGCCCTGGGAGCCCACGGCGGGCCGGGCGCCGTCGCGGTGGCGGTGCTGGCCTAACCGCCGCGCGCGCACTCCGTTGGACGCGATCTTCACCGTCGGGCACTCGAACCGGTCCCTGGAGGACTTCCTCGGCTCCTGCAGGCGCACGGCGTCGCGCGCGTCCTCGACGTCCGCCGGTATCCGGTCTCGCGAAAGTGGCCCCACTTCAACGCGGCCGAGCTCGCCCGCACGCTTGCCGGCGGCCGGGGTCGAGGCCCTCGGCCTTCCCGAGCTCGGGGGGCGCCGCCGCCCGCGCCCGGATTCCCCGCACACGGCCTGGCGGGAAGACGCCTTCCGGGGGTACGCGGACTTCATGGACACGCCGGAATTCGCGGCCGGGCTGGAGCGGGTCATCGCGCTCGCCCGCGAGACGCCTTCCGCCTTGATGTGCGCCGAGGCCCTGCCGTGGCGCTGCCACCGGTCGTTGATCGCCGATGCGCTGATCGTCCGGGGCTGGTCGGTTCGCGAGATCCTGTCGCCGCGCGAAGCGCGCGAACGGAAGCTTCCGGAATTCGCGCGGAGGGACGGGACTCGGGTGATCTACGACGTCGGGCAGACGGCGCTGCTGCCGCCGGTCAAACGTCCACCGTCCCCTCGCCCACCGGAATGACCCTGCCGCCCACGACCACCTGCGCCACCGCCATCGCCTTCATGTGCACCTCGGCGTAGAGCGTCGAGGGCCGGTTCAAGCACGTGGCCCTGCTCGATGACGAGCGAGGTGACGGGAACGACGGTCACGGCCGCGTTGGCCACGAGGTACGCCGCGAGCGCTCCGGCGGCGGCGCCGGCGCCGGGAATCTCGACCGAACTCGCCGGTGTCGAACGCGCGGGCGTGGGCCGCGGAACGCGCGGCGATCGTCTCCTTCGTGAAGGCATAGACGATCGACGCCTCCCGCCCCTCGAGCACCGCGCGCAGCAGGTCGAAGCGCGGCCGCGCGCTCTGAAGGGCCGGGAGGGTCGAGACGGGAACGATCAGCACCGGCAGCCCCGTCGACACCTGCTGGACCGGCTGGTTCGTGGCCTGGATCTCTTCTTCCTTGAGGCTCAAGGCCTCGGCGACGCGCGCCACCGCCTCGCCGTCCAGGTGGGCGCCGTGGACCGGCGTCTGCTGCGTGAGCCGCAGCAGGACGATCCGGCCCGCCTCGACGCGCAACTCGACGCGCACCAGCCCGTCGGCGCCCTCGTGCGCGACGCGCACCACCTTCCCCTCGAGGGGCCGCCCGGTCATCGTGGCGTGGACGAAGTGGGCCCCCAGCGCCGGATGGCCGGCGAAGGGGATCTCGCGGTCGCGGGAGAAGATGCGCAGGCGGAACGCCGCGTCGGGCCGAAGCGAGGGAAACAGGAACGCCGTGGCGGCGTGGTCCATCTCGCGGGCGAGCGCCTGCATCGTCTCGGCCGACAGCCCCTCGGCTTCGGGAAAGACGGCGAGGGGATTGCCCGCCAGCGGGCGGTCCGCGAAGACGTCGACGAGGAGGAACCGGCGTTTCGCGGTCACGGAAGGCGCCGGGCCGCGAGCACCAGAACGTCGCGCGCCCCCGGCGAGGCCCCGATGCGCTTTCCGTCGGCGACGATCTTCGCGAACGCCGCGGAAAGCGGATGCTCCCGCGCCTCGCGCGCGAACCACACCAGCAGTTCCTCCGGCGGGATGGGCTTGGCGGAAAAGCGCACCTGCCCGAGCCCGCGGGAGGACATCACGAGCAGGTCGCCGGGCAGGGTTTCGAGCGCGGCCGAAAAGACGCCGCGGTCCGACGGACGCCGGACAGGGGACGGGGCGTCCGTCGCGCAGGAGCAGGGGCAGCTCCGTCCCGGCCGAGGCGACGGTCAGTCCGGTCGCCCGACCAGGCCGCCGCGGCGACGTGGCTCGAGGGCTCCGCGTCGAGCACGTGTCGGACGACCTCGGCCGGCGCGTGCGTCGGAAGCAGCGGCCGTCCGGCGCCGATCCCCTTGAGGATCGGGCCGAAGGCTTCCTCGGGCTCGCGCGCGTCCTCGACGAGGAGGAAGGCGATCCGCGAGGGGCCGGCCTCGACGGCGTAGGAGAGGACCTGGAACTCCTCGGAGCGCCAGCGCAGCGGGGCGGATTCGAAGCCGGGCGTCTCCGGCCAGCGGCCGGGGGTGAGCAGCGACGCGGCGCCGCGGATGACGGCGGCGGCCCCTTCGCGGCGCGCCCGGACGACCGCGGTCTCGTGCTGGCGCACGCCCTCGACGGCCAGCGCGGCGTGCGTCGCGACCTCCTGGAGGAACTCCTCGTCTTCGCGGGAGAAAGTTCCGCGGCGTTTGTTCAGGATCTCGACCACGCCGACGATCTCGCCGGCCGGCGTGCGCATCGGAGCGGCGAGGATCGACTGCGTGCGGAATCCGGAGTTGGCGTCGACTTTCGCGTTGAAGCGCGGATCGCGGTAGGCGTCGGTCGAGTTGATGACTTCGCCGGTTTCCGCGACGGTCCCCGCGATTCCCCGCCCGACCTTGATGCGGAACGGCTCGACGCTTCCGCCCTCGAGGATCTGGCTGACCAGCTCGTCGGAGCCCGGCTCCCTCAGGAAGATCGTCCCGCGCTCGGCGTCGGTCTCGGAGGTCGCGGTCTTCAGGATGATGCGCAGGGTCTCGCTCGGGTCGAACGTCGCGGCGAGCGACTTGTTCGCCTCGAGGATCACCATCAGCTTGACCATCTTGGCGCGCGTCACGGACACCTCGGCGAGCACCCGATCGAGGACCTGCCCCTCGAAGCGGGCGATCGCGTCGGCGAGGGCCTCCGCGTTGGCGAACCGGGCGGCGGGGTCCTTGGCGATCGCCCGGTCGAGGATGGACAGGAGCTCGGGCGGCAGGTCCGGGCGCAGCGTCTGCGCCTTGGGCGGCTCCTCGGCCAGCACGCGGCGGACGAGCCGGGCGGTGTCGTTGTCGTCGAAGGGGACGCGGCCGGTGAACATCTCGTACAGGAGCACCCCCATGGCGTAGACGTCCGTCGCGACGCTCGGGTCTTCCCCCCGCAGGAGCTCCGGCGCCAGGAACTGCGGTGTGCCGGGGACCGTGTCCTCCTTCGCGCCGCGGAAGAGGGCGGAGTCGACGGCGATGCCGAAGTCCATCAGGTGCGGCACACCCTCCTGCGTGACGATGACGTTCTCCGGCTTCAGGTCCCGGTGCAGGACGCCGATGCGGTGGGCCGCGGCGAGGCCCCCGCAGATCAGCTTCGCCAGGGCGAGGCCGCGGCCGAGCGGCAGCGTCTTCTCGTCGTCCTCGATCTCCTTGAGCGTCCGTCCGGGCAGAAACTCCATCGACACGAAGTCCTCGCCCGACAGCTCGACCAGGTCGTAGACGCGGCAGACGTTGGGATGGGTCACGCGCCGCGAAAGGATGATCTCGCGCCGCAGCGTCTCGCGACGCTCGGGGGACATGCGGTCCGGACGGATCCGTTTCAGGGCGATGTCGATGTCCAGCCGCAGGTCCCGGGCCCGGTACACGACCCCCATGCCGCCGAAGCCGAGCACGCGGTCGATCCGATAGCGGTCGCCGAGAAGCGTGCCGGCCTTCAGAGGGCGGTCGGCGCCTTCCTTCTTTCCGTTCTGGGTCGGTCTCTCGCTGTCGCGGGACATCGTTGGCGTGCCGGGTCTCGATCTCGAAGTCTAAAGTCGCATTTGGAACGGCGGCCGCGATACTCTAAGCACGGACTCTAGACGCTGGGCTTCGAAGTTGGTACTCGTTTTTGCGCAGGAGGAACCGTGACCACATCCCGACGGGTCCGCCCTCTCCTGGTCTCCCTTGCCGCCCTCGCCTTCCTCGTCGCCGCGCCCTGCCTTCCCGTCCGGCTTCCAGATCATGACGCAGGGCGCCCGGGCCACGGGAATGGGCCTGGCCTTCACCGCCGTCGCCAACGACCCCACGGCGATCTTCTACAACCCGGCGGGCCTCGGCTGGCAGCAGCATTTTTCCGCGGAGACGGCCGTCGGCTTCATCTCGAAGCTCGACGGCAACTTCGACGGGGCAAACCCGTTTCCCGGCGACGGCGCCAACGGGGACCAGCACCTGACGACCTTCGTCGTCCCGACGTTCTTCGCGGTGCTGCCCCTGACGCAGGACATCAACCTGGGAGTCGGGCGTCTTCGCTCCCTACGGCCTCGGCTTCCGGTGGGACAACACCGACAACCAGTGGCCCGGGCGCTTCATCTCGACCAACGCCGTCGTCCAGACGATCGACCTGAACCCGGTCCTCTCCTGGCGCCTGACCCCGGCGATCTCGATCGCGGGCGGCGCGGACTATCCGCCTCTCGAAGGTCCAGCTCGAGCGCAACAACGCGACCTTCGATCCGCTCACGATGTCCTTTGCGGACACGGCGTACGTGAAGTTGAACAGCAGCATCTGGGACAACAGCGGCTGGGGTTGGAACGCGGCCATCATGATCAAGCCGGCCCCGACCTTCTCGATCGGCGCCTCCTACCGCAGCTCGATCACGATCGACTACGAGGGGACGGCGACGTTCACCCAGATCCTGACCGGGAACTCCGTGTTCGACGCGATCGTCGCCTCGCGGCTCCCGCCGAGCCCGCAGAACGTCGCGACCTCGATCAAGTTCCCCGGCAGCCTGAACCTCGGCATGGCGTACGTCATCGGGAAGAACACGACGGTCTCGCTCGAGGCCGACTTGACGCAGTGGTCCGACTTCCACGACCTCCTGATCGACTTCGAGAATCCCGGCGATCCCGGATTCGAACCGGGTCCTGGCGTGGCAGGACTCCTGGGCCTACCGGATCGGCTTCGAGCAGAAGATCGGAAAGTGGTCGGTGCAGACCGGCTACTACTACGACAACACGCCCCAGCCCGCCGCGGACACGGGTCCGCTCCTGGCCGACAACGACCGCACCGGCTACACGTTCGGCTTCAGCTACGGCACCGAGAAGTTCGGCTTCAACGTCTCGGATCTGTACCTGAAGGTCAAGGACCGCACGACGCCGTTTCCGAATACGGACGGCTTCTACGGCACCTACCACGACGAATCGGTCAACATCGCGATCGCCAGCCTCCGGTTCGCTTTCTGAGGAGGAGACAGCCATGAAGAGAAACCCGATCCTCCGCGCCGCCGCCGCCCTGGCCGTCCTCGCGATGCTCGCCGCCAGTCCGGCGGCGGCTCAGTTCGACAAGTACGTCGCCCTGGGTGACAGCATCACGGCGAGCTTCCAGGGGCTCTGTCTCGTCACGCGCAATCAGAACGCGAGCTACCCGCTGCTCATCTCGCAGCAGCTCGGGATCTCGGGCTTCCAGCAGCCCCTCTTCGCCGAGGGGACGCTGACCTCGAGCGCGGCCAACAAGTGCCTGGGCTTCGTCGTCAGCGGGAGCACGATCGGCGTCGGCCCGGTCTCCGACCAGCTGCAGCCGACGAACCTGGGTCTCGCGCGCCCGTACGACAACCTGGGAATCCCGGGCGCGACGGCGGGCGACCTGATCAACATCACGAGCGCCGATCCCAGCGGGAACACGGCGAACCAGTTCGCGTACGCGATCCTCCGGAACAATTTCCCGAGTAGCCCCTTGAACGGAACCAACGCCCTCCAGCAGGGGGCTTCGCTCGAGCCGGACCTGACCACGCTCTGGGTCGGGAACAACGACGTGCTCGGCGCGCTGCTCTACGCCGTGGCGATCGACGGCGTGACGCTGACGCCCGGTCGCGTCCTTCAACCAGAGCTACACGCAGATCATCCAGACGATCGCGTCGACGGGCGGCACGATCGTGACCCTGAACATCCCCGACGTCGGCGTCGGTGCCCTTCGCCAACACGATCCCGCCGGTGGTCCTCGATCCGTCCACCGGCCAGCCGCTCATCTTCGCCGGCGGGACCATTCCCTTGCTGGGCCCCGGGGACGCCGCCTATCCCTGCCCGGGCGGCGCGCCGGCCTGCCCGCTGCCGGCCGGCACGCTCGTGACGCTCTCGGCCAACAGCCCGCAGGCGGCCCTCGGGGGAAAGTCGCTGCTGCAGCTCGGCTTCGGCATTCCCTGCGCCGTCGCGCCGCTGCCCCAGTGCAACATGCCGCTTCCCGACGGCCAGTTCATTCCGCCCGCGACGATCGTCCCCGGCGTGCTGCTCTACCCCGACGAGGTGGCCCGGATCCGCGCGCGGACCGACGAGCTGAACGCCTCGATCGCCTCGATCGGCGGCACGGCAGCGGCGATTCCCCTCGACATCCACGCGTTCTTCAGCGAAGTGACGACGCACGGCTATCACATCGGCGGGCTGACGCTATCGACGACGTTCGGCACGGGAGGCATCTTCTCCGCCGACGGGTTCCATCCCAACAGCGTCGGTCAGGCCGTCGTCGCCGCCGAGATCATCAACCTCCTGAACGCCACCCGCAATCTCACCATCCCGCTGCCGAACCTGGGGCAGGCCCTCTTCACCCCGGACGTGCCGCCGGGGTCGACGGCTTCCGGCGCCGATGCGGCGGTCGAGTTCTCGGAGGTGATCGAGCGGCAGCTCCGCGCGCTGTTCCCTCCGGTGGGGGCGGGCGTCCAGGTCCTGGAGGCCCAGATGCCGATCCGGCGTCCCAAGCCGCGGGCTCCCCGCGAAGAGACCCGCACGATCGAGCGGCCCGCCGACCGGATCCGGTAGCTTCCGCGCCAGCTGGAACAGGGCCCCGGCTGCGGCCGGGGCTTTTTCTTCTCCAGGGAAGGCCCGGGTGGACGCGGAAGGCGCTCTCTGTTAGATTTCGCCGTCTTTTTCGAGGATTTGGAGAGACCCCATGATGATCCCGGCAACCCAGATACGCGTCGGCACGCTCGTCATCCACAACGGGGAGCTGCACCGCGTCCACGACATGGTTCACAAGACCCCCGGCAACCTGCGCGGCTTCGTGCAGGTCAAGATGCGCAACCTGCGCAACGGCTCGATGGCCGAGCAGCGGTTCGGCTCGACCGACCGGGTCGAGAAGGCCTCGCTCGACGAGCGGGAGATGGAGTACCTCTATTCCGACTCGGCCGGCCACCACTTCATGGATCAGCAGAACTACGACCAGGTGACGCTCTCGGACGAGGTCATCGGCGATCAGATGAAGTACCTGCTGCCCAACACGGTCATCCACGTCGACTTCTACGAGGGCAATCCGGTCGGAATCGAGCTGCCCAACACGGTCACGCTGAAGGTCACCGAGACACAGCCGGGAATGAAGGGCGCGACGGCGTCGGCTTCCTACAAGCCGGCGACCCTCGAGACCGGACTTCAGGTCATGGTGCCGCAGTTCATCGAGGCCGGGATCCGGATCAAGATCGACACGCGCGACAACAGCTACCTCGAGCGGGGCTGACCGGCCAGATTCCCGATTTCGCCTGCTTTTGCCCATGCGGGCCGATATGCTGAAACGGCATAAACCACTGATTCTTCGGGCCCTTTTTCCTTGACCCACCTCCAAGCCGTCTTCAATAATTCGGAACGTGCGAAACCCATGGGGAACCCGGGCCACCCTAATGGCCCTGAGCGTGGCGCTGCTTTGGCCGGCGGCTTCCGAGGGAAAGCCCAGCCACAAAAGTGGGGCGCAAGCCGGCACCTTCGTCTAAGGCGAAGCCCGCCTATCGCAACCCGCTCGACGAGGCGGCCAAGTCGAGCCGGACGGCTCAGAAGACGGGCAAGAAGAAGAAGCGCGCCAAGCGGATCATCCGTCAGGACGAAAGCAACCAGGTCGTCCTGGACTGGATCCAGGCCAAGCGCCCGCGCGAGGTCTACGGCCCCTTCCTCCCGCCGCTCGAGGCCTTCGACTATCCGCCCGCACCCTGCCAGCCGGTCGACGTGATCCTCGAGGCGCATCTGCACGACGAGAGCCCCGACACGCCGGAGGCCGAGGCGTCCGAGGAGCCCGTGGGGACCGAGACGGTGGCCGACACGAGCGAGCCGAGCGCCGAGAGCTTCCTGACCGTGGCCAAGCGGATCGGCTCCTTCCTGCGGCCCAAGTCGGCGCAGGCGCGCGTCAGCGCCGATGACGTCGATCTCGGGGACCTGCTGAACGCGAACCTCCGGATCCCCGTCGAGGGCGTCGACGCGGTGACGCTGCGCGACTCGTTCCTGGATCGGAGGGGCCGCTACCGCAAGCACCTCGCCATCGACATCGGAGCGCCGCGCGGGACGCCGGTCCTCGCGACGACGGACGGAGAGATCGTGCGGTTGAGGCGCGAGAAGCGGGGCGGGATCACGATCTACCAGAAGGACGCGAGCGGCAAGTACCTCTTCTTCTACTGCCACCTCTCCCGCTACGCCCGCGGCCTGGCGGTGGGCCAGACGGTCGCGGCCGGGGACGTCATCGGCTACGTCGGCTCGACCGGCCACGTGATCGGCGGGCCGCACCTGCACTTTTCGATCACGCGGGTCCCCGAGGACGACGATTTCCGGGCGGGCCTGGCGATCAACCCCTACCTGCTGTTCCTGGCCGGGATGCCGTAGCTCTGCGGCCTCCGCCGGGACGTCCGGCTAGACCGCCCCGACGTCTCCCGCCGCGAGCAGCCTCCCGAGCCAGAGCCCCGTCAGCTTCTCCGACACCGTGTTCTGCCGCAGGCGCGCGGCCAGGTTGTCCCAGTCCATCTCGTCTAAGTTCTGGTCCTGGTTGAAGCAGGAGAAGACGATCTCCTTCTGCTCGCCGGTCAACGGGTCGATGTGCCTCTGGAGGCACTGGGCGCAGACCTCCTTCATCATGCACTGCATGGGCGAGTTGATCGACGCCGACGCCCGACGTGCCTCGGGTCGAGATGCGGCGCGAGGACGCCGTGGCGCGCGCGGGCGACGGCCGCCATCATCCGGTCCGATCCGATGACGATGAGCCTCCGCGCGTCGGAGAGCGGGATCGTCGTCTCGCCGAGCCTGCCCGTCGCGTAGGCGAGCATCGCTTCGACGATGTTGCCGACGAAGGACCGGTCCGACGGGCGGCGGGCGGGGATCGGCTCGCCGCGGTCGACCGACAGGATCAGGACGTCCGAGGCGGCCTCGAGCTCCTCGCGCTTGTAGAAGTCCTCGGCCTTCTTGTAGCCGGCGAAGTAGATGACGCGATTGCCCCGCGACCGCGCCTTCTTGCCGATCGAGAAGAGGACCGCGTTTCCGAGGCCGCCGCCGCAGAGCAGGACCGTGCGTTCTCCGGCAGCTCCGTCGCGGCGCCGGTCGGGCCCATGACGACGACCGGTTCTCCGGGCTTCAGGACCGCGCAGAGGCGCGAGGACGCGCCGATCTCGAGGGCGATGAGCGAGAGGAGACCCGCGTTCGGCGTCCACCCAGGCGCCCGTCAGGGCGAGCGGCTCGATCAGGAGCGGCGAGCCGCCCGCGACCGGCGCCTGCGTCTCCAGGTTCTGCAGGCGGAAGAACTGCCCCGGCTGGAAGTTGGCCGCCGCGGCCGGGGCGCGCACCACGACCTCGACGATCGTCGGCGTCAGGCGGTTGACCTGCGACGACCTCTGCCCTCAGGCGCCCGTCGATCCGCGCCCGGAAGTCCGCCCATTCCGCGCTCGGGCCGAACGGGGCGGGGCGCGGAGGCCGGGCCCGGGAAGAGCGCGGACACGATCGCCGGGTATCCCTTCTTCGCCGAGGCCATGGCCTTGACGACGTTCCCGTTGAAGGCCGGGTGGTTGTCTCCGAAGAACGTGATGAGGTTCTTTCCCCGGCGGTACCCGGTGAAGAAGGCGTCCTCGGCGTCTGCCGGAGCCGGTTCGAGCGCCAGCGAGCCGTCCGGCGCCACCGACGCGCGGTGGGGCCGGAAGAACCGCCGCTTCTCGTCCATCGGGAAGGACCCGGGGAACTCCTTCTCGTAGGTGATGTTGGGCGTCGTGCCCGCGGCGACCAGGCACGATCGCGCGGGCAGCTCCACGGTCTCGCCGCTCTTTCTCTGGAAGCGCATCGCGGCGAGCTTGCCGTCGCCGTCGGCAACGGCTTCGACCGGGTCGAGGCCCTCGATGAAGGAGATGCCCTCCTCGAGGGCCTTGATCACTTCCTCGTGGTTCATCCGGTAGGCGGGGGACTCCTCCATCGCGCGGCGGTAGACGATCGAGACGCCGCCCCACTCCCGGCAGAGGCGCGCGAGGTCGGGTTTTTCTCCGGCCGCCCGAGCGCGCTCCCGTTCCCTCCGCACCGCGGCGCCGTGCGCGAGCAGCCGGTCGAGCAGTTCGCGTTCCTCGGCGTCGAAGGGCGTCCGGACGTCCTTCTCGCCGCGTTCGGCCACGAGGGTCTCGTAGCGTTCGAGCGCCTTCTCGCACTGGATCGGGTAGTAGGCGAGCAGCTCCGTCGCGGTGTCGATGGCCGTCAGCCCGCCGCCGATGACCAGCGCCGGCAGCTCCGCGTGGAGATTGGCGAGCGCTTCCTTCTTGAAGGCGCCCGGTCAGCTGCAGGGCCATCAGGAAGTCGGAGGCCTTGCGGACGCCGCGGATGATGTTGTTCTTGATGGGGATGATCGTGGGCCGCCCCGCGCCCGCGGCCACGGCGATGTGGTCGAAACCGAGGTCGAAGGCCTGCTCGGCGGACAGGGTGCCGCCAAACCGCACGCCGCCCTGGATCGAGAGCCGACGGCGCCGGGCGAGCGTCAGGTGGATCAGGGTGAGGAAGTTCTTGTCCCAGCGGACCGTGATGCCGTACTCCGAGACGCCGCCGAATCCGGCCAGCGGACGGCGGTCGAGCGGACGGGCGAGCGCGCCGTAGTCGCGGATGGGGCGGATCCCCGCGCCGTCGGCCCCGGTCCAGTCGGCGGGCAGGCTCTCGATCTTCAGGCCGTCGATCCCGACGACGCCGAAGCCCTCGTTGACGAGGTAGTGCGCGAGGGTGTAGCCGGCCGGGCCGAGGCCGACGACGAGGACGTTCTTGCCGTTGTAGGCGGTCGGGTAGGGGCGCGTCGGGTGCAGGGGATTCCAGCGCGTCAGCAGGCCGTAGATCTCGACGCCCCAGGGCAGCGCCAGCACGTCGGTCAGGGCGCCGGTCTCGATCTGCGGGATGTTGACCGGCTCCTGCTTCTGGAAGATGCAGCCCTTCATGCAGTCGTTGCAGATGCGGTGGCCCGTGCCCGGGCACATCGGGTTGTCGATGCAGACGAGGGCGAGCGCGCCGACGGAGTCGCCCTCGCGCCGCAGCTGGTGCATCTCCGAGATCTTCTCGTCGAGCGGACAGCCGGGCAGGGGCACGCCGAGCGGGTTCTTCTGGAAGCCGCCGGTCTTGGCGTCGGCGAGTCCCTTCGAGCAGGAGTCCTTCTCCCGTTCGTGGCAGAGCAGGCAGTAGTGCGTCTCGCCGAGGACCTCGCGCCGCGTCATGCGCGGGATCGGTCAGCGTGAAGCCCTCCCGGCGGCGCCGGCGCGACGGCGGCCCGACCCGCTCCTCGGGCCGCTCGGGAAACGGGCGCTCGGTCTCGACCAGGTTCTGGTAGTCGAGGGACTCCGGGAGGTGGAACGAGGCCCAGCCCGCGACGGCCGGCCGCCAGGCGGGGTGCACCATCCGGGCATGGCACCAGACGGCGTAGGTCTGCAGCAGGGCTTCCAGCCACGCCAGGAGCGTCCTCGTCGCCGTCGCCCGCCGGCGCGGCCACGGCCGACCCGCTGGCGCGGGCCCGCGCCGCGAGCTCGAGGGCGCGCTCTCGGGCGGCCGGGTCCACCTGCGGCACCTTCTTCTGCCGGACGGCGGCCAGGAAGGCGCTCTCGAGATCGAGCAACGCCGTGGCCGCCTGAGAGGTGGCGAGCTCCGGATCCTGCTCCCAGGGCAGCTCGCCGAAGAGACGCCGCTCGAGCGCGGTCGCCGACGCGGCAAGCGCGGCGAGCGCGCCCTCTTCCTCCGGCGGCTTCGTCTTGACGGCGCGCCGCTGGAGGAAATCGCGCCGGAAGCGGAACAGGACCGCCTCGGGACCGGCGGCGGCGGCCTGGGCCTGCCACTCGGCCTCGATCCCGAAGAGGCGCACCAGGAAGCGGGACACGTGCCGCGCGGCGTCGACGAGCAGGCGCGAGCGCGACAGGGGATCGACCGAGCCGGGATCCCGCCGGTAGGCGGAGAGCCTCGCCGCGAGCTCCGGGCTCTCCCGCGCGAGCTCCGCCGCAAAAGGCGGCATCGAGCTCCCCGAGCTTCTCGTCGCGGTGGAGGTCCTGGTAGCGGAAACCCTCGACGCCGAGAGGGAAGTCCCTCCCGGCGGTGACTGATGCGGTCGCGGTCTCCAAGCGTGGCGATTCTAACCCGAGGGAACGGAAAAGTGGGCGGGGCGGACGTCCGGCTCCCGCGTCCCGACGGCGACGCCCCGGCGTGTTGACAGAGGTCTCAAATAGTAATAGTTTTCGTTACTGATATGCAGGTCCTCCCGGAACGGCGCAACACCCGCCAGCGGCGCCTCGTCTTCGAGGCGGTCGCGGGGACGCACGCGCACCCGACCGCCGAGTGGGTCTACGAGCGGGTGCGGCGCCAGATGCCGCGCGTCTCCCTCGGAACCGTGTACCGGAATCTGCAGCTGCTGGTTTCGGAGGGGCGCCTGCGCTCCTGGACCCGGGGTCGGACGACGCGGTTCGACGCGGACGTGGATCCCCACGACCACTTCTCCTGCCGCCGGTGCGGGCTGCTGCTCGACCTTCCGCGGGCGCCGCGGGTCTTTCCGGAGGAGCGCCGCCTGCGCGCCCGCGGCCACGAGATCGAAGAACGGGTTCTGGAATTCGTCGGAACTTGCCGGGATTGCCGGCGCAGTCGAACGACGGGAGGAAAGAAACGAGGGTTCGACTGAAAGGATCGGAGACGCCCGAGAAGGGCTTCTCGCAGTTTGGCAGAGCGTTTCAAGTACAAAAGGAGATGAGGCCATGTCGGAAAGCAAGTGCCCGGTCATGCATACAGGCGGCGGCAGGTCGAACCGAGACTGGTGGCCGAACCGGCTGCGGATCGAAGTCCTCCACCAGAATTCTTCCTTGTCCAACCCGATGGGCGAGGCCTTCGACTACGCCAAGGAGTTCCAGAGCCTCGACCTGAAGGCCGTCAAGAAGGATCTCCTGGCGCTGATGACCGACTCGCAGGACTGGTGGCCGGCGGACTTCGGCCACTATGGGCCCTTGTTCATCCGCATGGCGTGGCACAGCGCCGGCACGTACCGGATCGGCGACGGCCGCGGCGGTGCGGGCTCCGGCCAGCAGCGCTTTGCGCCCTTGAACGCCTGGCCCGACAACGTCAGCCTCGACAAGGCGCGCCGGCTGCTCTGGCCGATCAAGCAGAAGTACGGCCGGAAGATCTCATGGGCCGACCTCATGATCCTCGCGGGCAACGTCGCGCTGGAATCGATGGGCTTCAAGACCTTCGGTTTTGCGGGCGGGCGTGCGGACGTCTGGGAACCGGAAGAGGTCAACTGGGGCTTCGAGGACAAGTGGCTGGCGGACAGCCGCTACTCCGGCGACCGGGATCTCGCAAGACCGTTCGGCGCGGTCCAGATGGGGTTGATCTACGTCAACCCGCAGGGCCCGAACGGCAATCCGGATCCGATCGCGGCGGCCCGGGATATCCGCGAGACGTTTTCGCGCATGGCGATGAATGACGAGGAGACCGTCGCCCTGATCGCGGGCGGCCACACCTTCGGCAAGACCCATGGCGCCGGCCCCGAGTCCCATGTGGGGGTCGACCCCGAAGCGGCCGGCATCGAGGAGCAGGGCTTCGGCTGGAAGAGCAGCTTCGGCACGGGCATCGGCGGGGACACGATCACGAGCGGCCTGGAGGTCACGTGGACCACCACGCCCACGAAGTGGAGCAACAACTTCTTCGAGAACCTGTTCGGCTACGAGTGGGAGCTGACGAAGAGCCCGGCCGGCGCGCATCAGTGGACGGCGAAGGGAGGCGCCGGCGCCGGCACGATTCCGGATGCCCACAACCCGGCCAAACGTCACGCGCCGACCATGCTGACGACGGACCTCTCCCTGCGGCTCGACCCGGCGTACGAGAAGATCTCGCGGCGATTCCTCGCGCATCCGGATCAGTTCGCCGACGCCTTCGCGAGGGCGTGGTTCAAGCTGACGCACCGCGACATGGGCCCGCGCGCGCGCTACCTGGGCCCCGAGGTCCCCGCCGAGGAGCTCATCTGGCAGGATCCCATCCCGGCGGTCAATCACAAGCTGATCGACGAAAAGGACATCGCGGCCCTCAAGGGCAAGATTCTGGCTTCGGGGCTCTCGGTCTCGGAATTGGTTTCGACCGCCTGGGCGTCGGCGTCCACCTTCCGGGGCTCCGACAAGCGCGGCGGTGCGAACGGCGCGCGGATTCGCCTCGCGCCGCAGAAGGAGTGGGCCGTCAACCAGCCTGCCCAACTGGCGAAGGCGCTCAAGACGCTGGAGGGCATCCAGAGCGAGTTCAACAGCGCGCCGTCCGGCGGCAAGAAGGTGTCGCTCGCCGACCTGATCGTGCTGGCCGGTTGCGCCGGCGTCGAGAAAGCCGCGAAGAATGGCGGTCAGAACGTGACGGTTCCCTTCACACCGGGCCGCATGGACGCCTCGCAGGAGCAGACGGACGTGGAGTCCTTTGCCGTGCTGGAGCCGATCGCCGACGGGTTCCGCAACTACCAGAAGGCCAAGTCCAGCGTCTCGGCCGAGGAGCTCCTGGTGGACAAGGCGCAATTGCTGAGGTTGACCGCGCCGGAGATGACGGTTCTCGTTGGCGGCCTGCGGGTCTTGAATGCCAACGTCGGACAGTCCAGGCACGGGGTCTTCACGAAGCGGCCCGAGGCGCTCACCAACGACTTCTTCGTGAATCTGCTCGACATGCGGACGGCCTGGAAGGCCGTCTCGGACGCCGGAGATGTGTTCGAGGGGCGCGATCGCGCAACGGGCGAGCTCAAGTGGACCGGCACCCGTGTCGATCTGATCTTCGGTTCCAACTCCCAGCTCCGGGCGCTGTCGGAAGTCTACGGAAGTTCGGACGCGCAGGAGCGGTTCGTCCGTGACTTCGTGGCGGCGTGGACCAAGGTGATGAACCTGGATCGCTATGATGTGAAGTGATCGCCGCGTTTCCGGCCGCAAGGCTCTCGCGCGCGGGGAGCATGCGGACCTCGACGTTCGGCACGACGACGGCCAAGGCCCGCCTTTGCTCGCGAAACGGTCGAGGAGCAGCTCCGCGACCTCGAGCCCTGACCGTCGTCGTGGTCACAAGCGCCCTCAGCTTCCGCAACGGGCGGCGATGCGCTCCGTGATTTCCAGACTCGTCATCGGTCGGTCTTTGCTCGACGGGTAGGGGAGGAGACCCGTTCGAGGCGGGGGAACTCCTCCAATCCGAGGCGGTGAAGCGCCTCGTGGAGCAAGATGTTGGCGGCCAATGCCGGATGCTCGCGCAGCGTACGGCGAAACGCGGGGCCACAGATGAAGATGACCGGGCCGCTCGGTTTCGTGAAGGCCAGGATTCCTTGGGCGCCGCAAGGCGCCACTCCGGAGCCGTCCTCGAAGCTCAGGCGCCTGAGCAGCTCTGGTCCTGTCTCGCCGCGGAGGTCGAGTTTCTGCTGAAGCGTCCGCCCGTCGGAATCGACGAAGTCGGTGAAAATCAGGCGGCAGGACGGCTCTTCGAGCTTCCGGAGCGCGCGCGCGAGAGCCCAGTCGACATCGGCGCGAATCGCCCGCTCCGATGCGCCTTTGGTCGATTCTCGACCCGCATCCGCCGGGCCGATTCCGGGAAGGGCCGCCGCGGCAAGCCACAGAAGGAGGGCAACGGAATTTCGGACTTCCACGACGGGCTCCTTTCTCGAGTTGCTTGGCCTCGAGACGGAGCCTGGAGAAACGCTCCTATGGAGCCGCTATGAAGTTCCTAGGGCTTTTCTATGATGGTCAGAGCCCTCCGCTGGGAGCTCCGACGCCGTTAAGATGAACGGGAGACACGAGAGTCGCGTTGGCTCGCGGCCGGTGTCCGGATCGGAGAGATGACATGCGGATCCGGTTCGAAGACTGGGTCTTCGATTCGGAAACTCGTGAGGTGCTGCGCTCGGGGCGTGCTGCTCCGATCACACCTAAGGCGCTGCACCTGCTCCAGCTCCTGATTCGGGAGCGTCCGAAGGCAGTCGAGCGGCGACAAATTCAGAAAGAGCTCTGGCCCGGAGTCTGGGTCTCGGAAGCAAACCTACCCAACGTCGTCGCCGAATTGCGACGGGTCCTTGGGGACAAGGCCCGCCGTCCCCGAATCATTCGAACGGTTCGCGGGTTCGGCTACGCCTTCCGAGCGGAGGCGACGGGCGAGTCCGCTGCGGAGGCTCCCGCGGTCGGCGATTCCGTCTACCGTCTCATTTGGGGGGACCGGGAGATTGCGCTTAAGCTCGGCGAGAATCCGATCGGACGGACCGAAGATTCGGTGGTGTGGGTGGATGACTCGTCCGTGTCCCGACACCACGCTCGGATCCGGATCGACGGTTCGGGGGCCGTCCTCGAAGACCTGGGGAGCAAGAACGGGACCCTCATTGGCGGCAAACGCGTCTGCGAGTCTCGCCGGCTTGCGGACAGGGATCTCATCCAAATCGGGCCCGCCCACCTCGTCTTCAGGGTTTTTCGCCGGACAGGAACGACGGCCTCTAAGGGTCGGTAGCGACTCGGCGGTGCGTGCCGCAGGAGTAAGCTGGGGGCAGCCGGAATCTCACAATTGTCCCTGGCAGCCGGTACGCGACTCGGCCCCTACGAGGTGCTCTCGCCGCTCGGGGCGGGAGGCATGGGGGAGGTGTACCGGGCCCGGGACACGCGGCTTGGGCGCAGTGTGGCGATCAAGGTGCTGCCCGAGGCGCTGTCTGCGGAGACAGAGCGGCTGCGGCGCTTCGAGAAGGAGTCGCGCGCGGCCTCTTCGCTGAATCACCCGAACATCGTCACGATCTACGACGTCGGGACGACGGATTCTCGGGCCTACATCGCGATGGAGCTCGTGGATGGGAAGACCCTTCGCGAGGTGCTCAACACGGGCCCCATTCCCCTTCGGAGGCTGCTCTCACTGGCGGCGCAGATTGCCGAGGGTCTGGCGACGGCCCACGAGGCGGGGATCGTGCACCGGGATCTGAAGCCCGAGAACGTCATGGTGACGAAGGACGGCCTCGCGAAGATCCTGGACTTCGGGCTGGCCAAGCTGACCCATGCCGGAGAGGACCCTGGGGCCGAGAGCCGGCTGCCGACGCTGACGCGAGGGACGGAGCCGGGAGTGGTGATGGGGACGGCCGGGTATATGTCGCCGGAGCAGGCGAGCGGCCGGGCTCTGGACTTCCGGTCGGACCAGTTCTCCTTCGGCTCGATTCTCGTACGAGATGGCGACGGGCAAGACGGCGTTTGCACGGAGCACTGCCGCGGAGACCCTCACGGCGATCATTCGGGAGGAGCCGAAGCCTCTGTCCGCGGTTGCTCCGGCGGCTCCCGTTCCTCTGCGCTGGATCGTGGAGCGCTGTCTGGCCAAAGAGCCGCAGGAGCGTTATGGCTCGACGCGGGATCTCGCGAGAGACCTGGCGAGCCTTCGAGACCATCTCTCGGAGATGTCCTCGCCCGTGGGAGTCGGGGCGGCCAGCGCTCCGAAACGACCTCAAACGATTCGAGTCGGACTGCTGGCGCTTGCGGTGTTGGCTGCGATCGTTGGTGCGCTGTTCCTGGGGAAATCCCTGGCCCGATCTCCGCTCCCGTCTTTTCAACGCTTGACCTTTCACCGTGGGCGGGTCAACACGGCGCGGTTCGCCCCCGACGGGCGCACGGTCATCTACGGCGCCCGGTGGGAGGGAGAGCCGGTCCACCTCTACACCACACGGCTCGGGAACCGCCAGTCGAGCAGGCTCGAATTGCCAGACGCGGACATCGCCGCCGTCTCTTCGACCGGGGAGATGGCCATCCTGCTCAGCAAACCCGACGGGTCGCCTCCCACACTGGCCCGCGTGAGTCTGGCGGGAGGGGTGCCACGGGAGATCCTCGAACGTGTTCGGGGCGCCGACTGGTCACCGGATGGAAGGAGCCTCGCGGTCGTGCGCGAGGGTCCGGTAGGCCAGCGGCTCGAATACCCCGTCGGGAGGGTGCTCAGCGAATCACGCGAGGGCGTGCTCGCTGCGCCACGAGTTTCGCCGAAAGGAGATCGCGTGGCTTTCCTCGAGGGCAACAGCATCACCGTCGTCGACATCAGGGGCAACAAGAGAGAGCTCTCATCGGGCTGGTCTCGCATCCCGGAATCGCTGGCATGGTCTCCGTCAGGAGACGAAGTCTGGTTCACGGCCAACCAGGGTGGGTGGATCACGACCGTCTACGCCGTGACGTTGTCGGGAAAGCAGCGCACCGTGCTGCGCCTCCCGGCCTTTTGCGTTCTCCTCGACATCCTGCCTGGCGGGCGTGTCCTCTTGAACCTCATCCATCCGCGCAACTTCATGCTTGCGCGGACGCTCGGCAAGTCCGCCGAGCGTGATCTGTCGTGGCACGACGGATCCAACGTCGCCGGCCTATCGGCGGACGGCGGGACGGTGCTCTTCGTGGAGGAAGCCGAAGAGATCGCCGGGAGTTACGGCGTCGGCGCAACCTACGCGCGCCGAACCGACGGCTCTCCGGCCGTCCGCCTCGGTGACGGCTACCCAATCGGTTTTTCGCCCGACGCCCGCTGGGCTGCCGTGCTCGACCTTGAGAACCAGTCGCAGTTGACACTGCTCCCTACCGGCGCGGGGGAGCCCAGGGTTCTCAAGGGAGAGGGAATCGCATACATCCAAGAGCGGGACGCGAGCGTCGAGTGGTTCCCTGATGGGAAACACCTTCTGGTCCGCGGGCGGGAGTCCGATCGCCCCGTAAGAAGCTATTCCCAGCCACTCGAGGGTGGAAAGCCTGTCCCATTCGGGCCGGACGCGTCTTCCTGTCACAGCTTTTCTCCGGACGGAACTCAGGTCATTTGCCGGGACGACAAGGGATCGTTCCTATGGCCTGTGGAGGGAAGCGAGCGACGGCCGATTCCCGGCATCCTCGCCGAAGAAACTGTTTCGGGTTGGAGCACAGACGGAAAGGCACTCCTCGTTTTGGAGACGAAGATTCCCGGAAGGAAGAACCGTCTGCCGATCAAGATCACCGAGCTCGACATCTCAACCGGGAAGCGGCGACCGTGGATCGAGGCTGGCCCTACCGAACTTGCCGGCGTGGAAGGCTGGAACCGTTTGGCAGTAAACGGTGCGGGCTACGCCTACAGCTACACCCGCGTGCAGTCGGACCTCTACCTGGTGGACGGATTGAAGTGACCCCTGGCGTCGGTTTCGAAGCGGCGCTTCCAGCCTCGATCCCCCGAGGGAGTTTGGGAGTTGAGCTCTTTATCGCGGCGAAGGTCTACGAGAGGGCGTCCCCGCCGGTCTAGCCCCGGCGACCGCCGCGGGCGAGGCGCGATTCCGAACGCTCCGGGAATGATCCGGGTTAAGATTCGCGCCGAAATCCATTGGCTTCCAAAGCCCTGATGTCCGTGGCGCAGTTCGCCCTGCTGATCCAGGCGGCGGGGACCCTGCTGCTGTTTCTGCTCTTTTTGTTGCTGTACCGCAAGATCCGGCGGCGCGCGTTTCTCGACTGGATCGCTTCCTGGGCATTTCTCTTCGTCGGGATCTCCCTTCAGTTCGCCCTGCAGCGGCGGCCCGACACCGGGCGCCCCTTCTTCCTGGCGATGAACGTGGCGCTCCTGGCCCACGTCTTCTTCCTGGTCCGCGGCACGCGGCGGTTTCGCAACCCGGCGGCGCGCTCGAGCGGCCTCGAGCTCGCGTGGGTGGTGCCGCTGGCCGTGATCGCCTGGTGGGCGTCCACGTCGATCGAGCCGGCGCAGGTGGCGTCGGCGCCGATGGCGCTGCTGCGTTCCGCGGCCTACGTGCTGACGGCGATCTGGTTCGCCGTGACTCCCGGCTCGGCCGCCGGCCGCATCTTTCTCTCGATCTCCTTCCTGCTCTGGGGCGCCGAGCGGGCGATCTCGGGCCTCGGCCTGCTGCGGTTCGGCTCGGCGGCGGACCTACCGGTCTGGCTGCAGTACCTCGGCTTTGCGGGGATGTTCCTCGAGATGATGATCGCCGTCGGCATCATCGTGCTGCTCTTCGAGGCCACGCAGGCGCGGCTCGCGGCCGAGATGGAGGCGCTGGTCCACTCCGAGCGGGAGCTCAAGGAAATGGGGGTGCGCGACCCCCTGACGGGGCTCTACAACCGCCACCACTTCAACGACGTCATCCGGCGGGAGCTCGCCAACGTGCGCCGGTACGGGACCGAGCTGTCGGTGCTGCTCGTGGACGTCGACCGTTTCAAGGAAATCAACGACGTCAAGGGGCATGCCATGGGCGACGACGTCCTGCGCTTCGTGGCCAACTATCTGACGACCTGCATCCGGGAATCGGACTTCGTCTTCCGATGGGGCGGCGACGAGTTCCTGCTGCTGCTTCCCCGCACGGACGAGGGCTCGGCCGCGCAGAAGGCCGACGAGCTGGCGCGCAAGCTTCCGAAGATCCCCGGCACCGAGGGTCTGCACCCCTCGCTCTCGGCCGGGTGGGCCACGCACCGCATGGACGCCGAGTTCCCGGCGACGCTGACGCTCGCGGATCAGCGGATGTACGAGATGAAGCTCAAGGGGAAGCGAGAGCGAGCCGCGCGAGAGCGGGATCTGGGGCTTCTCTCATGAGCCGGTAGACGCTCCGGGCGGGCAGCCCCATGACGTTCGTGTAGGAGCCCGAGACGCGTTCGATGAACCGGGCGCCCAGCCCCTGGACGGCGTAGGCGCCTGCCTTGTCCATCGGCTCGCGGGTGGCGACGTACCAGAGGACCTCCTCCTCGGTCATCGGCGCCATCGAAACGCGGCTCTGCGACGACGATCTCGCGCGGCGGATCGCCGTCCCGCGGCAGGGCGACCGCCGTGACGACGCGGTGCTCGCGGCCGGCGAGCCGGCGCAGCATGCGGGCGGCATCCCGCTCGTCGGCGGGCTTTCCGAGGGTGTCGCCGTCGAGCAGGACCAGCGTGTCGGCCGCGAGCACCCACCGCCCGGGCCGGCGGGAGGCCACCTCGGCCGCCTTCTCGGCGGCCAGGCGCGCCGCCGCCTGCTCTCCGGACTCGCCCAAGCGGATCTCCTCCGCGATCCGGGAGGCGTCGACTTCGAATGGGATTCCGAGCGTCGTCAGGATCTCCGCCCGGCGCGGCGATCCGGAGGCGAGGATGAGGAAGCTGTCGGCCATCGGCGCTGCAGCTTATCGCTCCGGCCGACCGCGGGCAGCCGAAGGTGCCGCTACGGGTAGTACCCGGAGAGCGTGCGCGCCTGCAGGTTCGTCGGCTCGACCTTCACCTCGACCTTGCGCCAGGTGTCCTTCTTTTCCGGGTTGGTCGAGTAGTAGGTCAGCAGATACTGGCTGCGCAGCTCGTCGTTGATCTGCTTGTAGACGGCGTCCAGGTTCTTGACCGAGTCGATCATGAAGGTCTGGCCGCCCGTGACCTGGGCGAGCTTGTTCAACTTGTACTTGACGTCGAGCTCCGCCCCCGGGATCTTCAGGCCGATCGCGTAGATCGCGATGCCGGACTTGCGCACGTACTCGAGCAGCGTGTCGAAGTCGAACTTCGAGGCCGTGTCCTTGCCGTCGGAGAGGATCACGACGGCCTTCTTCCCCTTCACGCCGGTGAACTGGTAGAGGCCGTAGACGATCGCGTCGTAGAGCGCCGTCGAACCCTCGGCGCGCAGTCCGGCGAGCGACCGGTAGAGCTTGTCCTTGCGGTTGGTCAGCTTCGAGAGGATGTAGGGCTCGTTGTCGAAGGAGATCGTGAAGCCGCGGTCCTTCGGGCCGATCGAGTAGTCGAGAAACGAGATGGCGGCCTGCTGCGCCTCGGGGAGCGCCTCGAGCATCGAGGCCGAGGTGTCCACGATCACGCCGAGCGAGAGCGGCACGTTCTTGACGTACTCGAAGGACTCGACCTTCTGGATCACGCCGTCCTCGAAGACCTTGAAGTTGGAGCCCTGCAGCCCGGCGACCGGACGCCCGCTCTTGTCGGTGACGGTCGTGTAGAGCTCGACCGCGTCGACCGAGACCTCGGAGATGTAGCTCGGCGCGTTGACGTACCGCACGTCCTCGGCCACCATGCCGTCCTCGAGCGACCCGACGACGCGCACGTACCCGAGGGACTTCGAGTCGCGGATGTTGATGGTCTGCTCCCAGGGAGGCTGGTAGAGCGTCGCGACGCGCGTCTCGTTGGAGTAGAACTCGATCTTCTGGAGCGACTTGCCCTCGGGCACGGCGACGGCCGCCGTGACCACGGTGGGACCGGTCGCCTTCGCCCCCTTCTCCGGGGACAGGATGCGCACGCGGAAGACCTCGCGCCCCTCGTTGACGATGTACTCGTCCTCTCCGACGGGGCTCCCCGTGGGCCCGTAGGCCACGGCGCGCACGACCTGCTTGCGGGGCAGGGGGCCCAGGTTCATCTCGGCGTCGAAGGGCGGCTGCTTGCGCGTCATGACCTTCGTGCCGTTCAAGTAGAAGACCACGGCCGAGACTCCTTCGGCCGTCTTCGTTTCGAAGCGCTGGAGGCCGGTCGCGATCTCCTTGGCGATGGGGATGAGCGCGATCGCCGACGGCAGGAGGCCGGCCTCCTTCGACTTCACGACGGCCACGCGCCCCTCCTCCCGCGCGGCGGCTTCCATCGGGGGCGGGGCGTCGGGCTGCTCGGGGACCTTGAGCGTTTCGGTGATGCGGCCCTCGGCGCTCTGGTTGCCGTCGGAGATCTTGAGCACCAGCTTGTACTCGCCGGGGTACAGGTACCGGCGCACGGTCAGGGGGATCTTCTCGCCGCCCACTTCGGCGGTCGGAAAGTCGAACCGGTACTTGAAATTGTCGATCAGCCGATCGTCCTTGACCACCTCGCCGATGATGTCGACGTTGTAGAAGACTTCCTCGCCGAGCTGCCGCGCCTTCAGGTCGGCCCGCGGAACGAGCAGCGACAGGTCGACCCCGATCTTGTTGCCGCGCTGGTCGGGAAAGCGGATGAGCTTCGTGACCGCCAGGTTGGCGGCGTTGGCGGAAACGTCCGTGGTCATGTTGAGGATCTTGTCGACGCCCTCGGTCTCGACGGTCGGAGGCTGGAAGAGGGCCGACGCGCCGACCATCGACAGCGCGCCCGAGCCCAGGGCGTTGGCCGAGTAGCCCATCGCCTGGCGGACGGTGCGCCAGTCGGGGCAGCGCGTGACGTCGATCTGCCGCGACATCGGCCCCGGGTTCAGGCTGCCGTTGCCGACCAGAACGCTTTCCCCGTCGAGCGGCAGCCAGAGCCGGTACTCCCCGACGCCGTACTGGCGATAGAAGATGAGGTAGACCTTGCTCTTCAGGGCCTCGAGGCGCTCGTAGAACCAGATCTGCAGGGGGACGTAGACGTCCGTGCAGTCGACCGTGATCAGCGCGTCGGGCGGCCCGTTGAGCAGCACCATCTTCGCCCGCTCGCTATTCATGTTGCGGAACTGCTCGCGGGCGAGCTCGTAGCGCTGCATGTAGATGGCCTTGAAGTCGGTGCGCAGGCCCTGGGAGTTGAACGAGCGGCGCTTCCAGAAGTCGTCGATGAACTTGTCCTTCTCGTAGTCGGCGCCGATCTGCAGAAAGACCTGCCGCTCGTCGTCGGTCATGATCAGGTCGACCAGCTCCAGGAACTCGCGGTACTTCGGCGGCTGATGCTCGGCGAGCTCCTGGATTTCCTTCTTGGACAGCTTGCGGCGGGCGGGGGCGGGCGTCGAACCGGCGGCGGAGCCCGCCTCGGCGGTCGTCGTCGTCGTTGCCCGGGCCCTCGACGCCGATCTTCTTCGCGTTCGGGTCGACCGTGTTCGCCGAACGCTGCTTGATCGTGTCCAGGCCCTCGAGCGGCACCTTCGGGGGATCCAGCAGCTGGCCGAGCTCCATCCCCGCGCCGGCGCGGGAGCCCTGCCGCGCGTTGATTTCGTTCCAGATCTTGTAGACCTCGCAGGCGCTCGGGCAGGAGCAGACCGGCGCGGCCGCGGTGCAGGCGGCGGCCATGGCCGCGAAGCTCTTGTAGCAGGCCCCGGGCATGAAGACGTCGCTCTCGGGCGTCCCGACGATCCAGAGGCGCCGCTTGTCCTGGGGCGAGCGCCGGTAGAAGAAGTAGTGGCGCTGGCCGCCGAGGCCGCTCGGGGAGGCGTAGGTCCAGATCTCCAGGCCCCGGAAGGTCGGCGTCGCGCTGAACTCGCCGCAGTCCTCGACGGTGCTGATGCTGGGCTCGCCGTACCGCATGACCATCGCCGCGGCGTCGTTGGGCCAGCCGTCGAACTGAGACTCCGCGAGCTGCCGCAGCTCCGCGTACCGGTAGCGGTAGCCCGGGCCCGAGCGGCGGCTGCAGGCCGGGCTTCTCGCGCCGCTGCCAGAACTGCTCCTTGAAGGTCTCGCGCTCATAGGGTTGCGTGAGCTCGAGGAACACCTTCTTCTCCTCGGGCAGGATGATCGGCGCGACGAAAACCTCGACCCACTGGCGCTCGTCCTGGGGAAGCGCGGCGAGCTGCTCCTTCTCGCTCGGCCCCGCGGCGAGGGCCGGGCGGGGCGCCGCGAGGACGAGCGCGGCGATCAGCAGGGTCCAGGCGACTCGCGCGCGCATCGTGTTCGATCCTAACTCTCTGGATTCGTACGGATATTCCTTCATCCAGGTTTTACGTCACGACCGTTCCGGGCGATAATCTCCACGGCATTGGACGGCGCGCCGCAAACGTCGAAAATCGAATGATCTATTTGGACAACAACGCGTCCACAAAAGTGGACCCGGAAGTTCGTGCAGCGGTCGAGGAAGCCCTCGGCATCTTCGGGAACCCGTCCTCGGTCCACGCCGAGGGTCGCCGCGCCCGGCGGGCCGTGGAGGAGGCCCGGGACGAGGTCGCGCGGCTGGTCGGGGCGCGGCCGGAGGAGATCTTCTTCACGTCCGGAGGCACCGAATCCAACGCGATGGCCATCTTCGGGGCCGCGGCCGGCGGCGGCTGCCACGATCTTGCGCAGCGGCGCGGAGCATCCCTCCGTGCGGGAGCCGTTCGCGCGCCTCTCGCGGGACGGCCATCGCGAAGTCGTCATCGACCCGGAGCCGTCCGGGCGATTCGACCCGGAGAGGGCCGGCGAGGCTCTGGCGCTCGACGGCGTGCGCCTGGTCTCGGTGATGCTCGCGAGCAACGAGTACGGCGGTCTGTTTCCCGTCGCGGACGTGGCCGCCCGGACGCACGCCGCGGGAGCCATCGCGCACACCGACGCCGTGCAGGCGGCCGGCCGGATCCCGATCGACGTCGGGCAGCTCGGCGTCGACCTGCTGTCCCTCTCGGCGCACAAGATGCACGGGCCCAAGGGCGTGGGCGCTCTCTTCGTGCGGAAGGGCTCTCGCTCTCGAGGCCCGGACTCCGGGAGGCGGTCAGGAGCGTCGAATGCGCGGGGGCACCGAGAACACGGCGGGGATCGTGGGTTTCGGCGTCGCCGCCCGACTGGCCCGCGAGCGCCTGGCGACCGACGGGCCCGCGGTCGCCCGCCTGCGCGACCGGCTGGAAGGTTCGGTCCTTCGGGGCGTTCCCGGCGCCCGCGCCGTGGGCGCCGGCGGCGCCGCGACTCCCGAACACCTCGGCGATCCTCTTCGAAGGGATCTCGGGAGAAGCGCTCGCGATTCGGCTCGACCTCGAGGGGGTCGCCGTCTCCGTGGGCAGCGCCTGCTCCTCCGGCACGCCGGCGCCCTCGCCGGCGCTGCTCGCGCTGGGGCTGACCCGGGCGGAGGCGAAGCGCGTGGTGCGTCTCTCGCTGTCCCGGTGGACCACGGAGGACGAGGTCGACGGAGGCCGCGCGGCTCATCACGGCCGCCGTGGAATCGATGCACGAGGCGGGCGCGGTGCCGGCCGCGGCCGGCGTTTGAGAAAGGGGCCTGGCGAAAAGCCATGATCATCGTTTGCGACACGTGTCTTGCGCGCTACCGGTACGACGAGACGCGCTTCGCCGGCCGGCGCGTCAAGAAGGTGCGCTGCACCAAGTGCCTCACCGTCTTCGAAGTGGACAATCCCGCCTTCTCGGGAGGGGCGGCGTCGACGGTGCGCGAGGGCGGCGACGAGACCTACATCCGCCTGGCCGACGAGACGGGCGTTCCCAAGCCGCCCGAATCCCAGCGCAAGCCGCGGCCGCCGTCTGCCGCGGTCCGGCCGGCGGGAGAGCCACTGGGGCTGCCTGCGGACGCCAAGCTGTCGCTCGCGGTGATCGCCGGACCGGCCGCGGGAACGATCTTCCCGATCGAGAAGTCGCGCATCGTCATCGGCCGGCAGGACGCCGACTTCGTCCTGGAGGACCCGGAGATCTCGCGCAACCACACGGCGATCGAGGTCGCCGGGGAGCGCGTGACGCTGATCGACCTCGAGTCGACCAACGGCACCTTCATCGGCGACGAGGCGATCCGCGAGGCCCCGCTCTCGAACCAGCAGGAGTTCTCCATCGGCGGATCGACGCTGATGCTGATCGTGACGCGGCCGTAGCGGGGACGACGGGAACATCCGGCATCCCGAATCCCGATACAATCGTCCCCATGCGCATCGCCGTCGCCATGTCCGGGGGCGTCGATTCCTCGGTTGCGGCCCTCCTCCTGAAGGAAGAGGGGCACGAGGTCGTCGGCCTCTCGATGCAGCTCTGGGACCACTCGGGCGAGGCCGGGCGGTCCGGGCGCTGCTGCACGCTGGACGATCTGTCCGACGCGCGCCGGGTCGCCTGGGCCCTGGACATCCCGCACTACGTGCTGAATCTCGAGGAGGAATTCCGCGACGAGGTGGTTCGGCCCTTCGTGTCCGAATACCTCTCGGGACGGACGCCGATTCCGTGCGAGTCGTGCAATTCGCGCGTGAAGTTCGCGACACTCTGGGAGCGCGCGCGGGAAATGGGCTGCGCGGCGGTCGCGACGGGCCACTACGTGCGCACGGGAACCGACGGCCGGACGGGAAGGACGGTCCTCCGGAAGGGCCGCGACGCGGCCAAGGACCAGTCCTACTTTCTGTGGGACCTGACGCCGGAGCAGCTCGGGGCGGCGCGGTTTCCCGTGGGTGAGCTCACGAAGGCCGAGGTCCGGGGGCATGCCCGCCGGGCGGGCCTGCCGACGGCGGACAAGGAAGAGAGCCAGGAAATCTGCTTCGTTCCGCCCGGAACGCGGGCCGGTGATTTCGTGGCGCGAGCACGCGGAGGGCCTCGGGCTCGCGCTCCCGGCCCTGCCCGGGTCGCTCGAAGACTCCTCCGGAGAGCGGATCGGCACGCACGCCGGGCACTACCGGTTCACGATCGGGCAGCGCCGCGGGATCGGCGTCGCCGCGAGCGAGCGCCTCTACGTTCTGAGCGTGGACGCCTCCGCCAACCGCGTGGTCGTGGGCGGCGAAGCGGAGCTCGAGACCCGGGAGGCCCGCGTCGAGCGGCTGCGTCTCTCCGGCGTCTCCGCCCGCGATCCCTTCCGGGCCGGCGTCCGAGTGCGGCACCGCGCAGCCGAGGCGGCGGCGACGGTGTTCCCGGAGGAAGGCGGCAGCGCCCGCGTCGTTTTCGATGCTCCCGTGCGGGCCGTGACTCCCGGACAGTCCTGCGTGTTCTACGACGGAGACGTCGTGCGCGGCGGGGGAATCCTCGCGGCGTCCCCTCAGTTGGTCGGTTCGCCGCTGCCCGTGGCGACGACCGGCGCCGGGAAGTCCGAGCGGATCTCTCCGAAGCTACGCTCGTAGACCTGGATGTTTTGCACGAGCGCTTGCGCGATCTGCTTGGCATGGTAGGGCGTGGTCAGGATCCGGGTCATGACCTTGACGTCGGGACGTCCGGGGACGACGCGTCCGAAGTCGATGACGAACTCCGTCGGGTTGTGCAGGATGTTGGCGAAGTTCACGTACTGTCCCTCGGCGGTGGCCTCGTCGATCGTGACCTTCACCTGCACCGGCTTCGGATCGCTCATGGGGTTCCTCCGGCCGGGAATTGTAGTGGACGCCGCGGGGGTTGGAATCGGGCGATGACCCGGATGATGGCGGCCCTGCTCGTCCTTCTCCACGGCGCGGCGGCGCTTTCGGCCCAGGAAGGCGTGCGGCCGGACTCCCGGCAATACGCCGGCGACCCGTCCTCGAGCCAGAATCCCTACGTCGTCGCCGGTGACCGCGCGTACTCCCGCCGCCAGGATGGAAGGGTCGGGGCGGTGGCGAGCCCCCGGCTGATCGCCGAGGCCATCGCCGCCTACCAGACCGCGCAGGAAGCGCCGGACAACCTGGAAGCGCGTTGGAAGCTGCTGCGGGCCCTCTATTTCAAGGGCGTGTACACGGGGCTCGACGAAGAATCGCGCCGGGCCGTCTTTTCGAAGGCCCGGATCGTGTCGGACGACGCCATCGGCATTCTCGCGCGGAGGGCCGGACAGCCTCGCGCCGAGTTCGACGGGCTCGGTCCCACGGCCAAGGCGGAAGCGCTCCGCGGCCAGCGCGACGCCGCCGCGACGTTCTTCTGGAGCGCCGTCGACTGGGGGCAATGGGCGTTGATGGTCGGGAAGCTGCAGGCGGCCAAGGCGGGCGCCGCCGAGCGGATCCGTGACGACGCGATGGCCGTGATCGCCCTCGACCCCGAGTACGAGGAGGGCGGCGGGTACCGCGTGCTCGGGCGCCTCCACGACCAGGCGCCGTGGATTCCCTTCCTGACAGGCTGGGTCTCGCGCGAAGAAGCGGTGCGCTACCTGCGCCTGGCCTACGGCGTCAGCAAGGCGAACTTCGTGAATCGCCACTTCCTGGCGGAAGCGCTCGCGCGCGGCGGTCCCGAGGGCCGCGCCGAGGCGGTCCGGCTGGAAGAAGGGATCGTGGCCGATTCCCCGTCGCCCGGGCACCTCGTCGAGGACCTCTCGATCCAGGCGCAGGCCCGCGAGAACCTGGCGGAGTGGAAGAAAGCGGCGTCAGCCGGCCCGGCCCAACCGTCGGACCCACGGCCGGCGCGGTAGTCTCGCCAGCAGCTCCGCGGCCGTCTTTCCCGTCGGGGAGTGCCGCCAGTCCGGCGCGATTTCCGAGAGCGGCGCGAGGACGAACCGCCGCCCCGTGAGCCTCGGGTGCGGGAGGATCGGATCGCGCCGGCGCCGGAGGGCGCCCTCGACGTCGAGCACGTCGATGTCGATCCGGCGCGGTCCGTTGCGGAAGGTCGGTGCGCGGCCGAGCTGGCGCTCGATCCGCTGCGCGAGCCGGAGCAGCGCCTCCGGCGATCCTGACCAGAGGATCTGAGCGACCGCGTTGTAGAAGACGGGCTGATCGGCGAAGCCGACCGGCTCGGATCGGTAGAAGGACGAAACGCGCAGCACATTCGCCCGCTTCGCGAGGCGCCCGAGCGCCTCGCTCAGGATGGCGCGGCGGTTTCCGAGGTTGGAGCCCAGGCCGAGGTACGCGGCGCGCGCGGCGCGCCCCCGCCCGGCGCTAGTACTCTTCTTCTTCTTCGACCGGCGCGGGCGTGACCTCGCCGAGCTCTTCGGTCTCGTCCAGGTCCTCGTCGGCGGCGGCTTCTTCTTCCGGGCCTTCGTCACCGAACTCGCTCGTCGTTTCTTCGGGGACCGGCTCCATCAGCACCGAGGAGCGCCGCGGCGGGCGGGGCACCGGCGGCGGCGCGTCGTCGGACTTGGCGTTCTTCTGGTTCGCTCCGCACTTGGGGCAGATCGGCTCCGGCTTGCCGAGGTTGTAGAACTTCGTGCGGCAGTTGTAGCACTCGTACTTTTTTCCGAGATCGGGCATCTTTTCCCTCGAAAGGCGGCTCACCCTAGCACGCGGGTTTTCGGTGGTCAATGGGAGTCGGACCCCTCGCGCCGCGCGTGTCAAGGCACGCGATCCCAACGGGTTGAGAACGGGGCAAGCCTGCTACCATCGATCCGGTTGCGTAACGTCAAGAGCACCTGGCTCGCCCCTCTGGCCCTGTCTCTGGCGGCGCTCTCTCTTCCTTCCTCCGCCGGCGCCCAGTACCCGTTCTTCGGCTCGCGATCGACGGGCATGGCGGGGGCCGCGACCGCGGCGGTCGAAGACGGGATGGCGCTCTGGATCAACCCGGCGGCCCTCGCCCGCGAGCCCCGCGCGGACCTCGAGCTCTTCGGCGGCGCCGTCGCGTCGGACCGCGGCGAGTTTCTCGGGGAGGTCGCCGAACTGGCCGGGACGGACCTCGGGGCGATCGCCGGAAATCCGTCCGAGATCCTCGGTCTGATCGCCGGCCTCGGCGGCCTGACCGAGCCGGGCACGGGCGTGGCCGGTTCCGGCTCGGCCGGGCTCGGGTTCGCGTGGTCGGGGTTCGCCCTGGGCATCGACGACACCTTCTACGCCGGGGTGTATCCCAACGTGGACCTCACGCACATCCTGCCCGGCAACGACCCGGCGACGGGCATCCAATTCAACGACACGTCGGTGCGCTCGGCCGGCCTGCAGGCGCGCGAGGTGCGGCTCGGGCTTTCCCGGGCATTCTTTCAGAAGCTGCTGCTGCTCGGCGTGACGCTGCGCTACGTCAACGGGCGCACGACTTACACCAACCAGAGCGTCTTCGACGTGGACTTCGGCAACCCCATGTCGGTTCTCGAGGACGCGCTGACGGGCAACCCTCTGGACACGAATCGGTTCACGTTCGACGCCGGCGGGATGGTCAACATCCTCGACGTGGCGCGCGTGGGAGTCGTCTCGACCGCGATCACGCAGCCGTCCTTCGCCGTCCAGCAGAACCCCGCAAACCCCGAGCTCGACGGAGCGCCCGCCTCGCTCACGCTGCCGAGGACGCTGCGCGCGGGCGCGGCGTTGGACCTGAGCGTTTTCACGCTCGCCGTCGACGGAGACCTGATCCGGACCGACACGCTGGTGCCGGGCGCCCAGAGCCAGCAGCTCTCCACGGGCCTCGAGTTCCGTTTGCCGCTCTTCGCGATCCGCGCCGGCGCCTTCTACGACTTCGCGGCCCTCGATCCGCACTGGGCCTACTCGGCGGGATTCGGGGTCTATCTGCCGTGGTTCTCCGTGAGCGGCGCCGTCGTTCTGTCGACCTACCAGGGGCTCTCGCTCGCCTCGGCCAACCAGCGGGACATCGGCGCGTCGATCGGCGGGCGATTCCGGTTTTGAGCGCCTTCCGGGTCCTCGCGCGGGACCCGACCTCGGCGGCCCGGCGCGGCGTTCTCCAGACGGCGCACGGCGAGGTCGAGACGCCCTGCTTTCTGCCCGTCGGCACGCGGGGCGCCGTCAAGGGCGTCGCCTTCGACCGGCTCGAGCAATGGGATTGCCGCGCCGTGCTCGCCAACACCTATCACTTGATGGCCCGGCCGGGCATCGAGCTGATCCGGAAGGCCGGCGGGCTGCATGCCTTCATCGGATGGGATCGCGCGATCCTCACCGACTCGGGCGGCTTCCAGGTGATGAGCCTCGCGACGCGGCGCCGGATCACGGAGGAGGGCGTCGAGTTCCGCGGACCGGAAGACGGGAGCCGGCACTTCCTGACGCCGGAGCTCGCGGTGGAGCTCCAGTCGGGTTTCGGCGTCGACATCGCGATGGCCCTCGACGTCTGCCCGCCGTTTCCGGCCGAGCGCGGCGAGGTCGAGGAGGCGGCCGCGATCTCGCAGCGCTGGGCAGAGCGCTGCCGGCGCGCCTACCGCGGGCCGGGGCTGCTCTTCGGGATCCTGCAGGGGGGCACGCACGAAGACCTGCGCCAGGCGGCCGCGGGGCCGCTGGTCGATCTCGATTTCGACGGATACGCGATCGGCGGCGTGGCGGTCGGGGAGCCCAAGGAGGCCATCCGGCGGATCACGCGCTTCTCCGCGCCGCTGCTTCCCGAGGGCCGGATCCGATACCTGATGGGTGTCGGCACGCCGGCGGATCTGCTCGAGTCCGTGCGCGCCGGGGTCGACCTCTTCGATTGCGTCCTCCCGACGCGCCACGGCCGCATGGGCCACGCCTACACGCGGCGCGGGGAGATCACGATCAAGCACGAGCGCTTCAAGGAGGACCTCGCACCGCTCGATCCGGAATGTGGTTGTCCCGTCTGCCGGCGGCATTCGCGCGCCTACCTGCGGAACCTCTTCGTTCTCAAGGATTTTTCAGCACCCATGCTGCTCTCCGTGCACAACGTGTACTTCTACCTGGGGTGGATGCGGACGCTGCGGGACGCCGTCGCGGCTGGCGCGCTCGCCGGTGTCGAGGCGCCGCCGGAAGGCCCCGTCGATTGAGCGCGGGCTGCGGCCGCCGCGGCTCGCCGGCACGTTCCACCACCTCCATCACTTCTTCGAGCGGCTTGCGGGAGATCACGGGCACCCTGGTGTCCTTCGCCGGGTTGCGAGTCGCTCCCGAAGGACGCCAGCGCCTCGAGCCATTCCTCGGACATTCGGCGTTCGTGGCTCTCCTTCTCTTCTGCCTCGGCGGCGGCGCGCTGGAGGTCGAGGGTCACGGGCTCCGCCGAAAAGTCGCGGACGCTGCGCCGCGGGGCAATCCTTTCGAGAAACTCCACGCTCCGGCGCTCCAGCGCCGCAGGTCGCAGCGCTCTGTTATAGCCTCACCGCCATGAAAAAACCGGCCCCGATCGTCCTGGCCTTCCTCCTTTCCGGCGGCCTCGCCGGCGGCCGAGCCGGGCGCTCCGGCGAAGGACTACAAGGCGATGGCCGCGCGGCTGCAGAGAGGCGCGATCGTCGTGGACACGCACGAGGACGTCCCGGAGCGCCTCCAGAAGGAGTGGGTCGACATCGGCGTTCGCAACGCGACCGGGCACGTGGACATCCCGCGCTGGAGGGAGGGCGGCCTGGGGGCGGCCTTCCTCGCGGCGTACGTGCCCTCCGAGTTCGCCAGGGACGGCGGCTCGTCGCGCAAGGCGCTCGAGTTGATCGACCTGATCCACCGCCTGTCGGAGCAGCACGCGGAGCTCGCCTTCGCGGACTCGGTGGCGGGCATCCGCCAGGCGAGGCGCCGCGGAAAGATCGCGATCCTGATCGGCATCGAAGGCGGTCACGCCATCGAGGACTCCCTCGGGGCGCTCGATTCCTTCTACCGGCTGGGCGTGCGCTACATGACGCTGACGCACACGAACACGAACAACTGGGCCGACTCCTCGGGCTCGTTCTGGAGCCTCGACTTCGATCCGAAGAAGTCCGCGGTGCACGACGGCCTGACGCCCTTCGGACGCGAGGTCGTGCTCGAGATGAACCGCCTCGGGATGCTCGTGGACATCTCGCACGTCTCCGACAAGACGCTGTCCGACGTGCTCGAGGTCTCCCGCGCGCCCGTCTTCGCTTCGCATTCCTCCTGCCGCGCGCTCGCCGACATCCCCCGCAACCTGACCGACGACCAGATCCGGTCGATCGCGGCCAAGGGCGGCGTCGTGATGGTCAACATCGGCTCGATGTTCCTGGAGCAGAAGGTCGTCGACGAGTTCAAGGCGAAGCGGGCGGCCCTGGCGCCGCAGATCGCGGCGTTGAAGGAGCAGTACAAGGACGACCCGAAGAAGGCGGAGGCGGAGGTCCAGAAGGTCCTCGACGCGGTCAAGCTCACGCCGGCCTCCTGGAAGACCGCCGTCGATCACATCGACCGGATCATCAAGCTCGGCGGGCGCGGGGCGGTCGGCCTCGGGACCGACTTCGACGGCATCGAGGACCCGCCGCAGGGACTGGAGGACGTTTCGAAGCTCCCGATCCTGACCGAGGAGCTGCTCCGGCGCGGGCACTCGACCGACGTGGTGCGGGGCGTGCTCGGCGAGAATTTCCTCAGGTTCTGGGACCGCGCCGAGAAGGCGAAGTCCCTCGTCCCGCCCCGCGGACCGGGATACCCCTTCACCAAGCCCGGCGGCGGACCGCAGACCGCGAGCCCGTAGCCCCTTTTGGATATGATGCGCGCCATGTTCGACCTGTTCCAGACACCCGCGGCCCCCGGGGGAGGCCTCCTGGCGTTTGCCCCCATGATCTTCGTCTTCGTCATCTTCTACTTCCTCCTGATCGCTCCGATGCGCAAGAAGCAGAAGAAGACGCAGGAGATGCTCTCGAAGCTCAAGAAGGGCGACGAAGTCGTCACGGGAGGCGGAATCTTCGGCCGAATCGCCGCCCTGGACGAGGAACGCGGGTTCGTCGTGCTCCAGATTTCGGACACGGTGAAGATCAAGGTGTTGCGCAGCGCCATCGCCGGCCTCGCGGGCGAAGGGGAAGCCCCGGCGCCGACGCCCTAGGGACGACCGGACTCGGTCCGCGGGCAGCTGACAGCCGATAGCCTCTTCCTGTAGACTCCGGCGCTTTCGAATGGCGGTCTCGGGTTAGAGGAGGAATCTTGTCCAAGAAGGTTCGCTGGCGTGTCCTGCTGATCCTGCTCATCGTCGCCGGGGGGGTCGCGGGGTACGTCCTGACGGGGTATTCGCACGCCAGGAAGGACTGGCTGGGGCCGGGAAATCCGCCCCTGTCGCTGGCGTTGAAGAAGGGGATGAAGCTCGGCCTCGACCTGCGGGGCGGCATCCACCTGGTCCTGCAGGTCAACACGGACGACGCCCTGAAGGCGGAGCGGGACGACGCCGTCGAGCAGCTCCGCAACCAGGCGCGCGAGCAGTCCTTCACGCTCGGCCCCGTGGAGACGCCGAGCGTGACGACGTTCACCGTGGCCGTGCCGGCGGAAGCCGACACGACCAAGCTCGACGAAGCCGTCAAGCGCTTCCTGCCGGACTGGACCGCGAGCGCGGCCGGCGGGAAGTGGACGTTCCAGCTGAAGGACGTGTCCCGGCGCAACACGATCGAAAACGCGGTCGCTCAGGCGATCGAGACGATCCGCAACCGGATCGACGAGTTCGGCGTGTCCGAGCCGCTGATCGCGCGGGAAGGCACCGACCGGATCCTCGTGCAGCTTCCGGGCGTCGATGACCCCAAGCGCGTCAAGGACCTGATCAAGAACACGGCGTTTCTGGAGCTGAAGCTCGTCGAGCAGGGCCCGTCGGACCGGGCGGCGCTGCTTGCCGCGTCGGGCGGCCAGGTTCCGCCCACACTCGAGCTCGTCGCGGCCAAGGCCGAAGCCGGACAGCGGCAGGACCTCTTCTACCTCGTGCGCAAGACGGCCGTCATCACGGGCAGAGACCTGAAGAACGCGCGGCCGAGCCGGACGGGGCAGTTCGGGCAGATGGGCGTCACCTTCTTCCTGACCGCCGGCGGGGCGGAGAAGTTCGCCGCGGCCACCGGCGCCAACATCGGCAAGCAGCTCGCGATCATCCTGGACAACCGCGTGCAGTCGGCGCCCCGGATCAACGACCGGATCTCCGACCAGGGGGTCATCCAGGGCTCCTTCACGGCGGAGGAGGCCAACGACCTCGCCCTGGTGCTGCGCGCCGGCGCCCTGCCGGCCGGGCTGACCTACCTCGAGGAGCGCACGGTCGGGCCGTCGCTCGGCGCCGACTCGATCCGCAACGGCGTCACCGCCTCGGTGGCGGGAGCGCTGCTCGTGTTCCTCGCCGTCGTCGTCTACTACCGCCGGGCGGGCTGGAACGCCGTGCTGGCGCTGCTCTTGAACGCGCTGCTGCTCGCGGCCGCGATGTCGCTTCTGGGCGCGACGCTGACGCTGCCGGGCATCGCCGGATTCATCCTGACCATCGGCATGGCGGTCGATTCGAACGTGCTGATCTTCGAGCGCATCCGCGAGGAGCTGCGCGGAGGGCGCGCGCCCAAGACCGCCATCGAGAACGGTTTCTCCAAGGCGTTCGCCACGATCATCGACACCCACATCACGATCCTGATTTCCGCGGTCTTCCTCTTCCAGTTCGGCACGGGCCCGGTGAAGGGATTCGCCGTGACGCTCGTGATCGGTCTCCTGATCTCCGTGTTTACCGCCGTGTTCGTTTCGCACACGATTTTCGACCTCGAGTACGGCGGCCGCGCGCACATCGACGCGGTCTCGATCTAGAAAGAAGCGACGATGGAACTGTTTCGGCAGACCAACATCGATTTCCTGCGCTGGAAGTGGTGGGCGATCGGAGCCTCCTGGGCCCTGATCCTGGTCGGGCTTCTTCGCCATTTTCGTGCAGAAGGGACTCGAAGTTCGGCATCGACTTCGCCGGCGGCACGCAGATCGCGCTTGCGCTTCGCGGAGCGTCCCGACATCGACCGGCTGCGCAAGCTGCTCGACGGCGCGAACCTGGGCGAGACCGGGATCCAGCGCTACGAGGATGCCGAGAAGAACGAGGTCTTGATCCGCGTCCAGCAGCAGAAGACGGAAGGGCGCGACGTCACGCAGGAAGTCCTGAACGCGCTGCGCGCGGGGCTCGGCGCCCCGGCGGACCCGTCCCGCGTCGACCTGAACGTCCAGGGCCGCGACGCCCTGGCGGGCCGGCTTCTGGCGGCCGATCCCGACCACATGGCGGGACGGGCGGACATCAACGCCGCCGACCATTACAGCCGCGTCGCCGAGCAGGTCATCGCCTACCGCTCCCGGGTGGGCATCCTCCGCTCGCCGGCGGACGTTGCGGCGGTGCCGGACGTTTCGGCGGCGGCCAAGGACTGGATGAAGGCCAACACGGTCGCGGGACCATTCGTGCTGCTCTCGGCGGAGAACGTGGGGCCCCAGGTGGGAGCCGACCTGCAGAAAAAGGCGCTCTGGGCAGTCGCGCTTTCCACGCTCGGGATGCTGGTCTACATCGCGATTCGGTTCCGCTCGCTTCCCTTCGGCGTGGGCGCGGTGATCGCTACGGTCCACGACATCCTGATCACGATCGGCCTGCTGGCGCTCTTCGGCCGCGAATTCAACCTCGTCGTCGTCGCGGCCCTTCTGACCCTCGTCGGCTATTCGGTCAACGACACCGTCGTCGTGTACGACCGAATCCGAGAGAACCAGCGCACGCCCAAGAAGGAACCGATCGAGACGGTGATCAACCGGTCGATCAATCAGACGCTCTCGAGGACGGTGCTCACCTCGGGCGCCACGATGCTGGTCGTCATCGCGCTCTTCGTCCTGGGCGGCGAGGTCTTGAACACCTTCGCGCTGACCCTGATCATCGGGATCATCACCGGAACCTACTCCTCGATCTACGTGGCCTCGCCGATCGTCGTGATCTGGAAGGATTTCTTCGACAAGCGGCGCGCGGCCCGAGTGCCCGTGAAGGCCGTGCCGGCGCCCGTCGAGCCGGCGCCGGCGCCGAAGGCGGCCGCGGGGCCGGTCTCGGACGCGGGCCGGCAGAGAAAGAAGAAGAACCGGCGCTAGTCGGCCGGCGACGTCTCCGTCCCGGGGTCGCACCGGCGTCCCGGGGCAATCCTGCTACTCTTTTCCGGTGATCCGCTTCGAGGACATCCTCGACAGGGTCGAGGCCTACAACCCGCAGAGCGACGAGGACCTGCTCCGGCGGGCCTACGTGTTCTCGGCCCGGGAGCACCGGGGCCAGAACCGGCGCTCCGGCGAGCCGTACCTCGTCCACCCGCTCAACGTGGCCGCGATCCTGGCGGACATGAAGGCCGACGACGTGTCGATCGTCGTCGGGCTGCTGCACGACGTCCTCGAGGACACGCTGACGACCAAGGAGGCGATCGCGCAGCAGTTCGGGCCGGAGGTGGCCGACCTGGTCGACGGCTTGACGAAGATCAGCAAGTTCTCCTACGTCTCGCGGGAGGAGGAGCAGGCCGAGACCTTCCGCAAGATGATCCTGGCGATGATCTCGGACCTGCGCGTGGTCCTCGTCAAGCTCGCCGACCGGCTCCACAACATGCGCACGCTCGAGTACCTCCCGTCCGAAAAGCGGCGCGAGATCTCGCGCGAGACGATGGACATCTACGCGCCGATCGCCAACCGCCTGGGCATGGGGCTGCTCAAGGGCGAGCTCGAGGACCTGGCTTTCCAGAACCTGGAGCCCGAGGAGTTCGCGCGCGTCCAGCGGGAGGTCGATCGGGGGCTCAAGGGGTCCGAGGGGATGATCGGGCAGGTCCGTGACCAGCTGCAGAAACGCCTGGCGGAGGCGGGCATCGCCGCCGAGGTCACGGGCCGGCAGAAGCGGCTCTACTCGATCGCCTCGAAGATGCGGCGCCGCGGCGTCGACGCCGCGCAGCTCCACGACCTGATCGCCTTCCGCATCGTGGCGCCCGACACGCGGGACTGCTACGCCGCGCTCGGGCTCGTGCACCAGCTCTGGCGCCCCGTGCCGGGCCGCATCAAGGACTACATCGCGATGCCCAAGCCCAACTTCTACCAGTCGCTGCACACGACCGTCATCAGCGAGTCCGGCACGACCTTCGAAGTCCAGATCCGGACCCGGGAGATGGACCTGATCGGCGAGCGCGGGATCGCGGCGCACTGGAAGTACAAGGAGGGCAGGCTCGACCCGCGGCCCGACGACACGCCGGTTCCAGTGGCTGCAGCAGCTGGTGGACTGGCAGAAGGAAGTCTCCGACCCGCGCCAGTTCCTGTCCTCGCTCAAGGTCGACCTCTATCCCGACGAGGTCTACACGTTCACGCCCAAGGGTCGGGTCTTCGCGTTCCCGCGCGGGGCGACCCCCATCGACTTCGCCTACCGCGTGCACACGGACATCGGGCACCGCTGCGTCGGGGCGAAGGTCAACGGCAAGCTCGTCCCGCTGCGCACGACGCTCGGCAGCGGCGACATCGTGGAGATCCTGACGGCCCCCAACCAGACGCCCTCGCGCGACTGGCTCTCGTACGTCGCGACGAGCCGGGCCCGCCACAAGATCCGCCACTTCATCCACACGCAGGAGAAGCTGCAGGCCGTGGAGCTCGGCCGGCGCCTGCTCGAGCGGGAGCTGAAGAAGTTCAAGAAGAGCGTCAAGAAGCTCGAGCAGCAGGGAACGCTCGACCGCGAGCTCTCACACTGGGGGTTTTCGCGGCCGGAAGACCTCTACGCGGCCGTCGGCTACGGGAAGATCCCGCCCCGCAACGCCCTGGAGCGGTTCGTTTCGCCCGAGGAGCTCGCGCGCGAGGCCGACGGCGGCAAGAAGGAAAGCGCCGTTTCGAGGGTCGTCCGGAAGATCCTGCCCTTCGGCGCGCCGGACATCGTCGTCGTGGGCCACAACGACCTGATGGCGACGCTCGCCAAGTGCTGCAGCCCCGTCCCGGGGGAGTCGATCGTCGGCTACATCACGCGGGGCCGCGGTGTTTCGGTGCACTCGCAGACCTGCCCCAACGTGCGCAACCTCCTCTACGACCCGGAGCGGCAGATCGACGTGTCGTGGGCGGGCAAGAAGGAGGCGACCTACGCGATCGAGCTCGACGTGCTCGTGGACGACCGGCCGGGCCTGCTGGCCGACCTGACGCAGGCGATCGCCGGCGAAGGATCCAACATCCGCCGCATCGAGGCGCGCTCCGACGAGGTGCGCCAGGGCTCCGTGTCGGTGTCGCTCGAGGCGTCCGACATGAAGCACCTGGAGAAGATCCTGGCGCGGATCCGCGCCGTGACGGGAGTCCGCGAGGTGATCCGGAAGTACAACGTCCCCCGGGCGGGGGAGAGGGGATAGAGACGACGGACCAGGGACTCCGGACTAGGGACTAACGTGGAGACGAGCTGGAGACGGTCCTTGGTCCTTGGTCCTTCGTCCTTGGTCGATTCAGGCCTTCTTCGCGACCGCCGCCCGCGGCGCGGGCTTGGTCACTTTGCCCGATCGGATGCAGCGCGTGCAGGCGCGGACGCGCTGGGTGACGCCCCCGACCACGGCCCGGACGCTCTTCAGGTTGAGGTGCCACCTCCGGCTCGAGACGTTGTGGGCGTGGCTGATGCGCCGGCCCGTGACCGGAGTCTTCCCGCAGAACTGACAGTGCTGGGCCATAGGACCTTCCTCGAAGCGCCGGCGGCGTGCCTGCCGCGGCAAGGGGCGAGATCCTACATGGGGCCACGCGTCCCGGGCAAGCGAAAACGGTTTCCGCGGCGTCGGGCGGGACTTCTCGAGCGACGATTGTCGCGCCATCGAGCACTCCGAACCTGTTCCTTTGGACAGGAGCGCGGGGCGCTCTAAGTGCTTGCCCCACGGAATCTTTTGCATGTCTAAGGTCTTGACTGCACAAATTCCTTCTGTTAACTTTGCGGACAGCCGAAATAACCCAAGGTAAAAGCCCTAAACCGTTTGTATTTTTTCGGTGGGGTAACGTGCTGTTCAGGAAAACGAAGAATCTGGTTGGCCTGGACATCGGTTCCTCGGCGGTCAAGCTCGTTGAGCTCAAGGACGCCAAGGGCGGTGGCTACAGGCTGGTGAAGACGGGGCTCGAGACCCTGTCGCCCGAGGCCATTGTCGACGGGGCCATCATGGACGCCTCGCTCGTCGTGGACACGGTGAACCGGATCATCGCCTCGTTGAACGTCCGCAACAGCGACTTCGGCACCTCCCTCTCGGGCCACTCGGTGATCATCAAGAAGATCTCGCTGCCGGCCATGTCGGCCGAGGAGCTGGCCGAGTCGATCCGCTGGGAAGCCGAGCAGTACGTGCCCTTCGACATCAACGACGTCAACCTCGACTACGTCGTTCTGGACGGCGGCGCCGGGGACACGATGGACGTGCTGCTGGTGGCCGTCAAGAAGGACAAGATCTCCGACTACACGAGCGTCATCACGCAGGCGAGCAAGACGCCGGTGCTGGTCGACGTCGACGCCTTCGCGCTCCAGAACGCCTTCGAGGCGAACTACCCGGTCGAGCCCGGCCGCGTCGTCGCGCTGGTCAACATCGGGGCCTCGGTCACCAACGTCAACGTCCTCTCGGGCTCGAACACGATCTTCTGGCGCGACATCTCGTTCGGCGGCAACCAGTACACCGACGCGATCCAGAAGCAGCTGTCCCTCTCCTTCGACCAGGCGGAGGCGCTGAAGAAGGGGGAGGCCGCGGCCGACCACTCGGTCTCCGACATCCTGCCGATCCTGCGGTCGGTGTCCGACGACCTGGCCCAGGAGCTCCAGAAGACCTTCGACTTCTTCATCGCCACGACGTCGACGGAGAAGATCGATCAGATTTTCATCGCCGGCGGCGCCTCGCGGGTCGTCAACCTGGACACCCAGCTGAAGGAGCGGTTCGGGATTCCGGTCGAGGTCATGAACCCGTTCCGCCAGATCGACACGGGCGGCGCTTCGGTCTCCGCGGAATGGCTGACGGACAACGCGCCCAGCCTCGCCGTGGCGGTAGGCCTCGCGATCCGCCACATCGGGGACGAAGTCGCGTGATCCGGATCAACCTTCTCTCCGAGGCCCGGGCCGCGGCGGCCCGGCGCAAGTCGCCGGCGATGCCGACCGGCGCCAAGCTCAACAACATCCTGTTCTTCGCGGGGATCCTGGCCGGCGTCGTCTACATCGCCGTGATGGGCCTGGTCTTGACCTCCAAGCGGCGGCACCTCGACCAGGAGATCGGGAAGGCCCGGCTCGAGGCCGAGCGGCTCAAGTCGATCATCGAAGAGGTGAAGGGGTACGAGAACAAGAAGGCGGACCTCGAAGCGAAGATCAAGCTGATCAACGACCTGAAGACCAACCAGAAGGGTCCGGTCCGTCTGATGGACGAGATCTCCAAGGCCCTTCCGGACCTCGTCTGGCTGACCAACCTCGACGTGTCGGGAAACCAGATCACGATGAAGGGGCGCACGATGTCGCCCAACGCCATCTCGACGTTCCTCGAGAACCTGAAGAAGAGCCCCTACTTCGCCGAGCCGGTCTTCCGCAACCTCCAGCAGGAGGGCGCGACGACGGGGCTCCACGTGTGGGAAATGACGCTGACGTTCATTCCGGCGGCGGGCGCGCCGGCCGCGGGCGCCCCGGGCGCCGCGGCGCGCCGCGGCCCCCGCAAAGGCTTCGGGGACGTAGCGCCATGGCACTGGAACTGAAGCTCGAAGACAAGAAGTGGGGCTTCGCGGTCGGCGTGGGCCTGGCCATCGGCCTCGCCCTGGCCGTCGCCGTGCACTACGCCTGGTTCCGCGGCATCAACGCCGACATCGCCAACAAGCGGTCGCAGCTCGAGCAGCTCCAGCAGGAGATCGAGAAGGGCCGCGCGGCCGAGCGCAAGCTCGCGCAGTTCCGCGAAGAGGTCAAGCGCCTCGAGCTCGAGCTTTCCAAGCTGCTCCAGATCCTTCCCTCCAAGCGGAACACCGAGGAGCTGATCAAGCGCATCGAGGCGCTGACCCGGCAGGGGGACTTCACGCTGAAGAAGTTCACGCCGGGCGACTTCGTTCCGAAGGAGTTCTATTCGGAGTGGCCCATCGACATCTCGGTGGACGGCACGTACCACAACCTCGCGCTCTTCTTCGACCGGATGAGCCGGTTCTCCCGGATCATCAACGTCGAAGACCTGCGGATCAACGCCCTGGACAACGTGCCCGGCAAGTCGATCGCCGCGAACTTCGTCGCGAAGACCTTCATCTACACGGGCGACGAGACGGGCACGCGGGCCGGGCGCAGCGCCCGGGCAGGCGCAGACCGGCGCCGGCGCGGCTGCCAAGGCCCGGGGCCTCAAGGCGCGGGCCGAGGGGAAGGGCGCCGAATGAAGCGGATCTCGTTCGCGATCTTCGCGCTGATGCTCGCCGCGCTTCCCGCGCGGCCGCAGGCTCCCAAGGCGACGCCCGCGCCCGCAGCGCCGGCGGCTCCGGCCAAGCCGGCGCCCCAGACCGGGGAAAGCATGATCGAGCAGCAGGAAGACGCGCTCGCCGGACGCTCCTACGCCTATGACCCGGCGGGTCGGCGCGACCCGTTCCGCTCGCTGCTGGTCCGGCCGGAAAACCGCGCGGCCGGCTCGCGTCCCCCCGGCATCGCCGGCGTTTCGGTCGACGACATCGTCCTGCAGGGGATCTGGAAGACGCAGGCCGGGTACGTGGCGCAGATCCGCGGGACGGACAACAAGAGCTACCTGTTGCGCGCGGGGGATCTCCTCTGGGACGGCGAGGTGATCCGGATCGCGCCCAACGAGGTGACGTTCCGACAGAACCTGAATGACCCACAGAGTGTGAAACCGTTTCGGGACGTCACGAAGCAGCTGAATGCGACGATCAAGCAGTGAGCCCGGACCGGGATTCGCGAGCAGTCCAACGGGAGGAATGATGCGAAGAGCATTGAGAGGAATCGCGATGGCGCTCGCGGCCGGCTGGATCGCCGGCGCGGTCGGGTGCGCCTCGGGGCGGCACCAGGACACAGCGGACGCCGCCGCCACGGCCACGGCGAGCGCCTCCGGGTCGCCGGCAGCGAGCACCTCCCCCAAGCCGGCGGGATGGATCGAGCAAGCCGCCTTCAACCAGGACGCCGACGGCGCGCGTCTGGTGCTTTCCGCCGACGCCCCGATCCTCTACACCGCCTATGAGCCGCGGCCGGACCTGCTCGTGATCGACCTGCCCGGGATTCGCGGTCGTCAACTCCTTCGCCGCTCCGGCGGCCTCCGGAAGCCTCGTTCAGTCGATCCACTTCGAGCCCATCACGGAGCTCGGAAAGACGGTCACGCGCGTCTCCATCGCCCACGCGCAGGGGGCTCGGTACGACGTCCGCTCTCTCGGCCAGGGCCTCGCCGTGGCCTTCGAGAGCCCCGGTCTCCGCCGTCGCGGCCGCCGAGCCGCCCGCGGAAGCCCCGCCCCGGTGGCGGTCGAGCCCGTGGCGACGGCCTCCGTCGCGTCGCCGACGGCCCCAGGCGGCCCCGGCACCGAGCCCCGCCTCCCGGGTCGAGATCGGCCACGCGCTGGAAGAAGTCAATGCCCGGACGTCCGAGGAAGGCGTCGAAGTCGCTCTCCTGGGAGACGGCGCTCTGGCCGCAAAGGACTTCGTCCTGTCCAACCCGCCGCGGATCGTCATCGATCTGCCTGGCGTCAAGAACGAAGTGCGCAAGAGGGTCGTGCCGGTTCAGAGCGCGCTGGTCTCGCGCGTGCGCATCTCGCAATTCCAGACGACGCCGGAACCGGTGACGCGGATCGTCGTCGACCTGACGGCGCCGACGCCCTACACCCTGCACGCCGACGGAGAGCGGCTCTCTCTGGCGATCGGCAAGATCGAATCGGCGGCGGTCCCGCCGGTCGTGACGGCCGCGCCGGCTCCCGCCCCGGCGGTCGCCGAGAAGCTCGTTCCCTCCGAGAGTCTGTGTCGGCCGCGCCGCTCCGGAAACTCCGTCGGAGAGCCCGGCGGCGACCCACGACGAGCCGCCGGCCCAGCCGGCCAGCGTGACCCGCATCGCCGAGCCCGAACCGACCGTCCAGGCGGCGGCCCAGCCGGACAGCGGCGTCCCCGAACCCGGCCGACGAGCCGGCGAGCCACCCGACGGCGACGGCCTCCGCGGCTCCGGCGCCCGTCGCGGCGCCCGTCGCCGAGACCACCGCGGCGCATGCCGAGAGCGCTCCGCCGCCGACCGTCGCCGCACCCAAGCCGGTCGAGCCTCCGCCGGCCCCGGTCGCGGCCGCTCCCAAGCCTCCGCCCGCCAAACCCGCCAAGGCCAAGCCGGCGGCGCGCGAAGACGCCGTCTTCGAGGCGGCCGCGGCCATGCTCGATCAGCAGGAGAGCCCGCGCCCGGACATCGGCAACTACCAGCCGCGCACGATCGCCGAGTCCCAGTCCCAGTTCACCGGCGAGCCGATCTCGCTCGACCTGAAGGACGCCGACATCAAGGACGTCTTCCGGACGATCTCCGAGTTGACGGGCCTGAACATCGTGGTCGATCCCGAAGTGCGCGGCACGGTCACGGTGAAGCTCGACAACGTGCCGTGGGACCAGGCGCTCGATCTGATCCTGAAGCAGAACGGCCTGGGCTACGTGCTCGACAACAACATCATGCGGATCGCGACGACGGCCAAGCTGTCTGCCGAGCAGTCCGACCGCGCCCGCCTGGCCGAGGCGCGCCAGGCCGCCGAGCCGACCCGCACGGTCATCAAGAAGCTTTCCTACACGAAGGCGGCCGAGATCCTCCCGGTCTTGAAGAGCGTCATGTCCAAGCGCGGCGACATCGTCACCGACACGCGGACCAACACGCTGATCATCCGCGAAATCCCGACCTACATGCCGGCGGTGCTCCAGCTCATCGACAACCTCGACACGGCCACGCCGCAGGTCATGATCGAGGCCCGGATCGTGGAAACGACCAAGAGCCTGGGCCGAAGCCTCGGCATCAACTGGGGCGTGCACGGCGTCGCGGACGCGGCGCACGGGAACACCACGGGCCTGGTCTTCCCCAACAGCGGAGCCATCGGCTTCGACGTCCCCCTGGCCACGGGCACGCCCATCGGCGCGCTGCGCCTGGCCAACATCCTCAACTCGTTCAACCTCGACATCGCGCTGTCGGCGGCGGAGAACCAGGGCCTGCTGAAGATCATCTCGTCGCCCAAGGTGGCGGCCCTGACCAACACGCCGGCGCTGATCCAGTCGGGCGTTCAGATCCCCGTTCAGACCAACGTCAACAACACGACGACGGTCATCTACGTCGACGCGACGCTGCAGCTTTCGGTCACGCCGCAGATCACCAACGAGGGGACGATCCTGCTGACGCTGAACGTCCAGAAGCGCGAGCCGGCGGTCGCCTTGAACCTCGCGCTCGGCCAGAACGTTCCGTTGACGATCCGCCAGTACCGCGGCGAGGTGCTCGTCCGCGACGGCGGGACGACGGTCATCGGCGGCATCTTCCAGATCAACGACCAGGACCAGAACAACATGATCCCGGGCCTCTGGAAGATTCCGATCCTCGGCAACCTGTTCAAGAACAAGACGCGGACCGAGAAGCACGACGAGCTTCTGATCTTCATCACGCCACGGATTCTGCGGTCATAGGGGTAGACGAAATGAAGAGAACAATCGCAGTCGCTTTCATCGGTCTGGCGGTCTTTGCCGCCGGTTGCACCAACAAGCAGGGCGAGACGGAAGCGCCGGTGTTCATCACCGTCGACCTCGAGTTGCAGCCCGGGCTTCGTGGACATCTCCGTCCCGCAGGCCGTCCAGGTCGACACGATCACGCTCGAGAGCCACCTGAAGCGCGCCGACGCCACGGATCCCCAGGGCTTCGCCGACGTCACGATCGAGAACTACGTCGTCACCTACCGCCGCACCGATGGCGGCACGATCGTGCCCCCGCCGCAGACCTTCGGCGGCGGGCCGCTCGTTCCGTCGGGCGGGACGGCGACGCTGACCAATTTCCCGATCATGTACGCGTCGGCCGTCCAGGGGACGCCCTTCGATCAGCTGCTGCCGTTCAACGGCGGCGTCGACCGCCAGACCGGGAAGACGGAGATCGACACGGCCTTCGACATCACGTTCTTCGGCCACACGGCCTCGGGCAATGCGGGTCCAGAGCGAGACCGCCAGCGGAATCCTGATCTTTCGTTACGGGAGCGCCGCCTCGCACCGGAAAGTAGACGGAGGCTCCTATGCGCCGGATTGCCATCGCAACGACGATTCTCGCGCTGGTCGCGCACCTGACGGGCTGCGCGGCGGACGCCCCGAGCGCTCCCAGGCCAGGAGGCGGCGGCCAGAACGACGGCTCGCTGCACGTCGTGCTCAACACGAACAACGCGAATCCGGCGGCCGGCGGCTGCTCCCTGATGCAGGCCACGGCCACGCTGAACGGCGCCAACGTCCCCGATGGGACGAGCGTCTCCTTCGTCACGGACCTCGGAACGTTCTCGCAGAACGGCCAGCCGTCGATCTCCGTGGTCGCGTCGGGGGGCGTCGCGGTCACGTCCGTGTGCTCTCCGGTGCCGGGTGTCGCCAACGTTCGCGCCACCGCGAGGGCGCAGGGCAAGGTGGGCGACGCGAGCCTCCCGATCTCTTTCCAGTCGTCCCCGTCCGCCGGTTTCGTCAGCTCCTGCTCGCCGACCTTCGGCAGCCCCTCGGGCGGCACCGCCCTGACGCTGACCGGCGGGGGCTTCTCCGGATCCGCCTCGACGACGAACGTGTACTTCACCGCGGCGGGCATCACCCGACAGGGCCTCGTCGCGTCGGTCAACTCGACGGAGATCGGCGTCGTGACGCCCAACTTTCCGGAGGTCAGCGGCCTGTCGACCCCGGTGCAGATCCAGATCACGCTCAACGCGGGCAGCTCCACGCCGACGACCCTGACGGCTCCGAACTGCTTCGTCTTCAGCACGGCTCCGGCCTCCGCGCCCACCGTGAGCTCGGTCCTGCCGTCCTCGGGCAAGAACGAGGGCAACACGCGGGTGTCGATCGTCGGCTCGGGTTTCATCGCGCCGCTCCAGGTCTTCTTCGGGCCCGCCGAGGCGCAGGTGCTCTCGATCTCCTACAACCAGATCGTCGCCTTGACGCCGCCGGCGACCGGCATCGGCCTGCCGAACCAGAACCAGTCCGTCGACGTGCGGGTCCATGAGGTCCAATCCGGCCTGGACGGAAACCTGGCCGGCGGGTTCCAGTACGGGCCGGCGCTGCGGATCATCTCGTTCTCGGGTGCGAACGTGCAGTCCGCCTCCGGGCCCTTCACGCCGCTCACGATCTTCGGCGAGGGCTTCGACGCGCCGGTCAAGGTCTCGCTGGCCGGCTGGGTCGCGACGGTCCTCTCGGTCTCGGCCACGGAGATCGTGGTCGTCCCCGGCTCCATCGTGGCCGCCGGCTGCAGCGACGTCTCGGGCGCGATGGAAGTCACCAACATCAACACCGGCGACACCGCCACGGGCCAGAGCTTCACGTACCTGGTTTCGGCCTCGGGCCCGATCATCACCGGGGTCACGCCGAGCTCGGCTCAGGTGCCCGGGGCGGGGATCCAGCTCTTGATCTCCGGCTCGAACTTCCCGACGACGGTGGCCGGCGTGTCGGTCACGGTCGGCGGGCGCCAGGTCACGGTCGATGACGGCGACGTCGACCTCGCTGACGGTGCAGTTGCCGCCGACCAACGCGGCGGCGCCGACCTGCCAGGGCACCGATCCGGCCGGCACGCTGACGCCTGCCGGCGCGGCGCAGGACGTGAGGGTCACGAATCTGGCCACCACGTGCGCCGCGACCTTCCCCGGCGCCTTCACGTACCTCCTGCCGTGCGTCGTCGCTCCGTGACGGATCGGCAACTCGAAAGGACTACCGCCCCCTTCGGGGGGCGGTTCGCTTTTACGAAACTTGGCTGACGCCGGGGCGCAAGCCCGAATCCAGGACCTGAAAAGGCGGATCGAGCTCGATCCGGGTTCCCGGCTGTTCGTCGCGCTGGCCGAGGAGTACCGCAAGAGCGGGCGCCTCTCCGAGGCGCTCTCGACGCTCCAGCAGGGCCTGCTCTCCCATCCCAACTACCTCTCGGCGCAGGTCGCTCTGGGAAGGGCTCATCTCGAATCGGGCCAGGTGACCGAGGCCATCGCGACGTTCTCGAAGGTGCTGGCAACGGACCCGGGCAACCTCGTCTCGGCGAAGTCGCTGGCCGACATCTACCTCTCGCGGGGGGAGACGCTCGAGGCCATCAAGAAGTACAAGCTCTACCGCGCGATCTCGGGCGACCGTTCGGTGGATGGCGTCATCGCCCGCCTGGAGAAGGATCTGCTCCCGCCGCCGCCGCCGCGTTCCTCGGCGATCCCCGACGCGCCGGTTCCGCCGCCGCCGGCATTTCTCGATCAACCGGCGGGGCCCGTCCGGCGCGCCGAATTCACGACGGCGCCGAGCGAACCCGCGTCCGGATCGGAGGATCCCTTCGATCTTTCGCCGGTTTCCTTCGAACCCCTCGGAATGCCGGGTTCCGCCGGCATGGCGGAGCCCTTCGGCGCGCTCTTCCCCGAGCCGGCCGCTCCGCCGGCACCGCCGCCACCGGTCGCCGATGCATCGGCGGATGTCGCCACGCGCGCTTTCCGGCTCTCGGAAATCCTGGGAACGCCTGGACCGGCAGCCTCGGCCCCGCCTCCGGCCGGCGAAGCTCCGGGCGGCAGCAGCGACGCGTCCGGCGCCGAGCCGCAGGGCCGCACGCTGGCCGACCTCTATTTTGCCCAGGGGCACTACGCCGAGGCCCTTCGGATCTACGACGAGCTCGTTTCGGCCAACCCCTTCGACGAAGAGCTGCGGCGACTGCGCCGGGACGCGGAGGCGCGACTTCTTCCCGCGGGCTCCGCGACGGCCTCCGGCGCAGCTGATCCGGCTTTCGAGCGGCGTCTCAAGAGGATCCGCGCTTTGAGGCAGTGGCTTTCTGTGCTACAAGCCGGGTAAGCGTCCCCTCGACGCGGTTTCGGGAAGCTGCCGCTCATGAACGTATTTCAGGACAGCCTGCGCCGCATTGCCGAACGGGTCGAAGGGACCCGGGCGGTCTCGCTGGTCGGCGTCGACGGGATTCCGATCGACACGTACGGGCCCGGGCGAAGGCGTTTCCATTGAGTCGGTTGCGGCGGAGATGGGGGCGTTCGTCAAGTCCTCGCGCCCGTCCGAAGGCGAGGCGGGCGCCGTCCAGCAGCTCTGCCTCGTGACCGACGCCGGCAAGGCGATCCTCTCGCGCGTGACCGAAGAGTATTATTTGCTGCTTCTGCTGTCCCGGGAGGGCAATTTCGGGCGCGGCCGCTTCGAGTTGCGCAAGGCCGCCCTGGCGCTGGAGAAGGAGCTTCTGTAACGACGATGCTTTCCTACAAGGAAATCAAGGAACTGATCGACCTGGCCTGCGAGCGCGGTCTTTCCGCCCTGGAGATCGAGCAGGCGGGTTTCCGGGTTCGCATCGAGGCGGCTTCGAGAGGCAACGGCCAGGCCGGTTCCGCCGCGCCCGCGGGGTTCGCCCCGGCGGCCGCGCCGCGCGGCGGCCCTCGCGGCGCCCGCCGAGCCCGGGCTGGCCGAGGGCCTGCACGTGATCACTTCTCCGATCGTGGGGACCTTTTACCGCTCGCCCTTCTCCGGAGGCGCAGTCCTTCGCCGAAGTCGGGCAGAAGGTGGCCCGGGGCAAGATCCTCTGCATCATCGAGTCGATGAAACTGATGAACGAGATCGAGTCGGACGTGGAGGGGGAGATCATCGAGGTCTACCCGCGCAACGGCCAGCCAGTCGAGTACGGCGAAAAGCTGTTCGCCATCAGGCTCGCCGCCTGAACCCAGCGTTCAGCTGTCAGCCGTCGGCCAGATGGGAAGTGGCGAGATCCGGCTGAGAGCTGAAAGCCGATAGCGGACAGCTCATGTTCAAGAAAATCCTCATCGCCAACCGCGGCGAGATCGCGCTGCGGATCATCTCGGCCTGTCGGGAGCTCGGCATCCGCACCGTGGCGGTCTACAGCGAGGCCGACCGCGACGCGTTGCATGTCCGGTTCGCCGACGAGGACGTCTGCATCGGCCCGTACCCGTCCTCGGCGTCCTACCTGAACATTTCCGCGATCGTCTCGGCGGCCGAGATCACCGAAGCCGATGCGATCCACCCGGGCTACGGGTTCCTTTCGGAGAACGCCTACTTTGCCGAGATCCTCCAGGACTGCAACATCACGTTCATCGGGCCCTCGCCGGACGCGATCCGGCGGATGGGGGACAAGTCGCTCGCCCGGCAGACGGTTTCCGGCGTCGGCGTCCCCACGGTCCCGGGCTCGCCGGGGCCCGTCGAGAACGTCGAGGAGGCCCTCTCCTTCGCAAGGAAGGTGGGTTACCCCGTCATCCTGAAGGCCTCGGCCGGGGGCGGCGGGCGCGGCATGCGGATCGCGCGCGACGAGAAGGAGCTCGCCGACGCCTACGAGACCGCCCGCAACGAGGCGGAGAAGGCCTTCGGCAACGCCGAGCTCTATCTGGAGAAGTACGTCGATGAGCCCCGACACGTCGAGTTTCAGGTCTTCGGCGACCGTCACGGCAACCTCTGCCACATGGGGGAGCGGGAGTGCTCGATCCAGCGGCGGCACCAGAAGCTGATCGAGGAGGCGCCGTCGACGGCGCTCGACGAGCCGCTGCGGACCAGGATGGGGGAGGCGGCGGTCCGCGCCGCCCGGGCCGTCGGCTACTACAACGCCGGGACGGTCGAATTCCTGCTCGATCGCAACGGGAAGTTCTACTTCATGGAGATGAACACGCGGCTTCAGGTCGAGCACCCCGTCACCGAGGAGGTCACGGGGATCGACATGGTCAAGGAGCAGATCGCCGTGGCGGCGGGGGAGCGGCTTTCCTTCGCCGGGCGGGCGTTGACCCCGAGCCGGCATGCGATCGAATTCCGGATCAACGCCGAGGACCCCGTGCGCTTCACGCCCTCACCGGGCCGCATCGTCGTGTTCCATCCCCCGGGCGGGCTCGGTGTGCGGGTCGACACGGCGGCCTATCAGGGGTACGTCATTCCGCCGCACTACGACTCCTTGATCGCCAAGCTCATCGTCACGGGGCGCGATCGGGCCGAAGCCATCTCGCGCGGGAAGCGGGCGCTGGACCTCTTCGTCATCGAGGGCGTCAAGACGACCATTCCGATGCACCGCCGCATCCTGGAGGAGTCCGACTTCGTGGACGGGCGCCTCTCCACCCGCTTCATGGAGCGCTTCGCTCAGGCGTCCTGAGAGCCGTCCGTTTTCAGTCCTCCGTTGTCGGTTCTTGGCCTCGCCAATAACTGAAAACTGAGAACTGTGAACCAAAGACCCTTTCTCCCGCCCCTCTACGCCATCACCGACCGCGCCGTCTCGGGGATCGAGAGCGTTCCCGAGATCGCCGGGCGGCTCGTACGCCTGGGCGTGCGGTGTCTCCAGGTGCGCGAGAAGGCGATGCCCGACGGGCAGCTGCTCGAGGCGGTGGAGAGGGCGCGGGAGATCGCCGCGCCGGCCGGCGCGGCCCTGCTGGTCAACGACCGCGTGGATGTCGCCCGCGTGGCGGGGGTCGGCGTCCACCTGGGGGAGGACGACCTGCCGGCCGGCGATGCGCGGCGGCTGCTCCCGGAGGCACGGATCGGCGTGTCGACGCACGATCCGGACGCCGCGCGACGGGCCTTCGCAGACCCCGCGTCCGACTACGTGGCGTTCGGGCCCGTGTTCGCCAGCGGAACGAAGTCGGTCCGGGCGCCACGCGGGTTGGCCGAGCTCTCGCAAGTCGCCTCCTCGAAGGGCAAGCCGCTGGTCGCGATCGGAGGGATCACGGCGGACAACCTGGACGCGGTCTTCGATGCGGGGGCGGACTCGGTCGCGATGATCGGCGGGCTCCTCGCCGGGGGGACGCTCGAGTCCGGCACGCGGCGCGTGCTCGACCGCATCCGGCGGCGGCAGCGCTTCGGGCGCGTCTACCTGGTCGGATTCATGGGGTGCGGCAAGACGGCGATCGGCCGCCGGCTCGCGGCCCGGCTGGGCGTGCCGTTTGTCGACGTGGATGCCGAGATCGAGCGCGCCGCCGGGTTGACCGTGCGGGCGCTCTTCGAGGAGTCCGGCGAACCCGGTTTCCGCCAGCGCGAGGCGGTCTTCCTGGCCGGAACGGAGTCGCTGGGCGACGCCGTCGTCGCCACGGGGGGCGGCGCCTACATCCCGGAGGCCAACCGGCGCGCGATGCGGCGGCTCGGCCGCGTCGTCTTCCTCGAGGTCCCTTTCCCCGTCCTGAGCGAGCGCCTGGCGGGGAAAACCGACCGCCCCCTGTTCCAGTCCGTCGAACAGGCGGCGCGCCTCTTCGCACAGCGCGATCCCTTCTATAGAATGGGCAGCCTTCGCGTGACTCTCCAGGGAACCGAAACGCTCGACGAGGCGGCCGACCGCGTGCTCTGCGCGCTGGAGAGCCCCTCCGTGTCCGCGGGTTAGCCCCGAACACCCCTTGCGCTATCTCATCCTGTCGGACCTGCACTCCAACGGCGAAGCGCTCGGCGCGGTCCTCGCGCGCGTGCGCAAGCGCCGCTACGACCGCGTGGTCGTGCTCGGGGACTTCGTCGGGTACGGGGCCGATCCCGACGACGTGATCGACCGGGTCCGACGCCTGCGCCGCCCGAAGGCGATGGTCCGCGGGAATCACGATCGCGTCGCGGCCGGCCTGGATCCGGGCGGACAGTTCAACCCCGTCGCGCTCTCCGCGGCGCTCTGGACCGCCGAAAAGCTCACGGTGAACAACCGGCGTTTCCTCGCCGAGCTGCCCGTGGGCCCGGTGGAGGTGGACGGGCGCTTCGTCATCTGCCACGGCTCGCCGCTCGACGAGGACGCCTACATCTTCTCCGACAGCGACGCGGCCTGGAACTTTCGCAGCCTGGGACTCGACCTCTGCTTCTTCGGCCACAGCCACATCCCGTCGGTCTTCACGCTGGAGCCCGACGGCATCCGGGTCGACGTGGTGCGGGGAGACGAGCGGCTGCCGCTCGAGCCCGGACGCCGCTACCTGATCAACCCGGGTTCCGTCGGCCAGCCGCGCGACCGCAACACCGCCGCGGCCTTCGCCATCTACGACTCGGCCAAGGCCGTCGTCGACTTCGAGCGGGTGCCCTACGACGTCGCCGCGGCCCGCGAGAAGATCCTGCAGGCGGGCCTTCCGGCCGCCCTCGGCGACCGGCTCCTGGTCGGGGCCTGAACGGGACCGCGAACCTTCATATAATCCTGCCGCTTTCTCACGGCACCGGAATTGAAGGAGGTCGCATGCGTTCGAAGAGCGGGGTGTGGAGTCTTCTGGCGCCGGTCGCGGCATCGATCGGTCTGGTCGCCTGCGCCGGTTCCGCGCCGCCTCCCAGGGCCCGCTCGCCCGCGGCCGCCGCAAGTCCGGTTGCCGCTCCCGCATTCGCGTCGGCCGCCGACGCCCGCGCGCGGCTGTTGCAGCTCGAAGACCGTCGGTCCTACGACGCGGCGGCCCTCGGCGCCGCGGCCAGGTTCCCCGACCCCGCCGTTCGGGCGCATGCGGCGCTCGCCGTCGGCAGGATCGGCGACGAGCGGGGACGCGACGTGGTCGCGCGGGATGCTCGCCGACGGCTCGCCGGAGGTCCGCGGTGCGGCGGCGTTCGCCTGCCAGCTCCTCGAGGACGGGAGCGCGACGCCCGACCTGATCCGGCTGCTGTCCGACCCGGACCCGCGCGTGGCCGGGAGCGCCGCGCAGGCGATCGGGGCCCTCGGCCGCGGAGACGGGCAGGATGCGTTGATCGCGGCGATCCCGCGCGCCGCCGCCCCGGAGCCCCGGGCAGCGATGCTGTCGGCGCTCTGGCGGTTCGCGGACGAACAGTCCGCGGCCGCGGCGCTCGCCTACGCGTCGGACCCCGACGCCAGGGTCCGGTCGGCCGCTCTCTACACCCTCTCGCGCAAGCCGATCGAGACCTCGCGCGCCGCCCTGACGGCCGCCCTCGCGGACAGCGATCCGGACACGGCCGCCGGAGCCGCCCGGGCGCTCGGGATCCTCGGCAAGAGCGCCGCGCTCGAACCGCTGGCGGCGACTCTCGACAGCGGCAAGCCGCATCTGGTCACGAGCAGTCTGAACGCGCTCGAGGCGATCCTCGAGAAGAACCCGGGCACCGCCCTTGCCCCGGACCGGCGGACCCGCGTGATCGCGCTCGCGGGGGACGCCAACCCGAATCTCGCGATCCCGGCGCTGGTCCTGCTGCGGCAGTTCGTGGCGAGCCGATCGCGAGTCCCTCCAGCGGGTCTGGTCGATCGCCACGACGGGCCCCGGCCGGCGGCGGCAGGTCGCCCTCCAGTCGGCCGTCGCGTCGATGCGGGACCGCGCCAAGGCCGCGCTCGACCTGGCGGTCGCGTCGCCCGATGCGCCTCTGCGCGCGGCCGCCGCGGAGAGCCTCTCCTACCTCTCGAGCGCCCAGGCGGCGCCCTACCGCGCCACGTTGTCGGCCGACCCGAGCGCCCTCGTCCGGATCTCGGTTCTGGCGAGGCCTGCGGACGGCCGAAGTGGTCCGCGACAACCGCGCGCTGGTCGACGCGGCCTTCTCGGATCCGGACTCCGGCGTGCGGGCCTCCGCCGTCGAGGCCCTGGTGCTCTTGAACGAGTCGACGGTCCTGCCGCAGGTCCTTCAGGCGGTCCAGAAGTCCTCGGGGGATGAGGCTCCGGACGTCGCGATCGCAGCCATCGCGGCGGCGGAGAAACTGCGCAGCGTTCCGGAGGCGCGCGGCCGTCGTCGAGGCGGCCTACCGCCTTCCGAAGACGCTGACCCAGCGCCTCGCGCGCCGTTCGCCTGGTCCGGTATTTCCGCGCCGACCCGGCCGCCTACCCGGCTCCGGAATACAAGCTCTCGCGGACGCTGGCCGACTACGCGGCGATCCTCTCGGAAGCGGCCAGGCCGTGGAAGGCCGACATCGAGACGGCGCGGGGGACGATCACCCTGCGCCTGGAGGGCGCCGTCGGCGCCCATGACCGCGGCGAACTTCGTGGAACTCGCCCGGAAGAAGTTCTTCGACGGCATCGCGATCCACCGCGTCGTGCCCGACTTCGTCGTCCAGGACGGCGACCCGACCGGGACGGGCAACGGCGGCCCCGGCTACGAGATCCGCGACGAGAACAACCAGATTCCGTACGGAACCGGCACCGTCGGCATGGCTCTGGCCGGCCCGGACACGGGCGGCAGCCAGTGGTTCGTCACGCAGTCGCCGCAACCCCACCTGGACGCGACCTACACGGTTTTCGCCCAGGTGGTGGCCGGCCAGGACGTCGTCGAGCGGATCGAGCAGTGGGATCGGATCACGCGCGTCACCGTCTCCGAGGCGCCCTGAAGGGGCGCCCGGCGGCAGCCGCCCCTTGTACGGATTCTCGAGATCGCTGCAGCTCGCCGGGCTCGTCGTGACGGGTGTCGGGCTCTGGAAGGGCGTGCTCGGCGGGAACGTCCGCCTGGAGCTCGCCCTGCTGGGCGTCGGCGCCGCCGTCTTCTTCGCCGGCCGGTGGCTGCAGGCGAGGGCGCGGTGAGAGCCCGTCGTGGTCGCCACGCGGCAGCTTCCGGAGCCCTCGCTCTCGACCCTGTCGCCCGATTTCGAGGTCCGGGTGCTCGGCTACGCGCCCTCGGAGCTCGAGCTCGCCGCCGAGGTGCCGGAGGCCGCAGGCCCTGATCACGCTGGTTTCCGATCCGGTCACCGAGAAGGTCTTGAGCGGCGCCCCGCGGCTGCGCATCGTCGCCAACTACGCCGTCGGGGTCGACAACATCGACCGGGCCGCGGCCTCCGCCCGGGGGATCGTCGTCACGCAACACACCGGGCGTCCTGACGGAGGCCGACGGCCGACCTGACGATGGCGCTCCTGCTGGCCCTGACGCGGCGGATCATCGAGGGCGATCGGATGGTTCGTTCCGGCCGCTTCGCGGGGTGGGCGCCGGACCTGCTGCTCGGGACCGAGCTCAAGGGGAAGGTCTTCGGGATCCTGGGCCCCGGCCGCATCGGACGGGCGGTCGCCCGCCGCGCCCGCGCCTTCGGGATGACCGTCGTCGCGACCGGGCGCTCGGCGCGCGACGAGCGGGACCCGGACGATCCGCCCCGCGTGTCCTTCGAGGACCTCCTGCGGCGGGCCGACGTGATCTCGATCCACGCCCCGCTGACCTCCGAAACGCGGCGGCTCTTCGATCGGGAAACGCTCGCGCGCATGAAGCCGGGCAGCTACCTGCTCAACACGTCGCGGGGCCCGATCGTGGACGAGAGCGCGCTCGCCGAGGCCCTGGCGTCGGGACACCTGGCGGGGGCGGGGCTCGACGTGTATGAGAATGAGCCGGGCATCACGCCGGCGCTGCTCGACGAGGACCGGGTCGTCCTGATGCCGCATGCGGGCAGCGCGACGCTCGAGACGCGGCGCGAGATGGCCCGGATGGTCACGGAGGACGTGCGGCGGGTCCTGACGGGAGAAAAGCCGCTGCGGGCCGTGCCGCCCGAGGGGGCCGCGCGGGAGCGATCGCGGGGGGAAGCATGACCAGGCCCAAGAGCCCTTTCACGCGACTCGACGACGCGGCCGACGGATTGCTCCGCCGGATGGCGAAGGGGGATACGGCGCTCGCCTGGCTTCAGGCGCGCTGGGGACGCATCGTCGGCGAGCCTCTCTCCCGCAAGATCGAGCCGACGCGGCCTTGCCGGCCGCCGCCTGACCGTCGCGCTGCTCGACCCGTCGTGGAAGAAGGCCGTCACGGCGACGCTCCCGGAGCTCGAGGCGAAGCTCGCCCGCGAGATGCCCGAGTTGAAGCCGCGGATCACGCTCCGCTGATCGCCCCGGATCCGGCCTCCCGCGGCGACACCGCGTAGAGCCGCGCGCAGCCGGCCAGGACGGCCGCGACGAGCAGTCCCGCGAGGATCGGCGGATAGAGCAGGGGCGCCGCGTCCCTCGCGGCGGAGAGGGTTTCCACGATTCCGCCCGGCGTCCCGCCGGGCGCCGGCAGCCCTGCCCAGCGAGGAAGGAGCAAGCCGAGCGTGCCCGCGGCGTCCGCGGCGAGCAGCAGCGCCGCACAGGCCCCGACGGCGAGACGGGTGCGCCGGGGCGGGATGGCGGCGCACAGCAGCGCGGCGGCGGCACAGGCCTCGAGCGGCCGGAGCAGGTCGAAGTACCAGCCCTCGCCGCCGGCCACGCGGCCCGCCGCGCGGGCCGACAGGATGTGGAAGACCATCGCGGCGACGAATGCCGCGGCAAGGCAGGCGAGGGGGAGCCAGCGCGAGATCGGCGGGAGCCGCGCCTCTGCGCCGCCAGGCCGCGAGGAGCGCGAGCAGACCCGCGAGGAGCAGGGCCGCCCCTGCTGCCCAGTAGACCCCGGCCGGCGGCTGCAGAAACTCCCATCCACCCGACCAGAGGTGGTTTCGGAACCAGGCCGGCAGGTAGCCGACAAACCGTGTCCCGCGCCAGGCGGCGAGGACCGCCGCCATGCCGGGAGGGCTTCCCGTGCCGGCGTAGGTCACTCCCGTCCAGCTTCCGCAGGCGGCGGCGTTCCAGACCAGGAGCGGCGCGATCAGCAGGGCGGGCAGCCCGACGGCCGCGAGAAGGGCCCCCGGGCGGCGGCCGTCCTGGCGGCGCCGGGCGATGAGAACGGCGCAAAGCGCCGCGGGCAGCAACGGGAGCAGCGACATCTTGGTCCACACGCCGGCCGCCACGAGCGCTCCGAGAACGAGGAAGCGTCCCGTCGCGGCCGGGCGGCGGGCGGCGAGCACCAGAGCGACGCACGCCGCGGCGAGGATCGGCCAGGCCAGGGCGTCGTTGGTGATCCGGTCCGCGAAGAAGAGCGTGTTGGGCAGGAACGCGGCAAACGGCAGCGCGAAGAAGACGCCGCGGCGCGGCAGCAGGAGGCGGGCGAGCCGGGCGGTCAGCGGGATCATCAGGGACGCGAGCAGGACGCAGAAGAGGCGCATGCCCACCACCAGCTGCGGCAGGCTCCCGTCTCGCAGCAGCCAGGCGACCGGCGCGGCCGCGTAGTAGAAGAGGGGAGGCTGCTGGCGCTCGTAGTTTCGGGAGACGTACCGCGGCGGCGGGGCGACGCCGGTCGGGCTGCGCGCGGCCCGGGCCCGCCGGGAAGCCCGTTCCGCGGCCGGCAGCCGGCGCCAGTCCCGAAAGCTCGGAGCCTGGCCGAAGACGCTCGGCAGCAACGCGAGCGCCTCGGCGTACGCGGCGGGGAGGCTCGGCTCCTCGTAGCCCGGGGGCCGGCCGTTCTGCGCCACGAATGTGACGTAGCCGAGGTGATAGGGCTCGTCGAAGCCCTCCCACATCGGCTCGGTCAGGACGTGCAGGGCTCCGCGAGCGAGAAAGGCGACCCAGACCGCGAGGACCGCGGCGCGGCGTTGGGATGCGATTCGGATTCTAGGCGTACAGGCCGCGCACCATCGTGTCGTGGGCCACGCGCGAGATGCCGAGCATGTAGGCTGCGATGCGGAAGGTGACGCCGTACTTCTCCGCCATCGTGGCGACGTCCTTGAACGACTGGACCATGATGTCTTCCATCCGTTCGTTGACCTCCTGCTCGCGCCAGAAGAACCCCGCGCGGTCCTGGACCCACTCGAAGTAGGAGACGGTCACGCCGCCCGCGTTGGCCAGGATGTCCGGGACGACGAGGATGTCCTTCTTGCGCAGGGCCTCGTCGGCCTTCTGGGTCGTGGGGCCGTTGGCGCCTTCGACGATGATCTTCGCCTTGATGTTGGGCGCGTTCTTGCCGCGGATCTGGTTCTCGTTGGCCGCCGGGATGAGGATGTCGCAGTCGAGCTCGAGCAGGTCGCTGTTGCTGATCTTCTCGGCACCGCGGAATCCCGCCAGCGTCTTCTCCTTCTCGTAGTGCGCGAGCACGGCCGGCATGTCGAGCCCGGCGGCGTTGAAGATGCCGCCCTGGATGTCCGAGACGGCGATGATCTTCGCACCCGCCTCGTGGCACATGCGCGCGGCGATCGAGCCGACGTTGCCGAAGCCCTGCACCACGATCCGACTGCCCTTGAGCGTAAAGCCCTTCAGGGGGGCCGCCTCGCGGCAGATGAGCATGAGGCCGCGGCCGGTGGCCTCGACGCGCCCGCGCGAGCCGCCGAGCGACAGGGGCTTGCCCGTCACGACCGAGGTGACGGTGTGGCGGGCGTGCATCGAGTAGGTGTCCATGATCCAGGCCATCGTCTGCGGGTTGGTGCCCATGTCGGGGGCGGGCACGTCCTTCTCGGGCCCGAACTGGTCCATCAGCTCGGCCGTGTACCGGCGGGTGATGCGCTCGAGCTCTCCCCGCGACAGGGAAGCCGGGTCGCAGATCACACCGCCCTTGGCGCCGCCGAACGGGATGTTCACGACGGCGCACTTCCACGTCATCCAGGCCGCCAGGGCCCGGACTTCGTCGAGCGTGACGTTCTTGTCGTAGCGGATCCCGCCCTTACCCGGTCCGCGCGCGATGTTGTGGAGGACGCGGTAGCCGATGAAGACCTCGATGCGCCCGTCGTCCATGCCGATCGGAATGGAAACCTTCGTCTCCCGCACCGGTTCCCGCAGCACCTTGTAGAGCCCCGGGTCGAGGCCGAGCTTCTGCGCCGCGAGGTCGAAGCGCGACATCATTTCCTCGAAGGGGCTGGCGGAATCCGTGCCCTGGGGATGTGAGCCGATCGTCGGGAACTGGGGCTCGGGCTCGGCGACTTTCGTCTCCACGGCGTCACTCCTGCCGGTGGCCGGCGGTTAGAATGGGCGGGGGATTGTAACCCAGCAGGGTGTTGAAAGGGTGTGGGATGCGCGTTGCCGGCGAGGGCGGACGCCCGGGTCTGGCAAAGGATTTCGGCCGCCGTTCGCCAGGCGAACGTCCGCGGCCCTGTCCACGTGCTTGAAGCAACCAGAGACGGAGGGCGAACCGGTCGAGAGCGACGAGGCCGTCGTGGCCCGAGTCCTGTCCGGAGACGACGACCTCTTCGGGATGCTCGTCCGGCGGTACCAGACCCGGGTGCACGCGCACGTGACCAAGATGATCGGCCACCGCGAGGACGCGCTCGATCTGACGCAGGAGATCTTCCTCAAGGTCTACCAGGCCCTCTACCGCTTCAACCCGGAGTACAAGTTCTCGACCTGGCTCTTCCGGATCGCCGGCAACGCCGCGATCGACCACCTGCGCAAGCGAAGGCCGAGGACCGTGCCCCTGGAGGTCCCGGATCCGGACGGTCAGGGGAGGGTGTCCTCCGCAGAGTACAGTAGCGCCGATTTGGACCCCTATGGCATGCTCAGGAACACGGAACGCGGCCGGGCCATCTCGCAGGCCATCGCCGACTTACCCCTGGAATTTCGCGAGTTGATCGCTCTGAGGCACTTTGCAGGGCTTTCCTACGAGGAAATCGCGGAAGTCAAGGAAATGCCTCTTGGGACCGTCAAGAACAAACTCTTTCGCGCCAGAGCCGTATTGAAGGACAGGTTGGCAGGAGAACTTTCTTGAGCGATTGCAGCCGCCCCCTGGAACTCCCGGACATCGAAGCGCTCGCGCAAGGCGAGGCGCCCCCGGTCCGGCCGGATGCGGCGGCTCATGCCTCGGAATGCGGTTCCTGCGGTGGGCGGGTCGCAACGGCAGAGCGCCTGGAAGGGCTCCTCCGGGAGGCCGCCCCCGAGTCGTCGTTTCCGGCCGGCCTGGCCGACCGTGTCCTTCGGGTGCGCCCGTTCTCGCGGGCGGAGCGGTGGAGCCTCACGATCTGGCGGGCGCCCCTCCTGCTCCTGGCGGCGCTCGTCGCTTCGGGCGGGTCCCTGGTCGCCGGACTCGCCGGGCCCCGGGAGCAGATCGGCCTCGCGGCCGGGACCGTCGCGGCGATGGCCGGACTGGCCCGGGCGGCGGTGCGCTGGCTCGCCGATCTCTCGCGCAGCGCTCCGGCCGGCCTCGAGGCGCTCTCGCAGCAGCTGGCGCCGACGACCGCCGGGTGGGCGGCCCTCCTGCTGCTCGTGCCGGCGGGCTTCGCCTTGTCTCGAGTCCTCTCGCGGGCGTTCGCGCGGAAGTGAAATGATCTCGGCGGCGTTGCTCTGGCTCGCCGCTTCCGCTTCGCCCGCTCCGCCACCCGCTTCCTCCGGCTCCGCATCCGTCACGTCGCTCGGGCGCGACCTCGTCGTGTCGACGCCGGTCGACGGGCGCGTCCTCGCCGCCTTTGCAAACGTCCGCATCGATGCGCCCGTCTCGGGAGACGTGGTCGTCTGGGGCGGCGACGTGGCGTTCGGTCCCGGCGGCGCCATCGGCGGAAACCTCTCCGTCTTCGGCGGCGAGATCCTCGCGTCGACCACGCCGCCGGTCACGGGCGTCGTGTCGACGCCGGGGACCTTGCTGCGCCTGTATCTGGCGGAAATGCGGCGCGCGCCCTGGGAGACGCCCGGGTCCGCGACCGTCTGGGGCCTGCGCCTGCTGGGTCTGGCCGTCTGGCTCGCCGTGACGCTCCTCCTGCTCCATCTCTTCGGCTCGCCGTTTGCGCGGGCGGCCGCGAGCGCCGAGGGAACGCTCTCGACGACCGCGCTGGTGGGCGCGCTCTCGGTCGTGACGCTCTTTCTCGCGGCCGCGGCCCTGCTCGCGCTGGTTCCGTCGCCGGTCTCGGTGCCCGCCGTGATGCTCGTCGCCGGCGTGGCGGTCGGCGCGAAGGTGTTCGGGATGGGATCGCTCTTTCTGCTGCTCGGGCAGAAACTGCTCGGCGCGGCGTCCGCGCGCAAGCGCCCCGCGGCGCTGGCCGCCGGGTTCGCGGTTCTCGGAGGCGTGTCGCTCGTGCCGCTGGTCGGGCCGCTCGTCTGGAGCGTGGCCTCGGTCCTCGCGGTCGGCGTGGCGCTGCTGTCGAGATTCGGAACGCCCCGATACCGCGTCGGGATCCCGTAGGCGTCCGCTCTCATTTGATTCCCCCGCGCCGGCGCAATAGAGTCCGGCCCGATGGAGATCCGCTCGGTCGGCGTCGTCGGCGGCGGGCAGATGGGCAACGGCATCGCCCACGTGGCCGCGGCGGCGGGATGCCGTGTGATCCTGGCGGACGTCGAGGAGCGTTTCCTGGAGAAGGCCCGGACGACGATCGCCGCGAACCTCGAGCGGGAGGTGGCCAAAGGCAAGCGGACGGCGGCGCAGAAGCAGGAGGCCCTCGGCCGGATCTCGACGACGACGGACCTGTCGCGGCTTTCGGCCGCGGAGATCGTCATCGAGGCCATCGTCGAGAGCGAGGCCGCCAAGCGGGACCTCTTCGGGAAGCTCGACGGGATCTGTCCGCCCGAGACGCTCCTCGCCTCCAACACCTCTTCCATCTCGATCACGCGCCTGGCGGCGGCGACCCGGCGCCCGGACCGCTTCATCGGGATGCACTTCATGAACCCGGTGCCCGTCATGGCGCTGGTCGAGGTGATCCGGGGCATCGCCACCACCGACCAGACCGCCGACGCGGTGACGGGGCTCGCGCAGCGGATGGGAAAGACCCCCATCCTCTGCAACGACTTCCCGGGCTTCGTCTCGAACCGGGTCCTCATGCCGATGATCAACGAGGCGATCGCGGCGCTCCACGAAGGCGTCGCCACGCGCGAGGCCATCGACGGGATCATGAAGCTCGGCATGAGCCATCCGATGGGACCGCTGACGCTGGCCGACTTCATCGGCCTGGACACGTGCCTCGCCATCCTGCGGGTTCTCCAGGAGGGCTTCGGCGACCCGAAGTACCGCCCGAGCCCGCTCCTCGTGAAGATGGTCGACGCCGGCTGGCTCGGCAAGAAGTCCGGCCGGGGCTTCTACGAATACGAAGGCCCTCCTCGTGCATGAGCCTCACGGCGTCTTCGTCGCCGGCCGGTCCAGGTGCACGCGGCGCGAGGAGTCTCCCGAGCGGAAGCGAGGGAGGAGCCTCGCGCCGCGGGAGCGAGCGCGCCGCGAGGGCCAGGCGAGCGGTCGAGCCCGCATCCGGGCGAGCCGCTCGCCGGTGCGCCCGCAGGGCGCAGGCCCACCGCGGCGCGCGAGCGACGGTAATGTTCTGCCAGGTCTGCGGCCTCAAGAACAAGGACGACGAGGAGTTCTGCTCCCGTTGCCATTCGAAGCTGCTCGTGCTCTCGGGTGTCGGGGTCGTCGAGGAGGGCGGCGAGGCCCAGGAGGAGATCCCGTTCGACGAGCACCTGCTCGAGCGCATCTCGACGCTCGAGGACGTCGTCAAGCGCACCGGCGAGGCGGTCAAGACGCTCTTTGAGTCCGTCGGAAACCTCGAGAAGAACCTCTTCGTCGCGCACACGGGGATCCTGGCGCTGCAGGAGACGCTCGAGCGCCGCGGCGCGGTCCGCCCGGAGGAGGTCTTCGACCTCTGGGAAACGAAGATGGACGAGCGGATGCTCGCCGTCGAGAAGAAGGACCGCTTCCTGGAGTGGCGGGACCGGATCATCGCGCATTTCTCCGGCGAGCAGCGCGATTCCCTGAGGCAGCGCCTCCGGGAAGCCGAGTTCGCCATCCTGGCGCTCGACGCCGAACGGGGCGTGCGGCTGCTCGAGGAGCTGTACCGCGGCAACCGCGAGAACGTGGATCTGGGTTTCTATCTGGGAGAGACGTTCTTCTCCGCTGGCGAGATCGAGAAGGCCTCGGGCTTCTTCAAGCGCGTCCTCGCGATCGAGCCGAACCACTACGAGTCGCTCGTCTATTCGGGCATCTCCGCCTCCGAGAAGGGCGACCGGGAGCTGGCGGAGACGCTGCTGAAGCGCGCCATCGACCGCAAGCCGGACGCCTTCCTGCCGCACTTCGCGCTCGGGGCGCTGTACGCGCACGCGATCGCGCTGGGCGGAGGCCGAGCGGGCGCTGACCCGGGCCATCGACGTGGCCCGCGTTCCCTCGGCGCACGTCCTGCTCGGCACGGTCCTGCGCGAGAAGGGCGAAGTGGGGCGGGCGATCGAGCAGTTCGAGGCGGCCCTCGCGATCGAGCCCGGTCTCGAGGACGCGATGTTTCAACTGGGCCTCTGCTACCTCGAGAAGAACTGGCCCAAGCGCGCCCTCGAGTGCTTCCAGCACGCGCTCGAAAAGAATCCCAAGCGGCTCGAGTTCCAGGAGGCCGTGCGCCTGCTCGAGCGGCGGCGCCGCTACGCGCTGCCGCGCGTGGACGGTCCCGGCGCCGAGGCCTATCGGGAGGCGGAGGAGAGCGTCTCGGGAGGGTCGCTGCGCCGCGCCCACGCGTTGTACTTGAAGGCGCTCGAGGCCGAGCCGCACAACTCCACGATCCGGATTTCCTATGCGCTGGCCTGCGCCGCGCTCGGGCTCTGGAAGGAGGCCGCGAGCGCGTGCCGCGAAGTGCTGGAAGGAGACCCGGAAGACGTCGTCGCCGCGGCCGCCTGTTCGACGCTGGCGGAGGCGCTGCGGGCCGAAGGCAAGCCCGAGGAGGCGGCGCTCTTCGTCCGGGAGTTCCTGGAGCGCCACACCTCGAAGACCGCGCAGACGGTCGGCTACTACGAGCTCGCGACGAGCCTGGCCGAGTCGGGCGAGGACCTCGACTCGGCGCTCGACTACGCCGGGCGAGCCCTTTCGGCGGCGCCCGACGAGTTGAAGCCCTACCCGCTCGCGGCGCTCGGCTGGGTGCACTACAAGCGGCAGGAATTCGACCGCGCCATCGATTGCCTGCGCCGCTCGAGCGACCGCGCGGCGGCGCCGACGACGCTCCACCACCTCGGGATGGCCTACCTGGCCGCGGGCAAGCCCGAGGAAGCGAAGGCCGCCTTCACCCGCGCCAAGACGGTCGCCCCGGGCGGCGCGCTCGAGGACCGGATGATGCAGCAGGTCCGATCCAACCTGCGGCTGGTCGAGAAGGTGGGCGGCAAGAAGAAGGCGGAAACCGCCGCGGCTTCGCGGAAGCCCTGAAAGAGTCCCTCGTCCGTGGTCCTTCGTCCATCGTCGGGGATCCGCGACCAAGGACAGGGACTAAGGACTAAGGACCACGAACTCTTCCTGTTGTATCGTCCCGCATCATGCGCTGGTCCAATTACTTCCTGCAGACCGTCCGCGAGGTGCCCGGGGACGCCGAGGCGATCTCGCACGTCCTCCTCTCCCGAGCCGGCATGATGCGGCGGGTGGCGGCGGGGGTGTACGCCCTGACGCCGCTCGGCCTGCGCTCGAACCGGAAGACGGAGGCGATCGTCCGGGAGGAAATGGACCGGGCCGGTTTCCACGAGGTCGAGATCCCGATCCTCCAGCCCCGGGAGCTGTGGGAGGAGAGCGGGCGCTGGCAGCGCTACGTCTCCGAAGAGATCCTCTTCCACCTGAAGGACCGCAAGGCCAACGAGTACTGCCTGGCTCCCACGGCCGAGGAGGCCTTCACGACGATGGTGCGCGCCGGCGTCACCTCATACCGCCAGCTGCCGTTCACCCTGTACCAGATCCGCACGAAGTTCCGCGACGAGATCCGGCCCCGCTTCGGCCTCATGCGCGGCCGCGAGTTCCTCATGTACGACGGCTACTCCTTCGACGTCGATCCCGCGGGGCTGGACGAGTCCTACCGCCGCCAGGACGCCGCGTACCGGCGGGTCTTCCAGCGCTGCGGCCTCGACTTCACCGTGGTCGATGCCGACTCGGGCGGCATGGGGGGCAGCCAGTCGCAGGAGTTCATGGTGCTGGCCGACACCGGAGAGGACGCCGTCGTCCGGTGCGCCGCCTGCGGCTACGGCGCCAACCTCGAGCGCGCCCAGTCCGGCCGCCGCCGGGCTCCCTGGGAGGACGAGACCGTGACACCGCGCGCCGACATCGAGACCCCCGGCAAGGGCGGCATCGACGACGTCGTGACTTTTCTCGGGATCACGGCCTCGCGGATGCTCAAGTGCCTGGTTTACGAGACCGAGCAGGGCTTCGTGGCCGCGGTGCTGCGCGGCGACCTGGACGTCAACGAGGTGGCCCTGCGCCATGCCCTCGGGGTCGAGAACCTCGCGCTCGCTTCCGAGGAGAAGGTCGAGCGCGCCGCCGGAGCGCCGGTCGGCTACGTCGGCCCGCACCACCTCGACGCCGAAAAGGTGCGCCTGGTCGCCGACGAATCGGTGCGCGGCGCCGTCAACGCCGTCACCGGTGCGGGCCGCCGCGACTGGCACGTGCGCGGGTTCTCGATGGAGCGCGACGCCAGGGTCTCCCTCTGGGCGGACTTCGCCCAGGCGCGCGCCGGCGACCCCTGCCGGCGGTGCGGCAAGCCGCTGTCGATCGCGCGGGGGATCGAGGTCGGGCACATCTTCAAGCTGGGCACCAAGTACGGCGAGTCGTTGAAGTGCGAGTTCACCGACGAGAAGGGGGAGACCCGTCCCGTCACGATGGGCAGCTACGGCATCGGGATCGGGCGCACGATGGCGGCGGCCGTCGAGCAGAACCACGACGCGGACGGCATCATCTGGCCGCTCGCGCTCGCTCCCTTCGAGATCGAGCTCGTCTCGTTGAACGCGACGGAGGCCGCCAACCGCGAAGCGGCGGACGCGCTCTACGCGGCGCTGCTGGCGGCGGACTACGACGTCTTCTACGACGACCGCGACGAGCGGCCCGGCGTCAAGTTCAAGGACGCGGACCTGCTGGGCTTCCCGATCCGCGTCAACGTCGGCGGCCGCGCCCTGAAGGAAGGCAACGTCGAGATCGTGACGCGCCGCGACAAGAAGGTGCGCGCGGTCCCGCGGGCCGAAGCGGTCGAGGCCGTCGCGGAGATCCGCCGGGCCCTGGCGGGAAGCGGATGAGGAAGACCACCCCCGAGGAAGCCCTCGAGTACCACTCGCGCGGGCGGAAGGGGAAGATCGAGGTCGTCGCGACCAAGCCCTGCCGCACGCAGGAAGACCTCTCGCTCGCCTACAGCCCCGGTGTGGCCGAGCCGTGCCTGGCGATCGAGAAGGATCCGGAGAAGGTCTACGAGTACACGGCGAAGGGCAACCTCGTCGCCGTGATCTCCAACGGCACGGCCGTCCTCGGCCTCGGCAACATCGGCCCGCTCGCGGCCAAGCCCGTCATGGAGGGCAAGGGGATCCTCTTCAAGCGCTTCGCCGACATCGACGTCTTCGACATCGAGGTGGACGCCCTGGACCCGAAGGCCTTCATCGACACGGTGGCGCGGATCGCGCCGACCTTCGGGGGAATCAACCTGGAGGACGTGAAGTCGCCCGAGTGCTTCGAGATCGAGGAGGAGCTGAAGAAGCGCCTGTCGATCCCGGTCTTCCACGACGACCAGCACGGCACGGCGATCATCTCGGCCGCCGCGCTCTTGAACGCGCTCGAGATCGTCGGGCAAGGCGATCGGCGACGTGAAGGTCGTCTTCGTCGGCGCGGGCGCCTCGGCCATCGCCTGCGCCAAGCTGTACCTCTCCTACGGCGTGAAGAAGGAGAACCTGCGCCTGGTCGACAAGGCCGGCGTGATCTACGAGGGGCGCAAGGAAGACCTGAATCCCTACAAGGCCCAGTTCGCCGTGAAGACCTCCGAGCGCACGCTCACCGACGCGCTGTCCGGCGCGGACGTCTTCGTGGGCCTTTCGACCAAGGGCATCGTCACGGGCGAGATGCTCAAGAAGATGGCGCGCGACCCGATCGTCTTCGCGCTCGCCAACCCGGAGCCCGAGATCACGCCGGAAGAGGCGCGGGCGGCGCGGCCGGACGTCGATCATGGCGACGGGCCGCAGCGACTACCCGAACCAGGTCAACAACGTGCTCGGCTTCCCGTTCATCTTCCGCGGCGCCCTGGACGTCGCCGCCTCGGAGATCAACGAGCCGATGAAGCGCGCGGCCTCGCAGGCGCTCGCGGCCCTCGCCAAGATGGACGTGCCCGACTCGGTCTCGCAAGGCGTACGGCGGCCAGAGCTTCCGCTTCGGGCGGGAGTACCTGATCCCCAAGCCCTTCGACTACCGGGTGCTCCTCTGGGTGGCGCCGGCCGTGGCCGAGGCGGCCATGCGCTCGGGTGTCGCGCGCAAGCCCATCACCGACATGGGCGCCTACCTGCGCCGGCTCGAGGCGATGCTGTCGCGCTCGCGCGAGCTCATGAGCGTCGTGATCGAGAAGGCGAAGCAGGACCCCAAGCGCATCGTCTTCCCGGAGGGGGAGCATCCGAAGATCCTCCGCGCGGCGAAGATCCTGGCCGAGGAGGGGATCTGTCGGCCGATCCTGCTCGCCCGGGAGCAGAAGGTGGCTGATCTGGCGCGCGAGCTGCAGCTTCCGATGGACAAGGTCGACCTCGTCCACACGGAGACCTCTCCGAAGCTGGCCGCCTACGCGCGGCGGCTGGTCGAGCTGCGGCGCCGCTCGGGAGTCACGGAGGAGACCGCGGCCCGTCTCGTGAGGGTGCGTAACTATTTCGGGACATTGATGTTGGAGGCGGGCGACGCCGACGGCGTCATCTCGGGCCTGACGCAGTCCTATCCGGACACGATCCGGCCGGCGCTGCAGATCGTGGGCACGGCGCCCGGTGTCCGGCGCGTCTCCGGCCTCTACATCCTGATCCTGAAGGACCGGACCTTCTTCTTCGCCGACACGACGGTCAACATCGATCCGACGGCCGAGGAGCTGGCGGAGATCGCGCAGCTGACGGCGGACGCCGTCAAGCGGTTCGACATCGAGCCGTCCATCGCCATGATCTCCTTCTCGAATTTCGGCACGAACACGCACGAGAAAGCGCTCAAGGTCAAGCGCGCCGTCGAGATCTTGAAGAAGGCGCGCCCCGATCTGACCGTGGACGGCGAGATGCAGGCGGATCTGGCGGTCGTGCCGGAGATGCTCGCGGCCGACTATCCGTGGGCCAACGTCCAGAGTCCCAACGTCCTGATCTTTCCGGATCTGCAGTCCGCCAACGCGGCCTACAAGCTCGTCTGGCGCCTCGCCGGCGCCGAGGCGATCGGCCCGATCCTGCTCGGCATGCGGAGCCCCGTCCACGTCCTCCAGCGCGGCGAGGACGTCGCCGACATCGTCAACATGGCGGCCATCGCCGTCGTGGACGCGCAGGAGAAGGCGGCGGCGCGTTCCTCCCGGTAGGCGTCCGTGAGCCGAGGCCGCAACCCCGGTCGCCGGCCCGCACCGGTCTCTCTGGCTTCAGGAAGTCGCGGGCGACGCTCCCGACGCGCCGCCCCTCGCCGGCTCGCAGAGGGCCGACGTGGCGATCGTCGGCGGCGGGTACGTCGGCCTCTGGACGGCGATCCACGTCAAGCAGCGCGAGCCGGCGTGCGACGTCGCGCTGCTCGAGGGAGACATCTGCGGCGGCGGGGCCTCGGGGCGAAACGGCGGGTTCGTCCTTTCCTGGTGGCCCAAGCTCGCGTCGCTGTCCCGGCTCTTCGGGCTCGAGGAGGCCATTCGCATCGGGCATCAGTCCGAGGCCGCGATCGGGGGAGATCGGGGAGTTCTGCCGCGCACAGCGGATCGACGCGGACTTCCGGCGCGGCGGCTGGCTGTGGACCGCGACGACGAGCGCGCAGATGGGATCCTGGGAGGCGGTCGTGCGGCTGTGCGAGCGGGCCGGCGTCGAGCCCTTCCGCCGCCTCGACCCGCGGAAGTCGCGGCGCGCAGCGGGTCGGCGATGCATCGGGCCGGCGTCTTCGACGCGAGCGCCGCCATCGTGCAGCCGGCGGCGCTGGCGCGGGGCCTGCGCCGGGTGGCGCTGTCGCTCGGAGTGCGGATCTACGAGCACACGAAGGTTCGCGGATTCTCGCGCGGCCGTCCCGTGCTGCTGCGTTGCCCGGAGGGAACGCTCCGTGCCGATCGCCTCGTCATCGCCACCAACGCCTGGTCCGCGTCCCTCCCGGAGCTTCGCCGGGCGATCGTCGTCGTTTCGAGCGACATGGTGGCGACGGCGCCGATTCCGGACCGGCTGAAGCGCGATCGGCTGGGAGCCGAGCCTGTCGATCAGCGATTCCCAGATGATGGTCGACTACTATCGCCCGACGCGCGACGGCCGCATCGCCTTCGGCAAGGGCGGCTGGACGATTGCGCTCGGGCGGGCGGATCGGGCGAGCGCTTCGATCGGCATCCCGGTCGGGCCGCCGAGGTGCGCGCCGACCTTCGCCGCACCTACCCGATGCTCTCCGACGTCGCTGTCACGCACGACTGGTCCGGTCCCATCGACCGCACGCCGGACAGCCTGCCGCTGCTCGGACTTCTCGGCGGCCGCGAGCACATCGCCTACGGCGTCGGCTGGAGCGGCAACGGGGTCGGGCCGAGCGTTCTCGGCGGGAAGATCCTCGCGAGCCTGGCGCTAGGACGAAGCGACGAGTGGGCCCGGCACCCCTTGGTTGGCCGACGCTCCGAGCGCCTTCCGCCCGAGCCCGTCCGCTTCGTCGGCGCGCACCTCGTCCGGGCCGCCGTCGTCGGGAAGGAGCGCGCGGAGAGGGAAGGCAAGAAGCCGTCCCGGCTCTCGGTTGCTCTCGCGAAGCTCGCCCCCGCCGGGTTCGAGGACAAGACCTAGCCCTCGAGCCCCGCGGTGTCTCGCATTCGGACGCTCCGCTCCCACGGCTTCGCGACAATTAGGTAAGCGAAGCATCGATTCCATCGGCGAACGGGCCTGCGGGTTCTGACGCGGCACCGCATCTTTCTCGCCGATCGGCTCTCGAAAAAAGAGGACACGGTTCAACCGGCCGCCTCGGAGGCGGTCCAAGGGAAGGAGTGTGGACCATGAGGGGGAGAGTTCGGTCGTTTCTCGCAGTGGCCGTTTTGATCCGCTCGGCAGCGGGGGCGCAGAGCGGGCCGGACAACGATCCGGCGCAGGCGCAAGGATTCGCGAAGAATGTCTTTCACCATTCCTCGGTGGACTCGATCAATCAATACAACGGGCAGCTGACCGTGCCCGTCCCGATCGGGCCGACGTTTCAGATCGGACCTTCGCTCGCCTTCCAGCTCGTGCTGACCTACAACACGCGTTTGACCGAGCCCGGCCACCCGACCGACACGACGAGCCCCAACTACTACCCGGTCGTCGGGGACCCGGCCCTGGGCATCGGCTGGTCCTTGACGCCGGGCAAGATCGCCTGCTCGGCACTGTCGACCAGCGGCTCACAGGGCGGTCCTTGCTACGTCCGTCCCGACGGGGCGCAAATAGATTTTCCGCCGGGCGGCGGACGGGCCGCCGACGGCAGCGGGTACGAGCTGGTGCACAACGGCGCCTCACCCGCCGACACGTACACGATGTTCGACGGCGACGGCGCGCGGTTCGATTTCACGCGCCGGATCGCCGGATACGACGACAATGCACGCGAGTCCCCGCAGCAAGGCCCGGGCTACGCGAGGGACTTCGGACGGGGTCGTGACGGCTACTACCTGACGGCGATCCGGGACTCCTTCGGCAACACGCTCACGGTGTCGTATGCGCCGGACGGCGTCATTCCTTGTCCGTCGGCCTGTCCGGCGCCAGCGCCCGTCGGCTCGATGCGCTGCACCGGCTCGACATCCTCGTGGATCCCGGCCTCGTTTCGCATCCAGCGGGTGGGCGAGGCGGGTCCGACGGAGGTCGTCCAGGTGATGACGGACCCGTCCACGGAGATGATCAAGGGATTCCGAATCCGGACCTTTCGGGACGGAACCAGCCAGTTCTCGCAGTGGGACCTCATGTATGGATCGGTGCGCCTGGCCTCCCGTGCCCCCAATCTCTACTGCCCCACGACGCTCCCGACGCTCATCGGAATCTCGCTGCCGAGCGACGTTGCGGGGACCTCGGGGTACGGCTTCTCCTATTTTCCCGAGGGAGGTCTGGCCACGGGACTCTTGAAATCGATGACGTTGCCGACCGGCGCAACGGTTTTCTACGACTACGGGAACTATCACTTCTACCACGGGCGCCGCGCGCTGTTCTCCGAGAGCGATCCCTGCAACGGGTTCCCCTCTCCGCCTCCTCCGTCTCAGGGTGTGCGGCGCTCCGTGATCCTGACCAACAGCGGAGGGCCGGGGCACCGCCCGGAGAGCACGGACGGGGACCCCGAGAAATATGCCCCGACACAGGGCCCGTGTCTTCCCTACGTGGACAGCCGGCAGTTCGAACAGCACCTGCTGGGGGTCGTCCAGCGGGCGACGTCGGGCCCGGACATGGCGACCTCGCTCACGAACTACACCCAGTACTCCTTTCCCTTCGGCGAGAACGGCAACACGGACGCTCAGACCCTGACGGTGGCGCTGCTTCCGGCCGACGCCGACGGCGTCCGCCGGGCGGAGACGACGCTGTTCTGGGCGGCCAAGCAGATCCTGGAGCCCGGCGCTCCACCCACGCCGGGTGACCGCCTCGGCGCCGACCTGCGCCACGCGGTCTTCGAGGGCGACCCCAATCCGGGTGCCGGGACGCTGATCACGCCGCCTTTGTGCGGGGGAAGCGCCGAGGAGGACAGACTCTGCGCGACGCACGCGATCCGGGTGACCCAGAACCTCTACCAGTACGACACCGACGGCCCGGCGCTTCCGAGCGCGGAGGACGACGGCGTTCTGCGCCGTCTCCGAAAAACGACGACGTACTACGGTCGGATCAGCGCGACGGACCCGGTCTCCCCGGAATATTGCCCCGCGTGCCTGAAGCATTCGGTGACCCTCTCGCTCGTGGGCGCGAACACGTGGGAGGGCAACGGCCGTCACTACGACAAAGAGACCCATGACGGGAACCTGGGAGGCGACCGCCGCGAGGTGACGACGGTGTGGACGCCGCAGCCGGGCGCGCACCTCTGGAACCTCTATGCGAGCCGGGTCGAGACGGATCCGGACATCCCGGCCGCGTCGGGCCTGACCGCGACGCGAAACGTGGTCGACCGCTCGTTCTTCTTCGACCCGGCAACGGGGTTTCTCTCGAGCACTCTCACCTGGGACGCTCCCACGAGCCGCTATGCGGGCAGCTGCCGTTATCCGGATGCCGCCGGCAACGCGGCCGACGAAGTGACGGCAACCGTCGTGCGAACGATCGGTAAGCCGGTCTCCAATCCCTGCTTTGCGAGCCTGGCGGCCTGGGCCCCGGGCGTGATCGGGTTAAACGGAGACGCCTTCGGCCAGAGGAGCGCCTATGCGGCGGGCCTGCTCGGCTCGCGGCGCTGGATCCAGGACCGGACGCCCCTCTCCTGGTTCAGCTCTCGGGTCGATCGCGATTCGGTGACGGGCTGGATCACGGCGTCCTACGATACCGCCGGCCTCGCGACGGCCTTCCGGTACGACAGCCTGGGCCGAGTCACGCGGATCACGCCTCCCGGCGCCGAGGCGGGGACGGACGTCGCCTACCTCGACGCACGCACGACCACGGCGAGCCGAAGCGGGGCCGACGATGCTTCCTGGCAGCAATCCGTATACGACGGCCTCGGGCGGCTGATCCGGGAGGTCCGCCAGATGCCGGTGGGTTATGCCTTCCGAACCCGGGACTACGACGCCGCCGGCCACGAGCGCTTCGTTTCCGAGTGGAAGAGCTGTGCCTCGGTCTCGGCGGGCGGCAACTGTCTGACCGGCACGGCGACGCTCGGAACGACCCTCTCCCAGTTCGACCCCTTCGGCCGGCCCCAGTCGGTCCGAAAGGCCGACGGCTCGACGACGACGGTGAGTTTCGCCGACGGCGCGACACCCTACTCCGACACCCGAAAAGCCATGACCGTGGCCAACGTCGGCTGCACCTGGAACGGCGCGGCCTGCGTCGGCGGCAGCGCGTCGACCGCGGCGTATCGGTACGACGCTTCGGGCCGGCTCGTCACGGTTCTGGAGCCGAGCGGAGACATCACGACCTACGCCTACGACGTCGCGGGCAAGCTGGTGTCGGTGGCGCAGGGCGCGCAGACGCGGACGTTCTCCTACGATTCCCTGGGCTACCTGATCCGCGAGACGACGCCCGAGGCCGGGACCGTGGATCACACGGCGGTCCAGGGCACGACCACCTATTCGAGCTGGGGCAGCCTCGGCAACCCGGTCAGCCGGGTGGACGGCTGGGGCAGTTCGTCGCCCGTGACGCGTTCCTATCGGTACGACGCCGCCGGACGGCCCCTCTGCGAAGTTTCCGGGGTCCTCGCGGCCGGCCAGAACTGCGATTCCACGGGCCTCGCTCTCTACGTGCAGAACTTCTACGACGGCAACGGCTTTGCCGGAGGAAGCTATCCGTCTGGCAAGCTGACCCGCCGCGACGGATACAACAGGATCCTGTCGCCCACCCTGACGCTTCGGGAGGAGTTCACCTATTCGCATCCGACGGGTCGCCTGTCGCAGCAGACGACGTCCGTGCGAAATGGCTCGGCCGTGCAGTCCGCCGCCGTGCAGAGCTGGACTTACGACGCCCTGGGCCTGATCAAGGACCACTACTACCCGCGCTCGGCCGGATCTTTCAAGGTATCTTTCGGGCACACTCTGGGCTACGTCACGTCGGTCACCGCCGGAGGGCAGAACGTGGTCAACCGCGCCTCCTACGCACCGTCGGGCAGCCTGGCATCCTGGACGGCCGGAAACGGCACCGGGGGCGCCGACGGAGTCGTGACCACGATCGCCCAGGACCCTTCGACGCTGGCGCGGCCCTCGCGGATCTCGACCTCCGCCGCGATCGCGACTTCCGCCGGCGGCAACTTCGACTCGGGCGTCTATCGCTACGACGGGGCGGGCAACATCGTGGCGATCGGAGCCGACACATTCGGATACGACTTGCGGTCCCGCCTGACGGCAGCGTCCTATTCGGGAACCGGCGCCCAGGCCTTCTCCTACGACCGCTATGGCAACCTGCTCTCCGACGGATCGGGGCAAGCCTTCTGCGCGACGACGTGCGCCAATAATCGGCTGCCGGCGCCCTATGCCTACGACACGAGGGGAAACCTCAAGGCCAACGGCACGGCGGAGACAATGACCCACGACGATCTTTCCCGCCAGGTTCGGTATCAGGCCACGGGCGCCGTGGATTGGAGGTATCTCTACACCGGAGCCGGAGAGCGCACGGCGAAGGTCGCGGCCGGCGGCGCGACGCAGTACACCTATCGCGACGAAGGCAACCGCGTCGCGACGGAGTATTGGGACGCCACCCTCGCGCGCGACAACCTCTTTCTGGGCAACCTGCTCGTCGCTTCCTACGTCAGCTCCGCCGCCGCCGGCTCTCCCGGCTGGCAGTGGTACCACTCCGACCATCTGGGCACGCCCCGCCTCGTGACGAACGCCGCCCGTGCCGTCGTGGAAAGCCGGAAGTACTGGCCCTACGGGAACGGCATCCCCGCCCAGGCCGGAACGCTGCAGAAGCTGCGATTCTGCTCGATGGAGCGCGACTCCGAGAACCTTCGCTACTACGACCACGCGCGCACCCACGACGCGGTGACCGGGAGGTTCACGAGCCTCGACCAGGCGGGCGCCCGGCCCGCAAGTCCACAAAGCTGGAATCGGTATTCCTACGCGTTGGCGAATCCGTTGAAACACATCGATCCGGATGGAAGACTAACGATCGTGGTTCATGGGACGTGGGCGTCCGGAAATCCAACCTTCACACCCGGAGGTGATTTCTTTTCGCGCGTCGCCAGAACCGTGAACGACAGGTCCGTCGGTGCCTTTTCCTGGTCCGGGGGAAACACGAGAGCAGATCGCGCGTCTGCGGCGCATTCCCTGGCTGCACTCATTCACGCGTATAAGTTCGCGCCGGGGGAGCAGCTCAATCTCGTCGCGCATAGCCACGGCGGGAATGTCGCCATTGATGCCGTGAATCTGGGCCTCCGCCACAAGGTCAACAACCTCGTTCTTCTCGGCACGCCAGCCCGCGCGGAGTACAGGCTGGAAGATCGAAGCGCGGTCGACCGATTCATCGCCGTCTCCAGTCCTCGAGACCCGATCCAGATGAGCGGCGGAAGTGCCGCTACGGTTCCCCTGATCGGCGAGGTTGGACCAGCCGGTCGTCTCCAGCCGGACGCCATCAACGTCTATTGGTCCACCGCTGGAGATCCGCTCGACGAGCACTCGGCCCTCTATAAGGAACCGGCGGCCTGGATGGCGGCTGCCGAAAACATGAACGTTCGATCATGGGAACGTCCGCCTGAGAGCTCCCTGTTTTTTTGGGTTCGCGAGTGATGGCCGCGCGCGATGGCCGGAGGCCCGGCTGGGGGGTCGCCGCACTGTTGATTGCGGTCGTCATGGAAATCCCGTTGAGTCTGCCCCTCGCTCGGACGATCAAGCGTCTCGCTGGTGGGGCCGGAGACGTCGGAAGTGAGTTCCTGGGGTTCTGGCTCTTCGCAATTCTGCCGGGCGCCGTCGCCTTCGGAGTCGCCGTGTTCGTCTTCTCACGCGAAATCGCGAGGGACCCGGACGGACGGTCGCGGAATTTCCTTCGCGGCGCCTGGCTCGCGAACGGTCTGCTCTTCCTCGGATCCGCGATCTTCTACTTGCTTCGTTTTTCCTGGGAGCGGCCGTGAAGCGTCCTCTTGGCGTCGCCATGTTTCTGATCGGGCAAGTGCTTTTCACCGCGTCTCTGATCGCTGCGAGTTCGCGTCTGATGGGCCGGGCGGGTCTCGGTTTGTCCGGAGCTCCGCTTGGCCTTCTCCTCTTCGGCGCGGGTGTCGTTGTGCCTGCAGTCGTTGGCGTCTTGAGGAACCGACTCGGGCGTTTCCACGACAGCAGGGAGGCATGGCTCATCCTGCTTCTTTGGGCCGCCGCCTTCGGAGCCTTTGTCCTTGCCTGATGGGGAGACCTCCGTTGGCTTTTCGACGGAGGAGGCGTGGCCGTGAACCTGGCGACACCTTGGGTCGGTCTCTCTGACGTGCCGTGGCCTTCGATGTGGAAGGCGGAGCAACCCGAGTGACGATGGTGCGCAGTAAGCTCGAGCTCGGATGGATCGGCCTGGTCGCACTGGCTGTCGTCCTGACTCTGGAGGTGCGGTTTTTCCCCCAGCTTGCGACCTGGATCTATGTGGTGGCCAGTGGCCGACCGGGATGGGATGGCAGTGCCTTGCCCGCGATCCAGGCGTTCGGGGCACTCCCGGCGGCCATCGCTCTCCTGGCGATGACGCTGTATCTCTGTCGCCGTGTGGAGCGGCCGGACCGTCGCGGCCGAATCGTCCTGTCGATGGGGATCGCGAGCTTCGTTCTGCTCCTTTCGTTTGTGGCGCTCTACGCCGCGATCTCATCGGAGTGACGTCTCCTTGGGGGAATCCTGCGAGTCTCCCGCGAGACTTCGGCAACGCCCCAGTCATTGCCCGCTGGGACCCGACCCGCGGTTGTCGCGTGTGTCGACACGGGCGGCGCGGCTCGAGCGAGACATCAGCGTCGCCGCGCTCATCGCGCCGGTCACGTTGAGCACGGTCTGGAAGATGTCCGGGATGGCTTCCACCGTATCGACGAACACGACGGCTTCGAGCGGGATGCCGGCCGCCAGGTAGGCCGGGATGCTCCGAACCGAGCCGCGGCTCGGCAAACCGGCGGTGCTGAAACTCAGGATCATGATGGTGATCAGGAAGGCCAGCGATCTTGGCCGGACCGAGGGCCACCCCGCAGACGTGGGCCAGGAAGATGAACTTCGTCATGTTCATGACGATCTGGCTGAGCTTGAACAGGGAGACGGAGAGCGGCAGGACCAGGCCCGTGGCCGTGTCGGGCAGGTCCAGGCGGTCGCGGCCGCCCTCGACTAAGGCCGGAAGCGACGCGATCGAGGACCGCGTCGTGGCGGCGACGAGCTGGGCCGGCGCCGCCGCGCGGGCGAAGGCGAGAAGGCTCGTCCGCCCGAGAAAGGCGGCCACGGGATAGAGCAGGAGGATGCACAGCAGCAGGAGCGCCGAGGAGATCGCGGCCCACGCCCCGAGCACGCCGACCGCCCCGCCGCCGGTCCCGAGCGCGAAGCGAAGCGTGAGAGCGAAGACGCCGAGCGGAGTGAGCGCGAGGATCCAGCGCACGACGACCAGCATGGCCTCGGCCAGCGCCTTCAGAATCCGGGACAGCGGCTCGCGCTGCTCGGCCGGAAGGCGCGTGATCGCGATTCCCAGGAAGACCGTGAAGAGCAGGACGGGGAGGATCTCTCCGCGCGCCGCCGCTTCGAAGAGGTTGCGCGGAATCAGCGAGGGGATCCAGGACCCGATGGAGCCCTGCGGGCTCTGCGCGATCTCGCGCGCCGACTCCGGCACGGGTGTGCCGCCCGTCAGGATCGCGACGGTCGCCGGACCTGCCGGCACGAGCTTCACGATCGCGGGGGCCAGCAGGAGCACGAGAATGGCCGCGGCGGCGAGCATCGTCGCGAAGAGCAGCACCGCGCGGCCGGCCAGGAGCCCGACGACGCCCTCCCCGCGCGCTCCGACGATCGCCGACAGGGTGTAGACGATCATGAGCGGCAGCACCATCATCTGGAGGGCCGCGATCCAGAGGTCGCCAATCGGTTTGACGAAGGCGGCGAAGGTGTCGAAACGACCGTCTCCGGCCCCGTGACCGAGGATGCCGAGCAGAAGGCCCGCGCCGAGGGCCGCGAGCGACCAGACCGTCAGAGACGAGCGGCGTGAAGGCTCCGCGCCCGTCCGGAGGGGGGACATCTCCGGAAATTCTCGCACGAAGAGAGTGGCCGCCCGGGGCCCCGGGGAAGGTGAGGCCTAGCGGTGACCCCGCCGGGCCAGGCGCGCGAGAAGCGGATAGACCGGACGGGAGAGCGGCTCGAGCAGAGGTTTGAGCGGGCGCGCGACCCGGCGCAGCGCGCGCAGGAAGCGGCGGGGGACGGGCCGGGACCGTGCCGCCGAGACCGTGCGCGGATCGAACGCGATCGCTACGGGCGGCTTTCCGTCGAACGGGAATGTCGACGGCCTCCCAGGCCGCCGAGAAACCCCGGTGGAAGTGCGCCTTGCCGACGTCGCGCAGCGGTTCCAGCTCCGGAGGGACCCTCTTCTTCCGATCCTCCCCCGGCCCGCGCCCGATCGTCGGATGCAGGTTGATCTCCCAGGTCTGGACCCGGCCGTTCAGGACCGCGTAGTCGATGCGGCCGTACCCGACACCCGCGATGCCGAAGATCTCCCGAAGCTGCGCCTCGTGCGGGTTGCCGACGATGTACGCGCGCTCCTCGAGGATCATCGGCTCGGAGAACTCGCACTGGGCGTGCTTGAGCATCCAGCTGCGCCCGTACTCCAGCGTCTTCGCGAAGAATCCGGTCCCCGACGATGTAGGCGCTGTACTTGCGGTAGTAGCCATCGGCGTCGGCGGTATCGCAGAATTCGACGGCGAGTAGGTCTTCCCGGCGGACGCCCGTGCCAGACCGCTTGCCCGATCGCGCGCTCGAGCTCGGAAGGGGAGTGGAGCAGCGGCGAGAGCGCTCCGGTGTGCTCCCACTCCGATCTCAGGAAGACCGGGTAACGCAGAGCTGCGAAGTCGTCGGCAAGATGCATGGCGCGAAACCCGTTCAGTTTCCGGCGATGAAGCTCTTCGAGAAGTGCATGAGCGGCGCAAAGTCCGCGTCGGGTGGTTGAGAAACCGGACGCCCTCCGCGCCGGACAGTCGTCTGGAAGAGCTCCTCGACGAGCCGCTGCAGGCCGGGAGTCAGCTGCAGGCCCGCGAGGACGTACGTGCCGCGATCGAAGGACGTGCGGTCCGCGAGGCTCTCGTAGTGGAGGATCCGGAAGCGGTCGGCCACGCCCGCGCCCCAGCGCGAGAAGTACTCGTGCAGGGTCCACTCCGCTCCCGCGGGCACGACGAAATGGATCACGGCGCCGCCGCCGCGACCCGGGATCTCAGACGGCCTCCGTCGCCGGCCGGATGTCCTTGGCGGCCGACACGGCGTGGGCCGCGCGGCTCGACCGGGACAGGATGGTCGCCGCGCTCATGTCGCCCGTCACGTTGAGAAGTGTCTTGAAGATGTCCGGGATCGTCTCGACGGCCTCGAGGATGACGAGGCCCTCGAGCGGCAGGCCGGCGGCGAGGTAGGCCGGGAGGGTCTTGAAGTTGGTTCCTCCACTCGGGATCCCCACGGTGCTGAAGCTCAGGATCATCACGGTGATCAGGAAGCTCGCAAGCGTCGTCGCGGACAGCGGAATCCCGTAGATGTAGGCGAGAAAGATCAGTTTCGCCGTGCTCGAGATCGTTCGGTTGACCTTGAACACCGAGACCGACAGCGGCAGAACGAAGCCCGTCGCGGCATCCGGGAGCCTCAGCCGGTCGCGGGCGCCCTCGACCAGGGCCGGCAGCGAGGCGATCGAGGACCTCGTGCTGACGGCGACGAGCTGCGCCGGGAGCCACCGCGCGAGCGAAGGCCGAGAGCGTCGTGCGCCCGAGAAGCACGCTGGCGGGGTACAGCAGCGCCGTCGTGAGGAGCAGGAGCCCCGACACGAGGAGGACCCACGCCCCCAGGACTCCGGCCGCCCGACCGCCCGCGCCGAGTGCGAACCCATAGGTGAAGACGAAGACCCCCACCGGCGTGAAAGCCAGGATCCACCGCACGCACACGAGCATCGCGCCGGCCAGAGCCTGGATCGGTCGCTCGAGCACCTCGCGGCGGTCGTCGGGAAGACGCGCGATGGCGATGCCGAGGAGGGCCGTGAAGAGCAGAAGGGGCAGGACCTCGCCGCGCACGGCGGACTCGAGAAGGTTGCGGGGAAGCAGGCCCGAGAGCCAGTCCGCCAGCGAGCCGTAGCCCGACGCTGCCGCCTGCCTCGCCGCCTCCGGAATCGCCGACTCCCTTGCCGAGAGAGGTCAGCGTGGCGGGATCGATCGGGTAGAGCCGGACCAGAATCGGCGCCAGTCCCATCGTCAGAAGGCCCGCTGCCGCGAGCATCGTGAGAAAGAGAAGAACGGCCTTGCCGGCGAGCGTCGCCGACGGCCCTTCCGGCGCCGGCGCCCACGATGGCCGCCAGGGTGTACGTGAGCACGAGCGGCAGGACCGTCATCTGAAGCGCGGCGATCCAGAGGTCGCCGATGGGCCGGATGGCGTCCGCGAGGCCGGTGAACCCCGGAGCGCCCGACCGGTGGCCGAGAATCCCCAGCAGGAGGCCCGCGGCGAGGGCCGCGAGGGACCAGATCGTCAGTGACGGGCGGCGCGACGGCCCCGCGCCCGTCTGGACCGGGGACATTGCGGAAATTCTCCCACAACAGGGGAGCGGGGCTCGCGTCTGCCTAGCGGAGATACCCCCAGTTGTGCAGCTTGTCGCTGTCCTCGGCCCAGCGCTCGCCGATGTCGTCGCGGTAGTACATGTTGGGGATGAGGATGTTCCGCACGCGCGCGTAGGCCTGCTCCTTCGCCTGCTTCATCGTCTGGCCGAGGCCGACGACGGTGACGATGACGCCGGAGGTCCCGGCGACCAGCCACTGGCCCTCGACGATCTTGACGTCCTCGATGTGGACCTCCTCGGGCGCGCCCTTCTTGAAGACGATGACGGCGTTGCGCGAGAAGGACTCGAAGGTCGCGTTGTCGTCGAACGGAAAGGGCGGCATGACGATGCGCACGCCGACCTGGAAGCCGCTCTTGACCTTCAGCTTCGGGTCGGCGCCGTGGGCGAGGTCCCAGAGGAAGTGGCCGATCGGCGTGATCATGCCCTCCTGCTGGATGAAGATCGACGGATACCCGAAGCGCGAGGTGAACTCGAGCGGGTAGATGCCGTTGTTGTTGACGATGCAGTTGACGTCGATGTAGCCGACGTACTTTTCTTCCGCGAGCCTGCCCTCCATCTTGAGCAGGGTCTGCTCGAAGAGCTTGTTCGGCTCGCTCCAGAACATCGTCGTGCCCATCTCGCCGGTGGGCGGGCCGATGTTGCCGGGGAAGAGCTTCTTGTGCTCGAAGTTGACGTTGATCGGGTAGACGAACGACTTCCCGTTGAAGAACGCGCCGACGGCGACCTCGACGCCGACCACCCGCTTCTGGAGCTGGAAGACCTTGATCTCGTCGGAGAAGGCCTTCTTGTAGGCCTCGAGCATGCGGACGACGTCGCGCCCGTCCTCTTCGTCGCCGACGAAGAGGCGCCGCTTGACGTTGCCGGCCGCGCCGGAAGGCTTGATGACGTAGCGCCCCGGGTTGTCCGTGACGTGCTGGATCGCCTCGTCGAAGGACTCGAAGTCCTTGTACGGGATGATCGTGACGCCGGCCTTCTTGAGCTCCTCCTGCCCGAACGATCGGTCGTCCTCGAGCCGGTCGGTGTACGCGCTGCCGCCGACGACGGCCTTTCCCTTGGCGCGGAGCTTCTCCGCCTGCGCGCCCTGCCCGAGCGTGTCGTCGAAGACGATCACGTCCGCCCAGTCGACGTCCTTCTCCCAGTCCTCGGACTTCGGGCACGAAGCCGTCGGCGATGTCCTTCTCTTCTTCGTCGCCGATGAAGTAGCGGACCTCGTGGCCTTCCTTCAGGACCTGCCAGGCGATGTCGCCGACGAGTCCCGAGAGCGAGACGAAGAGGAACTTGCGCTTCTTTTCCATCGAGTGCCGCGGATTCTACACGGTGGACTGGAGCGAGGGACGACCTACGACGGCTTCGCGATCGACTCCGCGAGCCGGCGCACGGCGCGGGTCTCAGGATGCACCTCGCCTTGCGAGGGAGCCAGATGCTCGAGCGCTTTCGACAAGGCGGCGCGGGCCTCTTCCGTCCGGCCCAACCCGATCAAGGCCTTCCCCAGGGCGGCGTACGACCGGCCGATGCGGTTGGAGAAGATCCCGGGCCCCACGGATTTTTCGTACAGCTCGACGGCTCGGGCCGCGTCGGCTCGCGCACGGTCCCAACGCCCGAGCGCGAGCTCGATCTCCGCTCGACGCAGGAGGGCCAGGGGCGCGTAGTCCGTCGCCTGAGTGCTCGCTTCGGCGACGGTCACGGCCTTGTCCGCCTCGGCGATCGCGTCGTTCGGCCGGCCCTCGGCCTGGAGCAGGAGCGCGCGCTCCGACCCGATCGAGGCGAACGCCGCGTGACCCGGAGGGAGCATCTTGCGGAGGAGAGGCTCGACCTCGTCGAGCATCGCCTGCGAGCGGGCGAGCTCGTGGAGCTCCCGATAGATTCCCGCGCGCAGGATCAGAGACTGGTTGAAGACGATCTGATGGTGAGTTCGGGCGGCGTCCGCGGAAGCGCGCTCGGCCTCCTGCGCGGCCTCTCGGAAGCGGTCGAGTTCCTTCAAACTCCGGGCGAGGTTGTTGCGGAGCATCGGCGAGACGCCCTGTTCCCGCGCGTCGCGGCGGCTGATGTCGATGGCTCGGCGGTAGAGCCTCTCCGACTCGAGCGGCCGGCCCAGACTGTCCTCCGCGAGGGCCCAGTTGTTGAGGAGCGTCCCCGCCCTCTCGGTGTCGCCGCGACCGAGGGCCGTCAGCTGTGCGTAGGCCGCCTGAAAGGCCTCGGCCGCCTCGCGATTCCGGCTCGCCATGCGATAACACTCGGCGACGTCCATGGCGACGGTCAGGCTCGCGAGGGATGAAGAGAGACCCGACGCGCCCAGTGTTCGCTGGGCTTCGAGAATCCGGTCGAGCGCGGTCTTCACGTCGCCGTTCTCCCGAGCGACGTAGCTGCCGCGGCAGAGGCAGAAGACCCGGTCGAGCGCGAAGGCCGGGTCCGCGGAGGGGAGCTCGCCGAGGCCCTCCTCCACCAGCGATTCGGCGCGCTTCGAGTCGCCCGTGCGCTCGACCGAGTTGGACAGCGCGCACGCCGCTTTCGCGCGAAGTGCCGGGTCCGGCCTCTTCGAGGCGAGTTCGTACGCGCGACCCAGGACCGCGAGCGCACGGTCGTCCTGCTCCAGCGTGTTGTACTGGAATCCGATCGCGATCAGCATGTCGATGCGGGTGTCGTCCTTCTCGACGCCCGGGCTTCCCAGGATGTCCTCGGCGCGCCGAAGAAGCTCGCCGGCGGTGAACGGTCTGCCGGAGGGCGCGGCGTCGGAGAGCAGGAACGCGTTGAGATTGTTGATCGCCTCGGCGCGGGAGAGCTGCCGCAGGGCGAAGTCCCTTTGGCCGCGCGCTCGCAACGCCGCCTCGTCGGCTCGGCGGCTCTGGGCCTGCGCCGCGGCGGCGTCCCGCCGGGCGCGCCGTGCCTGGGTGAGGGTGCCGGCGAGTCCGCCAACGAGCGCCGCGAAGGCGAGGACGGCGAGACCGACGGCGAGACGGTTCCGGCGGACGAATTTTGCGGCGCGGTAGCCGATCGTGTCCGGTCGCGCGCCGATCGGCTGATGGCCGAGGTAGCGGCGGACGTCCGACGCGAGGCCCGTGACCGACGGGTATCGCTCCGCAGGGCTCTTCTTGAGTGCTTTCGCGACGATCGTGTCGAGGTCGCCGCGGAGCTCGCGGCGCAACCCCTCTCGCGTCGTCGCCCGCGCTTCCGCATCCAGGTCCGTGGCCGCGTCCGACGGACGTTTCGGGTCCGTCTCGACGATCGCCTTGAGGAGCTCGGCCGGATTGGTGCGCGCCGCTCCGGCGGGGTGTTGTCCGCTGACGAGCACGTAGAGCAGCGCGCCGAGCGCGTACACGTCCGTCGCCGTCGTCACGGCGCCGCCGGTGAGCTGCTCCGGAGCCGCGGAATCGGGGGTGAGGGCGCGGCCGCCGTCGCGGGTCAACGCCGTGGGCTCGCCTTCGCCCGAGTCCTGTTCCAGAAGCTTCGCGATGCCGAAGTCGAGGAGCTTCACCTGCCCGTCCGCTGCGACAAGGACGTTGGAGGGCTTGATGTCCCGATGGACGATCAGGTTGGCATGGGCCTGGGCCACGGCCGCGCAGACGTCGAGGAAGAGGCGCAGCCGCGCCTCGACGGAGAGGCGTCGGGCATCGCAATAGCGGTCGATGGACTCGCCATCCACGTGCTCGAGGACGATGTATGGCTGACCCGAAGGCGAAACGCCGGCGTCGAGGAGACGGGCGATGTTCGGATGAGACAGCCGCGCGAGGATCGAACCCTCCCGCCGAAACCTCTCCTCACCCGCGCGGCCGACGAGGCTCGCGTTCAGCAGTTTGACGGCAACGCGCCCTTCGAAGCGCCCGTCGCTGCGGCGCGCGAGCCAGACGCTTCCCATGCCTCCCTGGCCGATGGGCTCGATGAGCGTGTACGCCCCGACCGGCTGGCCCGCCAGCGACGATGCGAGCTCCGGCCGTGTCGGAGCGCCTTCGAGGAATCGCTTCCGCGAGGCTTCTTCGTTTTCCGCGAGGAGCTCCTGAAGGTCGGCGGCGAGTTCCGGGTCGTGCGCCTTCAGTCCCTCGAGCCAGGTGCCGCGCTCGGCCGGCTCCATCTTGAGCGCCTGATCGAGATACGGCTCGAGTGCGCGCCAGCGGTCTTTCCCGAGGACGGACATTGCCTCAGTCGAGCGCCGTCTCGCGGATCGAGCGATGCAGGAAGAGGCGGGCCTTCTCCCACTGGCGCTGCACCGTGCGCTCCGAGACGCCGCGCATGGCGCCGATCTCCGGGAAGGAGAATCCGCAGAAGAACTTCAGATCGACGATCTCGGCGAGGGGCGGGTCGACCTCGGCGAGCCGTTCGAGCGCTGCCTGGATTTCCTCCAGGTCGTCGGTGTCTGGCGCCGGCCCCGCCTTCTCTTCGTCGAGAGTCGTGATCTCAAACGCGCCGCCGCGCTTCCGGGCCCGGCGGTCGCGGGCGTAGTCGACGATCAGGGAGCGCATGACCTTGGCGGCGTAGGCCATGAAACGGCCCTTGTCGGGAAAGACGGCGCCTTCGCGCCGCGACATGTCGAGATAGGCCTCGTGGAGAAGCGTCGTGGCTCCGAGCGTCATGCCGCTGCCCCGGCGGGCCAGCTGCTTCTCGGCGAGCCCGTGGAGCTCGGCGTAGAGCGCCGAAAACAACGCATCCGCGGCCGATGGGTCACCGGACTCGGTCGACGCCACGAGGAAGGAGATCGGACGATCCACGGTCTTTTCGGGTTCCTGGTGCCGGAAAAGCGTACACCTTTTACACGCGTCGGGTGTCGCCTTTGGCCCGCCATTGACGCTTTCCCTGATAGGGAAACACACGGAGGGAAGTCATGCGCAGGAGTGTGAGGATTGGTGTCGTCTCGGCCTTCGTCCAGATGGCGCTCGCGGTCGTTGCTCCATCGTCGCGCGGACAGATGATCGACCGCACCCAGGCTCCCAACGCCTTGAACGACGGCATCGCCAAGTCGCTCGGCGACGAGATCGGGCCCGGCCGGGGCGACTGGAACACGCCCGGTTCTTCCAGCTTTCTGATCAGCCGGGACCCCTTCCGGGCGATCCGGCGCGGCCGACAGATCTTCCAGCGCAAGTTCACGCGACTCGCAGCTGCAGGGCCCGGGCTTGCAGGACGGCATCGGCGACATCAACACGACGATCGGCATCGGGGCGGGACTCTCCGACAGCTGCGCGAGCTGCCACGGCCGGCCGCGCGGTTCGGCGGGGGGCGGGGGAGACGTCGTCACCCGGCCCGACAGCCGGGACGCCCCGCACCTCTTCGGACTGGGGTTGAAGGAGATGCTGGCGGACGAGATGACGGCTCAACTTCGCCGGATCCAGGCGGACGCCGTCCGTGCGGCCCGGCAGAAAGGCCGCTCGGTCACACGGCCGCTCGTCGCCAAGGGCATCGACTTCGGATCGATCACCGCGGCTCCCAGCGGCGCCCTCGACACCTCGGGCGTTCAGGGAGTGGATGCGGACCTTCGCGTGCGCCCGTTTTTCGCGCAGGGCGGGACGACTTCGATTCGCGAGTTCGTCGTGGGCGCCTTTCACGCCGAGATGGGCCTCGACGCGGCCGATCCGGACCTGTCCGTGGCCAGCGCCGGGGGCCGCGTGACGACTCCCGCCGGAATGGTCCTCGACGGCCAGCTGGACCGCGTCGAAGCGCCGCCGGTCGCCAATCCCGCCCACGATCCCGACGGAAACGTCTCCGGCAGCGAGGTGCCGACGGCCCTGGTGGACTACATGGAGTTCTACCTGCTGAACTACTTCAAGCCGGCCACCTACAAGCAGACGCTGACGACGCGCCGGGGCCTTCGGACGTTCAACGAGATCGGGTGCGCGTCTTGCCACGTTCCCGATCTCCTGATCGACCACGACCGCCGTGTGGCGGACGTCGAGACCGCCTACGACGAGGAACGGGGAATCCTGAACAACCTCTTCGCGACGGCGGCCCCGCTCTTCAACGCGATCGCGGACGGCAGCGGCTTTCCGGCTGTCAAGAAGTCGAGGGGCGGGCCGTTCCTGGTCCGGAATATCTTCACGGACTTCAAGCGCCACGACCTGGGCCCCAATTTCTACGAGCGCAACTGGGACGGCACGGTGCAGAAGGAGTTCCTGACGCGTCCGCTCTGGGGCATCGGCACCAAGGCCGCGTTCGGGCACGACGGACGCAGCGTCAACCTGGCCGAGGTCATCCTGAGGCACGGGCAGGAAGCCGAGTCCTCGCGCAACGCCTTCGCCGAGCTCGAACCCGGCAAGCAGCAGGCGGTTCTGGATCTCCTGAGGTCGCTGGTTCTCTTTCCGCCCGACGACACGGCCTCGAACCTGGATCCGGGCGACCGCTCGGCGCCGCTCTTTCCTCAGGCGGGGCACGGCAGCATCAAGCTGACGGTTCTCTTCAACGACCCGAGCGACAAGGAGTGAAGCCGGTTCGGGACCTCGTGAAAAGGGAGCCCTACGGCACCCGGGCCGGGTCGCGGATTGCCAGCCGGCCCGCGGGGACGTCCCGGCGCTCCGTCACCCGGCCCGAGGGCCAGCGCACGGTGACGCGGTCCGCCTTTTCCTGGCTTCCCAGGCCGAAGAAAAGGGCGTGCGATCCCGAGGAGAGGAACGAGTAGCCGGCCGAGACGACCTGGGTGCGCTGGATCTTCCCGGCTTCGACGGTGACGGTCGCTCCCAGAGCTTCGCGGGTCGACTTGTAGGGACCAGGCGCCGCGGGGTCGCCCTCGAGCGAGATGGCGAGCGCGTGGGCGTGCGACGGATTCCGGTTGATCCAGAGCGCGGGCGGCTGCAGGAATCCCATCGCGAAGAGGTCCGGCGCGCCGTCGCCGTTGGCGTCGGTGACGACGAGGCCGCGCTGGTTCGCATCCGACTCGAGGCCGGTCACGGCCGCGAGCTCGTCGAAGTGCCGGCCGTCGCGATTGCGGTAGAAGCGCTTGGGGGGCCGGCCCCAGAGCGAGTCGTCGCCGAAGTCGGCGACCGGGATGCCTTTCTCGAGCTTCACGTAGTGCTTGCTCATGAGGTTCCAGAAGTCGATCTCGCGCTCCGTTTCGTTCTTGCCGGTGACCATGCCGTTGACGACGAAGAGGTCCGCGCGGCCGTCGAGATCGGCGTCGATGAAGACGCAGCCCCACGACCAGGAGGTGTCCCAGACGCCGTCGTCGTCGGACGCGCGCTCGAAGCGGCCGCCGGAGGTCGGACGAAAGAGGGACGACCCGCGGGAAAGCGCCTTCAGGCGACGCCAGATGAGCGGGCGGAAGAGGGAGCGTGGAAATCCGGGAAGCGGGAATCGGGAATCGCGCAGGAACCAGTTGAGCGGGAAGGAATAGTTCGAAACGTAGAAGTCGAGCCTTCCGTCGCCGTCGGAGTCGTCGATCGCCAGTCCCATTCCGAAGCCGGGGTCGAGGACTCCCGCCCTCTTCGCGAGGTTGGAGAATGTGCCGTTTCCTTCATTGTGGAGGTAGGTGTTGTTTCCGAAGTCGTTGGCCACGTAGAGATCCGGCCAACCGTCGCCGTCGAGGTCGGCGGACTGGAGGGCGAGGCCCCAGCGGGTGTCGGCCGTGCGGGAGGCCTTCGAGACGTCCGTGAAGGTGCCGTCACGGTTGTTGTGGAAGAGGTGATTGGGCGGGGCATTGTCGGCGGCGAGGTTCGGCCCGCGGTCCGGGGGGCCGTAGACCAGGACGTAGAGGTCGGGCCAGCCGTCGCGGTCGTAGTCGAGCGCGGCGGCCGAGGTGCAGTAGTCGTTCAACGCGACTCCGGCGCGCTGGCCGACCTCCTCGAACGTCCCGTCGCCGCGGTTGCGGTAGAGCAGGTTCGGCCGGTCGAGGTACGTCGCGTAGAGGTCGGTGCGCCCGTCGTTGTCGAAGTCGAAGGCGAGCGCGCCGACGCCTTCTCCAGGCTGGCCCGCGACGCCGGCCCGTTGCGTCACGTCCTCGTAGGTTCCGTCGCCGCGATTGCGGTAGAGACGGCTGCCGTCGCCCCCGGCGAGGAAGAGGTCCTCGCGGCCGTCGCCGTCGAAGTCGATCACGGCGGCGCCGGGGGGCAGGTGCTCGCCGGGGACGGGGATGTTTTTCGGGGCGTTGGGGAGAAACGCGCGGTGGACGTGGTCGAGGCCCGCCGCTTGCGCCGACTCGACGAAAAGCGGCGCCGATGCCACGGCGGAGATCCAGTCCTCGAGCCACGCCGCATGCAGCTGCCACTCGCCCTTTCGCCCCGGGGCCGGTCCGAGGACCGCACGGATCCTTCCGCCCTCCTGCCGCAGCCGTCCGTCGGCGTCCTGCCCCGTCAACAGCAGGCCGAGCAACGCCTCACGCTCGGGTCCTTTGCGGCGGAAATCGAGCATCACGTTCTCCGTCCGTCCCAGTGAAGCAAACCGCCTCCGAATTTCGGAGAGCCGCTGCCGAAGCGCTTCGCCCCCGTGCCTTTCGGCGGAGGTCCGGGGCGGGGCTTCGCCGATTCGGTAGGCGGAGACCTCGAGGGGCGCCCGCGCGTCGAGCCTCTCCAGCGCGTCGCCCGGCAGCGGCCCGCGCCATTCGAAGCCCGCCGCGTAGTACGCCGTGTCTGCCCGCGCCGGACTTCCAGTCCTCCAGAAAGTCCGCCGCGAACAGCGAAACGCCGTCGGAGTAGTCCTCCAGCGTCGGGAGCGGCTTCTCGGGCCGCGCGTCGCCGGCCGCGCCGAGCGACACCGCGGCGAGAAATGCGAGGAGCCGCCGGCGACGGGGCACGGCGAAAATATAATCGACTCAGTGGCCTCTCTGACCGAGCGCCTCCGTGAGCGAATCGTCCGTGAAGGCCCGATCTCCTTCCGGGATTTCATGGCGGCGGCGCTCTACGACGCGGACGGGGGCTACTACGCGCGCGGGGCGCCCATCGGCGAGCCGGGCGACTTCGTCACTTCTCCCGCGGTCTCGTCCGCCTTCGCGAGAGTCATCGCCCGGAAATTCCGCCGCGAGATGCAGGATGTGGAGGGATTCCTCGACTTCGTCGAGGTGGGCGCGGGGGAGGGACGGTTTCTCGAGGCCTTCTCCGCGGCCCTCGAGGCGGAAGACCCCGGATTTGCGGCGAGGGTGCGCCTGGCCGCGGTCGAGCGTTCCCCGGAATCGAGGCGTCGTCTCGCGGCGGTCTGCTTCCCCCGCCCCGTGCGGCTCCTCGACTCCGCCGACGACCTCGCCGAAGGGTCCGTTCGGGGCTGGATCTTTTCCAACGAGCTTTTCGACGCCCTGCCGGTCGCTCGGGTCGAAGGATCCGCGAGATGCGCTCCACGAGCTGCGGGTCGGGATCGCCGAAGAGCGCTTCGCCTGGGTGCGCGGCTCCGGCCCCGGACGCCTGGCGGGAGCATCTCGCGTCCCGGGCGTCAAGCTCGCGGACGGTCAGGCGGCGGAGATCTCGCCCGACGCCGCCCCGCTCTACCGGCATCTCGCCCGCGCCCTGACGGGCGGGCGCGCTCGTGACGTTCGACTACGGCCATCGCGCGAGCGTCCTCTACCATGCCGCTCGCCCGCCCGCAGCGGCACGCTTGCGGTCCATTCGGGCCGGCCGCCGCGGCGGCGATCCGCTGGAGCGTCCCGGCGAGAAGTCGATCTTGACCGCTCACGTCAACTGGGACGAGCTCGTGCGCGCGGGTGAGGAGGAAGGGCTCGTCGACGCGCGGGATCTTCCGCCAGGGCCGCTACCTGACGGAAGCGGGACTTGTTCGACGTCGTCGCGGACGACGCGGAGAAGTGGCGCGCCTACCGGCTGGTCGATCCGGAGGGAATGGGGGAGGAGCTGTCGGTCCTCATCCAGACGCGAGGAATCGGGTGATCGGCTGATCGGATGATTGGTCGGATCGGTTCGTTCATGACCCGGACAGACCCGATCCCCTTTGACTCTCTCGACCCCTCCGATAGAATGGCCGGACCTTGGCAGGTTACGCCCCCATTCTCGTGTTCGCGCTGCTCGCGGCGGCTCTGCCGCTCGGCACCATCTTCATCGCGCGGGCCATCCAGACGCGCCGTCCCAACGTGGCCAAGGGCGAGCCCTACGAGTCCGGGCATCGCGCCGACGACCGAGGCCTTCGACACGCGCTTCTCGGTGCGCTACTTCCTGATCGCGGTCCTCTTCGTCGTCTTCGACGTCGAAACGATCTTCCTCTTCCCCTGGGCCGTCCTCTTCCACCGGCTGGGTGTGTTCGGCCTGATCGAGATGCTGGTGTTTCTGGTCATCCTCGTCGTGGGCTACTTCTACGTCTGGCGCCGCGGGGCGCTCGACTGGGCGTAACCGCGTCGCCGGAAGGAGTCCGATGGGCCTGGTCGACAACCGCTTCGAAGACAACGTCCTGACCACGACGGTCGACTCGGTGATCAACTGGGCGCGCCGTTCCTCGATCTGGCCGATGCAGTTCGGCCTGGCCTGCTGCGCGATCGAGATGATGGCGGTGATGGACGCCCGCCACGACCTGTCCCGGTTCGGAGCGGAGGTCTTCCGGGGCACGCCGCGCCAGTCCGACCTCATGATCGTCGCCGGCACGGTCGTCGAAAAGATGGCTCCGATCGTCAAGCGCCTCTACGACCAGATGCCCGAGCCCAAGTGGGTCATCGCGATGGGCTCCTGCGCCACCTGCGGCGGGCCCTACCGCACGTACGCCGTCACCCAGGGCGTCGACCGGATCGTGCCCGTCGACGTCTACGTTCCCGGCTGCCCGCCCCGGCCCGAGGCCCTGATCTACGGGATCATGGCGCTCCAGAAGAAGATCGACCGGATGAAGGTCGTGCGGAAGGCTTCCTAAACCGAATGTCGGAAGAGAAGACGCCGCCGCCTCCCTCGGCTCCGGAAGGGGAGGCGAAGGCGAAGGAAGCGCCCAAGGCGAAGCTCGAGGCGCGCGACGCCTCCGCCCACCCGTGGGTCGAGGCGCTGCGGGCCTCCCTGCCCGACACGGTGCTCTCCGCCAAGGAGTTCGCCGGCCAGGTCACCGTCACCGTGGCGCGCGAGCAGATCGCGCGCGTCGCGCGGCTCCTGAAGGACAACGAGGATTTCAGGTATTGCGTCGACGTGACGGCGGTGGACTGGCGCAAGCGGGAGCCGCGTTTCGACGTCGTCTACCACTTCTACTCCTTCTCCAAGAACGCGCGGATCCGGGTCAAGTGCGGCACGGGGGACGGCGAGGAGGTCCCCTCGATCGCGAGCGTGCATCTGGCCGCCAACTGGTGCGAGCGGGAGACCTGGGACATGTTCGGGATCCCGTTCTCGGGCCATCCGGACCTGCGCCGCATCCTGACCTGGGAGGGATTCCACGGCCATCCGCTGCGCAAGGACTTCCCCCTCGAGGGCGTCGACACCGGCGCGGCGATCTATCCCGAGGAGTGGCCCGAAGGCGGCGGGCCGAGCGCGGGCGACCCGAACCGCAAGGTGGTCTCGTGAAGAATCGGGTGATCGAGCGATCGGGTGATCGGGTGATTCCGGGGGACTCCGGTCCGATGACCCGATGACCCGATGGCCAGATGATCCGATTCGAACTCGGGGACCAGAGTGACCGACGAGAAGATCTCCCAGGCCGAGAAGGACGAGGCGGCGTACTTCGCGTCCCGCGCCGGGGCCGCGGCGCACGCGGAGGGCGAGGCGGCGGCGCATCACCCGGAAGTCCCGACCCTCTTCGACGTCCAGGAGATGGAGTTGAACTTCGGGCCGCAGCACCCGTCGACCCACGGCGTGCTGCGCCTGGTGCTCCGGGTCGACGGTGAGAAGATCCTCGAGGCCAAGCCCGACGTCGGCTACCTCCACCGGGGCACCGAGAAGCTCTTCGAGACCGAGACGTACCCGATGGGCATCCCGCACACGGACCGGATGGACTACGTCGCGGCGGCGACGAACAACCACGCCTTCTGCCTCACGATCGAGAAGCTGCTCGGGGTCGAGATCCCGCGCCGCGCGCAGCTGATCCGCGTGATCCTCGACGAGCTGCAGCGGCTCTCCTCGCACCTGGTGTGGCTCGGCACGTCGGGCATCGACCTCGGCGCCGTCACGCCCTTCTGGTACGCGTTCCGCGAGCGCGAGCAGATCCTCGATTTCTTCGAGGAATACTGCGGCGCGCGCCTGACCCTGAACTGCATGCGGATCGGCGGGCTGCCGTTCGACCTGACGCCGGGCTGGGTCGAGCGCGTCGCGGAGTTCATCGACGACCTGCCGGCCCGGATCGACGACTACGAGCAGCTGCTGACGGACAACCGCATCTGGAAGAAGCGCACCGTCGGCATCGGCGTCATCTCGGCCGAGGAGTGCGTGGAGTGGGGGCTCACCGGGCCGATCCTGCGCGGCTCGGGCCTCGAGTGGGACCTGCGCCGCGCGCAGCCCTACGAGTGCTACGACGAGCTCGACTTCGTGATCCCGACGCGCACCAACGGCGACACGTACGACCGCTACATCGTCCGCGTCCAGGAGATGCGCCAGAGCGTGCGCATCCTGAAGCAGTGCCTCGAGCGGCTCGAGCCGGGCGAGATCCGCGGCAAGGTCCCGCGCGTCATCAAGCCGGTCGCCGAAGAGGTGTACGCCTCGATCGAGTCGCCCAAGGGCGAGCTCGGCTTCTACTGCGTCTCCAACGGGACCAACCGTCCGTACCGGCTGCACTGCCGGCCGCCGTCGTTCATCAACCTGCAGGCCCTGCCGCGGCTGGCCAAGGGCCACCTCATCTCGGACCTGGTGGCGCTGATCGGCACGATCGACATCGTGCTCGGGGAGGTGGACCGGTGAAGGTCCTGACCCCGACGGTGCTGACCTACATCAAGGTCGTGCTGCTCGTCGCGACCGTTCCCGCGATCGTCGGCTTCGTGATCGTGCTCGCCGAGCGGCGGCTGATGGGCTTCATGCAGGCCCGCCTGGGCCCAAACCGCGTGGGCCCGAAGGGGACGCTGCAGGGCCTGGCGGATCTCTTGAAGCTCGTCACCAAGGAGGACGTCACGCCGGCCGGCGCCGAGAAGGTCGTCTATTTTCCTGTCGCCCGTGCTCGCGGTGATCCCGGCGCTGACGGCGCTCGCCCTGATCCCGTTCGGGCCGGAGCTGCGCCTGACCCGGAAGCTCTCGACCCCGCTCTACGTCACCGACGTCAACGTGGGGCTGCTGTTCCTGCTCGCGCTCACGTCGATCGGCGTCTACGGGATCATCCTCGGCGGCTGGTCCTCGAACAACAAGTACTCGCTGCTCGGCGGCCTGCGGTCGGCGGCGCAGCTGGTGTCCTACGAAGTCCCGATGGGCCTCGCGCTCGTGTCCGTGCTCCTGATGACGCGCTCGCTCTCGCTCGTCGAGATCGTGGAGCGGCAGCAGCGCATCCACCTCTGGTTCGTCTTCCCCGGCCTCATGGCCTTCTTCCTCTACTTCGTCGCCGGCGTGGCCGAGACCAACCGCAACCCGTTCGACCTCCCCGAGGCCGAGTCGGAGCTCGTGTCCGGGTTCAACACCGAGTACTCGGGCGTGAAGTTCGCCTTCTTCTTCCTCGGCGAGTACACGGCGATGATCATCATCTCCTGCGTCGCCGTCACGCTGTTCTTCGGAGGGTGGCTGCGGCCCTTCCCGAGCGTGAAGGCACTGGCGTTTCTGGACCTGATCCCGCCGATGCTGTGGTTCCTCCTGAAGGCCGGGGTCTTCCTCTTCGCCTACATCTGGTTCCGGTCGACGTTTCCGCGCTACCGGTTCGATCAGCTCATGGCGCTCGGCTGGAAGTGGATGATCCCGGTCTCGCTCGCGAACATCGTCGTCGTGGCCGTCGCGATCCTGGCGACGCCGGGCCGCACCAACGGGCTCTTCCTCCTCTCCTGGATCTACGGCGGGGTCTTCGTGGCGCTGGCGCTGCTCGCGCGGCTGCGCCGCGCGCTCGCCAAGCGCGACCGTCTGGCGGCCGTTCCGCCGGGCGCTCCCGAGTCGGCCTGAGGAGCACGATGGCGCTGAAGAAGTGGCTCGACAAGCTGACGCTGCTCGATCTGTTCGACGGGCTCTCGGTGACGGGGCGGCACCTCTTCAAGAAGAAGGTGACGATCCAGTACCCCGAGCAGAAGAAGATCCCCTCCGACCGTTTCCGCGGGATGTTCCGCCTCGACGAGGAGCGCTGCATCAAGTGCACGCTCTGCGCCATCGAGTGCCCGATCAACATCATCTACATCGACTGGCACAACGAGAAGAACGAGGCCGGCAAGTCCGTCAAGGTGCTCGACCGGTTCGACGTGGACCTGAAGCGCTGCATGTTCTGCCAGCTCTGCGAGGAGGCGTGCCCGACGACGCCCAAGTCGATCTGGCTGACGACGAAGACGTACGAGATGGCGTCCTACGAGCGCAACGAGGCGCTGTACCTCGACATCCGGAAGCTGACCGACTGGCAGAAGGCCGAGAACGTGAAGCCGTTCACCGTCGTGGAGCAGGGATAGCGTGACCGGGGTCCTGCTCACCGGAGCCGCGGGCACGCTCTTCGCCGTCCTGGCCGTGCTGGCGCTCGGGATGGCCGTGGCGGTCATCGTGGCGCGCAACCCCGTGCACTCGGCGCTCTTCCTGCTCGCGTCGTTCCTGCTCGTGGCCTGCATCTTCTTCCTGATGGAGGCGGAGTTCCCGGGCGCCGTCCAGATGCTGGTCTACGCGGGCGGGATCATGGTCCTTTTCCTCTTCGTCATCATGCTCGTGCACCAGCGGACCGTGAAGGGCGCGAAGACCTTCCAGCACCAGTGGGACATCGCGCTGCTGCTCGTGCCGGTCTTCTCGCTGCCGTTCCTCTACATCCTCTGGACGGAGAAGTTCGCCGACCTGCCGGTGAACCCCGACGCCCTGCGCTCGCTCGGGGGGAAGGCTCCTCGGCAACACCGAGGCCGTCGCCGCGATGCTCTTCCGCGACTACCTGCTTCCTTTCGAGGTGGCCTCGGTGTTCCTGCTCGTCGCGATGATCGGCGCCGTCGTCCTCGGCAAGCGCTCGACGGAGAAGATGGACTGACGCGGACCGGCGCATGACCATCACCATCAACCACTTCCTCGTCGTCAGCTTCCTGCTCTTCGCGATCGGGTTCTTCGGCGTGCTCGTGCGGCGGAACTTCCTGACGCTGCTGATGGCGATCGAGCTGATGTTGAACGCCGTCAACCTGAACCTGATCGCCTTCTCGCGCCGCCTCTCGGACCTGACCGGGCAGGTGTTCTCGGTCTTCGTCATCACGATCGCCGCCGGCGAGGCGGCGATCGGCCTGGCGCTGACGATTTCGCTCTTCCGCCAGCGCAAGACGCTGAACGTCGAAGAAGCGGACGTGCTGAAGGGCTAGACGATGAGGGCGTTGATCTGGGCGATTCCGCTGTTCCCCCTCGCGGGCTTCCTCGATCAACGGCTTCCTCTACCTGATCTCGCACCGGACGAAGGGCGAGGGCGGGCACGGGCACGCCGGCGACGCGCCGGCGGCATCCGCCGGCGGCGCACGGCGAGGCGCACGGCGGGCACGCGGAGATCCCGTTCCGAGCGGTCCACACGTTCGTCGGAACGGCCTCGGTCGCGCTCTCGTGCGTCTTCGCCTTCGGGGCGATCTTCGACGTCGGGCCTGAAGGCCCTCGCGGCGGGCGCCGTCCACACCGTCACGCTCTACCGCTGGATCCCGCTCGGGGTCAACCAGGCGGTCGGGCACGTGCCGGGCCGGGTCGGCGAGTGGTTCGTGGACGCGGCCTTCCGGCTCGATTCGCTCTCGGCGCTGATGATCGCCTTCGTCACGTTCGTCGGGTTCCTGATCCACGTCTACTCGGTCGGCTACATGGGGCACGACAAGGGGTACGGGCGGTACTTCGCGTACCTGAACCTCTTCATGTTCGCGATGCTCGTGCTCGTCCTGGCCGACAACTTCCTGCTGCTCTTCGTCGGGTGGGAGGGCGTCGGGCTCTGCTCGTACCTGCTGATCGGGTACGACTACTGGAAGAAGTCCGCCGCCGACGCCGGCAAGAAGGCCTTCGTCGTCAACCGGATCGGCGACTTCGGCTTCATCCTCGGGATCTTCGGCGTCTTCGCCCTGTTCGGCACGCTCGACTTCGGAAAGGTCTTCACCGCGGCGGCGGCCGACCCGGCGCGCGTTCGCGCCGTACCTGACGCTCGTCTGCCTCTGCCTCTTCGTCGGCGCCTGCGGCAAGTCGGCGCAGTTCCCGCTCTACGTCTGGCTGCCCGACGCGATGGCCGGCCCGACGCCCGTCTCGGCGCTGATCCACGCCGCGACGATGGTGACGGCCGGCGTCTACATGGTCGTCCGGTGCAACGTCCTCTTCCGCCTGGCGCCCGACGGCGCTGGTCGTCGTCGCGGTCGTCGGCGGCTTCACGGCGATCTTCGCGGCGACGATCGGCCTCGTGCAGAACGACATCAAGAAGGTGCTCGCGTACTCGACGGTCTCGCAGCTCGGCTACATGTTCCTCGCCTGCGGCGTCGGCGCCTTCGTGGCCGGCATCTTCCACGTCATGACGCACGCGTTCTTCAAGGCCTGCCTCTTCCTCGGCTCCGGCTCGGTGATCCACGCCCTGTCGGGGGAGCAGGACATCCGGAAGATGGGCGGGCTGAAGCGACAAGATCCCGATCGACCTACCGGACGTTCCTCGTCGCGACGCTCGCGATCTCCGGCGTGCCGCTCTTCGCCGGGTTCTTCTCGAAGGACGCGATCCTCGGCGCGGTCTTCGAGGCGCAGTTCGAGGGCTTCCCGTGGCTGCCGCGCGTGCTCTGGGCGGCGGCGCTCGTGACGGCGGGCCTGACGGCCTTCTACATGTTCCGCCTGCGTGTCGCTGACGTTCTACGGGACGTACCGGGGCACGCCGGAGCAGGCGACGCACATCCACGAGTCGCCGCGCACGATGACGATCCCGTTGCTCGTGCCTGGCGGCGCTCTCGGTCGCTCGGCGGCTACGTCGGGTTCGAGATGGTCGAGTGGGGCAACCAGATCAAGCCGTTCCTGTCGCCGATCGTGCTGCCGCTGACGACCCACGTCGCGCACGAGTCATCACGTGCTCGCGCGCGAGCTCGCCCTGATGGGCGCGTCGGTCGCGGTCGCGGGCCTCGGGATCTTCCTCGCGCTCGTCCTGGTACGTGAGGGGCCAGGGGCGCGTCCCCGAGCGCCTCGCGCAGCGGTTCCCGGGCATCTACCGGACGCTCTCGAACAAGTACTACGTGGACGAGGTCTACGACGCCGTCTTCGTCGAGGGGCTCGCCAAGGGCGGCGGCCGTCTGCTCTGGGAGGTGGACGCGACGGTCGTCGACCTGATCCCCAACGGCGCCGCCGCGGTCGACGCGCGGGCTCTCGTGGGTCTCCGTCCGCTTTCGACCAGTACGTCGTGGACGGTCTCGTCAACGGCGTCGCGGACACGCTGCAGGCCGCCTTCCGGCGTCTTCCGCCGGGCGGAGACCGGGCGCGTGCAGAACTACGCGCTCTTCATGGGCGCGGGACTCTTCGCGATCGTCACGGTTTATCTCTTTTTCCGATGAGGAAGGCCGCATGCTGAGCAACATCCCGATCCTGTCCCTCGTCGCGTACATCCCGCTCGTCGGGGCGCTCGCGATCGTCTTCCTGGTGCCCGCGGGAGAAGGCGGCGGACGATCAAGGCCGTCGCGACCGGCGCGGCCCTGCTCGACTTCCTCGTCTCGCTGCCGCTCTGGTTCGCCTTCGACCGCGGCAAGGCGGGCTACCAGTTCGTCGAGCGCGCCTCCTGGATCCCGTCGCTCGGCGTCGAGTACCACTTCGGCATCGACGGGATCTCGCTCGTGCTGCTCCTGCTGACGACGCTCATGGGCGTCATCGCCGTCGTCTGTTCCTACTCGGCGATCTCCGAGCGCCTGAAGGAGTACTACGTCCTGCTGCTGCTCCTGCAGACGTTCATGATCGGGACGTTCTGCTGCCTCGACTTCTTCCTCTTCTACGTCTTCTGGGAAGTGATGCTCGTGCCGATGTACTTCCTGATCGGCGTCTGGGGAGGGGAGCGGCGGCTCTACGCGGCGATCAAGTTCTTCCTCTACACGCTGGCCGGCTCCGTCCTGATGCTGCTCGGCATCATCGCGCTCTACTTCCTGAACACGTCGGGGTTCCTCGGCTACAAGGGCGCCGGGCACGCGGCGACCTTCTCGATCGAGAAGCTGACGGCGGTCGCGGCGGCGCCTGCCGGTGGAGCTCCAGATCTGGCTCTTCTTCGCGTTCTTCCTCGGCTTCGCGATCAAGGTGCCGATGTTCCCGTTCCACACGTGGCTGCCCGACGCCCATACCGAGGCGCCGACGGCCGGCTCGGTCATCCTGGCGGCGGTCCTGCTGAAGATGGGGACCTACGGCTTCGTCCGCTTCTCGCTGCCGATGTTTCCCCAGGCGGTCACAGACGCCCTGGGTCAGCAAGCTCATGGTCGCCCTCGCGATCATCGGGATCGTCTACGGCGCGATGGTCACGCTCGTCCAGAAGGACATGAAGCGGCTGATCGCGTACTCCTCCGTCTCGCACCTGGGGTTCGTGATGCTCGGCCTCTTCGCGCTGAACATGGCCGGCGTGCAGGGCTCGGTGCTCCAGATGGTCAACCACGGCATCTCGACCGGCGCGCTCTTCCTGCTCGTCGGCATCGTGTACGAGCGCCGCCACACGCGGATGATCGCGGAGTACGGCGGGCTCGCCCGCCAGATGCCGATCTACGCGACGTACTTCCTCGTCATGGCGCTGTCGTCGATGGGCCTGCCGATCTTGAACGGCTTCATCGGCGAGTTCACGATCCTCCAGGGCGCCTTCGCGAGGTCCTTCTGGTGGGCGCTTCTTCGCGGCCACCGGGATCGTGCTCGGCGCGGCCTACCTGCTCTGGCTCTACCAGCGGGTCTTCTTCGGCGAGCTCTCGAACCCCGCCAACCAGAAGCTCTCCGACCTGACGTTCCGGGAGCAGCTGACCCTCGTGCCGCTCGTGATCCTGGCGCTCTGGATCGGCCTGTATCCCAAGCCGATCTTCGACGTGCTGCGGGTTCCCTCCGAGAAGGTCGTGGCGGCCGTCGGCGGCCAGACGATGACGCCGCCCGCCCTCGCGGAAACGCCCACGGCCGCCGCCGGAGCCGGGAAGTGACCTTCACGTTCCGCGCGGCGGACTGGTTCCTCCTCTCGCCGGAGCTCTTCCTGACGGCGGCGGGGCTGCTCGTCCTCGCGCTCGCGCCGGCGCTCGGCAAGGCGAAGGAGGACTTCCTCGCCTTCCTCTCGGTCCTCTGCGTCGTGATCACGGCGGCGCTCACGGCCTTCGTCGCGGCCGGCGCCCGCCCGCCATGGCGGGCCGATCCTCGGGGGCATGTTCGTCGTCGACAACTTCGCCCTCTTCTTCCAGTTCACGATCCTGCTGTCGCTGCTCCTCACGATCCTGGCGTCGATGCGCTTCGTTTCGGCGGCGCCGTATGCGGGAGGGGAGTACTACGCGCTCGTGCTCTTCACCGGCGTCGGGATGCTGTTCATGGTCTCGGGCGACAACCTGATCTCGATCTACGTCGCTCTGGAGACGATGGCGCTCGCCTCCTACGTGCTGGCCGGGTACTTCAAGGGAGAGGTCAAGTCGACCGAGGCCGCGATGAAGTACTTCGTGCTCGGCGCCTTCTCGTCGGGCGTGCTGCTGTACGGGCTGTCGCTGATCTACGGTGTCGCCGGGCAGCTCGGGCTGCCGGAGCTCGCGAAGCTGCTCGAGGGAGCCGAGCGCACGAACCTGCTCATCCTCGGGATCCTCCTGCTGCTCGCGGGGCTGCTCTTCAAGATCGCGGCCGTGCCCTTCCACTTCTGGACCCCGGACGTCTACGAGGGCGCGCCGACACCGGTGACGGCGTTCTTCTCGGTCGGCCCGAAGCTCGCCGCCTACGCCGTCCTGGCGCGCGTCTTCTACGTGGCCTTCCCGCAGTTCCACGCGGACTGGGGCCTCATCGTGGCGCTCGTCTCGGCCGCCACCATGATCTGGGGCAACATCGCGGCGCTCATGCAGACCAACGTCAAGCGGATGCTCGCGTACTCCTCGATCTCGCACGCGGGCTACGCGCTGCTCGGCGTCCTCGGATTCCGCACGGCGTTCGGGCTCTGGGGGATCCTGGTCTACCTGCTCGCGTACACCTTCATGAACTTCGGCGCCTTCGCGCTCGTGATCTTCCTCGAGACGAAGGGCTACGCGGCCGAGACCGTCTCCGACTTCAACGGGCTCGCGCGACGCAACATGACGGCGGCCGTCGTGATGCTCGTCTTCCTGCTCTCGCTCGCGGGGATCCCGCCGACGGCCGGGTTCATCGGCAAGTACTACCTCTTCACCGCGGCGCTGAAGGCGGGTTACCCGTGGCTCGTCGTGCTCGGCCTGCTGGCCTCGGCCGTCTCGCTCTTCTACTACTTCCGGATCGCCGCGGCGATGTTCTTCTCCGATGCCGCCGGCGCGAAGTTCCGCGCGTCGGACGCGCTGACCGCCGTCGTCGTGATCTGCGCGGCGGGGACGCTGCTCGTCGGCCTCGCGCCCGAATACGTCCTCCAGGTGCTGCGCGCCTGCGTGCCCGGGAAGTACTGACCCGGACCCTCCGTGGTCACCCGGCCGGAGCCTCCGCCCGGGTCCGCGTTCGTCCCTGCTCGGCGAGGGCTCGGCGGCGGGTCTGATGTTCCTGGCGGGACCGGTCGCCGGCTACTTTCTCGGCAAGTGGCTCGGGCAGTGGGCGGGCCTCGGGCTCGTGCCGGCGTGGATCGGCGCGGCGCTCGGGCTGGCCGCGGCCTTCCGGCACCTGCTTGCGGCTCGTGGCCCGGGTCTCGAAATGACGGTCCCGCCGGGGGGGATGGACGCGGTCATCGGCCGGGTGCGCCGGCGGGCGTTTGTGCTCGCGGCGCTCGCGATCGCGGCGGGATTCGCCTACCGGTGGCGTTCGGGGCTGTCCTTGACAATCACGGCGGCCGTGGTTATTTTCAGCTTTCTCGTTCTCGAGAAACTGACCGCAGCGTCTGGTTCCCCGACAGGACAGGCCCGGCCTCCGGACGCTGATGCCGCTCCTGACGGTGACCGCCGCAAGCTTCGTGCTCCTGGCTCTGGTTCTTTGGCGGTGGAAGGGTTTCGATCCCGTGGCGGGGGCCGTGGGGCTCTCGGTCGTGGTTCTGGCCGTCGTTCCCGAAATCTGGATGAAGGAGTAGGGCGAAAGAGTGGGCGAGCATCATTCGATCCTGTACGGGCCGGTCAACGCGCTGCTGATCCGGCTCCTGGGCGAGCCGCCGGTCGAGAAGCTGTCGCCGGGCCTCGCGTCCTTCTTCTTCCCGGACGGGAAGGAGGCCTGGATCCCGGACGCCGGCGATCATGACGCTGCTGCTTCTGCTGCTCTTTGCCCTCTTCTTCCCCTGGGCGGCGCGCCGCTACAGCCGCGAGAAGCCCGGAAAGGTCCAGAGCTTCCTCGAGATGCTCGTCTCGGGCCTGCGCGGCATGGTGAACGAGGCGATCTCGGAGAACCATGGCCAGCCCGCACACGGCAGGTACCTTCCGATGATCGGCACCCTGGCCGTCTTCATCGGCGCGGCCAACCTGTTCGGGCTCTTCTTCTTCCTGCAGCCTCCCACCGGCTCCCTCTCGACGACGGTGGCGCTCGCGCTGGTCTCCTTCTTCTACTTCAACAAGGAGGGGATCCGGGAGCACGGTCTCGTCAAGTACCTCACGCACTTCATGGGCCCGCTGCATCTGGATCGCGCCGCTCTTCTTCGTCATCGAGATCATCGGCACGTTCGCCCGGATCCTGTCGCTGTCGCTGCGCCTCTTCATGAACATCTACGGCGAGCACACGACCACCAACGTGTTCGCGAGCCTCGTGCCCATCGTCGTTCCCTGGCCGATGATGGCGCTCGGCATCTTCACGGCGTTCCTGCAGGCGTACGTCTTCGCGCTGCTTTCGTGCGGTCTATGTCGAGCTCGCGACCGCCCACGAGGAGCACTGATCCCCTGTGATAGCTTTTCGAAACACCCACGAGAAGAAGGAGATTTTCGGATGCGGAAGAAAACGATTCTGTTAGCGGCCCTGGCTCTGGTGCTGGCGATCCCGGCGTTCGCCCAGGAGGGCGGCGCGGGGGCGGCGCCGACCGGCGGGGTGCGAGTGGGGCGTGATCGGCGCGGCCTTCCTGCTCGGTGTCGCGGCGGCGGCCGGCGCGACGGCCCAGGGAAGGGCGACCTCGGCGGCGTCCGAGGGCATCTCGCGCAACCCCGGCGCTGCCAAGGACATCCGCGGGATCACGCTGCTCGGACTGGTCCTGATCGAGTCCCTCGTCCTGTACGCCCTGCTGATCTGCTTCATGATCCAGAACAAGTAGGCGGATTCGCCTCCCCGAGGCCCCGGCCCGGCGTTCGAGAGCGCCGACCGGGGCCTTGTTGTCCTCTGGCCAGGACGTTTTGCCCCCTTTTGAGAAACCTCGGGGGCCCTCGGGTCGTATTAGTGACTGGAACCGGCCAGACGATCCGGGGTCCTAATCCGTAGAAAGCGCAGGCTTAACGGGAACCGGCTTCCGGGCGGCCTCGAATGCGCGGTGGGCAAGGAAATTGCGATTGAAGGAGCGCATGGAAAACGCGAACTTTCAGGCGAAGGTGGAGACTCAACCGGCGGGGGTGACGTCCTGGGATTTCGATTCCCAGGTGATGCCCTATCTGGATTCGCTCTACAACACGGCCTACCGCATGACGCGCAGCTCCGAGGACGCCGAGGACCTGGTCCAGGAGACCTACTTCAAGGCCTACAAGTACTACGACAAGTTCGAGGAAGGCACCAACCTGAAGGCCTGGCTCTTCAAGATCCTCAAGAACACGTTCATCAACAACTACCGCAAGAAGAAGCTCGAGCCGCGCAGCGTCGATTTCGCCGAGATCGAGGATTCCTTCGAGCGGATCGTGCGGCGCGACAACACCGACCAGCCGGCGGATCCCGAGGCCGAGTACTTCCACGGCGTGCTCGACGACGACGTCAAGAAGTCGCTCGACTCGCTGCCCTACGACTACCGGATGGTCGTCGTCCTGGCCGACCTCGAGGATTTCTCCTACAAGGAGATCGCCGAGATCCTGGACTGCCCGGTCGGGACGGTCATGTCCCGGCTGTACCGCGGGCCGCAAGCTCCTCGAGAAGGCGCTGCTCAAGTACGCGCGGCACCACGGGTACATCCGGGGAGCCGAGCCGAACAAGATGCGGACCCGGCCCAAGTCCCCCGCCGCGTAAGGGGCCGCCCTCGCCGCCCGTCCGGGCGTTCCGGTCCCCGGGAGCGGGGGCCGGCTCGGAATAACGCCCCCGGCAGTTCCGTTTTGGCTCGACGGCCAAATGAACTGCGCACGGGCTCGATTCCTCATCTACGCCTACCTCGACCGGGAACTGTCCTCCCGCGGAAGCCGAGGCCCTGTCGCGCCACCTGGCGGAGTGCGGCTCCTGCGCCGCGCGGGCGGCCTCGGCGCGGGGGCTGGCCCACCTGCTCCACTCCCGGGTCGACCGGACGCCGGCCCCGCCCCGCCTGCTGGCCAGGCTCCATGGCGGCTCGGCGGAGCCGGTCTTTCGCGCCCGGCTACCCGCTTCTCGGGGCCGCGGCGGCCCTCCTCATCCTGCTCGCTTCCGCTCGTCTCCGACGTCTCGCCGCGCTCGACGCCCATCGCGGCGGCCGGCATGATTTCGGCCCCGGCGGCTCTGACCGGCGGCCCGCGCCTGGTCTCCCGGCGCATGACTGGCACTTTCGTGTGCCTGGAGTGCGAGGCGCGCTCGGAAGCCGGTCTCTGCCCGATCTCCCACGCGCAGCACCAGACCGGATTCTGCGCCGAGAACGGCGAGTTGTGGCGGGTGATGTCGCTCGACCGCAACGTCGACTCGGTTCAGGCCTCGCTCGGCCGGACGGCGACCGTCGAGGGAGTGGCCTTTCCGGAGTCGGGATTCATGCGGGTCTCGCCGGTCGGGTACTGACCCGGACTTCGCAAGTTTTCAGCTCTCGCGTTTCCCTCCTAAACTGACCGGCTGAAAACGGATGACCGAAGAACTCCTCCGACAATCTCGCGCTTCCGCACCCGCGCGCGATCGATCTGGCCGGCGGCACGCTCGACCTCTGGCCGCTCCACGTCCTGCACCCGGGCTCGGTCACCGTCAACCTGGCGATCGACCGGCGCGCCTCCTGCCGCGTGCGCCGCGGCAGACGCGGCCTTCGCGTCCGGCGCCCGAGCGCGGTCTCGAGCTCGAGGCGGCGAGCGCGTCCGAGCTCCTCGAGGATCCGAGGACGGCGCTCGTGGGATCGCTGCTCGAGGCGCTCGGGATCACCGAGCCTCTGGAGATCGAGTTCTTCTCCGGCGTTCCGTTCGGGTCGGGCCTGGGCGGGTCTTCGGCGCTGACGGTCGCCCTCGCGGGAGCTCTCGAGCGGTTCGCCGCAGGCGCGGCTCGCCGCCGGGGACCGCGTCGACTTCGTGCGCGACGTCGAGACGCGCGTGCTCGGCAAGCCCGCCGGGGTCCAGGACTACTACCCGCCGCTCGAGGGAGGCCTGCACCGGATCGTCTTCGAGGCGGGCCGCACGCGCTCGCAGCGGGAGGACGTGGATCCGGAGGAATGGGAGCGCCACCTGACGCTCTTCGACACGGGCGCCTCGCACTCCTCCGGCATGAACAACTGGGAGATCTTCCGCGCGAGGCTCGAAGGGGACCGCGCGGTGGCGGCGAGCGCTCGAGGAGGTCCGCCGCGCCGCCGTGGCGATGGCGGAGGCCAGTCCGCGGCGCGCGACTTTCCCGCCGATGGGCCGGGCGCTCGGCGAGGAGTGGGACGCTCGGCGGCGGCTCGCGCCGGTCGTTTCGACGCCGGCGATCGAGAGGGCGATCGCCGCCGCGCTGTCAGGCCGGCGCCTGGGCCGGCAAGGCCTGCGGCGCCGGGGGAGGCGGCTGCGTCGTCTTCCTGTCGCCGGCAGACGAAGACCGCGGCGGTGCGGCAGCGCTGTCGCGCTGCTCGGAGTCGGAGCCGTTCTGCCGGTGCCGGGCGGAGAACCAGGGCCGGATCGGTCCGCGAAGGCTAGTGCCGGCCGCCTCAGACCGTCTCGCATCCACTCGATGCAGCGCGCGAGCGCCTCGCGCGCCTTCGCTCGCGGCGAGTCGAAACGCTGTCCAGCCGCCGTGCCCCGGCAGAACCCACTCGAACGGGATGTCAAGTAGACTTTCCATCGAGCGGATCTGCTCGCTGCCACGAGTACCAGCAGGCGTCGCGGAAGGCGACGAGCGCGCCGCGGCGCCGCGACCAGGCGAGGTGATCGCCGGTGAAGAGGAACTTCTCCCGGTAGAGGAGCACCGCGTGGCCGCGCGTGTGTCCGGGCGTCGGGAATCGCGAGGAGGTCCGGCGCGAGGGCGACCGGCTCGCGACCCGAGAGGAGCCGCTCGACGCCGCGCGTGCCGGCGGTGCGCGTCGTCGTCGATGCAGGACCCGCTCGCAGCCGAAGCGCCGATGGAAGGCCTCGTGGTCGGCGACGTCGTCCCGGTGCGTCAGGAACATCGTGGCGACGCCGCCGCGCCGCTCGAACTCGCGCGAGCAGCCGCGGCACGGCCTTCGGCGAATCGACGAGGACGTTGCCGGCAGGGCGCTCGATGAGGTAGCTCCAGGCGCCGAAGGAGCGCTCCGAGGTGAAGCCGCAGAAGGAGACCCCGTCTTCGATCGGCTCGGGGAAGGCCTCCAGGCCCGGCCGGACATCCTGGCGCGAGGCCGTCCCGATCGATCCCGTCGGGCAGGCCACGAGCGCCATGAGCGCGCGCCGCCGCGTCGGCCTCCGAGGCCGGCTGCTCGCGGACGAAGGAGTGGTCGGAGGCCTCCGCGAAGATCGCGGGCGCGATCCGGCGGCAGGCGTCGCAGTCGATGCAGGTCGCGTCGACGTAGAAGTCGCCGGGGGCGTTGTCGGGGAGGCGTTTGGCGAGGGTGGCCATCAGGCGCGCGTCCGGCGAGAAGCGATCCTGTCGCTTGCTCGGATGACCGGCAGCGCCGGCCCGCGCGTCACATCCTCCCCGGCTCCGGAATTCCCAGCAGTTCCAGCAGGCATGCCATCTCCCGCCGGAAAATACGCGCCACGGCGAGGCGGCGATTCCGGAGGGCGGCGTCCGGCTCGTTGGCGATCGGATGCCGGTGGTAGAACTGGTTGAAGGCCTGCGCCATCGTGAAGGCGTGGCGGGCGAGGGTCGAGAGCTCGAGCGACGCCACGGCGCGCTCGGCGACCTCCGCCGTCGAGGCGGCGTCGAGCACGAGCGACCAGAGGTCCTCCTCCCACTCGGCCGTCGGCGAGCCCTCGGCGGACACGCCTCGGACGGGAGCCCGCGCTCCTCGAGCTTGCGAAAGATGTTCTCGGCCCGCACGAGCGAGTACTGGAGGTAGGGCCCCGTGTCGCCCTCGAAGTTGACGGCCTCGTCGAAGTCGAAGGCGATGACCTTGTTGCGGCCGAACTTGAGGAGGAAGTAGCGCAGCGCCCCGACGGCGATCGCGCGCGCGTCCTGTTCCGCGGCCGCCGCGTCGCCTTCCCGCCGCGCGGCGATCTCCTGCCGCGACCGGTCGAGCAGGATCTCGACGAGGTCGTCCGCCTTGACGCCGAGCCCCTTGCGGCCCGACATCTCGACGAAGGGCTTCTTCTCGTCCTCGGGGGAGAGCCGGTACTCCTCGCCGAAGCGCGCCGCGAGCTCGCGCGCGGCGCGGGGCGAGAGCGCCACGATCTCGTAGGCGAAGTGCTCCGAGCGCTCCGCCTCCGCCGGGAACCCGAGGACCCGCAGCCCCTCGCGCACGACCTTCTGCGGGTAGGACTGCCGCACGTCGATGACGTTGTTGACGCGGGCGGCCCGGCCGAAGGCGGGCGCGTCGGCTGGCCCCGCCGGCGTGCGCCGTGCGCCAGACGGGGTGCGCGCGGACCGCTGGCGGGATCTCCTCCGGGCGGACGGCGCCCGAGTTCCAGTCGGGCGCGAAGCGCTCGTAGTCGAAGTCGACGCCGAGCAGGCCGAACTTCCAGAGCTGGTAGGCGATGTCCTTGGCCGTGTAGGTGACCGTGCCGTTGGAGCGGACGAGGATCTTGTCCGGCTCCTCCATGCCCGCGAACTCTTCGGACTCCGAGAGGCGGAGGACCCAGCAGCCGGCCTGCTTGCCCTCCGTCTCGAGGACCATGGCTCCCGATTTCTGGAGCAGGTCGAAGGCGCGCGTCCAGAAGCGCTTGCGCAGGATGTCGCTCTCGCGGGGCAGCAGGTCGTAGGCGATGCCGAGCCGGCCCATCGTCGCGAGGTGGGCCGAGGAAACGGCCTCGGAGACGGCCGCGGCGATCCGGGCGGTCTCGTTGTCGCCCGCCTCGATCGCGTGGAGCACCTCCGCGCGCCAGGCCTGCGTCTCCGGGCGGGCGGCGTACGTGCGGCCCACCTCGGCGTACAGGTCCCAGCAGAGGTAGGCGAAGCCCTTCGGGTGGCTCGCGCCCGAGGGAAGGCGGCGCGTCGCGGATGGCGGTCCGCGCGGCCTCGAGGGTCGCGACCCCTCCCAGGTGCAGCAGCCCGGCGACGACGTCGGCGACCTGGACGCCGGTGTCGTCGAGGTAGTTCTGCACCTCGACGTCGTGGCCCAGGAAGCGCTGGCAGCGGACGAGGACGTCGCCGAGCACGGCATTGCGCAGGTGGCCGATGTGGGCCGCCTTGTTGGGGTTGATGTTGGTGTGCTCGACGACGACCTTGCCCGGGCGGGGGGCCGGGGACCGGCGAGCGCCTCCCGCAGCGCGGCGACGAAGGGCCCGCGCGCGATCCGGAAGTTCACGTAGCCGCCGCCCTCGACGCGCGCCTCGCGGATCCCGGCCGGCAGGCGCACGGCGCCGGCGATCTCCGCCGCGATCGCGCGCGGCGCCTTCTTCAGCTGCTTGGCGAGGTCGAAGGCCACGGGCGAGGCGAGGTCGCCGAGCTCGCGTTCGGGGCGGACGCTCGAGCGTGACGCGTTCGAGGGAGACCCCGTAGAGAGCGCCGCGCAGCGTCGCGAATCGCCTCCGCGAGCCCCGCGCGCAGACCCTCGAGTGTCGGCGGCTGCATGGGCGCGCGGAGTATACCCAGAAGGACGCGCGCCGCCGTCGCCGGCGTCCCTTAGAATGCCGTCGTGGAGCTTTCCGTCGTCCGCTCGGTGTCCATCGCCGCCAGCTCGCGCGGACGCGTTCGACGCCTTCACGCGCGTCTCGGATCTGCTCTCCTGGTGGTGCGAGGGAGCGCTCGTCGGGTCTGCGCCCGGGCGGCAACTGGGCGATCGGCTTCACCGACCGGCGCGGCCGCACGGAGGCGACGGTGCTCGGAAAGATCGCCGAGTTCGAGCCCGGAAGGCTGCCTCGTCGTCAAGGACATCTCCTTCGAGCCCGGCGAGGGGGAGGCGCTCGAAGGCCTCTCGATGGTCTTCCAGTTCGCCGACCAGGAGGCCGGCTGCCTCGTGACCGTCGAGCACACGGTCCCCGACTCGGGCCCGGCCTACGACGCGCTACCGCCGCCAGATCGGTTCGGGCTGGGAGGCGAGCCTCGCCGACCTGAAGCGCTACCTCGAAGGGCCGCGCCGGCGTCGGATCGTGATCGAAGCGGGGCTGCCGGAGAACTGACCGCGGCGTCCCCCGGAGAAGGCTAGAATCGCGATGATGTCCGTCCAAGCGCCCCCCTGCGCCCGCTGCGGCGACACCGGCTGGATCCTCGAGTCGCTCGACGGGCGAAAGCAGGCGCGGGCGTGCAATTGCCGGGGCGCGTCGATCCGGCGGCAGAAGCTCGAAGCGGCCGGGATTCCGGAGCGCTACCGCGGCTGCACGATCGACAACTTCAACGAGCGCAGCGCCGCCCTGACCCGGGCGAAGGAAGCCGCCCGAAACTTCGTGGACCTCTATCCCGTCGTCGACGCGGGGCTGCTGTTCGTCGGCCCGTCGGGACGCGGCAAGACGCACCTGGCGTGCGCGGTCCTGGGCGAGCTGATCGAGCGCAAGGGCGTGTCCGGCCTCTACGCGGATTTCTCGGACCTCCTGTTGAAGATCCAGACGAGCTTCCGGCCCGACGCGGACATCTCGAAGGAGTCGCTGTTGACCCCGTATGCGGAAACCGAGCTGCTCGTCCTCGACGAGCTCGGCGCCTCGAAGCCGCACCCCTGGGTGCTCGACGTCCTCTACAACCTCCTCAACACGCGCTACAACCGAAAGAAGATCACGGTCGCGACGTCCAACTACGAGGACGAGCCCGACCTGGCGTCGGGCGAGCGGGACCGGCTCGAGGACCGGTTGAACTACCGGCTCCGCAGCCGCCTCTACGAAATGTGCCAGATGGTTCCGCTGCGCGGAGACGACTACCGCAAGCAGATCCTCGGCGCCCAGACCCGATCGCAGTTTTGACGTTCCCGGGGCGCTTCCTCCGGCGCGCGCTGCCAGCGGCTCTGGCCGTCGTCGGTCTCGCGCGCTGCGCGGCCACGAAGTCGCCGGCGCCGGCTCCGCGGTCCCGGGGCAGTCCCTCGGCCCACACCCGCGGCGGGCTCCGGCGGCGCGGCGGCGCTGCCGGCCGAGGCGCCCGGCGCCGCCCTCTACCGCGTCGGGCTCAAGAGCGATCTCTCCTCCTTCGCCCTCGGGACCCCGGGTTCGCCCTGGATCCTCGTCGCGGACGGCCGATCGGAGCGCGTGCGGGGACCCTTGACGTTCACTCCCGAAGGCGGCGAGGCGCGCCGCTTCGCGGTCCAGGCGGGCGCCTTCTCCCAGGAGGACACGGCGCGGGCCGCGGCCGCGCGTCTCTCCCGGGAGCAGGGCGTGCCGTCGGCGGTCGCGTTCTCGGCCGACCGCGGCGTCTACCGCGTGCTCCTCGGCGACTTCGCGTCGCGCTCCGAGGCGGCGGCCTTGGCCGAAAAGCTGAAGGCGGGCGGGCAGGACGCGCTGGTGTCGGAAGGCGGCGCGCCGACCGGGGCCGGCGTTCGTCGTCGTTTCCGACGAGGCGGGGTCCTCGCGGCGTCTGCGTCTCGCCCGTGGACGTGTCTCCGGGCGCCGACGGCGTGCGCGTCGCCCTCGACGCGGCGTCGTACCGCGGCAGCCTTCGCGTGCTGGTCAACCCGCGGGGCCTGCTCAACGTCGTCAACCGCGTCGACCTCGAGGAGTATCTCTACGGCGTCGTGCCCGCCGAGATGGGGCCCAAGCGCTTCGACGAGCTCGAGGGGTTGAAGGCGCAGGCCGTCGCCGCGCGCACCTACGCGCTGGCCCACAAGGGGCAGTTCGAGGCGGAAGGCTACGACCTCTGCGCGACGCCCAAGTGCCAGGTCTACGCGGGGCTCTCCGCCGAGGACCCGCTCTCCAGCGCGGCCGTGGACGCGACGCGGGGGCTCGTGCTCGCCTCCGGCGGACGCTTCGCCGACGCGCTCTTCGTGTCGACGTGCGGCGGCCGCACCGAGAACGTCGAGAACGTCTTCGGCGAGCAGCCCGTGTCCTACCTCGTCTCGGTCGATTGCGGGGAGCTCGCGACGACGCGGATCGACGGGGCGCGGCTTGCCGCGGGGCGAGGCCGCGCGCCCGCGCTCGGGCCTCGAGTGGCGCGGGTCACGTGCTCAAGCACGGCGCGCCGCGCGGGAAGGCCGTGCGCGCGGCCGCGCTCGCGACGGCGCAGGAGTGGGCGGGCGTCGAGAGGCGGGGCGCGCCGCCGGCCTCGCTCGAGCCCGCGGCCGTGTACCCGTCCCTGGTCGACGCGTTCGATCTCGAGCCGGCCGTGCGCGAGCACCTGGTCGCGACGACCCTGGCCTACGACTCCGAGGAGCCGGCGGCCTCCGCGCGCCTGTCCGGCTCCGCGCGCAGCGCCTACGACTTCCTCCTGCGCTTCCGGTTCGGGGCAGGAGAGGCGCTGCCTCCGGCCGACCGGAAGCTCGAGGAGGAGGAGTACGCGGGCCTTCTCTTCTCCGCGGCGCTCCGCCTCTCGGGCGTCACGGAGGGCTCGGGCCGTTTCCTCTCGCGCGAGGGCGCGAACCTCTGGGTCAAGACGGCCGACGGGCGCACCGGCCTTCCGGTCGATCCGGAGCTTCCCCTCGCCCGCCGGGTCGGCGACACGTTCCTCGCCTCCGGCTCGCTGACGCTGCGAGCGGGCGACCGGCTGCGCTGGTGGAAGCGGGGCGCGAGCGTCCTGGCGCTCTGGGTGGAGCTCGACGCGGCCGGCCCGAGCTTCGAGCGCGAATCCGCCTGGACCGAATGGGTGCGGCGGGTCCCGGCGGGAGAGCTCGCGCGCCGCATGGGCAGCCGCGTGGCGGGACGCGAGGTGCGCGAGGTCACCGTGACCCGGCGCAGCCCCGCGGGGCGCGCGATCGAGCTGCGCGTGACGACCGACGTGGCGCAGGTCACGCTGCAGCGCTTCGACCTGCGTCAGGCGCTGGGGCTGCCGGAAATGCTCTTCACGGTCCAGAAGGTGCGCGGCGCGCAGGGGGAGGCGGAGTTCGTCTTCCTGGGGCGGGGCTGGGGGCACGGCGTCGGCCTCTGCCAGAACGGCGCCTTCGGGATGGCACTTGCGGGCTACTCCTACGACCAGATCCTCCGGCACTACTACACGGGCATCGAGATCGTCACGGCCGCGAGCGTGACGCCCGGCCCGCCCTCGTCGCGGTGAGACAGGCATCGGGGGACGCGGTAAAATCTCCCGGATGAGCACGACCGTCTCGGCCGAACGCGACACGATCCTCCGGACCCTGCGCGAGTTCTGCGACGCGGAGATCCGGCCGCACGTGCTCGAGTGGGACGAGAAGCAGCAGTTTCCCCGAGAGGCCTTCCGCCGGCTCGGAGAGCTCGGGCTTTCTCGGCACGATCTTTCCCGAGGAGTACGGCGGGGCGGGGCTGTCGACATCGGACTACGCCGCGATCGTCGAGGAGATCGCGAGCGTCGACGGATCCGTGGCTCTGGCGCTGGCGGCGCACACCTCGCTCGGCTCGAGCCACATCTTCATGTTCGGCAGCGACGCCCAGCGCCGCCGCTACATGCCGCGCCTGACCTCGGGCAGTGGCTGGCGGCCTGGGGGCTGACCGAGGCCGAAGCGGGGTCCGACTCCGGCGGGCACGAAGACGACGGCCGTGCGCGACGGCGCGGGCTGGGTCCTGAACGGCTCGAAGAACTTCATCACCAACGCCTCGGTCGGCGGGCGTGGCGGTGCTCATGGCGGTGACGGATCGCGGGGCCGGGCGGCACGGCATCTCGGCCTTCATCGTCGAGCTCGACAACCCCGGCATCCGCGTCGGCAAGAAGGAGAACAAGCTCGGCATGCGGGCCTCCGACACGTGCACGCTCGTGATGGAGGACTGCCGCATCCCCGCGGAGAACCTGCTCGGCCGGGAAGGCGACGGCTTCATCGACGCGATGAAGGTCCTGGACGGCGGCCGGATCTCGATCGCGGCGCTCTCGGTCGGGATCGCGCGCGGCGCCTTCGAGGCGGCGCTGCGGTACTCCAAGGAGCGCCGCCAGTTCGGCCGGCCGATCTGCGAGTTCGAGGCGATCCAGTTCTACCTGGCCGAGATGGCGACCGACATCGACGCCGCCCGTCTGCTGACCGAGCGCGCCGCCTCCGCCAAGGACGCGGGCCGCGCCGTGCCGAGGCTCTCGGCGCAGGCCAAGCTCTTCGCCTCGGAGATCGCGGTGCGCGCCACGGACCGCGCGCTGCAGATCCACGGCGGGTACGGCTTCATCAAGGACTTCCCGGTCGAGAAGTTCTATCGCGACGTCAAGCTCTGCACGATCGGCGAGGGCACCAGCGAGATCCAGAAGCTCGTGATCGCCAAGAGCCTCCTCTCGGACAAGGCATGACCGCCGCCCCGGCCACGGGGCCCGCCGGGATCGTGGAGGGCGTGCTCGCCCGGCGGGGCCGGGAGATCGGCCGCGCCATCTCGGCAGTCGAGCGGCCCGGCGGGGCGCCCGAGATCCTGCGCGGCCTCTTTCCCGCGACGGGCGCGCGCGCGCGTGATCGGCATCACCGGCCCGCCCGGCGCCGGCAAGTCGACGCTCGTGCAGCGGCTCGCGCAGGCCTACCGGAAGCCCGACCAGACGGTGGCGATCGTCGCCGTCGACCCCTCGTCGCCTTTCACGGGCGGCGCGATCCTCGGCGACCGGATCCGGATGTCGGAGATCTTCACGGACCCCGGGGTCTTCATCCGCTCGATGGCCACGCGCGGGCGCGCTGGGCGGCCTGGCGCGCGCGACGAGCGACGCGGTGGACGTGGTCGACGCGGCCGGGTTCGACGTCGTGCTCGTCGAGACGGTCGGCGTCGGCCAGGACGAGGTGGACATCGTCAAGGCCGCCGAGACGACCGTCGTCGTCCTCGTGCCGGGGCTCGGAGACGACATCCAGGCGATCAAGGCGGGGATCCTCGAGATCGCCGACGTCTTCGTGGTCAACAAGGCGGACCGCGAAGGGGCCGACCGGACCGCCGCGGAGATCGCCACGATGCTCGATTTCACGCCCGACCGCGCCTGGAGGCCGCCGATCGTCCGCACGGTCGCGCCGCGCGGCGAGGGCGTCCGCGAAGCGATCGACGCGATCGCGTCGCACGGCGAGTTCCTGCGCGCGACCGGCGAGGGCGCGGCACCGGCAGAAGCGCCGCGTCCGGGCGAGGCTGCTCGCGCTGCTCGAGGAGCGGTTTCGCCGAGCGGTCGAGGCCACCGCGCCACAGCCACGCGGGCTCGAGGAGGCGGTCTCGGAAGTCCTGGCGCGCCGTGAGGATCCCTACGCCGCGGCCGGCCGCCTCTACGGCCGCCTGATGAGCGCATGAACGCGTACCGCATCGACCACATCGGCATCGCCGTGCGTTCGATCGAAGACGCCCTGGGCGTGTACCGGGCGCTCGGCCTCGAGGTCGCGCACCGCGAAGTGGTCGCGGCGCAGGGCGTGGCCACCGCCTTTCTCCCCGTGGGGGAGAGCCGGCTCGAGCTGCTCGAGCCGACGTCCGCCGATTCGCCGGTCGGAAAGTTCATCGCGCGCCAGGGGCCCGGCCTCCACCACATCTGCCTCTCGGTCCCGAACATCGAAGAAGCCCTGGCGGATCTCGCCGGCAAGGGCTTCCGGCTCGTGAACCGAAGCCCCGTGCCCGGCGCGGGCGGAAAGCGCGTGGCTTTTCTCCACCCGGACGCGGCCAGGGGCGTGCTGCTCGAGCTTTCCGAAGACCCCTCCCAGGAGCCCATAATCCTCGAGGGACGCATGGAAAAGGGCAGTTTCGTCATCGTGCATCTCACCAACCCCCGGGAGAAGTTCTGGGGGTTGCTCGAAGGACGAGAGCCCCGCCGGGATCACGGTACGCGGCCTCTCCCTCGACGGCTTCGATGGGTGGATGCGGGAAGTGGCGCGCAAGCAGTCGCTCTCGGCGCATCCCGGGACGGTCTTCTTTCCCATGTATCGGGTCGAGCGGATCTTCGCGGACGAGACGGCGGGTGAGGTCCTTTCGTTCGCGGATCGGTTTCGCCAGCAGGTGGGCGAGGACGCGCGGTACTACCTGACGCCGGTGCCGGACACGGAGACCTAGCCATCGGAGTGGTGGCTCCGGCTCGCAACGCATCCCGTCCGAGACCGGATTTCCTGGCGGTGAGGTATCCCCGAGTGGCGACGCTGCGCGACGACGCGACAGCCTGGTGCTCCGGGCGCTCCTGGATCTGGCGGGCGGCGCTGCTCGTTTACCTCGCCTGGGCCGGAGTGCGGTTCCGGATCCTCCGGCCGGAGCGGATTCCGTTCGTGTCCTACCCTTACGAGTGGTGCTTCTCGCAGTTGAAGGCGGCAGCCGAGACCACTCTGGAGATTGCGCGTCGCGCGCTTCGCTTCGGCATGTGTCTCAAGGACGCGAGCGCCTACAACATCCAGTTTCGTGGCGTGCACCCGATCCTGATCGACACCCTGTCGTTTCGCCGCCTCGTGCCGGGGGAGCCCTGGGTGGCGTACCGGCAGTTCTGCCAGCACTTCCTCGCGCCGCTCGCCGTGATGGCCCATCGGGACGTCCGCCTGAGCCAGCTTCTGCGGGTGCATATCGACGGCATTCCCCTCGATCTGGCAAGCGAGCTGCTCCCGAGCCGCACGCGGTTCTCTTTCGGCCTTCTCACCCACCTGCACCTGCACGCCAAGAGCCAACGGCGACACGAATCGGATGCGGCTCCGGCGCCGGCGCGGCGAACGATGGGCAAGTACGGTCTGGAAGCCCTCCTCGAGAGCCTGCAGAGCGCCGTCCGGGGTCTCGAATGGCAAAGCGGCGAGGGCGGCTGGGCCAGCTACTACGAGCACACGAATTATTCGGACGAGGCTCGCGACGAAAAGGCTCGGCTCGTTGCCGGGATCCTTTCAGAGGTCGCGCCGAAGATGGTCTGGGACCTGGGCGCGAACACCGGGCGTTACAGTCGGGCTGCGGCTGCGGCGGGAGCCTACACGATTGCCTTCGACTATGACGCGGGGGCCGTCGAGCGGCACTATCGCCAGTGCGTCGAACGCGAGGAGACGAGAATCCTTCCGCTCGTGCTCGATTTGTCCAACCCGAGCGGCGGCATCGGATGGGCCAATCGGGAGCGGGCCTCTCTGCTCGAGCGCGGCCCGGCCGACCTGACGCTCGCCCTGGCCCTGATCCACCATCTGGCGATCGGCAACAACGTGCCCTTCGACAAGATCGCCGAGTTCCTGGCCGAGGCCGGCCGGACGCTCGTCATCGAGTTCGTCCCCAAGATCGATTCGCAAGTCCAGCGGATGCTTGCCACCCGCGAGGACGTCTTCGGCGACTACACGGTCGAAGCCTTCGAGCGGGCCTTCGGGCGTTTCTTCAAGACGATCTCGCGGGTCGCGATCCCGGAGAGCGCGCGGACGCTCTATCGCATGGAGCGGAGGCCGGAATAGGTGGCGCGGCGTCTCTCCTTCTTCCACCCATTTCTCGTCGCGCTCTTTCCGGTTCTTTCGCTTGCCGCCTCCAACGCAGCGGCGGTCTCGATGCGGGAGGTCTGGCCGGCGGCCGTGTTTTGCCTGGCGGCGGCGGTGCTTCTCTGGTGCCTCCTGCGCCCCTTGCTCGGAAGCTGGGTGAAGGCCGGGGTGTTGACCTCGCTCGTCGAGGTCGTGTTCTTTTCCTACGCCCCGTTGCACGCCGCCAGCCAGGGTTGGATCTCCCTGCGGCACCGGTACGTCCTGCCGCTGCTCGCCGTTGCGCTCCTGGCGGCCTTCTGGAAGCTGCGCCGGGCGCGCGGCGAGCCGATCGCACTCGCGCAGGGCCTGACGCTCGCTTCGGTGTTTCTGGTGGCGGTGTCCGCAACCCGGCTCGTGCGGAACCAGGAGCAGGCGTTCGACGTCCCCGCGGCGAGCCGGCCCGTCTCGCGTCCCTTGCCCTCGCCGGCGACCCCCGGCGGGGCCGCCAACCTGCCCGACGTCTACTACTTGATCCTGGACGGCTACGCGGGCGCCGAGACGCTTCGCGAGGTGTACGGCTTCGACAACCGCGAATTCCTCGAGGCCTTGAGGGCGAGGGGCTTCTACGTCGCCGACCGGAGCCGAAGCAACTACGCGCAGACGCCGCTCTCGCTCGCCTCGTCGACGAACATGGAGTACCTGAATCGCGCCGTGGAGATCCCGGGGCGGCAGACGAAGCTCCTCCGGCCGCTCTATCGTCTGATCGAGGAGAGCCGGGTGTTGCGCGCCCTCCAGGCGCGCGGCTACCGGGCGGTCACGTTTCAGTCAGGGTGGACCGTCACGGCGCGAAATCGCAACGCCGACTGGGACGTCAACTGCGGAGGTTGGAGCGAGTTCGGGCGCGTGCTGGCCCGCACGACGATCCTCGAATCGCTCGGATTCTTTCAGACGATCGAAGTGCAGACCCGAGACCGGGTGCTCTGCGAGTTCGCGATGCTCCCGCAGATCCAGCACCGGATCCCGGGCCCCCGCTACGTCTTCGCGCACATCGTCTCGCCGGAGCCGCCGCTGCTCTTCGGGCGCAACGGCGAACCGCCCCCGCGAACCGCGGAGAGCTCCTCGGAGCAGTGGCGCAACCGGCCCGGCTACGTCGACCAGGTGATCTTCATCAACCGCAGCGTCCTCGCGGTGGTGGACCGGATTCTGGCGGAGGCCCGAACACCGCCGGTCATCGTGCTGCAGGGCGACCACGGCTCCGCGGCGACCAGCTACGGCTGGCTCTACGGCGACGAAGGACCTCCCCCGAGCGGGGAGGAGCCGGGGCTCGACGTCATCCTCCGCGAGCGGATGGGAATCCTGAACGCGTACCACCTACCGGGCGGGCCGGCCGGCCTCTACGCTTCGATTTCGCCTGTCAATTCCTTTCGGGTCATCCTGAATCGGTATCTCGGTGAGAGCAACCGTCTGCTCGAGGATCGGAGCTTCTTTTCCCGGTATGCGCATCCCTATCGGTGGATCGACGTCACCGAGAGAGTCTCGACGCCGCCCGCGAGCCCCGCCAAGGCCCCGACGGCTACAAAGTGATCGAGGCCTGCGCGCGGATGCGGAGGTGTGGTGCGCGGGACGCTCGTCGGTCTGGAGGGCCACGCTGCTCGCGTACCTGGGCTGGGCCGGAATCCATCACCTGCGCGATCCGCTCTACGCGAGTCTGTTTGGCGGCATCACGCTCGGCATCCACGAGCTCGGCCACGTGTTGTTCGCCTTCGGCGGACGCTTCCTCGGCACGGCAGGCGGCAGCCTCCTGCAGGTCATCGCGCCCGCCGCTGCCGCCTGGTTGTTGTGGCGCCAGCGGGACTACTTTGGAATCGCGGTCGGGGGAGCCTGGGAGGCGTTTTCCCTGTGGAACCTGGCAACCTACGTCGGTGACGCGCGGGCCCGCGAGCTGCCTCTGGTCGGCCTCACGGCCGATCCCGTTCACGACTGGAACTGGCTGCTGTCGACGATGGGGATTCTCGGCTGGGACCGCGGCCTGGCGGCCCTGACGCGGATTGCCGCCTTCTCGATCTGGGCCGCTTCGATGGCCCTGGGGGCCTGGATTTGCTGGCGGATGGCGGCCCTTCGTTCGTCCCGCCGCCGACCTTCGCCCGCCGCTAGCAGCGCAGGTGATCGGCCTTCCAATCCTTGATCTTGCGCTTGATGACGTCCCGGTCCTGGATGTTGCTCGAGAGGACTTCCCGCACGAGATCCGGCAGCTCCGCGTCGCTCGCGAAGCGCAGCGCGATCAGTTGCGCCGGCTCGAGCTCGCCGATGCGGCCCCGCAGCTCGCCCGAGAGCAGGTCCTTCAGGCGGAGCCGCATCTCCAGCCGGATGACGCGGTCCTGGACCGTCAGCGCGAAGGTTCGCAAATAGAAAGCGATGACGAGGAAGGCGAGCGCCATGACGACGCCCCAGACGCTCGCGAAGGAGAACGCCTGGACCGCCCGCACGACGCACCAGAGCAGGTTGACGACGAGGACTCCGAAAAGGACGAAGTGGTAGAGGGGCACGAACCTGCGGTGGTTCGCGTAGTTCTGCGCTTGTTCAGCCATCGAGCCTCCTGACAAGTCGTCGGCGGTCCGCGCTAGCGGCGAGCGGACTCTGCGCCCGACTCAGAAAATCACGTTCTTGACGTAGTAGTCGCCCACGGCGATCGTGCCGTTGACCAGCTGGCGCGCCTGAACGGGCGTCATGTCGAAGGTGCCGCCCGGTTCATTGCTGGAAGAGGTGAACACGATCTCGATCGGCGAATCCTTCCCGCGGTCGGAGAGGTCGCCGATGGCGCGCGCGGCCGCGGACAGGGCGTTGAAGACGGCTTCCTCGCTGTTGGTCGTCACGAGGAGCCGGGCCTGTCCGCGGTAGTTGGTCAGACGCCACCCCGGGATGGCCGCCCCGTCGAAGACCTTCGAGAAGGCCGCCTGAACGAGCGCGTCCACGGGTTGCCAGGAGCCGCTCTCGGAGGAACTCCCGCCGGGAGCGGACGCCGAGCCGGACGAGGGGCGCAGCTTGCCGGACCGGGCAAGATCCTGGAGGTTCGCCGCCGGCGTCGGCGGCCCGCCGGGAGCGTTCAGGATCTTCTGTTCGGGCGTGTCGATGGCGATCACGTTGCCGCTGTACCGCTTGTTGTATTCCTCGGTTCCGGGAACGTCGATCTTGCCCAGATCGATCTGCGTGACCGTGCCGTTCTCCAGCGTGATGATCGCCTTGGTGCCCTTGACCTCGTACTTGATGCGGGCAAAGAGCATCGAACCGTCCTTCAGCCGGACAACGTAGGCGAGGGCCGGGGCGGCCGACAACAGAATGAGAAGGGCGAGTCCTGCGAGGCGCTTCATGCGCGCAAACCTCCGGTCCGACGAGGTTTGACAGATGGTCGGACCCCTCAGATGATAGCACCCCGATGCTCATCGTCATGGACGCGGCGGCGACCGCGGAAGAGGTTCGCGGCGTCGTCGAAACGGTCCGCCGCCTCGGTCTCCAGGCCCACCCGATTCCCGGCGCGCAGCGGACGGCCATCGGCATCACGGGAAACCGGGGCACCGTCGAGCCCACCGCGTTCGAGAACCTGCCGGGGGTCCTCGAGGTCATTCCCGTCTCGGCTCCTTACAAGCTCGTGTCCCGGGAGGCCAAGCGCGAGAACACGGTCGTCTCGGTCGGAGGGGTGCCGGTGGGCGGCGGCCGGCTCGTCGTGGTCGCGGGTCCGTGCGCGGTGGAGTCCGAGACTCAGGCCGTCGAGATCGCGCGCCTCGTCAAGGGCGCGGGGGCGACGCTCTACCGCGGCGGCGCCTTCAAGCCGCGCACGTCGCCCTATTCCTTCCAGGGGCTCGGGCTCGAGGGGTTGAAGATCCTCTCGACGGTCCGCCGCGAGACGGGGCTGCCGATCGTGACGGAAGTGCTCGACACCGAAAGCGTCGACCTGGTTGCGGAGCACGCGGACTGCCTGCAGGTCGGGGCGCGCAACATGCAGAATTTCTCGCTCTTGAAGCGGCTGGGGCGCCTGCGCAAACCGGTGCTCCTGAAGCGCGGCATGGCGGCGACGATCGAGGAGCTGCTCCTCTCGGCCGAGTACCTGCTGGCCGAAGGCAACTACGAAGTCATGCTGTGCGAGCGGGGCGTGCGCACGTTCGCCAGCCACACGCGAAACACCCTCGACCTCTCGGCCATCCCGTACGTCCAGCGGATCTCGCACCTGCCGATCCTGGTCGACCCGTCCCACGGCACCGGCAAGCGGCAGAAGGTGCTGCCGCTCTCGCGCGCCGCGGTGGCGGCCGGGGCGGACGGCCTGCTCATCGAAGTGCACAACCATCCGGAGGCGGCGCTGTCGGACGGGCCTCAGGCGCTGCTGCCGGACATGTTCGCCGAACTGATGGAACAGGTGCGCCGGCTCGCGCCGGTGCTCGGGCGCTCGGCGTGAAGGGGCTGCTGGTTCTCGAGGACGGCACCGCGCATCACGGCGAGGCGATCGGAAGGCCCGGCACCTCGTTCGGCGAGATCGTCTTCAACACCGCGATGAGCGGGTACCAGGAGGTCCTGACGGATCCCTCCTACGCCGGCCAGATCGTCGTGATGACCGCGGCGCACATCGGCAACTACGGTGTGCGCGGCATCGAGTCGGAATCGGACCGCGTGCACGTGGCGGGCTTCGTCGCGCGGGACTTCCCGCCGCGCTGGAGCGGATCGGCCGGCGAGGAGAGCCTCGGAGACTACCTGAACCGTTCGGGCGTTCTCGGCCTGCACGGTCTGGACACGCGCGCGCTGGTGCGGCACATCCGCACCCAGGGCGCGATGCGCGCCGGCCTTTCGACCGAGATCGACGACCCCCGGGAGCTGCTCGCCCGGGTGCTCGCCTCGCCGCCGATGCTGGGAAGCGACCTGGCCCTGCGCGTCTCTCCCTCCGACGTGTCGGTGTTCGACGTCCCCGATCCGCGCTACCACGTCGCCGCGGTCGACTACGGAATGAAACGCAACATCGTCCGTTTGCTCAACGCCTCCGGGTGCCGCGTCACGGTCTTTCCGGCGACCGCGCCGGCGGAGCGGATCCTGGCGGCGGACCCGGACGGCATCTTTCTCTCCAACGGGCCGGGCGATCCCTCGGCGCTCGCCGGGTCCGATCGCGACGATCGAGAAGCTGATCGGACGCAGGCCGATCTTCGGGATCTGCCTCGGCCACCAGCTGCTCGGCCTCGCGCTCGGCGCGAAGACCTTCAAGCTGAAGTTCGGGCACCGCGGAGCCAACCACCCGGTCAAGGATCTGGTCGGCGGCGCCGTCGCGATCACCTCGCAGAACCACGGCTTCGCGGTGGATCCCGAAACGCTTCCGGCGGAGGTCGAGCCCACGCACCGCAACCTGAACGACGGAACCCTCGAGGGATTCCGGCACCGGGAGCTGCCGGTCCTCGCCGCGCAGTTCCATCCCGAGGCGGCCCCCGGGCCGCACGACGCCAACGTGCTCTTCGAGACCTTCATCGAGGCGATGCGCAGGAGCCCGTCGGGGGTCCTCGGCGCGCGCTAGATGCCTCTCGAGCTCGAAGTCGCGCTCGCGTACCTGCGGTCCCGGCCGTCGAGGCTCGTCTCCTCGGTTTCGCTGCTGGCGATCGGGGGCATCGCCCTCGGGGTCACGGCGCTCGTCGTGGCGATGGGCCTGCTCTCGGGCTACCGGACCGAGATCCGGGAGAAGCTCCTCGGCGCCAACGCCGAGATCGTGGTGTACCCGCTCGCGCCGGCGGACGCGGCGGACGTCGCGGCCCTGCGCCGCCGGCTGGCGGGCGTGCCGCGGGTCCGGGCCACGGCCCCCGTCGTGTACCAGTCCGCCCTGGCCGCCTCGGCGGCGACTCCCGACGGCGTCGACGCGGTCGTCAAGGGCATCGACGCGGCGGACGAGGCGCGCGTTTCGCCGCAGATGTCCGCCTACCTTCCCGAAGCGGCGGAGGCGCTGCGGGCGCCTCCGGGTCAGCCGCCCGGCGCCGCGATCGGCGCGGAGCTGGCGCGCAAGCTCGGAGCGGGCGTCGGGGATCTGCTCGCGATCTCCGTGCCCGACGCCTCCCCGGGCGTGCCGCACTTCGTGCCCCGGACCGGCGCGCTTTCGCGTCACGCGGGTCTTCCGGACGAACTTCGCCGAATACGACGCGGAGTGGATCTTCTGCGACCGCGAGGCGCTGCGCGCGCTGTCCCGAATGGCCGGAGACGCCAACGTCGTCGAGGTCAAGCTCGACACGACGCAAAATCTCGAGGCCGCGCTCGCCCTGATCCGCGCCGCGGCGGGCGATCGGTTTTCGGCGGCGGACACGCTGTCGATGAACGGCGGGCTCTTCTCCGCCCTGCAAGGTCCAGCAGACGACGCTGTTTCTCGTCATCGGCCTGATCGTCGCCGTGTCGACGTTCAACATCGTCGCGACGCTCGTCATGACCGTGCAGGAGAAAAAGCGCGACATCGGCGTGCTCTCTTCGCTCGGCGCCGAGCCTCGGTTCTTCGGGCGCGTCTTCCTCTGGCTCGGCGCGCTGCTCGGCGGGACGGGCGTGCTCGCGGGGGCCGCCGTGGGTACGCTTGCTGTGCGTGATCGCGACCACCTTCCGGCTCCTGCGCTTTCCCACCGGGGTCGCCGAGATCTACTTCGTGTCCTACATCCCGTTTCTGGTGCGGCCGCTCGATCTGGCGGCGATCGTGGCCTTTGCGGCGGTGGCGATCCTGCTCGCGTCCTGGGTGCCGGCGCGCCGGGCCGCGCGCGTGGACATCGCGGAAGCCCTGAGGTACGAGTAGACGGAGATCCCGTGGGGCGGCTCTTCCGGTGGAAAGTCGGGCCGCTTCGCCGTAAACTCCGGGGTCTATCCGGAGGCCGCCATGTCCAGGAAATCGACAGGGTTTCTCCTCGCCGTTCTTCTCCTCGCTCTCCCGGTCCCCTCTCCGCGGCCAGTCCTGCGGCGAGTGGCAGTGGTCCAACCCGCGCCCTCAGGGCAATCGGTTGAGCGGTGTCGCCTGGGGCAACGGACGCTTCGTCGCCGTCGGAGCCGCGGGCACCGTGATGACGAGCGTCGACGGCGAGAACTGGCGTCCGGGAGGCGCCCGAACGCCAGTCGGACCTGCAGGACGTCGCCTGGACGGGCGCCCAGTTCGTGGCCGTCGGCGACGCCGGTGTCGCGCTGACGAGCGCGGACGGGCGGCTCTGGACGCCGCAGGCGACCGGGACGCCGGGAGCGGCTGCGCCGCGTGATCTGGAACGGATCGCGGCTGCTCGCCGTCGGCGACGCGGGCACGATCGTCAGCTCGGCCGACGGTGTCGCCTGGACGACCGCCGCTCCGGCGACGGAATCGGATCTGTTCGACGCCGCCTGGGGCGCCGGCCGCTTCGTGGCCGTCGGGCGCGACGGGACCCTCCTCTCGAGCGCCGACGGCTCGCGGTGGCAGGCCGCGGAGGGCTGGATCGGCTCCTTCGGCTCCGTCGGGTGGAACGGCAGCGCCTTCGTGGCCTGGGGGATCATGTTCCCCGGCTATGCCCTGATCCTCTCGAGCCCGGACGGCATCCACTGGTCGGGCGACTCGCCGGACATCCGCAGCCAGGTCTTCTCGCTCTTCTGGACGGGCGCTTCCTGGATCGGAGTGGGCGAGAACGGCTCGATCTACCGCAGCGCGGACGGCGTCGCCTGGAGCCGGCTGGCTTCGCGGAAGCTCGAGCGACCTGCACCGTCTCGCCTCCGACGGCACGCACCTGATCGCCGTGGGTTCGAAGGGGACGATCCTTTCGAGCACCGACGCGCTCGGCTGGTCCAATCGTTTCCCGGGCCTTCGCTCCGCGCTCGTCGACGTCGCGTGGGACGGGCGCCGCTTCGTGGCCGTGGGCGTCTACGGCGCCATTGCCGTCAGCGAGGACGGCGACACCTGGACCCGCGTGGACTCGGGCGTCGGGACGTGGCTGCTCGGCGTCGCCTGGAACGGCTCGCGGTTCGTGGCGGTCGGCGAACGCGGGCGGATCCTGACGAGCCCCGACGGGCTCACGTGGACCGCGCGCACGCCTGAATCAGGCTCCGTGCTCTTCGACGTGGTCTGGGACGGCGGGACGGTTTCTGGCCGTCGGCACGGCCGGTCTCGTCCTCGAGAGCGCGGACGGAACGTCGTGGAGCGAAGTGACGCGGGTGCTTCCGAACAGCCTGAAGAATCTCGCCTGGAACGGCTCGGTCTACGTCGCGGTCGGAGGCGAGGAAGCCCGCGTCATCTACACGAGCGCGGACGGCGCGCACTGGACGGTCGGGTTCGGGCGTCCGGGAGGCGCGATCCATGCGGTGGCCTGGACGGGAAGCGCATTCGTGGCCGTGGGCGACGGGGGAGCCGTCTACACGAGCCCGGATGGCCTCGCGTGGACCGAGCGCTCCGCGGGCGTCTCCGGGGGCTCTATGGAGTCGCCTGGACCGGGTCGGGCATCGTCGCGGTCGGCGAAGCGGGCATGCGGATCGAGAGCGCCGACGGCGAGAGCTGGATGGCCGCCGATTCCGGGACCTCCAACGACCTGCTGGGCGTCGCCTGGACGGGCGGGCGCCTCCTGGCGCTCGGGCGCTCGGGGACGATCCTGACGAGCCGATGCGATGCGCAGGCGCCGGCGCGGCTCCCCGAGGCCGGCGAGCCCGTGCGCGCGACGCGGGTCGTCGTCCGGGACTGAGGGCGAGCTTCGCGCAGCTTGGGCTTGCGTGCGGGGCGGGAAACAACCTAGTCTCGCCCGAATGCCCCGGCGCGCCGACATCCAGAGCATCCTCGTCATCGGGTCGGGGCCCATCGTCATCGGACAGGCCTGCGAGTTCGATTACTCGGGCACGCAGGCCGTCCGCGCTTTGAAGCGCGAGGGGTACCGCGTCGTCCTGGTCAACTCCAATCCCGCGACGATCATGACCGACCCGGAGCTTGCCGACGCGACCTACGTCGAGCCGCTGACGCCCGAGTTCCTCGAGCGGATCGTCGAGCGGGAGCGCCCCGACGCGATCCTGCCGACGGTCGGAGGCCAGACGGCCCTGAACCTCGCGCTCGCCCTGGCGGACCGCGGCGTTCTGGAGAAGTGGAGCGTCCAGCTGATCGGCGCCAGCGAGAAGGCCGTGCGCCTGGCCGAGGACCGCGAGCTCTTCAAGCAGGCGATGATCGAGATCGGCGCGGAGGTGCCGCGCTCCGGCACCGCGCGCTCGATGGCCGAGGCGGAGGCGGTGCTGGCGGAGATCGGTCTGCCCGTCGTCGTGCGCCCCTCCTTCACGCTGGGCGGCAGCGGGGGAGGCTGGGCGCGGTCGCCGGAGGAGTTCCGCCGCGTGGTGGCGCACGGGCTCTCGGAATCGCCCGTCCGCGAGGTCCTGGTCGAGGAGTCGGTCGAGGGCTGGAAGGAGTTCGAGCTCGAGGTGATGCGCGACCACGCCGACAACGTCATCATCGTCTGCTCGATCGAGAACTTCGACGCGATGGGGATCCACACGGGCGACTCGATCACGGTCGCGCCCCAGATGACCCTCTCGGACCGCCAGTACCAGGAGATGCGCAACGAGGCCAAGGCGGTCATCCGGAAGGTCGGCGTGGACACGGGCGGCTCCAACATCCAGTTCGCCGTCGAACCGAGGACCGGCCGGCGCGTCGTCATCGAGATGAACCCGCGCGTTTCGCGCTCCTCGGCCCTCGCCTCCAAGGCGACCGGTTTTCCGATCGCGAAGATCGCCGCGCTGCTCGCGGTGGGCTACACGCTCGACGAGATTCCCAACGACATCACGCAGAAGACGCCGGCCTGCTTCGAGCCCTCGCTCGACTACGTCGTCGTGAAGATCCCGCGCTGGACCTTCGAGAAGTTCCCGCTGGCGGATCCGCGCCTGACGATCCAGATGAAGTCCGTCGGGGAGGCGATGGCGATCGGCCGCACCTTCGCCGAGGCGCTCGGCAAGGCGATCCGCTCGCTGGAGATCGGGCGCGACGGCCTGGACGACGGCGGAACGGAGCTTTCCGAGGCGGAGCTCTTCGAGAAGCTCGCGGAGCCGACCTGGGAGCGTCTCTTCCACCTGCGGCGAGCGTTTCTCGCGGGGCTGTCCGTCGAGCAGATCGCGGAGCGGACCCGCATCGACCCCTGGTTTCTCGACGCCGTGGAAAGGATGATCGCCGAGGAGCGCGCGCTTCGCGGGGCGGCGTCCCGAGGACGTCTCCCGGGAGGAGCTTCGCCGCGCCAAGCGCATGGGTCTCTCGGACCGTTCCCTGGCGCGGGCGATGGGCGTGGGCGAAGGGGCGGTGCGGGAGCGGAGGCGGGAGCTCGCGCTCGCGCCCGTCTACAAGACGATCGACACGTGCGCGGCGGAGTTCGAGGCGCAGACTCCGTACTTCTACTCGACCTACGAGGACGAGAACGAGTCGCTGCGCACGGACCGACGCAAGGTCGTCGTGCTCGGCGGAGGCCCGAACCGGATCGGCCAGGGGATCGAGTTCGACTACTGCTGCGTGCACGCCTGCTACGCCCTGTCCGAGCGCGGGTTCGAGACCGTCATGATCAACTGCAATCCGGAGACGGTGTCGACCGACTACGACACCTCGGACCGGCTCTACTTCGAGCCTCTGACCTTCGAGGACGTGTCCGCCGTGCTCGACAACGAGAGACCCGACGGGATCCTCGTCCAGTTCGGCGGCCAGACGCCGCTCAAGCTCGCGCGGGCTCTCGAGGCGGCGGGCTACCCGATCTGGGGCACGTCGCCGGAGTCGATCGACCTGGCCGAGGACCGGGGGCGGTTCGGGGCGCTGCTCGGCGAGCTCGGCCTTCAGGCGCCGCCGCACGCCGAGGCGCGCTCGGAGGCCGAGGCCCTCGCCGCGGCCCGGCGGATCGGCTACCCGCTGATGGTGCGGCCCTCCTACGTCCTCGGCGGCCGGGCGATGGCCGTCGTCTTCGACGACGCGCACCTGACGCGCTACATGGCGCGGGCGCTCGAGAGCTCGCCCGAGCATCCGGTCCTGATCGACCGGTTTCTCGACGACGCCGTCGAGTACGACGTCGACGCCCTGTGCGACGGGAAAGAGACGTGGATCGGGGGAATCCAGCAGCACATCGAGGAAGCGGGCATCCACTCCGGCGATTCGTTCTCGGTGCTGCCCGCCTGGAAGGTGCCGCCCGCGATGCTCGATCAGATCCGCGAGGCGACGCGCCGCCTCGCGCGTGCCCTTTCGGTGCGGGGCCTCGTCAACATCCAGTTCGCGACGCAGCGCGGCACGCTCCACGTGCTGGAGGTCAATCCGCGCGCCTCGCGCACGGTGCCCTTCGTCTCCAAGGCGATCGGCGTGCCGATGGCGCGGGCCGCGGCGCTGCTCGCGGCGGGAGATTCCCTCGCCTCCCTGAAGCTGCCTGCCGAGCGGGATCCCGTGGACTTCTTCATCAAGGGGCCTGTCTTTCCGTTCAAGAAATTCCCGGGCGAAGACACGCTGCTCGGCCCGGAGATGAAGTCCACCGGCGAGGTCATGGGGATCTCCCCGCGCTTCGGAGGGGCCTTCGCCAAGGCGTGCGAGGCCGTCGGCATGCGTTTGCCCCAGTCGGGCCGGGCCTTTCTGACCGTCAACCCCTACGACAAGCCCGCGACGATCCCGATCGCGCGGGAGCTTGCGGACCTCGGGTTCGCACTGTGCGCGACGGAGGGAACGCGGGCGGCTCTCGAGGGGGCGGGGCTGCCGGCCGAGCGCGTGTTCAAGGTCAACGAGGGCCATCCCAACGCGGTCGACCGGATGGAGGCCGGAGACATTCAGCTGGTCATCAACACGCCGCTCGGGCGGGAGTCGCACTTCGACGAAGCGGCGATCCGGTCCGCGGCGCTGCGCCTGGGAATCCCGTGCCTGACGACCCTGTCGGCGTCCGCCGCCGCGGTCGAGGGGATCCGGGCGCTGCAGGAGGGGGCCGGAGGCGTGCAGGCCCTGCAGGAGTACCACCGGGGGTGAGGGAATCGGGTGATCGGGCGATCGGGTGATCCGGTGACCGGGTGAGCGGACTCGCGCCGGATTTTCCGATTCCCCGCCGGCCGGGCACGGCCGCCCGGGTCCTGCTGTTTCTCGCGGTCCTCTTCGGCTATGCGATCACGCTCTCGATCGCTTTTCCGCCGGGGGCCCCCGACCGTCTTCCCGTCCTGGCGCTCTCGATCCTGCTCGCGCTCGCGACCGCTCAGCGTTGGGCGCGCGGCGCGCGGATCTTCGCGTTCCTCTTCCCTTGCGCGGGGCTGATCGCGCGGCTCTCCGGAGGCAGCGACCCGGCTGCCTGGCCGACGCTCCTCTTTGCGGGTTTCGCCACCGGGTGGGCGTTTCGCTTCATCTACGACTTCGACACGCGACCCGATCCTTCGGGACCGGATGCACCGGTGCGGGCGCTGCTGGCCCTCTGGGCGGTCTCGGCGCTGTTCGCGGCGGTCGAGGCGCGCACGCTCTGGTCTCTATGGCACGGCCTGTCGGGGCGCACGGTCAACGGCGACGGCCTGCCCGAATCGACCGCTGTGCGGGAGAGCCTGCTCGCGTTCGGCGCGCTGGCTTCGGGAGGGGGATTCTTTCTTCTGCTCAGGCGATCGGGCGGCGAGATCCGCCGGCGAGCGCTCCTCGCGGCCCTCTCCGGGGCGACGCTGGCCGCCGCGGCGGCGATTCTGCAACGGTTCGCGTGGCTCCCGCCCGAGCGCAATCCCTTCTGGAAGACCACGGAGAGGCTCTCGGGCGGCGCCGTGGACCCGAACTCGCTCGGGCTCGTCTCGGCGATGGCGCTGGTCATCGTCGCGGTGGGGGCGCTCGCGCACGCGGGCGGGCGGAGGCTGCCGGCCGTGGCGGCCGCCGTGGTGCTCGGTTTGGGCCTCGTCCTCTCCGGCTCCCGCAGCGGGCTGCTCATCGTGGTGGCGAGCCTGATCCTGTTTCCCACGCTCCGGGCGAAGGCGCGCTCGGTCAGGGTCCTCGGCCTCTCCGCGGCGGCCGCAGCGGCCCTGTTCGTGGCGCTGCTGGCGTTCTCGGGGACTCGCGGCACGCTCGGCGTTCGGCTCGTGGACAGCTTCGATCCGTCCCAGCCCGTGGCCTCCCGGATCTCGGCACGGCCGATGCTCTGGACTGCGGCCTGGCACCTCTTCCTCGAGAACCCGATCGAAGGCGGGGGACTCGGCGTCTACACCTGGAGGCTGCCGGATCTGCTTCGGGCCCAGGGCGTGCGCCTGAAGCTGCGTGACAACCCGGGCAGCGCGTACTTCCAGGCGCTGGCGGAGACGGGGATCCTCGGGCTCGGGCTCACTCTGGTCTTCGCCGTGGCGCTCTTTCGCGATGCGGCGCGCCGCCTGGGGCAAGGCGGAGAGGAACGGTCCGACGACAGCCTTCCGAGGGCCGCCGCTCTGGTCTCTCTGGCGTTCCTGGCGGCGCTCGTCGTCGGCTCTCACTGGCTGGCGGCGGACACGAGCCTCTTCTTCTTTCTCGCCGCTGCCGTCGGAGTCTCTCCGGCGCCCGAGAAGCGCGCCTGGCCGCCGCATGCCTGGCTCGGTGCCGCCGTGCTGCTCTACGCGGCGGCGGCGTCCTGGGGAATGCTCGCCACGGCGCGACCGGAAGAGGCCTTCCGATACGGCTCACGGATCGGCTTCTACCCGCCCGAGTCTTCGAACGGCGGCGCGTTTCAATGGACTCGCCAGAACTTCGCGGTGTGGGTTTCGCCCGGGCAGCGCGTCCGGCTCGGCCTCGGCCACTATTCGCCGGTCGGGCGACCGCTCGAGATTCGGGCCATCGCCGACAACCGCACTCTCTACCGCCGCATGCTCGCTCCCGGCGAGACCGTCCTGTTGACCGTGTCCGGCGGAGGGGCGGGACCCACGGCCGTTCGCTTCGAAGCCTCGCGCTCTTTCGTGCCGAGAAACTTCGGGATGCCGGGAGGGGACGTGCGACGGCTGGGCCTGCAGGCCGTGTTCTTCGATCGGTAGCCTGCGTGGAACTTCAATACCACCCCGCGACGGGCCGCCGGACCGTGTCGGCCCTCTCGCTCGGGGCGCGCGGCGAGCGCGGCGTCCTCGTCGCGGCCGCGATCGGCGTCTTTCTGTGCGTCTCGCTCTGGTGGACGGTTCCGGCAGTCCTGGCTCGGTCGGCCCGCGAGGTCGTCTCGCACACCGCGACGCTGCGTCTCCCGGAAGCGCGCGACGCGGCCGCGCGGGCCCGCCTCCAGACGGCGGCGTTCGCCGACCGGGAGCTCGCCTGGGGAGACCTCCTGGCCCGGGTCGCCTTCCTCTATGGAGTCCCGGTGTCGCGCTGGCCGCGCGCGCTCGACCCGGCGCGGGGCGTTCTGGGCGGCACCGACCCCGAGCGGTTGGCCGCCGGGCTGCGGATCTATCTGAACGCGCTCGAGCGCGGGCGCGCCGTGCTCGCGCAGGCCGAGGCCGACGACCCCGGGCTCGCCGCGCGAACCCCGTCGCTCGTGCCGATCTCGGGCGCCTGCGAGCCCGCTGCCCTTTTCGGGCCGCGCGTGTCGCCGTGGACGGGCCAGGAAGAATTCTTCTCCGGACTCGACCTTGCGGCGGCCGAAGGGTCCGCGGTCATCGCACCGGCCGAAGGCCGCGTGGTCTTCACCGGCCGATTGCGGCGGGAACGGGCTCCCCGGCTCTGGCAGTTCGGAAACCTCGTCGTGATCGCGCACGGCCCGGAAGCGGCGACTCTCTACGGGCACCTCGCGAAGGTCGAAGTGCGGCGCGGCGATCGCGTCCGCCGTGGACAGCGGATCGGAGCCGTCGGGAAGACGGGATGGGCGATCTCGCCGAGGCTCCACTACGAGCTCTGGAAGCCTCAGGACGGCGGCTGGCGGGCGACCGATCCGGAGTTCGCCATCCTCGACCGCCGGCTCGACGCCCGCCGGCGTTCCCTCGAGCAGATGCTCGCCACGTCTGCCCCGGGGCCGGCCGAAACACTGCCGGGCCTGCGGTGACGCGGACGGCCGCGCCGCGGCAGGGCCTCAGCGCGGGTAGCGGGCCACGCGGTCGCGGTGCGCGGAGAGTCGCGCCGTCACGTCCTCGAGCCGGTCGCCCCCGGTCAGCTCGAGGAGCGCGTCGGCCAGGACGAAGGCGAGCATCGCTTCGGCGATGACGCCACAGGCCGCCACGGCGGCGACGTCGCTGCGCTCGTAGGCCGATCGCGCCGGCTCGCCCGTCTCGAGGTCGACCGAGTCGAGCCCGCGCGCCAGGGTGGAGATCGGCTTCATCGCGACCACGACGAGCACGTCCTCGCCGTTGGTCACCCCCGCCTCGAGGCCGCCGGCGCGATTCGTCCGCCGGCGCAGCGCCCCGTCCGGCCCCTTCTCGATCTCGTCGTGGGCGCGCGAGCCCGGCCCGCGCGAGGCCTCGAGCGCGCTGCCGAACTCGATCGCCTTGACCGCCGGCACCGAGAGCAGGGCCTGGCCGATGCGGCCGTCGAGCTTGCGGTCCCACGAGGCGAACGAACCGAGCCCCGCCGGAACGCCCCGCGCGCCGACCAGGATCGAGCCGCCGAGCGTCTCTCCCTCCTGCTTCGCGGCGTCGATCGCGGCGACCATCCGTTTCTCGACCTCGGGATCGAGCGCCCGCAACGGCGAGTCTTCCCGCACGCGCTCGAGCGCCGCAAACGACCGCGGCGTCGACGTGTCGACGGCCGCGCCGACGGCGAGGACCCCGCTCCGGACCTCGATGCCGCAGGCCGCCAGGAGCAGCTTGCAGACGGCGCCGGCGGCCACGCGCGCGGCGGACTCCCGCGCCGAGGCGCGCTCGAGGACGTCGCGCAGGTCGCGCGCGCCGTACTTCATCCCTCCGGCCAGGTCCGCGTGGCCGGGGCGGGGTTTCGTGAGGCGCTTCTCCGCCGCCGCAGCCGCGTCGACCCTGAGCGGCCCCATGACCGTCTCCCAGCTCCCGAAGTCGCGGTTGGCGACGCCGATCGCGATCGGAGAGCCGAGCGTGATCCCTCCGCGGACACCCCCTTCGAAGGCGGCCTCGTCGCTTTCGATCTTCATGCGCCCGCCGCGTCCGTAGCCGTGCTGCCGGCGCGCGAGCTCCCGGCCGACGAATTCGGGGTCGATGCGCAGGCCGGCGGGGATTCCTTCCAGGATCGCCGTCAGGCGGGGCCCGTGCGACTCCCCGGCCGTCGTGAGCTTGAGCGGCACGGGGGGAGTGTACGGGAGAGGCCCGGCGCTGTCAGCTTCAGCTACTCGGGCAGCAGGTCCTCCAGGACCGTCGACGGCACCGCCAGGCCCGCGTAGGCCTCCTCGCCGTTGGACGGCGCCGGCGAGGGGCGGGAGTTCGCGCCGGCGGCGAAGAAGAACAGCAGAACCGCCGCGGCCGCGAGCAGCAGCCGGCGGCGCCGCGTCCGCGCCGCGTCCCTTCGGACGGCGTCGCGTACGCTGGCGACGAAGCGCGGCGTGGCAGGCGGCGCGGCGGCGTCGACGGGCTCCTGTCCGCAGGAAGTCCCAGGCCGCCGCGAGCCGCACCTCGGCGCGGCAGTCCGCGCAGAGGAAGAGGTGGCGCTCGAGCGCTTCTCCCGTCAGTCCCCGGCAGGCGGTGCGGGCGCTCGCCGCCCGGTCGTCGGTGGTCATGGTCTGGCCTCCTTGAATCTCTCGCGAAGCCGGCGCCGCGCGCGGTGCACCCGCACGCGGACGCCGGTCACCGTCAATCCGAGCCGGCGCGCGATCGCGGCGTCGCCGATCCCCTCGAGCTCGCGGGCGAGCAGGATCTCCCGATCCATCGCGGGGAGAGCGGCCAGCGCCCGGCGCAGCAGGTCGAGGTCCTCCTGACGCCGCTCGCCGCCTCCGGGAGCCGCGCGGTCCTCGACCGGGCTCTCGGGCCTTCGTCGCCGCACGATGTCGATGGCCGCGTTGACCGCGATGGTGCGCACCCAGGCCGAAAACGAAGAGCGCCGTTCGTACCGCGAGAGGGAACGGTAGGCGCGGAGGAATGCCTCCTGGGCAGCGTCCTCCGCCAGCGCGGCGTCTCCGGTCACGCGGCGCGCGGCTGCGATCGCCGCCGGCGCCGCGCGGCGCACCAGATCGGCGAAGGCGTCCTCGTCTCCCGCCCGTGCGCGGTCGACGAGGGCGGCCTCCGCGAGAATCGCCGGGGCACGGGAGAGACCGGAGGGTCCCTCCGGGACGGGCGCGGCCACGCCCTACTTCTCTCCGTCGTTCAAGAACTCCTCGAGCCCTTTCACGGCTCGATCTCCCCGGGCCCGCATGCGGCCGCGCCACTGCGCAACCTTGTCCTTCTGGCCTTGGCTCAGGATGGGAAAGATCTGCGCGCGGACCTGGGCGAAGAGCACCGCACCGTTGCCTTCGACTCCGGAAAGCTCCGCGGCCCTGGCGCGGATGGCGCCCTCGTCGACGGGGTCGGCCATGATCGCGTCGTGCAGGGCGCGGCGCGCGGTCAGGCCCGCCCGCCATTGCGCCTCGATCTCGGTACCGTGCGCCCTCAGGATCTCCTTGATCTGGGCTTTCTGGCCGTCGGTCAGGTCGAGCTCGCGGGCGATCCGGCCGAACCGGGGCGGTCCGAAGGGCCCGGGCGCACCGGCGCCGGGAAGCGCGCCGGCGGCGAGCCTTCCCGCGAAGAGCCCCGCCAGGGCGAGCCCGCCGGCCCCGGCCAGGATCAGTACGGAACGTCGGATGTGGGAAATGCTCATGGAGTCACCTCGTGTCTTCGACTTCAGAACGCCGAATGGGGGCGAAAGATTACGTCTGGCGAGGAGCCGCCGTCGGGTTCCGCGAAGGGGAGGGGTCGTAAACTGGCGCCGGTGGAGCGCAAGTACGTCCTTCGCAAGCCCGTCGGGCTCCGGACCTATCGGGTCGACTACGACCGGGAGCTGAACGAGGAGCAGCGGGACGTCGTGCTGGCGGGCGGCGGCCCGATCCTGGTCATCGCGGGGGCCGGCTCCGGCAAGACACGGACGCTGGTCTACCGGGTCGCCCGCCGGATCGAGTCGGGCCTGGACCCGTCGCGAATCCTGCTGCTGACCTTCACCAACAAGGCGGCCCGGGAGATGCTGCGGCGGGTCGAGGCCCTGCTCACGGTCGACACCCGGCGGCTGATGGGCGGAACGTTCCATTCCGTCGGGAGCCGGCTCCTGCGGCGCTTCGGCGAACGGGTCGGGATCGGCTCGAATTTCACGATCCTCGACCCCGAAGACTGCCGCGAGATCTTCGACGCCGCGGTCTCGGACCAGAAGATCCCGGTGACCGAGAAGCGGTTTCCCCGCGGCGACGTGCTGTCGGACCTGTACTCGTTCACGATCAACACGAGCCGCCCCTTCCCCGAGGTGCTGGCCGAGCGCGCGCCGCACTTCCTGTCGCTCGAGGAGGAGATCGTGCGGGTCTTCCAGCGCTACCGGGAGCGCAAGCGCGCGGCCAACGCCTGCGACTACGACGATCTGCTGCTCTCCTGGAAGCGCCTCCTCGTGGAGAGCCCGGAGACCGCCGCGGCGCTGGCGGCCTCCTACGACGAAGTCCTGGTCGACGAGTACCAGGACACCAACCGCCTGCAGGGCGAGATCGTGGACGGCATGGCGCGGGTCCGCCGCAACGTGACGGTCGTGGGCGACGACGCCCAGGCGATCTACTCCTTCCGGGGCGCCTCCTTCGAGAACATCGTCGGTTTCCCCGAGCGCTACCCCGACGCGAAGACGTTTCGCCTGACGTTGAACTACCGCTCGACACCGGAAATCCTCGCCCTCGCCAACGCTTCGATCGCCAACAACCAGCGGCAGTTCGAAAAGCAGCTGCGCGCCTCCCGGGCCGGCGGCGCGCTTCCGGCGGTCGTTCCGCTGCCCGGACATTCCGGACCAGGCGCGCTTTGCGGCGCAGCGGCTGCTCGAGTGGCACGACGAGGGGGAGAAGCTCGCGGATCTGGCCGTGCTCTACCGCGCGCACTACCAGGCCCTGGAGCTGCAGATCGAGCTGACCCGCCGCGGCATTCCGTACGAGATCCGCTCCGGGATGCGCTTCTTCGAGCAGCGGCACGTCAAGGACGTGCTCGCGTTCCTGCGGCTGATCGTCAACCCGAAAGACGAGCTCTCCTGGAAGCGGGCGCTGAAGGTCTTCCCGCGCATCGGGGAGCGGTCGGCGGCCGCGGTGTGGGAGGCGATCGGTTCGCGCCCCGATCCGCTCGCGGCGTTTCGGGAGCGCGGGGCGCGCGGCATCGAGCTGCCGCGCGGCGCCTCGGGCGCGATCGAGGCCTTCCGCGGCGTCCTCAGTCGCCTCGATGCGCCGGGGCTGCGCTCCTCTCCCGCCGACGCGATCCGGATGGTCGTCGAGGACGTGTACCGCGACTTCGCCCGCGCGAAGTTTCCCAACGGCGAGGCCCGCCTGGACGATCTCGAGCAGTTCGCGCAGTTCGCGCAGCCCTACGATTCGCTGCGCTCGTTCCTGGAGGAGGTGACGCTCTTCAACGAGCTCTCGGGGGAGGACGTGGTCGCGGCGGAGAACGAGGACGATCGCGTCGTGCTCTCCTCGGTGCACCAGGCCAAGGGCCTCGAGTGGAGCCGCGTGATCGTGATCGGCCTGTCGGAGGGCCGCTTCCCGAGCTACCGGTCCTCCGCGACGGAAGAGGGGCTCGAGGAGGAGCGGCGGCTCTTCTACGTCGCCGTGACGCGGGCGAAGAACGAGCTGGCGCTGGTCTACCCGATGCTCGCGCGCGACCGCTACGGGGTCGACGTGATCCTGGAGCCGTCCCGGTTCCTGCTGGAGCTGCCCGACGACGTGTCGGAGCGCTGGACCGTCGAGATGGAGGCCGTGCCGGAGGCGGCGCCGGCCGAAGGCGAGGGCCCCGTGAACTGACCCGCCGGCACCTTCGTGACGCGCTTTCCCGTCTTCCGGTGTGCGACAATTTGCGAAGCCCAGGAGGTGCCCCGCGTGAACGACGACCTCTACTCCGCGATCTGCCGCGAGGCTCTGGAGTCGCGCCAGCGCGACGTCATGACGTTCGTGGACAACGGAATGACGGGGATGTCGTCGCGCCTGGAAAAGACGCTCTTCCGGCTGCCTTCCGGCCACTACCTGCTCGGCCTCGGCCCCTACAACGCGGGCCTCGTGAAGCTCGACTTCGACGAGCTGCTGCTCGGGCGCGAAGTTCCGGAGTTCATCGGCGTCGGGATGCCGGTGACCGGATTCCGCGTCTCGTCGCCCGACGCGTTTCTCAACACGGAGGTGTCGCGCCTGCATGCCAAGGTCGTGCGGCACGAGACGGCGCGAGGGCCCGAACTACCGGCTCGTCGACATGCGCTCGACCTGCGGGACGTACCTGAACGGCGAGGCCATCCCCGTGCCCGACGAGCTGGCCGGCGTCTCCGAGGAGGATTGTGCCGCACCGCTGCGCTCGGGGGACTTCTTCTCGCTCGGCCCGTCCGCCGTGAACCTGTTCCTCTTCTTCCAGAAGTGAGGCTCCCGCGGGCTCGCCCCGACGCGAGAGCCCGCGCGGCCGTCGTCGTCGGTGCCGCGGCGTCCTTCGTGGCGGCGGTCGATCTTGCGCGCCTCGCCCGGCCGCGCCTGTTGCTCGACCCGGAACCGGGCTGGGCCGCGGCGCGCCTGGTCCTCGGCCTCGCGGTCGTGGCCGCGGCCGCGGCGGCCGGGGGAGTGTTCGCCGGGGCGTTTCGCGTCCTTTCGGGGACGCGGCTTCTTGCCGCGCCGCTCGTCCCGCTGCCCCTTTCGCGGCGGACGGTCGTTCTGCTGACCGGGGCCGCGCTGGCCGCCGGCCTCACGCTGCGGATCCGATCGGCCGAGTCGCTCCCCGTGCCTTTTCTCGAAGACGAGGTCAACCTGATCACGCCCGCGCTCGCGCTCTCGGGCACGGCCCGGGACTTCGCGGACACGATCCGTCCGATCCCCTACGGCCGGCCCGACCCGCACGAGATGATCGGCGTGCTCTTCCTGCGGCTCCTGCGCCTCAGCCTGGACGCGTTCGGGGCGTCGGTGCTCGCCGTCCGCGTTCCGTCGCTGCTGGGAGGAGCCCTCTCGCTCCTGACGGCCACGCTGCTCGCGCGGGCGCTGCTGCCGCGGGGCGGCGCGGCGCTCGCCGCGCTGGTTCTTGCCGGGCTGCGCTGGCACATCATCCTCTCGCTCTCGGGCTGGCACGCGATCCTGATCGCGCCGCTCGTCGACGTCGCGGCGCTGCTCCTCCTGCGGGCGCGACGCCGCGACGCGCTCGCCCCGGCGGCTCTGGCGGGGATCGCGGCCGGGATCGGTGCGCACTTCTACCTGGCGGCCTGGGCCGCCGGCGCCGGCCTGCTCGCGTTCTGCCTGTGGCCCACCGAGGAGGCGGAGCGCCCGGCGCAGCGCCGCTCCCGCGCGGCACTCTTCGCGGCCGGATTCTTTCTCGCGGCCGCTCCGCTCTTTCTCTTCCACGAGGGCCGCCGGATCCCGTACTTCGGTCGAACGGCTCGGCACAGCGTCGTCCGTGAAATGCGCCTGACCGGCTCGCCGATGCCCGCCTTCGCGGCGGCCGCCGACGCCCTCCCCGCGCCGTGGCTCCTGCCCGATCCCGAAGGGCGGCACGACCTGGCTGGCGCTTCCCGGCTGGGGTGGATCGTCGGCATTCCCGTCGCCGTGGCGCTGGCCCGCGCCCTTCTGTCGCCGCGTGCGGAGCTCTCGGCGCTTCTCCTCACGCAGGGCGGGGCGGCGTTCTGCGCCGCGGTCGCCGGCGGACAGGCCGGGCACCCGAACGGGTTTCGTTTCGGATACCTGACGACCTGGACCGCCGTCGCGGCGGGCGCCGGCGTGCTCGCCCTGGTCGGACTCGCTCCCGTGGCGCGCCGCCGCGCCGCGGCGCTTGCCGCCGTCGGAGTGCTCACCGTCGCCGGAGTGCGCGGCGCCGGGCAGGCGCGTCGTCGAGTGGCCGGCCCGGCGCGCCACGTTCGACAGTTTTCACGGCGAGGACACGCTGATCGGCCGCACGGCCGCGCGCTGGGAACGCTATGGCGCGGTCGCCGTCGCGTCGGGCCTCGGGCGCTCCGATCTCACGATCGACACGGTCCGCCGTTACCGGCTCGACCCGGCGAGCGGGGCCGGCGCTGTGCCGCAGGGTGCCGGCGCGCCCCGTTCCCGGACTTTTCGCGTCGTCGGCCCGACCCGCGAGCCGAGCGCCGGCGAGCGCACCGTCGAGCGGGTTCGGGACGCGTGGGGGCGCGAGTGGGCGGTCGTGCTGGGGCGTTCGGGCTCCTCGTGGTGACGGCCGGCGCGCTGCGGCGGCACGACGGGGCGGCCGCGAGGCTCGCGGGCCTGACCGTCGCGTTCCTCGTCGGAGTCGCTCTCGTTCGCGCCATCCGGCCGGCGTTGCTCCTCGAGACGGAGCCTTCCTGGGCGCTTCCGCGTCTCCTGCTGTCGCTCGGTGTGATTGCCGCGTGTGCGGTGGGCGGAGGGCTCGCGGCCGGCGGTTACCTTCTCTGGCTGCGCACCGGATCGGCCCGGGACGACCTGAAGCCCCTTCTCCTCTCGCGCGGCGCGTTGTGGCTTCTCGCGGCCTCGGCCCTCGCCGCGGGCACGCTGCTGCGGTTCCACGCGCTCGCACGCAGCCCCGATTCCCTCTGGATCGACGATCTCTCGCTCATCGGCCCGGCGCTGTCGCTCGAAGGACGGCCCGCGGACTTCGCCGATTCGGTGCGGGCCGCGCCGTTCGGCGTCGCGAAGCCCTACGGAAGCGTCGGCGTGCTCTACCTCGAGGCGTACCGGCTGAGCCTCCGCGCCTTCGGAACGACGGTCTTCGGCGTGCGTTTCCCGTCCGCGCTCGCCGGGTCGCTCTCTCTCGTGACGGCGAGCCCTTCTGGCGCGCGCGCTCCTGCCGCGCGGTGGGGGGACCCTGGCGGCGCTGACGCTCGCGGGACTGCGGTGGTCGCTGATCCTGTCGCGGTGGGGGTGGGTCCAGATCGTCCTGGCGCCGATGGCCGACGTCGCGAGCCTCCTGGCCTTGCGCGCCCGCCGGCGGTCGAGCCCCGCCGCCGCGCTGGCTGCGGGAGCGCTCGCCGGGCTCGGCGCGCACGTCTATCTGGCGGCCTGGATCGTCGTGGCCGCGCTCGCCGCCTTCGTGGCCTGGCCGCAGGGAGCGCCGTCCAAGGGGAAGCTTCGGCTGGCCGGTCTTGTGCTCGCCGGATTCGCGCTGGCGGCGGCGCCGCTCTTCTTCCTGCGCGAGGGTCGCCGCGTCCCCTACTTCTCGCGAACGGGCGACCACAACGTCGTGACAGAGATCCGCCGCCAGGGTTCGCTCCTGCCGCCGCTGGCGGCGGCGGCCGACGCGATCGGAGGCCCCTGGCTCCTGTCCGATCCGTCGCCCCGCAACGACCTTCCCGGCCGCCGGAGGCTCGGTTGGATCCTGGGACTGCCCGTGCTGGTCGCCCTTTGCCGCTCGATCCGGCGGCCGCGCGAGGACGTCTCGGCCTTGTTGCTCGCACAGGCGGCGGCCGCGCTCGCGGCGTGCGTGGCCGCGGGACAGGCCGACAGTCCCAACGGGGCGAGGTTCGCCTATCTGATCGGCCCGACCGCCGTGGCCGTCGCAGCCGGCACGCTGGCGCTCGTCGGATGAGGCCGCCGCGCGGTGGCGGCGTCCGGCGGCCCTGGTTGCGATCGGGTTGATCGCGATTTCCGGTGCTCTTGGCGCGCGGGACGCGCTCGCTTCCTGGCCGCAGAGGCGCGAGACCTTCGACGGTTTCCACGGCCAGGACACGCTGATCGGAAGGGCCGCGGCGCGCTGGGATGCGCAGGGTGAGGTCGTGGTGGAACGCGGGCTCGGCCACTCCGACATCACCATCGCGGCCGTTCGCGATTTCCGATTGGGCTCGTCGGCGCGTGCAGGCAGCGGCGCCTGCGACGCGCAGGTTCCGCCTCGTCGCTCCAAGAACGGCGGCCCTCGCCGGAGAAAGGAAAGTCGAGACCGTCCAGGACGGCTGGGGGCGGGCGTGGGCGGTCGTGATCGCGGCCCCCGGCGGGGACCGGTGATGCGTCCGACGAGAATCGCGGCGCGCGCCGCCGTCGTCGCCGGCGCTGCGGCGGCCTTCGTCGCGGCGGCAACGCTGCTCGATGCGATCGGGCCGGAGCTGCTGATCGACGCCGATCCGGCCTGGGCGATTCTCGCGGCTGCTCCTGACCCTCCTCCTGGTCGCCGCGGCCGGCGCTGCCGGCGTCGCCGTCGGCGGGCGGCGTCTACCTCGCGAGCCGCGCGCCGGCGATTCGATCGGACCTCGAGCCGCCGGACCTGCCCCGCTGGGCCCTCGCCGCGACGGGAGCGGCCGCCCTCCTGCTGGGAGCCTGCGTGCGGTTTGCCGGTCTCGAGTCGCTTCCGTTCCCTCTCTGGCATGACGAGCTGCTCGTGCTTCCGCAGGCCATGGCGCTCGAGGGCAAGCCCGGGAGACTTCCGCGACACCGTTCGCATGGTCCTCGACGACGGGGGACGCCACTCGGGAACCGTGGGCGTGCTCTACCTCGAGGCCTTTCGCGCCGCGCTGCGGACGTTCGGCACGACCGTCTTCGGCGTGCGCTTCCTTTCGGCCTTCGGCGGCGTCCTCTCGCTCTGCACGGCGATGCTCCTCGGGCGGGCGCTCCTTCCGCGGGGAGGGGGGACGCTCGCCGGCCTCGTCCTCGCCGGCCTTCGCTGGTCCTTGATCCTCTCGCGCTGGGGCTGGAACATGATCGTCCTCGCGCCGCTGCTCGACGTCGCGACGCTGGTGGCGCTCCGGGCGCGCCGTCGGGGCCGCGCGGGGGCAGCCGTGTCTCGCCGGCGCTCTGGCCGGGTCTGGGCGCCCACGTCTACCTCTCGGCCTGGATCGCGGCGGCCGCGCTCGGGCTGGTGCTGCTCTGGCCGTCGGATCGGCCATCGCGTCGCTGGCTTCTCGGTGCATCGTTTGCCGCCGGCTTCGCCCTGGCGGTCCTGCCGCTCTTCCTCTTCCACGCGGGCCGACAGGGGTCGTACCTCGTCCGGGCGGGCAACCACAACATGCTTCTGGAAATGCGCCAGACGCACTCGCCGCTTCCGCTCGTGCGCGCGACGCGAACCGCGCTGCTCGCGCCGTGGGTGCTGCCGGATCCCAGCCCCCGCATCGACCTCGAGGGGCGCCCGCGCCTTCCCGTCCTGCTCGCGGTCCTGCTCGCGACGGCCTTTCTGAGGCGCCGGCGCGCGCCCGCGCGATGACCTCTCCGCCCTGTTGTGGGCGCACGCCGGAATGGCCCTGCTCGCGAGCCTCGCGTGGGGCGAACGGCTCTCGCCCAACGGATCCCGGTTCGCGTACCTGACGACGGTCACGGCGGTGGCCATCGCCTCCGGCCTCCTCTGGTGGCTCGGCCTCCTGCCGCGGCGGTGGCGGCGGGCGGGGGCGCTGCTCGCCATCGGAGGCCTCTTCGTTTCGTTCGCGCACTCGACCGAGCAGCTCGTGCAGTGGGACCGGCAGCGCGGCATGTACGTCGAGATGGTCGGTCAGCACACGACGGTGGGCTGGGCCGCCGCGCGCTGGGAGCGCTACGGGCAGGTGCGTCTGGAGGCGAGCCCGCTCTACGGGACGCTCACGGTCGACGTGATCCGCCAGTTCCGGATTCTTCCGCGCCGGGAGGCCGCGGCCGCCCCGCCCGCCGGCGCGCGCGACCGGGTCTTCCGCATCTGCCCGCCGGAGGCTCCGCCGCGGGAGGGCGAGCGGGTCGTCGAGCGTGTGCGCGACGCCTGGGGCAAGGACTGGGCGGTCGTCTTCGGGAGGAGGGACTCCGGAAGGCCGGGCGAGTCTTTCTAGCCGACCCGCATGCCGGCGGCCACCGATCGGGCGAGGACTTCCTCCTCGACGTCGAAGGCCGAAGCGCGGATCTCGCTACATGCCCTGCGCGTCCCAGATTCCCATCGTCCGCAGCGGCGGTCGGTAGAGGTGCAGGGAAACGGCGCGGGCCGTCGTGGGCTTCAACCGATGGAGGACCGTCGGCCCGATTTCCGAGAGGTCGCCCTCGGGGCGCACGCGGTCGTCGGCCAGCTGCGGCCGGCCTCCCGGCGTCGTGAAGCGCTCTTCGGCGAGCGAGCCCGACAGCAGGGCCATGCCTCCCATCACGCCGCGGTGATCGTGGATCGGCGTGACCTGGCCCGCCTCCCAGGCGATCAGCATGACCTCCCAATCGTCCCAGAGCAGGATCGGATGGCGCATGTACTGGTGCGGGCTGAAACGGACCCGGTCGAGGTGCCGCTCCGTTTCGCGCGCCAGGCGTCCCGCCAGGCTTCCCGGCGTCGGGCGCTCGGGAGCCGCGCAGGCTTCGGCCAGGATCTCGCGGACCGCTTCGGCGAAGTTCATCGCCGCGATTCTACGCCGGTCCCGATCGCCGTGCTAAATTCCGCCGCCTATGCGAATCGCCGTCGTTCCCGGGGACGGCATCGGCGTCGACGTGACGCGCGAGGCCGTCAAGGTCCTCGCGGACGTCGCCCGCCGCCGCGCGATTCCCCTGGAGCTCACCACCTTTCCCTGGAGCGCGGACCACTACCTCGCGACCGGCGAGACCGTTCCGGCGGGCGCCTTCGAGGACCTGTCGCGCCGCTTCGACGCCATCTTCATGGGGGCCTTCGGAGACCCCCGCGTGCCGGACATGAAGCACGCCGCCGACATCCTCCTCGGGGCGCGCTTCCAGCTCGACCTCTACGTCAATTACCGCCCCGTCCGCTGCCTGGCGGACCGGCTCTGCCCGATCAAGGGGCTCTCGGGCAAGGACGTCGATTTCGTCGTCTTCCGCGAGAACACCGAGGGCTCCTACGTCGGCGCGGGCGGCAACTTCAAGAAGGGGACGCCCGACGAGGTGGCGGTGCAGGAGGACATCTCGACGCGCAAGGGCGTCGAGCGGATCCTCCGGTTCGCGTTCGCGCACGCGCGGAGCCGCCCCCGCAAGCGCCTGGTCATGTCGGACAAGTCCAACGCGATGCGCTTCGTCGGCGACCTCTGGCAGCGGGCCTTCGCGGAAGTGGCGGCGGGAGTTTCCGGACGTCGAGGCGAGCCACCTCTACATCGACGCCCTCTGCATGCAGATGGTCCGCGATCCGCGGCAGTTCGACGTGATCGTGACGAACAACATGTTCGGCGACATCGCCACCGATCTCGGCGCGGCGCTTCAGGGCGGTCTCGGCATGGCCGCCTCCGGCAACATCCATCCGGGACGGATCTCGATGTTCGAGCCGGTGCACGGTTCCGCGCCCAAGTACGCCGGAACCGGGAAGGCCAATCCCTTCGGAGCGATCCTGACCGCGGCCCTGCTGCTCGAACACCTCGGGGAGGCGGCGGCGGCCGAGGCGATCGAGGACGCCGTCCGCGCCTGCGTCGAGCAGGGGCGCTGCACGGGCGACGTGGGGGGCAGCCTCACGACGGCGCAGGCGGGAGATGCCGTTTGCGCGGCGATCCGCCTCTGAGCCGCCGTCGGAAGTGCTAAAATCCGCTCACGAAAACAAAGGAGAATCGAGCATGCTGCGCTTCACGACCCGCCTCTTCGCGATTGCTCTGACCGGTCTTCTTCCTGGCCTCCGTGTCGCCCGCCAAGGACTCGGGGTTCCTGGCCTCCGACGACGCCAAAGAGAAAGACGAGCCGCAGAAGTTTCTGCCCGACTACGACAAGCTCGTGAAGGGCAAGGACGCGGACTGGGTCTATTTCCCCAAGGGCGAGGGCCTCGAAGGCCTACAAGACCGTCGAGGTCAAGGAGTTCGAGGAGAACGGCCACGGCCGCGAGTGCCGCGACGCCGCCCGCGACGGCCAGGACTACATGGAGCAGTGGCTGGAGAGGGAAGGGTTCAAGATCGTCAAGACCGGCGCCGAGGTGGTCATCGAAGGCAACGTTTTCAACGCCTGGGAGCCCTCCGGAGCGGCCCGGTACTGGGGCGGCTGGGCGGCCAACCCCGGCGTGGGCCTGGAAGTCATCGCCAAGGACGCCAAGGGAAACATCCTGGCCGAGATCCGCCAGAAGGCGAAGGGCTCGACCCCGCGGGATGCGGTGGAAAACGGGCTGGAAGACGTCGCCAAGTCGCTCGCCAAGGGGCGCTGACGGCCCAGGAATCCTCAAGAAGTCAACCGATTCAAAAGGCAGGGGTTATCAAGCGCGGGGCTCGGTCAAGCCGGGCCCCGCGTTTCCGTCTTCACCCCGACGTGGTACCGTCGTTTGCCGAGGTGACCGGCCACAGGACAGAAACGCCCCGAGTCCTCAGGCGCTGTCCGTTCTCCCGGCTCTCGACTCCAATTCTCGTTTAGGAGCGACGCTATTCCAGACCCCATCCCGGCCGTCATCCTCCCCGATTCGGGATTGACCGAGCTGTTCGGAATCGCCGACGAAAACCTGCGCGCCATCGAGGAGGCCTTCGGCGTGCGCCTGGCCGCTCGCGGAAACGAGATCTCCGTCGTGGGGGAGGGCGAGCCCGAGACCGCGGCCCGCCACCTCCTCTCCGGCCTCTCGGAGCTGCTGGCCTCCGGCTACCCGCTGAGGGGCGGCGACGTCTCGACGGCGATCCGCATCGTCAAGGAGGATCCCAAGGCGTCGCTGCTCGAGTTCTTCCTGGACTCTCCCTTCGGCCCGACGCTCAAGGCGACGGTGTCGGCCCGAAACACCAAGCAGCGGCTCTACGTGCAGATGATCGACCGCCACGACCTCGTCTTCGCGATCGGGCCGGCGGGGACGGGCAAGACCTACCTCGCCGTCGCCATGGCCGCGGCGGCGCTGCTCGAGAAGAAGTGCCAGCGGATCGTGCTCGCCCGGCCCGCGGTCGAGGCGGGGGAGAAGCTCGGGTTCCTCCCGGGCGACCTGGTCGAGAAGGTCAACCCGTACCTGCGGCCTCTCTACGACGCGCTCTACGACATCCTGGGCTACGAGAAGACGGCGAAGCTGCTCGAGCGCGGCATCATCGAGGTGGCGCCGATCGCCTTCATGCGCGGCCGGACCTTGAACGACGCGTTCATCATCCTGGACGAGGCGCAGAACACGACCTCCGAGCAGATGCGGATGTTTCTGACGCGCATCGGATTCGGCTCGAAGGCGGTCGTGACCGGCGACATCACGCAGGTCGATCTGCCGCAGGGAAAGACCTCGGGGCTGCGCGAGGCCCAGCAGCTCCTCTCGCGGATCGAGGGAATCCACTTCGTGCTGTTCGATGAGCGCGACGTGGTGCGCCATCCGCTGGTCCAGTCGATCATCTCCGCCTACGAAGGTCTCGACCGGGTGCGCGAGGCGGCTTCGCCCCGCCCCCCGGCCGGACGCTGAGGCGATCGCCATGCCCTCCGACGCGCCCCTGCGGCGCACGACGGCGACCTTTCGGCGAAAGTCGGCGACGGCTCCCGTTCCGGGTCGCCCGCGCCGCTGGTACCGGCTGCGGCCCTTCCTGTGGGCCGCGCTCTACGTCCTGATCACCACGTTCGCTTTTTCGCCGTCGCTTTCCTTCCGCAGCGCTCCCCAGCGGGCCGGCGCGATCGCCACGCGGGACGTCGTCGCGCCGCGCGATCTGATCGTTCCCGACCCGCCGGCGACGGAGCGGCGGCGGGCCGAGGCGGCGGCGGAGGTGCTCGCCGTGTACGACTGGGACTCGGAGGCCCCGGTGCGCCTGGAACGGGAGCTGCGGCGGTGCTTCGAGAAGGCGCGGGGCGCCACGAAGCGGCGCGGTGTGGTGACCGAGGCGGTCCGGGAGGCCTTCGATCTGCCGATCGGCGACGAGGCGCTCTCGGCGCTCGCCCGGCCCGGGTTCTCCGCGGAGCTCGAGGACCGGCTCGTCGCCGCCGGACAGGAGCTGTACCGCGGCGGCGTCGTGGACAACCGGGCGGCCCTGCTCGAGAACCGCGCCTCCGGGATCGTCCTCCACGATCCGGTCACGGGGCGCGAGGCGCGGCGCAAGGATCTTTCCGAGGTGCACGAGTACGGCGCGCAGGCGAAGGCCGCCCTGGCCGAGAAGCTGGCCGACACGCCCTTGTCCGCCCGCGAGCGCTCGGAGGTCGCGGCGTTCCTCGCGGCGACGGTCCGGCCGAACCTGACCTCCAACGCGACCGCGACGGCCGAGCGGCGCGCGGAAGCCTCGCGTTCCGTCGAGACCGTGCTGACCAAGATTCCCCGCGGCAAGGTGATCGTCCGCAAGGGCGACGAGATCACGCCGCGCGCCGCGCAGTGGATCGACGCGGCCCGCGCCTCGGTCTCGGACCCGTCCTCGTGGGTCAAGGTGGCCGGAACCCTGCTGCTGCAGATCTGCGCGGCGCTCGCCTTCTGGCTGGATGCGCGGCGCCAGCGCCGCCGGCGGCGGGAGCGCGCGCCGGAGGTCCTCTACGGCTCCGTGCTCGCGACCGGAATCGTCTTCGCGCTGCTGACCCGCGGCGCCTTCGCGCTCGCGCAGACGCTCTCGAGCAGCTTCGAGGGGGCGGCCTGGGCCTCGCACAGCTACTACGCGATCCCCTTCGCCGCGGGCTCGATCGTGGCCGGCCTGGTCGCCGGCATGGGGCCGGCGCTGCTCTTCGCGGTCGTGCACGCCGTGGGCGGCGGGCTGCTGATGGGGCAGAGCTTCTCCTTCGTGCTCTTCGCCCTGGTGGGCTCGCTCGCCGGCATCTTCGGCGTCGGCAAGGTGCGCTCGCGCAGCGTGCTGCTCGCGATGGGAGGGATCGTGGCGGTCGCGAACCTCATCGCGATCTCGGCGATCTCCTTCCTGAACGCGGAGCCGCGCGGCTGGGACTTCGCGGCGGACGCCCTGGGCGGGCTGGCCGGCGGCTGGTTCGTCGCGATGCTCGTCGCGGTGATCCTGCCCATCTTCGAGCACTTCTTTCACGTCACGACCGACATCCGGCTGCTCGAGCTCTCCAACCAGAACCTCCCGCTGCTGCGGACGCTCGCGCTCGAGGCCCCGGGCACGTACCAGCACTCCCTGATGCTCGGCACGCTGGCCGAGGCGGCGGCGGAGGCGATCGGGGCCGACGCGATGCTCGCGCGGGTGGCCGGCTACTACCACGACATCGGGAAGATCCGGATGCCCGACTACTTCATCGAGAACCAGCCCAAGGGCGCCAACCGCCACGACAAGCTCGAGCCCTCGATGAGCGCCCTGATCATCGCGTCGCACGTGAAGGAAGGCTTCGAGATGGGGCGCAAGGCGCGGCTGCCCGAGCCGATCCTCGCCGCCATCCGCGAGCACCACGGCACCAAGAAGATCCACTACTTCTACCAGAAGGCGCTGACGCGTTCCGATCCGACGCAGAGCCCGGTCCGCGACACCGACTACCGCCACTCGGGCCCGCGCCCCACGACCCGCGTCAACGGGATCCTGATGATCTGCGACGCGGTCGAGGCGGCCTCGCGCACGCTGATCGATCCCACGCCGGCCAAGATCCGCACGATGATCCAGACGATCGTGGACGACTGCCTGCGCGACGGGCAGTTCGACGACTGCGACCTGACGATGCGCGATCTCGCGGTGATCGTCGACACGCTGGAACGGACCGTCTCGACCGCGTACCACCACCGCATCGACTATCCGGGCTTCGAGTTCAATCGGGAACGGACCCGTCGCCGCCCGACGGAGACGCCCGTTCCCGCAGAGCCGGCGGCCGGGAGAGCCGCCGGGCCGCGGCCGGTCTCGGGCGGCAACGTCGGATGAGCCGCGCCGTCGACACCGGAAGTCGGCGTGCGGGCGGCCGTGTCGGGCGCTCCGGCGCCCGCCCGCGTGCGCCGCCTGATCGCCGGCGCGGCGCGCGCGACGCGATCGCGCTCCCGGGAAGTGTCCGTGTACTTCTGCGGGGATCGCCGGATGCGGACCTTGAACCGCCGCTACCGCCGCCGGAACGGCTCGACCGACGTGCTCTCCTTCCCGGCCGGCGACGGCGAGGCTGCTCGGCGACATCGTGATCTCCCTGCCCTACGCGCAGAGGCAGGCGCGGCGCCGGCGGCAGCCGGCCTCCGAGGAGATCGACCGCCTGCTCCTGCACGGGTACCTGCACCTGCTCGGATACGACCACGAGACCGACGACGGCCAGATGGACGCCCTCGAGGCGCGCCTGCGGCGGCGCCTGCGGATCGAGGAGCGGGCATGATCCTGCTCGCCGTTTCCGCCCTCTGCTATCTCGCGTTCCTCCTCTTCGAGACGTTCGCCCTGGCGCTCGACCGCCTGTCGGCGATCAAGGTGCGCGGGCTCCTGGAAGCGCATCCGGAGAGGGCCCGCCTGCTGGCGGGGCCGGGCAAGGTCGAGATCGTTCGCACGACGACGAAGGTGCTCGTCCAGATGCTCCTCCTGACGGGCCTCCTGACGGTCGTCTCCGGACTCGGGGACGCTCGGGGTGCACCCGCCCTGGGTCTGGGGCGGATCGATCTTTCTGGTCGGGTGGCTCCTGACCGAGGTGGCGCTCCTGCGCCACGCGGCGGCCTCGAACCCGGAAGAGATCATCACGCGCCTGCTGCCCGTCGTGACGGCGGCCTCGTGGCTGCTCTGGCCGCTCGCGATCCCCGTGCGCCGGATCTTCGAGGCCCGGGAGAAGGCGGAGGACGCGGCGCCGGCGACACCGGCCACCGAGGACGAGGTTCAGGCCTACATCGACGTCGGCCGCCAGGAAGGGATCCTCGAGAAGGAGGAGGAGAAGCTCCTCCTCTCGATCGTCGATTTCGGGGACACGCGCGTGCGCGAGGTGATGACCCCGCGCACCGACATCGTCTGGATCGACGCGGCCGCCTCGCTCGCCGCCCTGGCGGACCTGTTCGTTTCGACCAAGTACTCGCGCATGCCCGTCGCCCGAGGCACGATCGACCGCGTCGTCGGGATCGTGCACGTCAAGGACACGCTGGCCTCGATCCGCGCCGGCGGCGATCCGCCCATCGCCTCCCTCGCGCGCGAGACCTATTTCGTCCCGGAGACCAAGAAGGTCTCCGAGCTCCTGCGCGAATTCCAGCGGCGCCACCTCTGGATGGCGGTCGTGGTCGACGAGTACGGCGGCGTCTCGGGGCTGGTGACGGTGGAAGACCTGCTCGAGGAGATCGTCGGCGAGATTTCCGACGAGCACGAGGACGAACGCGAGCCCGTCAGCAAGTCGGGCGAAAGCGCCTTCTCGCTCTCGGGAAAACAGAGCGTCGCGACGATCACGGATCTCTTCGGACGAGGCCCGCAGGAGGAAGAGTTCACCACCGTGGGCGGCTTCCTCGCGGCGCGCCTGGGCCACATCCCGAAGGCGGGCGAGACGCACCGCGAGCACGACCTGCTCTTCACCGTGGAAGAGGCCGACCGGCGCCGGGTCCACCGCGTGCGGGTCGAGCCGCTGGAGGGCCCGCCGCTTTCGGCCGTCGGCGCCCAGCCGGAAACGCTGAAAGCCGAGAGCTGAGAAGCGAAGGCCCCATGCGGGTCGGCTCGGTTGCGGTCATCGGCCGGCCCAACGCGGGCAAGTCCACGCTGGTCAACCGGCTGGTCGGCGAGAAAGTCGCGATCGTCTCCGACAAGCCCCAGACGACCCGCAAGCGCATCCTCGGCGTCGCGCGCGGCCCGGGCTACGAGCTGGCGCTCTTCGACACGCCGGGCATCCACCGGCCGCAGTACCGGCTCAATGCGGCGATGGTGCGCGACGCGACGGACGCCCTGGCGACCGCGGATCTGGTGCTGTGGCTCGTGGACGCTTCGGAGAACCGGGGCGCCGGAGAGGCGTTCATCCTCAGCCTGCTCGAGCGCGCCCGCCGGCCCACCGTCCTGGGCCTGAACAAGATCGACCGGATCGCCAAGCCGAAGCTGCTCCCGATCCTCCAGGAGTTCGCCGCGCGCCACGATTTTCTCGAGATCGTGCCCATCTCGGCCCTGACGGGCGATGGCGTCGAACGGCTGGCGGCGCTGCTCGCCGCGAACCTGCCGGAGGGACCGCCCGCCTACCCCGAGGACTTTCTGACGGCGACCCCGGAGTCGGAGTGGATCGGCGAGGTCATCCGGGAGAAGCTCCTCGAGCGCACGCGGGAGGAGCTCCCGTTCGCTTCAGCGGTCGTCATCGAGGGCGTTCGGGAGGACCCGGAGAAGCAGTTGACCGTCGTGACGGCCTCCATCGTCGTCGAGCGCGAAGGGCAGAAGGGCATCGTCGTCGGGAAGGGCGGCGCGATGATCAAGGACATCGGCACGGCCGCCCGCCAGGAGCTCGAGGGGGAGACGGGCCGGCGTTTCTTTCTGGACCTGAACGTGAAGGTGCGCGAGCGCTGGCGCGACGACGAGCGGTTCCTGGCGGGGCTCGTTCCGGATTCGGAGAACTAGGACCGAACGCCGGACAGCGGGTCAGATCCCCCGCACCGCGCGGCGCAGGTGCTCGGACAGGTCGGCCAGGGAATCGGCGAGGCTCTCGCGCAGGCGGTCGATCTCGGAGAGCATGCGCTCGTCGGCGGCGTGGCGCTGGCCATGGGCCTCGAGCAGGGGAGAGAGCTGGGTGCGGATGTCCTCGGCCTCCCGGTGCCCCTGGTTGGTCTTCTCGTCGACGGTTCTCTGAAGGGCCTCGAACGCGGCGCCCATCCCCGAGATCTGCTGCTGCAGCTTCTCGGCCCGCTCGGTCAGGGCGGCCAGCGCCATGCCGACGTCGTCTTCGAGCGTGCGCTGCCTCTTGTCCTGCGCCCCGATCTCCTTCTCGGCCGCCGCGAGCTTCTCGAAGCCGCTCACGAGGCGCTGCTCGTGGCCGTCGAGGCGCGCGGCGGTCTCCTCGACGCGCTCGGAAAGCTCGTGGATCCGCGCGATCTCGCTGGCTGACGCTCTGCGCGCGGTCCTGTAGGGCCTGGAACCGCGCCTCGAGGGCCTGGCGTGCCTCCGAAAGCGCCGCGGTCGCATCGCCCGCCTGGCGTTCGGCGACTTCCAGGCGCGAGGCCAGCACGTCGCAGGCGGCGTCCAGGCGCGAGATGTCGGTGCGGGTCTGTTGCACCTTGTCGCCCGTCTCGAGAAGCGCCGCCTCGAGGCGCATTTCCAGACGGGCTTCGAGCTCCGCGAGCGCTTCGGCGGAAAAGCCGGCGGCGCGGGAGCGGCGGCGCGCTCGGGCGGCGGAAGAGGAGCGGCCGGGACCGCCTTCTCCGCGACCGCCTCGATCTCGACGGCGGGCTCCGGTTCGGGAAGAAGCTCGGGCGCCGCGGCGTCCACTTCATCGACGATTTCGAGGGGTTCGGGAGTCGGACGCGCCGCCTCGGGCCGGGCCGCGGCCTCCCGGGAGGCAAACGGCCCTTCCGGCGCCGGGGCCGCCTCCGCCGGCGGCTCGCCGGTCTCGAAGGGAGCCTCCTCGGAGGGGGACGGCACCGCCGCGAGCGGCCGCGGCCGGCGGGGCTCCCTGGCGTCGACGCGCGTGAAGAGCGACTGCCTCCAGGACTGCAGGTCGTCCTTGCTTTCCTTGCCGGTGGGCAGGCTCGCTTCCTCGGGACGCCGTCCCTGCAGGCGGCGCAGGAGATCGACGAACGTCAACTTCGAGATCAGCTTGAACGTCTCGGTCACGCCGCGGCCGGCGCTCGCCACGGCCTCGACGAACGGGAAGGAGGACAGCCCGAGCGCCTCCTGCATCGCCTCGATCGAGAGGATGTCGTTTAAGTCGCGCTTGTTGTACTGGATGACGACCGGCATTCCCTCGAACGCGACGCCGTTGGCCTTCAGGTTGTCCTTCAGGTTCTGCCAGGCCTCCAGGTTCTTCGGGAGCATCGTCCACTGCGAATCGGCGACGAACACGACGCCGTCGGCGCCCTTCAGCACGACCTTGCGCGTTTCGTTGAAGGCGGTCTGTCCCGGCACGGTCGCCAGCTGGAAACGGATCTTGTATCCCTTGATGTCGCCGAGCTCGACGGGAAGGAGGTCGAAGTAGATCGTGCGGTCGGTGTGTGTCGAGAGGTTCAACAGCTTTCCGACCGTCGAAGGCTCCAGGCGGTCGTGCAGGACCTGCAGGTTGGTAGTCTTTCCCCCAGGCCGGGACCGTAGTAGACGATCTTGGCCGTGAGCTCGCGCGTGGCCGCGTTGTAGATGACCATGAACCGGTCGGGGTATTTTACTCCCGTTTCCGCGGTTCTTGACGGGCGGCGGGCGTCCCCATAGACTCGCGCGACCTTGAGCGAAGGGCTCGTCAAAAAGACCCGCATTCTCGACGCCGAGCGCATCGGCCGCATGGTCGACCGCATGGCCCACGAGATGGCCGAGCACCAGCGGGACCTGCCGGGGCTCGCTTTCGTCGGCATCCGCACCCGCGGCGTGCCGCTGGCCAACCGGATGGCGGAACGGCTCTCGGCGCTGGTCTCGCAGCCCTTTCCCGTCGGGGTCCTCGACATCACGCTCTACCGGGACGACCTCTCGACCGTCGCCCCCCAGCCCCTCCTGAAGAAGACGGAGATCGACTTCGACTTGAACGGCCGCACGGTGGTCCTCTGCGACGACGTCCTGTACACGGGACGGACGATCCGCGCCGCGCTCGACGGCGTCATCGATCTGGGGCGCCCGCGCGCGATCCGCCTGGCGGTCCTGATCGACCGGGGCCACCGCGAGTTTCCGATCGAAGCGAACTACGTCGGCAAGAGCGTGCCGACCGCGCAGCGGGAAGTCATCAAGGTCATGTTCCAGGAGACCGACGGCAGCGACGAGGTCTGGATTCTCGAGCGGCCCCTCGAGGACAAGGGTTGACCAAGGCGGGCCTGCGGTCCAAGGACCTGCTCGGCATCGAATCGCTCTCGCCGGAAGAAATTCTCCTCCTCCTCGACACGGCGGAGTCGATGCGCGAGATCGGGCAGCGCGCGATCAAGAAGGTCCCGGCCCTGCGCGGCCGCATGGTCGTCAACCTCTTCTTCGAAGCGTCCACGCGGACCCGGTTCTCCTTCGAGACCGCCGAGAAATGGCTCTCCGCGGACTCGCTCAACTTCTCGGCCAAGGGCAGCTCCGTCGAGAAGGGGGAATCGCTGCTCGACACGGCGCGCAACCTCCAGGCGATGTCGCCCGATCTGATCGTCATCCGCCACGGCTCGCCGGGTGTTCCGCACTTCCTGGCGCGCCACCTCAAGGCCGGCGTCGTCAACGCGGGGGACGGGGCCCACGAGCATCCGACGCAGGCCCTGCTCGACGCGCTGACGATCCGCCAGCACCTCGGGCGGCTCGAGGGCCTGCGGGTCCTGATCGCCGGGGATGTCGCACACTCGCGCGTCGTCCGTTCGAACATCTGGCTGCTGACCAAGATGGGAGCGAGGGTCGTGGTCTGCGGGCCTCCGACGCTGCTGCCGCCGCGCATCGAGGAGATGGGTGTCGAGGCCACGACGGACTTCGACGCGGCGCTTTCGGGCGCCGACGTCGTCATGATGCTCCGCATGCAGCTCGAGCGGCAGGGCGGCGCCCTCTATCCGTCCTCGCGCGAGTACTTCCTCCGCTACGGGCTCTCCGCCGAGCGCCTGCGCCGGGCGCGCCCCGAGGCGATCGTGATGCACCCGGGGCCCATGAACCGCGGCGTCGAGATCGCTTCCGACGTCGCCGACTCGGGCCGGTCCGTGATCCTCGATCAGGTCGCCAACGGCGTCGCCGTCCGGATGGCCGTCCTCTACCTGCTTCTGGGAGGGCATCCCTGGGAGTCCGAGGCGTGAGCGCGAAGCTCCTGATCCGCGGGGGGCGCGTGATCGACCCCGTCGCCGGTCGCGACGGGGAGGCGGACGTGCTGATCGCGGATGGCGTCGTGGCGGAGGTCGGAGCCGGTCTGCGGTCCGAGGGGGCCGAGACTCTCGAGGCGGCGGGCCTCTGCGTCTTTCCCGGCTTCATCGATCTGCATGCGCACCTGAGGGAGCCCGGGCGCGAATACGCCGAGACGATCGCGTCGGGTCTCGCCGCGGCGGCGGCGGGAGGCTTCACGGCCGTCTGCGCGATGCCCAACACGAACCCCGTCAACGACAACCGCGCGGTCACGGAGCTGCTGGTGTCGCGCGGGCGCGCGGCCCGGGGCGCCCGGCTCTACCCGATCGGGGCGATCACCAGGGGCCAGAAGGGCGAAGAGCTCTCCGAGTTCGGCGAAATGCACGACGGCGGAGCCGTCGCCGTGTCGGACGACGGCAGGTGGCTGGCCAACGGTTCGGTCCTGCGGCGCGCGCTGCAGCACGCCGGCCTCGTCGGAATCCCCGTCGTCCAGCACGCCGAAGACCCGACGCTCTCGGGCGGCGCGCCCATGCACGAAGGCGCGGTCTCCACGCGCCTGGGCCTGCGGGCGCAGCCGGGGGTCGCCGAGGCGGCCGCCGTCGCCCGCGACGTGCTCGTCTGCGAGGCGTTCCGCGGCCGCCTCCACGTGGCCCACCTGTCGACGGCGCGGGCCCTCGAGATCGTGCGGCGGGCGAAGTCCAAGGGCCTGGCCGTGACCTGCGAGGTCTCGCCCCACCACCTGACGCTGACCGACGAAGAGGTGGCCCGTTCGGGCTTCTCGACCAACGCCAAGATGAACCCGCCCCTGCGCGAGGCGTCCGACGTCGCGGCTCTGCTCGAAGGGGCCGCCGACGGCACGATCGACGCCATCGCGACCGACCACGCGCCGCACCACGCCGACGAGAAGGCCGTCGACTTCGATTCGGCGCCCTTCGGCGTGGTGGGGCTGGAGACCGCGGCCGCCGTCGTGCACACGCGGCTCGTCGTACCGGGCCGCCTGTCGCTCGCCCGCTTCGCGGAGCTCTTCTCCGCGGGCCCGGCGCGCTGCTTCGCTCTGCCGGGAGGGTCTCTCGCTCCGGGCTCGCCGGGCGACGTCACGCTCTTCGACCCGGCGGCGCGCTGGAACGTCGACCCGGCTTCCTTCCGCTCGCTCTCACGCAACACGCCCTTCGCGGGATGGGAGCTGACGGGCCGCCCCGCGGCGACGGTCGTCGGGGGCCGGGTCGTCTGGAAGCGGGACTGAGCGTCGGGGCGGTCCGGCGGCGTCCCGCGGAGCGGTGAGGCGATGACGTCGTCGGCCTCGCTGCTCGACACGGCCGTCGGGGCGGCGCGGGCCGGCGGCGAGGCGCTCGTTCACCACTGGCGGGCGCTGCCGCACGGGTCGATCTCCGAGAAGAAGCAGAACGACTTCGTCACGCTCGCGGATCACGAAAGCGAGCGGCGCATCATCGCGGCGATTCGGGAGCAGTTTCCGGACGACGCGTTCCTGGCGGAGGAAGGCGGCGGCCGGGGCCTCGGCGAGGGGAGCCGCCGGACGTGGATCATCGACCCGCTGGACGGCACGTCGAATTTCATCGCCGGCTTTCCCTTCTGGTGCGTCTCGATCGCGGCGAGCGAGGGCGGCGAGCTCGTGGCCGGGGTCGTCTTCGACCCGCTTGCGCGAGGAGCTCTACGCCGGCGAGCGCGGCGCGGGCGCCTTCCGCAACGGCACGCGGCTGTCCGTGACGGGGCGTCCGGGAGTCGCCGGAGCCTTTCTGGCCACGGGTTTTCCCTTCCGGTCCCGCGAGAAGATCGACGTCTACCTCGCGCTCTTCCGCGAGCTCTTCCTGGAGGCCCGCGCCATCCGCCGCGCCGGCTCGGCCGCCCTGGACCTGGCGTCGGTCGCGGCGGGCGTCTTCGACGGCTTCTTCGAGTTTCACCTGTCGCCCTGGGACATCGCGGCGGGCGCGCTGCTGATCGAAGAGGCGGGGGGCGAGCTGACGGACTTCGGCGGAGGCCGCCGTTACGTCGAACGCGGCAACATCGTGGCGGGCTCGCCCGGCGTCGCGGAGGGCATCCGGCGCATCGCCGCGAAGATCCTGACGGAGGAGAGCTTGTGATCGCGGCAGGGGACCAAGGACCAAGGACCAAGGACCCTCGGACTGATCGTCTCGAATTCTTGGTCCCTCGTCCTGAGTCCTTCGTCCTGGTCACAGACTCTTCAGGTACTCCCGGTCGAAGGCCGCGAGCAGGCTTTCCTGCGTCGCATAGAGGCCCGGCACGTAGGCGCGCGACGACACGCCCTTCTGCGCCAGCTCGCAGACGTGCCAGTCCTGCCGGTTGGTGACGTCCCAGAGGCCGATGCCGTCGGAGGGGTCGAATCCCGATCCGGCGAGCGTCTCCGGCGCGAAGAGCCACTCGCTCTCGACGCGGGTCCGGTCGACGGCCAGAGGGATCAGCCGCGTGCTCATGACGAGGTCGGGCTGGATCGTCAGGAAGAGGCCCGGGAAGACCGAGTAGTAGTACACGCGGTCCCGCTCTTCCTCCGGAAGGTCCCCGAGGGGCGCCCCGCAGGCCTTTCCGCTCGACGTCATGCTCCCGCCCTTCTCGTTGATCCGCATGTAGCCGCCGAGGATCGGGCCCTCCCGCAGGTTGTTGGCGCCGCTCTTGTAGTGCGACAGGCGCGCGAGCGCCGGGTGCACGGGCGGGCAGTGGTCGCACTCGGAGAAGTTCTGGCAGATCAGCTTCCAGTTGGCGCCCACGTCGTAGGCGATGCGCCGGGCCGAGACGAGCGACGGCATGCGCCACGGCGCGAAGCGTCCGAGCAGGGGGCCGAGGGCGTCCTCGAGCGGCTCGGCGCCCGGCGAAAGGCGGACGAAGAGGAAGCCCTCCCAGACGCCCGTCGCCGCGGCGGACAGCGGAAACTCCGACTTGTCGAACCACGGCACGTCTCCCATGTTCGGCGCGCCGAGCAGGGCGCCGTCGAGCCCGTAGCTCCAGGCGTGGTACGGGCAAACGATCGCCTTCGCGAAGCGGCCCGACTCCGCCTCGCAGAGGCGTGTGCCCCGGTGGCGGCAGACGTTGAAGAAGGCGCGCGGCGCGCCGTCCCGGCCCCGCGTCACGATGAGGCTCTCTCCCGCGACCTCGGCCAGGAAGTAGTCCCCCGTCTCCGGGATGCGATCGGCGCGCCCGAGGCAGATCCAACGCGCGGCGAAGATCCGCTCCCGCTCCGCCGCGAAAACCGCTTCCGAGGTGTAGTACTCCCCCGGCAGCGTCGTCGCCTTCTCGGCCAGCCGGTGCCCGCGAAACTCCACGGCGGCAGCGTAGCCTCGCGGGGCCGTTTGGACAAGTGGCGCGGTAGACTCCGTCCGCATCCGTTGCACAAGAAGGAGGGCTTCATGCCTCGAAGGATCAGTCGACGTGAGTTCGTGCGCGGCGGCGCCGCGGCGGGCCTGGCCGCGGGCGCCTCCCGGGCCGCCTTCGGCTCCGGTCCCACGGTGATCGCGGGCAAGAGCGTTGCGCCGGTCGTGATCTCCTCGGCCAACGGCAACTGGTACAAGAACGGCGGCTCCGTCACCTGCGTCGAGAAGGCCTGGATCCTGATGACGAAGGGCACCGACGTCCTCGACGCCCTGATCGAAGGCGTGAACTTGAACGAGCTCGACCCCGAGGACGACAGCGTCGGCTACGGCGGCGCCCCCAACGCCGATGGCGTCGTCCAGCTCGACTCGTCCTGCATGCACGGGCCCCTGAAGCGCGCCGGCGGCGTCGCGGCGCTCGAAGGGGTGCGCACGCCGTCGCGCGTCGCGCGCGAGGTCATGAACCAGACCGACAACCACCTCCTCGTCGGGAAGGGAGCCCAGAACTTCGCGCGCGAAATGGGGTTCCGCATCGAGGACGACCTGAACACGCCCCACTCGCGCAAGCTCTGGCTCGAGTGGAAACGGCGCACCGACCCGAAGCACTGGCTTCCGGCCAAGGAGCGCGAGATCGCGTATCAGGAGATCCGGCGGGACATGGTCCGCGAGGGCCTGATTTCCTCGCGGCACGTCTACGGGACGATCAATTGCGACGGCATCAACGCCAAGGGAGAGATCTGCGGCGTGACGACCACCTCCGGGCTCTTCTTCAAGATCCCGGGCCGCGTCGGCGATTCCCCGATCCTGGGGGCCGGTCTCTACGTCGACGGCAGCGTCGGCGCCGCCGGTTCGACGGGGCGCGGCGAGGCCAACCTGTACAACCTCTCCTCCTACCTCATCGTCGAGGGGATGCGGCGGGGCCTGCACCCGAAGGACGCCGGCCTGGAGGCGCTGAAGCGGATCCGGGCGAATACCGTCGAGAAGCGCCTGCGCAAGGCGAACGGAGATCCGAACTTCAACATCAACTTCTACGCGTTGAACGCCAGAGGCGAGTACGCCGGAGTGGCCATGTACGCGGAGGACGAGGAGGAGCGCGGCTGGGCCGGCGAGCAGGGCAAACGCGTGCGCTACGCGATCTGCAACGACAAGGGCCCTCAGACGCTGCAGGTCGAGGCGCTCCTGCCCGGCTCGCCGTCGGACTAGCGCGGAGGCGGAATCAGTCCCGGGTCACGATGACGCCGGCGTAGCCCACGACGCTCGACGGGTCGCCGGTTTCGTCGCCGCTGTCGCGGCGGGCCACGGTCGGGCCGACGTCGCGCCGAGCTCCCGCGCCGCGAAGAGCAGGGCCGTCGCCGGGAGCACGCCGCACATCGAGATGCCTCCGTCGAGGACGGTCGTGAAGAGGCCCTCCGGGTCCAGCGCCTCCACGCGGGCGAGCGCGCGGTCGTCCTTCCGGCGGCCCACGGCGCGCGGCTCGTAGTGGTTCATGTCGGAGGACGCGAGGATCAGCGGGCGGACCTCCTGCTCCGCGGCCAGGCGGGCCACCGACACGCCGATCTGCCGGCAGAGCTCGAGGTCCCGCGCGCCGATCGAGATGGGGACGAGCCGGACGTCGGCCCGGCGGACCTGGAGAAACGGAAGCTGGACTTCGAGGGAGTGCTCGCGGGCGTGTGCCCGGGAGTCTTCTTCGAGCGCGGGGCAGAGCTCGCGGAGGCGCCGCGAGAGGTCGCGATCGACGGGGACGTCGCCGAGCGGCGTCGCCCAGGCCTCGGAGGGGTCGAGCGCGGCCGGCGCGCCCCGGCCGGTGTGGTTCGGGCACAGGATGATCGCCACGGGAGGGATCTCGAGGCGCGCATACACGGCGCCGGCGACCGGACCCGAGTAGACATAGCCCGCGTGGGGAACGATCGCTCCGATCGCGGGCGCGGGTACGACTCCCTCGGTCAGATAGGACCGGACATCCGACTCGAGGCGGTCGGGCCGCGCTTCGTAGAACGTGCCGGCGACCGCGGGTGGGCGCGTGGACATGGGGGCGGAAGGATTCTACGGCGGGGAAGGCGACAGGTGATCTGCGTCGCCGACGCTTTTCTCGGGATGACCGCGCGCCGGCGGGCAGCCGCGCGCGCGCGGTCAATTCACGATGACGGTGGATTCGGCGGTGAGGTTGCCGACCTGCGCGCGGATCGTGGCCACCCCGGTCTTCTTCCCGGAGACGACGCCGGCCGCGTCGACGGGCGCGACGGCCTCGTCGGAGGAGGTGAACCGCGCCGAGGCCTCCTCGATCTGGCGCCCGTCGGCGCCGTAGACCTCCACGCGGTAGTGCTGCGAGTCTCCGACGCGCACGAGCGCGGTCGCCGGAAGCAGAAGGAGCTTGGAGACGGTGCGCGTGTCCACGGTGATCTCGGCGGCCGTCTGCAGGTCTCCGACTTTCGCCAGAATCGTGGCCCGACCGGCCCCCGCGGAGGTCACGACCCCGTCGGGCGACACGGTCGCGATGGCATCGGCCGACGAGCTCCAGGTCACGGGGACGGCGATGGCCTCGTCGCGCGAGTTCCTGACGACCGCCTGGAGCGGCAGCGACGTCCCCGGAGGCCCGACGATCCGCGTCGTCAGAGGCGTGACCTCGACCGCCTTCACGTCCACGACCTCGACGGCGACTTGCGTCGAGAGGCTTCCGAGGGTCGCCGTCACGACGGCCGACCCCTCCTTCTTCGAGAGCACACGGCCGCCCGCGTCGACCTCCGCGACGTCCGACCGGGAGGACGACCAGGCGACGGTCCCGGCGTCGGTCATCGACTCGCCCTTCTTGCCGAGGACCCGGGCCACCAGCCGCTGCGGGCGTTCGAGGCCGTAGATCTTGATCTTGCTGGGCGAGACCTGGATCGAGGCCGGCTTCCGGCCGCAGGCCAGAGCCAGGGCGCAAACGATGCCGAGGGCGGTCGCGGCGAGTCGGATTCGCATGGGGCTGAGGTCCTCCTGAGTTTCGGAAAATGATAGCAGGCGGGCGTTGCGCCCCCTCGGGGGCCGCGCCGGCACTACGGACCCTCCATCCGGCGCAGGATCCGCCGCGCCCGCAGCGCCACGCGGCGGGGGTACCGGACGGGGTCGTAGATCCGCGGCGAGGGAATCACGGCCGCCAGCGTCGCGGCCTCCGTCTCCGACAGCTCTGCCGCGGGCTTCCCGAAGTACCGGAGCGCGGCGGCCTGCGCGCCGTAGGTGCGCCGCCCGAACTCGATGACGTTCAGGTACAGCTCGAGGATGCGCTTCTTGGAGAGCTCTCGCTCGAGGCGCCGCGAGATCGCCCACTCGCGGAGCTTGCGCCACGGCGTGCGGGAGGGGGAGAGGTACAGGTTCTTGGCGAGCTGCTGGGTGATCGTGGACGCACCGTGCCCGAGCTCCTTCTCCTTCCAGTTCTTCTCGACCGCTTCCTGGACCGCGTCCCAGTCCACGCCCTCATGGGACCAGAAGCGCGCGTCCTCCGCGACCACGACCGCGCGGCGCAGGGAAGGGGCGATCCGGGCGAGCGGGACGGGGGACCACTCGAGGCGCGGGTTCTCGCCGCGGCGCGCGAGCTCCGCCCGGCGCCGTTCCATGAACGCCGTCGTGCGGGGAAACGAAGTCGCGAGCGGGCGCACGTCGGGGAGGGTCAGCCAGAAGAGCGCGACCGCGGCGCCGCCGCGAGCGAAGCAGCGCGCGCCGAGGATGGAGTCCTCAGTCCCGTCCCGTCCGCAGCGAAGCTCGTCGAACGCGACTGGGACGAGGACTCCGGTACCGCCGCCGACTGCCTAGGTCTTCGCCGCTGCGATCGCGCGCCGCAGCTTCCGCACGCCCTCGTCCGCCTCCTCCTTGGAGAGGATCAGGTGCGGCCGGAAGCGGACGGCGTTCGCGCCGGACGCCAGGGCCATCATGCCGTTCTCCAGGCAGGCGGCCAGGGTCCGGTCGCGCGTTCCCTTGTCGGGAAGGTCGAAAGCGATGAAGAGGCCGCGGCCCCGGACGTTCGTCATGACGCCCGGGAACTCCTGCGCGAGCTCGCGCAGCCGCGCCTGCAGGTACTCGCCCACGACCCGGGCGTTCTCGATCAGCTTCTCTTCTTCGATGATCTCGAGGTACTTCGCGCAGCGGACCATGTCGACCAGGTTCCCGCCCCACGTCGAGTTGATGCGCGAGGAGACCTTGAAGACGTTGTCCGGGACGTCGTCGATCCGGTGGTTGGAGGCGAAGCCGCAGACCTGCGTCTTCTTGCCGAACGCGAACATGTCCGGCTCGACGCCCATCTGCTGCCAGGCCCACATCGAGCCGGTCAGCCCGACGCCGGTCTGGACCTCGTCGAAGATGAGCAGGAATTCGAGCTCGTCGGCGAGCGCCCGCAGCCGGCGGAAGAGCTCCGGCCGGAAGTGGTTGTCTCCGCCCTCGCCCTGGATCGGCTCGAGGATCAGTGCGGCGACGTCGTCCGGGTGCGCGGCGCAGGCGGCGCGGATCTCGCGCTCGACCGCCTCTTCGGCGGCCGCCGTGTCGCGCAGGACCTGCTCGGTCACCGGGAACGAGAGGCTCGGGCAGGAGAGGCGCGGCCAGTCGAACTTGGGGAAGTACTGGGTCTTGCGGGGGTCGGCCGTGTTGGTCAGCGAGAGCGAGTAGCCCGACCGGCCGTGGAAGGCGTTCTTGAAGTGGAGGATCTTCGTGCCCTTCTCGCCCTTGCCCCGCGCGAGGTTCTTGCGGACCTTCCAGTCGAAGGCCGTCTTGAGCGTGTTTTCGATGGCGAGCGTCCCGCCCTCGACGAAGAACAGGTGGTCCGAGTGGCTCTTCGGGACCGCGAGCGCCGAGAAGGTCTCCACGAACCGGGCGAAGTGCTCGGTGTAGATGTCGCTCGTCGACGGCTTGGTCAGCGCGGCCTGCAGGAGGGCCTCCCGGAACTCCGGGTCTTCCATCTTCGGGTGGTTGTAGCCCACCGGAATGGTCGCGAAGCACGAGAAGAAGTCGAGGATCGGCCGCTCGCTGCGCGCGTCGTAGAGGTAGGAGCCGCGGCTCCTCTCCATGTCCATGACGACGTGGTACCCGTCCACGAGGATGTGGCGGGACAGGACGTCCAGAACGTTCTTGGGGGAAAGCTCCGTCGTGGTGGTGGTGCTCATGGGTACCTCGCGGCCGAAGGCCAAAAACCGCGGAAAGTTATCATTTTTCGGGCCGACTTCCAACCCCGGGCCGTCGCCGCGCGCTGGACTCGGGAAGTGGACTCTAGGACAGCAGAACGGCCGGAATCCTGCGGTCCTCGGGCTCGGCGGCCGCCGACCGGTCCTTGCCGTGCTGCTTGGCGCGGTACAGCGCCGCGTCCGCCGAGCGCAGCAGCTCGTTCTTCTGCTGCTCGACGGAGGCGGCCGGCGTCGCATGCGAGCGGATCGAGGAGACTCCGAGGGACGCCGTGATCCTGCCGTGCAGATTGAGCGCCGGCTCGTTGAAGCCGTAGGGGCGCGAGAGGAACGTGGCGCCGCGGATCGCCTCCCGGATGACTTCCGCCGCCTGCATGCCGTCGCGCAGCGAGTGCCCGGGGAGGATGAGCACGAACTCGTCGCCGCCGTAGCGGGTCAGGGTCGCGCGCTCGTCGGTGACGGCGCGCTTCAGGAGGTACCCCACCTCGCGCAGGACCTGGCTCCCCGCCAGGTGCCCGTGGTGGTCGTTGACGTGCTTCAGGTTGTCGAGGTCGAGGAAGATCACGCAGAGATCGCCGCCGTCCCGGTTGATGCGGGAGAGCTCCTGGGTCAGGCGCAGGTGCAGGTAGCGCTCGTTGTAGAGGCCGGTCAGGCCGTCGCGCTTGGCGACCTCGTAGGCGCGGCGCGCGTCGAGGAGGTTCTGGATGGAGATCGAAGCGTAGTCGGCGAAGATCTCGAGGAGGCGGCGGTCCTTGTCGCGGAATCCGCCGGGACCGTTGCGGTTCACCAGCTCGAGCACGCCGCAGACCGAGGCCTCGATCCGGATCGGCACGCAGAGGATCGACTTCGTCTCGAATCCCTCGGACAGGTCGGGCGTCGGGTAGAAGAAGGGGTCGCCGACGACGTCGTCGGTCATGTAGGCGACGCCCGTCGCGTAGACGTGGCCGACGATGCCGGTCCGCGCGGGCATCCGCTTGGCGAGCCGCCGCTCCGCGTTGCCGCCGAAGGCGGCGATGAAGACGAGCTCGTTCTCGAGGCGGTCGTCGGAGTTCTTCGTCAGGGGGTCGTCGAGCAGGATCGAGCCGGCTTCCGAGGGAACGAACTCGTTGGCCTTCTGGAGGATCTCCCGCAGGAAGCGGTCGATCTCGATCTCGCCCGAGTAGGTGTAGTAAGCCTTGTGACGCTCGAGGAAATTCTCGAGCCGTCGGTTCTCGAGGGTCAGGACTTGTAGCACGGGAGCGCCTTGAATGTTCAAATTTTACCATTTGATACCCTCCCGGCGTGCCTCGGGACTTCGATCCCGGAAAGACGCGGCCGGCAGGCCCGGCCGGCGATCCCGGCCCGGAAGCGCTGGGGCCAACACTTCCTGGCCTCGCCCGAGACGGCCGAGCGCATCGTGGAGGCCGCCCGGGTGGGGCCGGCGGACACCGTCTTCGAGGTCGGTCCGGGGGACGGGGCGCTCACCCGCGCGATCGCCGCGCGCGGGCGCGCGGCTGGCCGCCGTCGAGATCGACCCCCTCCGGGCCGACGCGCTCTCCCGGGAGTTCGCGAATGACCCGCGCGTCGCCGTGGTCCGCGGCGACGTGCTCGAGAAGTCGTTTGCGGACTGGCTCGCCGCCTTCGGATGGCGGGGCCCGGCGGTGCTCCTCGCCAACCTCCCGTACAACGTCGCGACCCCGATCCTCTCCCGTGCGATCGAGGAATCGGGCGCGATCGCGCGCGCGTCGCCACGGTCCAGCGCGAGGTGGCGCGGCGCTTCGCGGCCCGGGCCGGGGACGAGGACTACGGCTATCTTTCCGTGCGCGCGGCGGCGTTTGCGCGCGCGCGCGTCCTCTTCGACCTGCCGCCTTCCGCCTTCCGCCCGCGCCCGAAGGTCGTGTCGAGCGTGCTCGAGCTCTTGCCGCGGCTGCCCGCCCTGGACCCGCCCCTGAGGGCGCGGGCGCTGCAGCTCGCCTCGCTCGGTTTTCGGAGCCGCCGCAAGACCCTCGCCAACGCGCTTTCCCCCGCCGGGCCGCGCGACGCCTGGGCGGCGGCGCTCGACGCCATCGGCCGGGGCGCGCGGGCGCGCGCGGAAGAGCTCTCGCTCGAGGACTTCCTCGAGCTCGCGCGGCGGGTTCCGTGAGCGGCCTCGAGATCGTTCCGCTCGGCGGCCTCGGCGAGTTCGGCAAGAACGTCCTGTGGCTGCGGTGCCGCGGGCTCGAGCCTCCTCGTGGATGTGGGCGTGTCGCTTCCCGGACGAGACGTTTCCGGGAATCGACCGGATCGCGCCGGATCTTGCGGCGCTCTCGGGCGAGAAGATCGACGCCATCCTCCTGACGCACGGCCACGAGGACCACATCGGCGCCCTGCCGCTCCTGCGCCAGTGGTGCGATGCGCCGGTCTACGGCTTTCCCTTCACCCTGGCGCTGGCGAAGCGACGCCTCGCCGAAGCGGGAGCGCCCGTGGCCCGGCTTCACGAGGCGGTCGGCGGCCAGAGGGCGCGGGCCGGGGAGTTCGCGTTCACCTTCTTTCGCGTTTCCCACTCGGTGCCCGACTCGGCCGCCATCCTGATCGAGGCGGGCGGCCTCAGGATCCTGCACTCCGGCGACTTCAAGCTCGACACGGATCCGCCCGACGGCGAATGGACCGACCGCGAAGGGATTGCCGCGGCGGTCGGAGCAGGCGTCGACCTGGCGCTCATCGATTCGACCAACGCCGAGCGGCCGGGCCGTGCCCTCTCGGAGCGCCAGGCCGGCCGCGGGCTGGCACAGGCGTTTGCGGGAGCCTCCGGCCGGATCGTCCTGACCACGTTCTCGAGCCACGTCGCCCGGGTCTCGCAGGCGCTCCAGGCGGGACTGACGCTGCGCCGCCGCGTGGCCTTTCTCGGACGCAGCATGCGCACGGTCAGCGAGATCGCCGAGCGCTTCGGCCGCCTGCGCCTGCCCGCGGGCAGCGTGCTCGACCCCTCGGAGCTCGCCGAGCAGCCGCCGGCGCGCCTGCTCTGCTTCGTCGGAGGAAGCCAGGGCGAGCCGTTCTCCGCTCTTCACCGCCTGGCGCTCGACGAGCACGCGGACCTGAAGCTCTCGCCCGGCGACCTGGTGATCTTCTCCTCGCGCACGATCCCCGGGCACGAACGTTCGGTCAACCGCGTGGCCGATCACCTGGCCCGGCGCGGCGCCCGCGTGCTGCGCGAGGCAGATCCGCCGCTTCACGTCTCCGGGCACGCGCACCGGGAGGATCTGGCCGACTGGCTCGACCTCGCGCGCCCGCGGGAGGTCATGCCGGTGCACGGCGAGCGGCGCATGCTCGCGGCGGCGGCCGAGGTCGCCGCGGCCCGGGGATTGCCGGCGGACCGGATCCACCTGCTCGACAACGGCGACCGGCTCTTCCTTTCGGCGGGCGGGTCGCGGGTCGAGCGCGGGGTCGTGCCGGCGGGCCGGATCTACCTGGATTCGCGCCCCGAGGCCGTCGGAGCCGAAGTCGTGAAGGACCGACGGCAAATGGCGGAGGAGGGCCTGGTCGTCGTGCTCCTGCCCTCCGAAGAGGGCGGCGACGTCGTCGTCGTCGCTCGCGGCGTGGCCGCGCCGGAAGCGGAATTGGTGGGGGAGGTGTCGCGCGCGGTGCGGGCCGTGCTCGCGCGCGCCGGCGACGAGCAGCGCGGCGACCCCGACTGGCTCCGCGCCGAAACGGCGCTCGCGGCCCGGCGCGCGTGCCGGAGGGTCTTCGGAATCCGGCCCGTGATCGTTCCGGTGACGGTGTAGCGGCCCCTACGCGCGCTCGTTCCAGCGCCGGGCGTGTTCCACGGCCAGCCGCATGACGCCGTAGACGGCCACGCAGAGGACGAAGTCGAGGACGAGGCCGACGTCGAAGCGGAAGGGTTGATGCTGGAGCAGGCGCGGGAGCGCCGGGAAGAGCAGAAGGAAATAGAGCGCGTTTCCCACCAGGATCGCGATCAGGTACTCGATCCAGCGACGCGCCGTCATGCCTTCGGGTCGATGCCCTCCGATCGGCGGAGTCTATCCTTCCTGACGGGAACAGCGGACGGCGCCGGCGCCGTTCTCATGGACGCTCCGAGCGAGAATCCGGCGGCGACCGGCGGCATCGAAAGGGGGAGGCATTCCATGGAACAGGCGGTCGAGAAGGCGATGTTCGGGGCGGGCTGCTTCTGGGGGGTCGAGGCGGCGTTCCGCCAGATCCCGGGAGTCGTGGACGCGGCGGTCGGGTACGCCGGAGGCAAGACGTCGAACCCGACGTACCAGGACGTCTGCTCAGACGAGACCGGGCACGCCGAAGTGGTCGAGGTCACCTACGATCCGGCCCGCGTTTCCTATGACGACCTGCTCGGCGTCTTCTGGGCGAACCACGACCCCACGCAACGGAACCGGCAGGGTCCCGACGTCGGGACGCAGTACCGTTCGGCGATCTTCTTCTACACGCCGGCGCAGCGCGACGCGGCCACGGCGTCGAAGGAGGCGCTCGAGAAGAGCGGCCGCTACCGCCGGCCCGTCGTCACCGAGATCACGCCGGCCCCGACCTTCTGGCGGGCCGAGGACTACCACCAGCGGTATCTGGAAAAGCGGGGACTCGCGAGCTGCAAGGTCTGACGGTTAGAGTCTCTCCACCGGAGTTTCGTCGAACAAGTTCGCCTGCCGCGCCGGCCTTCGGAAGCCGGAGGGCATCTCGGCGCCTTCCCGGACGTTCAGACCGAGCCGCCGGCATTGCGTCTCGAAGAGCGCTTCGATCGCCTCCCAGCGCGGCCCGTCGCCGTGCATGCGCTTGCCGAAGGCGCTCTCGTTGCGCTTGCCGCCGCGCAGCTCCTCGATCGCGTGGAAGACCTTCCGCGCGCGCCCCGGGAAAGCCTCTCGGAGGCGCTCCTCGAAGACGGGCAGGACCTCGGCCGGCAGGCGCAGGAGCGTCTGGAAGGCGAACCGCGCGCCGGCGTCCCGCGCCCGCTCGAGCAGCTCCGCGGCATCGCCGTCGTTGACGCCGGGAATGATCGGCGCGACGGAGATCCCGGTCCGCAGGCCCGCGGCCGAAAGGATCGCCAGCGTCTCGAAGCGCTGCGACGGGGGAGCCGTGCCGGGCTCGAGCGCGCGGGAAACGGCGTCGTCGGCGAACGCGATGGAGATGGTGACGGAGACCGGCGTCTGCCGCGCCAGCCGGGTGAGGACGTCCACGTCGCGCCGGATCAGGGTTCCCTTCGTGATGAGCCCGACGGGATTCCCGAACTCCGCGCAGACCTCCAGGCACCGGCGCGTCAGTCCGTAGACGGCCTCGAGCGGCTGGTAGCAGTCCGTGTTCCCGGAAAAGCAGATCGTGTCGCCCCGCCAGGAGGCGCGTGAGAGCTCCGCCCGCAGCCGCTCCGGCGCGTTGATCTTGACGACGATCTTTCGCTCGAAGTCCGTTCCCGCGCCGAATCCGAGGTACTGGTGGGTCGGGCGTGCGTAACAGTAAGAGCACGAATGGAAGCATCCTCGGTACGGATTGAGGCTGAACCGGAAGCCAATGTCCGGGCTGTTGTTCTCGGCGAGGACGCTTCTGGCCTCTTCCTCGAAGACCTCGAGCTTCGCTTCCGGCGGCTCGCCGAGCCAGTCCGCGTGGACGGAATCCCAGGGATTGGGAGGGTTGGAGACCGGTTTCACGGCCTCGAAGTCTAGCGTAAATCGGGCGTAAGTGGCTAGCGCAAGCCCGTGGCCTCCCGGACCTCACGCAGGGTCTCCAGGGCGACCGCCCGGGCTCGCTCGGCGCCGCGCTTCAGGGCGGCTTCGACCACCGCCGGGTCGGCGGCGAGGCGCTTGCGCTTTTCGCGCGCCCCACCGAACTGCGCCTCGATCTTCTCGATCAGCATCTTCTTCGCATCCCCGTATCCGAGGCCGCCCGCCCGGTAGCGCTGCGGCCAGCGCCTCCCTCTCCGCGTCCGTCGCGAAGAGCGCGTAGAGCGCGAAGACGTTGTCCTTCGCCGGGATCCTTCGGGGCCTCGACCGGCGTCGAGTCGGTGACGATGCCCATCACCGCGGACTTCAGCGCCTTGCCCTCCGCGAAGATCTCGATCGTGTTGCCGTAGGACTTGCTCATCTTCTTGCCGTCGGTTCCCGGAACGGTGGGCGCGCGGTCGAGGCGGTGCGCCGGCATCGGAAAGACCTTCCGGAACGTCTGGTTGAAGTAGCCGGCCATGTCGCGCGTCATCTCGATGTGCTGGACCTGGTCCTGCCCGACCGGGACGAGGTCGGACTTGTAGATCAGGATGTCCGCGGCCATGAGCACGGGGTACGTGAAGAGGCCCACGGAGGGCGCGATGCCGCGGGCGAGCTTGTCCTTGTAGGAGTGCGCCCGTTCGAGCAAGCCCATTCCGGTCACCGTCGAGAGGATCCAGGCGAGCTCGGTGACTTCCGGGATGTCGGACTGCCGGAAGAACGTCGTCCTCTCCGGGTCGAGGCCCAGGGCGAGGTAGTCGAGGGCCACCGCGCGCACGTTCTCGGCGAGGGCGCGCGGGTCCTGGATGGTCGTCAGCGCGTGCAGGTCGGCGATGAAGAAGAAGCACTCGCCCTCTTCCTGAAGGGCGATGTGCTGGCGGATGGCGCCGAAGTAGTTGCCCAGGTGGAGCTTGCCCGATGGCTGGACACCCGAGAGGATGCGCGGGGGTTTCATGCGCGCGCCATTCTATCGGCCCGCGCTTCCCGATCGGCGGCCGAAGAAGTAGAGTGCCGGACCAACCGAAGGAGGTTCTTGTGCGTGTCGGCCTGATGGCTGCGGTGCTCGCGCTCTCGATGACCCGGCACGCCGGGGCCATCGGCCCCGCGCCCGCGCCGACCCCCGCCCCGGATCACCACGACCGCCAGCCCGAAGACGTCTTCAAGGTCAAGCCGCTCGGCGGCGATGTCTACGCCCTGTACGGGCGCGGCGGCAACGTCGGCTTCTTCGTCGGGCCGGACGCCGTCTTCGTCGTGGACTCGCAGTTCAAGGATCTGGCGCCCGGAATCGTCGAGCAGATCCGGAAGGTGACCGACAAGCCGGTCAAGTTCCTGATCAACACGCACTACCACGGCGACCACGTCGGGGGAAACGAGGTCTTCCGCCAGTTCGCCATGATCCTCGCGCAGGACAATGTGCGAACCCGGATGCTGGCGTCGCCCCAGACGATCCTCCGGGAGTACCCGGCGCTGCTCGAGGAAGCGACGAAGTCCGGCAACGCGGACCGGGCGAAGTTCTTCGAGGAGCAGATCGCGTGGGCCAGGAAGGTCCGGGTCGAGGAGATCGCCGCGCCGACGCTGACGTTCGATTCGGAGTTCCGGATCTATCCCGGCAACGGCGAGACGATCCAGATCTGGCACCTGCCTCCGGCCCACACCGACGGCGACAGCGTCGTCTACTTCGAGAAGGCGAAGGTGCTCCACATGGGCGACGACTTCTTCAACGGCGTGATCCCGTTCATCGACGTGAAGGGCGGCGGCTCCGTGCGCGGCTACCTGGCCGCCCTCGACAAGGTCACGGCGCGGGTGCCGCCGGACGTCGTGATCATCCCGGGCCACGGGGAGGTCACGGATCTCGCGGGGCTCAAGGCGTTCCGGCAGTACATCGCCGACCTGCTCGATGCCGCCGGCAAGGCGAAATCGGCCGGGAAGTCCCGTGAGGCCTTCGTCCAGGAAGTGGACCTTCCCGCCTACAAGGCGTTTCGGGGTTACTCGGATCGCTTCAAGGACAACGCGGCGGCGGCCTACGACGAGATCCGATAGAACGTCGGGCCGCGCGAGGCTGTTCGCGGCGGCGGCACTGGCCGGCTTCGGCCTGATCGTCTTCTTCGCCCTCGGAATGCACCGGGGGCTGCTGCTCTCGAGCGACATCAAGGCGGCCCGGTACCCGTGGGCGCCGTTGCTCGCCTCGAAAGGCATCCAGGCGCCTGCGCTTTCCGATGCCGTGTGGCAGTTCGTGCCGTGGCTCGGCCTGGCGGGGCGCGAGCTCGCGGCCGGGAGGATCCCGCTCTGGAACCCGCATCAGGACGGCGGGGTGCCGCTGCTCGGCAACGCGCAGTCGGCTCTGGCCTCGCCGTTCCAGTGGCCCATCCTGATCGCGGGCGTGGGCGCGGGCTGGAACCTCTCGCTCCTGCTGCGTCTCCTGTTCGCGGCCGGTGCGGCGTTCGCTTTCCTTCGGGATCTCGGCCGCTCGCGGGCGGCATCCGCCCTCGGCGCCGTCGTCTTCTCGCTCTCGGGCTCCTTCGTCGCCTGGCTCCAGTACCCGCTGACGCTCTGTGTGGCTCCGGCGCCGCTGCTCTTCCTGCTCGCCCGCCGGGCCGCGCGGGAGCCGTCGCGCCGCGCCGTCGCCGGCGTCGCCGTCGCGACGTTCCTCGTTCTCTCGGGCGGGCACCCCGAGTTGCAGCTCCAGATTGCCCTGCTGGCCGCGGGTGTCGTCTGGGCGGCGGGGTCTGGCGCGCGGCGCTGGATCGCCCCTGCGGCCGGCGCGGCCCTGGGAGCGGGGATGGCCGCCCCGGTTCTGCTGCCCTTCGCGGAGTACTTCCGTCTGAGCGCGGCGCGCCTGGGCGAGGGCCGCCACCCGTTCGTGCTCTCGGGGCGCGACCTGCTGCGGTTCGTGTTGCCACGCGTTCCCGGCTCCAACGTCGTCGAAGCCGCGGCCACCGTCTCGATCGTGCTGCTGCTGCTCGTTCCCCTGGGACTCTGGGCGGGTCGCCGGGATCGGGAGACGCGCTTCTGGGGGCTCGCGGCGGCCGCGATGCTTCTCGTGACCTACGACAACCCGCTTTCCCGCGCCCTGGCGCTTTCGACGCCGATCTTCTGGACCCGGTACCTCCTGCTGCTTCCGCTGGCGCTCTCGGCCGTCGGATCGCGCGGCCTCGACGCAGCTCGCCGCGTGGCTCTCGCGGCGTTTCGGGCCGCGCCTCTCCACGGCCACGTCCGGCGCCCTCGTGGCCGTTGCCGCGGCGGAGCTGCTGCGCGCGTCGGCCGGGGTCAATGGCGTCGTTCCGGTTTCGCCGCTCGCGCCGACGACGCCGCTGCTCTCGCGCCTGGCGGCCGACCGCGACACGTTCCGCATCCTTCCCCTGCACACGTTCCTCTCGCCCAACAGCGCGACCGACTACGGCCTGGACGACGTGCGCGGCTACGACGCGCTCGCTCCCTCGGGCTGGCGGCGGGAGCGCGCGCGGATGGGGCGGTTCACGGACGTGCCGACGCAGAGGGACGTGCTGGAGCCCTGGGACCTCGCCAGCGGCGGAGCCGCCCTGGACGACTGGAACGTGAAGTACCTGCTCCAGGCCCCGCAATTCTCCTTCGGAGCGGAGACCCTCAATGCGCGCAAGGGCCTCGACCTGGAGGAGGTCTACGCGGGCCCGGACGGTCGGATCTTCCGCAACCGCCGCGTCAAGCCCCGGGTGCGCTTCGAAGGCTCGGGAGCCGTCGAGGTGAGCGAGCGGTTGCCGGGCCTCTGGAGGATCGAGGTTCTGGCAGATGCCCCCGGCAGGCTCCTGGTGGCGGACCCGTTCTTTCCCGGCTGGAAGGCGCGCGTGGACGGCGTCAAATCGGCGGTTGAAGCCCGGCCGGGAGAACCGATGCGCGTGCCGGTCCCCGCGGGCCGCCACGCCGTCGAACTTCTCTACGCGCCGACCTCGTTCCGCGCCGGCCTCGCGATCGGCCTGCTTTCGGCGATCGCCGTGGCGGGGCTGTTCCTGCGGTCTCGGGCGGCCCGCTAGGAGCCGGACAGCCCGGCGACCAGCTCCCGGATCCGGCGCCGCAGGTCGTCCCGCGTCTCCAGAAACCGCTCGTACCGGGTCGACGCGTCGTCGTGCCCGAACGACGGGTCTTCGATCGACCAGTGCTCGATGCGGCGGGCGTTGGGCCAGGTGGGGCAGTCCTCCGCCGCCGAGTCGCAGACGGTCACGACGACTTCGAAGGCCTCGTCCCGGAACTCGTCCGCCGACTTCGAGGTCGCGTCCTCCATGGAGAACCCCAGGGCCTTCATCGCCCGGATCGCGAGCGGGTGGACCCAGCCGGTGGGGCGGGACCCTGCGGAGACCGGATCGAGCACGTCCGGCCAGTCCAGGCGCGCCAGCGCTTCGGCCATCTGGCTGCGCGCGGCGTTGCCGGTGCAGAGGAAGAGGACGCGCTGGGGCACGGCGGCGATGGTACCGCGGCCGGCCGCCCTTACGTTTCGGCCGATTCCGTCCGATAATGAAGGACACTTTGAAGGCAGGTTCGTTCTTTCGCAGCCGGTGGGCGAGCGAGGCGCTCGGGATCTTTCTGCTTCTGGCAGGGATCCTGACGGCCCTCGCCCTGATCTCGTACGACAGCCACGACCCCAACCTCTTCTCGCTGACGACCGGCGAAAGCGCGGCGCCGCGCAACTGGATCGGCGGCTTCGGGGCCTCCCTCTGTTCCGCCCTGTACGCCCTGCTCGGGGCTGGCGGCCTGGGGCGTGCCGGCGGCCCTCGTCTTCTGGGGCTGGAGGCGCTTCTGGCAGCGCGAGCTCGAGAACCCCGGCTCGAAGGCGGCCGGTTTCGGCCTCCTCTTCCTCTCGGTCCCGGCGCTGCTCGACCTGATGTTCGGCCGGCGCTTTCTCTTCGGCGCCGAGATGGAGACCGGAGGCGTCGTCGGACGGGCGCTCGGCGAGGCGGCGAAGGCCCGGTTCGGGGCGACGGGCGCCCTCCTCGGCTTCTTCGCGCTGGCGCTGCTCGCCGTGCCGCTGGCGACCCAGGTCTCGCTGGCCGACGTGTTCCTCGGGCGTGCGCGTGCGGATGGTGTCGCTGCTGGGCCGGCTGACGGTGCGCTGGGTGCGCCGCCGCGACCAGCGCACCAAGGAGCGGCTTGCGCCGCTCGGTCGTCGCCAAGCACGTCGAGAAGTCCAAGCGCGAGGGCATCACCCTCGAGGACGTTCCGTTCGCGCGCGACGAGGATCCGCCGCCGTTTCTGGCCGAGAAGCCGGGGGAGGGGAAGTTCTCGCTGAAGAAGGTCGGGGCCGCGGTGCCCGCGCCGCGCAAGGCCCCGGCGCCCTCCGCCCCACCGCGCAAGAAACCCGATCCGCAGCAGAACCTGCCGCTCGTCGTGGAGGGATACACGTATCCCCCGGTCTCGCTGCTCGAGCGCCGCGAAGGGGCGGGTGCGATCGACAAGAAGCTCCTTGCGGAGACGGGGCGCCTGATCGCCGACAAGTGCGCCGAGTTCGGCGTCGAGGGCGAGGTGGCCGAGTACCACCCGGGTCCCGTCGTCACGACCTATGAGTTCCGGCCGGCGGCGGGGATCAAGGTCAATCAGGTCATGGGGCTGTCGGAAGACCTCGCGCTCGCGCTCTCGGCTGAGTCGATCCGCATCGAGCGCCTGCCCGGGCGCGCGAGCGTGGGCATCGAGGTCCCCAACCCCGGGGGCGGCGAGATCATCTCGATGCGCGACGTGATCGAGTCGGAGAAATTCCAGAGCTCACCGTCGCTCTTGACGCTCGCCCTCGGCAAGGACATCCACGGCGAGCCGGTCGTGGACGACCTGCGCGGCATGCCCCACCTGCTGATCGCCGGCACCACCGGCTCGGGCAAGAGCGTCGGCTTGAACGCCCTGATCACATCGATCGTCTACAAGGCGCGCCCCGACCAGGTCAAGCTCATCCTCATCGATCCGAAGATGGTCGAGCTCGAGATCTACGAACACCTGCCGCACCTGGCGACCCCGATCATCACGGACCCGAAGAAGGCCGCCAACGCCCTGAAGTGGGCCGTCAACCTGATGGACGAGCGTTTCCAGACGCTCTCGGACGTCGGGCAGGTGCGCAACGTCGAGCAGTACAACGCGGCGATCAAGGACCCGGAGACGCTGGCGCGCGTCAAGGCGCAGCACCCGGAAGACCCCGACCTGAAGCTCGAGCCGATGCCGCTGGTCGTGATCGTCATCGACGAGCTGGCCGACCTCATGATGATGGCGCCCGAAGGAAGTGGAGGAATCCGTCGTGCGCCTGGCGCAGAAGGCCCGCGCGGTGGGCATCCACCTCGTCGTGGCGACGCAGCGCCCCTCGACGGACGTCCTGACCGGCGTCATCAAGGCGAATCTGCCCTCGCGCGTGGCCTTCAAGGTCTCCTCCAAGGTCGACTCCCGCGTGATCCTGGACGGCAACGGGGCCGAACGCCTGCTCGGCCGCGGCGACATGCTGTACCTGCCCCCGGGCACCTCGCGGCTGCGGCGCGTGCATGGCGCCTTCGTCTCGGTCCAGGAGACGGCCGGGATGATGAAGTTCCTCAGGAAACAGGCCAAGCCGCACTACGACGATCAGATCGTCAAGGATCGGGAAGAGGTGGCCCGCCGCGACGACGCCGGAGACGAGACGGACCCGCTCTACGACGAGGCGGCGCGCCTGGTCGTGCGCGAGAAGATGGCCTCGATCTCGTTCCTGCAGCGGCGCATGGGTGTGGGCTTCTCCCGGGCCGGCAAGCTGATCGACATGATGTCGCGCGACGGCCTCCTCGGTCCGGCCCGCGGATCGAAGCCGCGCGAGGTTCTGGTCACCGACGACTACTTCGAGGAAGTGGATCGCCAGCCCCGATGAAAGGGCCGAGGCTGCTCCTGCTCGCGGCGGTCGTGGCCTCGCCCGTGCTCGCCTACCTGATCTACCGGGCGGCGAAGGTCCTCGGGTTTCTGGACCCGCCGGTCGACCGCCAGCACGAGCTGCGGCGCCAGATCCTCGCCGCCCTTTACGCCTTCCTGATCTTCCTCCCGGTCTTTCTCTTCGGCTGGGAGCGCCGCTGGCCGCGCGTGTGGATCGTGTTCGGGGTCGCGAGCGGACTCGCGCTGGTCTTCTTCGCGGTCTCGGGCGTCGTGTCCGCGCGCTCTCTCTGGAAGTTGCGGCGGCTCGCCGCGGCGGAGGCGGGCGCTCCGTCCGCGGAGCCGACGGCTCCGGGAAGCCCGCAGGCCCTCGACACCTGACGCCCCGATCGCAAACCGCATGAAGGCCGTCTTCTTCGGAACGCCGGAGTTCGCCGTCCCGTCGCTCGAGGCTGCGCTCTCGGGCACCGACGTCGCGCTCGTCGTGACGCAGCCGGACCGGCCCGTCGGGCGCCACGCGGATCCGGTCGCCTCGCCGGTGGCCGCCCGGGCCGAGCGGGCGGGCATCGCCGGTCGCGAAGCCCGAGCGCCTGCGGGGAAACGAGGAGTTCCGGGAGCGGCTCGAGGCGATCGGCCCGGACGTCGGCGTGGTCGTCGCCTACGGCCGGATCCTCCCGACGGAGATCCTTTCCGTGCCCCGCCTCGGGTTCGTCAACGTGCACGCCTCGCTGCTTCCGCGTCACCGCGGCGCCTCGCCCGTGGCGGCGGCGTTGCTCGCGGGCGACGCGGAGACGGGCGTCTCGACGATGCGGGTGATCGAGGAGCTCGACGCGGGCCCCGTCTACCTCCAGCGCCGCGTCGCCGATCGGCGCGGAGGAGGACGCCGGCGCCCTGTCGCGCAGGCTCTCCCGGCTGGGAGCGGACCTGCTCTCCGAGACCCTCCGCGGGCTCGAGGCCGGCACGCTCTCGGCGCGGCCTCAGGAGGGCGAGGCGACCTTTTGCCGGCCGCTTTCGCGCGAGGACGGCGAGGTGGACTGGACCCGCCCGGCCTCGGAGATCGTTCGCCGGCTGCGGGCGTTTTCGCCGTGGCCCGGCCTCCACACGTTCCTCGGCGCGGAACGGGTCAAGGTTCTCGACGCGGAGGCGCGCCCGGGCGCGGCGGACGAGCCTCCGGGAACGCTCTGGCAGGGGCCGGAAGGCGCGCTGGATCGCCGCCGGCGGCGCGACGGCGCTCGTCCTTCGGCGCGTGCAGAGGGCCGGCAAGAAGGCCGTCAGCGGCGCGGAGTTCCTGCGGGGCCTGCCGGAACTTCCCGCGCGGCTGGGCAAGTCTGCGGCGGGCGGCTGATGCGCTCCCGCCGGTCCGCCAGAGACCGGGCCGTCGACGCGCTGCGGGAGGTCCTGGAGCGGGGGGCGCGCGCGACGCCGCTGCTCGCGGCCGGGAGCCGCGGCCTGTCGGCGGCCGATCGGGACCTCTTCCGGCAGCTCGTGCTCGGCGTGCTGCGCTGGCGTTCGGCGCTCGACGCCGAGATCGCGTCCGTGAGCCGCGTGCCGCTCGAGCGCCTCGCGCCGAGGCTGCGGGAGATCCTCGAGGTCGCGCTCTACCAGATCCGGCACCTCGACCGGATCCCCGACTACGCCGCGGTGAGCGAGGCGGTCACGCAGGCGCGGGCGAGCGGCGGAGAAGGCGCCTCGAAGCTGATCAACGGCGTGCTGCGCGGCATCCTGCTCCTGCCTCCGCCGCCCGATCTCCCGGCGGCAAGAGGCGCCGCGTGAGGGGGAACTCTTCCGCTGCCGCGCTCTCCCGGCATTTTTCCCATCCCCTGTTCCTCGTCGAGCGCTGGCTCGCGCGCTTCGGCGCGGAGCGCACGCGCGGCATTCTGGAAGCCGACAACGCCGCCTCGGCGATGGATCTCATGGCCAACCCGCGCCGCGCCGGCCGCGACGCGCTCGCCGAAGCGCTTCGCCGGGAGGGGATCGAGACGAACGCATCGTCGCTTCGCCCCACTCGGCCTGACCGTTCGGTCGGGCAATCCCTTGCAGTCGCCGCTCTTCGCGGCGGGCCACTTCACGGTCCAGGATCTCGGGTCGCAGGCGCTGCCCCTGCTGCTGCCGCCCGGCGGGACGCTGGTGGACCTGGCGGCCGCGCCCGGCGGGAAGTCCTTCGCGGCGATCGCCTCGGGCCGGGCGCGCCGCGCGGTGGCGCTCGACCGCTCCCTCGAGCGTCTGCGGCTGCTCGAGGAGAACCGCGTGCGGCTCGGGATGCCCGAGGTCATGCCGTCGCGTCGGATGTCGGCGTCGCCGCCGCTGGCCGCCGGCCGGTTCGACCGCGTGCTCTTCGACGCGCCGTGCAGCGGCACCGGGACTCTGCGAAAGAGCCCGGAGATCCGCTACCGGGTGACGCCGGCGTCGATCGAGCGGCTGGCCGCGGCGCAGGAAGCCGGATTGCTCGCGTCGGCGGGCCTGCTCGCGCCGGGCGGCCTCCTCCTCTACGCGACCTGTAGCCTCGAGGAGGAGGAGAACGAGCGCGTCGTCGCGCGCGTCCTCGCACGGGACCCGACCCTCGAGCCCGCGCCGATCGAGGCGCCGGAAGGCTGCGCCCCTTCGTCTCCGGGGCCGTGTTCCGCCTCTTCCCCGACGGCGACACCGACGGCTTCACCGCGCACCTGCTGCGGCGATCGGCCTGAGGGCTACTGCTGGAGATCGAGGCCGAGCGCCTTTGCAAAAGGCCGCCGTCTCACCCCGCGTGATGTTGGCGTTCGGGCAGTAGTTTCCGGGAGAGCAGCCGCCCGTGATCCCCGCCGCCGCGAGACTCTCGATTGCTCGGAAGCCCCTCGTTGAAAGAGGTGAAGGCGCTGCTGCCCGGAGTGAAGTCCGCCGAGGGAATCACCGTCGAGAGTTCCTTCGTGCCGAACTGGGCTGTCATGGCGATCGGCGCCCCCAAAGAAGCGCGATCAGACTCACGGCGAGGCTCGGGCGATTCGCCCGACGCATCGGATGTCCTTGCTCTTTGAACCGTTGTGGGTGCGAAGTCTAGCGCGAAAGGGTCCCTGTCCAGTCCGGGAAAAGGGCGATCAGTGGACGACGGGGAGAGGCTCGATCGGGGTCAGGCGGCGCTCTTCGGGATTGCGCCTCGCGTCGCGCGAGACGAGCTCGAGGTCGGCGTCGACCATCATCTTGACGAGGTCCTTGAAGCTGACCGTCGGCACCCAGCCGAGCTCCGCCTTCGCGCGCGCCGGGTTGGCGAAGAGCTGGTCGACGTCGGCCGGGCGGGAGAGGGAGGGATCGACGATCACGTGGTCGCGCCAGTCCATGCCGAGCATCGCGAAGGCGAGCTCGACGAACTCCTTGACGCTGTGGGTCTCGCCGGTGCCGATGACGAAGTCCTTGGGCTCCGGCTGCTGGAGCATCAGGCGCATCGCGCGGACGTAGTCGCCCGTGAAGCCCCAGTCGCGCCGGGCCTCGAGGTTGCCCAGCCGCAGGTCCTTCTGCAGCCCCGCGGCGATGCGCGCGGCCCCGAGCGTGATCTTGCGCGTGACGAACTCGGCCCCGCGGCGCGGCGACTCGTGGTTGAAGAGGATCCCCGAGACCGCGTACATGCCGTACGACTCGCGGAAGTTGACGGTGATCCAGTGGCCGTAGAGCTTGGCGACGCCGTAGGGGCTGCGCGGCTGGAACTTGGTCTGCTCGTCCTGCGGCGCGGTCTCGACGTTGCCGTACATCTCCGAGGAGGAGGCCTGATAGAAGCGGATCTTCGGGTTGACCATGCGGATCGCGTCGAGCAGCCGCGTGACGCCGAGGCCGTTGAACTCGCCGGTCAGCACGGGCTGGGAGAAGGAGGCCGGCACGAAGGACTGGGCGGCGAGGTTGTAGATCTCGTCGGGCTCGATCTCGCGCAGCGCGGTGATGAGGGAGGTCTGGTCGAGCAGGTCGCCGGTCACGAGCTCGATGCGCTCGAGCAGGTGGGAGAGCCGCTGGAAGCTCCGCGCGCTCGCGCGCCGGACCAGCCCGTGGACCTGGTAGCCCTCCGACGAGGAGGTGCTCGGCCAGGTAGGAGCCGTCCTGGCCGTTGATGCCGGTGATCAGAGCCTTCTTCATCAGGCCGCCGAGTATACGGGACGGTCGGAGAACGGGGCTGCAGCGCAGGACAGGCTCGTTCGCCGAAAGGCCGGGCTTTCAGAGGGGACCCGCCGAAGCCGTTGCGAGGGCCAATCTGAAATCTATCTGCAGCAGATACAACACTTAGACTGCTAATGCCATGCCGGACCACGACGTGGATGTGATGATTCTGCTGCTAGCACTCTCACTCGAGGAGTGCTAGTATCCTGTCCGCCCGAAGCCCCTCGAAGGGTTCCGGGCAACCAAACGCAATGCAAGGATTTTAGGAGGCAGAGACATGAAGATTCGTCCGCTGTACGACCGGATTCTCGTCAAGAGGCTCGAGTCCCAGGAAATGAAGAAGGGGGGAATCATCATCCCCGACACCGCCAAGGAGAAGCCGATGGAGGCCGAGGTCGTCGCCGTCGGCAAGGGGAAGATCAACGAAGAGGGCAAGCAGCTTCCCCTGGACGTCAAGAAGGGCGACCGCATCCTGATCGGCAAGTACGCCGGCACCGAAATCAAGATCGACGACGAAGAGCACCTGATCCTGCGCGAGGACGAAGTGCTCGCCGTGGTCGAGAAGTAAAGAGGAGTAGAGAACAATGGCTGCGAAAACGATCATTTACGGTGAGGAAGCGCGGCAGCGCGTCCTCCACGGCGTCAACAAGCTCGCCGATGCGGTGAAGGTGACGCTGGGCCCCAAGGGGCGCAACGTCGTCATCGAGAAGAAGTTCGGCTCGCCCACGATCACCAAGGACGGCGTGACCGTCGCCAAGGAGATCGAGCTGCAGGACTCGCTCGAGAACATGGGCGCCCAGATGGTGCGCGAGGTCGCTTCGAAGACCTCCGACGTCGCCGGCGACGGCACGACGACCGCGACGGTGCTCGCCCAGGCGATCTACCGCGAGGGCATCAAGAACGTCACCGCGGGCTCGAACCCGATGGAGTTGAAGCGCGGCATCGACGCCGCCGTCAAGGCCGCCGTCGAGTCGCTCAACAAGCTGTCCAAGCCCGTCGAGGGCAAGGACATCGCCCACGTCGGAACCATCTCGGCCAACAACGACTCGGAGATCGGCAAGATCATCTCCGAGGCGATGGACAAGGTCGGCAAGGACGGCGTGATCACGGTCGAGGAGGCGCGGGGCCTCGAGACGACGCTCGAAGTCGTCGAGGGCATGCAGTTCGACCGCGGCTACCTCTCGCCCTACTTCATCACCGACGCCGACCGGATGGAGTGCATCCTGGAGAACGCCAAGGTCCTCCTGTTCGAGAAGAAGATCTCCAACATGAAGGACCTGCTCCCGATCCTCGAGCAGATCGCCAAGCAGGGCAAGCCCCTGCTGATCGTCGCCGAGGAAGTCGAGGGCGAGGCGCTCGCGACGCTGGTGGTCAACAAGCTGCGCGGCACGCTGCAGGTCTGCGCCGTCAAGGCGCCCGGCTTCGGCGACCGGCGCAAGGCCATGCTCGAGGACATCGCGATCCTGACGGGCGGAAAGCTGATCTCCGAGGACCTCGGCATCAAGCTCGAGAACGTCAAGTGGGAGGACCTGGGCGACGCCAAGAAGGTCACCTCCGACAAGGACAACACGACGGTCCTCGTGGATGACCGTTCGAAGAAGAAGCAGGAAGCCATCCAGGGCCGCGTCAAGCAGATCCGGGCGCAGATCGAGGAAACGACCTCGGACTACGACCGCGAGAAGCTGCAGGAGCGGCTGGCCAAGATCGTCGGCGGGGTCGCCGTCATCAAGGTCGGGGCTTCGACCGAGACCGAGATGAAGGAGAAGAAGGCGCGCGTCGAGGATGCGATGCACGCCACCAAGGCGGCCGTCGAGGAGGGGATCGTCCCGGGCGGCGGCGTCGCGCTGCTGCGCGCGATCGACGCCGTCTCGAAGAAGGCCAATGAGCTGTCGGGCGACGAGAAGATCGGGGCGCGGATCGTGATCCGGGCGCTCGAGGAGCCGACCCGCCAGATCGTGGCCAACGCCGGCGCCGAGGGCTCGGTGGTCATCAACGAGCTCAAGACCAAGGGCGGCAACTTCGGCTACAACGCCAACAGCGAGAAGGTGGAGGACATGGTGAAGGCCGGGATCATCGATCCGACCAAGGTCACCAAGAACGCCCTCCAGAACGCGGCGTCCATCGCCGGCCTGATGCTGACCACCGAGGCGCTCGTCTCCGAGATCAAGGAGAAGGAGAAGGCGCCCGGGCGGTCCGGCGGCGGCGGCGGCATGGGCGGCATGTACTGAGTCGAAGGTTCGCGAGTTTCCAGGGCCCCGGCGTCGCGCCGGGGCCCTTTTCTTTTCGGGCGATCAGACCCGCGACGATCCCGTGAGTTCCGGCGAACGGCCCGAAATTCGGCGTGGCGGCCGTGGTTAGAAAACACCCTGGAACGTATTGCAGACGCCGGGGTCTCCCGAGGCGAGGCCTCGGCGGAGCCACTCGACGCGCTGTGACGAGGAGCCGTGGGTCCAGGACTCCGGCTGCACGCGTCCCGTTGCCATCCGCTGCATCCGGTCGTCGCCGATCGCGGCGGCGGCGCGCAGGCCCTCCTCCGCGTCGCCCGGCTCGAGCAGTCCCTGCCGTGCGCCGTGGTGCCCCCAGACTCCCGCGAGGCAGTCGGCCTGGAGCTCGAGCCGCACGGAGAGATCGTTGGCCTGTGCCGGCGAGACGCGGTCGCGCAGGTTTCGCATTTTCCCTTCGATGCCCATCAAGGTCTGGACGTGGTGGCCCACCTCGTGCGCGATCACGTACGCCTGCGCGAAATCCCCGGGCGCCCCGAACCGGTCGTCGAGCTCCTGGAAGAAGGAGAGGTCGAGGTAGACCTTGCGGTCGAGCGGGCAGTAGAAGGGCCCCTGAGCCGCCGAGCCCGCGCCGCACGCCGTGTCGGTCATCCCGCTGTACAGAACCAGCCGGGGCAGCTCGTAGGCCTGTCCCGACTCGGCGAAGATCGCCTTCCAGGTGTCCTCGGTGTCCGCGAGAACGACGGAAACGAACTTCTTTCCCGCGTCGTCGCGCGCCGGCGCCCCCGGTTCTCCGGAGGACGGCGGCGGGGCGTCGGTGTTTGCCGACGGCGACGCGGTGGTCAGGAGCTGGAGGATGCGGATCGGGTCGTTGCCGGTCAGCCATCCGACGAGCAGGGCGAAGACGATGGTGCCGCAGCCGATCGTCACACCGCGCCCCGGCCGGCCTCGTTGATCCTCGACCTGATCGCTTTCGCGGCGCCCGACCCAACGCATTCCGGCCCTTATACCGCGAACGGGAGAAGGCGCCGCGGGTTGTTCGCGCCGGGGCCTGCCCGCCGGCCGGGAGACCTATACTCGCTTCGTCGCTTCATGAACCCCTGCTTCTGGCCCTCTTGCCGCGCCCCCCGCATCCGACGCGCGACGGCGGGGCGATCCGCGCCTGGAACCTCCTGCGCGGACTGGCCGACGCGTATCGTGTCCGCGCCTTCGTCCTGCGCGCGCCGGGCTCGGCCGAAGGGGAGTATCCGACAGGGGTCGAGGTTCGCGAGATCCCGCACGGACGGCGCCTCGTTCGTCGTGGCGCGGCCGCCATGCGCAGCCTCATCGGTCGCCAGCGCATACTCCGAGCTCCTCTACCGCTCGGCCAGGCTGTCCAAGGAGGTCCGCGCGGCGGTCCGCGGCGAGAGCACCAGACTGGGTGGTCGCCCTGTCCTACCAGCTCGGGCCCGTGGCGATGGCCCAGGGAGTCTCCTCCTGGATCGACTTCCAGAACGTCGACTCCGAGATCTGGGAGCGGATCGGGCAGACGGCCGCCTCGCCCTTCACGCGGACCTTTGCCCGCGGTCAGGTTCCGCGCGTCGCGGCCCTCGAGCGGCGCCTGGCGTCCGGCGCCTCCGGGATCTCCTGCGTCTCCGACCGCGACGCCCAGACGCTCGCGGCGATGGCCCCCGGGGCGCAACCCCTCGTCGTCCCCAACGGCGTCGACCTCGAGCCGCTACCGCTTCCGCGCGGGCGCGCCGGCCGATCCGGTCGTCTTCTTCGTCGGAGACCTCTCCTGGCCGCCCAACGCCGAAGGGCTGCGCTGGTTCCGCGACCGGGTCTGGCCTCTCGTGCGGCAGCGGCGGCCCGAGGCGCGCGTCGGAGATCCTCGGGCGCGGCGCGCCGGCCGATCTCCTCGCGGGCGCCGCACAGGATTTCCGACTCCTCGGAGAAGGCGGCGACACGCGCCCGCACTGGCAGGGCGCCGCCGTCTCGATCGTTCCGCTCCAGGCCGGCGGGGGCACGCGCCTGAAGATCCTCGAAGCCGCGGCCTGCGGCGTGCCCGTCGTCTCGACGCCCGTGGGCGCCGAGGGTCTCGACCTCGAACCGGGCGCCGAGATCGCGATCGCCACGGATGCCGCGTCCTTCGCGCAGGAGGTGAGCAGGCTCCTGGCGGACCCCGAGGCAGGCCGGCGCCAGGCCGAGGCCGCGCGCCGCCGCGTCGAGGCGGTCTCCGACTGGGGGCCCGATCGGCGCCTCCCTCGCGCGGGAATTGCGCCGCCGGAAGCCGTCCGCATGACGGGCCTTGCCGCCGGCCTGTTCCTGCTCGCGGCCTGGCTCGCGGTCTGGTCCTATCTGCTGTATCCGCCCTGGATCCGTCTGCTCGCCCGCCGCCGTCCGGCGCGCTCGATTCCGGCCGGCGCGGCGCCTTCCGTGGAGGTCCTGGTGGCCGCGGCCGACGAGGAGGAAGTCATCGGCGACGCGCGTCGCAGACCTGCTCGCGCAGGAGTATCCGGGGGAGTACGCGATCGCCGTCGGCTGCGACGGCTGCACCGACGGCACGGCCCGGGCGGCGCGGGCGGGCCTCGGCGCCGCCGGCCGCGTCGTCGAGTTCCCCGCGCGGCGCGGCAAGGCCGCCGTCTTGAACGACCTCGTGGCCTCCTCGCGCGCCGAGGTGATCGTCTTCACCGACGCGAACACGCGCTTCGACGCGGGCGCGGTCCGCCGGCTCGCCGAGGCCGTCTGGGCGCCGGGTGCGGGCGCCGCGTGCGGGCGTCTGCGTCTGGAGGCCGAGGGCGGAGGGCCGTCGCCGGAGACCCTCTTCTGGGACCGCGAGACGCGCCTGAAGGAGGCCGAGGGTCGGCTGGGCGTGTGCCTGGGCGCCAACGGGGCGATCTACGCCGCCCGCCGTCTCGCGATCGCCCCGCTGCCGCCCGGACGCGGTCCTGGACGACTTTCTGATTCCGGCGCGGATCGCGGCGGCGGGCGCCGACGTGCGTCTTCGTCGGCGACGCCGTGGCCCGCGAGCCCCTGCCGCGGGGCGTGCGCGACGAAGTCTCGCGCCGTTTCCGGATCGGCGTCGGCGGGGGACAGGTCCTGCGGGGGGAACCCTGGCTGTGGAGCCCGCGCCGGCCGCTGCTTTCCTTCGTCTTTCTCTCGCGCAAGGCGGCGCGCTGGATCGCGCCGGTCGCCGCGCTGCTCGCGGCGCTCGCGGCCGCCGCCAGTCCGGCGCTGCGGCCCGCGGGTCTCTCGGCTCTCGGCTCTGGCCGCCCTCGCGCTGCTCGGGGCGCGCCTGGGCGCGCGCCTGCCGGGGCCGCTCGGCAGGATCTATTATTTCGCCGTGATCAACCTCGCCCTGGCGGCCGGCGTCGCGGCCGGGCTCTGCGGCTACCGGCGCCCGGCGTGGAAAAGGACCGGCGCGCACCCCGTGACTTCCCGCGCGCCCTCGCTGTTCCGGCCGGCGGCGATTCTCGGGGACGCACTGGTGGGCGCCGTCGCCCTGTACCTCGCCTTCCACCTGCGGGCCAGCGTCTCGATCCCGGGCACCGAGACGCTCCTGCCGCTCGAGAAGGTGCGCTTCACGGCGCAGAACCTCGCCGTCATCGTCGGGGACGCAGGGGCTGGCGATGTCGCTCTTCGGTCTCTACGGGGCCCGGGAGCGCTTCCGCGACCCGCTGGCGCGGCTGCTGATCCCGGCGGTCTTCTTTCAGCTGCTCCTGCTGGCCTCGTTCTACTTCCTGGCTTTCGCGCAACCCTACGCGTTTCCGCGGTCGGTTCTCGTGGTCTACGTCGTGCTGGACGCCGTTCTGCTCGCGCTCTGGCGGGCGGTGCTCGATCGCCTGTTCCCGCAGCCGCGCCGGCGGGCCGCGATCGTCGGGAACGGGCCGGCCGTCCTGCTGATCGCCGACGCCATCCGCCGCCATCCCTGGACGGGCGTCGAGGTCGTCGGGGCGATCGGGGAGGCCGAAGGCGCGCCGGGCCTCGCGCACCTCGGGCCGGTCGAGCAGATCGCCGCGATCGCGGCGCGCGAGAAGATCGACGACCTCATCCTGACGCCCGAGGGACCGACGTGGCGCGACCGGCTCGCCCACACGATCCCGGCCGACTTCCGCACGGAGCTGCTCGTCTGGCCGTCGCCGTTCGAGACCATGATCGGGCGCCTGCGCTTCCGGATCGTGGGCGATCTGCCGCTGCTCGAAGCGAAGGTCCGTCCCCTCGAGGGCCTCGCCGCCGCGGGCAAGCGTGCCTTCGACGCGGTCGTGGCGGCGGCACTGCTCCTCGTGCTCGTGGCCGGTGCTCGCGGCTGACGGCCCTGTTCGTCGCTCTCACGTCGCGGGGCGGCGTCTTCTACAAGCAGAACCGGGTGGGCAAGGACGGCCGCGTCTTCGAGCTCTGGAAGCTCCGCACGATGCGCCCGGGAGCCGAGGTCGAGACGGGCGCGGTGCTGGCCACGCCGGCCGATCCGCGCGTCACGGCCGTCGGCAAGCTTCTCCGCGCGGCGCGCGTGGACGAGATCCCCCAGCTCTGGAACGTCCTGCGCGCGGACATGAGCCTGGTGGGCCCGCGCCCGGAGCGGCCCGAGTTCACGGCGCGGTTTGCGGAGACGGTCGCGGGCTACGAGCTGCGCCACGCCGTGCGCCCCGGTCTGACCGGACTCGCGCAGGTGTCGGGCGACTATGCCTCGGAGCCGGAGATCAAGCTGCGCTACGATCTGGCGTATCTGAACAACTGGTCCTTCGGCCTCGACCTGACGATCCTGATGGCGCACGCTTCAAGTGGTCCTCACCCGGCGGGGGATCTGAAGTGGAGGAGGGCCGTCTTCCCGCCGTGACCGCGGCGCCGGCGGCGCGCCGCCTGAAGATCGCCGTCGTGATGCCGGCCTACAACGCCGAGAAGACGCTGGAACGCACGCACGCGGACATCCCGGAGGGATCCGTCGACGACATCATCCTGGTGGACGACTGCTCGCGCGACCGGACCGTCGAGGTGGCGCGCCGCCTGAACCTCCACGTCGTCGCGCACGCGAAGAACCGGGGCTACGGCGGCAACCAGAAGACCTGCTACCGCACGGCGCTCGAGCGGGGAGCCGACATCGCCGTGATGGTGCACCCCGATCACCAGTACGACCCGAGGGTCATTCCCGATCTGATCGCGCCGCTGCTCGAGGGAAAGTGCGACGCCGTCTTCGGAAGCCGCATGCTCGGCGGCCGGCCCATCCAGGGCGGCATGCCCAAGTGGAAGTTCTTCGGCAACATTTTCCTGACGGCGGTCGAGAACGCCACGTTCCTGCTCTACCTGACCGAGTACCACAGCGGATTCCGCGCCTATTCGCGGCGCTACCTCGAGTCGGTCAACCTCGAGGCCAACTCCGACGGGTTCGTCTTCGACACCGAGATCATCGCCCAGGGGATGGCCCGGGGCCTGCGGATCCGCGAGATCCCGATCGAGACGCGCTACTTCGACGAGGCTTCCCAGATCGCCTTCGGGCCGTCGGTGCGGTACGGCCTGGCGATCCTGAAGACGATGCTCCTCTACAAGCTGCACGTCTGGGGAATCTGGTCCGCTCGCATCTTCCGAGATCGCGCGATCCGCTCCCGATCTCCCGGCGGGAGAGGGCCCGGGTGAGCGGGCCTCACTCCGGCAGCGGCGGAGGCGCCGTCAGCCGGCCCTGCCTTCAGTTCCTTCTCGAGGCGCGCGATTTCCTCGCGGAGCCGGCTCGCGGCCTGCTCCGGGAGCGAGGCGGCCAGGGCCGGGCTGATCCAGAGGGCGCGCAGCAGCGTCGCCTGCGCTTCCGGGAGCTGTCCGGCGACCGCGTGGGCGCGCCCGATGTTCAGGTCGATCTCCGCGCGCTCCCCGGTCGCGAGGGCATCGCGGTAGAAGTCGAGGGCATCGCGCCCCCTGCCGGCGACCAGCCGCGCCGAGCCCGCCAGAACCCGGGGGCGCGGATCCCCGGGCAGGTCCCGCGCCGCGGTCAGGGCCGAGGCGACGGTGCGCTCGAGCGCCGGCCGCGCCTGCTCGACGGTCCGGCTCGTCGCCAGGGCGCGGCGCAGCGCGTCCGTGCCGCTTCGCAGCTCCCGTTCGCCGCGGTAGCGGGAGAGCTCCGGCCACAGGGCGGCGAGCAGCAGGGCGCCCGCGAGGAGGCGCGCGAGGATCTTCATGCCTGCTCCCCGGCATCCGACTCGGCAGAGAGCCGCCAGCCGCGACCCGCGGCGAGCAGGAGGGGAATCGCCGACACGGGGCGCTGGAGGGGAAACCAGGTCAGCGACGCGACCGCTCCGGCGACGAGGACTCCGAAGAGCAGGGCGGCCTCGGCCTTCGCGACGCCGCCCCGGCGCGCCGTGCGCCAGAGGGCGAGCAGGAGCGCCGCGGCGGCGCCGGTCGCGGCGAGGCCGGCCAGTCCGCCTTCGGCCAGCGCCTGCAGCGGCTCGGAGTGCGCTTCCCCGTAGGAGCTCGTGACCAGCGGGTTGACGAACCGCCGCCGGGCGCGCAGCTCGGCCTTCAGGCGATGCGGCACGAACTCCGCCGCGAACGTGCCGGGCCCGAACCCGAGCGCGGGCCGCTCGCGCGCCATCTCGACGGCGGCCGACCAGGGACCCAGGCGATAGGTCAGCAGAACGTCCCAGTTGCCGGCGCGCCCCGCGGCCAGCGCGTCGGCGGCACGCCTCCGGGCCGGGCTGTAGGCGAAGAGGCCGAGCAGGATGCAGAACACGACCGCGGCCGTGGGAAGGACGGCGCGCCGGCCGAACTTCGCGAAGCAGAGCGCGGCCGCGCCCGCGGCGACCGCCGTCAGGGACGTCAGGTTCTGGTTGACGACGAGGTCCGCGAGGAAGAGCGGCAGCGACGCCGCGCAGAGGATCCGCGATCCAGCGGCCGCCGCGACTCCAGAACCACGGCCAGGGCCGCCACGGCCGCCAGCGCCAGGGCCAGCGCGAGGTAGCCCACGTTGCCGACCAGGGCGCCGGTGACGTCGCGGGAGCCGGTCGCCTCGAGGGCGAAGGGCTGGAAGATCCCGCGCCCTTGAAGCAGCGAGAGCGCGGCGTTGACGGCTGCGAGGCCGAGGAATGCGGCGAGCAGCGGTCTCCCGAAGCGGGGCATCACGCGGGAAGCCCCGAGGGGCAGCAGCAGGGCGAAGACGAAGAGGGCCCGGGAGGCGTCCCGGGACTCGGCCGCGCGCGGAGAGAGGATCGCCGAGACCGCCGCCCACGACAGGGCGGCGGCGAGGAGCACGAGAGCGGCTCGGGACAGCCGGCCGCAGCCGCGCCAGAGGCTCGCCAGGGAAGGGCCGCGGCCTCCGGCGCCGAAGGCCGCCGCAAACGCGATCGCGATCAGGACGAGCGCCGCCAGCCGCTTGGGAGCGTCGAAGGACGCCTCCGCCCGCGGGTCGACGAGCAGCGCCGCGCCGGCCAGGGCCGCGGCGAGCGCCGCCGCCGCGACCGCGGCGGCCTTGTCGGGACGGGCCTCCGGGGACTCCGTCGGTCTCTTCCGCGCACGCCCCATCGGCGGGATTAGAGCAGATTCCGGATTTCTCGACAGCCTCTCGGACGTTATCGGGGCGAGCCCGCCCGGATTTGGCGGCGCCCAAAGTGGTTATGCTCGGCAACTGGCGATGAAGAAGACCTGGACGTCCCCCCGCGCGCGCCGCGTCTCCCTCCACCTCTGGATCTACCGGCGGCGCATCGCGATCCTCGCCGCGCTCGCGGGCGTGCTCGTCGCCGGCCTGCTCGTCGTCGGCTACTTCACGCGGGTCGTCGTCTCGCGCTTCGACGGGCGCCGCTGGAGCCTGCCCTCCCGCATCTATTCGGACATGGCCGTCTGGAAGGTGGGCGACGGCGGCAGTCCCGACCGTCTGGTGCGCAAGCTCGAGCGCCTCCTGTACCAGCAGACCGAGGGGCGGCCCGCGCGGCCGGGCTGGTTCTCGCGCAGCGCGAACGCCGTCGAGGTGTACACGCGCGATTTCCGGTATCCGGGCCGCTCGTTCCGGGGCGTGCCGTTCCGCATCGAGTACGGCGGCGGCGCGGTCAAGGCGATCGCGTCGTTCTCGGGCGAGCGGCTGGACGCGTTCTTCGTCGAGCCGGAGCTGCTCGGCTCGGTGTTCGGCGAGGACTTCGAGGACCGCACCCTCGTGCGGCTGTCCGAGGTCCCGCGGTCGCTCACCGACGCGATCCTGGTCACGGAGGACCGGGACTTCTACCGGCACGCGGGCGTGTCGATCCGCCGCAGCTTCGGAGCCGTGATCTCGAACCTGAAGGGCGGAGCCACGCAGGGCGGCTCGACGCTGACGCAGCAGCTCGTCAAGAACCTCTACCTCTCGCCCGAGCGGACGATCAAGCGCAAGGCCGTCGAGGCCATCATGGCGCTGATCCTCGACGCCCGGTACTCCAAGGACGAGATCTTCGAGGCCTACCTGAACGAGATCTACCTGGGCCAGCACGGATCGATCGCGGTGACCGGTGTCGGCGAGGCCTCGCGCTTCTACTTCGGCAAGCCGGTCGCGCGACCTCGATCTGGCCGAGGCGGCGACGCTCGCGGCCATGATCAAGGCTCCCAACGTCTATTCGCCGGCGCGCAACCCGGAGAAGGCGAAGCAGAGGCGGGATCTGGTCCTGCGGCTCATGCGGGAGGAAGGCCGGATCGACGAGGCGGCGCTGCAGCAGGCCCTGGCCGAGCCCGTCTCGGCGCGATCGCGGCGGCCCGAGCGGACGATCGCCCCGCACTTCGTCGACTTCGTGAAGTCGGAGCTCGCGGAGCGGTACGGCCAGAAATTGAAGACCGAGGGGCTGCAGATCTACACGACGCTCGACGTGGACCTGCAGCAGGCCGGCCAGCGCGCCGTGGCGGAGGGCCTGACCACGCTCGAGAAGAACTACCGGCGCCTGGCGGCCGCCGCGAAGGAAGGCCCTCTGCAAGGCGCCCTGATCGGGCTCGAACCGGAGACCGGCGCCGTGCGCGCGTTCGTCGGCGGCCGCGACTACCGCCTCTCGCAGTTCAACCGGGTCACGCAGGCGCACCGCCAGCCGGGCTCGCTGTTCAAGCCCTTCGTCTTCCTCGCGGCGTTTTCCGCGGCGCGACCTGCCGGCGCCGATCACGCCGGCAACGATCCTGCTCGACTCGCCGATCACGGTGGCCTGGGACGAGCGCGCCGAGGATCAGGTCTGGACGCCGCGCAACTACGACGCCGATTTCCGCGGGCCGATGTCGGCGCGGCGGGCCGTCGAGCTGTCGATCAACATCCCGACCGTCCGGACGGCGCTGGCCGCGGGCCTGCCGACGGTCGTCGGCGCGGCGCGCGCGGCGGGGATCGGCTCGCGCCTGCGCGGCTATCCCTCGGTCGCCCTGGGCGCCTTCGAGATCTCGCCGCTCGAGATCGCGGGCGCCTACGCCGTGCTCGCCAACGGCGGCGTGCGCGTGCGGCCTTCCGCCATCGTGGGCGTCCTGACGGGCGACGGCGTCGTGCTCGACCGCAAGGAGACGCCGATGGAGCCGGCCCTGCCGGCCGACGCGGTCTTCCTCGTGGACTCGCTGCTGCGGGGGGCCGTCGACCGGGGCACGGCCGCCGGCGCGCGCGCGGGCGGAATCCGCGGCGTCCTCGCGGGCAAGACCGGAACGACCAACGACGGGCGCGACGCCTGGTTCGTCGGCTTCTCGCCGCGGTTCCTCGCCGCGATCTGGGTCGGCTACGACGACAACCGCGCCGTGCACCTTTCCGGCTCGCAGGCCGCGGTTCCGATCTTCGCCGACTTCTCGAAGGCTCTGCCGCCGCAATACTTCGCGGCGGGATTTCCCGGTGCCCTCCGACGTCGTGACCGCGGACATCGATCCGGAGACGCGGACTGCTCGCGACGCCCGCGCTGTCCCGGCGCGGATGACCGAGGTCTTCATCTCCGGGACCGCGCCGACGCAGGAGTGCCCGCTGCACGGAGGCTCGGCCTCCCGCTCCGAATTCGTAGCCGTCTGGTAAGGTGTCAGGTTTCATGCCCCGCCGTTCCCTCCGCCCGCCGTCGTCCGCCATCCGGATCCGCGGCGCCCGCACGCACAACCTGAAGAACATCTCCGTCTCCATCCCGATCGGGAGGCTGACGGTCGTCACCGGCGTGTCGGGCTCGGGCAAGTCGTCGCTCGCCTTCGACACGCTCTACGCGGAGGGCCAGCGCCGCTACGCCGAGTCGCTGTCGACGTACGCCCGCCAGTTCCTCGAACGGCTGGACCGGCCCGACGTCGACTCGATCGAGCCCGTGCCGCCGGCGATCGCGCTCGAGCAGAAGAACGGCGTGCGCAACGCCCGCTCGACCGTCGGCACGCAGACGGAGATCCACGACGCCCTGCGCCTGCTCTTCGCGCACGGGGGAACGACGTTCTGCCCCGACTGCGATTGCGCGGCCGTTCCCGGCGGGATCGACCGCGCCGTCGAGGAGATCGCGACGGCTCCGGAGGGCGCTCGCCTGACGCTCGTGGCGCCGGTTCCCTGGGCGCTCGCCCCGTCGGCAAAGCCGCGGGGCGCGCGGCGCCGCGCCGAGGAGGAGCATCTGCGCCTCCAGGAGTTGAAGCGCGCGGGCTTCTTCCGGGCGCTCGACCCGGAGGGACAGACCGTCGAGATCGGGGAAACGGTGTCGGGCCTGCTCGACGCCGGCGGGCGGCTGCCGCTCGTCGTCGGGCGTTTCGCGATCCGCGAGGAGTCCCGCCCCGAGATCGCCGCGGCGGTCGAGACGGCCTTCACGCTGGCGGGCTCGGTCGTCGCCGTGGGGGAGGCGGGCGCGCGCACGTTTCAGCGCGGCCTCCACTGCCCGCGCTGCGCCCGGGAATTCCGCGATCCGACGCCGGCGCTCTTCGCGTTCAACTCGCCGCTGGGAGCCTGCCCGGCCTGCCAGGGCTTCGGGCGCGTCATCGGCGTGGATTTCGAGAAGGTGATCCCGGACCCCGACCTCACGCTCGAGGACCGCCCCGTCGCGCCCTGGAACACGCCCGCCTACGAGTCGGCCTACGACGACCTGTTCCGCGCCTGCCGGCGGTATTCCGTGCGCACGGACATCCCGGTGCGGCGCCTCTCGGCCCACGAGCGGGAAGTCCTCGTCGAGGGGCGGGGCGACTTCTACGGCGTCCGGGGCTTCTTCGACTGGCTCGAGACGAAGCGTTACAAGATCCACGTGCGCGTGCTGCTGGCGCGCTACCGGGCCTACACGCTGTGCCCGGATTGCCGCGGGGCGCGCCTGGCGCCCGGGGCGATGGGCGTGCGGTTCCGAGGCCGCACGGTCGCGCAGCTCTGCGAGCTGCCGCTCTCGGAGCTCCAGCGCTGGTTCGGGGAGCTCGCGCTGTCGGATTCCGAAGAGGAACGTCTCTCCTCGGTCGTCGCCGAGATCCGCGCGCGGGTGCGCTACATGAACGACGTCGGCCTCGGGTACCTGACGCTCTCCCGCGCGGCGCGCACGCTGTCGGGCGGAGAGTCGCAGCGGATCGGTCTCGCCTCGGCACTGGGCGGCGCCCTGACGGGCACGCTCTACGTTCTGGACGAGCCCACCATCGGTCTCCACGCCGCCGACACGCGGCGGCTGCTCGGCATCCTCCGGCGCCTGGCCGACCGCGGCAACACGGTCGTCGTCGTCGAGCACGACCCCGAGGCGATCGCGACGGCGGATCACCTGATCGACCTCGGGCCCGGGGCCGGCCGGGGCGGCGGGCAGCTGCTCTTCGAGGGGACGCCCCGCGCGCTGGCGCGCGTGCGCGGCTCGGCGACCGGCGAGCTGCTGCGGCGCCGCGGTGCCGGCGGGCCGCCGCGGCCGGAAGCGCCGGCCGGCCAGGCCGTCGGGGCGGCTGGTCGCCTTCCGCCGCGCCGAGGGGGCCGTCACGATCCGCGGCGCGCGGGCGCACAACCTGAAGGACCTGACCGTTCGGCTCCCGCTCGGACGGCTCGTCGCGGTCTCGGGCGTCTCGGGTTCGGGCAAGTCGACGCTCGTGCGCGACATCCTGCACAACTCCTACGCGCGCCGCGTCAAGGGCTCGGTGCAGCTGGACGTCGGCGCGCACGACGCGATCGACGGGCTCGAGGGCGTGGCCGACATCCTCCTCGTGGACCAGAGCCCGCTCGGCCGGTCCGCGCGATCGAACCCCGTGACCTACATGAAGGCCTGGGACGAGATCCGCCAGGTCTTCGCGCGGCACGCGGCCCGGCGGGGCCTGACCGCGCGCGACTTCTCCTTCAACGCCACGGGCGGACGCTGCGAGGCCTGCAAGGGCACCGGGCTGGCAGACGATCGACATGCAGTTCCTGGCCGACGTGATCGTGCGCTGCGACGTCTGCGACGGCCGCCGCTTCCAGAACCGCGTGCTCGCCGCGCGCTACCGCGGCAAGAACATCTCCGACCTGCTGGAGATGACCGTCGAGGAAGCGATGGCGTTCTTCGCCGAAGAAGAGAAGATCCGGCGCCGCCTCCAGCCGCTGATCGACGCCGGGCTCGGCTACCTCGCGCTCGGCCAGCCCACGGCGACGCTGTCGGGCGGGGAAGCGCAGCGCCTGAAGCTGGCCTCTTTCCTGGAGATCCGGCCGGCGGCCGCGCGGGGAACGCTCTTCCTCTTCGACGAGCCCACGACCGGCCTGCACGCGCGCGACGTCGAGCGGCTGCTCGCGACGTTCCGGCGCCTGCTCACGCGCGGGCACTCGATCGTCGCGATCGAGCACCACCTGGAGTTTCTCGCTTCGGCCGACTGGATCGTGGACCTCGGGCCGGGAGGCGGAGCGGAGGGCGGCCACATCGTCGCCGAGGGTCCCCCGGCGGAGATCCGCCGGAATCCGGCCAGCCTGACCGGGAAGTTTCTCGCCGAGACGGCGCCCGTGCCGCCGCCGCGCGAGCGGAAGGCGAGCGAGCGGACGTAGCCGGCGACGGCCCTCAGCGGGCCTTTGCCTTCGCGTCCTTGAGGAACGGTCTCGAGGGCGTCCTTCCCGCCCCAGCCCTCCATCCGCGCGATTTCCCTGCCGTCGGCGCCGGCGACGATCAGCGTCGGGAAGGACTCGACGTTGTACCGGTGCTGAAGGTCCGCGACGAGCGGCGTGTTCCTGCCCTCCTCGCGCTCGCGATCCATGACGCGGGCGGGGACGAATCCGTGATTGGCGAGGCCGGCCAGCGCGGCGTCGCTCCAGCCCTCGTCGTCCAGGCGATGGCAGGGCGCGCACCACTCGGCGGTGAAATCGTAGAGGGCGGGCTTTCCGACGGTCTTCGCCGCAGCGGCCGCCTTCTCGAGCGGCACCCACTGCACCAGAGGCGGGGGCCCGTGCTCCGCAGCAGAGGCCCCGGGGCCTTCGCCCGCGGGGCGGTCGGTGACGGCCGTGACCACGCGAAAGAGGATGGCCGCGAGGACGACGAAGAACAGCGCCGCCGACAGCTTCGACTGCGAGCCTCGCGCGGCGATCGGCGCCTCCGGCGGGGCAGCGGCCGCGTCAGTCGTGTCCATACGTGAACTCCCGCTTGCTGAAGATGACCGCCGCCAGGATGAGAAAAGCCGTCACGGCGAGCACCCAGCGCCCCGTCGGCTCGCCGAGCACCTGGTGGCCCCGCAGGACCTGGCTCCAGTCGACGTCGGGCAGGACGTTCTTGCGCAACTGCTCGGCGCCCCGCTGCAGCCAGGGCTTTCGCAGGGCGACGCCGAGGCCGGGCAGCAGGGCGAGAAAGATCGACAGGACGAGGTAGGCGAGCACGTCGGCATAGCCGCGGAGGAACGTCGAGAAGAACAGCAGGATGGCCGCGAAGAGCAGCGCGTTCAGGAAGGCGCCGGCCAGCGCCGCGGCCCAGGGCGTCGATCGGGAATTGGGACGGCGTGCGGGCGCCGGCAAGCCGCGGCAGGATGTTGGCCACGAGAAGGGCCAGGGCGCCGGTCACGGCGAGGAACAGGGCGTAGGCCGCGAGAATCCCGAGGTAGCGTCCGAAGAGGTACGTCGTCCGGCGGATGGGGCGCGTGAGGATCATCTGGAGCGCTCCGCCGGAGGCGTCCTTCGACACGGAGCCCGGCGGCGATCAGCACGATCGCCACGAATCCCGTCCCGAGCGCCCGTTCAGGATCCGACGCCGCCGCCTGGAAAGCCGTCAGGATCGCGATCACGCCGAGCGCGACCGCCATCGCGGGCGAGCCGAACTTCTGCCGCAGCGAGCGGCGCACCATTTCGATCACGGCGCTCCGCCTTGCCGGAACATCCCTTCGAGGTCGGCCGAAGAACGTACCTCGAGCACCGGCACGTCAGCCAGCGCCAGGACCTTCACGGCCCGGGCGAGCTGCTCCTCGCCCTCGACGGACAGCTTCAGGGATCCGTCCGACGCGGTCTGCGCCGTGAAGCCAGCCGCTTCGAGCGCCGCGACGGCGGGCAGGGTCCGGTCCGGCGGCACCCGCACGGTCGCGCGGCGCGGCGCGGAGGCCTCGCCCTTGAGCGTCTGGGCCTGCGTCAGGCGGCCGTTGGAAAGGAACACGACGCGGTCGCACACCCTCTCGACCTCGGAGAGCTGGTGCGAGTTGAGCACGATGGTCGCTCCCCGGGCCTTCGCCTCGAGGATCCGGTCGCGCACGACGGCGACCCCCAGCGGATCCGTCCCCGAGGCGGGCTCATCGAGAAAGAGCAGCTCGGGGTCGTTCAGCGTCGCTTGCGCGACGCCGATGCGCTGCAGCATTCCGCGCGAGTAGCCGGAGAGCCGCCGGAGGAGGACGCCGCCTTCCAGCCCGACGCTCGCGGCAGCGGCGGCGACGCGGCGATCGGTCTGGCTCGGATCGCCTCCGGCGAGCCTCCAGTGAAAGGCGAGGAACGCTCCTCCCGTCAGGTCGCGGTCGAATCCCAGGCGCTCGGGCATGTATCCGCTGCGGGCGCGGACGGCGAGGTCGTCGGGAGCCAGGCCCCCGATCGTGATCGTGCCCGCGTCGGTCCGAAGGAAGCCGAGCAGGCAGGAGAGCAGCGTCGTCTTCCCGGCGCCGTTGGGGCCGATCAGGCCCAGGGTCTCGCCGCGCCGGACGTCCAGGGAAACCCCGTCGAGCGCCCTCGTCCGCCGGCCCAGGCGGCCGTAGGTCTTCGAGACGTTGCGCACGGAGATCATGGCCGAGGGCGATAGTAAGGGAGCGGTCGGGTTTTTCGGGAATACATGTTAGAGTCGGGCGCTTTTTCAACGTCGACTCGATGATCGAAGTTCAGAACCTCACCAAAAAGTACCCCACCCAGACGGCCGTCGCGGACGTCACCTTCTCGGTGAAGGAAGGGGAGATCGTCGGATTCCTCGGGCCCAACGGCGCGGGGAAGACGACGACGATGCGTGTCCTGACGGGCTTCCTCCCGCCGTCCGCGGGCACCGCCCGGATCGCCGGCCAGGACATCGTGACGCACTCCAAGCAGGCCCGGGCATCGCTCGGATACCTGCCCGAGTCGGCCGCCCTCTATCCCGAGATGCGGGTGCGGGAGTTCCTGACGTACCGGGCGCGCCTGGAAGGCGTGGCCGGCGGGCAGCGTGAAGCAGCGCGTCGGCGAGGCCATCGGGCATTGCCTGCTCGAAGAGGTGGCCGACCGCAAGATCGACAACCTCTCCAAGGGCTACCGGCAGCGCACGGCGCTGGCCGGCGCCCTCGTTCACAAGCCGCCGGTGCTGATCCTGGACGAGCCCACCGTCGGGCCTCGACCCGATGCAGATCATCAAGATCCGCGAGATGATCCGCGCCCTCGGGCGCGAGCGGGCGGTGCTCCTGTCCACCCACATCCTTCCGGAGGTCGACGCGGTCTGCGACCGCGTGCTGATCATCGACCGGGGCCGGATCGTGGCGGAGGGGACGCCCCAGGAGCTGCGGACGCGCCTGGCCGGCACTCCCGTGGTCCGCGCGGCCTTCAAGGGCGCGGTCGCCGCGCGCGAGGCGCTCCAGGGTCTCGCCGGGCGTGGTCTCGATCGAAGAGGAGCAGACGCGGGAGGAAACGCGCGTGCGGCTCGAGTGCGCCACCGGCGCCGATCCGTCGGAAGAGATCTTTCACCTCGCCGTGGCGAGGGGCTGGGTTCTCCGCCAGCTCGCGCGCGAAGCGCTCTCGCTCGAGGACGTGTTCGTCGACCTGACCCGGCACGACGAGGCCGCCGCGGAGCCGCCGGCGGACGCCGCCGCGGCCGCCCCGCCCGCCGAGGAGAAGGGAGCTCCCGCGTGAAGCGCTTCCTCGCGATCGTCGGACGGGAGTGGCGCGCCTATTTCCTCTCGCCGCTCGCCTACGTGATCCTGGCCGCGTTCCTCCTGATGAACGGCCTGATCTTCTACGCGATCGTGGCCTTCATGAGCACGCCCGGCGCCCCGAAGGGCCAGGCCCTGCCGACCCTGTTCACGAACACCTACTTCTGGATCTTCAACCTCTTCATCGTCCCGATCATCGCGATGCGGCTCTTCCCGGAGGAGCGCAAGAGCGGCACGATCGAGGTGCTGCTGACCTCGCCCGTGTCGGAGGGCATGGTCGTGCTCGCCAAGTTCGCCGGCGCGCTCGGCTTCTTCCTGACGCTCTGGGCGCCGAGCCTCGCCTACGTCCTGATCCTGCGGTCGCAGACCGCGATCGACCTCGGGCCCGTCGCGTCCTCGTACCTTGCGGTCGCCCTCTTCGGCGCCTACTTCCTCGCGGTCGGGACGTTCGCCTCGACGCTGACGAAGAACCAGATCGTGGCGGCGATCCTCGCCTTCGGCATGCTGATCCCGATCTTCTCGGCGGGCCTGCTCGAGTCGCTCGGCACCGACCCGGCACGCCGGGAGCTCTTCGGGTACCTGAACCTCTGGGACCACATGGACGAGTTCTCCCGGGGTATCGTGGACACGCGGCACGTCGTCTACTACCTGTCGGCGACGGCTTTCTTCCTCTTTCTCGCGACGGTCTCGCTGTCCGCCAAAAAGGAGACCCCGTGAGCGGTCCGCGGGCCGCGCGGGCCGGCACCTCCGCGGCCGCCGTCGCGCTCGGCGTCGCGCTGCTGCTGGGCGTCAACTGGCTGGGCTACCGGCACTGGGCGCGGGGCGACTGGACGAAGACGAGGATCTACTCGCTCTCGGAGACGACGCGGAAGGTCGTCGCCGGCCTGAAGGCGCCGGTGCGGATCACGGCCGTCATGACCTCGCGGGCGCCCCTGTACAAGGCGGTGAGCGAGCTGCTGAACCGCTACCGGGCGCTCTCCCCGAAGATCGAGGTCGAGATCGTGAACCCGGAGAAGAACCCGGCGCGCGCCGAGACGCTCGTGCGCGAGTTCGGCATCCGCCAGAACACGGTCATCTTCCGCTCGGGCGACAAGAAGAAGTACGTCGAAGAGGACAAGCTCGCCGACTACGATTTCGCGGGCGCCGGGATGGGGGGCGCTCCGGAGATGAAGGCCTTCAAGGGTGAGCAGGCCTTCACGTCGGCGATCCTCGAGGTCACCGAGAACAAGACCGCCAAGGTCTACTTCACGGCGGGCCACGGCGAGGCCGCGCTGGACGGGACCGAACGGGGCCGCGGGTTCTCCGAAGCGAAACAGCTCCTCGAGCGGGACAACGTCTCCGTCGGCACGTGGGATTCGCTCGGCAAGGGCGAGGTCCCCGCCGACGCGAGCGCCGTCGTCGTCGCCGGGCCGCGCACGGTCCTCCTCGCGCCGGAGATCGCGGCCCTGCAGAAGTACCTGGCGGGGGGCGGCCGGGCGCTCTTCCTGCTCGATCCGGTGCTGCCCGGGCCGACGGCGCCGGCGGCGGACTTCGGGCTCGGCGCGCTGCTCTCGGGCTTCGGCGTCAAGCTCGGCAACGACATCGTGATCGACCCGGCCAACGCCGTGCCGATGGTCGGGCCGGAGACCCTGATCGCGAACCACTACGGCAGCCATCCGATCGTCCGTTCGCTCTCCGAGCAGGGCCTGCCGGTTCTGTTTCCGGTGGCCCGGTCGATCGCCAAGGCCGATGCGCAGGCCGGCAGCCCGACGGTCGCGACCATGCTGGTCGAGACGACTTCGGACGGGTGGGGCGAAACGGGCCTCGCCAATCTCGACGCCGTCCAGAAGGACGCGCAGGACGTCCCCGGGCCGGTGACGATCGCGCTCGCGATCGGCCCGGCCGAGAAGGACGCCAAGAAGGAAGCGGAAAAGGCGACGCGGGTGGTCGTGATCGGCAACTCGCGTTTCCTCGCCAACGGCTCGCTCGGCAACGCCGGCAACGCCAACCTGTTTCTGAACGCCATCCACTGGTTGACCGGCGACGAGAAGCTCGTCGGCATCGCTCCGAAGACGCCGGAGCAGGCCTCGCTGCAGGTCTCGCAGTCCCAGGTGAACCGGATCGGCCTCTTCGTCGTGGCGGGGATGCCCCTCATGGCGATCCTGCTCGGCGTCTGGGTCTGGTACCGGCGCCGCGACTAGCCGCCCGCGCCGGACCGCCGTCGAAGAATGAACGCGCGCAAGCTGCTCCTGCTGACCGGCATCGTTTTCGCGCTCTTTGCGTTCATCGTTTTCTTCGAGCGGAAGATGCCGACGACCTCGGAGCGGCAGTCCAAGGGAGACCTGCACTGGGACCTGCCGGAAGACCGCGTCGAGTCGATCCGGCTCGAGCGGCCCGGCTCGGTCGTGGAGCTGGTGCGGGACGGGGACGCGTGGCGGCTCACGCAGCCGGCGCCCTACCCGGCCGACTCCTTTGCCGCCTCGGACCTGGCGCGGCAGCTCGCGCAGTTGAAACGCGTCGGCGGCGACTCCTCGGAGGCGAAGGCGGAGGACTACGGGCTGGCGACGCCCTCGGGCAAGGCCACGATCGTCTGGAAAGACGCCGGCGACGCCCAGAAGAAATCCACGCGCACCGTCGAGTTCGGCATGGACATCCCCGGCACCGACATCGCGGCCGCCCGCGTGGCCGGTCAGACCCGGGTGCTCTTCGTGCCGGCCTCCGTGTCGGCGGCGGTCAAGAAGGGCGCTGCGGACTTCCTGAGCAAGGACGTCTTCGGCGGAACCGGCGGCCGACGTCGCGCGGATCGATCTCGAGCGCGGGCGCGGGCACCTGACGCTCGCGCAGCGCGGCGGCATCTGGTGGATGGAGCAGCCGCTCAAGGACCTGGCCGACGCGGACGCCGCCTCTCGCCTGGCCGGCGACCTGACGTCGCTGCGGGTGATGGAATTTCAGACTCCGGACAGGGACAGCCTCTCGTCCTGGGGCCTGTCTCCTCCGCTCTATCGGGTGACGCTCTCGGATGCGAAGGGCAAGGCGACGACGGCCGAATTCGGTTCGACGCGGTCGGACGGCAACTCGCTCTACGCGCGGCGGGAGAGCCAGGTCTTCACGGTGGGAACGACCATCGTCGAGGAGTTCTCCAGGGAAGCGGAAGCCTACCGGGACACCCGCCTGGTGAGGTTCGACCGCGCGAAGGCCTCGGCACTCGAAGGGACGTTCGGCGACGAGCACATCGCGATTTCCCGCGGCAAGGACGGGGGCTGGGTCGCTTCGGGAAAACCCGTCCTTGCCGGCTCGGCCGACGACCTGATGACGGCCGTGCTGGACCTCAAGAGCCGCGCCTTCGCCGACCAGGGGGAGGCCCAGAGCCTCGCGGCGCAGGCACCTTCCGCCTCCGTCCGGGTCGCATCGGCGGAGGGCGAGCCCTGGGAGATCAAGGTCTATGCGGGCGCGGGAGATCCGTCCGCCACGGTTTCCGGACGACCCGGGGCGTTCCGGCTGAGCGCGAACCCGGCCGACGCCCTTCGCGCCGCCTTCCGGAAGGCCGCCGCCGGCCCCGTCCGACTGCGGCGCCCACCCGCAAGCCCTGACGCCCTAGCGTCTTCCGGTGCGGTGGGGGGGCAGCTTCTCGGCCGCCGACTCGAGCTCCGCGATCCGCTTCTTGCGCGCCTTCTCCTTGTCGTCGACGGTCTTCTCCTTCTTCTCCTTCGCCTTGGAGAAGACCGTCGAGAGCGAGAGGACGGCCCCCCGTCCCTTGGGGGGCTTGGTGCGCCGGGCCGTGGCGCCCCAGACCTTCGTCTTCTTGAAGATCGCCTCGGTGAAGTCGGCGTTGGCGAGGTCGGCGCCCGTCAGCGTGGCGCCCGTGAAGTCCGCTCCCATCGCGCGGGCGAATCGCAGGTCCGCCTCCTGGAGGAAGGCGTTCTTGAACACCGCCCCGATCAGGAGCGTGCCCGAAAAATCGGCGTCGAAGGCGCGCACCCCGGTGAAGTCCGCGCGCTTGAAGTTTCCCCGCCGGAAGTTGCCGAGCGACATGTCGGCGCGCGAGAAATTGACGCCCTCGGCCTGCGCCTCCGCGAGGTCGGCGCCGGCGAACCGCGCGCCGACGAAGGAATGCGGCTTCAAGTTCGCGCGGCGGAGGATGGCCTTGGAGAGGTCGGCCATCTGGAAGTTGGCCTTCTCGAACTTCGCCCCGCGCAGGTCGACTTCGGTCAGCTTGGCGTCGCTGAAGCTCACGTCCTGCCCGACGGCGTCGAGGAAGCTCGCCCGCCGCAGCTCCGCCTTGCGCACCTTCGCGCGGTCGAAGGACGCGCCCGTGAAGTTCGCCTCCACCGCCGAGACGAGCTCGAGGTCGGCGTCGGTGAAGTCGGCCCGCTCGCAGTCGGCGGCGTTCAGTGCCGCCTGCCGCAGGATCGCCCCGACGAACTTCGCGCGGCGCAGATCGGCGCCCGAGAAATCGGCGCCCTTGAGGCTCGCCGAGGTGAAGTCCGCGTTGGGGAACACGCCGCGGATCGCCGAGACCCCCTCGAAGAGCGCGCGCGTCAGGTTGGCCCCGTCGAAGTGGGCGCCCCCGAGCTTGACGCCGCGGAAGTTCACCTCCGAGAGGTTCGCGCCGGCGAGGTTGGCGTTGGACAGGTCCGCGCCCTCGAGCTTCGCGAAGGAGAGGTCGGCGCCCGCCAGGTCCGTACCCTGCAGCGGGCATCCCAGCATGGAGGCGGAGCGCAGGCGCGCGCCGGCGAGGAAGACCCCCGAGAGATCCAGGAAGTCGAGCTTGCAGTGCTCGAACGACGCGCCGGCCGCCGAGGCGCCGGCCCAGCGCGTGCCCTCGAGCGTCGATCGCGAGAAGTCCGTGCCCGCGAGCGTCGCGCCCGAGAGGTTGGCGCGCGACAGGTCGGCGCGCTTCAGGTCCTTTCCGGAGAGGTCGCCCTTCTGCAGGTCCGCGTCGGTGAGATCCGGCGTGACGTTCGGGTTGCGGCTCCTCCAGGCGTTCCAGTCGGCGGACAGGAGGAGTTTCGCGTGTTCGGGATTGGGCATGGCCCACGCATTGTAGAGGATGTGGGTCGAAGGCCAGCCGGTTACAATGTTGGAAAATGAGCACTTCCGCACCGGTGTCCGCGGCGCCCAAGGCGATCGACCGCATTCGCAGGGCGCTCCAGGGCGGCCATCCCCTGATCTACGTCCAGACGTGGGAGGAGTCCCGCGTCGAGCGCCTCGCTCAGCATCTGGCCAAGACGTTCTACGGTGCGCCGGTGACGCTCGGCGTCTGGTCCATCGTGGATGGCCTGGTCGTGGACGGCACGCTGGTCCCCGACACGCAGGACCCTCTGAAGGCCCTCGAGGCCATCCTGGCCGCCCAGGGGAAGGGCTTCTACGTCCTCAAGGACTTTCTCACCGATGCCCGCGTCCGCCCGGAGATCGTCCGGCGCCTGCGCGATTTGTACCGCGCGCTGAAGGATCGCGGGCGGCACATCCTGCTCGTCTCCCCGCGCTACGCCATGCCCGAGGAGGTCAAGAAGGAGATCTACGTCGTCGAGTACGAGCTTCCCGACGACTCGGAGATCGTGCGGCTGATCGACGCGAACGCGCGCAAGCGGATGGGGGCGGAAGTGGACGATGCCGCCGTCAAGCGCCTGGCGCTGGCGCTGCGGGGACTGACGGCCGACGAGATCGGGCACGTCCTCTCGAAAGTCTTCGCGCAGCGCAAGGCCTTCACCGAGGAAGCCTTCTCCGAGATCCTGGCGGAGAAGGAGCAGATGTCCAAGAAGGAGGGCGTGCTCGAGTTCGTGCCGCCCCGCTTCTCGCTCGACGACGTCGGCGGCTACGAGACGCTCAAGGACTGGCTGAAGAAGCGCCGATCGCTGTTCTCCAAGGAGGCGCTCGACGCGGGGATTCCGATCCCCAAGGGCCTGTTGCTGATGGGGATCTCGGGCTGCGGCAAGAGCCTTTGCGTGAAGACGATCTCGACGCTCTGGAACCTTCCGCTCTTCCGCCTCGACATGAACGCGGTCTTCGGCACGGACAACCCCGAGTTCACGTTCCTGCGGGCCCTGCGATCCGTCGAGGCGGTGTCGCCGGCGGTGCTCTGGATCGACGAAATCGAGATGGGTGTCGGCGGGTACCGCGAGGGGCAGGATCCCTCGATGTCGCGGATCTTCTCGGGCTTCCTGACCTGGATGCAGGAGAAGAGCGCCCTGGTCTTCGTCGCGGCGACCGCGAATCGGATCCATCTGCTTCCGGCGGAGATCCTCCGCAAGGGCCGGTTCGACCAGGTCTTCTTCGTCGATCTGCCCAACGAGGAGGAGCGCAAGCAGATCTTCGCCATCCACCTGAAGCACAACCGCTGCGACGTGGCGAAGTTCGACCTCGTGTTTCTCTCCAAGGCGACGAAGGGCTGGAACGGAGCCGAGATCGAGCAGGCCGTGGTGTCCGCGGTGGTGGACGCCTACGCCGAGGGCCGGCCCCTGACCGAGGAGGACATGCACCGGATGATCTCGTCCACCGTGCCCCTTTCGGTCACCATGGACGAGCAGATCAAGGCCATCCGGAGCTGGGCGCACGACCGGGCGTTGAACGCCTCGAAGCCGTAGCGATCCGCTCTCGGCCATCGGCCTGAGGAGGGCGAGGGTCGCGTTTGGCGGACCTTTGAGGCCGGCGGCTAGTTCCTCTCCGGATCCATTCCACTGCCGCGGTAGGGCGCGAGGAACCGGATCCGCTGCCGCCACTCCCGCATGCGACCGGCGATCTTCTCGTAGCGCGCGGGCAGCGAGTCTGTCTCGAGCAGCTCCTGCAGCTCCGGCGGCGCATAGCGCAGGCGCAGCGCGATCTCCGAGGCCAGCCGCTCGGGGGAGAGGTCCTCCTCCGGCAGGGGAGAGAGCTCCATCACGCCTCGGACCTCGCGGAAGAGCCGCGTCGCCACGCGGCGCGCGCGGGTCTCCGCCGGGGCGTCCGGAAACGGCACCGAAGCGAGCTCCTCCACGCGGGCCTGGCGGTACCGCTCGCCGGCCGCCTCCTGCAGGATGCGGTAGCGAAAGCGGCCGAGCAGCAGGATGTTGTAGCGGCCGTCCTCGAGCCGCTCGTTCTCGACGATCTCCCCGGCGCCGCCGACCGCGAAGACCTCCGGATCCCGCCCGCCCTCCTCCCATCCCGGTTTCATCAGGGCCATCCCGATGGTCCGATCCCCTTCGAGCGCGTCGGACACCATCGAGCGGTAGCGCTCTTCGAAGATGTGCAGCGGGAGGATCGTTCCGGGCATCAGGACGACGCCCGGGAGCGCGAAGATCGGGATGCGGCGCGTCATTGCGAGCCGGCCTTTCCCGGCGCCGGCGCGGGATCCTCCGCGGCGCGCGACAGCTCCAGGACGAAGGCGGCCGTCTGCCGGATCTCCTCGTCGGTGAGTTTTCCTTCGAAGCGCGGCATCGGGTCGTGGCCCTCGCGGATCTGGCGTTCGAGCGCGGCGAGGCTCCCGTCGGAGCGCCAAACGCCGTCGGTCAGGTTCGCGTACTTGTAGCGGCTGGCGGTCACCGTCTTGCCTTCGCCGTCGGGTCCGTGGCACGAGGCGCACTTGCGCTCGTAGATCATCTTCCCTGCGAAGAGGTCGCGGTTGGAGCCGTCGACCACGGGGAGGCGCTTCGCGCGGCAGGCCGCAGGGAGCAGGAGCGCCAGGACGAGGAGGAGGGGCCGGGCGCGCCGCAGCACGGGCGGAGTCTAGCAAGCCGTCCGCGCGCCGCCGGGACCCTAAGGCAGCCGTTAGGGAACCGGCCGCCGGAAGCCTGGCACCCGATCGCGGCCGTTTGATACCGTTCGCCCCTCATGGCCAGTCCGGTCGACAAGGTCCCCGAAAACGTCCCGGGGAAGTTCTACGTGGACACGCAGTGCATCGATTGCGACGTTTGCCGCGTGACCGCGCCGGGGAACTTTCAGAGACATGCCGAGAAGCCGTATTCCTACGTCTTCCGGCAGGCGGCGACTCCCGAGGAAGAAGCGCAGTGCGAGGAAGCGATGGACAGCTGCCCGGTCGAGGCGATCGGGAACAACGGCGAGTCGTCGCGTTAAGCGGAATTCGGCGGCGGCGGACTCAGTCCTAGCCCGAGCGTCCGGAAATACGCGATCGTCCGCTTCAACCCCTCCTCGAGCGGCACGCGGGGCTCCCACTGGAGGCGTTCCCGCGCCCTGGTGATGTCGGGTTGCCGGACGCGGGGATCGTCCACCGGCAGCGGACGGAAGGCGATCTCGCTGCGCGTTCCGGTCAGGCGCTGGATCTCGCGCGCGAACGCGAGCACCGACAGCTCGGCGGGGTTCCCGATGTTGACCGGGTTGGTCTCCGAGGACTGGCAGCAGCCGGTAGATGCCGTCGATCAGGTCCGAGACGTAACAGAAGGAGCGGGTCTGCGAGCCGTCGCCGAAGACGGTCATCGGCTCGCCGGCCAGGGCCTGGCCGATCAACGCCGGCACCACCCGCCCGTCGCGGGGCCGCATCCGCTCGCCGTAGGTGTTGAAGATCCGGACGATCCGCGTGTCGACGCCGTGGGCGCGGTGGTAGGCCATCGTCATCGCCTCGCCGAAGCGCTTGGCTTCGTCGTAGACGCCCGCGCGGGCCGATGGGGTTCACGTTGCCCCAGTAGGTTTCCGGCTGCGGGTGGACGAGCGGATCGCCGTAGACCTCGGAGGTCGAGGCGAGCAGGAAGCGCGCCTTCTTGGACATCGCGAGGCCGAGCGCGTTGTGCGTGCCCAGAGATCCCACCTTGAGCGTCTGGATCGGCAGCTCCAGGTAGTCGATCGGGGAAGCGGGGGAAGCGAAATGGAGCACCGCGTCGAGCGGCCCGTCGATGAAGAGGAAGTGGGTGACGTCGTGGCGCACGAACCGGAAGCGCTTCTCGTCGGCGAGGTGCGCGATGTTGCGCGGATTTCCGGTCAGGAGGTTGTCCACGCCGACGACCTCGTGCCCCTCCGGCGAGCAGCCGATCGCAGAGATGGCTTCCCAGGAAGCCCGCGGCCCCGGTGACGCAGACCCTCATCGGCGCGGCGCGCGGCCCGGCCGCGCTCAACCCCTCCCCACGCCGGTGTAGCTCCACCCGGCGGCCCGCATTTCCTTCGGCTCGTAGACGTTGCGCAGGTCGATCAGGACCTTCGCCTTGAGGCGCCGGCCGAGCTCCTGAAGGTTCAGGGCGCGGAACTCGTTCCACTCCGTCGCGAGGACGAGGAAGTCGGCCCCGATCGGCGCAGTCGTACGCGTCGGCCGCGTAGTGGATGTCGGGCAGGACGGCGCGGGCGTTCTCCACGGCGGCCGGATCGCAGGCGCGCACGCTCACGCCGGCCCGCAGGAGGTCCTGGATGACGGCGATCGCCGGAGATTCGCGGATGTCGTCGGTCTCCGGCTTGAAGGAGAGGCCGAGCACCGCGGCGGTCTTGCCCTTCAGCGGGCCCGCGCCCTGGGCGATGCGCTCGATCATGCGCGCCTTCGTGCGCGCGTTGGCCCGGATCGTGGCCTCGATGATCTCGAAGGTGTCGCCCTGCTGGCGGGCGAGGTCCGCGGCGGCCGCCGTGTCCTTCGGGAAGCAGGATCCTCCGAACCCGGGCCCCGGGTGCAGGAACTTCGAGCCGATGCGGCGGTCGAGGCCCATGCCGCGCGAGACGTCGTGGACGTCCGCGCCCATCTTCTCGCAGAGCCGGGCGATCTCGTTGATGAACGAGATCTTCACGGCGAGGAAGCCGTTGGAGGCGTACTTGATCAGCTCGGCCGAGGCCACGTCGGTGATCACGAAGGGCGTGTCGATCAGGTACAGCGGGCTGTAGATCTCCTTCATCACCTCGACGGCGCGCGGGTCCGAGGCGCCGATCACGATCCGGTCCGGGCGCAGGAAGTCCGCGATCGCGGAGCCCTCCCGCAGGAACTCGGGGTTCGAGACGACGGAGAATTCCGCGCGCCCGTTCTGGCCCCGCAGGATCTCTTCGATCATCCGGCCCGTCCCCGTGGGCACCGTCGACTTGGTGATCACGACCTTGTACCCGTCGGAGTGCGCGGCGATCGCCTCGGCGACCTGCCGCACGAACGTCAGGTCGGGCGAGCCGTCGGGTCGGGGCGGCGTCCCGACCGCGATGAAGATCGCGAGCGAAGTGCGCACGCCGTCCCCGAGGTCCGTCGTGAAGCGCAGGCGCCCGGCCCGCTCGTTCTTGGCGACGAGCTGCTCGAGCCCGGGCTCGTAGATCGGCATGCGGCCGCCCTTCAACGCCGCGATCTTCGCCTCGTCCTTGTCGACGCAGACGACGTGCATGCCGAAGTCCGCCAGGCACGCCCCCGTGACCAGGCCCACGTAGCCCGTGCCGACGATGCAGACGTTCACGCGGCGTTGCTCCGGTGCCACGCGACCGAGCGCCGCAGCCCTTCGGGCAGCAGCACGCGGGGCCGGAAATTGAGCAGGCGCCCGGCCCGCTCCGTCGACGCGAAGGTGACCGGGACGTCGCCCGGCTGGTCGGGCAGGCGCTCGAGCTTCGCCTTCTTTCCGGTCGCGGCCTCGATCTCCTGGACCAGGCTCGCGAGGGTGACGGGGTGCGCGCCGCCGAGGTTCAGGATCTCGAAGCGCCAGCGGCACCTCGAGCGCCGCCTCGAGCCCGTCGGCGATGTCGTCGACGTAGGTGTAGTCCCGGCGGGAGCTGCCGTCACCGTAGAAGGGGATGGGCTCGCCCGCTTCGATCGAGCGGATGAAGCGCGCGATCGCCATCTCCGGGCGCTGCCGCGGGCCGTAGACGGTGAACAGGCGCAGGCAGACGGCCGTCAGGCCGTGCAGGTGGTGCGCGTTGTAGACGTGCAGCTCGGCCGCCCGTTTCGTCGTCGCGTAGGGCGAGATCGTCCGGTCGATGGGGTCCTCCTCGGAAAACGGAAGCTTCGCGTTGAGCCCGTAGACCGAGGAGGAGGAAGCGAAGACGAACCGCGGCTTGCCGTGCGCCACGGCGGCTTCGAGGAGGTTGATCGTGCCGCCGCAGTTGACCTGCTCGTACAGGAGCGGCTGGCCGATCGACAGGCGCACACCCGCCCGCGCCGCCAGGTGCACGACCGCGTCGAATCCCTCCTCGGCGAAGAGCGCGAAGACGCGCTCGCGGTCGCGGATGTCGGCCTCGACGAGCCGGAACCGCGGGTGGGACAGGTGCGGCGCGACGTTCGAGCGCTTGCGCGCCGGATCGTAGAAGTCGTTGAAATCGTCGAGCACGGTGACGCGGTCTCCCCGCTCGAGCCGGCGGTCGGCCAGATGGGAGCCGATGAAGCCGGCTCCGCCCGTGAGCAGCAGCTTCATTTGGGCAGCGGCGTGGGCGTCCGCGGCGCGCCGTCGCTTGCGGCGGCGGCGGGCGTGGCGCTCAGGCGCGCCACCTCGTCCTTGTAGTCTTTGTACTCCTTCTTGATGCCCGACTTCTGCCGGTCCTTGACCAGCCAGCGCAGGATCGCCGATTGGTCCACGCCCACGACGAGGCGGTTGGCGGCGTCGAAGATCGCGGGATCGTTGATCAGCTTGCCGGCCGTCCCCGTTCCGTCGTCGAGCTTGCGGGAGATCGAGTTCAAGCGATCGGAGAACTCGAGCAGGTTCCTGGTGAACTCCTTGCCGAACTTGTCGTCGTGCAGGAGGATCGGGAGCGCGCCCTCGCCCTTCTCGAGGTTCTCGGTGACCTTCGCGAGCGAGGCCGCCGCGACGGCGAGGTTGTCGACCAGGGCGTAGACCTTCTTCTTGCCCTCCGGATCCGCCAGCAGCGCCGGCAGCGCGCCCTCGCCCGTGCGTATGCCCTCGTCGATCTTCGCAAGCAGTCTCTCGACCGAGCCGATCGCCCTCTGGAGCGAGGCGGCCGTTTCCGACGCCGTACTTCTCGTCGATCAGGAGCTTGCCGACCAGCCCCTGGCCCTTGTTGATCTTCTTGATGATCCCGTTCAAGGACTGCAGCGTGTCGTTGAAGCTGTTGCCCAGCTGCGCGCTCTCGGGGCTCTTGGAGGTGATGGCGCCGAGGAACCCCTCGCCCTTCTCGGTCCGGCCGAGGATGTTCTTCAACGACCGCGCGATCGCGGAGAGGTCCGTCAGCAGGTCGCCGCTGCCTTCGAGCAGCTTCTCGAGCCCCGCTCCGGCCGCCGCCTTGATCTCGCCGCCGATCGGGATCAGGGGCTGGGCCGCCGTGCCGCCGGCCAGGTCGATGTATTTGTCGCCGAGCAGGCCGATCGTCTTGATCGAGGCGAGAGTCCCCGTGCGCAGGCGCGGGGCAACGCGGCGATCGACCTCGTAGACGACGAGGACGCTCTGGTCGCCCGGCTGCGGCGAGATGTTGACCTCCAGAACGCCGCCGACCGTCACGCCGTTCAAACGGACGGGGTTTCCGGTCACCAGGCCCGACGCCGAGTCGAAGTGCGTCTGGTAGGGCCACTTCTTCTTGAAGAGGTTGGCGCGCTTGCCGACCATGAAGACGCCGATCGTCGTGAAGAACAGGGCGATCAGGACGACCAGGCCGACCCGGAACCGCCTGCCGACGTAGTGTTCGGTGACCACTAGGTGCCTCCCGTGACGGCGGGGAAGGACCCTGTTCCGCAGGGAAAGCCCATCGACCGGAAATAGTCCTGCAGGATCGGGTGGCCGCCGCGCGTCGCCTCGTCGAACGTGCCGATGAATTGAAACTGCCCCTGGTAGAGGAAGGCCAGCCGGTCGGCGACCGTGCGGGCGGCGACGATGTCGTGGGTCACGACCACCGAAGTCGTCTTGAGCCGGACGTTCATGTCCACGATCAGTTGCGCAATCTTCTCGGAAGACAGGGGGTCGAGCCCCGTCGTGGGCTCATCGTACAGGATGATCTCCGGCTCGAGCGCGATCGAGCGTGCCAGCGCGACGCGCTTGCGCATCCCGCCGGAGAGCTCCGCCGGCATCTTTTTCTGGATCCCCGCGCAGGCCCACCATCTGCAGCTTCTCCGCCACGGCCTCGGCGATCTCCAACGGCGTCTTCTCGGTGTGCTCCTCGAGCGGGAAGGCGATGTTCCTCTCGACGTTCATGGAATCGAAGAGCGCGCCGCCCTGGAAGAGCATGGCCAGGCGGCGGCGGATGGGCGTCAGCTGCTCCTCGTCATATTGCGTCACGTCTTCGCCGAACACGAACATCTGGCCGTGGTCCGGCTTCGTGAGCCCGTTGATGTGGCGCAGCGTCACGCTCTTCCCGCTGCCGGAGGGCCCCAGGACGCACATCACCTCGCCGCGCCGGATCTCGAGATTGACGCCCGCCAGCACGTCGCGGGCGCCGTATTTCTTCCAGACCTCCCGGAACTCGACGATGGTTTCGGCCGCGGGAGCCTTCAGCGGGGACTTCTCGGCGCTCATCGCTTCTTGCCTCACAGCGCCAGAAACAGCTTCGTCAGGAGGAAATCGGAGACCAGGATGCTGATCGAAGCGGTCACGACGGTGCGGGTCGTGGCGACGCCGACCGACGTCGCGCCGCCCTCGACGTTCAGGCCGTTGTAGCAGCCGATGGCCGCGATCTCGAGGCCGAAGAAGAGCGTCTTGCCGAGGCCGCTGCCGATGTCCGAGATTGCGAGCTGGTTCCAGATGCTCGAAAGATAGTCCTGCGCCGTCATCTGCAGCTCGACCACCGCGATGAGCAGCCCGCCGAGGATCCCGAGCACGTCGGCCAGGGCGGTCAGGACCGGCATCATCAGCGTGGTGGCCAGGACCCTCGGGACCACCAGACGGCGGACGGGCGACACGGCCATCGCGCGCAGCGCGTCCACCTGCTCGGTCACGGTCATCGACCCGAGTTCCGCCGTGATCCCCGAGCCCACGCGTCCGCCGACCATGAGGGCCGTCAAGATGGGGCCGAGCTCGCGGACGAGCGAGAGGGCCACCACGCGGCCGATGAAGAGCTTGCCGCCGAAGGCCTGGAGCGCATAGGCCGTCTGCAGAGCCAGCACCATGCCGGTGGTGAAGGCCGTGATGCCGGTGATCGACACCGATTTCGCCCCGATCTCGTCGAGCTGGCGCAGGAGCTCGTACCGGTAGAACGGCCGCGAGAAGAGCGATCCGATGGCGTCGCCGACCAGCTGGGCCAGCCCGCCCATGTACTCGACGACCCCCTGCCCCTTGCGCCCGAAGCGGTCCACGAAGCGCAGCCACCGGATGTTCCGGTAGAAAAGAGCGGTCGCCGAGGGCGGAGGTGTCGGGGAAGGCGCGCTCATGGGTTGCGGGATTCTATTCCGGCCGCCGTCTGGATGTAAATCGCGGAGCGGCGAAGACTTGTCCCCCTGCTAACATTCGCCGCCTCGATGCGAAGGCTCCGCGCGGCGGCCGTCTGGACGGCCATTGCCATCCTGACGGTCGGCTTCGGCGTGCCGGCGATCCTCGCCGCGTTCGTGCCGCCGCGGGGCGACTGGTTCCTCTGGTTCGCGCGCGGGCTGGGCCCGCGCCCTGCTTCGGGTGTCGGGCATCACGGTCACGGTGCTGCACCCGGAGCGTCTGCGCACCGGGGCGAGCCACGTCGTGGTGCGCCAACCACGAGAGCTACTGCGACATCGTCGTCCTGCTCGCCTGCCTCCCGTTTCAGGTGCGTTTCCTCGCGAAGCGGGGGGTCTTCCGCGTCCCCGTCCTCGGATGGTCGATCGCGGCCGCCGGCTTCATTCCCGTCGACCGCGGCGACCGCTCGCGGGGGGCGGCGACGCTCGAGGCCGCGCTGAAGCGCCTGCGCGGCGGCCGCTCGGTCGTGATCTTCCCCGAGGAGACCCGGGCCCGCACGGACGACCTGCTGCCGTTCAAGAAGGGGGCGGCGCTGCTCGCGCTGCGCTCCGGGCTGCCCCTGCTGCCCCTCGGCATCGCCGGGACCCGCCGCATCCTGCCGCGCGAGAGCCTGGTCATGTCTCCGGGGCGCGCCGTCGTCTGCGTCGGAGAGCCGTTGCAGCCGGAGACCGACCGCACGGATCTGACCGCCCGGCTGCGGGAGGAAGTGGAAAGGTTGAGGCAGGAAGCCCGGAATCGGAAGTGATAACTTCGCTTCTCCATGTCCACGACGTCTGAGCTCACCGACGAAAAGGTCCTCGAGGTCCTCAAGACCGTCCGCTTCCCCGGCCTGTCCCGGGACATCGTCTCGTTCGGCTTCGTGAAGGACCTCGCCGTCGGGGGAGGCAACGTTTCGTTCCGCCTCGAGATCACGACCGAATCGCCGCGGGCGGCCGAGGAGATCCAGCGGGACGCCACGGAAAAGCTGCGGGCGCTCTCGGGGGTCAACGCCGTCACGATCCGGCTGGAGGTCAAGCCGCCGGGACCGCCGCCGCCGCGCGGCGCCGCCGGTGCGCCGGCGCCGGCCGCCAACATCCTTCCGGAGGTGCGTTTCGCGATCGCCGTCGCGTCCGGCAAGGGCGGCGTGGGCAAGTCCACCGTGGCGGCCAACCTCGCGCTGGCCTTCGAGCGCCTCGGGCGGCGCGTCGGCCTGATGGACTCGGACATCTACGGGCCCTCGCAGCAGATGATGATGGGCATCTCCGAGAAGCCGTACGTCAACGAGTCCAATCAGATCGTTCCGATCGAGCGCTACGGCGTGCGCGTCATGTCGCTCGGGTTCCTGATGGACGTCGACCAGCCCGTCATCTGGCGCGGCCCCATGGTGATGAAGGCGGTCGAGCAGTTCCTCCAGGACGTCGCCTGGGGCAAGCTCGATTTCCTCGTCATCGACCTGCCCCCGGGCACGGGCGACGCCCAGCTCACGCTCACGCAGAAGGTCCATCTCTCGGGCGCCGTCATCGTGACGACGCCGCAGGACGTGTCGTTGATCGACGCCCGCAAGGGCCTGGCGATGTTTCAGAAGGTGAACGTCCCCGTGCTCGGCATCGTCGAGAACATGTCGTACTTCCTCTGCCCCCAGTGCGGCCACCGCGAGGAGATCTTCAAGCACGGGGGCGGCCACCGGACCGCCGATGAGCTGCACGTCCCCTTTCTCGGCGAGATCCCGCTCGACCCGAAGGTCGCCATCGGCGGCGACGCGGGGCGCCCGATCGTGGCGGCCGAGCCGCAGTCGCCCGTGACCGAGGCCTACCTGCGCATCGCCGAAGAGATCATCCGGCAGCTCGGGGCGTAACCCGGACCCGAGGCCGCGAAGAAGCCGCCGAGTCTCGCGATGGCCGCCAGCATCGAGCTCGCCCAGGGAGACATCACCGCGCTCAACGTGGACGCGATCGTCAACGCGGCCAACGAGCAGCTCCAGCTCGGGGCCGGTGTCGCCGGGCGCGATCCGCAAGCGCGGCGGTCCCACGATCCAGGACGAGTGCAACGAGATCGGGGTGTGTCCGGTCGGCGCGGCCGTCGTGACCGGCGCGGGAGACCTCCAGGCCAGGTGGGTCATCCACGCGGTCGGGCCGATCTGGCACGGCGGGGCGGAAGCGGAGGAGATGCTGCTCGCCTCCGCGGTGCGCGCGGCGTTGAAGCGCGCCGAGGAGGTCGGCGCGAGCTCGGTCGCCCTGCCGGCCATCTCGGCCGGCGTGTACGGTTTTCCGCTGCGGCGCGCCGCGGAGCTGTCGATCGGCGTCGCCCGCGCCTTCGCGGCCGAGGCGAAGCACGTCGAGCGCATCATCTTCTGCCTCTACGACGACGCCTCCCTGGCGGCGTTCGAGCGGGCGTTCGGCGAGGGCTAGGGTCGCGCTGCGGATGCCGTCGCTCGCTGCCCGGCTTTCCTGGCTCCTCGCTTTCTTCTTGCTGCCGTCCGTGCCCCCCGGTCCGCCGGCGGCGGTCGATCTTCCTTCCCTGCAGACGGCGCGCAACGTGGGCCTGGCGGCGCTCGAGGAAGGGGACCTCGCCGAGGCCGGCAGGCGCTTCGCGCAAGTGCGCCGGCTCGCTCCGGCCGAGCCGCTCGGGTGGGCCGACGGCGCCGTCGTGGCGATGCGGGGCAAGGACTTCGCCCAGGCGAGGCCGCTTCTGGCCGAGGCGGCTCGGCTGGCTCCGAGCGATCCGCGCATCCTGGCGCTCGAGGGCATGCTCGCCGAGCAGCTGGCGCAGACGGACGCCGCGATCGGATTCTTCGAGCGGGCCGCGGACGCCAATCCCGGCGACCTGATCTCCCGCTGGAGCGCCGCGCGCCTGCTGTCCGAAAAGGCCGGCGGCCGCCCCCGGGCGATCCGGGCCGTGGAGGCGGCCCTCGAGCAGTCGCCGGCCAACCTCTACCTGCTCGTGCGGCTCTCGGAGCTCGAGCGCAGCGAGGGCGACCGGGCCGGCGGCCGAGGCCGCTCTGGACCGTGCCGTGCCGAGGCGGGGGCCTCCACCGCCGACGCGAAGCTCGAGCGGTATGCCGCGGAGGCGAAGGCGGCCCTCGAGGCCGGCGACATGGCCGCGGCCGCCCTGAAGTCCCGCGTCGTCGAGAACCTCCTGCGCGGCACGCCGCGATACCAGCAGGGACGGCGCGAGGTCGATCCGGGCGTGGTCGGCCTGCCGATCGAGGACTGGACGCCGGCGCTGGCGGATCGGATGCGCGCCCGGACCGACGCGACTCCCGTCCGGTTCGTCCCGCGGCGGCAGGAGCGGCTGGCCGCGCTCACGGGCCTCTCGGCCGTCGCCGCCGCCGGCAAGGACAGCCGCGATCTGGCGCTTGCGGGCTCGGCCGGGATCGTGGTCGCTCGCGCGAAGGACGGCTTTGCGGCCGGCGACCCGCTCGTCGGCTCGGCGCGCGCGGCCTCGATCGCGATTGCGGACGTCGACAACTCCGGCGAGCTCGACGTCGTGACCCCGGGCGCGCTCTTCCTCGCCGAGGGCGGTGGCTACCGCAGGACGCCCTTGCCGCCGGGCGAGCGCGTCCTGCCGGTCGACTTCGACTCCGACGGCGACCTCGATCTCTACGTCGCGTCGCCCTCGGGCGACCGGCTTCTGCGCAACAACCTCGACGGCACCTGGACGGACGTGACGGCGGCGGCCCTGCCCGAGCGGACGGCGTCGCGCGCCGCGGCGATCGCGGACTTCGACCGCGACGGCGACCCGGACGTCGCGCGGGCGCGCGCCGGAGGGGGCCTCGGCCTGCTCGACAACCGGCGGGGCGGACGGCTCGCCGAGCGCCCGGCGGGGCTGCCCTCGACCGGACGCCGTCGCGGACGTCGCGGCGGGGGACGTCAACGGCGACGGCCGTCCGGACCTCGTGTGGTCGGGCGGCGAATCCTCCTTCGTCGCCCTGAACAAGGGCGACGGCACGTTCCTGCCCGCCGCGACGCTGCCTTCGCCGGGAGCCCCGCGGCTCTTCGACTTCGACAACGACGGCGCCCTCGATCTCCTCCTCGCCGGGCCGGGGGGCTCGGCGCTCTACCGCAACGACGGCGCGGGCGCCTTCACCCGCGCCGACCAGACCCTGCCGCGCGCGATCGCCGCTGAAGCCGTGGACGCCGACGGCGACGGAGACCTCGACCTGGTGTTCCTCACGGAAGGCGGAGCCGCCGTGCTCTACGACAACGACGGCGGCAACGCGAACGGCTGGATGGACGTCGCCCTCGAGGGCCTGCCGACGGGCTCGGCCAAGGTGAACCGCTTCGGCTTCGGATCGGAGGTCGAGGCGCGGGCCGGGACGCTCTACGTGTTGCCGGACGGCGGAGCGCGCGGTCACGCATCTGGGCCTCGGCGCGCGCCGGCGGGCCGACGTCCTCCGGATCGTGTGGACCAACGGCATTCCCCAGAACGCGCTCGACCCGCCGGCGCGCGTGCGGCTGCAGGAGGTCCAGCAGCTGAAGGGCTCCTGCCCCTTCCTCTACGCCTTCGACGGCAAACGCTGGCACTTCGTGACGGACGCCCTCGGCCGCAGCCCCGCGGGCCTTCTGTTCGACGGCGTCCACCAGGCCGCGGCCGACACGCGGGAATGGCTCGTCGTGCCCGGGACGGTGCTCGCGCCCGCCGACGGAAGGCTCGTGCTCGACTTCACCGAGGAGCTCTGGGAGACGGTCTACTTCGACATGGCGGAGCTTGCGCGCGGTGGACCACCCGGCCGGGCACCGAGATCGTCGCGAACGAGAAGATGGTGCCGCCGCCCTTCCCGGAGAAGAAGCTGTTCACGGTCTCGCGTCCCGAGACGCCGCGGGCGGTCGACGGGACGGGCCGCGACCGCACCGAGGAGATCGCGCGGCAGGACGGCGTCTACCTCTCGGGCTTCGTCCCGACGCGTTTCCAGGGCATCGTCGAGCCGCACGAGCTCGTGCTCGAGCTGCCGCGCGCGCGCGACGCCCGCCGCGTCATGCTCTACCTGACCGGCTGGATCTTCTACGCCGACACGTCGATCAACGTCTCGCTCTCGCAGGGAGAGCGCGCCGAGCGCGCGGCGCCGCCGGTCCTCGAGGTTCCCGACGGGAAGGGCGGCTGGAAGACGGCGCTCCCGGCGATGGGGTATCCCGCCGGGAAGACGAAGACGATGCCGATCGACCTCTCCGCCGTGCTCGACCGCAATGACCCGCGGGTGCGCATCCGAACCAACCTCGAGATCTACTGGGACCGGATCGCGTACACGGTGGACGAGGACGACGCGCCGCTCGACGGTCACGCCGCCTTCCGCTCGCCGCGGCGCGCCTCTTCTTCCGCGGCTTCTCGCAGAGCCTGCGCGAGTCGGCCGACGGGCCGCACGTCTTCCTCCACGACGCGGTGGACACGGCGCCGCGCTGGGCCGACATGGCGGGCCTCTACACGCGGCCGGGCGACGTGCGGGACCTCCTGCCCGCGGCCGACGACCGCTACGTCGTCATGAAGAGCGGCGACTGCGTGCGGCTCGAGTTCGACGCGGGCGGCCTGCCGGAGCTTCCGGCCGGCTGGGTGCGCGACTACGTGCTCGTGCTCGACGGCTGGGAGAAGGACGCGGACAAGAACACGGTGGCGGGACAGACGGTCGAGCCGCTCCCGTTCCACGGCCAGGACGACGCGCGCTACGGGACGCCGCAGCCCTTCCCGGACGCCGAGGCTCACCGCCGTTTCCGGGAGAAGTACCTGACGCGGCCGGGCGGGCCCGCGGAGTTTCTCGACGCCGTCCGCGCGGGCGGCGCGCCGGCTGCCCGGCACCCGGCCGTGAGGCGGCGGACGATCCTGCTGCTGGCCGCGGCGGCGCTCGGCCTGGGCGCGTCCGCCGCACTTCCCGACGCCGGCGTCTTTCGGGACGCGACGAAGTCCTCGGGCATCCGCTTCCGGATCGGCGCGGACCTGCGGCACCTGAAGCTCATCCCGACGATGATCGGCGGCTGCGCCTTCGGCGACTACGACGGCGACGGGCGGCCGGACCTGTACGTCACCAACTCGATCAAGAAGTGGGGAAAGCCCAACACCGACAGCTGCGGCCGGCTCTACCGGAACCTCGGAGGCGGGCGCTTCGAGGACGCGACCGCGCGCTCCGGCATCCGCGCATGCGGCCTCGGCATGGGAGCCTTCTGGGCGGACCTGGACGGGGACGGGCGGCTCGACCTGTACCTGACCAACGTCGGCGCCAACGCCGTCTACTGGAACCGCGGCGACGGGACGTTCGAGGAGGGACGGGAGACGGGCCTCGAGGACCCGCTCTTCTCGGTGGGCGCCGGGTTCCTCGACTACGACGGGGACGGGCGGCTCGACGTCGTGGTCGCCAACTACCTCGAGTCGACGCCCGAATGGGAGGCGGCGCAGCCGCAGCTCGAGCTGCGCGTGCCCGAGGACTACGTCGGGCAGCCGCCGCGCCTGTACCGCAACGAGGGGAATCGGCATTTTCGCGACGTGACGCGGGAAGCGGGGCTCACGGTCGACGCGCGCGAGGTGAAGGTGCTCGGCGTCGCGGTGCTCGACTACGACGGCGACGGCCTGCCGGACCTGTACTTCGTGAGCGACCGCGCCTCCAACCGCCTCTTCCGCAACCTCGGCGGCGGCCGCTTCGAGGAGACGACCGCGGAGACCGGAGCGGGGGTGCTCGGGGACCAGGCCCGCGCCGGCATGGGCATCGCCGTCGGCGATCCGTTCGGCGACGGGATTCCGAGCCTCTTCGTCACGAACTTCGGCGGGGAGCCCAACAGCCTCTACCGCAACGTCGGCGGCGTGCTCTTCGAGGACGCGGGCGCCGACACCGGCGCGGGAGCGGTGGGATTTCCCTACGTGCGGTGGGGGACGCACTTCGCGGATTTCGACAACGACGGCTGGCCCGACCTTTATGCCGTGGGCGGGCACCTCGCGCCGCGCATGGTCCGTCTGTTCGCCCACTACCGCAGCGGCCGCGCGAAGTACGTCGAGGCGGGCGAGCCGGCCTACGCGCAGCCGACGGTGCTGCTGCACAACGAGGCGGGGAAGTTCGTTCCGTGGAAGGCCGCCGGCGACCTCGGCCGCGCGCGCATGGTCGGGCGGGGCAGCGCCACGGCGGACGTGGACGGCGACGGCGCCCTCGACCTCTTCGTCGTGGATCTGGACGGTCCGTCGCGCCTCTTCCAGAACCGGTTGGGGGGCAGGGAGAGCTGGGTCTTCGTCGAGCCGGCCGCCGGGCCCGGAGACGCGCGCACGGTCATCGGGACGAAGGTGCGGGTGATGTCGGGAGGCCGTGCGCAGACGCAGTGGTACTTCGTCTCCCCGTCCTACGCCTCCGGAACCCTGGTGCCCCTCCACTTCGGCCTGGGCGAAGCCCGGACGGTCGACGCGATCGAGGTCACGTGGCCCGGCGGAGAGAAGCAGGTTCTCCGGGACGTCCCGGCCCGCGCGAAGTACCGTGTGCGTCCGACGGCGCCGCGCCGTATGATGACGGGCAGCCGACGCCATGATCCCCCTCTCCGACGACAACTCCGGCCGCCGCACGCACGCCCTTCGTCACGTGGGGCCTCATCGCGCTGAACGTCTTCGTCTTCGTCTTCCTCCAGGGCTTCGGCTCCAACGAGCGCTTCACGCTCGCCTACGCGACGGTTCCCTACGAGATCGTCACCGGGCCGGGACGTCGCGCAATCGATCCCGATCCGCGACGAGTACGGGCGCGAGCGCGGCGCGATCGACCTGCAGCCGACGCCGATCCCCGTGTTCCTCACGCTCCTGACCTCGATGTTCATGCATGGCGGCCTGATGCACCTTCTCGGCAACATGCTCTACCTCCACATTTTCGGCGACAACGTGGAGGACGCGCTGGGGCACGGCCGCTACCTCGTCTTCTACCTGCTCTGCGGAATCCTCGCCGGCCTCGCGCACGTGCTGACCACCGTCCTGATGCGCACGGGCGGCCTGGTGCCGAGCCTCGGCGCGTCCGGCGCGATCTCCGGCGTTCTCTCCGGCTACGTGGTCCTGTTCCCGCACCGCCGCGTCCGCGTGCTCTGGCTCTATTCCGTGATGGAAGTTCCCGCCATCGTCGCGATCGGCGTCTGGTTCCTCTTCCAGCTCGTCAGCGGCGTCGGGATGCTCGGCGGGCAAGCGACGGGCGTCGCCTACGGGGCGCACATCGGCGGCTTCCTGGCCGGGCTCGTGCTGGTGAAGGTTTTCAGTCCCCGTCGCCCGGCCGTGTGGCAGGGCCAGCCGTAGCCCTCCAGCATCCTCGCGGCGATCTCCTTCACGAGCCGGCCGCAGACCATCGCGGTCAGGCCCGAGACGTCCTGCGCCGGATTGAGCTCCACGATGTCGGCACCCACGATCGGCGCGTCCACCCGGTGGATCAGGTCGATGGCCTGCCGCGTGGTCAGTCCGCCCGGCTCCCGGTGGGAGACGCCCGGGGCGCACGCCGGGTCCAGGCGCGTCCAGGTCGAAGGAGACGTAGACCGGCCCGTCGAACCGGATCACGCGGTCGTCCATCCAGTCCTTCATCTCGATGCATCTCGGCGCCAAACCGCGCGGCCTGCGCCCTCTGGTGCGGGTTGGCCGCCCGGATGCCCACCTGGACGAGCCGCTGCGCCAGGCCCTCCTCCATGATCCGGGCAAACGGGCAGCCGTGCGAGAAGCGGTTGCCCAGGAGCTCGTCGTAGAGGTCCGGGTGCGCGTCGAAGTGCAGGATCGAGAGGCGCGGGTACTTCCTGGCGAAGGCGCGCAGGATCGGGTAGGTGATCGAGTGATCGCCGCCGAGCGTGATCGGCGCGAGGCCCCGCGCGAGCAGGTCCGCGACCGCATCCTCGATCCGGGACCGCGTCTCCGCGCCGGTGCCGACGGTCAGGTCTCCCGCGTCGAAGAAGGCCTCCGGCCGGATCTCGACGCCGCTCTCGGCCCAGAAGTTCGACGAGTCGCAGGCGTAGGCGGCGCGGATGAGCGGGGGAGCCCCGGCGGCGCCGCGCAGGTACGACGAATCGCCGTCCCACGGGACGCCAAGGAGGGCGAGTCGGGGCGCGCCGGGCCGCGCGACAGCGGATGAAGTCACGACGGCCCCGACTCTACATCGCCGGAGCGAGGATCAGGGCTTCAGTGGTGGTGCGCCGCCTCCGCGGCCTTGGTGGACTGGCTGGCGACCGCCTGCCACTTCCCGTTGCGCTTCACGTAGACGTCGGTCCAGAGGTAGTGCCCGCTCGAGTCCTTTCCCTTGTACTGGCTCTTCTCGGTGTCGCCTCCCTGCGCGACGGCCGTGTCTCCGAAGACGCGGACCTTGATCGGATCGAACGTGATCGATTGGACGGTGCTTGCGCCCGACTTGATGTCGCCGATGGCGTCCGCCTTGCCGGCGACCGACCCGTCCCACCAGACCCCTACCCAGTCGTCGGCAATGATCGTCTCGAGGGGTTTCGCGTCGTGCTTCATCGCCGCCTCCGCCCAGTCCTTCTCCATCTGGATGATTTGTTCCTCGACGCCGCCCGGGGAAGCTGACGCGGTGAACCCGAAGGCAACGACGACCGCCGCCAAAACCGCCGTGAGTGCCATCTTGTAGCGTGGTGCCATGGTTTCCTCCTCCATGTAAAATGAACGTCGCGCCCCGACGACGGGGTCCGACACTCCTCTCCCGCATCACCGATCCGGATCCGTTGGGGACATCCTATGCCCTTGGGCGTCAGCCGGCGGCTCTGGCGGGGGCGGTGCTCGAGATCTCGATGACCTGTCCCTGGCGGGGGACGATGTCTCCGGAGCCGGCGGGAACCTTCTCGCCGGCCTGGTGGTGGTACACGATCACGCGGGGGGTCTCCGGGAGGGCCTTCGCCGCCCGCGCGGCTTCGAGCAGCCAGGGTGTGATGAAGAGCGCGTCGAGGCGCCCTTGTCGCGCCAGCTCCGCGGTGCTTTCCGTGTCGCCCGTGAAGTAGAGCCGAAGGCCCTTCCATTCAACGAGATAAGAGAAGTGCGCGATGCCGGCGTGCTCGGTCTTGACCGGCTGGATCGTGATCCCCTGAATGCGGATGTTCTCCCCGGTTGCCGCGGCCGGGTCGACCACCCGGCATCCGATCTTCGCCACGAGGCTTGCCTCGAAGTGATCGGCATGCGCGTGGGTGATCAAGCAGACGGACCGGGGCCTCGCCGAGAGCTCCTTCGGGTCGTACTCCATGTAGCCGAACGCCCCGGAGCGGTAGGGGAAGTCTGTCAGCAGCGTCACTTCGCCGTCGCTCAACTCGAAGGCGGCATTGCCGAGGAACCGCGCCGAAAGCACGGGCCCCGGTGTCGTCGCCGTCGCGAGGAGCAGGACGAGGGCTGCCGGTAGCGTCACCGGATCGGCACCTCGTGGTAGTCGATGTCCCACTCCTTCATGTACCGGACCCGCGTCGGCCGGACGCGCCAGAGCATGAACTCGGGGTTGTCGATCGTCCCCAGATAGCGCGGCAGCAGTGGATCGCGGTTCCACGCGCGCTCGAGCAAGGCGCGCTCGGTCACGGCCTCGGCCACACCGGCGATTCGGACCTGGTCGTGCTTCTCGTCCATGAAACAGAGCTCCGCGTGGGGGTTGGCCGCGAGCTCGACCGTCTTGTGGAAGTGTCGCAGGCTCACGAAGAAGATCTGGAAGCCGTCCTCCCACGAGAGCGTCACCGGACGCACGCGGGGTTCCTGCCCGTCGATCGTGGCGAGAAACGGAAAGCGATCCCCCTGGATCACGCCGCGCGCGAGCTCCGGAAGTTTGCCCGGATCGATCGGCTGCGGAATCGGTCTGGCCATTGGTCCTCCCGGTTCCTTTCTATCGCAGATCGACGCGGCCCCGCGGCGATTCGAGCGTCGCGATCAAGGCCGGGGCCGCGCCCTTGTCGACGGGGAGGTCGATCTGGAGCAGCCGCAGGATGCCCCGGACGCGGTCGGGATCCGGATGCTCCGCCCGTAGATCCGCCAGCGTGACGCCGGCGGCCGCGCTCCGGGAAGGGTGCGGAGACTGCCCCCAGTCGATGAAGAAGGGAACGATGCCGCCGGCCAGGAGTGTTTTGGGATCCGAATACGTCCAGGACAGCACGACGCCGTCGGGCCGGCGCCGGCTTCCGGAGAGCACGGGACCGAGCGTCACGCCCAGACGCGCGGCTTCGGCCACGCGCCATTCGGGGTTCCCGCCGGCTCTGGCGGCCCAGGTCGCCAGCCGCGGCGCCTCGAGGCGATCGACGTCGAGCCAGAGAGGCCCATCGGGCCGGGGCTGGCCCGGGTCGGGGGCGATGATCTCGAGGTACGCCGTCGGGCCGAGCGCGATCAGCGCGTTGCGCGTGCCGCGACCCGGGTGCTGCCCTCCCGGAGTCGCCCGGACCCCGAGCGCCGCCTCGAGTTTCGCGACGGCGGCGTCCAGATCCGGTGCCGCGTAGACGAGGTGGTCGACGCTCTCGAGCAGCGGTCGCCGGCCCTCGCGGTTGGCGTTGTCCATGTCGGACATGATCTCCCAGCGTCCGCCCGCGGCCCGGCGCAGCGTGAGCGTGAACTTTCCGAGGTCGGGCTCTCCTTCGCGGCGGGCGAAGGCGCCGAGGATATATCCCGCGTCGCCGGAGATCGCGAACGCGAAGGCGCGCAGGACCAGGGGCCCGCCCGAACCGGCGTAGGCCTTCTCGATGGCGGCGCGGCCGCGAACGGGCGGCCGGCCGCTCGAGAGCACGAAGCCGTCTTCGGCAAAGAGGTTGGCAAGCGCGGCGGCATCCTTGCGGCGCCACGCCGCCTCGTAGTCCGTCAGAACCCGCGCGAGCTCCGGCGGAAGCGGGACACTAGGTGGAGCGGCCTCGGGTGCCGCCGTCTCGCCGAGGGCCGAAGCCGAGGCGCGGACGGCGGCCAGGACGACGAGCAGGGCGGCGCTTCGCTTCATCTCAGGCCTCCTGTTCCCCGGCGCACTCGCTTCCCGCCTCCGTCTTGCTCTGGTCCGAGGGCTTCACACCCCGCTCCCGGAGCCGCGAGACCAGCCGCTCGAAGTGGGAGAGCTCTTCGGCGTTGTTGCGGCCGGAGCGCGAGATTTCGAGGTGACTCTTCCCGTCGGAGAACGTCCACGCTTCGACCTTCCAGCCGTCGGCTTCGTACCGCACCATCCGCGCGGCGCACTTCTTCGGCACGGCCGCGAGCAACGGCGGCGGGTCGCCGGCGTCGAGCGTACAGCTGTACGAATAGACGCGCTTGGGCGGCGAGGCGCCGCCCGTGAAGGAGACGTCCACCTCCGCCTTGCGCTCGAAAGGGCTTCCGGCCGGGCACGCCCAATCGTCCCCGAGCGGCACCTTGCGCCGATACTTCAGCCGGACCTCCGTCTTGCCGTCCTCGCGGCGGCGCCGGCGGAGGATCGCGGTCGCGTCCGGCGGCGCGCCCGAGGGCGTCGGAAGGTCGAAGTAGCGGACCTCGAAGACGGACGGAGCGATCTCCGGTGAGGCGCCGAGAAACGCCAGGACTTCCCGTGCGCTCGCCAGTCCGCCCTCGGAGGGATCCCAGCGGACCGCGTACTCGGCGCGGGCCGGTTCGCGGGCCCCGGACTCACCACTGCCCGCCGTCGCCGGAGGCTGCGACCCTCCGCAGGCGGTTTGTCCGATGAAGACCGCCAGGAGGATTGCGCCGGCCACCTGACTGCTCACGATCTGCGCCCCGCCCGCTCGGCGATCGCCCGGATCTCCGCGTTCTCGACGATCCGGCTGCGGAATCCCTCCGCGGCGCCTTCCAGCATCGCGCGGCCGAGGTCCTCGCCCGAGACGTAGAGGTTGCGGAAGGGCTTCAGGAGCCGGAAGAGCGGACGGATCGCGCCGTACAGCCAGGGCCCGTGGTCCGAGGCTTCGCCGTCGATCGCGCCCGGGCGCCAGCAGACGGCGCCGAATCTCTCGATCAGCTCGCGTTCCGTTTCACCCTTGACGCGAGCCCAGAGCATGCGGCTCTCTGCGTTGGTCCCCTGGCCGCTGATGTAGTGAAACGCCGCCGCGGGACTGCGTGCGCGCAGGGCCTCGGCGGCGGCGAGGGCGTAGTCGTGCGTGATCCGCCGGTACTCCGGCTCGCCCGAGACCTGCGTCACCGAGATTCCGAGACAGAAGAGGCAGGCGTCCACGCCGTCGAACGCGGCAAGAACCGGCGTGTAGTCCTGAAAGTCCGAGTGGACGAAGACTCGGAGCTTGCCGTGGCTCAGGGTGAGCGTCCGGCGCGTGATCGCCCGGACCTCGTCGAGGCCGGCCGACGCCAGGCAAACCTTGAGGACGCTTCCCCCGGCCGAGCCGGTTGCGCCGAAGAGGAGGATCTTCATCGGTGCGGCGCGAGTCTACCAACGGGGATGGGGCCTGGCCGAATCAGGGACTGCCGAGTTCGGGATCCCTCGCGGCATCGGCGAACTCCCCGGGCTCTTCGAAGAAGACATGGTGTCCGCTCTTCTCGAAGATCCGCAGCGCCGCGCCGGGGATCTTCGGCGCGACGCCTTCCCAGAGAACGTGCGGGACGGTGTAGTCGTAGCGTCCGTGCGCGAGGAGGATCGGGACGCGCGGCCCGTCGGCTGCGGCCGTGACGTCCCACGAAGGCGCGAGCGTTCCGAGGATGTGCATCGTGAGGGCCGGCCGACGGACGGCCTCGGCGAAGAGGGGCGCGGCGTCCAGGCGGGCGTCGAAGAAGCGCGTCGGCGTCTGCGCGAGGATGGTCTGCATGAGGGAAGCGCCCGCCGGAAGCGCCGCCAGGTTGTCCCGGAGGATCTGCTTTCGTTCCGCCGACGCGTCCTTCTCGAAGAAGGCCTGGGCCTTCGCCGCCACGCGGGCCATGTCGCCGAAGGGCGGCGTGCCGGCGGCGATGACGTGCGAGACGCTGTCCGGACGCCGCCTCGCGTATTCGATCGCGAGCATCCCGAGGATCGAGTGCCCCAGGACGGCGACCTTCTCGACCCCGAGGGACCTGCGGACGGCCTCGAGGTCCTCGGCGAGAACGTCGAAGGTCAGCTCCGCGGGCTCGCCGGTCGATTGCCCGCTGCCGCGCAAATCGACGTACACGAACCGGAAGCGCTCGGGCAGCGGCGGCGGCGTCAGCCTCTCGTACGGCTTCGTGCCGATGGTGCTCAGCACGAGGCAGACCGGCCCGGCGCCGCGCGTCGAATAGAAGAGATCGGCTCCAGGGACGGAAACGTTCATCGATCCTCCCTTTTCCCTGCCGCCTTCGGCTCCCGCGTTCGGCGCCCGAGCGCCTTTTTGATGGCGATGACGGGGAGCAGGACCGCCGCCCAGAAAACCGCGCTTCCCAGGAAGACGGCGGCGAAAGACCCGCCGCGGTAACCCGCCTCCGTCTGGATCCCCTTGGGGAAAATGGCCCACGACGCGATCATGCCCGGCACGAGCGCCCGCCCGAAGAGCGGGATCACGATCCCGGCGACGGACACGAGGAGCCCGCCGAGCAGGGACCAGCCCAGGACTCCCGCCGGCCTGAACCTCACCGTCGCCGGCCTCGAATGATCAGGCGTTCGCGGGCTTCTGCCGGTACAGGAACGCCGCCACGGCGCCCAGAACGACGAGCAGGATTCCGTCGAGGACGATCTGCTTGACGACGAGCGCGCTCGGCATCGGCTGGACGACGTAATAGATCATGTACGTCGGCACGACCGTCATGAGCGCGACCGCGATGCCGAAGCGGATTCCCTGCGGGAGCCACGGCTTTGCCTCGATGCCGCGCGAGTAGATCCAGACGAACGCGCCGGCCATGATGACGTGCGCCAGGATCATGAGCGGAAAATAGCGCTGCGCGTCCGCCTCGGGCCGGAACAGGTTCGAGAGGGCGGCGTAGTCCGCGTGCAGCAGCGTCCCGTGCACGACGAAGCTTCCCGCCATCCACACGACGAACACGACGACCCACCGGAGAAAGAACTTACCCACGTTCCCTCCTTGCGTTATCGCGGCATCCACGAACGCCCGACGGCGGCGCGCTACTTTTTCGGGTCGTCACCGCCGGCCCAGGCGATGAACATCCAGCGCCCGCCCTCCTTGATCAGAATGTCGGTGTACCGGCCCGTCACGGTCTCCCGATCTTTCCTGTAGTTCTCGCGCACGGCCGTGTAGGTGTACTGCACGACAGCGACGTTGCCGGTGACCGTTGCGGAGATCGGAGAGATCTCCTGCTCCAGAGTCGTCGTGCTGGCGTCGGTGTAGCGGGTCCAGCGGGTCAGGCTGGCTTTGTTCTGGGGCGCGGGGCGGTCCACGGCCCAGTAGCTGATGTTGGGGTGCACCATCTTGTCGATCCAGCTGATGTCCTTGTCCATGCTCATCTTCCACTGGAGCTCTTCGAGCCGCCAGACCTCCTGTTGCTCCGAGCTCCAGGTCTGGGCCGAGGCGACGCTTGCGATCCCGACGAGAAAAAGGGAAAGAAACACGATGGAGAAACGCCGAGAGGACATCAGGCACCTCCTGCGTCCAACAGGGGACGCGGTAAACGGGAGGGGCGCCGGAAGACGCCCCGAGTTGCAGCGGAGTCTGTCACAGGCCGCCGGGGGCCGCCAACGGCGAGCGGCCCTCAGCGCCCTCACTGGTGGTCGCGCGGGATCGTCTGCTCCCAGGTCTTCTCGCGCACGAGCACGCCGTCGCGGAGCAGCCGCCGGACACTGGAGTAGTAGAAATTCTCCCGATCGCTGCGCAGGACGACGCGGCACTCCCAGCGCAGCGTGCGGTCCTTCAGCTTGACCGTCGTGCCGTACTCGCCCGTGACCGACGCCGACTCGGGCTTGCCGTCCTGCGCCTCGTGCGTGATCGACTCGGTGTTGTGCTCTTCGCCCCAGGGGTATCGGCTGGCGCTCGTGCTCGTCGCGACGACCTTCGCCGTCCCTTTCTGCGGGTTCCGGTCGACCGATGAGATCTCGCCGTAACCCGACGTCGTGCCCGCGTCGAGCGACTCGAAGCCGGGCAGCCGCTCCTCGCGCGCGTCGATCGGCAGGTAGGTCGGCCGCGGCCTCTCGGCCGGCGGCACGACCGGCAGCAGCAGGCGCGAGCCGTCGGGCCCGAGGTAGAGCGTCGTCGTCATCGCGTAGGGCGTCGGCCAGATCATCGGCCACTGGGCGTTGCCGACGGCGAGGCGGATCCGATGCCCCTTCGGGAAGACCCACGAGGTGAAGTGCAGCTCGATCTCCAGCGGGAACCGGATGCCCGGCTCGATGTCCTTCGGCTCGCGTGCCGAGACGCGGTGGGCGCCGTTCTGCCCGGCGTTGGCGACGAGCGTCACGGTCCCGTCGGGCGCCACGTCGTTGACGCGAGCGAACCAGTCGGCCAGCGGCGCGTCCGTCGAAACGTGGAGCCGTGCGCGGGGCAGTCCCAGGATCTCGAGGTCTTCCTCGAGGGGCGGCGTCTCGTAGACCAGGCTGAAGGCGTCGGTCGGCCGCTGGTCCGGCGCCACGTCGCCGAACCACATCACCGGGCCCCCGGCTTCGACGCCGGTCGTCGCCACATAGCGCAGCTGCTCGGCCGCCGCGGAAGGCGCCGTCTCCGACAGCGAGCGGTCCGGCCGGGGGTAGAGCGTCCGCTCGCGGATCCGCGCGATCGGCCAGCCCTCCTCGTAGCGCCAATGCCCGGGCGCTTCCTCGAGGTACGGCCCCGGCGGATGCCAGTTGCGGACGTAGACCGAGAGGCGAGGCTCCTCCATGATCCCGGTGTCGCGGCCCTTGAGCCACCGGTCGAACCAGCGCACGGCCTCGCGCCGCCATTCGAATCCGGGCTTCGGGTAGGGCTCGTCGGGAAAGGTGTGGTTCCACGCGCCGACGATCGCCTTCACCGGCGCCTGCATGTGCTCGAGCATCCGCGGGACCGCATCGCGGTAGCCGTCGTACCAGCCGCCGATCACGAAGGTCGGGATCCGGATCGCGTCGTAGCGGGTCTTCAGCGCCGTGCGGTCCCAGAACGGCCCGTCGCGCTGCTGCCTCTTGTAGGTCAGCATCCACGGCGGCTGGTCGAAACGGTCGGCGAAGTACCTGTCGTCGATCCTGTAGTCGGGCGCCCCCGGCATCGCGTTGGCGAGATCCTGGCTCATCTCCCAGGAGTCCACGTGGATCATGCCGTCCATGAAGTGCACGTCGTCCTGGTAGAGGTCGTCGGTGGCGTCCACCGCGATGATGGCCTTCAGGGCGGGAGGCCGGCGCATCGCCATGTGGATCGAATTGAAGCCGCCCCAGGAGATCCCGAACATGCCGACGTTGCCGTTGGAGAACTTCTGCCGCGCGAGCCACGCGATCACCTGCTCCCCGTCGCTCTGCTCGATCTCGCTGTACTCGTACGGGATGAGCGTCCCTTCGCTGTTGCCGGTGCCGCGGATGTCCACGCGGGCGACGACGTAGCCGCGCCGGACGAAGTAGCTGTAGAGCGCGAAGCGCCCGCCGCGCGCCTCCGTCTTGCGGTAGGGCAGGTACTCCAGCAGGACGGGGAAGCGGCCCTTGTCCCCGGCGCCCCTGGGGCGCCAGAGGTCGGCCGCCAGGCGCGTGCCGTCCGGCATCGGGATCCAGGCCTCTTCCAGAACGACCTCGAAGGCGGGAGGCGAGGGCGGCAGCGGCGGTCCGGAAACTCCCAGGATCCCGGCCGCGGCGAGGAGCGAGAAGAGCGCCGGCCGGAGCACGCCGCGCCTCAACGCGCAGGCTCCGGGTCGGAACCGAACCGCAGGACGTTGCCGTCCGGATCCTCGATCTGCATCTCGAGCGCCCACGGCTCGTTCTTCGGCTCCTGGCGGATGATCGCGCCGCGTTCCTTCAAGATCGGGTAGAGCGCCCGCACGTCTTCGACGCCGATCCAGACCCAGGCGCCTCCGCGGCCCTGGCCTCCCCGGCAGAGGTAGATGCCCCGGCCGTCCCGGCCGACCTGTGTGAAGTCGTCGTTTCCCCACGGGGCCTTCTCGAAGCCGAGCACGTCGACGTAGTAGCGCACGCTCGCCGCCATGTCCTCGACGCGCAGGATAGGGTCGATGCACTCGACGTGCGCCGGCGAACGGTCCGTCATCGCGATCCCTCGCCCGTCTCCCGGTAGACCCGCCCCCTCTCCGGGCGGGAGAGGGTTGGGGTGAGGGGGGTTCCGCCGCAGGGGCTTCCAGCAGCTCCGTCACCGTCCCGTCCGGAAAGTCCTCCCGAACCATCAGGCGGGGCATTCCCCGGCTCGCCAGGACTTCGTACGACTCGGCTCCCTTCGACTTCTCGATGCGATAGACGACGCGGGTCGTCTCGTACGTTCCCGCGGGAACCGTCACCCGTTCCGTCTGCCCGACACTTGCGGAAACCGGGCTGACGCCGGTTCCCGGGTCGTAGACGCTGAAGCGGAAGGTGCTGCCTGTCTCGAGCGGCGCCGACAGCGCCGCCGCCCAGTCGATCCGCTGATCGACCGTGCCCTCGGGCAGCGCCGCGTCGACCGGTTTCTGCACGGGCGCGGAGGTGCCCTTCGCGCCCGACGTCGCCGAGACTCCCTTAACGCGCCCGTGGCCGTACGCGAGGACCATCGAGAACGTCTCGCCGTTGGAACGCCGCAATCGGAGCGACGCCGAAATCGGCTCGAAGAACCGCGTCGCGATCGATTCCCAGACCTGCTCGAAACCGGTCGCTTCTCCGGAGAAACGGAAGTTGCCGTGCGGCAGCCTGTCGACGCCGATCGTGAACCGCGCCACCTCGCGGTCGCCCTTCCGGATCCGGTAGAGGAACTTCCCGGTTCGGAGGCGGCCGGCGTCGAACGGCGTGGCCGCGGCAGACGAGCGAACGGCCTCCGCGAGCTTCTGATACCCGGCCTCCGTCAGCTTTCCCTTGCCCCGCCATCGCACCTCGCCGCGGCGAACGACGAGCAGGTAGGCGTCATCCTCGCCTGCGAAATCCGCCTCGCGCTTCCAGGCCGCGGCGTCCTCCAGGGCGATGAGGAAGCGGGGGTGCATGGCTTCCGGGACGCTGTCGCGGATCTTTCCGATGACCATGCCGCGCACGAGCCTGGGAACGTCGGCGAGAACGGCGACCTGGTACGCCTGTGCTCCCGAGGCCCCGAGGAGCTCGGGCTCCAGGCGCCGCGACCATTCGGCGGTCTGCGCGCGGGAGGTCTTCGTGAAGCCGACGATGAGGACCGCGAAACCGGGCGCGATGTCGCGCGAGACGTCGAGTTTTCGGCCGGTGAGGGTCTCAACCGGCGTCGACGGAAATGGCGCGGCGAACGTGGAAGCCGCGGCCAGGAGGGCCAGGCTCAGAAAACTGGTGATCGTCCTCGGGCGCATGCGCGGGGCGGAGCCGATTGCCTAGCCTTCGTAGAACTGCAGGCAGACGCCCGACGGAACGACGATGTGGAATTCCCTCCGGCCCCAAGCCTTCATTTCGAGAAGGCCGACGCGGGCGGGGATCTCGCGATACTCCTCGTAGAGCGCGTCGAGGCCGGCCACCCCGATGCTGAAGCTCGCGTTGCCGGCCCACGCCGGGTCGTCGTTCTCGACGAGGTTGAAGGAGACGCTGTCCCGTTCGATGCCGGCCATCCCGTCGCCCTCCCAGAGGATGGAGAACCCCATGTGCTTCGTGTAGAAACCGAGCGCGTCCGCCAGGCTGCCGCCGGTGGGGATCAACGGCGTGACCGAGCGGAGGGCGGCCTTCACGCGGTGGCCGCGTCGACCCGCCGCCCGCGGAAGATCAGCGCGTCGAGGCTCCAGTCGCCGCCCCCCTTGGCCGACATGTAGAGGAAAATGAAGCAGAAGAGCACGGCCTGCTGGCCCAGGTTCACGATCGGCCAGAACCCGTTCGGCGCGTGGAACTGCCAGTAGGCGACCGCCATCTCGCCCGCGAGGACGAACGCGACCGGCCGGGTGAGAAGTCCCAGCATGATCGCGATGCCGCCGAACACCTCCAGGAGACCGCCGATGCCGACCTGCGTCATCAGCGGGGCGGTCGCGCCGGGCGGTTGCCCCGGCATGCCGCCGAACCATCCAAACAGCTTCAGCGCGCCGGCGTGAAAGAACAGGAGGCCCGCCACGATGCGGAGCAGGAAGTACGTGATCCGAACCGCGCGGTCCCTGTTCATCGAAGGCCTCCCGATCGAAACGCCCGGTTCACACTATCGCAACCCTTTCTTCGCGCCGGTACGCGCCCGGGACGGGTCGAAGACGGAAACCGCGTCGATGCGGTCCATTCGAGGCTCCTTCTCCGGCAATCCTATCCGCTCGCAGGAACCGCGAACGCAAGTCCGGGCGGAAGCACGAGGGCGAGGGTCAGGAGCCTTTCTTCGCGAGCCAGCGGCCGATGCCGACGATCATCATCCCGATTCCCGGCCAGAACGTGAAGAAGGCCATGCAGCCGAACCCGATCGGGTTCGGCCGGGTGGCGGCATAGGCCGGATCGAGCGCCTCTCGTGCGATGGTGAAAAGCAGCGGCCCGCTCCCGACAGCGAAGACGGCGGCTCCGGCGATGAAGAGCGGCGACCGCCAGGCCGTCTTGAGTCTCGGATGGATTGGCACTTCGCGACGCCCTCCCTGCGGCTCACGCGCCCGCGGTCTCCCGGGAGCGCCGCCTCCACTCCCAGAGGCCGCCCGTCGTCGAGACGGGCAGCCGGTGCCCGAGCTGGCGGGCGACGAGGACGATCTGTCCCCGGTGGTGGCCTTCGTGCGCCACGAAATAGGTCAGAAAGTGGCCGACGTCGAGCGGGAGGTTGCGCCAGACGTACGTCGAGGGCGCCGGGATCGTGCCGCCGCGATCGAGGCCGAATTGGAGCAGCTCACTCATCCCGCGGCCGCTGCTTTCGAGCGCCGACAGCAGGTCCTTGCGGCTGACCCGGAGACGATCGACGCGGGCCGGCACCGCGATCCCGTGCTCTTTCCCGATCGTCTTGATCCACGAGCAGCGGCTGTTGTGGATGTGGCTCGCGATCATGCGGATGGTGCGGCGCGGAACCTCCGGCACGCCGGCTTCCCACAGGCCCGGGGGCAGTCGCTCGATGAGAAATGCGGTGACCCTGTCGTTGGTCCTCCACGCCTGGAGGATCGCGCCTCCGAGTTCGGCCGGGGGCGCCCCGCCACCGTCCACACCGGATGGGCCCGATGACCGGCTAGCTGGTCGGCGGCGCGCTCTGGTCATGTGTCGCGGAAGCTGGCAGGTCCGAATTGTAGCTGGCCGCGGCGACTTCCCATCGGCCGCCAGGCGCCCTCCGGAAGACCCAGAGCTGCTTGCCGGTGTCCCTCGGCGAGCCCTTCGTCGCGAACGTATAGCCGCTCGTGGCAAAGGCGACATCGCCCTGCCCGAACACCTCGACGTCGGAGAAGACGAGCTCGGTGATCGGTGGAAAGCCTTCGCCCCACTTCCGGATGACGGCGCGTCCGCGGACCATCGGGGCGTTGGGCGGGCAGATTACCGCGTCGCTCGAGAATAGCCCGGCCCAGGCGGCGAAGTCGCCGGCCTGCAGCGTGCGTGCGACGTCGGCGACGGTCTGCCGGATCGCCGCCTTGTCGGCTTCCGCCAGATCCGCTGGCGCACGCCGGCAGGAGGCGATCGTCAGGATGCCCGCCACGATTCCAGGAATCGCCCTGCTTGCCTTCATGAGGCCTCCTTCTCGTCAACGACTCGTTCGCGAGGCGTCTTCAGCGGCGGCGTTTCCCTCTGGCCGCCGCCGGTCGCCGGCCGACGCGCTGCGCGATCCGTGCCTTCACGAGCTTTCGCACCAGCGCCGCCGGCAGGGGCTTGTCCACCGGAAACCGGATCGTGCCCTTGCTCGTGCCGTAGGACGCGAGCTCGTCCGCGAGTACCTCGACGGGGTAGGAGCCGGGGTAGAAGGCGCAGTGGTTCGCAGCCGCCCCGAAAGACACGAGGAGCTTTCCGCCCAGGCGGAATCCCGGGATCTGGTAGCTGATGCACTCCTCGGCCTCGGGTGCCGCGGCCTGGATGTCCCTTCGGAGCTTCTCGAGCGTCGCCCGCTTCTCCTTGCCGAGCGCCGCGAGGTATTCGTCGATGGTCCTGGCTTTACCGAGCATGGCTCGCCCTCCTCTGGAATTCGCCCGCCGCTGTCATCGGGTCCTGTACACGTCGGTATTGACGTACTTGAGGCCCGAGTCCGCCATCAGCGTCACCACCCGGGCGTCCGGCCCCAGCCGCTGTGCGACACGGATCGCGGCGACGACGTTTGCTCCGGAAGACGTTCCGGCGAAGAGCCCCTCCTCCCGCGCGATGCGCCTCGCCATTTCCTTCGCGTCGTCCGTTGCGACCGCCAGGATCTCGTCCACGAGGCCTGCGTCCCATAGCGGGGGAGTGTAGCCAATCCCGACCCCTTCGATCTTGTGAGGCCCCGCCGGGCCCCCGAGCAGCACGGAAGATTCGGCGGGCTCGACGGCGACGATCCGGATCCCCTGCTTGTGGCGCTTGAGGACCGTGGCGACGCCGCGCGAAGTGGCGGCCGTGCCCACGCAGTGGACGAAGACGTCGATCTCTCCGCCGGTCTGATTCCAGATCTCCTCGGCCAGCGGGAAGTAGCCCGCGATGCTGTCGTGGTTGTTGAGCTGGTCGGTCCAGTAGGTGTGGGGCTCCCGGCTCAACCGGCGGGCGGCCTCGATCATGTCGAGGATCAGTTTCTTCGTCGTGCGCCCCCCCTCGCTTTCGACGAGTGTGAGCTCCGCGCCGAACGCCGCCATCTGATCCAGCTTCTCCCGGCTGAACGCATCGGAGCTGACGATGCGCAGGCGGTAGCCCTTGGCCGCGCAGACGAGCGCCAGCGACGCCCCCGTGCTGCCGCCCGTGTACTCGACGACGGTGTCGCCGGGTTTCAGGCGCCCGTCCTCTTCCGCCCGCGAGATCACGGCGCGCGCCATGCGATCCTTGACGCTGCCGGTGGGGTTCTCCCACTCGAGCTTGGCGAAGACCTGCGCGCACCCGCGCGGAACGACCCTGCGGAGCCGAACCATCGACGTGTTTCCGATGGCCTGGAGGACGTCCATGGGCTCCGGAGACTCCCGGGCTCACGGCCCGCCCGCCTGAGAGTGCGGTCTCCGAATCCGCCAGCGAGGGACGGACGATAGGTACGCCTGGTAGACCGCTCCGAACTTCCGCGTCAGCGCCGGCTCTTCGTACAGGACCACGAGGGCGTGCATGAGCAGGACGAAGGCGATGGCGAGGATCACGACGGATGGCGAGGAGAGGACCAGGCCCGCGCCGAGGATCACGAGGGCGGCGCCCACGTACATCGGATTGCGCACGTAGCGGTAGGGGCCGGAGGCGACGAACTCGCGCGGCGGGTCGAAGGGCGCGGGAGTGCCGCGGCCCCGGGTAACAAACGTCGCGACGCAGGCCCCTGCCAGGAGCACGCCCAGGGAAGCCAGTCCGAATCCGACCGGGCGAAGCCAAGAGGGAAGGGCCACGGGGAGTTTTGCGTCGAACGGGCGAACGGATCTCGCCAGCCACGCCCAGAGCCACACGAAGCCGGCGGAGTACACGGCGCCCCGGAGAACGGTGAGACTTCGAGCCAGGAGCGATGCCATCGATTCCTTCATCCCGGCTTCAGGCCCCATGCGGTGGATCGAGAGTATGTCGAATCGGACGCGTCCAGGCGAAGGCCGGGCCTTCACGGCCGCGCCAGCCGTCAGCGGGCGAACCGAAAGGCGGGACTCACGCCGCGGGCCACGGCACGGGAGGCCCGTGAATGCCCACGACGCGCTCGACCCGCAGCCCGTGACGCTGGACGGTCTCGACGAGACAGGCCGTGAAGGGAGGGACGGGAGGTTCGCCGTTCGGCCCCGGAGAGTTGTCGAGGTCCGCATGGATCAGGATGCGCTCGGCCGGCAGGTAGGCGACCAACATGGAGCCCGAATGCTCGCTTCCCTTGACCTCGTACAGCTCGATCGTGCGCAGGGGATCGCGGAGGACCAGCTTTTCGTCCACCGCCGTGAGCTTGAGGGGCTGCGGATTCTTTGCGAGGGCGTCGGGCTGAATCGTGTGGCGTCCCGGGTACACCACGTGTTCGTAGAAGTCCTCGTTTCCTTCCTGCGTGATGATCGCGAGGCCCTGCGCGATGGCGGCCCGGACGCCGCCGGAATGGTCGAAGTGGTGGTGCGTGTTCACCAGCGGACCCAGTGGCTTTCCGGGGCGAAGCTCCCGGGCTTTCGCGATGACGGCCAGCGTGCGGGCGTCGTTCTCCGGGGCCTCGACCAGCACGACCCTGTCCGACTGCTCGATGGCGATGGTGTGGTAGTCGCCTCCGTTGAACGGCGGGCCGGTGAGGAGCCACACGCCCGGTGCGATCTGTTCGACGTTGATGGTGAGGGCCGGCTCTCCCGCCGGCGCGTCGGGGTTCGCCGCGCGGACGCTGTCGGTCGCGGCAAGATTCCCCGGATCCACGTTCGTCCGCGCGCTCGTGATGCGGTAGTCCGAGAGAACGAAGCGGTCCTCCCGCTGCACGATGCGCATGGGCAGCTGGAGCCCCGCCGTGTCGCGCCATTCGGACAGCTCGACCTGGAGGGCCACGTCGCCCAGCATCAGGTGGTCGACGACCCGGCTGATTCGGGTCGGCAGGTTGGTGCGCCGATCGACGTGCATCGCGTAGGACATCGCGCCGACGGTGAGGCGGATGCGGCGCGCGTTCCCGTCGACGTCCTCGGTCACCTGACTGCCGGGAGCATACGCGGCCTGGACGAACCCGATCGGGTGGTAGAGGAATTCCGACGACCGGTCGGCAGCGACGCTCGCGGAAGTGCGCGCCATCTCGCCGTCGCCCACGGCGTTGTACCCGACGTTGCCATCGAGCCCGAAACGCACACGCAGCGGCGGCGGCACCGGTTTGAGGTACCGGGACTCACGCGTCTGTTCGAGCATCCAGCGGCGATTGGCGAAGTCGTACGAGCGCCGAAACGCCGTCAGCGTGATGGTCGTCTTCGCGTACGGCGTGAGGGTTTGCCCGAAATAGAGCAGCTCGCCCGTGCCTTCGACGATCAGGGTGCGGACCGCGAGCACGCGATCCTTCCCGCCCATCGCCCGGGCCACGGCGTCGAGGGCGGAGGGGCTTTGGGCGGCAAGAGCCCGGGAAGCGACCGACAGGACGAGGGCGGGAACCGCGATGCGAGCGAAACGCATGAGGGTCTCCTGTGTTCAAGACGTTGGAAGATGCTCGTCGACAGCGGCGGCGCCGCGCCCGTCGACGGCCGACCGACCGATCATCGCGATCCGACTCATGCTGCATTCATGGGATGGCGAACGATCACTGTCAAGGCGGCAGGGACGAAGCCGGCAGTGGACGGGATGGGTTGCGGCCAGGCTATTCCGCCCGGCGCCGTCTCACTCTCCGGATTCCGTGGGCAGCTTCGCAGCCAGCCAGCCGCTGATTCCCGCCGACATGACCCGAACGTTCTCGTAGCCGAGGGCCTTGGCGCGACGCGCCGCGTTCGGGGCCTTCCGGCACATGGGGTTGGAGCAATAGAACACCAGAGCGCCGCCCTTGTCCGCCGGGAGGTCGGATTCCTTGTAGTCCACCGGATCGAGGTTCCTGGCACCCGGAACGCGGGCCGTGGTCCAGCTCTGGTGAGAATTGACGTCGACGACGGAAACGGCCCCGGCGTTCTGCACCAATTGATAGAGCCCTTCGGGTGAAATCGTCTTCAGCCCCATGAGTCGTGCAAACATCTCGTGCTCCTCTTCCTGGATTCTAGACGCCGAGGCGCGTCTTCCGAATGGCGCGCATCGCGAAGGGAGAGTATGAGATCACTTGAGCTCGACGATCAGCACGTGGGTATCGGTGGAACCGATGTTCTCGCCAATGTGCGATTGGGCCTTCCCAAACGCGACCTCTCCCGGCCGAAACTCGCGAACGCCTTCCCGTCCCTCCGACAGGACCAGCTTGCGCTGGAACGCGCTCAACGCGCAAAGCAGGTAGTCGGGATGATGATGCGGTGAGGTTCGTTGTCCGGGGGAGTCTCGATATTCGAGGACCCGGATGCGCTCATTTTCCAGGATCACCTTGTACTTGTCGCCGTCGGTGACCACAGGATCGCGGGAGGGATCACGAAGTTGCTCCAGTTCGGCCGGGGTGACTTTGCTCATGGATCCTCCTTGCCGCCGAGGCGGTCATCCTTGACTTCCAGGATGCTGGACGAGGCGGTCACGACGTCACCCGGGAAAAGCTCGCGCTTGTAATCGATGTGCTGCTCGACGCCAGCCATCCCGAGGTTCTCGTCGCGCAGCCGCGTTCGGGTGAGACCGATGGCGGCGAACAACTGCCAGGTTGCCTCGTCGAATTTCTCCACGTACCACATGATGTTCATGTGGCCCATGTGGTCACACTGGGACGGATAGACCGTCCCCCGGTGCGGCTGCGTCATGCGCTCCATGCTGCAGGGGCCGTGTTCGTCTCGGAGTGCTGGATGCCGGACTACCGAACCGGCAACCATCGGGCGGCCGCATCGGCGCTGTCGTCGGGCCGGGTGTTGAACGCGATCGCCGCGCGTGGCGCCGCCCTGTGAACCGCGTTGATGACGACCTCGAAGTACTCGAGGCGTCGGGGCGGCAGGCGGACGCCGCCTCCGATCACAACGCAGTCATAGTTCGCCGAGGCGAGCAGGCGCTCGACGGTCGGTCCGGCCGTTTCATCGGGCCGGATGTAGCCGACGTCGGCCTCCCATCCGCGTTCGGCGAACTGCTTCAACGCCACCGCGATGCCGGCGTGAACCTTCTCGGCCGTCATCCCCGGTGGCAGGGCAGGATCTGAAAAATCCACCGTCTCCGGATCGTAGCCGACCAGCAGAATCCTCGTCATGAGGTCTCCTTTTTTCTGGCGTCAGCACCAGTGGCTTTCGCCGCCATCCATAGAAACAGCCCTGCACAGGCCGCGTAAGGGATCCTGCGCAGCCAGAAGTTGGTGTCGATCAGGCGCTCGATCAATTCACTCGATAGTCCATGCGCGCTCAGTTCGAGCTGGATCGGCACCTGGATCGTCGCGGTGGATATCCAGACGATCGCTTGTGCGGCGATGGCTGCCCAAACAGCGCGAACGCCATCACGAAGGTCCAACGCGCCGCAATCTCAGTTCCTCCTGATTCCCCGCTGCGCGCACCTGCCGGGCGGCTCATGCCGCGCGGGGGGTCACGGCTTCACCACGGGCGGTGATGGCGGACCCTTGGGAAACGGGGTTTCGGGAACACCATTGGTGTTCTGGAAGCTCGCGATCCGCCAGCGGTCACTCTGCTTCTGCAGGACCTGGAGCTGGATCCCGTCGCGCGGCGGCTCCGGGACCCCCGGGGGTGCCTTTGCGCCGTCCATCGTCCATCGCACGTGCGCGACGGCAAGTTTCGGATCGAGCATCCGGACGTCGACTTCCGTGATCGTTAGCTTGCTGTCCCGGAAGACGTAGGCGAACGCATCGGACAGCTTGCGCTGGATTTCAGCCCGACCCTTCCACCACCATCCCAGCACGTTCACCACGTCGCCATCCGGCGTGAAGAGCTCCGAATAGGCGGCGGCATCATGTCGGTTCCACGCATCGGCCTGTCGAGCCTGCAACTCGCGAATGGCCGCGATATCGGCTTGCTGGGCAATGGATTCGAAGCGGAACAGGAGCCCAATGAGAAGCAGAGATGCCGCGCGAAGCCAACGGGTACGTCGCCGGTCGGTCACTTCTGCACCGCGTGCTTGATGTTCGCGATCGCCGCCCAATGATCGCCGGTACCGGGGGCGCTGAGCGCGGCCAAGGTGCCGGCGACTCGGATCGTCCGCATGACGCAACCTAAGATCGAAAAGGTCGGTGCAGGAAAGGTCACGAGCGGGGCATGGTAACAGTGTTCGCTGGGGACGCCTCTCCGGCTGCGTCCCTCCGTCATGCCGATCCTTTCCCGGATGCCTGGAAGTGCACGGTTTGTCCAACGGCCAACTGGCCCGTGCGAATGACGGTGCCGTAGATGCCGGCGTCGTTCTGGTTCATTCGAATGATCGCCTTCTGCACTTCCGGAGCAGATCGTGCGGAATCCGGATCCAGGTTCACCATCGAGCAGCGCGCGTCCCGCATGGTGACGCTGAGGCTCGGCCCGTGGCCCACCTCGCCGAACGAGAGGACGCCGCCGACCCAGAGGTCCTCCTGGAAGGGTCCTGGTCGCAGCAAGCGAACCACGACGTTCGGGCGAAAGCGACGCACGTCGAGAGTCGTCCCCGTCGCGTTTCCAATCTCGCGAATCGTTTCAACACTGATCACGGACAGGCTGGCTTCGTCGAAGATGCCGTGCCTCAACTGCATCATCTGGACGGGAGCTCCATGCCGGCGCTCGACTTCCGCGGCCAATTCTTCTCCGAAGGCCGCCATTTCCCGGCCGTCCGGCGTCCGGACGTGCGTGGGGAGGTCCGCTCGGACGCCCTGGTCGTGCCCGACGGGAGTAAACCGGATGAGGTCGGGAAGCTGGCTCGCCGACAGCCACGGAAATCCGCCGCGGTCCCGTGCCTTTCGGAATGCCAGGCGCCGATCGCCTTCGAGGCCGTGCCAGCCCAGAGCGGCCGCTTCGAGTCGCTCGCCCGCCATGGACTTCACGGGATACCGGAAGATCGCTTCGATGTGTCCGATCTCGGTGGTCACGCTCAGCGGTTTCCCTCGTCGGGAGGCGGCATGAATCCCACTCCATACTTTGGCGCGGCCTCGTTCATCCTTCGGACGAGTTGTTCCGCTGCCGGGGGAGGGACGGCGCTGCGATCGCCCCGAGCCGTGAGTGCGAAGTAACTCCGGACCTTGCGGGCCGACAGATACCAGAGGAGCAACGCGACAATCGGCACGCCGATCACCCCACGGGGTTCGATGCCCAGGACCGCATTGACGAGGTCGCCCGTGAGATTGATGACGAGAAGCGCAATGCCGATCCGGTAGCCCCAGCGTTGCCCCGTGAAAAAGCCGTAGGCCGACAACACGCAAGCCAGGCAGACCAGGCTCAAGAGAAGCGGAGCCCAGGTCCCGAGGTGGGAGAGGGCTTCATGCCCGCGCGGGTTGAGCCGCCAGATCGGCTCCAGCGGTCCGCCCGGGGTCAGAAGCGAAGCGACCGCGAGCCCGCTCGCCAGCGTGCCAAACACGAAGAAACAGGCGAGGGCTGTGACGCCCAGCGGTCGTGGAAGCGGAAGGAACGTGCTCATCGGCGGAAGGCCTCGCGCTCAACGACGCGGCCGGACGATCCTGCCTGCCATCGCTTGCGAGGCGGCGCGTGCTCCAGCACGGCGCCATTCAGTCATGGTGGAAGTAGAAGCGGTTCCCGTCCGCATCGGTCACCGTGAACTGCCTCAGTCCCCATGGCTTCTTTTCCAAAGGCTCCACGATATTCGCGCCCGAGGCCTTCAGCTCCCGGTACGAAGCATCGATGTCCTCGGCAAATACCCAGTGAACCACAGGTTCAAACGGTGGCTTTCTCCTCCGGAAGAAAATCACCGCGTCTCCCCGCGACACGGCTCCGATCTCCCTGTCCGGCTGGAGCCACCCGATCTCAAAGCCGAGGGCGTCTCGATAGTGGTGCTGCGCACGTTCGACGTCCGCGACAGGGAGCTCCGGCACCGGCGGACCGATCGACGACAAGGGGTGTTTCACGTTCACTGGCGCGTCGCCCGGAACCTATCGCGTTTCACCGAAGTAGAGTGTATGCCCCTGGTCATCCTTGATGACGAACTCTCTCGTTCCCCAGTCGGTCTCATGCACGGGCTTCACGAGGCGAACACCGTTTTTCGTCAACGCGTCGGCCGTCGCCGCGACATCCTCCGTTTCAAAGTAGAGGTGGAAGTGCTCGCCATTCTCCACGAAGTCGATGGACGGATCCTTGTCGTCCACGAGCTTCAGGTGAAAGAGCTGGCCGCCGGCCCGGATACCTAAAAGTTCCGGTGCTGGAACTCGAGTGTCAGTCCCAGTGTCGTGGTGTAGAAGCGGATCGACTCGGCGAGATTGGTCGTGCGGAGCTGGGGAATCACTCCTGCTGCAAGCGCCTGCTTGCCGCCGCCAAGACCGGTGCCATCATGCCCGGTGTCGTCCGGGATGGAGTTACCAGAAAGCGTCGCTGTCACCCATGTTCCGGACACGGTACCTGGCGATCTTGCGGACCAGATCCTCCGGCACGGGCTCGTCGTAGGGAATCTGAAGATAGTGCTTGGTCGTCCTGTGCTTCGTCAGTTCCCCGCGAAAAGCTCCCAGCGCCGCCGCTGTTGGTGCGAAGTTGCAGTGCGCCTTGTGCGCGGAGAAAGCGAACAGGAATCGGGGCTCGACGAAGAAGGGGACTCCCCACTTGATCGCCTCTTCGGCCTCCGGCGCGACGCTCTTGAGGATCGCGTACAGCCGGCGCAGGTGAGGCTGGCCCTCGCGGGGAGCAGCCCGGATGTACTCGGCAATCGTGGTCGGGCGTTTCCTTGCCATCTTCAGGCCTCACGGTCGATCGCGCAACGTCATCCGTGGGCAGCGCGCGCGTGCAGGCCGCATCGGCACGCTCCCCGAGCGCGGGTCGTCCCCATCTCAGCGTCCACAGCCCCGAGCGCGGCTTCCGCGGGCGGATTCAGGGCGGCCTGTCATTTTAGTCCCAGAACTTTTCATGCGGCGCCGAGATGACACCGAGAATCCGACTCTGGCGACGGCCTGCACGGCCTATCCCGCCTCGAGGCGCTCCTTCATATCAGTGTACGCAGTCGTGACGAGTTTCCGTAGAGCCGCCGTGTCGACGCCATCGTCGGGCCGCAGCTTCACATGGCGCATGAACTTGCCAGTGCCTTCCAGCAGGCCGTTCGGATCGGGAAGCTCGGCGCCACGAAAGAACCCGACGTTGACGTGAGCCCTGAACGCGTTGACGTAGGCGAAAGCGGCATCAGCCACGCACGCCGTGGGATGGCCGTCATGCAATAGCTCGCGAACGTCGTCTCCGCAGCCGCGCATGACCTCAAACCAGTACTGCGCAATTGCTCCCAGGTCACCGGAATGCTCCTTCATCCAGGCCTCGATGGCAGGATCTCGCCGGACCGAACCAGGGAAACGCAGGAGCCTATTCATTGCCCTTACGCTCCAACGCGGCGCCACAAGACTGGAACGTCGAGCCTCGAACCGAACGCGACGCACACCGGCTGCCCTTCAGCGGCGAGCGAAGCGACGCGAGGCCGCTGCCACGGTGTGTGAGAGGAGGGCACATCGCCAGGGCCGACCCGCGGCCCGCCGGCACATCCGCTCGTTATCCGCATTCGCTGTGGGTGACGATTTCATATTTGATGCCTTCGAGATCTTTGAAAAACAGCGCGTAGTAGCCGGCCGGCTTGAATTCGGGGTACTCACGAGGGGGCGAGACGATCGTGGCTCCGGTTGCCTCGACCTCCCGGTGCAGCCTGTCGACTTCCTCGCGGGATCTCACCCGGAACGCCAGATGGTGAAGAGAGCCGGGTCGGCGGCGGTGGACCGTGTCATTCTTGAAAGCCCGGCGAGGAGATGTGATCGCGAAAGCCAGGCGAGGATGGCTGTACTCGACGACCCGAAAATCGTGAGTTGAAATCGTGGCGCTCGTTCGCGTTTCCGGATTGAATCCGAGGAGCGGCATCAGGCGATCGTAGAACGCGACCGCACCATCGAAATCTCTGACCGTAATCTGGCCATGGTCGATCACCGGCTCCATGCTGGCTCCGGTGTCGGCAGGGAGGCGAGTACTGGCAGGGGTCCCCGTCGCGCGCGGGTGAGGCGCCAGCAAGCCTACACGGCGACCGGCAGCGCGACCGCGGCGGCATGACGGCAGCAAGCACACGTCAGGCCGCACTTCTCAGAAAGCCCGCGATCTCCGCCATGACTTCTCGATGGTGCCCCACCCAGAGATGCCCGCCGGTCGGAAAGCCGATGAATCGGGCGCGTGGGATGTGCTCGGCGCTGTACCGGGCGCCGTCCCACGTTCCGAACAGGTCGTCCTCCGCGCTCACGACGAGCGTCGGTGCAGCAATTCGCTCGAGCTCATAACGCGGCAAAGACGAGGTGACCGAGGCGTCGTTCTGCAACCCGAGCCGCCGCTGGCTGACAGGCAGGATGCGATCCAGCACGCCGGCGACCCGCGCGCGCTCTTCGGCGCTCGCGCGCTCCACGACGGATGGTGGCGTGGCGAGAATCCCGCGAAGGACCGTGCGACGCGCGATCCGGGGCGCCAGCCAGAAGAGGAAGTCGAACTTCAGCGCGGTGTCGAACAAGACTGCGGTCTGGCGCGAGGTCCGCTTCGGTGTCGCGCCGCCCCGCCCCGGCGCGATGTGCGCGGGATAGGCGGCCGGAACGAGAAGGACGAGCGCGGTCGTCCGTTCCGGATGCCGTAGCGCAAACTGCATCGCCGAAGGGGCCCCCGCCGAAGCGCCGACCAACGCGACGCTCGGGATGCTCAACGCATCGAGCAGCCAGGCGTGCGCATCGGCCTGCGCGGCCGCCGAGGCGTCGGACGGTAGAGGCGTGCGCAGATAGCCGAACCGAGACATGGTGATGACGCGAAAGCCGCTCCGGACGAGCGGCTCGGCGAGGTACATGGCCTGGTCGAATCCGCCTCCGGCGCCGTGCACGACGAGCACCGGCCGGCCGTCACCGGCCACGGCGTACTCGATCGGCCCGCAGGGGGTTTCCGCGATCCGGCTGCCAGCGGAGATGCGCTCGCGCGCTTGCTGCAGATCGCGACGATAACGGCGAATGACGAAAGCGGAGAACCCGGCTCCAAGAAGACCCGTCAAAGCGCCGACGGCCAGTGCCCGGGTTGGTCTTCTCCATGGAACGATCGTCATACGAGGTCTCCTGTATTGTCTCTCTGGGTCATTCTCGTCGTCCGCGCGCGACGGTTCATGCCGCCTGGTAGACGGCTGCCACGACGCCAGAGCCGAAGGGGGTCCGCTGATTAGTTGCAGATCAACTGGGCTGCGCAGTCCGCCACAGCCATAACTTCAGGCGCCTAACGGGCTGCGCATCAGCGGCGAGCGCAAGCGAGTCCGCTGCATGCGCGTGTCAGGCACCCGTGCTCCGTGGACCAAAGAGAATGATGCCGGCGCCGAGGAGACATATCGCGCTGCCGACAACGTCGCTCCAGTCAGGAACCTTGCGCTCGACTACCCAAAGCCAGACGAGAGAGGCCACGATGTAGACACCGCCGTACGCCGCGAAGGCGCGGCCCGCAAACGGCGACTCAATCCGCGACAGCACAAGGCCGAACAGAAGCAAACTCACCGCACCAGGCACCACCCACAGCGGTGAACGCCCCAAGCGGAGCCAGAGCCAGAAGGTGAAGCAGCCAAAGATCTCAAGTACTGCAGCAATGCTATAAAGCCCGACGTTTCTCACGCGGTACTCGCTCTTCGGGCGCCTAACGTCCGCTGCAAGCGCTGGTTAGGCCGCACCCCGGGAATGGAGCCTTCATTGCGGTGCCTTCCGTGTGCTTGGCCGCACGGATAGGACCAGACCAACGATCATGAGAGAGAAGAGGATCAGGTTGATTACCGGCCCAGGAGGTGTCCCAACGCGGGGTAGCAGAACGAAGTGGAGGATAACCTGACCACCGAGGTAGTTCGCCACGAGCAGCCCGAACATGAGAGGAACTGCGCTGCGATATCGGAGCAGTGCGATTAGGCATAGCAAGCAGAAGCTCAGGCGCCAGAGCGAATGTTGTGCGAAGACAGCCAGTACTGTCTGAGCGGCCGCGGGCGAGAAGGTATCGAGTGGGATTCCATCGGCGCCCATTGCCGTGTAGCGGCCGGCGAATATTATCGACAGACTTTGAACGCTCTTTATCAACACGATGAGCCCGAAAAGCCAGAGCGCGAGTGTGCGGCCTCGATACTCGTTGTCGAGGCGTTGCGGCAAGAGTCCCTCGCACATCGTGCACCTCCTGTGATCGAGCGCTGTTCAAAGTGCGGCCTAACGGTCGGGCGTTCAGCGGCGAGCCGATGCGAGCAAAGCGAGCAGCGCGAGTCCGCTGCAACGCCATGTTAGGCGCGACAGTCACTTGACGCCACCCGAACGGCGTTGCCGGATGATGAACACGAAACCGATCAAAAGAAAGGCCGCACCGATCGGCAGATACGCGCGCTGGCCGGAACTTCCAAGGGCGATAAAGACGACTCCCACCGCAACGAACGCGAGGCCACCGGCTATCGACCTATTCATCGCGTCACTCCTTTCGAATGCGAGCGCCTAACGGGTGGCGGGTCAGCGGCGAGCCGAAGCGTAGGGGCGAATCCGCTGCACCCGCGGGTTAGGCGGCACGCTAGAAAGTCCTCGTCTCTTCCTCCGCGACGAGGACGATAGGTGCTCCGCCACTTGAGATCGAAACGGCGTGCGCAACCACCTTTTGCGCTGACGGAGATGCCACGGCCGCCTGTAGCGCCGCCATGGACGGGAAATGCAGCTCAGCGAGCCTGTAGAAAGGCGATGCGGTTCCGTCAGCGGTGCCTACGACTCGGGACGCCACGAACTTCTGAATCCCGTTGAAATTCTGCGCGGTCACCATCGGCACATGATCCTGTGTGTACGACCGCTCGAAAGAGCCCTGGTCGCGCGGGGCTGGATAGATGACGACCACTTTCGCTCCTGGCATATCTGCTCCTTTTTGCAGGTGGCCCAAAGTATCAACTAGCGCGCGGCACCTTCGCCATGCCAGCCAAGCCAGCGAACTGACGCCGTTTCATGACTTCATGCCGCCTAACGGGCTGCGGCTCAGCGGCGAGCGGAGCGGAGCGGAGCGCAGCGAGTCCGGTGCAGCCGCGTGTTCGGCGACGGCCTATCTAACGCCAGCGGCGACACGCGGCGCCGGTGCGCCTCGCAACAGGCCTTCCGTGCTGAGATCTTCGTCCACATCTGGCCAGTGGATTCCGTACCCCGCGCCGATGATCTGCCAATTCTCGCGTTGTTCGGGCGTCGCATCCAGGAGCCTCGGATACCAAACGAGGGGAACGGTGATGGTACGCCCATCCGCGAGGTCGACGCTGAGCGTGTCCTCCGAGAAGTGGACGTCCCGTACCGCCTCTCCAGGCTTAGGTTCCGAAGGAGTCATTCCACGCCTTCAGCAATGCAGCCCGGTTCTGGGAAACCAGCCTTTCAATTGCCCGCAACTCACGTGGGCCGAAGCCGAGATTCCTCGACAGGGACACTGGCTCAAGCCAGAACTTGGCCGAGGCCTTGTCTCGGTCGACGTGGACATGCGGCGGCTCGCCAAGATCATGACTCACAAAGTATATTGGGCACGGCCCGCTGAGAAGAACCGTCGGCATCTCAACAGCGTTACGCCAAATCCGGAACGTAAAGTTAACTTTACAGCGACCGGAAGTAAGGCCGAGGACATTCATCGGCGCTCCTACCTTGCTGCCTCCGATGACGATTTGGCCTCAGCGTTGAACGGCGCCGCCCAGCTAGTTCGCGCCGCGTCGTTGAAGGCGACCCTTGCTGCCCAACGGGCTGCGCATCAGCGGCGAGCGCGAGCGAGTCCGCTGCATGCGCGTGTTAGGCCGCGGCGACTCGATTCTCACTTGCCGCCCACTCGTTTGGCCTCGGCCGCCATCGCCTCGGCCTGCTGCGCGGGAATCAGGAAAGCGGTCACTCGCAGATCTGAGCTGGTGGGAGCTGGCGGCTTGCGAGTTGGGTCGCCCGCGGAGGACGAGTACCGCAGCGCGTAGGACACGACGTCGCCCTGATGATTTCGCCACTCACCGAGCCACTGGTGTACTCCAACATGAGGCGATACACGGCCATCAACGTACACTGTCCATCCTCGTACGTTGGATGATGGGATCGTGGGGTTCAGAAGATCCTTATCCATTGCCTTCCAGCCACCCTGCTCGAGTCGAGCTGCGATCGCAGTCAGAAAGCCCTCCGCTGGATATGGGGCCGACACTCGGTACTCGACGGCCGCCGACTTGCCGTACCCACGTGCCACCACATCGGTCGCACCCTTCGGTACCGTCAATTCGGGTGGGAGATCCGACACTGGGATGTCGTGCTCTCGTGAACAGCTGGCCGAGCAGACGGCTGCCGCGAGAACGACAGAAGCCATCCAGCGACTTCCGCGGTCCAACGGGTGGCGCGTCAGCGGCGAGCGAAGAGCCGAAGGCGATGAGCGAGTCCGCTGGACGCGCGTGTTAGGCGGCACGTTGATCACTGCGGCGCAACCCGTAAGGAGTAGTGGTTGGCAACCAAGCGCCACCGCCCTTGTTGCTTTATCCATACCCGGGTAAACCGAGTGTCACGGGGAACAGCTCTGCCTTTGTCTTGCCCAATCATTGTTGAAAGACCAGTCTCCACAGCAGTGTTGTCGTAGACGCGCACCTGAACCTCGTCGGTGGTGATGGACTGAAATTTCAAACTGCCCGACGTGAAATCTGAAATCACCTGCGCCTTGGTTCTCACTTTGCCGCTTGGTCCTACGCCGATAAAATCATCAGCGTAGATCCGGTCGAGGGCCACCGGATCAGCCCCGATCTGCGCTTGAATGCGCTCCTTATCCAGTTGCCTTATGGCCTGCTCAACGCCGCTTGGTTGATCTCTGCTCGCGCGCTGCTCTTGCCCTTGGGCGATAGAGGTTAGTGAAAGGCCAAGGACGGCGATAACAAGTAGCCACTTCCGCGCGACACGGTTCACCTTCCACCGGGAGACGAGAAGCACAACTAGCGCACACCCGAGCACGCCGAACTCGATCGGAATCGCCGCATCAGAATAGAGGCCGAGTGGGTGTGACACGAAAGCCGCTCCGTCGCGCCACACACAAGGTAGGGCCGCTCTCGAGACAATTGCGGCGATGACCAGGCACCGCCTCGTATCTTTGCATCCACCACGAAGATAACGAGGGTGTTCAGGATGAGCAGTGCCGCACAGAGAGCAAGGAGCCATGGTGGTCGCTTCCTGACATCAGCCACGACTGTCACCTACCGTGTCGCCTAACGGGCTGCGCATCAGCGGCGACGAAGGCTGGGTAGCCGATTGAGCTCGTTCACCCGAGCCTCCCAGCGACGATCTAGGCCAGGAAGCGATAAGCCGACCAGCGCAACGACGGTTTCGTCGTTTGAGACTGATACGCGACCGCGAGTTGAGTGCCGCTGCTTACTGCAAAGAGCCGGTCGATGAAGTCACCTTGTCGAGGCAACCCAAAGTGTTGCCCGACCAGCGCCTCGAGAGAGCCGTCAGCCTTCACGATCTAGTCCTGACCTGTAGCCGTAAACCGGAACTCGGCGGTGCGCCGCTCACCTTTCTTGGTCGCGACGATCCACTCTTGCGCGACCAGTCTCGTTGGAACTGAAAACATCGAGATCATGGCGACCAGCGCACTCGCGCCAATGCCAACCCGGCGCCTTGGGACGTCTAACGGGCTGCGCATCAGCGGCGAGCGCAAGCGAGTCCGCTGCAAGCGCGTGTTAGGCGTCGGCGTAAGCGACTCGCGTTCATTGCGGGGTCGACACGTCGTTCCAGATGTCGATCACGCACTTCCACGCGCCGTCCTTCTCCCGCCGCCAGACCGTCACAGCCTTCCCCTCCACGGTGATCTGCTTGCCATCGGGCGTGCTGAAGGTAACGCGGTTGGTGCCGGTCGTGTAGGCAATATCGCCGCTGCGTGACACGACAACAGTCGTCGTCTTCCAGGAGATGCTGAAGCCGGGCGTTTGGAAGCTCTTCACGACGAAATCTCGGATAGCCGACTTCCCAGCCACGGCAGGGCTCCCGGGCGGGAGGACAATCGCGTCGTCGGCCCAGAACGAGATAACTCGGTCGACATCACGGGTTTGCGCCGCCTGCGACCACTCCGCATCGAGTCGCAGAATCTGGGACCGCACATCGTTCTGACTTCCCGCCGACGCACAGTCCGTGCACGCGAGCAACACTCCAACGACTCCCGGAACAACGAATCGATTCATGCCCTACCGCTGGATCGTCGAGCTGGCTCAACGCACCTTCCGACACCTAACGGGCTGCGCATGAGCGGCGAGCGTGAGCGAGTCCGCTGCATGCGCGTGTTAGGCGCCGGCCGTGACTTGCCCATCTGCCCTCCCTGAACGCTTCGCCAGCACAGCCCCGAAAGCAGCCATTGGGACATCAAGCGCTATTGCTGTTGCGGTGAGCCAAACCGGCATTCCTTGATTGCCCATCGCGAGGCTAACTGCAATACACGCCGCCCCTACCAGGCTGCCGTGCAGCAAATGGTCGCGCGCCGCAATCCGCGCAGCCACGTACCCTCCAAGAATCAGAGCGGCAAACCCGAAGACCAAGGAGGACGCAAGCACGATCGGGTCTACGCGTGTCTCTGTGGCCTTGAGCGCTAACGCCCCGCCACGTTGGCTCATGACAATTGCTCGACCAATGCCGAAGAGCGCACCCAGGGCGAACGACAGGCCCAAGTCGACGACGATACCGAGCAGGACAGCCTTCACCGATACTCTAGCCATCATCTACCTTCCGGCGCCTAACGGGCTGCGCATCAGCGGCGAGCGCAAGCGAGTCCGCTGCATGCGCGTGTTAGGCGCGAGCCGTGCTCGGCAGGTCGGTCGTCGTTTGACGTGTCGTCACGATCGCAGTAGTAACAGCGCCGCTCCAGGCCAGAGGAAGGCAGTTACTGCGCATACGTCCGCTGACAGCTGGAACGGGAACCGCCGAGCCTCCGAGCACGACAAAGTTGTCGAGCGAGTTCTGGCGATCGAAGTGCCCGTGAAGGTAACGGAGCGGAGGTCGCTAAACGACGACGGCGCGGTCGCGTGCTGAAAGTCTTGCAGGGGCCCCGAGCCGTCATTGATTCCCATCCAACGTGACCAGGAACTCAACCGTCCCGGCGGTTGTGGTGCCGCGGCTTTGATTTGGGGAGAGTACGAGTTGTTAACGTTCTGCTCTGCGTAGTGAAGGCGAGTAGTGAAAACGACGCACCGTCCTCGCGGCTGAGAGTGAATGGGGATGGACGATTCTGGCTCAAGAGGTAGTGCCCGGTGCCGCCTGGGCACTCGGGCTGGCAATAACCAGGTGCGTCACCAATGTAGAAATAGTCTGGGCGCTACGAGAATCCCATCGATTCCACGCTCGGAGTTGTACGGCTGATGCCGCAGGATCTCATCGAACGTTATCGTGACGGGTTGGGCATCGACGGCGGCGGCGCTGGCCAGGCAGCCCGCGACGAGGCCAACGCGCCCTAGGCGTAGTGCCACTATCCTCATTCCCGCCTCCTAGCCTGATCCGGGCGCGCCTAACGGGCAGCGCATCAGCGGCGAGCGAAGAGCCGAAGGCGATGAGCAAGTCCGCTGCATGCGCGTGTTAGGCGGCCCGTTGCTAAGCATGGCGCCGTCTTGCCTGACTGATGCAGAGGCCTAGACTCATTCCCACGCTAGTCGCCAGCCACGACGCAACCATGTCTTCGTTCCAACCTTTGAACCACACGAAGGTAAACGGGAACGTAAGCACGAGGGTGAGCGCCACTATCGTCCAGTAGGGCAGCATTTGCTTCGCGCGACGCCTCAGGATCGCCTCGGTTGCGCAAAACACGAGAATGCCTGCCGCCAAATTCGCGCCCCAGATAGAGAGCAGTTGACCACTGATCGCGAAGCCGTCTCGAATGAAGAGCGCCAGGAACGGAACGACGACAAGCAGCGCGACAATTTTCCAGTAGGGAACCTGCTTGTACAGGCCCCGGCCGTACTTGAGCGTCAGAACTCACGTGTCTTCGGCCGCCTAACACTACTTAGACTGCCTAATGAAGAGGACGAAACGAAGCTGCATCGCTGCCTAATCTCCTTCGTCCGGAGTCTCGAAGTCCTCGGCATCTTCCTGATCGGAAAGATCCTTTTCGCTGGTGGCCGGGAGAAGGGGGGGAGGTTGGGCGAGCCGCCTATCCTGCCGGAGACCTGTAAATCCGGCCTTGAGCAGCGCGTCGGCGGGACTGATGACCGCGTGACCGCCGCGATTGAGCACGTGGGTGTAGATCATGGTCGTTTTCAGGTTGCGGTGTCCCAGCAACTCCTGGATGGTGCGGATATCGTAACCCTCCGCGAGCAGGTGCGTGGCGAAAGAGTGGCGAAAGGTGTGACAACTGACGGGACGGGAGATCCCGGCGTCGCGCACGGCCTGGCGGACGGCGCGCTGGATGATCGATTCGTGCAAGTGGTGGCGGCGCTCGACTTGGGAGCGCGGGTCGCGGCTGCGGCGCTCGGCGGGGAAGACGTACTGCCAGCCCCATTGCCGGTCGGCGCCGGGGTACTTTCGCTCGAGGGCGAAGGGGAGCTGGACGTTGCCGAATCCCTCGGAGAGGTCCTTCTCGTGGCGGCGTTTGACGGCGGCAAGCCAGGTCGGCATGACGGACCGGACGACCATCGGTAGGGGGACGATGCGGTCGCGGTTGCCCTTGGGGTCTCGAACGAGGATCTGGTTCAAGCCGAACTCGACGTCCTTGACGCGCAGGCGCAGGCCCTCGAGCAGGCGCAGGCCGCTGCCGTAGAGAAGGGTCGCGACGAGCTTCGGCGCTCCGCTCATCCGGGTCAGGACGGCGCGGGTCTCGGCTCGCGTCATGACGACGGGAAGGTGCGCCGGACGCTTTGCCCGCACGACGTTCTCGAGGGTCGGGAAGGGGCGCTCGAGAACGTGCCTGTAGAGAAACAGCAGCGACGACAGCGCCTGGTTCTGTGTCGAGGCGGTGACGCGGCCGGCCACGGCGAGGTGGGACAGGAAGGCATTGATCTCCCGCTCGCCCATCTCCGACGGGTGCCGCTTGTTGTGAAAGAGGATGAATCTGCGGGTCCACGCCACGTAGGCCTCTTCGGTCCGAAGGCTGTAGTGGCGCGCCCGGATCGCTTCGCGCATGCGGTCGAGCAGGCGCGGCGGACCGCCGGCGGGTGGCAGCCGAGGAGCCGTCGGCAGCGTCATTCCAAGACTAAGTTGTCGCGACTCGAGGGCCGGGCGATGAGCTCAAAGCGCGCATTCCGTCCGTTCGGCGGCTCTCCGCATGACGGAGGTCGGGGCGATCGGCCGTAAGATGGAGTCAGAGGAATCCACCCATGCGGTACCGCGGCGGTTTCGTGGCGGGGCTTCTGGTCGTCTCGGCCGGACTCCTGGGACAGCAGAGCCAGCAGGCTCCATCCCAACCGGCCCCGAGCCCCACGGCATCTGCTTCGTCGTCCCAGGGCAAGGCAGCGCCGGTGAAGCCGGCGCAGAAGGCGGCCCAGCGGCAGCCTCTGGAGATCTATCAAATCGACCTCGTCCCGAGCGGGACGGCGTACGCGCTCAACAAGCCGGTGCTTCAGGGAGACGTCTACGTGTTCCGCTCCTGGCCGGAAAAGACGATTGTCCGCCTTCCGAAGGTGAGGGTCGGCAAGATCAAGCAACGGACGAAGGACCTGAGCCAGGAAGTCGCCTATCAGGTGGATCTTGTTCCGTCGGGCCGCATGATCTCGCGCGATGAGCCGGTGTCGAAGGAAAACGCCTGGCTCTTCCACCCCTACAAGGGCGGCAAGCTCGTCAGCGTGAAGAAGTCGGACGTCTTGAAGGTCACCCGGTTGACGGGGATCGAGGCCTTTCGCGCCAAGCAGGAGGCCATGGGCGCCGTGATGATCGGCAACCTTCCGATGGCCGGCGGCAACGCCCAGGTGATCTCCACACCGGCCGACGCGCCCGTCGGAGCTCCTCCCACGGCGCCGGCACCGACGGGCAACTGGGTCTACCACGGAGCGCCGGGCGTGTCGGACGGTTATGCCCCGGCGCAGGCCACGGTCGCCTCGCCCGGCGACGTGCCGAAGGCGCCCGAGCCGACGCCGCCTCATCGCTGAGGCGAGAGGCGCCCGGCCTTCGAGGCCCCGGCCGGGTCAGCGGCCGCGCCAGCTCGGTGGGCGCTTCTGCAGGAACGCGTCCATGCCTTCGGCGGCGTCTTCGAGGAGGACGCCGCGCGTCATGGCGGCTCCGGCGGCGTCGTAGGCGGCCGGCAGAGTGCGGTCGATCTGGTCGTAGAAGGCGCGCTTGCCGCCGGCGATGACGGCGGGGCTCTTCGCGAGGATGGCGTCGGTGAAGTCCTGCACCGCGGCGTCGAGATCGGCGGCGGGAACGACGCGGTTGACGAGGCCCCAGGCGAGCGCGGTCGCGGCGTCGATCGGGCGGCCGGTCAGGAGCATCTCCATGACGCGCTTGCGCGCGACGTTGCGGGCGACGCCGACGGCGGGGGTCGTGCAGAAGACGCCGATGTTGACTCCGGGAAGCGCGAAGGTCGCCGTGTCGGCGGCGACGGCGAGGTCGCACATGGAGACGAGCTGGCAGCCGGCGGCCGTGGCGATGCCGTGCACGCGGGCGATGACGGGCTGGGGCAGCCGGGTCAGCGCCACCATCATGCGGCTGCAGTCGTCGAAGAGGCGCTTCTGCCAGGGCTCGTCGCCGGCGTGGGCGCGCATCTCCTTCAGGTCGTGCCCGGCGGAAAAGCCGCGCCCGCCGGCGGCGAGGACGACGACGCGCGCCTCCGGGTCCGCCGCGATGGCGTCGAGGTTCGCCTGGAGGGCGGCGATCATCTCGGAGGAAAGGGGATTGAACCGGTCGGGGCGGTTCAAAGTCAGCCGCACGATGCCGCCGGCCTGCTCGCGAAGGACGAAGGGCGACGGGGGGGCGGTGGGCTTGGGTTCGGCGCTCATGCGGGGAGTCTAACGCCCCTCACCCCACCCCTCTCCCGCCGGGAGAGGGGGCCGACGCGGCGGGAGAGGTCTTCTCGACTCTCAGGCGCGCGCCGCCGGGGATGTCGCGCAGCGTCTGCGTCTGCTCCGTCGGGCCAGCGGATCTCGAGGCTGTCGATCTTCGGGGCGCCGCCGAGGCCGAAGGTCAGGGTCTTTTCGGGAGCGGAGAGGTAGGACTCGCCGCCGGAAACCTGCTCGGTGAGCGTGCGCGGTCCGATCTTCGCCGTCACGCGGGCGCCGACGGCGTCGCGGTTGGACTCGCCGGAGCCGACGAGCTTCAGGCGCACGCTGCCGGACGGGCCGGTCGGTGCGGTTCAGGTAGACGCGGGCGGGGCCGCCGCTGGCGACGAGCACGACGTCGAGGTCGCCGTCGCCGTCGAGATCCGCGTAGGCCGCGCCCCGCGCGACGAGCGGCGCGTCGAGGTCTCCCGTCGCGGCTCGCAGGAAAGACCCGCCGCCGGCGTTCCAGAAGAGGATCGGGGGCTGCTCGTAGGTCACGTCCTTCTGGACCTGCTGGACGGTCGGCTCGACGTGGCCGTTGGCGAGGAGCAGGTCCTGACGTCCGTCGAGGTCGGCGTCGAAGAAGAAGACGCCGAAGGTCAGCGCGAGAAGCGACGCGGGGCCGACACCGCTGCGCGGCGACTCGTCGAGGAAGACCTCGCCCTTGTCGGTCCAGTAGAGGGACTTCAACTCGTTGGAGAAGTTTCCGATCGCGAGCGTCGCGCCTTCGCCGTTGCGAGTGTCCGCCCAGGCGACGCCCATGGCGCCGCGCGAGCGGCCGGCCTCGTCCACGGCGACGCCCGCTTCGACGCCGACGTCCTCGAAGGTCCCGTCGCCGCGGTTCTTGTAGAGGTTGTTGGGCGCGGTGTCGTTGGCGACGAGCAGGTCGATCCTGCCGTCCCCGTTGAAGTCGTACGGCGCGACGCCGAGCGCCTTCTGGTTCGCGTTCTCGAGGCCGGCCTTCTTCGTGACGTCCTCGAAGCGGCCGTTGCCGAGGTTGCGGTAGAGGTGCGAGGAGGTGCCGGGGTAGCGCTCGGGCGTGCAGTAGGACTTGGTCTTTCCGTCGAGCGTGCAGAAGAGGTCCTTGGCGGGCGCCCAGTCCACGTACCGGCAGACGAAGAGGTCGAGCAGGCCGTCGCCGTCGAAGTCGAGCCAGGCGGAGGAAGTGCCCCAGCCCGAGTCGGCGACGCCGGACTTCGCGGCGACCTCCTCGAAGCGGCCGCCGCGGTTGTGGAAGAGGAGGTTGTGGCCGAGACCCGTGACGTAGAGGTCGTCCCGGCCATCGTTGTCGTAGTCGGCGACGGAGGCGCCCATGCCGTAGAAGACGCGCTCGAGACCGGCCTCGCGCGTGGCGTCGCGAAAGCGCGGCAGGCCGTCGGGGCCGGCGCCGTCGTTTCGGTAGAGGGCGAGCGAGGACTTCTGGGTCTTCGCGCGCGGGTCGCCCGGCCAGTACGAGCCGGAGACGAAGAGCAGATCGGGCCGGCCGTCGCCGTCGTAGTCGAGCACCGCGACGCCGCCGCCCATCGTCTCGGGCATCCACTTGTCGCCCCGCGCGCCGGTGACGTGCGTGAAGGCGATCCCCATCGCGCCCGGCCCTTTCCTCGAAACGGACAGACGGGCCGGGGAGTCGGCGTCGGCTGGGGAGGCGGGGCGGCGGGCTTCTCCGCGCGCCGGCAGGCGGCAGCGAGGAGCAGGAGCCCGAGGCGCCCAGCAGGCGTCGTCGCACGGCGGCGTAGTGTAGCCGCTGTGCGACTCGGAGCGGCTCTCGATTCCGGGAGTCGGCTGCTTCTCGCGAAACTGCCGCGAGCTGCCTCGAGGTCGAGACGGGACGCGCGTCGAGATCCGCGTGAAGCGATCTGTCGCCCCGCGGCGACAGATCGCATTCACGGGGATGCCACGGCGAGCTAGCTCGACGGCAGCAGGGGCGAGCTTCCGAGGTCGCCCGCGGCCAGTCGTCTTTCGACGGCCCGGCGCACCGCGGCTCTCTTGACACCGCGCCGCACCAGGGCCCTCTTGACGGCGGCCCTCTTGACGGCCCGCCGCACCAGGGCTCTCTTGACGACGGCTCTCTTGACCGCCCGGCGAGCCACGGCTCTCTTGACGACGGCTCTCTTGACCGCCCGGCGAGCCACGACCCTCTTGACTCCGCGACGCGCCGCGGCCCTCCTGACGACGGCACGGCGCACCCTGCGGCGAGCCACAGCTTTCCGAAGACCCCGGCCTGCCACGGCCCTCCTCACGACGCGGCGTGCCCTTCTGGTTTTCCGTACCTTCCGAGCGACAGCCCTCTTCGCCACTCGCCTCACCCTGGCCCTGCCGAGAGCGCTCCCCGCTCGTCTCCGGGCAATCCGTCTTACGCGCCTTCGTGTAACCATTTCGATCTCCTTTTACATGTGTCCACTCGAAGGTCCCAACCCTGCGCGCGAGCGCCCGACTGGGACGCACCTGGCGATGTCTATCCTTACGGAGGGGCTCGCGTCGCTGGCCGCACGCGGCCGGTCGCGACGGTGCGGTGCGGCCTGGAGGCGTGGCGATGGCGAGGCGAATACATTCGAGACGTTCGCCCGCTCCTGCATTCGGATGCCAGACAGCGCAATAGGTCCGTCGCGGTCGTACCTACACTCTCGACATCACCACCTCTTCGGCGGGACGTCCCCGGCAATATATACCGTGCGTTCGGTCGTTTGCCGCATTTCCATCCCGCACGTGCTCGGCGGCCTGAATGGATCCACCGCAGGCGCCATCGAAAGATGTCGAACGCCCTCGTGCGTGTCACCCTCGTTTATCGCTCCGCCAGCCCTGCCGCGATCGAAGTCCACGGGGGACAGATCCGGGCCCACGACCACCGCAATTGGCACCCTGACGGCGGGAATGGCGGCGTCGAGGAAGTCCTCCACGCCGGAGCGGTCATCGCATGAGAATCAGCGGTCGGGCGAGTCCTTCGCCGTCCGGGCACTTGCCGGTTCGCTGGCCGCGGCGCTGTAGCCGATGGCCTCGCGCTGAATCGGCGGGTGGGCACGCTTCAGATATCCGTAGTCTGTCTCGTATCCCTTCTTGCCGATCGTCCCGAGCCAAACGGGCTCCGGAGCCGGCGGCGGCTCCGCCTCGGCATGCACGTGGATCGGCAGCGACTCGCGGTTGGCCCACGGGTCGCGTCGGCGCAGGTCGGCGGCGAGCGCGCGTCCGGTCTCGTCTTCCTTGTACTTGCGGTATGCAGGCTTCGTGGAAGGCCGCCTTCTCGCGATTGCCCATCGGCCCGGTAGACGCGCATCAGGTTGTAGTGCGCCGTCAGGTCCTCGGAGTCGATCGCGAGCGTCTTGCCGTACGCCTCGATCGGCCTCAGGGTACTTGCCGGCCGAGCCAGAGGACCGACCGCCGAGGTTGTTCCAGGCGACGCGGTCGAGCGGGAACTTCTCGAGCACGAACCGAAAGTCCTTCTCGGCGTCGGCGAGCCGTCCCCTCCTCCTTGGCCACCGTCGCGCGGAAAAACGCCGTCTTCCCCCAGCCCGGCCGGATCCGCTCCGCTTCCGCCAGCGAGGCCTTGGCGTCGGCGAGCCGTCCCTCGGCGATCTCGGCCCGCGCGCGGTTGAGCGGCCCGTCGGGCTTGTCCGGCGCGAGCTCGGCCGTCTTCGTCCAGGCGCGCGCCGCGCCCTTGAAGTCCCCCTGGAGGAAGAGACCGATGCCGTAGTCGTTCCAGCGCAGCCACAGCGGATCGGGGTTGCCCTCTGCTCCCTCTCCCGGCGGGAGAGGGTTGGGTGAGGGGTTCGCCCTGCGTACGCCACCAGCGCCACCCGATCCGCCGCCAGCGTCGTCACCGGCAGCGACGGCGACGCCGCGCCGAGCGAGAACGTCGTGTAGTCGCGCGTGAACTTCCGGTAGTGCACGCCGGCCGAGAGCCGCATCGGTCCCTTCGCGTCGCGCGGCACCGTCATGCGGTAGTGCACGACACGCGCGGCACCTGGCCCGATGCCGTTGTTGTAGAGCGGGACGTGGATGTCCTGGGGTTGGCGGCGGTCCATGTGGTCGCCGTCGTGATCGATGACGAAGAGGGAAAGCATGTCGGCGGCCGGGTCGAGCCGCCCCGCCGCGTCGAGCACGCCGCTGCGGAAGAACGGCGCCTTCCCCGCCTCGCCCTCGAGCGACAGCCAGGTCTCGTTCGAGTCCGCGGTGCCGTTGGTGTACGGGTGCCCGACGCCCCGCGTGCGCACGACGACCTCGACGTCGATCGTCTCTCCCGGCGTGACGGTCACGGGCTCCTCGCCGAGCACGGTGAGCGCGTCGCCCCGCTTGATCGCGAAGATGTCGGCGGTGAGCACCTTGTTCTGGAGGAACTCCCGGATGCGCTCTTCCGTCTTCCTTGTCGCCGCGCACGAAGGGCAGCGCCGTGTTCGCGGCGGGGAAGAGGTGGTCGTGGAGCTGGCCCTTGCGGCTGCCGAACTCCTGCGACGGATACGGCGGAAGGTGGCAGTCGCGGCAGGCCTTGGGCTGCGGCGGGTCGTAGAAGGAGCGCACCGCGCGCCCCGAGACGCCCGAGTCGTACCAGGTGTCGTAGTGGTTCTGCCCGCGCATCCAGCGGTAGCTGTTGAGCGCCGGGATCAGCGCCACCTTGTGGCAGGAGGAGCAGAACTCGGGCGTGCGGTGGACGGGCTTCAGGAACGTCTTGCGGTGGAGCGACGGCTCCATGCGGATGAGCAGCCGGTTGACGGCCTGCAGCGTCTTGTTCTTCGAGAACGCGAACGGGTACTGCTTCGCCTCCTCGATGACGTAGGAGCCGTTGCCCTTGACGTCCTTGACCTCGACGATCGAGTGGCAGGACATGCAGGTCAAGCCCTGCTGCGCCTCCCAGGAGTCGTAGGAGAACTTCGCCTGGGTCGCGGCGCCCATCTGGCCGGTGAAGAGGACGACGGGGTCGTGGCAGCCCGAGCACCACTTCGTGCGCTCGCGCCCGACGCGGTCGGCCATCAGCTCGACCGACTTTCGGTAGAAGGGGTTGTTGAACGAGGAGAAGCGGTGCGCCGAGCGCTCCCACTGGTGGAAGGAGTCGGGATGGCAGGACTGGCAGTAGTCGTTGGCGGCGAGCTTCTTCGCGTCGAGCAGCCCCTGGTCGAAGGTCTCGGAGGAAGAGGGGAAGAAGACCGTGTCGCCGTTGACGTTGACGATGCGCCGGGGCGGCTTCTCGAGCTTCGCCACGACGGCCATCGCGCCGAGAAAGAGGACGACGGCGCCGCCCCAGGCGTAGAGGCGGCGGAACTGCAGCTGGTGGGTGTGCGCGCGGCGGTGGAGGATGAAGGCGACGAGCGCGAGCGGCACCGAGAGCACGTGGCCGAGCCAGACGGCGCGGTTGTTGAGCGTCGCCCCTTTGAACGTCATGAAGATGCCGGTCGACACGCACACGACGGCGAGCGTGAAGATCGCGAGCCCCGCGTACTTGGCCCGCTTGTTCCACATCCGGATCATCCGGCGGGCGTGCGTCACCGCGAAGACGAAGAAGGGGATCGCGATCAGGATCCCGAGCGTCAGGTGGAGCAGCAGCATCGCGTAGAAGAAGGCCGTGTCGCGCGTGAAGGCGGCGAGGTAGATCGCGTTGGCGGCGATCAGGCCGAGCGGAATGAGGAGGAGGCCGTAGAGCCGGCGCTGCCAGGGCCTGAGGACGCCGGCGGGCCGCGGCGCAGGTGAAGACGCCATCGGCCGAATCTTACTTGTTCGGTGGCCGCCGAGGCAGAGGGGAAGGAGAAAGGGCCGGGCTTATTCCGCCGGCAGATACACCGCGTCGCCCGAGGTGTTGTCGTTGACGGTCGCGTACGCGAGCATCTTCCCCGCGCCGGAGACGATCGTGTACTCCAGGTAGAAGTTGGTGATGGCGGCGTTGGCGCCGAGCAGGTCCCGCGTGCTCGCCTGCACGAGTGTGTTGGCGGCGAGGAAGTAGTCCTTCGTGGCCACGGCCTCGCCCGTGTCGCCGCGGCGGGCGGTCAGCCGGACGACGGCGTCCGCGCCGGCGACCTCGATGAAGCCGAAGTTGCAGCGGAAGCTCGTCGCCGAGCGGCGACTGGGTCAGGCCGATCGTTCGCACGGTCTTGCCGCCCGCGACGGCCCGCGAGGCCGGAACGGCCTGGACCGAGTAGCCGGAGGTGCCGCCGAACTTCGGAACGAACGTGTTGTTCGTGATGACGAGGCGCGCGGGACGGTCCGGATGGATCCGCAGGCCGGCGATCGACGGGTCGGCGAGGCCGAACTCGGAGACCAGCACGTCGAGCTTTTCGAGCGTCTGGCCGGGCGCCAGCGTGTAGACCTTCGTCGAAGCCGGAGCGCCGGTCAGGACGTTCGGGATGAGCGAGACGGTGACGTTGACCGTCTGCGCGTCCGCGTTGGTCAGGTAGACGTTGGTCTGGAAGAAGTCGCTGTTCGCGCCGCTCACGTGCGCCGACTGCGTCAGGATCAGGTCGCCGGCGGAGCTTGCGGGGTTCAAGGCCGGCTGGAAGATCGAGTCGCCCGTCAGGTCGTCCACGTAGGTCGCGAAGGGGATGATCCGTCCGGTCGGGCTCGTGACGGTGAAGTTGGCGCGGAAGTTGGACCGGGGCGAGAGGCCGAGGGCCCGGATCACGTCGCCGAGGATCGGCGTCGTGTTGGGCTGCGCCAGGATGCTCGTCGAGCCGAGCGTCGTCCCGTCGCCGTCGACGCACGTCCACGCGCACCTGGACCGGCGCGCCGGAGACCTCCGTGAAGGCCACGTTGCTGTGGAACTCGTCGCTCTTGATCAGGCCGTTGGCGGTCGCGGTGCCGCCGCCGAAGGCGAGGCCCTCCGACGTCGCGAAGCCGGAGACGGAGTGGCCGAAGGAGCCGTCGTTGGTGTTGGTGTAGAGGCGGCCGCTGATGACGAATGCCGGGTTCGTCGCCGTGGCCACGATCGGCCCGTAGCTGTCGGAGAAGCCGTACTCGGCGGCGATCACGTCGTTGATCTCGAGCACCTGGCCCGGGCCGATCGTCCGGGTGGCCTTGGACGCCTGCGTTCCGGTCCCTCCGTTGGGGACGAAGAAGAGCTGGAACGTGCGCGGCGTCGTGCCGGGGTTCAGGATGTGCAGGTCGCTCAAGAAGAACTTCGAGCCCTGGCTGTGCGCCATGACCGGGAGCACGCGCCCCGTCACGTTCGGCGGGATCGCCGCGCCGGCCTGTCCGGGCTGGATCTTGATGGCGAACGTGCGGATCCGGCCGTGCAGGCTCGGGGTGTCCTGGACCTTGTCTTCGACCGTCAGGGTCCAGACGCCGTTGGGCGGGTGCCCCTGGAACGCTCCGAGCGACTGCGCGGGAACGTCGAGCTTGCCGTAGATCGCGTTGATCGGGTGCTCGTGCTGCCCGGTCTGGTCGTGGAGGATGACCTTCGTGCCGTCGGGGCCCGTGAGGGTCAGGCGCAGCTGCTGCGGGTCGGGATGGTCGATCTCGACCGAGACCTCCAGGCCCGCGACGCCTCCGGTGAAGCCCGAGATCGTCACCGAAGCGCTCGCCGAGCCGCTGCCGTCGGGGATCGTGGGCGAGGTGCCCAGGAACGGGAAGTAGCGGTCGGCCGGGAACGAAACCGCGGCGAGCGTGTCCAGGCGCGGCGTCGTGATGCCGTTGCGCGGGTCCGTGATCGGCTTACCGGTCGAGCGCAGGATGCCGACGAGGCTGGCGGGCGAGAGGCCCGGCTGCGCCTGGCGCAGAAGCGCGATCGCTCCCGCCACGGCGGGGCTCGAGGCGGACGTCCCGGCGAAGACGTTCAAGCCCCCTCCCTTCGCGGCGACGAGCCACGCGTCGCCGGGCGCGAGCAGGGAGAGCGCGGAGGAGGAGTTGGAGAAGCAGATGATCTGGTCGGGCGCGGTCGGGGCGTCGGTGCACTGGATGCCGCCGACGTCGTCGAGCCAGCTGCGGCTCGAGGAGGTCTGCGGATAGACGCCGCCGACCGAAACGGCGGAAGAGACGCAGGCCGGCGCCGCGAGCGTGTTGGAGGTGCCGTCGTTGCCGGAGGCCACGGTGACGACGATCCCCATCGCCACGGCCGAGTCGAAAGCGGAGGTGTAGGAGGGCAGGTCCGCGTCGCAGTAGCCGTGGTCGAGCACGTCTTCGAAGGCGCCGCCGAGCGAAAGGTTGATGGCGCCGATCCCGAGGGCGGTCCGGTGGTCGATGGCCCAGTCGACGCCGGCCAGGATGTCGGAGTCGTCGGCCGAATCGTCGCATTCGGAGCTCGTGGCGTTCTTGGAGGGGAAGACCTTGACCGCGACGATCTTGGCGTCCGGCGCGACGCCCGAGGGGCCGGCCGCGATCGCGGCGACCGACGTGCCGTGGCCCTCGCAGTCGAGCGGATCCTCGTCGTTGTCGGCGGTGTCCGTGCCTCCGATGACCTTGGCGTTGGGGAAGGGAGCGCCCCCGAGGGCGGTCACGTTGTAGTCGACGCCCGTGTCGAGCACGGCGACGGTCTGTCCGGCGCCCGTGAAGCCCAGCGCGTTGGCCTGATCGCTGTGGATGAGGGTCACGGCGACCTGCGCGGTCGGCTCCAGGGCCTTCTTCTTGCCGTCGATCGTGATCCAGTCGACGTCGGGCCGGTTGGCGAGGGCGAGCGCGGCGGCGCGCGTCACGTTTGCCGAGAGCAGCGAGAAGCTTCCGTAGAAGTGGCGGACCTCGAACTCCTCGCGGGGCATCTCCTCGGCGAGGCGCTTCTGGGCCTCGAGCCGGAGCATCCTTCGGGCCGGCTCTCCGGCCGGATCGGGAGAGAGCCGCAGCGCGCGCGCGGACGGCGTGCCGTCCTTCAGGGCGAAGATGACGCGGACCCGCTCGGCGCCGGAATTCAGGGCCCGCAGCACGCGCGCGTCCGCCCGCGGCGCGGCCGAGGCGGTGATCTCCTCCTGCGCGGCGGCCGGCCGGCAAAGTGTCGGCAGCAGGCACAGCGCGAGAAACAGGCTCAATGTCAGGCGGCGCATGGGGGTTGAAGTCACCTCTCGAGTGCGGAATCCGTCGTCCCGGACCGGGCCCTCCAGTATAGCCGGGGTGAACTGGCCGGGCGGCCCGGAAATTCCTGTCGGGGCTCGCTTTCAGGCTATCTTTCGGGTCGTGCGAGCGGTCTTCGCGGATTGTCACGTCGGGCGCCGGCCCGGGGACGAAGGGCCCTTTCTGGAGGCCCTGGAGCAGGCCCGCCGGCGCGGGGCGCGCGCGATCTCGCTTCTCGGCGACGTCTTTCACTACTTCATCGCGCTTCCCAAGCTCGAGACGCCGGCCGTGCGCCGATTCCTGGACAAGGTCGAGTCGCTCGCGGCCGACGGTGTGCCCGTGACCTACGTCGAGGGCAACCGCGACTTCTTCCTGCGCGGCTCCTACGCGGAGCGCTACTTTCGCGAGGTCGCGCAGGAGGAGACGTTCCAGGCCGGGCCGCGGCGCTTCCTCCTGACGCACGGCGATCTCTTGAACGAGCGCGACTACCCGTACCGCTTCTGGCGCTTCCTCTCGAAGAACGCGGTGTCGCGCGCCGCCGTCAACCTCGTGCCCGCGCGCGCGGCGAACCGACTCGTGTGGAACGTCGAGAAGCGCCTCTACCGGACCAACTTCAAGCACAAGTCGCGGCTGCCGGTCGAGACGATCCGCACCTTCGCGCGAAAGCGCTTCCGCGGCGGCGTCGACGTGCTCCTCCTCGGCCACTTCCACAAGTCCTGGAGCGAGAGCGTGGACGGCGGCCGCGTCGAGATCCTGCCGGCGTTCGTCGACGAGCGGCGGTGGATGGAGATCGACGACCAGGGCGCCACTTCCCTCGTCTCCCTCTGAGCGCCGCGGCGCCGATGGATTTCCTCGTCCTTCCCCGGGCCCGCCGCCTCGAGGGAATCGTTCGGGCCCCACCCTCGAAGAGCGCCACCAACCGCGCGCTCGTGCTCGCGGCGCTCGCGTCGGGACCGGTCGAGATCGCGCGGCCGCTCGTGAGCGACGACACCGATGCGATGCGAAGGTGCCTGCGCGCGATGGGCGCCCGGATCGAACCGGCGGCCGACGGCCTCCGGATGAACGGCCCCCTGTCGGCGCCCGCTGCCGTGGAGACGACCTCTGGACGCCGGAGACTCCGGCACGGCGGCGCGGTTCCTGGCCGCCCTCGCGGCGGCGGTTCCCGGCGACTTTCTTCTCGACGGCTCGGCGCGCCTGCGCGAGCGGCCGATGGCGGAGCTGGTCGCAGGCGCTGCGCCGCGGGGGAGCCCGGATCCAGTGCCGGGGCGAGGAGGGGTTCCTTCCGCTGTCGATCTCGGGCGCGACGCTTCGCAGCGGTGAGATCGCGGTGGACGCCGGCCGCTCGAGCCAGTTCCTCTCGGCGCTGCTGCTCGCGGCCGCCGCCGTCGAAGGAGGGCTCACGGTGCGGCCGGAGGGCGACGTGGCGTCGGCTCCCTACGTCGAGGAGACGCTCGAGGCGCTTCGGGCCTTCGGACACGACGTGCGCCGCGAGGGCCGCTCCATCGCCGTCTCGCGCGGTCCGTCGGGGCCGACGCCGCTTCGAGGTGCCGGGCGACCCCTCTTCGGCCGTGCCTCTTCTGGCCGCCGCGGGCGCCGCCGGCGGCCGCGTGACGGTCCTCGGCGTGTCGCCGGCGTCTTCCGCCGCGGACGCGCGTGCGTTTCCCGTGCTCGCGAGCATGGGAATCGCGATCGAGGAGGTGCCCGGCGGCGTCCGCGCGACGCGCGAGGCCGATGTCCCGCTGCGTCCCGCGCAGGTCCGCGCCACGGACTTCCCCGATTCGGTCCCCGCCCTGGCCGCCCTCGCCGCGCTGGCACGGGGCGAGAGCCGGTTCGAAGGCGTCGCGCATCTGCGCTTCAAGGAGAGCGATCGCATCGCCGCCCTGACTGCTCTGCTCACCGCGGCCGGCGCTTCCGTCCGCTCGAGCGACTCCGACCTCGTCGTCACCGGCTGCGCCGCTGGCCGGCGCCTCGACCGTCCTTCCGACCTTCAACGACCACCGCATCGCCATGGCCGCCTCGCTCATCGCGTTCGCTCGCGGCGGCTATCTCATCGAAAACCCCTCCTGCGTCTCCAAGTCCTACCCCGCGTACTTCCGCGATCTCTGCCTCTCGCTTCTGCGTCCCTGATCTCCGCCCTCGCGACAATCTAGGTCTGAACCCCATCGTCATGGCGACCGCCATACCTGCGACCTCCGTCGAGCGCTTCCCGCTCTCCGCGGGGCCGGACCGCTGGTCCGACTTCCTCCTTCTCTCCCACGAGACCCTTCCCCTTCCCGTCGCCTGTGGGCGCGAAGGCGACTGGCTCCTCGTCTCCCGGCAGCGACCGCCCGGCCGCCCGATTCGCGAGGGCCGCGTGCCGCGGGACCTGGTGCCGCACCTGCTCCTGCAGGCGGCGGCCGCGATGGCCTTCTTCCAGGCGCACGGCTTCGGCCTGGACGAGGAGGACCTCGCCGCCGCGCGCTGGGACCGACAGGGCGGCGTCGCGCGCCTCTGGCTCTCCGGCTCTCCGCGATGCCTGTCGCGAGGGGGAGCCGGGCCTTCCGCCTCCGTCGCACTCTCGGCGTTCCTCGACCGCCTGCTCCGGCGCGGCGGGCGCCTGGCCGACCGTGAGGCCCGCGCGCTGGCCGAGCGGCTCGAGAGCGCCGGAGGCCTCGCTGCGACGGGCGGAGTTCGCGGTCGCGGCCGTCGTGCAGAGCTTCGCGTCCCTCGGCGGGCCGCGGCTGCGGGCCGGCGCGGCGGCGCGCCGCCGGTTACGCCGGCGTCTTCCTGCGCGGCGCGCGCGAACGGGCGATCGTCGAGTCCGCGCGCGCGATCCTCGAGAAGCGCCAGGCGCGAGTCTTCTCGGGCGGAGGACCGCCCTTCTCGCCGGGCGCGGCGCTGGCGCTCGAGCCCGCTCCCTCGAGCGCCCCGGAAGCCTCGCGTCGTCTGCGGGAGCTCGCCCGCTCGGACGCGTCGCGCGGCCAGACGGTCTGGATTGCCGCGGGGCTCGACGGGTGGGACGAGCTCTCGCGCCGCGCCTTCGAGACGGCGGCGCGATTCCTTCCGCCGGAGATCGAGGTGCGCATCGTGCCCTCGCGCGTGCCGGCGCCGGCGCTGCCGGACGAGTGGCGCCGCGAGATCTTCGTGCCGTGCGGCGGCATTGCGGCGTCGCTGCGCTTCTACGAGTGGCTTTCGGGCGAAGCCCGCGACGCGCCGGAGACCGCGCGCGAGCTCGTGCTCGGCTGCCTGGCGAGCGCGCAGTGGGCGGCCTTCGCGTCGGACCCGACGGGCCAGGCGCCGCTGCCCGCTCCGCAGAGCGACGAGGCGGGACACGCGCCGGGCGCAGGAGCCGCCGCGCTCAGCCCCTCGGAGCGCGAGGTCCTGACGTTTCTGATCTGGTGCGATGCGCCGGCCGATGCGGCGCGGATCGTGCGTGTGTGCGGGCGCTCTTCGCGCGAGGCGCTCTCGCGCCTCTGCCGGTCGGGTCTCGCCGAGGAACACCCCGGCGGCTGGCGGCCGACGGTCCGGGGCCGGCGGGGCGCCGCGTCGGGGATCGAGGCCTCCGCCTTCTTTCGCCGCTGGGCCGCCAAGGAGCGCGAACCGGGCCGGCGCATCGAGCTGTTGCTCTCCGCCGGCGACGGGCGCGCGGCGGCGGAAGAGGCCGAGCGCTGGGTTCGCGCGACGCCGTCACGTCCCGCGGAGGCCTGGTTCGCGCTGGCGGCGCGCCTGCGCGCGGCCGGCGTCGAGAGCTCGCCCTGGCTCGATCTCATCGAGGCGGAGCGGGAGAACGCCGGCGGACGCCCCGCCGAAGCGCTCGCGCTCTACGCGAGGGTCGCGGCCTCGCCCGCGGCCACCGACGCGCAGCGGCGCGCCGCGCGCCTGCGGGAGGCCGAGACGGTCGCGCGCGTCGAGGGAGCCGGCGTCGGGGGACGCCGGGCCGCGGCCTGGCAACGGGAGTTTCGGGAGGCGCCTCCCGTCGAGCGCGCGCGGGCGCTGCGCCTCGAGGCGTCGGGCCTCGCCCGGGAGGGCCGATGCGACGCGGCGCTCGAGCGGCTCGACGACGCGGACCGCCTCGCGGCGGATCTCGGCGAGCCGGCGCTTCTCGAAAACGCCCTCGCGCGGGCGAGCGTCCTTTCGCGCGAGGGCCGGCTGCGACGAGGAGGCGGCGATCTACGAGGCGTGGCGCGGGCGGGCGCTCGGCCTCGGCGACGACGCGGCTCGCCGCCCGCTTCGTGTCGCAGGAGGCGCTCTCCCTCTGCGACGCGAGGAAGTTCGCCGAAGCGGCCGCGCGCCTGGAGGAAGCGCTCGCCGTCCTGCGGGACGACCCGGCCGAGCGCGCGCGGCTGTCGATCGATCTGGCGGCGACGCTCTACCACGCCGGCCGCGCCGACCGCTGCGCGCCGCTGCTCGACGAGGCCTGCGCGCTCGCGGCGAGCGCCGGGCGGCGGGACCTGCTCCGCATCGCGCGATCGAATCGGATCGAGCTGCGGCCTGTCCCGCGCGGAGTGGGAGGCCGCCGCGGCCGACATCGAGGCGATGCTCGAAGCGGCGCGCGCAGACGGGGACGACCTGTGGATGCTCGTCGCCCTGCACCACCGCGGGCGGCTGGCGCTGCGGCGCGGCGGTCTCGATCGGGCGGCCGAGGACAACCGGCGCGCCCGGGAGATCGCCGAGAGGCTCCGGGACCGCCTCGAGGTCGGCGAGCTCTGGCTCGAGGAGGGAGACCGGCGGCTCTACGAAGGCGACACGGAGGGCGCGCGGCAGGCGTGGGAGACCGCCGCGGCGCGACCCGGCGGATCGGTGCGACACGGAAAGGCTCGGCGGAGCAGCGGCTGGAGGAGCTCGCGTGGAGCGAGCAACGGCGGGCCCCCGGCGGCCGGTGCAGGCGCGGATCGCCGCGCGGCTCGCGCGCGGGGACTACGAGGCCGCCGAAACGGTGGCGCGGTGGCGGGTCCTGCTCGGCCGGGCGGGGCCGGACGCGGATCTTGCGGCGCGGGCGGAGCGGATTCTGCGCGAGCGGGGCGGCGCGCTGCTGGCGGACCGGGTCTTCGGTCCGCGCGAGCCCGGCGCCGAAGCCGCCGCCGTTCCCGTCGAGACGCTGCGGGAGCTGCGCGAAGCGCTCGCGCGGGCGCTCGCCGGCGAGGACTCCGCGGCGAGCCTCGAGGCGCTCGGCGTGACGGGCCTGCTGCTTTCCGACGCGCAGGGAACCGAAGTGCTGCGCGTCGGGCGCGTCGCGCCGGGGCAGGCGCGCGCCCGGGCGCTCGAGGCCGGCGCGTCTTCCTACCGTCTGGAGCTTCCCGCGGCGGTCCCCGAGCCACTCGGCGAGGCCATCGCGCTGCTCGCCGAGACGCTCCTCTTCCGCCGGCCCGCCGGCGCGCGCGGCCGAGGGATTCGCGGAGGCGTGGCGGCGGCTCGGCATCGTGACGGAGGACGCGTCGATGGAAGAGCCGTACCGCCGACTGCAGCGGTTCGCGGCGCAGCCGGTGACCGTGCTCGTGCGCGGCGAGTCGGGCTGCGGCAAGGAGGCCGTCGCGCGCGCGGTGCACGCGCTTTCGCCCCGCGCGGCGGGCCCCTTCGTCGCGGTGAACGTGCCCGCGATCCCGGCGGCGCTGCTCGAGAGCGAGCTCTTCGGCCACGTGCGCGGCGCCTTCACCGGCGCCGAGCGGGACCGCGTGGGCCTGCTCGAGGAAGCCGCGCGGGGCACGATCTTCTTCGACGAGATCGGAGACCTCGAGGGCGCGCTGCAGTCGAAGCTGCTGCGCGCGCTCCAGGACCGGGAGATCCGGCGCCTGGGCGAGAACCGCGCGCGCCGGATCGACGTGCGCGTCGTCTCGGCGACGTCCCGGGATCTCGCTCGCGAGGTCGAGGCGGGCCGGTTCCGCGAAGACCTCTACTACCGCCTGCACGTGGCGGTCGTCGCGCTGCCGCCGCTGCGCGAGCGGGGCCGCGACGTGCTGCGGCTGGCCCGCCACTTCCTCGAGGGGTTCGCCCGGGAATTCGGCCGCGGCCCGCTGCGCCTCTCGCCCGAAGCGGCCCTGGCGCTTTCGGCGCACTCCTGGCCCGGCAACGTGCGCGAGCTCCAGAACGCGATGGCGCAGGCCGCCGCGCTCGCCGATGCCGACGGCGTGATCGGCGCCGCCCACCTGCCCGAGGCGCTGCGCCCCGGCAAGGCGCGCGCTCCGGCCGCGAGCTACCGCTGCCGCCTCGACGCGCACCGCAAGGGAATGATCTCCGACGCCCTCGAGCGCTCGGGCGGCAATCGCAGCGTCGCGGCGCGGGAGCTCGGGCTCTCGCGCCAGGCGCTGCGCTACCTCATGAAGGAGCTGCAGGTGCGGGTGCCGCCCCCGCGGGGACGGCCCTCGGCCTGACCGGCCGGCGCGCGGCGCGGGCTACACTCTCGCGCCTGTGGACGATCGGAATTCGCGCCGGTTTCTCACGCTCGTGCTCGTCGCCGCGTGTCTGATTCCGTTCGCCAACAGCCTGACGGGGGACTTCACCTACGACGACAAGGCGATCGTCCGGGACAACGTCCGCATCCAGACGCCCGACACGCTGGGCCAGGTTTTCGAGACGTCCTACTTCGGCGGCCCTCGCGGCTCGGGCACGGCCTACCGGCCGGTGCTGCTGCTCTCCTATGCCGTGCAGTGGTGGATCCACGGCAGGCGCGCGCCGTACTTTCACGCGGTCAACCTGCTCCTCCACGTCGGGGCGACGCTCGCGGTCTGGGCGCTCTGGCGAAGGCTGCGCTTCCCGGCCGCCGCGGCGTTTGCGGCCGCGCTGCTCTTCGCCGTGCATCCGATCCACGCCGAGGCGGTTGCGAGCCTGGTCGGCCGGGGCGAGACGCTCGCCGCGCTCTTCGCCCTCCTGTACCTCCTTGCGGCCTTGCACCTTCGGGAAACGCCACGCCGCCCCGGCTTTCGTCCTTGCCGTCGCCCTCCTGCTCTACGCGCTCGCCCTTCTGACCAAGGAGAGCGCCGCGGCGGCGCCGGCCCTCGCGTTTCTCTGCTACTTCCGGCTTGCGCAGGGTGGAACGCTCGCGAGCCTGCGCGAAGCGCTGCGGCGCGGCCGCGCCCTGTACGCGGGCAGCGCCCTCGTGCTGGCCGGCTCTTTCGCCTTGCGGGCGTGGGTGCTCGGCGGCTGGCTGCGGTCGGGCCGGTCGAGCATCTTCGAGGTCGAGAACCCGCTCGCGCACCTCCCGGCGATCGCCCGCGTCGGGAACGCTTCGCTGATTCTGCTGCGGTATCTGGGGCGGATCCTGTTTCCCCTGCGGCTCTCGGCGGACGAGTCCGCCTGGTCCATCCGCCCGGTCCCGGCCGCCTCGGTGCTCGCGATCGGAGCGGTGCTGCTCCTCGCGGCCGTGGCGGCGCTGGCGCTCGCGAGGCCCCGCTCGACGGCGGGGTTCGGCGTTCTCTTTTTCGGGATCGCGCTCTTGCCGGCGTCGAACCTGCTCTTCGCGATCGGAACCATCTTCGCGGAGCGGCTGGCGTACCTGCCTTCCGCGGGGATTTGCCTGATCGCCGCTGCGGCGCTGGCGGGTAGCGCCGGGAGTCTCGCAGAGCTGTCGCGGAGCGCGCCAGGCGGTCCTTGCGGGGATCCTGCTGCTCCTCGCGGTCCGCACGGTGATCCGCAACACGGTCTGGGAGAGCGACGTGTCGCTCTTCGAAAACAGCGCGGCGGTCGCTCCCCGGAGCGCCAAGAACCACTACAACCTCGGGTACATCCGCGCGGAGAACGCGCGCTTCCGGGAGGGGCTCGAAGCCTACCGGCGTGCGACCGAGATCTACCCGAAGTACTGGGACGCCTGGACCGGGAGGGCCCGGTGCGAGCGCGAGCTCGGAATGCTCGCGGAGGCGAAGCGCTCCTGCGAGCGATCGCTCGAGGCGCTGCCGACCTTCGAGAACGGGTTCTTCTGCCTGGGCCTCGTCGCGGAGGCGATGGGGAAGGATCGGGAGGCCGTGGAGGCCTACCGAAGCGGGCTCGTGAAGAATCCGGCCTCGCTCCCGCTCGCTTTCCGCGCGGCGACGGTCGAGTCGCAACTGGGCGACCCGCAGGCGGGAGATTCCTGGAGGCGCGCTCTGAAGGCGCACCCGGCGTCGCTCTCGACCCGCTTCGGATACGCGAAGTGGCTGCGGGCGCAGGGCGATCGGGAAGGCTCGCTCGCGGAGCTGCGGCGCATCCTGCGCGCCGCGCCGCGCGACATCGCGGCTCTGCGCCTCCTCGCCGAGGAGCAGGAGGAGGCCGGGCGACTGCTTTCCGCCGCCCTCGCGCGCAAGCGCGCGGCGCGGAGCGTCGCGACGCTCGCTGCGAGGGAAGAGATAGGGATCCCCCCTCACCCTACCCCTACCCCCCGTCGGGGGGAGGGGAGTGGGACGCAGCCTGGTCCCGCTAGTCCTCAGCCCCGCGTCGCGCGGCGATGGCGCAGGCGGCTCATGACGGCGCGCCGCCGCGCGGCTCGCTCGGCCACGCGCGGATGTCTGCGGTGGAAGAGCGCGAGGACGGTGCGCATCGCGACGTAGGCGCCGAAGGCGATCAGGACGGCGAGGATCGTCGTTCCGACGAGGAACGAGAGCAGCCGCGGCAGGAACGCCGGGCCGCCGAAGACCAGACGGACGGTGTCCAGCGGATGGAGCACCCAGGTCCACTCGCTCTCGAGGATGGGCTTCCAGTTCAGGCGCGGGACGCGGTTGCGGTCGTACCGGAGGATCCAGAGCCCAAGGCGGTATCCGATCGCGAAGACGGGAGGCAGCGTCCACGGATTGCCGGCGAACTGGCCGATGATCGCGTCGAGCCGGTTCAGCCGGAAGAGGTAGGCGAGCGCGAGGGCGAGGAGGAAGTGAACGCCGATGAAGGGCGAGAACCCGACGCCCACGCCGAGCGCGATCGCCGCGGCGATGCGTTCGGGCGGCTCCTCGCGGCCGAGCCAGTCGGCGACCAGAATCCGCCAGCGCCGCCGGATCGAGAAGGGGTGCGTCCGGCGCTGGAAGGCGCGGGCCGAGAACTTGAAGGGACTCATGGCGCGGCCGCCCGCAGGTGGTCGTGGCCGAGCGAGGCGACGTTCCGATCCCCGGAGGCGTCTCGCAGGATGGCGCCCGCGCCGGGTTCGATCTGCCCGATCCGGCGCACCGCGACGCCGTCCGGGCCTCGTGCCGGGACCTCGCCGGAGCGCTCCGGAGCAACGGTGAAGAGCAGCTCGTAGTCGTCGCCTCCCGAGAGCGCGAGCTCCACGGGGTCGATCCCTTCCAGGCGCGCGAAGCTCTCGAGCGCCGGGCCGGCCTCGAGCCGCTCCGCTTCGAGCACGGCGCGCACACCCGACGCCGCCGCGAGCCTCCCGGCGTCGATGCCGAGGCCGTCGGAGACGTCGATCGCCGCGGTCGCGAGCCCCGAGAGCGAGAGGCCGAGCGCGACGCGCGGCTCCGGGTCGCGGTAGGCCGCGAGCAGCTCTTCCTCGGCGGACGCCGTCAGCCCGCGCGCGCAGGGCCGTCCCTGCGAACGGGCGGTCGCGAGCAGCAGCCCGGCCGCGGCCCGGCCCGGATGACCCGAGAGGAAGAGGAGGTCGCCCGGCCTCGCGCCGCCGCGGCGGATCGGGATCTTCTCGGGACGCCCCCAGAGCGCGATCGAGACGACGGTCTGCGGCGCGTCGGAGAGGTCTCCTCCGACCAGGGCGGCTCCGAGCGGCGTCGCCCGCGAGAGCGCGCCGCGCGCGACGGCCAGGGGGAACTCCTCGCCCCGCGCAGCGGGGAAGGCGATCGAGAGCAGGAACATCTCCGGGCGCGCGCCCACGGCCGCCAGGTCCGAGAGGTTGACCGCCATGGCGCGGCGTCCGACGGCTTCCGGGCTCTCGCCGGGAAGGAAGTCCACGCCCTCGACCAGCATGTCCGTCGTCACGGCGGAGAGGCCGGCCTCGGTCGCGACGATCGCCGCGTCGTCGCCCGGCCCGACGAGCACGCGAGGCGCGGGCGGCAGCAGCTCGAGCAGACGGCGCACGAAGCGGTCCTCCCCGGCCATGGAAGGCGATTATTTCCGAGAACGGGGGCCGGTGCGGCGAAAACTACGGCCGCGGGGCGCGGCCCGCGCGGGCGCGCTCGGGCTTGTCGGCCTGCACCGGGATCTCGCGCGCGGGCACGGGCGTTTCCGCGGGACGCGGCGCTTCCGGCGCCTCCGCGCCGGGCGACACCATCGCGATCGACAGCACCTCGTCCACGCGGTCGACGTAGCGGAACTGGATGTCGTGCAGGATGCGCGGCGAGATCTGCGACACGTCGCGCTTGTTGAGCTTCGGCAGGACGATGGTCTTGATCCGGGCCTGCCGGGCCGCGAGCACCTTCTCCTTGACGCCTCCGACGGGAAGGACCTCGCCCCGCAGCGTGATCTCGCCCGTCATCGCGAGGTCGCGCCGCACGAGCCGTTGCGTGAACGCCGAGATCATCGCCGTGGCCATCGTGATGCCGGCCGAGGGGCCGTCCTTTGGGATGGAGCCCTCGGGCACGTGCACGTGGACGTCGTGGGTCTCGAAGAAGTCCTCCGGGATCCCGAGCTCCTTCGCGTTGGCGCGCGCGTACGACATGGCCGCCTGGGCGGATTCCTTCATCACGTCGCCGAGCTGCCCGGTCAGCCGCAGGCCGCCCTTGCCGCGCACCGCGAGGGCCTCGATGAAGAGCAGGTCGCCGCCCACGGGCGTCCAGGCGAGCCCGGTCGCGACCCCGACCTGGTCGCGCTTCAAGAGCTCCTCGGCGAGGTGCTTGGCCGGCCCGAGCATCTTCTCGACCGAGGCGCCCGTGATGCGATAGCGCCGCGTCTTGCCCTTGGCGACGGCCACGGCCACCTTGCGGCAGATCGCGCCGATCTCGCGCTCGAGGTTGCGCAGCCCCGCTTCGCGCGTGTAGGCCTCGATGATCTTCTCGACGCCGCCCTCGGTGAACTCGACGTTGCCCTCGCTGATGCCGTTCTCCTCGAGCTGCTTGGGGATCAGGTGCCGGCGCGCGATGGCCTTCTTCTCCTCGAGCGTGTAGCCGGAGAGGCGGATGACCTCCATGCGGTCGAGAAAGGCCGGCTGGATCGGGTCGAGGATGTTGGCCGTCGCGATGAAGAGCACCTTCGAGAGGTCGTAGGCGACGCCGAGGTAGTGGTCGCGGAAGGAGAAGTTCTGCTCCGGGTCGAGCACCTCGAGCAGGGCCGAGCTCGGGTCGCCGCGGTAGTCCGAGCCGATCTTGTCGATCTCGTCGAGCATGAAGACCGGGTTCGAGGTGCCGGCCTGGTGGATCCCCTGGACGATGCGGCCCGGCATGGCGCCGACGTAGGTGCGCCGGTGCCCGCGGATCTCGGCCTCGTCCCGCACGCCGCCGAGCGAGAGGCGCATGAACTTGCGGTCGAGCGCGCGCGCGATCGAGCGCCCGAGCGACGTCTTGCCGACACCCGGCGGTCCGACGAAGCAGAGGATCGGGCCCTTGAGCGACTTCTTCAGGGCGTGCACGGCCAGGTACTCGAGGATGCGCTCCTTGACCTTTTCGATGTCGTAGTGGTCCTCGTCCAGGATCTTGCGCGCCCGCTCGATGTCCTCCGAGTCGGCCGACGTGACGCCCCAGGGCAGGCCCGTCATCCAGTCGAGGTACGTGCGGATGATCGCGGTCTCCGCCGAGTCGGGGTGGCTCCGCTCGAGGCGCTTGATCTGTTTCTCGACCTCGGAGGCGGCCTCGGTCGGGATCTTCTTGTCGGCGATGAGCTTGCGGTACTGCGCGAGCTCCTCGGACATCTCCTCGCCCTCGCCGAGCTCCTGCTGGATCGCCCGCAGCTGCTGGCGCAGGTAGTACTCGCGCTGCGACTTGTCCATCTCGCCGCGCGCCTGCGAGGAGATCTCCTGCTGCATCGTCAGGACCGTGATCTCCTTGGCGAGGTTCTCGTTGACCAGGCGCAGCCGCTCGATCGGGTCGGTCGACTCCAGGATGTGCTGGGCCTCGTCGAGCTTCAGGTCGAGGTTCGAGGCCGACAGGTCCGCCAGCCGCGCGGGGTCGTCCAGGTTGGCCGCGATGACCATGACCTCGGGCGAGATGTTCTTGCCGAGCGAGACCGACTTCTCGAGGTTCTGCTTCACGCTCCGCAGGAGCGCCTCGTGCTCGGGCGGCAGCTCCTTGGCCGGGGCCGACTCTTCGAGCTTGGTGATCTTGGCCTTGAAGTAGGGCTCCTCGGAAAGGACCGAGTCGATGCGCGCCCGCGAGAGGCCCTGGACGAGCAGGCGGATGCGGCCGTCGGGCAGCTTGAGCATGCGCATGATGGCGGCGACCGTGCCGACCGAGAAGAGCTCCTCGGCGCGCGGCGACTCGTTCTGCGCGTCCTTCTGGGCGACGAGCATGATGATCCGCTGTTCGGCGAGCGCCGCGTCCACGGCGTTGATGGACTTCTCGCGGGAGACGGAGAGGGGCAGGATGATGTACGGGAAGACGACGACGTCCTTGAGCGGCAGGACCGGAAGGATGTCCGGGATCGGAAGGTCGACCTCCCGCTCGGAGGCGATCTCTTTTTCTTCGACTTCGGCCATCTGCCTACTCGTCCTCGGCCTTGACCGGGATCTCGTGCTCTTTTTCGCGCATGTCCGGGCACGCGGGGCAGGACCACCTCGATCAGCCCCTGCCGGAAGAAGGCCTTGGCCTCGCGCGTGTTGACCGGACGCGGCAGGGGCACGGACTTCACGAAGTTTCCGAAGTAGCGCTCCATGCAGAAGAAGCGCATCCCCTCGCGCGCGCGGATGCGGCCCTTCTTCTGTCCGCGGATCGTCAGCACCCGGCCCCGGATCGAGACCCGCACGTCTTCCTGCTCGACGCCCGGCAGCTCGACGAGCACACGGATCGTGCTGCCGTCGTCGAGCACGTCCAGGCTCGGGTCCCAGGAGCTGGCCGAGCCGGCCGAGCGGTTGTGCGTCTCGACGAAGACCTGGAACAGCCGGTTCAGCTCGCTCTGGAGTCGCGAGAGCTCGACCAGCGGCCCGTAGAGGCGAACCGTATTACGTGCCAAGCGTCGCTCCGCGCTGTGCTCGCGGAGTCCGCGCCCGACGCCGCCGGCGAACGACTCGGCCAAAGGGCCTCGATCGTTCGCCTGACTCCGGACTCCGCGCTCGCTCCCGCGGCGCGCGCCTCCTCCCTCGCTTCCGCTCGGGAGACTTCGCGCGCCGCGAGCGTAGAGATCGACGCTGGCGAATTCCTTGACGCGTCGGCGACATCACGATGTCACCTTCGTCTCGGCGCGGCCGATCAGGTTTTTCAGCTCCAGAAGGAACTCGTCCACGTCTTCGAATTTCCGGTAGACGGAGGCGAAGCGGACGTAGGCGACCTTGTCGAGCTCGCGCAGGCGCTCCATGACGAGGCTCCCGACGCGGGTGGTGGCGATCTCGCGCTCCTCGGCGTCGTGCAGGAGCGTCTCGATCTCGTCCACGATGGCGTCGAGCTTCGCCGGCGCCACCGGGCGCTTCTCGCAGGCCTTCACGAGGCCGGCCCGCAGCTTCTTGCGGTCGAACGCCTCGCGCCGGCCGTCGTTCTTGACCACCATGTAGGGGATCTCTTCGATCGTCTCGTAGGAGGTGAACCGGCGCCCGCAGGCGACGCACTCGCGCCGCCGGCGGATCACTTCCCCTTCCCGGCTTTCGCGGGAGTCGACCACCTTGTCGTCCGTGGCGCCGCAGAAGGGGCATTTCATGCGGGGCGCGGGACGGGGGGGGCGAGGCGCAGGAAAGGCTCACGCGCGGCTCGAGTCTCGGGCATCGCGCCTATCTTCTCCCGTCTTCCGTCCCGCGTCCACCGGTTCCGGCGCCGCGGCGCGCACGGTCTTCGTTCCGAGCGCCGCCAGCCCGATCAGCGTGATCGGAATGAACGAGACCGCCCACGCCATGACGGCGACGCCCGAGGCGCCGGCGAGCGGGACGCCGTAGAACCCCGTCAGCGCGTACTGCACCGCCGCCTGGTACGAGCCGATCCCGCCGGGCGTGGGCACCGCGAGGCCCAGCACCGCCGCGGCGGTCACGACGAAGGACGAGGAGAAGGGAACCTCGATGTGGAAGGCGCGCATGACCGTGTAGATCTGCACGTTGATCACGAGCCACATGAAGAGCGAGGAGGACACGACCGCGAAGATCAGCCGGGGGCTCGAAAGCGATGCGAAGCCTTCCGGAAAGGCGGCGACGGCCGCCTTCGCGCGGGGCCGCCACTTCTCGGGCAGGCGGCTCGCCAGGCGGTCGAAGAGCCGCTCGGTGGCGTCGCGGCGCACGAGCAGGAGGACGGCGAGGCCGATCAGGGCGAAGAAGACGGCCGCGCCGATCAGGGCTCCCGTGCGCAGCATCGCGAAGGCGGCCGGCCCGGCCGTCGAGCCCGGCAGGCCGAGGGCGACGGCCAGGAGGAAGAAGAAGACGACGGAGCCGCCGTCCAGGGCGCGCTCGAACAGGATCGTCGCGAGAAGCGCCGAGAAGGGAAGCCGCCGCATCCGCGAGAGGAGGGCTGGCCGGATCACCTCGCCCACCCGCGCGGGAAGGTTGTTGCCGGCGAACCCCACGGCCATGGCGAGAAATGCCGGAAGAAACGGCACCCTCCCGACCGGGCGCAGCAGCCAGATCCAGCGGATCGCCCGCAGCACGAATGTCAAAAGGGCGATGACGAAGCTCGCGGCCAGCCAGGCGCCGGAGGCCGACCGGATCGCCTCTTTCAGGGGCTCGAGCTGGACCTTTCGCAGGAAGAGATAGAGAAGGCCGCCGGCCAGGAGGAGCGAAAGGCCGGCCTGGAGGCCCCGCGAGCGGAGCATCCGCCCGATTCCGGCGGTTTCCGGCAGAGGCGCGGCCGTCCCGGGGCCCGCGGGGGAGCCCCCGGACCCGATCGACCTGTTCACGAACTGGCCACCGCGGCGGCCGGGCTAGGCATTATCAAAGGGCCATTTTGCCGAAAAAAATGAGGCGAAGATACCCTCGTGCTTGACTTTCAGTCGAAATTTGCGGATTCTTTTCTTAAATCCTTGGAGGGATGTTATGTCCAAGAAGCCGCGCTGGGTCGTGGCGCTTCTGGCCGGGGCGACTCTCGCGGTCCCCGCGAGCGCGCAGGTGGTCCGCCGTGAGGGTCGCACGCCTCTGGTCGTCGATCGGCCGACTGCCGTTCCCGCCGGGCCCCTGATCGACACGGAGTTCCCGGCTCCGGGTCAGACCGTGTCGGGAGTCGTGACCGTCAGCGGATTCGTGCTCGACCTCTTGGCCGTCGACCGGATCGAGCTGTTCGTCGACGACAGCTCGGAGCCCGTCGACCGTGCCGTCATGAACCTCCCTCGGCCCGAGATCCTCACTGCCTTCCCGGCCTACGCGGCGAGCAACCCGGCGCCCGGCTGGATGAGCTCGTTTCTCGCGAGGAACTACTCCGACGGGCCGCACGACCTGTTCCTGGCCGTGACCGAGTCGGGCCCGGCGGGAACGGTGTTCTACGGTCCGATCACCGTCAACGTCGACAACACGATCAACCAGCGTCCCTTCGGAAAGATCGACGTCCCGGGCTCGGGCGCGACCTTCGCCGCGAGCGGTCCGCTGCCGGTGCTCGGATGGGCCCTCGACGACAGCGACATCGACCACGTCGATTTCCTCGTGGACGGCGGGGTGATGGCGTCGGCGATCGGTCGTGGCGGCGTCGAAAACGCCTTCTACGGCGCGACGCGGCCGGACATCTACGCCGCCTTCCCCGACTTTCCGGGGCCGAACCCCGCGTCGCTGTATTCGGGTTTCCTCGCCAACCTCGACACGACCCAGCTGCTCAACGGGATGCACACGCTGACCGTGCGCGCCTACGACAACCAGGGCGCCTCGAGCGAGATCGGCTCGGTCCAGTTCCAGGCCATGAACAACGGCGGCCTGCTCGTTCCCTTCGGCGAGATCGACTATCCGATGGACGAGGCCACGCTGATCTGCGGCCCCTCCGTTCCGGTGATCCCGCCGGGCGGCCCCTGCCCGTCGCCCTGCTTCCCGGGCGGCGGCGGAGGGGTGCCGGTCTCCTTCTTCCCCAACATCGTGAAGGGCTGGGCCCTCGACACGGGTGCGCGGATGGACCAGGGACAGGTCTCCTACGTCGAGCTCATGCTCGACGGCGCCCTGCTCGCGAACACGCGCTCGCAGTGCACGGTCACGGGGAACATCTTCGCCAACTGCTACGGCCTGAGCCGTCCCGACATCGCGCACGAGTACCAGGGATTCGTCAACTCGGCCAACGCCGGCTTCCAGTTCAACTTCGGCCTGTCCCGCGACCCGTTTCTCGGCCTGCTCGACATCATCATTCCCGACGCCGCTCGGCACCGTGCTCGCCGGCTACACGCTGCCCGGCAAGCACACGCTCTCGGTTCGGGTGGGCGACGAGGAGAACACGGTCACGGAGTTCGGCGCGATGTCGGTCAACATCACCTGCGACGCGAGCTCCAGCCCGGACCGGGCGTCCTTTGGCGACGTCGAAGCGCCGACCCAGGACCAGTTCATCAACGGGACCTTCCAGGTCTCCGGCTGGGTGTTCGACATGGATGGAGCGGTCAGCAGCCTCGATCTCGCGATCGACGGCTTCGTCATCGCGAATCTGAACGCGGTCAACGGCATGTACGGGATTCGCCGCGACGACGTGCCGATCAAGGACAACCGCGTGACGTCGCCCTTCGTCGGATTCGCGTACCCGCTGGACACGGCCCGCTCGGAGACTCGCAGCACGACCTGACGATCTACGCGAACTCGGGCTCCTACCGGACCCTCATCGGGCGCCGCCAGTTCGTGGTTTTCAACAACTCGGCCAACAAACAGTAAGCGTTCGCCGCCTCCTGGAAGAGGGCCCCGCTTCGGCGGGGCCTTTGCTTTTGGACGCTCGCAAGGCGAGCGTCCATCCCGATCTCCACCCGACGGGGGGAGAGGGTCAGGGTGAGGGGGGCACCTCCCCCGAAGGACGGGAAGGTGCGGCGCGGCCGCCGCGAGGCTCGCTAGCTCTTCGACGCCCGGGCGGTGTTCGGGGTCTTCTTCGGCAGCGCCGCCACGCGGGCGGCCTCGTCGAAGAGGCCGAGGGCCTGCTGGACCTGGTGGTCGCCGGCGGCCCGTGCCTTCCAGCCGGATTCGAGCCCGTACTTGACGTTGATCATGTCGACCTGGAGGGCGAGGTCCACCAGGGACTTGTTCGGGTCCTCGTTCCACTGACGCTCGAGCTCCTGGGCGGTCGAGAACTTGGACGTCTCGCAGAACTCGAAGAAGGCCTGGCGCACGGCCGGCGAGACGGTGAAGTCCGGCGTCACGTCGGGGTGCTTGGAGGTCCAGTCCACGGCGAAGCTGAAGGTCAGGCCGCGGGCCAGGATCTGCGCCAGCAGCTTCGAGTCCCGGTTGTCGTTCTTGGCCATCACGTCGGGCGTGATGCCGCCCGCCGCGTACACGACGCGCCCGGCGTCCGTGTAGAAGACCTCGCCGGACTTGCGCGGGGCATCGTCGGCGGGAGGCGGTGTCGCCGTCCTCGGGGTTCACGTAGGCGAGCAGGTCGCTGTAGTCCCTCTGGATCCAGCGGCCCGAAGGCGTGTAGTACCGCGCCGTCGTCAGCGCCAGCCCGGCGCCGTAGGGCAGCGTGTAGACGCTCTGGACGAGGCCCTTGCCCCACGTGCGCTGGCCGACGATGAGGCCGCGGTCGTGGTCCTGGATCGCGCCGGCGACGATCTCGGAAGCCGAGGCCGAGCCGCGGTTGACCAGAACGACGAGCGGGCTGTCGAAGTGGGTGCCCTCTCCGGGCGCGTAGAACTCCTGCGCCGAGGAAGGCGTCCGGCCCCGCGTGTAGACGACCTTCGAGCCCTTCGGCAGGAACACGTCGGCGACGTCCACGGCCTGGTCGAGCACGCCCCCGGGGTTGCCCCGCAGGTCGAGCAGGAGTCGTTTCATGCCCTGTTTCTCGAGCTTCTCCATGGCCGCGGTCAGCTCGCCGCTCGAGGTGTGGGTGAAGTCGCGCAGGAAGATGTACCCGGTCTCCGGGCCGATCATGAAGGCGTAGGGGACCGACAGCGTCGGGATCTCGGCCCGCGTGATCGTCATGCGGATCGGCTCGTCCAGGCCGGGCCGGCGGATCGTGATCGTGACGGGCGTGCCCTTGGGCCCGCGCAGCTTCCGGACGACCTCGTCGGTCGTGATGTCTTCCTTCAGCTCCTCGGCTTCGACGTGCGTGATGATGTCGCCGGCGCGGATGCCCTGCTTGAAGGCGGGGGTGCCCTCCATCGGCGCGATGACCGTGATGTGCCCCATCCGCTTCTGGATCTGGATGCCGAGCCCGAAGAAGGAGCCCTGCTGCTTCTCCCTCATCGCCGAGTAGTCGTCGGGCTCGAGGAAGGTCGTGTGCGGGTCCAGCCGCCCGAGCATCCCGTGAATCGAGGCGTAGACGAACTTCTCCGGCGGCACCGACTCGGGGGCCCAGTCGGAGAGGGTCGTCAGGATGTCCGCGTACTCGTCGAGGTTGGGCTGCTCGCGCTCGGGCACGGCCAGCAGCTTCGAGCCGAGGGTGCCGCCGAGCAGGGTGGCGGCGGCCAGAAGCGACAGCGCGATCAACAGGCGGGGTCGTGGACGGCTCAAGAAGTCCTCCCTCGGGTCAAATTCGGGTCATTATTGTGACACGCGCCCCTGGAAAGACGTACGGCCCTTGTGACAGAAGGGTTTCGCGCGTCGCCGGGGGTAGAATCCTCATTCCGAGGTCGAAACATGTTTGGCTCGCTGGGAATGCCCGAACTGATCCTGATTTTCGTCGTGGCCCTGCTCGTGTTCGGCCCGCGCAAGCTGCCGGAGATCGGCAAGTCCCTGGGCAAGGGGCTGGCCGAGTTCAAGAAGGCGTCCGAGGACCTGAAGCGGACGATCGAGCAGGAGATCGAGGAAGGCAAGCACGAGGTCTCCTCGGTGAAGGCGCAGGTCCAGTCGGCCGTCGACACGGTCGCCCGCACGCCGGCCGCGGCGCCTCCGCCGGCGGCGGACCCGGCCGTCCCGCCGCCGCCCCGCCCCATCGAACCCGCTTGAGCCGGTTCCTGCCGGACCAGAGGGGAGCCGCGACGCCGGGAGGGCGAGGACGAGCTCCCGCGGATGGGGTTTTTCGACCACCTGGAGGAGCTGCGCCGGCGCCTGGTCGTCTCGCTGATCGCCCTTTTCGTCGGGTTCCTCGCCTGCTGGTACTGGGCGCCGGCGCTCTTCGACCTGCTCGCGGCGCCGGTGCGAAAGGTGCTGCCGCCGGGACAGAACCTCGCCTACACGACGCTGGCGGAGCCCTTCGTCCTCTACTTCCGCGTGGCGATGCTCGCCGGCGTGATCCTCGCCTCGCCGGTGATCCTGTGGCAGATCTGGCTCTTCGTGGCCCCGGCCCTCTACAAGCACGAGCGGCGCTGGGTGTGGCCGTTTCTCGTGGCGAGCGTCCTCTTCTTCGTGTCGGGCTGCGCCTTCGGGTACCTGGAGGCCTTCCCGCTGGTCGTCGGGTTCCTGGTGGGCGTCGGCAAGCCCTTCCAGGCCGTGCTGACGATCAACGAATACCTCGGCACGGCCACCAAGATCATCCTGGGCCTCGGCCTCTGCTTCGAGATGCCGATCCTGGTCTTCTTCCTCGCCCGCATGGGCGTCGTCTCGGAGCGCTGGCTGCTCGCCAAGCTGAAGTACGCGATCCTGATCATCTTCATCGTCGCGGCGGTCATCACGCCGACGCCCGACATCACGACCCAGTGCGTCTTCGCGGTCCCGATGATCTTCCTGTACCTGCTCGGCGTCGGGGTGGCGTGGATTTTCCGCAAGCGTGAGGCCGCGTGAGCTCCGCCCCCTCTTCCCGCCGGAGAGGGTTGGGTTGAGGGTCGACGGTGCTTCTGACGATCACTCCTTCCGTTCTCGAGCTCTTCCCCGGAACGGTCCTCGGCGTCGCTGTCGCCCGCGGGCTCGACAATTCCGGAGACGATCCCGCTCTCGCGGAGGCCCTGCGGCGCGCCGAGGCTTCGCTGCCGCAACGCCTGGGCGACGGGAACCTGACGGAGCATCCGCGCATCGCCGTCTGGCGCGAGGCCTACCGGCGGTTCGGTGCGAAGCCGAAGGACTACCCGTCCTCGATCGAGAACCTCGTGCGCCGGGCGCTCAAGGGCCACGCCATTCCCCACATCAACCGCGTGGTGGACATCTACAACGCGGTTTCGCTCGAGACCCTGCTGCCGGCCGGCGCCGAGGATCTGGCGGCGATCGACGGGGACGTGGAGCTCGCGATCGCGGGCGAAGGCGAGCCGGCGGTCCGGCTCCTCGGCGAGGCGCGAAGCGCGGCCCCCCAAGCCTGGTGAGGTGATCTACCGCGACCGGCTCGGCGCGATCTGCCGGCGCTGGAACTGGAAGGAAGCCGACCGCACCAAGGTGACGGAGCAGACGCGCGACGCCGTCGTCGTCATGGAAGGACTGCCGCCGATCGGGCCCGGCGACGTCTCCGCGGCGATCGAAGAGGTCGCCAACCGCATCCGGAAGGCCTGCGGCGGATCGACCGTCACCGCGCGGCTCGACGCTTCGCGTCCGTCCTTCGACCTCTCCTAGGCCGCCGGGACGGCTCAGGGCCCCTGGCCTTGCCCGTTGCCTTCGCGGTGCGCCGGACCGGCCGCCGGGCGGCGTCCTGCGCGGGGATGGGCCTGGGCCGGGCGTGGCGCGCCTGATAGACGCCGAGCTTGCCGCCCCCCGGCAGCCTCACGTGCGTGAGCAGGCCCCAACCCATCGATTGCACTTCCGAGCAAGAGATCGCCTTCCGATCCATCTCGGCGACGAAGGCCTGCACGTCGTCGCACATGAGGTAGAACTCGTGCACGTCGTTCTTCTCGGAAGGGTGCACGGCGACCTCCGCCGGAGGAAGGCCGAAGATCAGCCAGCCGCCGCCCACGTCGACGTTCGGAAATTTCAGGACGTCCTTGAGAAAGGCGCGATCGGCCTCGGGCTTGCGGCTGTACAGGATCGCGTGTGCGCCGACGATCATGGCGAACCTCCGGATGTCGGGATTCTCTACCGCGCGCGGCCGGAGCGTTTCCCCGCATTTCGGGAGAGCACGAGCTCGATGAACTCCCGCACGGCGCCGCGCCCCCCGGCGTGCTTCAGGACGACGCGCGCGGCCTTCTTCGCCGCGGGAGCCGCGTCGGCGGGGCAGGCGGAGAAGCCCGGCGCGCCGCATCATGGCGGCGTCCGGCTCGTCGTCGCCCATCGCGGCGGTTTCGGACGGTCCGACTCTCCAGCGCCGGCAGAGCGTTTCGTAGCGGGCGAGCTTGTCCTGCGACTCCCTGGTAGCAGTGGCGGACACCCAGTTCGCGCGCGCGCACCGCGGTCGCCCGCGAGGTCCGCCCCGAGATCCAGGCGACCTTGAGCCCCGCCGCCAGGGCCATCTTCATGCCGTGGCCGTCCTTCGTGTCGAACACCTTGAACTCGCGGCCGTCGTCGTCGATGTAGAGGCGGCCGTCGGTCAGGACGCCGTCGACGTCGAAGAAGAGGGCCTTGATCATCGGGTGATCTGGTAATCGGGCGATCGGATGATCAAAGGCCGGGCTCCGCTGTTCACCCGATCACCCGATGGCCCGATCATCCGATTCCTCACGAGATCCCGGCGCTCAACAGGTCGTGCAGGTGCAGTGCGCCGCTCAACCGGCCTTCCCCGTCCACGACGAAGAGGGAGGTGATCTTGGCCGCCTCCATGCGGTCCAGGGCCGTCGAGGCGAACTCCTCGGGGTCCACGGTCTTCGGGGCGGCGTGGAGGCAGTCGCCGGCCGTGCCCGAGAGAAGCTTCGGATCCTTCTCGAGCAGGCGCCGCAGGTCGCCGTCGGAGATGACGCCGAGCAGCTTCCGCGAGCCGTCCACGACCGCCGTGATGCCCATCATCTTTCGCGACATCTCGTGAATCGTCTCGCTCATCGGCGTCTGCGGCCCGACGGAAGGAAGGCGGTCCCCGGTGCGCATCAGGTCCTTGACCTTCAGGAATCGGCGCCCGAGCTTGCCGCCGGGGTGCAGCGCGGCGAAGTCCTCCTCCTTGAATCCCCGCTTCTCGGAGATCGCCATGGCCAGCGCGTCGCCCAGGGCGAGCATCGCCGTCGTCGAAGCCGTCGGGGCGAGGTTCAAGGGGCACGCCTCCCTCGAGATTTCGACCGAGACCGTCAGGTCCGCGGCGCGTGAGACCGCCGAGCCGGGCGTCCCCGTGATCGCGATCGTGCGAACCGATCGGGACCGCGCGAACTCGAGCAGGCGCACGACTTCCGGGGTCTCGCCGGAGTGGGAGAGGGCCAGCACGATGTCGCCCGGCGACGAGCATCCCGAGGTCGCCGTGGGAGGCCTCGGCGGCGTGGAGGAAGAAGGCCGGCGTGCCGGTCGAGGCGAAGGTCGCGGCGATCTTCTGTCCGATCAGGCCCGACTTTCCGAGACCGCTGACGCAGATCCGGCCCCGGCAGGCCTCGATCGCCTCGGCCGCCTTGACGAAGTCGGCCCCGATCCTCCCGACCTGCTCGCGCACGGCGTCCGCCTCGATCTGGAGGACCCGTCTGGCCGCTTCGAGGATCACTGTCTTCTATCTTAGCCCGCGGCGGCGGCGCAGAACCCGCGGCATTTCCCTTCGTATCTCCGTCCAAGTCCCGTGTTGTGTGTGCCTGGTCCGTCGAAAGGAGAGGCTCTTGAGCTGGAAACGTTCCGTCCTCGTCGGTCTGGCGTTCGCGGCCGCCGTCGGCGCCCCGGGCGTGGACGCCCAGTCCCCGGCAAAGCCCGCCGGCCGCTGTCGCCCGGCGGCTCTCGGCAGTGCCGAAGGTCGCCTTCGAGACCTTCACGCTGTCCAACGGCCTGCAGGTCATCCTGCACCAGGACCGCAAGCTGCCGATCGTTCACGTCAATCTCTGGTTTCACGTGGGCTCGAAGAACGAAAAGCCGGGACGAACGGGTTTTGCACACCTCTTCGAGCACATGATGTTCCAGGGCTCCCAGAACGCCTCGCAGGACTACTTCACCTACGCCGAGCGCGCCGGGGCGAACCTGGCTGGAGGGTGGCGTCAACGGCACGACCGACAACGACCGGACGAACTACTTCATCACCGTCCCGTCGGCCAGCCTCGAGTTCGTCCTCTGGCTCGAATCGGACCGGCTCGCGACCCTGGCCGACGCCCTCACCAAGGAGAAGCTCGACAACCAGCGGGACGTCGTCAAGAACGAGCGGCGCCAGGGCCTCGAGAACACGCCCTACGGGCGCTGGTTCAAGCTCGTCGCGGAGAACCTCTTCCCGGCGGGCCACCCCTATTCCTGGACCGTCATCGGCAGCCACGAGGACCTGACGGCGGCGTCGCTCGAGGACGTCAAGGACTTCTTCAAGACCTACTACACGCCGAACAACCTGTCGCTCGTCGTCGCCGGGGACTTCGACCCGGCGGAAGCCCGGCGCCTGATCGAGAAGTACTTCGGAAGCATTCCGGCCGGGCCGCCCCTCGACCGCCCGCGGCGCTGGATTCCGACGCTGAACGGCGAGAAGGTCGTCGAGGCGACCGACCGCGTGCCGCAGGAGCGCGTCTACATGGTCTGGCCGAGCCCGGCGCTCTACGCGCCCGGGGACGCGGAGCTCGACCTGACGACCCTGATCCTGACCGACGGGCTGGCGTCGCGGCTGTCGAAGGTGCTCGTCTACGACCGGCAGCTCTGCACGAACGTCAACGCCTTCCAGGCGTCCGCCGAGATGGCGGGGTTCTACGCGGTCGTCGCCACGGCCCGTCCCGGCGCTTCGCTGCCGGAGATCGAGAAGATCATCACGCAGGAGATCGCGCGCCTCGCCCGCGAGGGGCCGACGGCGGCCGAGCTCGCGCGCGCGAAGACGAAGCAGGAATTCACCTTCGTGACCGGGCTCGAGCGGATCGGCGGCTTCGGCGGGAAGGCCGACCGGCTGAACAGCTACGCCACGTATCTGGGAAATCCCGGGCGAGTTCGAGTTCGACCAGGCCCGCTATCGCAACGCCACGACGGCGGACGTGCAGAAGACCGTGGCCCGCTGGCTCGACACGAACAATCGGCTGCTGATCCGCTTCCACCCGGAAAAGTCGGGCCGGCCGAGCGAGTCGACGGTCGATCGGGCGCAGACGCCCGCCCTCGGAGCCGATCGGCCCTTCCGCGCGCCGGAGGTCCGGACCGCGAAGCTCGCGAACGGCATGGAGATCCTCGTCGTCGAGCGGCCGGACCTGCCGAAGGTCGCCGTGGAGCTGGTCGCGCGGGCGGGCGTCATCGCCGATCCGACGGGCAAGGCCGGCACGGCATACCTGACGGATCGGGTCATGCCGCTCGGCACGAAGACGCGCAAGGCGCTCGAGATCGAGTCGGCGCTGGGAGACCTCGGAACGGCCATCACGACGCAGACGCAGCGGGAAACGGCGCGCTTCACCCTGGAGGTTCTCAAGCGCAACCTCGACCCGGCCCTGACGATCTTCGCCGACGTCGTGCGCAACGCGAGCTTTCCGGCCGAGGAGGTGGAGCGGGAGAAGAAGCGGCACCTGGACGCGCTCGCGCAGCAGGCCACCAACGCCAACGCGATCGCGCCGCGCGTGCGGGCGATGCTCGCCTACGGTCCCGAGCATCCCTACGGCCGCCCGGCGCAGGGCCTGCCCGTCGACGGTCAAGGCGATCACGCGGGAGGACCTCGCGGCGTTCCACGCGGCGCGCTTCCGGCCCGGCGGCTCGGCGCTCGTCTTCGTCGGAGACATCACGCTCGCCGAGGCGCAGGCGCTCGCCGAGAAGGCCTTCGGCTCCTGGAGCGGCGGCGCGCCGGCGGCCGTTCCCATCCCGCCGCCGTCCCCGGCGCCGGCCGGAAAGATCTATCTGGTCGACCGGCAGGACGCCGCGCAGACGAACGTTTCGGTCACCGTGCCCGGGGTCGGGCGCAAGTCGCCGGACTACTTCGCCCTGACGCTCGCCGACGGCGCCTGGGGCGGGAGCGCCAGCTCGCGGCTCGACATGAATCTTCGCGAGGACAAGGGCTATTCGTACGGGGCCTTCTCCGTGCTGCAGGCTCTCCAGGAGGGGATCTGGTACGGAACAGCCGGGGTGCAGACCAACAAGACCAGGGAGTCCGTCGCCGAGTTCGACAAGGAGCTCAAGGGAATCGGCGGGGCCGTGCCCATCACGGAAGCCGAGTTCGCCGACGACCACAACCGGATCGTCCGGGGCTACGCCCAGGGGTTCGAGTCGCTCGGGCAGATCGAAGACCAGGTCGCCAACCTCTGGGCCGACGGCCTCCCGATGAGCGCGCTGCAGGGCGACTACGAGCAGACGGCGAAGGTGACGCGGGAACAGGCGCAGGCCGCCGCCGAGAAGTACGCGAAGCCGGACAAGGCGATCTGGCTGCTCGTCGGCGACCGGGTCAAGATCGAGCCCGGCGTGCGGGAGCTCAACCTGGGAGAGATCGTCCTGCTCGACGCGGAGGGAAAGCCCGTCTCGAAGTGAGTCGCCGTTCGTTGGCGGCGATCCGGAAGAGCCAGGTCGAGAAGCTCGCGCGGGAGTCGTACTGGTCAAAGGCCCGGTAGGCCTTCAGGAACGTCTCCTGGACGACGTCTTCCGCGTCCGCCTCGTTGCGCGTGATGCGGAAGGCCAGGCGGAAGACCATGCGGGCGTGCTGCTCCACCAGGCCGTGGAAGACCTCTTCGCGCTCCGCGGCCGCCGAGCCGGTTGTCCGCATCTGCCGCATCAGACGTTCCCGCCCGGGGGAGGTTATGCCCGGGCCGAGGCAGAGGGCTCCGATCGCTTCCATACGCCCTCTTGGACGCCCGGCGGCGCGTCCGGTTAGGCGAAAAGGGCCATAGACTTGCGCTCCCATGGAGCTGATCGAGAGCGTGGCGCGCTACGGCGTCGCCTTCGTCTTCGCGAACGTTCTGCTCGAGCAGGTGGGCCTCCCGATCCCGGCGCTGCCGACCCTGATCGTGGCCGGCGCCCTGGCGGCGCAGGGGAAGCTCTCGGGGACCTCAGGTCCTCCTCGCGGCGCTGGTCGCATGCCTGATCGCCGACGCCGGCTGGTACGAGCTCGGCCGGCGCCAGGGATACCGGGTGCTGCGCACCCTCTGCCGCGTCTCGCTGTCGCCCGACTCCTGCGTGCATCAGACCGAGTCGTTCTTCAACCGCTTCGGGCTCGCGTCGCTGCTCTTCGCCAAGTTCGTTCCGGGTTTTTCGACGGTGGCGCCGCCGCTCGCCGGCGCGACACGCGCGCGCTTCCTGCCGTTTCTCGCGTGGGACGGCGGCGGCGCCCTCCTGTGGGCGGGCAGCGGGTTCGTGCTCGGGATGGTCTTTCACCGGGCGGTCGACCGCGTCCTCGATGCGCTCGCCTCCTTCGGCAGCGGCGCCGTCGTCGTCCTCGCCGCGGGGCTGGCGGTCTTCGTGGCCTGGAAGTACTGGCAGCGGCGCCGGTTCTACCGCGTGCTGCGCATGGCCCGGATCTCGCCCGACGAGCTGCACGGCCTGGTCGCGCGCGGGCAGGCGCCGGTCGTCGTGGACGCGCGCTCGCCGGCCGCGCGCCGCGCCGATCCGCGGCGGATCCCGGGGGCACGGTCCCTCGAGCTCTCGCAGATCGAAGCCGCGCTGTCCGGAGCTGCCGCCGGACCGCGAGATCATCCTCTACTGCACGTGACCCAACGAGGCCACGGCCGCCCGTGTGGCGCGCGCGCTCATCGACAAGGGATTCAAGCTCGTCCGGCCGCTCGCCGGAGGCCTCGACGGCTGGGCGCGAGGCGGGCTATCCCGTGGAGACCGACACGATCGTCGCGGTGCGGGAGGGAGTCGGCGGGCGTAGGGAGCGAGGGGGCGGGCCCTCAGACGTCGGGAGGCGGACGGATCTGGCGGCCGCGCGTCAGCGCGGCGACGGCGAGCACCGATCGGATCAGCTCCGGAACGATCTCGACGTCGAGCTGCGTCGAGCGGTCCGACAGCGCGTGGTCCGGGTCGTCGTGCACTTCCAGGAAGAAGCCGTCGACCGAGCCCGTCGCGGCCGCCGCGCGCGCCAGGGCCGGCGCGTACTGCTTCTGGCCGCCGGTCTCCTTGCCGCCGCCCGGCAGCTGCAGCGAGTGCGTCACGTCGTACACGACCGGGAACCCGAGCGCGCGCATCATCGGGAAGGCGCGCATGTCCACGACGAGGTTGTGGTACCCGAACGAGGCGCCGCGCTCGCAGAGCAGGATCTTCTCGTTTCCCGCCGCGAGGCACTTCTCCACGGCGTTTCCCATGTCGTCGGGCGCCAGGAACTGCCCCTTCTTGATCTGGACCGGCTTTCCCGTGCGCGCCGCCGCGACGACGAGGTCGGTCTGCCGGGAGAGGAAGGCCGGGATCTGGAGGACGTCGAGGACCCGCGCGGCCTCCGCCGCCTGGCCGGGCTCGTGGATGTCCGAGAGGACCGGCAGGCCCGTTTCGGCCTTGACGGCCGCGAGGATCTCGAGCCCCTTCTTCGAGCCCCGGACCGCGGAAGGAGTCCTTCGAGGAGCGGTTGGCCTTGTCGAAGGAGGACTTGAAGACGATCCGCGCGCCGGACTCCTCGCCGATCGCCCGCAGGCGCCGGGCCATCGCGAGCGCGTGCTCGCGGGACTCGATGACGCAGGGCCCGGCGAAGAAGAGCGGGGGAGCCTCTCCGCCGATCGTGTAGCCGGGCGCGATCGCAACGGCGCGGACGCCGCTCAGGAGAACTCCGGCTTGGCGTCCACGGCCGCGGCGACCTTGCGCTCCTCCGTCTCGGCGGCGCGGGCCCCGCGGTGCGCCTTCGCCGCGCGGATGAAGTCCTTGAAGAGGGGATGGCAGGCGAAGGGCTTGGACTTCAGCTCCGGATGGAACTGGCAGCCGAGGAACCAGGGGTGGTCCTCGTGGAGCTCGATGATCTCGACGAACTTGCGGTCCGGCGACATTCCCGTAAACGACATCCCCGCGTCGCGCAGGGCGGGCAGGTATTCCTGGTTGACCTCGTAGCGGTGGCGGTGCCGCTCGGAGATGGCGCTTGCCCCGTAGGCGCGCGCGGCGAGCGAGCCCGGCGCGAGCTCGCAGGGGTACTTGCCCAGGCGCATCGTGCCGCCCAGGGCCTCGACGCCGATCAGGTCGCGCAGCTTGAAGATGACCTTGTGGCTCGGCTCCTCGTCGAACTCCGTCGAGTTGGCGCCCTCGAGCCCCGCGACGTGCCGCGCGTACTCGATGACGGCGGTCTGGAGGCCCAGGCAGATCCCGAAGTACGGCACCTTCTTCTCGCGGGCGTACTGGATCGCGCGCATCATGCCTTCGACCCCGCGCTTGCCGAAGCCGCCGGGCACGAGGATCGCGTCGGCGCTGGCGAGAACGTCCGGGTACGACTCGTTCTCGAGCGTCTCGGAGTCGACGTAGCGCAGGTTCACCTTGACGGCGTTGGCGATCCCGCCGTGCGCGAGCGCCTCGTTCAACGACTTGTAGGAATCGCCGTAGTCGACGTACTTGCCGACGACGGCGATGTCGACCTCGCCGGAGGGGTTCTTGATGCGGTTGACGAGGTTCTCCCACTTGGAGAGGTCGCGGTCGTAGTGCGGGAGGTTCAGCTGGTCGAGCAGGATCTCGTCCAGCCCCTCGGCCGCGAAGCGCAGGGGCACCTCGTAGATCGAGGCGACGTCCTTGGCCGTGATGACGGCCTCGACCGGCACGTTGCAGAAGAGGGCGATCTTCTTCTTGACGTCGTCGGGCAGCGGCCGCTCGGTGCGGCAGAGCAGGACGTCGGGCTGGATCCCGATCGAGAGCAGCTCCTTGACCGAGTGCTGCGTCGGCTTGGTCTTCAGCTCGTCCGAGGCGCGGATGTAGGGCACGAGCGTCAGGTGGACGTTGATGGCGTTGCCGCGCCCGGCCTCCTGCCGCAGCTGGCGGATCGCCTCGAGGAACGGCAGCGACTCGATGTCGCCCACGGTGCCGCCGATCTCGATCAAGACCACGTCGGCGTCGGCGGCGACCCGGCGGATCGACTCCTTGATCTCGTCGGTGATGTGCGGGATGACCTGCACGGTCTTCCCGAGGTAGTCGCCCCGGCGCTCGCGGTCGATCACGGAGAGGTAGATGCGCCCGGCGGTCGTGTTGTGGAGCCGGGAGGCGGTCATGGAGGTGAACCGCTCGTAGTGCCCGAGGTCGAGGTCGGTCTCGGCGCCGTCGTCGGTGACGTAGACCTCGCCGTGCTGGAACGGGGACATCGTGCCCGGGTCGACGTTGATGTACGGGTCGAACTTGGCCAGGGCGACCTTGAAGCCCCGCGCCTCGAGCAGCGCCCCGATCGAGGAAGCCGCGATGCCCTTGCCGAGCGAGGAAACGACACCCCCGGTCACGAAGACGTACTTGGCGCTCATGCGAACTCCCCCTTCAGCAAGAATTGTTCGGCCCGCGCGAGATCGGCGGGTGTGTCGACTCCGATGGAATCCGTCGCGGCCTCCCCGACCCAGATCGCCTCTCCGGCCTCGAGCCACCGCAGCTGCTCGAGCGACTCCGCCTTCTCGAGCGGCGAGGGCGGCAGCGCGGCGATCTCCGCGAGCGCCTCCGCGCGGTAGGCGTAGAGGCCCAGGTGCTTGCGGTAGGCCGGCGTGCCGTGGCGAAAGTAGGGGATCGGGGAGCGGGAGAAGTAGAGGGCCCGCCCGTCGCGGGCGACGGCCACCTTGACGGTGTTGGGATCGGCGGCGTCGGACGCCGGCATCGCGATCGCGAGGGTGGCGATGCGCCGCCCGGGTTGCGCGAGCAGCGTTTCCGCGACCCGGTCGATGTTCTGACCCGACATCATCGGCTCGTCCCCCTGGATGTTGATGTAAACGTCGCCCCGAACGGTCCGGGCGGCCTCGGCCAGGCGGTCGGTGCCGCTGGCCGCTTCCGGCGACGTCAGCAGCGCCTCGCCCCCCGCGCCGCGCACCGCCGCCGCGATCCTCTCATCGTCGGTCGCGACGAGCACGCGGTCGAGCCGGGCCGAAGACCGCGCCGCTTCCAGCACGTGCAACACCATGGGCTTGCCGGCGAGGAGGGCGAGGGGTTTTCCGGGAAGGCGGACCGAGGCGTAGCGCGATGGGATGATCCCGACAATCAGCACGTCGGGACGAGAAGTGTATTCTGCGCTCCGCCTTGGGTCAAGCAACGCGCCGTTTTCCTCGATTCGCGGGGCTTTTTGCCGCGGCGGCTTTCGCGGTCGCCGCGGCCGCCGGCGTGCTCGCGCTGTGGCGCGCGCGCCAGGACCGGTTGTTCCTCGCGACGGGGCCGGCGCGCTGGATCTGGTACACGCATCAGGTCCGAGAGCCCGAGCCGCTGCGTTTCCGGGCGTGGAAGGACTTCCGGCTCGACGCGGCGCCCGTCGCGGCGACCGCCCGGATCTTCGGGGATCGCGATTGGGTGCTCGAGGTCAACGGCCGCCGCGTCAGCGCCGGAACCCAGAAGCCGGGCGATTCGCTTCGGGTCGTCGATCTGGCGCCCGATCTGCGAGCCGGGCAGAACCGGATCGCGATCGACGCGGGCAGCCCCGACGGCGTCGGCGGCGTGCTCTTCTGGATGGACATCGACCGCGGGAGGGCGTCTCGTCGTCACCGACGGGACATGGCTGGTCCAGAAAGTCCCCGCCAACGGCGAACCAGCGCACGCGGCCGCCGTGTGGGGCCGGCCCCCGATGTACCCCTGGGGCTATCCGCGGTTGCCCTAGTAGACCCCCGTTCGCCACCTTTGAGCTCCCCTCTCCCCCCGACGGGGGGAGAGGGGTAGGGTGAGGGGGGGGACTTCCTCGAGTCTGGCAGAGGGAGCGAGACTCGCGAAGTCGAGCGGAGGCCGCCCCGTCTACCGCGGGCCGGCGCCGGCCGGGACTTCGATCGGGATCAGTGTCGCGCGTGTAACCAGCAGGTCGAGCGCTTCGCGCGCGGCCGAGCCGTAGGGGTTCGCGCTGTCGTAGCCCGAAAGGGCGATGACCTTCTTGTACCCGTGGATCGCGGCCTCGACGTCGTGAAGGCCGCGGTCGTAGATCTGCGCCAGCAGCAGGCGCGTGGGCAGGTGCCGCGGCTCGAGGTTCAGGGCCTTCCCGACGAAGACCATCGCCACGTCGTAGCGCTCCTCGGAGGCCGCCAGGCAGGCGCGCCGGTAGTAGAGCTGCGCCTCCTCGGCGGAGTCCTCACCGAGGGGAAAACGAGAGGAAATCTGCTTCAGGGTCTGTGTGAGGCCGGTCCAGGAGGTAACACGCTCGGACATTGGGTGTTTTCGAGTCCAGTATAGGAAATGGGCCGGAAAGAAACAAGAAAAATTTCGGTCTAACTCAGATTCTTCCTTCTTTTCTTAGGCCCTTATGAAATTATGCGAAATAGTCATATTTCCGAATATTTTTAGGGTGTGCTCGAGTCCCTCTCCACGCGACTCACCTCGCCGAAAAAATTTGAAAACTCTCTTCCGGCGCGGGTCGGGAGAGTGGCGACGGCGAGATTCGGGTCCTAGACCCGCGCCGCCTTCAAGACACCCTGTCGATCACGGACTCGGTCGCCAGGAGCAGGCCCTCCTTGGCCTCCGAGTCGGGGAAGTCGCCCAGGGCCACGCGTGCCGCCCCCGCGTAGTCGCGGGCCAGGGCGCGCGTCTGCGCGATGCCCTCGTACCGTTCGGCGATTGCGAGGACGTCGGCACCCGGGACGCTCTTGAAGTCGCGCTCCCGGAGCACCGTCGCCACCTTCTCGCGCTCCTCCGCGGAGGCGCGCGGCAGCGCCAGGATGAGGGGCATCGTGAGCTTGCCCTCGCGCAGGTCGTTCAAGACCGGCTTCCCGACCGCCTCGACGTTGCCCGTGTAGTCGAGCAGGTCGTCGATGAGCTGGAAGGCGACGCCGAGGCAGCGCCCGTACTCGGCCAGCCGCTGCGCGGCGAAGAGGTCGCCTCCGGGGGCGAAGTGCGCCGGGAGCCGGCACGCGGCGGAGAAGAGGTCCGCCGTCTTGCGGCGGATGATCTCCAGGGCCTCCTCCCGCGTGACCTGGATCGACCCGGTCTTCTCGATGGCGATGATCTCGCCTTCGATCATCGAGAGCGTCGTGTCGGAGAGGACCTTCAGGATCGTCAGGTCGCCTTCGTCCAGCGCGATGCCCATCGACTTCGTGTAGAGGTAGTCGCCGAAGAGGACCGTCAGGTTGTTTCCCCAGCGGGCGTTGGCCGACGTGCGTCCGCGGCGCAGGCTCGCCTCGTCGATGATGTCGTCGTGCACGAGGGTCGCGGTGTGGATGAACTCCACGACCGAGGCGTAGCGGACGTCCTTCTGACCTTCCTCGTAGCCGAGCAGCTTCCCCGACAGCAGCAGCAGGGCCGGCCGGATGCGCTTGCCGCCCCCCTGGGCCAGGTAGCTGCCGATGCGGTCGATCGTCGGGATCGGGGAGCGGAAGTGCAGCAGCAGCTCCTCCTCGACGAGCACGAGCTTGTCGGCGATCAGCTCGTAGGCGCGAGCGAAGCGCTGGTTGAGCAGGCGGCTCATCGGCTATCGGCTCATCGTTTCAGCGATAGTTGGTGAACTGCAGGGGCAGGCCGAAATCGCCCGCCCGCAGCAGGGAAATGGCCTCCTGAAGGTCGTCCTTGGCGCGCCCGGCGACGCGGACCTGGTCGGCCTGGATGGACGCCTGAACCTTGAGCTTGCGGTCCTTGATCGCCTTGACGATCGCCTTGGCCTTTTCGGACGGGATGCCCTGCTGGATCTTCACGGCCTGGCGGACCGTCGCGCCGGCGGCCTCTTCGATCTTTCCGAAGTCGAGGGACTTGACGGCCACGCCCCGCTTCACCAGGCGGGTCTCCAGGATGTCCACGACGGACTTGAGCTTGTGCGCGTCGTCGGAGGTCAGCGTGAGGGTCAACTCCTTCTCGTTCCAGTCGATCTTCGACGCGCTGCCCCGAAAGTCGAACCGCGTCCCGATCTCCTTGGACGCCTGCTGGACGGCGTTGGAGACCTCCTGCAGGTCCACCTTGCTGACGACGTCGAAGGAGAACTCCTGGGCCACGGGCGGGATTCTATTCGACTACGACTCCACGACCCGCGTGCCCTTGGGCCCGGTCACCCGATAGTCCCCGTCGGGGCGGGGCTTCTCGGCGCGCCAGGGCTCGAAGTGGAACTCCGTCTTGTTGCCGCCCTCGTCCTCGTAGGAGAGCCCCTCGATCGAGCCGTCGGCCCGGACCGTCAGGCGCAGCCAGGCGAGCTCCGGCCGTTTCGCCCTGGGCTCGAACAGCAGGCGATCGGCGCCGCCTTCGCCCGGCTCGGCCGCGATGGCGTAGGCCTCCGAAAGCACGGCGGGGTCGGTCAGGAAGACGATCGGGAGACGCGCCCGCTCCTCGGCCGAGAGCTTCTTGATGGTCAACTGCTTGTCTTCCGGGGAGTAGAAGCGGCCTTCGCCGCCGTCGTAGGTGAAGACCTTCCGATCGGGCGCGGCGTACTCGAACCGGAGCCGCTGCGGGGCCTGGATCCACACGGTGCCCGACTCCCGCTTGGCGCCGGCGAATCCGGCCGGCGTGTACGTCTGCGTGAAGGCCGAGGCGTGGGCGGAACTGCCGCCGTAGCGCGCGACGGCGCGCGAGAGGACCGCCTCGACGTTCGGCGGGAGATTCGTTGCCGGCGCCTCGGACGGAGCCAGCACGGCGAGGGAAGCCAGGAGTAGTCCGATCATTCGGGAGACGGGCTCCGGCAGATCACCCGATCACTCGATGACCCGATCACCCGATTCCTCCTCAGTGCCGAAAGTGTCTTTTCGGCGCCAGCAGGAACGCCATCTGGCGCTGATCCGCGGCGGCGATGATTTCCTGGTCGCGGATCGACCCACCCGGCGCCACCAGGGCGGTGACGCCCGCGTCCGACAGGATGTCGACGCCGTCGCGGAACGGGAAGAACGCGTCGGACGCCGCGCCGCAGTTGACGATCGGGAGCACGGGCTTGGTGACCGCGAGGCGGCAGGCGTCCACGCGGCTCATCTGCCCGGCGCCGATCCCGATCGTCTGGCGGGCGTTGGCGAGCACGATGGCGTTGGACTTGACGCGGCGGGCCACCTTCCAGGCGAGCTCGCAGGCGGCGCGCTCGACCGCCGTCGGCTTGCGCTGCGAGACGACCCTCCAGGCGGAAGCGGGATCCGGCTCGGCGTCCGCGTCCTGGATGAGCAGGCCGCCCTCGATCCGCTTCCAGTCGAGGCCGCCGCGGGGCGCGCGCGACACGGGAACGCGCAGCAGGCGGATGTTGGGCTTCTTCGAGAAGAACGCGATGGCCTCCTCGGTGAAGTCGTCCGCCGCCACGACTTCGACGAAGTGCTGCAGGACCAGGGACGCCAGGGCGCCGTCGACGCGCCCCCGGATCGCGATGATGCCGCCGAAGGCCGCGAGCGGGTCGCAGGCGAAGGCGCGGCCGAAGGCCTCGACGATCGTGTCGCCCACCGCGGCGCCGCACGGGTTGTTGTGCTTGACGATGACGGCGGCGGGGCCGTCGAAGTCGCGCGCGAGGGTCACGGCCGAATCGAGGTCGAGGAGGTTGTTGAACGACAGCTCCTTGCCCTGGAGCATCTGGAACCGAACGAGGGCGTCGGCCGGAGCCTGCGGCTCGCGGTACAGCGCCGCGCGCTGGTGGGGGTTTTCCCCGTAGCGCAGCGCGCCCAGGCGCTCGAAGGCGAGCACCAGGCTCTCGGGGAAATCCTCCTCCGCGCCGTCCCGCGCGGCAAGGTAGCCGGCGATCGTGGCGTCGTAGGCGGCGGTCCGGGCGAAGGCGCGGGCGGCCAGGCGCTGGCGCGTCGGAAGGGAGGTGCCGCCGCTGACACGGATTTCCTCGAGCAGCGCCTCGTAGTCGGCCGGATCGACGACGACGGCCACGCGCGCGTGGTTCTTGGCGGCGGCGCGGACGAGCGCCGGTCCGCCGATGTCGATCATCTCGATCGCCTGCGGAAGGCCGGCCCCCGAAGCGACGGTCTTTTCGAAGGGGTAGAGGTTCACGACGACCAGGTCGAAGGGCGCGATCTCCGCCGCCCGAAGGTCGCGAGCATGGTCCTCCCGCGAATCGTCGGCGAGCACGCCTCCGAAGATCTTCGGGTGCAGCGTCTTGACGCGCCCGCCCAGGATCTCGGGGAATCCGGTCGCCTCCTCGACGAGTCCGACGGCGCAGGCCCGCTTCCTTCAGGTGCGCCGCCGTTCCGCCGGTCGAAACCAGCGCGACCCCGCGCGCCGCGAGCCCGCGCGCAAACTCCGCGACCCCGGCCTTGTCGTGCACCGAGATCAGGGCCCGGCGAACCGGGGTCACGACGGCGGGGAAGGGGATCGGCTCGGCCATGGGCGCTGCAATATTAGCCAAACAGTTTCAGGATCGTCAGGTAGATGACGACCCCGTGAATCCCGTGGCTCGCGACCGGAACGCCGACCTCGCCGCGGATCAGCGAGTTCTTCCAGGGACCGTTCAAGGAGGCGAGCAGCCCGGCGCCCGAGAAGTAGGTCCCGTCGTAGCCGGCCAGCGTGTTCCAGACGAGCGCCTGGTCGTAGAACCCCTCGAACCGGATGATGTTCTCGATGTTGAGGCCGTAGGAGACGTTCAGGACGGCGGTGCTGTCGGCCCGCAGGCTCCCGCTCGAGTACCCGCGCAGCGGATGACCCGAGAAGGTGCCGAATTCGTACTCGGAGAAGCGGTCGAGGCCGCTGCTCCCGAGGTAGGAGACGGAGACGTGGAGCTTCCGGAAGTTCTTGAAGTACTGGTCCTTGGAGAGCGTCGCGGAGTACTTCCAGTAGTCCTTCTTGTCGGGGGAGTAGTCGGGGTTGTCCGGAAATCCCCAGGGAGCCCAGTGGACGCGGTCGGCGTAGCCGCCGGTCAGGGACGCGTTGAAACCGAGGTAGTTGGCGACCAGGCGCAGCTCGAAGCCGTTGGTGAAGGTGTCGTTCGGCACGACGAAGCCCGGGGCCGGTCGTGTCGTCGCGCTGGTAGTTGTCCCACTTCGAGAAGATGCCGAGCGAGGCCTTCAGGTACGGTCCGAGGGGCCGGCCCACGTTGAGCTGAAAGATCTCCGGCAGGTTCTTGACGGACTCGGCGGGGATCTCATCCCCGTCCGCGGTAGGCCGTGTCGGTGAAGGGGATCGCCACCGCGAAGATGTCGGCGCCGAGGTCGAAGCGGCTGCCGAAGAGGGCGGGATCGGAGTAGTTGAGCGTCATCAGCACGCCGCCGAAGAACACGGAGAGCTGCTTGCTCTTCTTGAAGAGGTCGAAGTCGAAGTACTGAAAGCCGATGAGCGGGATCGGGTAATCGAGCGAACCGTCGTAGAAGCCGCCGAGCACGCCGAAGAGGCTCTTGCGCGAGAAGTTCTCTTCGACGAGGCGCTGGCCGGGATTGGCCTTGTCGGGGATGCAGGTAGCGCAGGCCGTGGTCCGTCTCGCGGATCATCTGGTCCGGCGAGGCGTAGGCGGCGGCCAGCCGCTCGGGCAGGTCGCGCCGGGTTGATCTCGACCTGCGTCATCGTGACGTTGCGCTCGATGGCCGTCGTGCGGCCGGCCGTCGAGAAGACCTGCTGGCCGCGGATCAGGAGCGGCAGGAAGACGTCCGGGCGCCCGGGCACCGGACGGTAGTACTCGTCCTGGATGTTCGAGAGCGTCTCGCCCTTGAGGTTCAACTGGATCGAGTCGCGGCGCAGGAGGGCGAAGGTCCGCGTGTCGATCCAGACGGTGCCGCGGTAGATCGGACGGTCGCCCACGGTCTCCCGCGGCGTGAACGTGATCTCGTAGGCGCGCCGGCCTCCCACGCGCGACTCGCCCTTCAGGACGTAGGCGTAGTCCTCGGTCAGCTGGATGTCGAGCGGAAGGGTCGTGACCTTCTCGGGCTGCAGGATCGGGAGCTTCGGAAGCTCCCGCCCCTTCCACTTCACGCCGTTCAGGTAGAACTGGCGCCACGCCCAGTCGGGATCCTTGCCGCGCTGGAAGTAGTAGTCGCCCTCGATGGTCAGGTCGAAGGTCTCGTTGACGTCGGCCACGCGGAACCGCAGCGACGTGTTCATGTAGGCGATGTAGGACTTCGTCTTCTCGCGCTGCCCGGCGTCCCAGGTCCGCTCGCGCGCCACGATCTCTTCGGCCGTCAGGCCGCGGGTCGCGCGCCACCTCGACCTCCGCGCGCGTCTCTCCGCCGGGGCGCGCGGCCGGGTGCAGGACGACGGCGAGCGGTCCCTTCGACAGGTCGAGGGAGACGGCGGTCGCATCCTTCAGGTCGAAGTCGCGCCGCGCTCCGGAATCGAGGTTCTCGACGGAGGCCCTCGCGAACGGGCCCGCCGGAGAGCGGGATCGACACGGTGCCCGCCGGGTCGTCGGGCAGCAGAAGGATCGGCGCGAAGGTTTTCGCGTCGAAGAAGCGGAGCACGTCGATGGACGCCGCCGTCGACGCGCGTCGCCTTCGTCTCGGTCGGGTCCCGCGAAACGTCGGAGGTCCAGTAGGTCTGCAGGCGCTCGAGGGCCTTCCAGTCGGCCTCCGGAAACGCCTGCCCGCCGGCAGCCAGCAGAGCCCGATCAGCGTGATCGCGGAGGCCGACGCGATCTCGCGCCCGAGGACCCGGAGGACTTGTCCGGCCGCCGACTCGCTGGTCCCGCGGGTGCCGAGGATCCAGCGGTCGCGCACGTCGGCCACCGCGACGCTGGCCGCGGTCCGGGCGCAGGACGAGGGCGTCGACGTACGGCCCGAGGTCCTCGGCCGGCAGCTTCCAGGCGGCTCCCGCCGGCACGCCGCCGGTCAGATCGAGGGCGATCTCGGCGCCGGGAGCGGCCGCGCGCGCCTCGGAGGTCAGCTTCTTGACGGCGAAGGGGATGCGCGTCGCGAAGTCCGGGCTCTCGGGCGCGGGGACCTTCTCGAAGGCGAGCACGACTCCGGCCACGTCGGGCAGCTTCGCGATCCGCAGGGACGCCTCGGCCAGGCCGGCGTCGGAGACGTCGGCGACCGAAACGATCGCGATGCAGCGGCTGGCCGCCGGCGGGAGGCCGGGGGCGACCTCCGGGTGGACGACGGCGAGGATGCGCCCGGCCGGGCAGACGCGCGTCGGGCCGTTCGGCGGCGATGCGCAGCGGGGATCGGCGGCGGCGAGCGCGCCGGCGGCAAAAAGAAAGGCGCCCGCGAGAACGCGGGCGCCTTGACAGACCTTCGCATCGGCATCAGGAACCGCAGTATCGCAGAACTTGTTCCCGTCTGGACCGGTCGTTCCGGGCCGGATCGAGACGACGATCGCGGTGAGGCCGGTCTCGACCTAGCGCCGCACCTTCTCCTTTTCCTTCTCCTTCGCCATCGGCTCGGCCGCGGGCGGCGTCTTGTCGGCCGGGTCGGGCGGGCAGCAGGCCCAGGTGCCGCCGCAGTTTCAGCTCGATCTCGTTGGCGAGCTCCGGGTTTTCCTTCAGGAACTGCTTGGCGTTTTCCCGACCCTGCCCGATCCGCAGGTCGCCGTAGGAGAGCCACGCGCCCGACTTCTCGACGATCTTCGCCTCGATGCCCATGTCGATGCAGCTCGCCCTCGCGGGAGATTCCCTCGCCGTAGTTGATGTCGAACTCCGCCTGGCGGAACGGGGACGCCACCTTGTTCTTGACCACCTTGACCTTGGTGCGCGACCCCACCACGGTCTCCCCGTCCTTCAACGACGCGATCCGGCGGATGTCGATGCGGATCGAGGAATAGAACTTCAGGGCGCGGCCGCCGGTCGTCGTCTCGGGGTTGCCGAACATGACGCCGATCTTTTCGCGGATCTGGTTGATGAAGATCAGGCTCGTCTTCGACTTGGAGACGATCGCGGTCAGCTTGCGCAGGGCCTGGGACATCAGGCGCGCCTGCAGGCCCATCTGCGCCTCGCCCATCTCTCCTTCGATCTCGGCCTTGGGCACCAGGGCCGCGACCGAGTCGATGACGATCACGTCGATCGCGCCGGAGCGGATCAGCATCTCGGCGATTTCGAGCGCCTGTTCGCCGTTGTCCGGCTGGGAGATGAGCAGGTTCTCGGTCTCGACGCCGAGCTTCTTGGAGTACTCGGCGTCGAGCGCATGCTCGGCGTCGATGAACGCCGCGAGGCCCCCGGCCTTCTGCGCCTGGGCGATGATCTGGAGGGAGAGCGTGGTCTTGCCGGAAGACTCGGGGCCGAAGATCTCGATGACGCGGCCCCGCGGGATCCCGCCCACACCCAGGGCGGCGTCCACCGCCAGGGAGCCGGTCGAGATCACCGCGATCGGAACGTCGGGCTGGTCTCCCAGCCGCATGATCGAGCCCTTGCCGAACTGCCGCTCGATCTGGGTGAGCGCCGTCTCGACGGCGCGCCATTTTTCGCTGGATTTCTCGCTGGACATGTCCTCGCCTTTCTTGCTTATGCTAAATGCGAGAGCTTTCGCTCGCGTTCAGACTTCCGCGCGATGCGGACGATTATAGTCTTCGGGAATGCCGCCGGAAGGACCGCTGAGGACGGCGCCATCATCGCGCCACGACGCGCGCGTGTCAACGGCGGACCTGCGCCGCGCCTTCCGGCAGGCGCCGGTGACGACGCTGCTCGCGACCGGCCTCGGCACGGGGCTCTCTCCCGTCGCGCCGGGGACCGCCGGGTCGGCCCTCGGCCTGGCGCTCGCCGTCATCCTCTCCGCCGACACTCGCGTCCCCTCACGGCGCGAGTCTGGCCCCGGCGGTCGGACTCTTGATGTCCGGGCTCGCGGTTGCGGCCGCGGGCATCCCGCTTTCGACGCGCACCTGCCGGGCGCTCGGCGTCAAGGACCCCGGGTGCATCGTGATCGACGAGGTGGCGGGGCAGCTGCTCGCCTCCTCGCCCGTGCCGCTCTTCCTCTACCCCTCGCCAGGCGCCGCCGCCGGGGTCTGGCTGATCTCCTTCCTGGCCTTCCGCCTCTTCGACATCGTCAAACCCGGCCCGATCCGCCGCCTCCAGGATCTGCCCGAGGGCCTCGGCGTCGTCGTCGACGACGTGCTGGCGGGACTCCTCGCCGCCGGGGCCGCGGCCGTGGCGGCCTGGATCGCCTCGGGGGGCAAGCCGTGGAGCTAGCCCCGGCGTTGTCCGCCGAGGACGGGGAGGTCCTGCCGGGAGAGCCCCTGTCGCGCCACACGACCTGGAGGATCGGGGGCCCGGCGCGCTGGTATTGCCGCGTGCGGACCGAGGAGGGGTTGAGCCGGGTCCTCGCCGAGGCGGCGCGGCAGGGCTGGCCGCTGGCGCTTCTGGGGATGGGCTCCAACATCCTCGTCGCCGACGAGGGATTCCCGGGAGCCGTTCTGCGCCTGGAGGGAGACTTCCTGAGAGGTCTCGATCGAAGGCGAGCGGCTGACCGCCGGGGGAGGCGCGGCCCTGGGCGGCGTCTGCGCGGCCGCGGCGCGCGCGGGGCTCTCCGGCCTCGAGGCCATCTCCGGCATCCCGTCGTCGATCGGAGGCGCGGTGCGCATCAACGCCGGCGCCTACGGAGGGGAGATCTTCGACGTTCTCGAGAGCGTGCGCCTGGTCTCGCGCGACGGGCAGCGGCGCGAGGCTGCCGCCTCCGAGATCGCCGCACGGCTACCGGTGGAGCGCGCTCTGCGACACCCGCGAGATCGTCGCGCGGGCGACCCTTCGCCTTGCGCCGGCGGCGCGGACGGAGATCGAGGAGAAGACCCGCGCCGTGGCGGACAAGCGGCGCGGGGCGCTGCCGGCCGAGCCCAACGCCGGCAGCGTCTTCAAGAACCCCGCCGGCGACTATGCCGGAAGGCTGATCGAGGCCTGCGGGCTGAAGGGCGCGAGCGCGGGAGGCGCGCTGATTTCCGAGCGCCACGCCAACGTCATCGTCAACCGCGGCGGAGCGACCGCCGCCGACGTTCTGGCCCTCATGCGGCGCATGCGCGATGGCGTCCGGGAGAAGTTCGGGATTACCCTGTCACCGGAGGTGGAGATGCTGGGGGTGAAGTGGGAGTAGGGAGTGAGGGTGCCATGAGGATCCTGCTGATGGCCGGCGGCGGCGGGACGCGGCTGTGGCCGCTCTCGACCGACGAGCGTCCCAAGCAGTTCCTGAAGCTGCTCTCCGACAAGAGCCTCCTGCGCGAGACCTACGAACGGGTACGGCCGGCGAGCGAGGACATCTTCGTCGCGACGGCGGCGCGCTACGTCGACCTGGTGCGCGAGGAGCTGCCCGAAATTCCCCGGGAGCGGATCCTGCCCGAGCCGGCCCGGCGCAACTCCGGGCCGGCGCTGCTCTCCGCGGCGCTCCGGTTCGCCGAGGAAGGCGACCCGATCACCGCGGCCGTCCCCTCGGACCAGACCGTCGCCGACGGCGAGGCTTTTCGCCGGGCCCTTTCCTCGGCCGCGGCGCTGGCGGACCGCTCCTCGATCGTCCTGCTGGCGGTGCCGCCCACGCGCCCGGAGACCGACTTCGGGTACCTGGAAATGACCGAGCCCGGCGCCGGCGACGGCATGGAGGTCGTGCGGTTCATCGAGAAGCCGGTCGCGGCCGAGGCGGAGGAGTACATCCGCGCCGGCCACTTCTGGAATGCCGGCATCTTCGTGTTTCGGCCCTCGCGGCTGATCGCCGAGGCGCGCCGCGTGGCGGAGGACCTGGTGTCCTCCGTAGAAGCCTTCCGGGAGCGGCTCCGGGAGGGCGACGCGCGGCGGCCGCGGCGGCCTACGAGGCGGTGCCCGACATTTCGATCGACTTCGCGGTGATGGAGAAGGCCGCGGAGGTCCGGGCCGTGCCGTTGCGGGCGCGCTGGAGCGACGTCGGCACCTGGAGGTCGGTCCGCGAGATGCGCAAGCCCTCCGACGAGAACGGGAACCTGATCGTGTCGGACGTGCCGGTGCTCGCCATCGGCGTGCGCGACAGCGCGATCGTCGTGGCGCCCAACGGCGTGCTGGTGCTGCCGTTCGACCAGGAAGGGGCCCTGAAGGCCGCCGTCGAGCGCCTGCGGCGCGGGGAAAAGGGCCGCCCGAACCTCGAAGACACGGCCAGCGGGCGCCGCGACCGGCGATAATTCGGACCCAGGAGCGCGCGTGAAACCATGACGGGAACCCCCGCCTCGGGTCTCGACCGCCTGCGTCAGAACATCCAGCTCGCCTACCGCGGATCCGCGCCGCGCCGTGGACCTGGTGCTGACCGCACTCTTCTCGCGGGGGCACATCCTGATCGAGGACGTCCCCGGCGTCGGCAAGACGACGCTCGCGCGGGCGCTCGGGCGCAGCCTCTCGCTCGAGTTCCGGCGGATCCAGTTCACCAGCGACACGCTGCCGGCCGACGTGCTCGGCATTTCGGTCTTCCAGTCCTCCGCCGAGCGCTTCGAGTTCCACGCCGGCCCGATCTTCGCCAACATCGTGCTCGCCGACGAGATCAACCGGGCGACCCCGAAGACGCAGTCGGCGCTGCTGGAGGCGATGAACGAGGCCGCGGTGACCGTGGACTCGCAGCGGCGGCCCCTGCCGCAGCCCTTCATGGTGGTCGCGACGCAGAACCCGATCGAGTACCTCGGGACCTACCCGCTCCCGGAGTCGCAGATGGACCGCTTCTTCCTGCGCCTCGCGCTCGGCTATCCCGAGGCCGAGGAGGAGAAGAAGCTTCTGCGCCGGGGCGGCACCGAGCGGGCCCTCCTGGCCATTCCGCCGGTGATGTCTCCCGAGGAGGTCCTGGCGCTCCAGGACGAGGTCGAGCGGGTCGCCGTCTCCGACGCGCTGCTCGACTATCTGCACGCGCTGGTCGAGGCGACGCGCAAGACGGGGGAGCTGCGCCTTCCGCTCTCCACGCGCGGCGCCCAGGCCTTCTTCCGCGCGACGCAGGCCCATGCGCTGCTGCAGGGCCGCGACTACGCGACGCCCGACGACGCGCAGGCCGTGGCCGAGCCGGTGATCGCGCACCGCATCCTGTCGGTCGCCTCCGACGGCTTCGGCGCCGGCGGGCGCGAGCGGGAGATCGTGAAGAAGATCCTGGCGACGGTGCCGGTGCCGCTGTGAGGGCGGTCCGTGGTCCGAGGTCCCTCGTCCGTGGTCGCGATCGCGGACGGAGGACGACGGACTAGGGACCAAGGACCAAGGACCAAGGACCAGAGACTCGCCCATGACCCGCCTCATCCCGGACTGGGAAATCCGGATCACCAACTTCGGTCTCGGCTACATCCTCATGTGCCTGGTCGTCGCCATCGCGGCGACCAACACCGGCAACAACGGGCTCTACCTGGTGCTGGCGGGGATGCTCGCCGCGATGACGGTCTCCGGAGTCCTGTCGCGCCGCAACGTCCGGGGCGTGACCTGCGAGATCGAGCCGATCGGCGAGGTCGTGGCGACGCGTCCGGCGCTCCTGCGGGTCCGCTTCGAGAACCGCCTGCGGACCGGAACGGCGCAGGCCATCTTCTTCCTGCACGAGGGCCTGCCGGGCCCGCTCTGGGTCGATCCCTTGAAGCCCGGCGAGAAGCGCGACATCGTCGTCGAAGGCGGCTTCCCCCGCCGCGGCGTGGTCCGCCTGCCGGACGCGGGGCTGCTCTCCCGGTTTCCGATGGGTCTCTTCCGCAAGTACCGGCGCGCGAGCCTCTCCCGGGAGATCGTCGTCTTCCCGCTCCCCGAGCCCTCGCGCGTTCCCGAGACGCCGCCGGAGGACGCGCGCGGGGGCCGGCCGCACGCCTTCCGGCGCGGCGGCGGCTTCGACATCCGGACGCTGCGCGACTTCGCGCCCGGGGACGACCCGCGCGACATGCACTGGAAGCAGTCGGCGCGCATGCGCCGGTGGATCGTGCGCGAGCGCGAGGCGGAGCGGGACCGCGCCCTCGTGCTGACCGTCGACAACGCGGTCGAGGATCCCGCGGACCCGGCCGCGCTCGAGGGGCTCGAGCACGCGATCGCGCGCTGCGCGGGGCAGGCGCTCGTGCTGCTCGCCCGCGGCGGCGAGGTCGGCTTTCAGGCGCGCGGCGTGCGCGTCGTGCCGCAGGCCGGACGGCCGCAGCGCGCGCGCGTGCTCGACGCGCTGGCCCGCCTCGAGGCGATCCCGCGCGAGGCGCGCGCCGCCCCTGCCGCCGCTGCGCCGCGGGGATCACCGGGTGATGGTCACGTGAGCGGCGCGGCCGAGCGCGCGGAGCTCCCCTCGGGGCTGCGCCGGGCGTACGTGGAGGCGCTGGCGCCGGCGGCGGCCGTCGCGCCGGTGCCGCTCTACTTCACGCAGGGCGCGTCCGGAAAGGCGATCGCCCTCTACGAGGTTGCGATCTTCTTCCTCTGGTGGCGGGCCCGCGGGGGCCGGCCGGTGCGCCTGCCGAACCTGGCGCTGAACCTCGCCGGCCTCGCGTACTTCCTCGTCCTCGGCTTCGAGGTGTCGGTGCTGCGCCACGGGCTCCTGCTGTGCGTGTCGCACCTGCTCCTGTTCACGGCGCTCGCCAAGCTGTCGTCGCTGAAGACGCGCGGGGGAGGCGCGCACGGCGCTCCTCGTGATCTTCCTGGTCACGCTCGCGGCCGCCTCCTCGTCGACCCACGTTTCCTCGCTCTTCTACTTCGCCGTCATGGCGCTGCTCGCCTTTCAGGCGCTCGCGCGGCTGGCCGTGCTCGCGGATTTCGAGCAGGCGCCGCCCGATCGGGTCGTGCGCTCGGTGCCGACACCCGCGGTCTCCGCGGCCGGAATCGCGGCCTCCGCCCTTCTCGGGGTCGTCCTCTTCTACGGGCTGCCGCGCCTGAAAGGGCCCGTACGCGATCGCGCCCTTCCGGCTCGACGACAGCTTCTCGACGACGCTCGCGGCGGACCGCGTGGACCTGGAGTCCTTCGGCGCGGCCAAGCGCAGCGACCGCGCGGTGTTGCGGCTGACCGCGGACCCGGCGGACTGGAACCGCGTCGTCCGTCTGCGCGAGGCGGTCTTCACGGAGTACCGCGACGGCGTCTGGACCCGCAGGCCCTCCTCGATCCGGCCGGGCGCCGCGATGCCGAAGGACCTTCCGCCGCGATCCGGGCACCAGCCTGTTCGGATCGACCTGAATCTCTTCGCCAAGGGTTTCCTCTTCCTGCCCTACGGCGTCGAGACCCTCCGCCTCGGGCGAGGGCCGCTCGGCGTACCCGCTCTCCGACGGCTTGCTCCAGGCCTCGCCTGGCCGGCGCACCGTGACCTACGAGGTCGGCCTCGGCAGGCCGGCCGCGCCGCGCGGGCCCGGGCCGGGGCGCGATCGATCCCGAGGCGGTTCCCGCGGAGATCCGCGCCTACGCGGCGCGCGTCGTCGGAGAGGAGCGCGATCCCGCGGCGGTCTACCGGTCGATCGAGAGCCACCTCCGCAAGGACTTCGTCTACACGCTCGACCCGCCGGCGCCGCGCGGCGACCCGCTGGTGGATTTCGTGCTCCGCTCGCGCGCGGGGCATTGCGAGTACTTCGCCTCGGCCGCGGCGATGATGCTGGCCGCGCGCGGGATCCCGGCGCGCCTGGTGACCGGTTCCTACGGCGGCGAGGCCGGGCTCTTCTCGCAGTCGATCGTCGTGCGGGGAGGCAACCTCCACGCCTGGGTCGAGGCGGACCTGGACGGGACCGGCTTCGCGGTGCTCGATCCGACGCCCCCGGCCGGCGTGCCGCCCGCCACCAGCCGCGGCTCCTTCCTGCGGCGTCTGGTGACCCTCGGCCGCGAGATCGAGTTCTTCTACGACCGGCGGATCCTCGGCTTCGAGTCGCTCGACCAGCAGCGCGTCCTGGAGGCGGCCCGGGAGAGGCTGTCTGGGTGTCGCCGAGTCGGCATCGGGCTGGAAGGGTCTTCTGCCGGGCGCCGGAGGCGTCGAGCGCGGTGTCGCGATCCTCGCGCTCGGCGGCGCTCTCGTCATCCTCGCGCGCGAATGGCGCCGGCGCCGCCGTCCTGTCCCGCCGGCCACGAAGGCGTACGTCGCGCTGCGCCAGCTGCTCGCCCGCCGCGTCGGCTCGGTCTCGCCCGCGACGCCGCCCTCCGAGGTCGCCCGGCGCTTCGGGGAGCTCGCTCCCGGCGGGCAGGAGGACGCGGCGGCGGTCGTCGCGCTCTACTGCGCCGCCGCGTTCGGGGGGCGGGAGACGGATCGGCAGACGGAGCAGGACCTGGCCGAGCGCTTGAAGCGCCTCCGCCGTCTCGCCTCCTGAGCGGAGAGCGGCTCCTCCCTATCTCGCCGCAGCGGCGCCGCGCAGAGCGGACAGAGGCACGGCCGCCGCGTGCAGCCGGAACGGCTCGCTCGCCTCGACCCAGGCGACGAGAACGGTCTCGCCCCGGCGGGCGATCCTCGGCACGCCGCTCGATCGGGCGAGGCTCGTCGGCGCGACCGTGACCGGCGTTCCCATCCGGCCGCCGGGGGTCACGCGCGCCAGGCGAATCGCGCCGGCCTTCCCGTCGGCCGCGACCCAGCAGACCAGGGCGTCGCCGTTGCCGTCCATCAGGAGCCCGACGCGGCCCGCGGGTCTCGACGCGTCGACCTCGACGGGCGCGCCGAACGTGGCGCCGGCGTCGGAGGAGAACGCCATGCGGACGCGGGGCCGCTCGTCGGCAGCCGTGAACCACGCCACCGCGACGGCCTTGCCCAGCGCCGCGGCGGCCGGGCCGTTGACCGGGCAGCCGTTGATCTTCCATCCGTCCCGGGCCACGCGCGCGGGCGCGGTCCACTTCCCCGCGGATCGGCGCACGATCGCGATGTCCCTCTGCTCATCGCCCGACCGGTCGCGATAGACGACGAGCGGTCCTTCCGAGGTCACGGCCGCGCCGGTCTGGCAACAGTCGCAGACGCGGGCGTCGAGAAGCTCGCTCTTCCCGGGTCGCTCTCCGACGAGCGCCGTGCGCAGCGACATGCTCCCGGAGTCGCCCTTCATCTGCCGGCCGTCCAGCCAGAAGGCGCGGACGCGCTCCCCCTCCGGAAGCGAGCGAGACGAAACCGTGCTCGGCCTGCGTCGCGTCGTCGTTGACCCGCCCGATCCGGCGCCACGGCCCGTCGGCGTCTGGCGCGCGGGCCATCTCGACGTTGTAGTCGTAGTCTCCCGGTCCCGAGACTTCCGGCCAGGCGGCGAACAGCCCGCCTCCCGACGCCGCCGCGAGCGCCGGGAAGTCCGCCCAGTTGGCGAAGAACTTTGCCCCCGAGGCGACCGTCCGCGGCGCGCCCCAGCGCGCGCCGTCGAAGGCCGCGTAGCGCAGCGCCATGTCCCCCTCGCCGGGCCTGGCGCCCGCCTGCAAGGGCTCGAGCCAGGACAGCAGGACGTCGTTGCCAAGCGCGACGAGATTCGGGCCCATCGCGCCCGGAGCCGCCGGCGGATCGAGGAGCGCGATCGGCGCCGTCCCGGTCGAGACCGGGAGGGCAGGAGGAACAGCGAGGCGGCCAGGAGGAATCGGTCTCGGGTCATCGGGTGACGGATCAAGGGCTCGGATTCCGGCAGATGGCCCGATCACCCGATTCGCTCAATACGCGTTCCGGTGCGTGAACCCGTGCTTCACCGTCAGCCAGAGGATCTTCAGGTCGAGCGACAGCGACCAGTTCTCGATGTAGTAGAGGTCGTACTCGATCCGCTTGGTCAGGCTCGTGTTGCCGCGCCAGCCGTGGACCTGCGCCCAGCCGGTCATGCCGGCGCGCACGCGGTGGCGCACCATGTACTGGGGGAACTTCTCCTTGAACTCGCGCACGAACTCGGGGCGCTCCGGGCGGGGGCCGACGAGGGACATGTCGCCGCGCAGCACGTTGATGAGCTGCGGCAGCTCGTCGAGGCTCGTGCGGCGGAGCCACCGTCCCACGCGCGTGCACCGCGGGTCCTCGGGTCCGGCCCAGACGGGGCCCGACGCGTCCTCGGCGCCCACGCGCATCGAGCGGAACTTCAGGATGTCGAAGGGCCGGCCGTCCAGGCCCATGCGCGTCTGCCGGTAGAAGACCGGCCCGCCGTCTTCCAGGCGGATCGCGAGCGCGATCAGGCCGAAGAGCGGCGAGAAGAATCCGAGCGCGGCGAGCGACATCGCGAGATCGAGCGCCCGCTTCATCAGGCCCATCCACCCGGTCAGGGGCACCTGCGTCAGGTGCACGACGGGCAGGCCGTCCAGGTCCTCGACGCCCGCGCGGAACGTGATGTGCTGGAGCAGATCCGGCACGACGCGCACGTCGGCCACGGTGCGGCCCACGTCCTTCAGGACGGCGAGCATCGTGCGGTGGGCCTCGAGCGGCAGCGCCAGGAAGACCGTGTCGATGCCGCGCGCGTCCACGATCGGCGCGACCTCCGCGGTCGTGCCGATCACCGGGACGCCTTCGTAGGACTGGCCGGCCTTGGCCGGGTCGTCGTCCACGATCCCGACCGCGCGCAGGCCGGCCTCGGGATGCTCGACGAGCTTCTCGATGACGGCCCGGCCGAGCCTTCCGGCGCCGACGACGAGAACGTGGCGCACACCCACGCCGTGCCGCCAGGCCTCCTCGAGGTACCGGCGGATGGCCGTGCGCCCCGCGAAGACGAAGAAGACGTCGAGGCCCAGGAACAGGAGCAGCACCAGCCGCGAGTAGGAGAAGCCGCGGTAGAACGTCGCGAGCCCCGTCAGAAGGAGCGTCGCGAGGCCGGTCGCGACGAGCACCGCGAGGCCCTCCTCCATCCGCGTGTGGTGCCGCCGCACCTGGTACAGCCCGTAGAAGTAGTAGACGATGGGCCAGAGCACGGCCATCAGCGGAAACAGCCGGTAGTAGGAGGCGGCGTCCGGGACGCCCTTGGTGATGGGCACGATCTCGGAGCGGAAACGCAGGTCGTAGGCGGCGACCAGCGCGAACCCCGTCGCCGCGAGGTCGGAGGCGAGCAGCAGCAGCGCGATGCGCCGCGTCGACTTGCGGATCACTTCAGGCCCTCTCCAGTTCCTGCACGGCCCGGCGGAATTCGCGGGCGAAGCGCTCGCCGGAAAACCGCCCGGCGGAGGCTCGCATTTCAGTGTAGTCGAAGCGGATCGTCCGGGCGCGCCGGACCGCGTCCGCCAGGCCCGCGGCCGTCTCGTCCGCGTAGAGCACGCCCTGCTTCCCGTCTTCCACGATGTCGCGGACGCCGCCCCGCCCGAGCGCCACGACGGGCGCGCCGCACGCGACGGCTTCGGCGGCCGCGATCCCGAAGTCCTCCTCGCCCGGCTGGACGAAGACGGCGCAGGTCCGGTAGAGCTCGCGCAGGCGTTCCCGGGAGACGTCGGCCACGAACTCCGCGCGAACCCGAGGCCTGCGCGCGCAGGCGCCGCTCCTCCGGCCCCTTTCCGACGAGAACGAGCGGGCGGGAGAGCGCGCGGGCCGCTTCGATCGCGAGGTCGAACCGCTTGTAGGGGACCAGCGCGCCGACGGCGAGGAGGAAGTCGCCGCGCGGCGCGGCGCCGCCGAAAAAGAAGTCCACGTCGACCGGCGGGTGGCAGACGGCGGCCTCCCGTCCGTAGTGCCGCCGGATGCGGTCCGCCACCGCGCGCGAGTTGGCGAGGTAGCGCGTCGGGCGGGCGGCGGTGCGCACGTCCCACTCCCGGAGCCCCGCGATGAGGCGCCGCTTCAGGGCGTAGAGGGACGTGCGGTCCTTCGGGAAGTAGGCGTCGAACTGCTCGTAGGCGTAGCGCACGGGGGTGTGGCAGTAGCAGAGGTGCGGAGCCCCCGGGGGAGCCAGCGCTCCCTTGGCGACGCAATGGGAGGAGGAGACGACCAGGTCGAAGCCCGAGAGATCGAAGGCCTCGACCGCCCGCGGGAAGAGGGGGAGGAGGCTGCGGTAACTCCCTCGGGCGAGCGGAATCCGGTCGAGCCAGGACGTCCGGATCGGGTAGCGCTCGATGGACGCCGAGACCGATCCCGGCTCGTGGAAGAGCGTGAAGATCGTCGGCTCCGGCAGCTGCGGCAGCATCGCCTCGAGGACGCGCTCGCCGCCGCGCATGCCGACGAGCCAGTCGTGAACGACTGCCGTTCTCATGCCCGGCGCGAGCCCGAGAGCGCCGCCCGGTACACCTCCAGGGTCTTCTCCGCGGCCTTGTCCCAGGAGAAATCCAGGGCGCGCTTCCGGCCGAGCTCCCGGTAGTCGGAGCGCACTTTTTCGTCGGTCGTCAGGGCGACGATGCCGCGCGCGATCGCGTCGAGGTCCATCGGGTCGACGAGGTAGGCGTAGCCGCCGGCGATCTCCTGGAGGGCCGACGTCGCGGAAGTCAGGACGGGCGTGCCGCAGGCCATCGCCTCGACGACGGGAAGGCCGAACCCTTCGTAGAGCGTCGGGTAGAGGAGCACGTCGGCGCCCGCGAGCAGGCCCGCGAGGTCGTCCTCCTCGACGAGGCCGGGCCGCGCGACGCGGTCGGTCAGGTCGAGCGCCGCGATCAAGGCCTCCAGGCGCGCGGGGCTCCTGGGCGGCGGTCCGGCCAGGGCCAGCATGTGGGGCAGCGGGGCCTTCCGCAGGGCCTCCGCGAAGGCGCGCACGACGCCCTGCAGGTTCTTGTGCGGCTTCTCGCCCCCGAGGAAGAGCAGGTAGGGCGACCGGAGTCCGTACTTGCGGGCCACGCGCTCGCGCTCCTCCGCGGGCACGTCGGGGCGGAAGCGCGCGGACACGCCGTTGTAGATGACCTCGATCCGCGAGGCGGGGACGGCGAAGTAGTCGACCAGGTCGCGCTTGCTGTTGTACGAGACGGTGATGATCCGATCCGCCCGCGACAGCGCGCGGCGGATCATGAAGCGCGCGTAGAAGTGAGCGGCGCGGTTGGGAAGGAACTGCGGATAGAGCAGGTGGATGATGTCGTGGATCGTGACGATGGCCCGCCCCCGCAAGAGGGGCGGCAGCACGTAGTGCGTCGCGTGGAAGAGGTCGAGCCGGTCGCGCCAGAGCCGCCACGCAAAGCGCGTCATCTCGGCCACGGAGTAGCCCGGCGATTCTTCGGCGACCGTCTCGAAGCGCTCGGGCAGTCCGGCGAGCAGCTCCCGATCGCCCTGGCGCAGGTACACGCGGAACCGGTACTCCGCGCTCTCGGGCCGGCGCGCGATCGCGTCGAGCAGCTGGCGGATGTACGTCCCGATGCCGAAGTCGCGGATCTTGCGCGCATCGATGCCGATGAGCGGATGCCGCCGGCTCATGCGGCGGCCGCCTCGGCGAGGACGGCCGCCGTTTTCGCCGCGGTCGTCCTCCAGGAGAACAGCGCCGCGCGCGCCGGCCCCTCCGCCGCGAGGCGCCGCCGCGTCTCCGGGTCGTCGAGGGCCCGCTCGATCTGCCGCGCCAGCGCGGACGGCGTCGGAGGCGGGCGCGTAGAGCGCGGCGTCGCCGCCGACCTCGGTGAGCGCCGCGGCGTCGGAGGCGACGACGGGCAGGCCGCAGGCCATCGCCTCGATCACGGGCAGCCCGAACCCCTCGGCGAGCGACGGGTAGACGAAGACCTCGGCGCTCCGGTAGAGCGCGAGCGCCATCGCGCGCGAAGCGTAGCCGGCCAGGTGGATCCGATCGCGAAACGGAGAGCGGGCGATCTGCCGGGCGAGCGCCGCGCGTCTTCCATCCGGCGCCGCCGGCGAGGACCAGGTCCGGCCGGTCGCCGCGTCCTCTCCAGAGGATCTCGCAGGCGGCCACGAGGGTCGCGAGGTTCTTGCGCGGCTCGAGGGTGCCGAGGGAGAGCAGGAACGGCCGTCCGCCCGCGTAGCGCGCGCGCGCCGACGCCCGGGCGGCGCCGTCGTGCGCGGGCGTGAACTCCGGGATCGACGCCGTTCCAGACGACGCGCACGCGCGGCCGCGCTTCGGGGTAGAGGCGGACGAGGTCGTCGGCCGTGGCCTGGGAGACGCAGAGCAGGCGGGCGGAGCGCTCGACGGTGCGCTCCCAGAGCGGCAGGAATCCGAGCAGGGTGCGGTCCGCGTGCCACTCCGGGTGCGTCCAGGGCGTCAGGTCGTGCACGACGGAGACGACCGGCACCTCTCCGCGCGCCGGCGCGATGGTCAGGGCGGCCAGCAGGGCGTCGGCCCGCCAGGCGGCGATGCGGCGGGGCAGCGTCGTCTGAACCCAGAGGGTCCCCGGGCGCCCCGAGTCGGCGTGCACGGTCGCCGGCCCGAAGCCGTTGGCGTCGTCCGCCGAGCGGCCGGGGCAGGAAGAGCCCGACGGTGTTGCGCGGATCCTCGGCCAGCGGGCGGGCCACGCCCCGCGTGTAGGTTCCGATGCCGGTCATCTCCCCAAGCAGGGCGCGGGCGTCGATGGCGATGCGCACGGAGACGAGTCTACAGGGGGGCGCGGCGTCCCTTTGACCGGCAAAAGGACCCTTGATAGGATCGCGCGTTCGTCATGACGCACCCCGATATCCTCTCGCTCGACGCCGTCCAGGAAGAGCCGGTTTCCTTCGCCTTCGAGCTGCCTTTCGCGCTCGCGGCCCTCGATCGGGAGCCCCTCCTGGCGATCTCGCCCGTGCGGCTGGAGGGGACCGTCTCGCGGATCGAAGGGGGCTTCTCTCTGGACGCCCGGTGCGCGTTCGAGGGCCAGCTCGAGTGCAGCCGGTGCCTGGCCGCCTATCCCTTCACCCTGGACGAGACGTTCACGCTGCTCCTGTACCCGCGGGCGGCCGCGGCCGCCGGCCTGCGCGAGCTCGGCAAGGACGAGAGCGACGTCAGCGAGTACGAAGACGGGAAGATCGCCGTGGCGCCGATCGCCGAGGAGCGGGTGCAGATGGCGATCCCGATGAAGCCGCTTTGCCGCGAAGAATGCCTCGGGCTCTGCCCGCAGTGCGGAAAGGACCGGAACCTCGCCCCCTGCGACTGCGGGGACGAGGCCCCCGACCCCCGGTGGGCTGCCCTCCGGGCGTTCTCGAACGCGACGAAATCGCAGAAAGTGTAGGAAGAGCGATGCCCAATCCCAAACGGAGACACAGCAAGGCCCGCCGCGACAAGCGCCGCGCGCACGACGCGCTCGCCGCACCGCCGCTGTCGGAGTGCCCCAACTGCCACGAGGCCAAGCAGCCGCACCGCGTCTGTCCGCGCTGCGGGTACTACAAGGGCAAGCAGGCGATCAATACATAGGAGGCCGCGGGCGTTCGCTTCGCGAACGGCGGCCAAACGTTTCGGCCTGCCCCCGGGTTCTCGCGCCTCTCCTTCGACGAAGGCTGCCTCTCGACTCTCGTCGGAGTGTCCTCGCGGAACCGTCCTTCCTCGGCCATCGCCGATATACTTGCCGGCACCTTGCAGCAGCTGAGGGGGCCGGCCGAAATGCGCATCGCGGTGGACGCGATGGGCGGCGATCACGCGCCGCTCGTCAACGTGGACGGCGCCGTCGCCGCGGCGCGGGAGTACGGCATTCGATCGCTACTCGTGGGGCGGACCGACGAGCTCTCGCGGCTGCTCGCCGACTCGGGCTACCAGGGCGACAAGATCGAGATCGTGGACGCCACGGAGGTCGTCACGATGGACGATCCCGCGACGGCCGCGATCCGCAAGAAGCGCAACTCCTCGATCCGCGTCGCGGCCAACTGCGTGCGCGACGGCCGCGCCGCCGGGCTCGTCTCGGCCGGGCACACGGGCGCCGCGATGGTGTCGGCCAAGATGGTGATCGGCACGATCGAGGGCGTGGACCGTCCGGCCCTGGCGACGATCCTGCCGAACCTCTCCGGCCACTGTCTGCTGCTCGACGTGGGCGCCAACCCGGATGCCCGCACCGAGCACTTCAAGGAATTCGCCGTCATGGGCTCGATCTACGCGCAGCTGATCTTCGGCAAGGCGAGCCCGTCGATCGGCCTGATGTCGATCGGCGAGGAAGACACCAAGGGCTCCGCGAGCACGAAGGAGGCCTTCAAGACGCTCAAGGAGACGGGCCTGAACTTCGTGGGCAACGTCGAGGGCCGCGACGTCTTCAACGGGAAGGTGGACGTCATCGTCACCGACGGGTTCACGGGCAACGTGATCCTGAAGGTCTCCGAGGCGCTGGCCGAGATGATCGAGAAGCTGCTGCGCGAGGAGATCAAGAAGACGCTCCAGGCCTCCGTCGGGTTCCTGCTGTCGCGCTCGGCCTTTCGCAGCTTCAAGTCGCGGATCGACTACTCGGAGTACGGCGGGGCGCCGCTTCTCGGCGTGAAGGGCTGCGTCATCATCTGCCACGGCCGCTCGAGCGCCAAGGCCGTCAAGAACGCGATCCGGCTCGCCGCCGAGTTTTCGCGGCAGGGGCTGGCGGAGAAGATCCAGTCCTCCATCGCGGACCTGCATTCGCGCGAGGCCCGGTCCGGCAAGTCCGCCGGGCCCCGCCCCTCGGGGCAGGAGGCCCAGTCCTGAGCGCTTCGCGGCGCGGGGGAGAGCGTCCGGTGATCCGCGCGCGCGTGCTCGGGGTGGGCTCGGCCGTCCCCAAGAAGGTCCTCTCCAACGCGGACCTCGAGAAGATGGTCGAGACGACCGACGAGTGGATCACCAGCCGCACCGGGATCCGCGAGCGGCGCATCGTCTCGGAGGGCGACAAGTTCTCCGACCTCTGCACGAAGGCCGCGGAGTCGGCCCTGAAGCGCGCGCACGTCAAGGCGGAAGACGTGGACATGATCCTCGTCGGCACGATTTCCGGCGACATGCCCTTTCCGGCGACGGCCTGCCTCGTGCAGAACAACCTCGGCGCGTCGCGCGCCGCGGCGTCCGACATCTCGGCGGCGTGCGTCGGATTCCTCTACGGCCTGCACCTGGCGGACGGGCTCATCCAGTCGCAGAAGGCCGAGAACGTCCTCGTCATCGGCGGCGAGATCCTGACGCGCTACGTGGACTGGACCGACCGGTCGACCTGCGTGCTGTTCGGGGACGGCGCGGGAGCGGTCGTGCTGCAGGCGACCAAGGGCGACCACGGCATTCTGGGCACGCGCATGAAGTCCAACGGCGCGCTGGCCGACTTCATCTGCATGCCGGGCGGCGGCTCCAACCACCCGGCCAACGATCCGACGCTGGTCGGCCAGCGGCTGGCCTTCATCAAGATGAAGGGCAACGAGACCTTCAAGGTCGCGGTGAAGGCGATGGCCGACATCAGCACCGAGGTGCTCGCCGAGCAGGGCTTCACGAAGGACGACGTCCGCCTCTTCGTCCCGCACCAGGCCAACGAGCGCATCATCGACGCGGTCGGGGAGCGCATGAAGTTCCCGCCCGATCGCGTCTACAAGAACGTGGACCGTTACGGCAACACCTCGGCGGGATCGATCCCGATCGCCCTCGACGAGGCGCAGCAGAAGGGACTGCTGAAGGCCGGCGACCTCGTCCTCCTGACCGCCTTCGGCGCCGGGCTCGTCTGGGGCAGCGTGCTGGTGCGCTGGTAGCCCAGCCTTCCCGATTCCATCGCCATGCCTCTCGCCCTTCTCTTTCCCGGCCAGGGTTCTCAATCCGTCGGAATGGGCAAGTCGCTCTGCGAGGCTTCGCCGGCGGCCCGCGCGGTCTTCGAGGAGGCGGACGCGGTTCTCGGCTTCTCCCTCTCGCGGCTCTGCTTCGAGGGACCCGAGGAGGAGCTGAAGGCGACCGCCAACACGCAGCCGGCCATCCTGACCCATTCGGTCGCCGCGTGGCGGGACCTCGCCGAGCGGTTTCCCGAGCGTTTGGAAGGCGCGTCGGTGGCGGCGGGGCATTCGCTGGGCGAGTACTCGGCCAACGTCGCCGCCGGCGCCCTCGCCTTCGCCGACGCCGTGCGCCTGGTGCGGCGGCGCGGCGAGCTCATGCAGGACGCGGTCCCGGCGGGCGTCGGCGCCATGGCCGCCATCCTCGGTCTCGCCTCCCGAGGCGGTCGCCGCGGCCTGCAGCGACGCGGCGCAGGGCGAGGTCGTGGCGCCGGCCAACTTCAACTCGCCCGAACAGACGGTGATCGCCGGCCACGCCGGGGCCGTCGCACGGGCCTGCGCGCTCTGCACCGAGCGCGGCGCCAAGCGGGCCATCGCCCTGCCCGTCTCGGCGCCTTTCCACTGCGCCCTCATGGCGCCGGCGCGCGAGAAGTTCCGTCCGCTCCTCGAGGCGGCCGCGTTTGGCGACGCGCGGATCCCGGTCGTGACCAACGTGGACGCCGCCCCGGTTTCCTCCGGCGCCGCGCTGCGGGACGCGCTCATCCGGCAGATCGACGCCCCGGTGCGCTGGGTCGAGTCGGTGCGGCGTCTCTTCGCGGACGGCGCCGAGCGGGGGCTCGAGATCGGGCCGGGCAACGTGCTCGCCGGCCTCGTGCGCCGGATCGAGAAGGCCTTCAAGGTCGAGCCGTACGCGGGATGACCTTCCGGACGTGGCGGCGGATCGCGCCGCGGGTCTGCCTTCTCGCGCTGGCGGCCGGCTGCGCCACGCGCGCCCCGGCGCGCCGACGCGCCGATCGATCGCGCGGTCGCCGCGGCCTCCGCGCGGTGCGCCTGCCGGATGGGGGTGGCGGCGAAGCACCTGGAGAGCGGCCGCTCCTACGCGCACCTGGCGGACGCGGAGTTCGAGGGCGCTTCCGTCACGAAGATCGCCGTGCTGACCGAGGCCATGGCGGCCGTGAGGGAGGGAAGGGCCGACCTCTCGCAGCGGTGGACGCTGACCGAGAGCGGAGAAGGCCGACGGCTCGGGCGTGCTCGTGATCCTCGACCCGGGCCTCCAGCCCACGTGGAGCGACCTGCTGACGCTGATGATCGGGCCGTCGGACAACACCGCCACCAACGCCTGGATCGAGCGCCTCGGCATCGGGCCCATCAACGCCCGGATGGAGTCGCTCGGCTTCGAGCACATCCGCCTCTTCGCCACGATCCCGCCCCTGTCGAGCCAGGACGCCGAGCCTTCGCCGTGGAAGGGATTTCGCCTGGGATCGCTGACGCCGCAGGACGTCGCCCTCTGGTACGAGCGCGTGGCGGCCGGGCGCGCTGCTCGACGCGGAGTCGTCGCGGCAGATCTTCGCGTACCTGGACAAGGACCCGAGCCGGCTGCGGGCCGCCCGGCGGTTCCCGTCGGAGGACCTCTGGGCCGGCAAGACCGGCTCGATGAGCGGCGTGCGCAACGATTCCGGCATCCTGCGCACGAAGAAGGGGCGGTTCGTGCTGGTGATCTTCACCGACGGGAGCAAGGCCGCCGGCAGCAACGCCGCGGACCATCCCTCGGTGCTCGCGATCGCCGACGTGGCCAGGGCGATCGTCGACGCCTGGAGCCGGGACCTGCCCGATCTGGCGGAAAAGCCGAAGTGACTTCGCGGCCGAGCGGCGGAAGTCATCCCGAGCAGCGCGAGGATCCCAGACTTCTCGGATAGACTTCCGCGATGAACCGTTTCGACGGACGCGTCGCCCTGGTGACCGGCGCCTCGCGCGGGATCGGAGAGGCCATCGCGCGCCGGCTCGCGGCGGAGGGGGCGAAGGTCATCGCCGCCGCCCGCACGGCCGAGGCGCTCGAGAGGCTGGTCGGCGAGATCGCTTCTTCCGGCGGGACGGCTTCGGCCCTGCGGATGGACCTCTCCGACGGCGCCTCGATCGAGGAGGGCGCGAAGGCGGCGCTCGAACGGCACGGCGGGATCGACGTCCTGGTGAACAACGCCGGGGTCACCGAGGACAACCTCATCCTGCGCATGTCCCGCGATGCCTGGGACCGCGTCCTCGCGACGAACCTGACGGGCGCCTTCCTGCTCACGCAGGCGGTCGTCAAGGCAATGGTCCGGAAGCGCTATGGCCGCATCGTGAACATCACGTCGGTGGTCGGCCTGATGGGCAACGCCGGCCAGGCCAACTACGCGGCGTCGAAGGCGGGGCTGATCGGCCTGACGAAGACCGTCGCGCGGGAGCTCGCGTCCCGCAACATCACGTGCAACGCGGTGGCGCCGGGCTTCATCGAGACGGAAATGACCCAGAAGATGACTCCGGCGGCGCGCGAGGCGCTCTCCGGGCAGATCCCCGCGGGTCACCTCGGCACGCCCGGCCGACGTCGCCGAGGCCGTCGCTTTTCTCGGCTGCGAGCAGGCGTCCTACATCACCGGGCACGTCCTGAACGTGTCGGGAGGCCTCTATATCTGACCGGATCCGGCCCTTGCCTGGGGCCGGTATCTAGGGAACAATACGGCGGCGTTTCACAGCGAGGGAGGAAGGAATGAGTGTCGAAGAGAAGGTGAAGAGCATCATCGTCGAACAGCTCGGCGTCGACGCCGAACGAGGTGACTCCGGAGGCGTCTTTCGTCGACGACCTCGGCGCGGATTCGCTCGACACCGTCGAGCTCGTCATGGCGTTCGAAGAGGCGTTCAACATCGAGATCCCCGACGAATCGGCGGAAAAGATCCAGAAGGTCAAGGACGCCGTCGAGTACATCGAGAAGCACTCCTCGAAAAACTGATCACCCCATGCCCCGTCTCTCGTCTCCCCGTCGCGTCGCCGTGACGGGGGTGGGCCTGATTTCTCCGCTCGGCATCGGCAACGCGGAGAACTGGTCCGCCCTCCTCGCGGGCAAGAGCGGCATCGGCCCCATCACGCGCTTCGACGCGTCCGCCTTCACCTCCCGCATCGCCGGCGAAGTCAAGGGCTTCGAGCCGGCCCGGTACATCGAGAAGAAGGAAATCAAGAAGATGGACACGTTCATCCACTACGCGATGGGCGCGGCCCACTTCGCGATGGAGGACGCGGGCCTGCCCGTCACCGACGCCAACCGGGGGCGCATCGCCGTCGTGGTCGGCTCGGGGATCGGCGGGCTGCCGATCATCGAGGAGACGCAGCGCAAGTACGTCGAGAACGGCGGGAACCCCCGCGTCATCTCGCCCTTCTTCATCACGGGCCTGATCGTCAACGAGGCGGCGGGCAACATCTCGATCAAGTACGGCCTTCAGGGGCCCAACCTCTCGACCGCGACGGCCTGCACGACGGGGGCCCACGCGGTGGGGGAGGCGTACCGCATGATCCAGTACGGCGACGCGGACGCGGCGATCGCCGGCGGGACCGAGTCGGTGATCACGCCGCTCGCCGTCGGCGGGTTCGCGGTGATGAAGGCGCTCACGGGCCGCAACGACGAGCCGCAGCGCGCCTCGCGCCCCTGGGACCGCGACCGCGACGGCTTCGTGATCAGCGAGGGCGCCGGGCCTCGTCTTCCTCGAGGAGATGGAAGCGGCGAAGAAGCGCGGCGCGCGCATCTACGCGGAGCTCGTCGGCTACGGCATGTCGGGCGACGCGTACCACATCGCGGCGCCCTCCGAGGACGGCGACGGCCCCTCCCGCGTCATGCGCAACACGCTCGACGACGCCGGCGTCGCGCCCGAAGAAGTCGACTACATCAACGCGCACGGCACCTCGACGCCGCTCGGCGACCGGGCGGAGACCCTGGCGATCAAGAGGGTCTTCGGCGAGCACGCCAAGAAGCTCGCCGTCTCCTCGACGAAATCCATGACCGGCCACCTGCTCGGCGCCGCCGGGGGCCTCGAGTCGGCCATCTGCGCCCTCGCGGTCCACCACGGCGTGATCCCGCCGACGATCAACTACGAGAACCCCGACCCCGAGTGCGACCTCGACTACGTCCCGAACCAGGCGCGCCCGAAGCCGCTGCGCTACGCCCTGAACAACTCGTTCGGGTTCGGCGGGACCAACGGCGGCCTCCTCTTCAAGAGGATGGAATGAACTCCCTCGTCGCCATCGCCTACGTTCCGGACACCGAGACGAAGATCAAGATCGCCGCCGACGGCAAGTCGATCGACGAGTCGGACGTCAAGTGGATCGTCTCGCCGTACGACGAGTACGCGCTCGAGGAGGCCATCAAGACGAAGGAGGCCAAGGGCGCCGGGACGGTGACGGTCGTGTCCGTCGGGCCCGAGCGCGCCAAGACGGGCCTGCGCGAGTGCCTGGCGCGCGGCGCCGACGAGGCGGTCTGGGTCGACTCGGGCGACGCGCGCTACCTCGACGCGCTCGCGACGGCGAAGGCGATCGCCGCCGTCGCGAAGGAGGGCTCCTACGACTTCCTCTGGTTCGGCCAGAAGGGGGTCGGCTACGACGAGTCGCTCGTCGGGCCCGATGGTCGCCGAGCTCGCCGGCGTCCCGCACGTCGGCAACGTCGTGCACCTGACGGTCGGGGAGGGCAAGGTCACCGCGGACCGCGAGATCGAGGGCGCCCACGAGGTCGTCGAGTGCGCGCTGCCGGCCGCGCTGACCGCGCAGAAGGGCTTGAACGAGCCGCGCTACGCCTCGCTCAAGGGCATCATGGGCGCCAAGAAGAAGCCGATCGCCGAGAAGAAGCTCGCGGCGATGGGAATCCCGGAGGCGATCGCCGCCGGGGCGAAGACGCGCTGGCGCAAGCTCGAGCTGCCGCCGCCGCGCAAGGCCTGCCACCTGATTCCCGCCGACGATCCCGCGGCCGCGGCGAAGGAGCTCGTGCGGCTGCTGCGCGAAGAGGCGAAGGTTGTCTAGGAGTCCTGGTCCGTCGTCCTTCGTCCTGCGTCGAGACCAGGGACCGGACCAGGACCACGGACCACGAGACCGACGGACTGACCCCATGAAATTCCTCGTCTTCATCGAGCAGCGGGACGGAAAGATCCGGAAGGCTTCGCTCGAGGCGCTCTCGCTCGCGCGCAAGCTCTCGGGAGGCCCGGTCGCCGCGGTGCTCGCCGGGCAAGGGTGTCGCCGCGCTGGCGAAGGAGCTCGGTCCCTACGGCGCCGGCGTCGTCTACGTCGCGGACCGCGAGGAGCTCGCGCTCTACAGCAACAAGGGCTACGTCGGGGCGCTCGACGCCGCGGCGAAGAAGGAGAGCCCCGACGCCGTCCTGATCGCCGCGACGGCGATGGGCAAGGACGTCGCGCCGCGCTTCGCCGCGCGCAACGACGTCTCGGTGCTGGCCGACGTGATGGAGCTGCGGCTCGAAGGGGACCGGCTCGTCGGGCTGGCGCCCCGTCTACTCGGGCAAGGCGCGCGCGGAGGTGGACTGCGGCGCCGCGAAGCTCCAGGTCGCGACGACGCGGCCCAACGTCTTTCCCGCCGAGGCGCAGGCCGGGCGGCGGAGCCGCGCGTCGAGACGCTCGATCTCGGAGAGATCGCGCCCCGCGCGCGCGTCGTCGCGGATCGAGGCCTCGGAGTCGAAGGAGCTCGACGTCGCGGAGGCCGACATCATCGTGTCGGGCGGCCGCGGCATCAAGGGACCCGAGAACTGGCCGGTCATCCGGGACCTCCAGGAGGCGCTCGGCGCCGCGCTCGGCGCTTCGCGCGCGGTCGTGGACGCGGGGTGGATCGATCACCAGCACCAGGTCGGCCAGACCGGCAAGGTCGTGTCGCCGACGCTCTACGTCGCCTGCGGCATCTCCGGCGCGATCCAGCACCTGGCGGGCATGGGCACCTCCAAGGTCATCGTCGCGATCAACAAGGATCCCGAGGCGCCGATCTTCAAGGTCGCGACCTACGGGATCGTCGGCGACCTCTTCGCGATCGTGCCCGAGGTGGCGAAGGCGGTGAGCGGCGAAGGCGGAGTAGCTATCAGCTGTCGGCTCCAGCCTCAGCGTCCGGCTGAAGCTGATAGCTGATAGCTGATAGCTGACAGCGATCGCCTCGCTTAGACTCCTCCCGTGCTGAAGCTCCCCACCGAGCGGCTCGATCCTCGGGCTGCCCGGCACGGTCTTCTTCGGCCTCCTGCTCCTCTTCGCCGTCGTCGCGTTCGTCTACTCGGCGAGCCGGCGCATCCGCGTGCTGATGGCCGGCGCGCCCGAGCCGCGGTTCGACCGGATCGGCCTGCGGATCCGGAGGACCCTCGAGTACGCCTTCGCGCAGAAGCGGATGTTCCGCGACCTCTATGCCGGCGTCTTCCACATCTTCATCTTCGGCGGCTTCGTCGTCCTGACCGTCCGGACGATCGAGCTCGTGGTCGACGGGCTCTTGCCGGGATTCGATCTGCTGCCCGGCAGGGCGGGCGACCTCTACACGCTCGCCAAGGACGTCTTCGAGGTCCTCGTGCTCGTCGGCGTCGCGATGGCCGTCTACCGCCGCGCCTTCGCGCGGCCCGCGCGCCTCGACCTGACGCTGGACGCCTGGCTCGTCCTCTTCCTGATCGCGCTCCTGATCGCGGCGGACCTCGTCGCCGAGGGGGCGAAGGTGGCGCGCGGAGCCCGAGCTCGCGAGCCCCTGGTCGCCCGCCGTCGACGCGATCGCGCGGGGGATGGCCGGCTTCTCCCCGCGCGCGCTCCAGGGGCTCTACGAGTGGAGCTGGTGGATCCACCTCCTCGACATCCTCTTCTTCGTCAACTACCTGCCGTACTCCAAGCACTTCCACATCTTCACGGCGGTCCCGAACATCTTCTTCATGAAGCTCGACCCGCCGGGCCGGCTCTCGACGCCGGACCTCGAGAAGTCCGAGCGCTTCGGCGCGTCGAGGGTCGAGGACCTCACCTGGAAGTCGATGCTCGACGGCTACACCTGCACCGAGTGCGGGCGCTGCCGCGTGGTCTGCCCGACGGCGCTGACGCGGCAAGCCGCTCGACCCGCGGCTCTTCATCGCCGCCGTGCGCGACGCGGTCTACGAGGCGACGCCGGCGATCCTCGCGGCGGCCTCGGGCCGCGGCAACGGGAGCGCGGGCCCGGCCGCCGGGACCTGATCGGCGGCTGGATCTCCGAGGACACGATCTGGGCCTGCACGACCTGCGGGTTCTGCACGTCGGCCTGCCCGGTCTTCATCGTCCCGGCCGTGGACAAGATCGTGGAGATGCGGCGCCACCTCGTGCTCGACAAGGCCGAGTTCCCCAAGGAGATGCAGACGGCGTTCCGCGGCATGGAGACCAACGGCAATCCGTGGGGGATCGCGGCCGCCTCGCGCGCCGACTGGGCGAAGGACCTGCCGGTCGTGACGATGGCGCGAGGCGGCGGGGAAGGACATCGAGGTCCTCTTCTGGGTCGGCTGCGCCGGCTCCTACGAGGACCGCGCGAAGAAGGTCTCGCGCGCGCTCGTCGAGCTGCTCTCCGCCGCCGGCGTGTCCTTCGCGATCCTCGGGACCGAGGAGACCTGCAACGGCGACTCCGCGCGGCGGATGGGCAACGAGTACCTCTTCCAGATCGCTCGCGCAGCAGAACGTCGAGACGCTGAACGGCTACGGCGTCAAGCGGATCGTCACGAACTGCCCGCACTGCTTCAACGTGATCAGGAACGAGTACCCGGACTTCGGCGGGAGCTACGAGGTGATGCACGGGACGGAGCTCGTCGCGAAGCTGATCGCCGCAGGGCCGCCTCCGGATGGAGAACGCGATCCGGGAGTCGATCACGTTCCACGACCCCTGCTACCTCGGCCGCTACAACGGCGTGTACGACGCGCCGCGGCGGATCCTCGAGGCGATCCCGGGGCTCGAGCTCCGGGAGCTGCCGCGCTCGCGCGAGCGCGGGCTCTGCTGCGGCGCCGGGCGGCGGCCGGATGTGGATGGAGGAGAAGCTCGGCTCCCGGATCAACCAGACGCGGATGAAGGAGATCGCGGAGGCCGGCACCGACGCCGTCGGCGTCTCCTGCCCCTTCTGCATGGTCATGATCGGCAACGCGAAGGACGAGATCGGCGCCTCGACCCAGCCGTTCGACGTCCTGGAGCTCGCCCGCCGCTCGATGGCGTAGGCGGGCGATTCCCTCTCCCCCCGAGGGGGAGAGGGGTAGGGTGAGGGGGGCTCTCCTGAGCCTCTTCGATCCTCCCCCTCCTCCGCCGCGCCACCGGCCCTCGAAACGCGTCGCGCAGGATCTCGATCGCTGGCTCGTCGCCGTCCTTTCCGAGGATCGACACGACGTCGAACCGGCAGGTCGGCCGGCGCCCGCGGCGGCGGCGCAGGTAGGACCTCGGCGGCCCGGAAGATCCGCCGCTGCTTCTCGGCAGTGACGGCCTCGGCCGGCGTGCCGAAGCCGTCGCCGCTTCGTCCCTTGACCTCGACGAAGCAGAGCACGCCGTTCTCCTCCGCCACGAAGTCGATCTCGCCGGCGCGCGTCGCGAAAGTTGCGCGCGAGGATCTTGAATCCCCGGCGCGGCAGCGTCTTCTCGGCGACGCGCTCCCAGTCGTAGCCGGCGCCGCGCGAGCCGCGCGGCCGGGAGGGGCAGTCCGCGCAGGCGCGCCGCGATCCGGCGCGCCCACGACATCGGCATCATGCGCGCATCTTAGCGGCCGCGCGTCCCGCGGCGGTCCGCATGTTAGAATCCCGCAATCTCATCACAGGAGAGCCGGTTGACCGATCCCGAACTGCACTACACGTTTACGTGCCCGAGCTGCTCCGGGAACTTCTCCATCCTGCTCGAGCGGATCCCGCCGTCCAGGCGCGCTTTCGCTGTCCGCACTGCCAGCAGCCGATGGACTTCCCCTCGCGCGAGGAGGCCCGGGTCTACGCGCGGCTCCAGGCCGAGGGCGGCGAGGCTCGCGGCCTCCCGAACCCGCCCGCCCCGCCGCCCGCGTCTGGAAGCCGCCGGTCAGGGCCGCTCCGAGGCCGATCGCGCCGGAGATCTCCGACGCCACCGCCGCCGGGCAGCGCTTCCGCGTCGAGAAGCAGGGGTTCGAGAACGACGTGTTCGACCGCCGCGGCATTCGGAACCTCATCCGCACGGGCGAGGTCGTGCGAGGCGGACTTCGTATCCGTCGACGAGGCGGCGCCCGTTTCCGCGGGCCAGGTCCCGTTCCTGAAGTCCCTCTTCAAGCTGCGCGCGACCTCCTCGGTCGCGCCGCCGGCCCGCTGCCGGACGCATACCGATCAGCTCGCCTTCTACAAGTGCCAGGACACCGCCCGACCGCTCTGCGAGGAGTGCGCCCAGGAGAAGAAGTTCGGCAACGCCGTCGCGCGAGTCTGCGCGCACTGCGGCGGGCACATCCAGGAGCTCGCTCCTCCGGCCTGAGCGCCCTCCCTCAGCGCGGCCCGCCGGCGTCGCCCGGAGCCATCCCGTCGAGACGGGAGAACGCCACCTCGAAGACCTGGTTGACCCCGAGATGGTGGTACTCGCCCGACAGCGAATCCGAGCCCGCGTCGTAGGCGAGTGCGTAGAAGCTGCCGGGGTAGCCGCGGTCCTGCAGTTCGAGAAAGAACAGCGCGTTGCCACCCTCGGTGCGGGCCAGTGCGCGAGAGACGTGGATCGGGTTCGGATTCCGGTAGGTCGCCTCGGCGGTTCCGTCCGCGGCCACGCTCCGAATCTCGATGGTGTAGTCCGAGTCGCTTCGCAGCCATCGCCCGACGAGCTTCTGGAGGACCGAGGCCGCGGGTTGCGCCGGGGCCGGCGTGGCGGCCGCCGCGGGAGTGGACTCCCGAGCGGCCCCCGGGGCCCGGCACCCGGCGGTGAGCAGCTCGCCGACGACGAGCATAGCGAAAAGACCCCGTGCGGTTCGGATCGAGATCATCGTCCGGAGGATGTTCTCGGACCGAGCCGCCCCTTGAGAAGTTCTTCGGAACCGATTCCCATGCGGCGGATCGTCGCCATCACCGAGGCGAGTGGCACGTCGAGCGGCCGGACCCGATCCTCCGGCAGGAAGTAGACCGCCCCCGAGAGGGAGCTTGGCGCGCCGGGAACGAAGACCGTGCGGTGGCCGTCGGCATGGACCTCCAGGACGAAGGCGTAGACCCAGCATTCCTCGATCCACGCGAGCGCCGGCGCAGCCTGCTTGCCGCCCTCCAGATCGGTGCCCCCCCCGACCAGTCCCTTCAGGATCGAGTAGCCCGGCATGTTGCCGACGATCGTGTTCTCGAGCCAGTCCTTGAGCTTCCGGCCGGCCCTCGTTCGCGCGAAGAGCCCGGCGAGCAGCGCAACGATCAGGAGCACCGTCGCCGAAGCCAGCGTGACGATCGCGACACCGCCCACCGATTGGACCGGCAGTTTCGCCGCGAGCGGCCCGACCACTTTCCTGGCGAAGCCGATGCCTTTCTGCAGGACGACGAGCAGCAGGATGAAGGGCACCATGAAGAGCAGCCCGCCGAGGAGGGTCGCCTTGAGGAATCGGAGCGCGAACTTCATGGAGCAGCATTATCTCCCCTCGGTCTTGACCGGGCCCGGGGCCTCCGTTATCCTTCGCCTCCCCGAGCGGGAATAGCTCAGCGGTAGAGCGCCACCTTGCCAAGGTGGAAGTCGCGGGTTCGATCCCCGTTTCCCGCTCCAATATGTCGCTTCCGCTCGCTCCGGGTCTGCGCCCATAGGGCGCACCGGCGAGCGGCTCGCCCGGATGCGGGCTCGACCGCTCGCCTGACCCCTCGCTCGCTCACGCTCCCGCGGCGCGCGCCTCCTCCCTCGCTTCCGCTCGGGAGACTTCGCGCGCCGCGACCGAAGCTGCTTATTCCGTCGCGGGGTTCGAGACCCTGTGCTCGGGCTCCGCTTTGCTTCGAACGCTCGGGAAGACTACCGTGAAGAAGTGAAGGGCGCTTCCGTGGGCGGCTGCGTGATCAGCCCGTCTCGGAACGGGAGACGAGTTCAAGACGGGTTCAAACGGAGCTTCTAGGATGCTCGCGGACGCTTCGGGACGCTCGGGGACGAAACCTGGCTCGTTCATCCGCAAGCGTCGCGTAACGTCCCGAAGGAGAGCGTCTTCTTGCCAAGGCGGATGTCGCCGGTTCGACCCCGGTCTCCCGCTCCAATACGTCGCTTCTGCTCGCTCCGGGTCTGCGCCCATAGGGCGCACCGGCGAGCGGCTCGCCCGGATGCGGGCTCGACCGCTCGCCTGACCCCCCGCTCGCTCACGCTCCCGCGGCGCGCGCCTCCTCCCTCGCTTCCGCTCGGGAGACTTCGCGCGCCTCGAACGGAAGGTGAGTCGAAACCCGTCTAGAATCGCTGACCAGTCGTTCCATGACACTCTCCGCCGGGACGCGCCTCGGCGCCTACGAGATCCTGTCGCCTCTGGGCGCGGGTGGGATGGGGGAGGTCTACCGGGCGAGGGACTCGAAGCTCGGGCGGGACGCGGCGATCAAGGTCCTCCCGGAGAGCGTGACGCAGGACGCGGAGCGCCTGGCCCGCTTCGAGCGGGAGGCGCGCTGCGCTCGCCGCGCTCAACCACCCGGGCATCGTCACGATCTACTCGGTCGAGCAGGTCGGGCGCAGACTCGGTTTCTGGCCATGGAGCTCGTCGAGGGGGAGAGCCTCGACATGGCTCTCTGCTCCCGGCGGCCTTTCCCTCGCCCGCTTCTTCGAGGTCGCGGTTCCGCTGGCGGATGCGCTGTCCGCCGCGCACGAGCGCGGCATCGTGCACCGGGACCTGAAGCCCGCCAACGTCATGCTCACCGCGCGAGGGACGGGTGAAGGTGCTCGACTTCGGCCTGGCGAAGCTCGAGGCGGCGGCGTCCGACCCGAACGTGACCGGAGTGCCGACGGAAAGCCGCGTCGAGCTGACCGGGCGAAGGCAAGGTCTTCGGCACGGTCGCCTACATGTCCCCCGAGCAGGCGCGCGGCGGAAAGATCGACGCGCGATCCGACGTCTTCTCGCTCGGCGTCGTCCTCTATCAGATGCTGACGGGCGAGCGGCCGTTCCAGGGCGCCAGCGCGGTCGACATGATCTCTTCGATCCTGCGCGACACGCCCCGCTCGGTCACGGAGCTGCGCGCGGACCTTCCGCCGCATCTGGCGAGAATCCTCCGCCGGTGCCTCGAGAAGGACCCGCGCGACCGCTACCAGACGTCCCGTGACGTCTTCAACGAGCTCCGGGACCTGCGGACCGAGACCGCCTCGGCCCCGTCGATTCGTTCGCCGCGATCCGAACCCGTCATGCCGGAATCGGCGGCTGCCCGGGCGCCCGGGGCCGCAGGCCGGCGAGCCTGGGCGGCCGCCGTCGCCGCGGTCCTCCTGGGCGTTGCGCTCTACGTGGCCGCGCGTTCCGGAGTATTCCATTCCGGATCGCGCGCGCCAGAGACCGGAGGCGCGCCGCGCGCCATCCAATCGATCGCCGTGCTTCCGCTGGACAACTACTCGGGCGACCCCGGCCAGGACTATTTCGCCGAAGGGATGACGGACGAGTTGACCTCGGCCCTCGCCAACGTCAGCCAGCTTCGCGTGATCTCGCGCGGCTCGGCGATGCAATTCAAGGGCGCGAAACGGCCGCCGACCCCGGAAATCGCCAGGGCCCTCAACGTCGACGCGATCGTGGAAGGCTCGGTTCTTCGAGCCGGCGACCGGGTTCGGATCACCGCCCAGCTGATCGACGCGCGGGCGGATCGGCATCTCTGGTCCAAGAGCTTCGAGCGGAACTCGCGGGACGTGCTGGCCCTCCAGGACGAGCTGGCGTCGGCGATCGCGCGCGAGATTCACGTTCGGCTGACTCCGGCCGACGAGTCGCGGCTGACGCGAGCGCCTACCGTGAACCCCGAGGCGTACGACGCCTATCTGAAGGGCCGGTATTTCTTCAACCGCCCGAGCGACAAAAACCTGAGCAAGGCGATCGCGCAATTCGAAGAGGCGATCAAGCTGGATCCGAACTTCGCCCCCGCGTTCTCCGGTCTCTCGGACGCGTACCTCTGGGCAGGATTCAACGAGGGAGTCCTCACCGCCTCGGAGGCGGGTCCCAAGGCCAAGGCCGCGGCGGAAGAGGCGGTCCGACTGGACGACGCTTCCGCCGAAGCGCACACGTCTCTTGCCGTTTACAAGACCTGGTATGAACACGATTGGGCGGGGGCCGAAAGCGAATTTCGACGGGCTTTCGCACTCAATCCGAACTACGCATTCGCCCACGACCAGTTCGGCCTGGCGCTTGCGTACGAGGGCCGGCTCGACGAATCGGTGGCCGAGGGCAGGCTCGCTGCGGAACTCGACCCGCTGTCTCCGCAGGTCCCCGTCGACGCCCTCGTCGCGTTCGCCTGGAAGGGCCAGTACCAGGCGGCGAAGGAGCTCTCCCGGAGGGCTGCGAACCTCGATCCGACCTTCTTCTTTCCTCCGTTCATGGACGGGTGGATCGACATTCAGGCCGGGAAGAGTCAGCGACGCCATTCCGCAACTCCAGAGAGCCAGAGCGATGCAGCCGCCCCCGTTCGTGGCCGCATGGCTCGGGTACGCGTATGGGGCTACGGGCGATCGAAAGCGCGCGATGGCCGCGATCGAGGAGATGAAAGCAACCTCGTTGCGCGGCTACGTGCCCCCGTTCAACCTTGCGATCGTGTATCTCGGCCTGGGCGATCGCGCGCGCGCTCTCGATTACCTCGAACGCGCCTCCGAGGTGGATTCGCAATGGTTGATCTACCTCAGGGGCGACCGGATCTTCGATCCCCTTCGCTCGGAACCGCGCTTTGCGGCGCTGATGAAGAAGCTCGGATTCGACGGCGGAAAGCCTTAGCAGGCTGCTGAAAGATGGATGCGGGCGTCGTGTCCGGAACTTTGCACCCGGCGCCCGTTGCTGGTTCTGGCGAGTGGTTCAGCTGTCTCTCTAAAGCGGGCGCCGGCAAAGTTCCGGCCACCCTTCGGGTTACGGCGGCGCGCTCGTAACGCCATCCCACGCCCTCTTTCAGCAACCTGCTAGACCGCCGCGAGCGGACGCCGGCGATCGCCGGAGCCTGCCTCCGGAGGACTAGAATCGGCGGCGAACGCGAAGCCGGACCTCTCGCACACCGGCTCCGAGAAAGACGGAACTGATCGGCCGCACCCTCGGCCACTATCGGATCACCGCTGCCATCGGCGCCGGCGGGATGGGCGAGGTCTACCGCGCCTCCGACACGAGGCTCGGGCGGGAGGCCCTCGACCGCGCGCTGGATTCCCTCGCTGCGCCGCGCTTCCGCGGCGCGAGTCGTTTCTCTCGGTTACTTCGCGAATCGTTGTCGCGCCGAGAACGGCTATGACATTCGTCGCCGGAACGAAGCTAGGCCCCTACGAGATCCTGTCGCCCCTCGGTGCGGGGGGATGGGAGAGGTGTACCGGGCGCGGGACAAGAAGCTGGATCGGGACGTCGCGATCAAGGTCCTGCCCGCAGTCCGTCGCCGCGGACCCGGACACGCTGGCGCGGTTCGAGCGCGAGGCGAAGGCGGTCGCGGCGCTCTCTCATCCCAACATCCTCGCGATTCACGACTTCGGCAACCAGGACGGCGTCGCGTACGCCGTCATGGAGCTTCTGGAAGGCGAGACGCTGCGCGGGAAGCTCGACGCCGGTCCGATTCCGCAGAAGCAGGCCGTGGACTACGCGCTCCAGGTCGCCAAGGGCCTCTCCGCGGCCCATGAGAAGGGCATCGTCCACCGGGATCTGAAGCCCGAGAATCTCTTCGTTTCGAGAGACGGCCACCTCAAGATCCTCGACTTCGGACTGGCGAAGCGAGTCGAGGCCGTCGCTCCGGGCAAGGAGACGAGCGCTCCGACGGGCTCGGGCCACACGGAGCCCGGGACGGTGATGGGGACGGTGGGCTACATGTCGCCCGAGCAGGTGAAGGGGTTCCAGGTCGATCACCGCTCGGACATCTTCTCGTTCGGGGCGATCCTCTACGAGCTGCTCTCGGGCAAGAAGGCGTTCAGGCGAGAGACGAACGCCGAGACGATGGCGGCCATCCTGCGGGACGAACCGGAGGAGTTGATCGGCGTCGGCGCGAAACATCTCCCCGGCTCTGGACCGCATCGTCAAGCATTGCCTGGAGAAGGACCGGGATCACCGGTTCCAGTCGGCCAGAGACATCGTGTTCAACCTCTCGGAGCAGTTCGCGCCGGCGGCGACGGGCGGCCCCCGGGAGACCGCCCCGCCGATCGCCCTCGGCGGGTTTCCGGGTCGCCGTGCTGCCGTTCAAGTACGGCGGCGCCAACGCCGACCTCGCGGCCCTGGCCGACGGGCTGTCCGAGGAGATCGGGACCGGCCTCTCGCGGTTTCGGTATCTCTCGGTCGTTGCGAGCGCCTCGGCGGCCCGCCTGAAGGGCGTGACCGGAGACGAGCGGGCCCTGGGCGCCAAGCTCGGCGCGCGTTACGTGCTGGAGGGGAGCATCCGCGAGGGAGGTTCCGCCATTCGCGTGAGCGCGCAGCTCGTCGACACCCAGACGGGAGCCCAGCTCTGGTCCGAGTCGTATGGTCGGGACCTCCAGACGTCGAGCGCTTTTGCGGTGCAGGACGACGTCGCCGCGCGGATCGTCGCAACGGTCGCCGATAGCTACGGAGTGCTCGTGCATTCGATCGGGTCCGCGTCCCGGCAGAGGGACGACGTCGATCTCACGCCGGTGGAGTGGCAGTTCCAGTATTTCGCCTACCGCGAGCAGATCACGCCCTCGGCCCACGCGGCGCTCAAGAGCCGGCTGGAGCGCGTGCTGGAGCGCAACGACCGGCAGTCGGACCTGTGGGCCTGCCTCGCGCAGGTCTACGTCGACGAATACGCGTTCGGGTTCCGCAGCGACGCGACCTCCCTCGATCGGGCCCTGGCCGCGGCCCGCCGCGCGGTCGAGCTCGATCGGGCGAACCAGTTCGCGCTCGTCGCGCTGGCGCAGACGCACTTCTTCCGCCAGGACCTCGCGGCGTTCGGCCCGGCGGCCGAGCGCGCGATGGCTCTCAACCCGCTCAACACCGATGCGGTCGGGATCCTGGGGCTGCAGATCGTGCACACCGGTGAGTTCGAGCGAGGCGCCGCGATCGTGCGCCGCGCGATGGAGCTCAATGCCAACCACGCGGGCTGGATGCATTTCGCTCCCCTCTGGGAGCACTTCCACAAGGGCGAGTACGAGCAAGCCCTCGAGCGCGCGAACCGGGTGGACGTCCCCGGCCTCTTCTGGCCCTATCTGGTGGTGGCGTCGGCCTGCGGTCACCTCGGCCGGCGCGCCGAGGCCGCGTCCGCAGTCCGGGATCTGTTGGCGCTCGACCCCGAGTTTGCGGCGCACGCGCGCTCGAACGTCGGGACCTGGCACTTCGCGAGCGGCCTCATGGACCCCATTCTCGAAGGGCTGCGCAAGGCGGGGCTGGAGATCCCCACGGAAAAGAGAGCCCCTGCGCCCGCCCTCGCTCGTTCTTCCGCCGGCGACTCGGGCGCCGCGCGCGCCCAGGAAGGGTTCTGGGTTGCGGTTCTGCCGTTCAAGTACGGGGGCGCCGACGTGTCGCTCACGGCTCTGGCCGAAGGGCTGACCGCGGAGATCGTGACCGGCCTGTCGCGCTTCTCCTACCTCAGGGTGATCTCGCGCGGCGCGGCGGCCGATGCCGGGACAGCCGGCAGGGAACTCGGCGCGCGTTACGTGATGGAAGGGAGCCTGCGCCAGGCGGGAACAACGCTGCGACTTGCCGTGCAACTCGTGGACGCAGTCTCCGGCGCTCATCTGTGGGCCGAGAACTATGAACGCACGTTCAGCCCGGAGAGCATTTTTGCGCTGCAGGATGACTTGGTGCCCCGCATCGTTTCAACCGTGGCAGATCAGAGCGGCATCCTGACTCGTAGGATGAGCGAAGCGCTGCGCAGCAAGAGTGAAGACGCCTTGACCCCGCACGAGGCCGTGCTCCGCGCACTGAGCTATTTCGAGCGTGTGACTCCCGAGGAGCACGCGGTCGTCAGACGCATCCTGGAGCGCGCCGCGCGCGAGGCTCCGGACTACGCCGACTGCTGGGCGATGCTGTCCCTCATGTATTCCGTCGAGTTCGCGGACGGATTCAACTCCGAGCCCAACCCTCTCGACCGCGCCCTGGCCGCGGCGCAGCGCGCCGTTCATCTGGCCGCAACTCATGCTCTCGGCCACTACGCGCTGGCCTTCGTTTGCTTCCTCCGCAAGGAGACGGCTTCCTTCCGGGCAGCGGCGGAAAAGGCCCTCGCGCTCAATCCCATGGATGGATCGGTCATGGGCATCCTCGGCGTGCTCATCAGCCACGCCGGCGAGTTGCAGCGGGGTTGTCAGATGGCAGAAGCCGCCATGCAGCTCAATCCCAACCATTCGGCCTTGTTCCGCTTCGCCGCGTTCACCGCTGCCTATGGTCAGGGTCAGTACGCGGAGGCGCTGGAATGCGCGGTTCGCATCAACATGCCCAACTACTTCTACGCCCATGCCGCGCGGGCTGCGGCGCTCGGGCAGCTCGGCCAGCGCGAAGCCGCGGCAAAGGAGCTGAGGGAATTGCTCGCCCTCCGTCCCGACTTCGCCAGAGAGGCGCGTCGGGAATACGCCAAGTGGTACGACTCCGAGCTGATCGAGCACATGCTTGAAGGCTTGCGCAAGGCGGGGCTGGAGATTCCGGATGATCCGGGCAAGCCAGGCCTCTCGCCGGCTGCCCCAACCTCCGGCCCTGCGCGCGCCGATGAAGGCTTCTGGGTCGCCGTGCTTCCGTTCAAGTACGGCGGGGTCGACTCTTCACTCAAGGCGCTGGCCGAGGGGCTGACCGAGGAGATCGTGACGGGCTTGTCCCGCTTCTCCTATCTCAAGGTGATCTCGCGCGGCTCGGCTCCCGACGCACAGGCCGCGGGCAAGGAGCTCGGCGCGCGGTACATCATGGAAGGTAGCTTGCGGCAGGCGGGGACCAGGCTGCGCCTTGCGGTGCAACTCGTGGACGCAGTCTCTGGCGCTCATCTCTGGGCCGAGAACTATGAGCGCACCTTCAGCCCGGAGGCGGTTTTCGAGCTTCAGGACGAGTTGGTTCCGCGGATCGTGTCGACCGTTGCGGACATGCACGGTGTTTTGCCGCGCAGCATGAGCGACGTCGTGCGGCTGAAGTCTGCGGATCAAATGAGCCCATACGAAGCGCTGCTGCGCAGCTTCGGGTACAACGAGCGGTTCACCCCGGAAGACCTTGCCGAAGTGCGGACCTGCCTGGAACGGGCCGTTCAACAGTCCCCCGGGAACGCCGAGTGTTGGGCCATGTTGTCGTTGATGTACGCAAACGAGTACGGCCACTGGGACAATGCGGGACCGGACTCTCTCGACCGGTCATTGCGAGCCGCACGGACGGCGGTCGAGGCGGCGCCGTTGCATTCCCTGCCTTATTACGCGCTGGCCCAGGCTCTCTTCTTCAAGCGCGAGATTCCGGCCTTCCGAGTTGCCGCGGAACGGGCCGTTTCGCTCAACCCAATGGATGGAGCCACCGCCGCGTTCATGGGTTTGCTCATTGCTTACGCCGGGGATTGGGAGCGCGGCTGTGCTCTATCGGATAAAGGTTCGCAACTGAATCCCAACCATCCGGGATGGTACCGCTACACCGCATGGCACGACGCGTACCGCAAGAAAGACTATCGCAAGGCGCTGGACGTGGCTCTCCACCTCAACGCTCCACAGAACTACTACACGCATGCGGTGTTGGCCATGTGCTACGCGCAACTTGGCCAGATGGAGGAGGCGCGCAAGGCGCTCCGGGACATGCTCGCACTGAAACCGAACTACGCCGAGGTCGCGCGCGAGTTACACGGGAGATGGATCGACCCGGATCTGGTTGAGCAGCTGATGGATGGGCTCCGCAAGGCGGGTCTCGAGATCGCCCCGAAGGGGGGAGCCGCAGCGCCCGCGGCTCGCGCTCGCCCGTTCCTCCGCGCAACGACTCGGGCGCCGCGCGCGCCGACGAGGGCTTCTGGGTCGCGGTGCTGCCGTTCAAGTACGGCGGCGCCAACGCCGACGCTCACGGCGCTGGCCGAGGGGCTGACCGAGGAGATCGTGACCGGCCTGTCGCGCTTCTCCTACTTCGAAGGTGATCGCGCGCAGTTCGACTTCGCGCTATTCGAACGAGTCGGTCGACGTCCGTTCCGCTGGCAAGGAACTCGGCGCTCGCTACGTGATGGAAGGCACGCTGCGACAGGCGGGGACCAAGCTGCGCCTCGCGGTACAGCTCGTGGACGCCGTCTCCGGCGCACATCTCTGGGCCGAGAGCTACGAACGCACCTTCAGTCCTGAAGCGGTCTTCGAGCTCCAGGACGACCTGGTTCCGCGGATCGTTTCGACGGTTGCAGACATGCACGGGGTTCTGCCCCGGACCATGAGCGAGGCACTGCGCAGCCGCACTCCCGAGCAGTTGAGCCCCTACGAGGCCGTGCTGCGCAGCTTCGGCTACTCGGAGCGGGTCACTCCCGAAGAGCTTGTCGGGGCGCGCTCCGGCCTGGAACTGGCGGTGCGGAGGGCGCCGGCCTATGCCGACGCCTGGGCGATGCTGGCCTGGCTGTGCATCCAGGATTACGCGCAAGGGTTCAACCTTCAGGCGGATTCCCTGGCGAGCGGGTTGAACGCCGCGCAGCGGGCCGTGGAGGCGGCGCCATCCAATCATCTGGCCCATTTCAGCCTGGCCCAGGCGCTCTTCTTTCGCCGGGAACTCCAGGGCTTCCGCAATGCGGCGGAGCGGGCCGTGGCGCTCAACCCGATGAACGGCGACTCCATCGCTTTTCTCGGTGAGTTGCTGACCTATGCGGGCGACTGGGAGCGCGGCCTCGCGCTGGCAGGGCGCGCCAAGCAGCTCAATCCCAACCATCCCGGATGGTACTGGTATGCCGACTTCTACGATGCGTACCGCCGGGGCGACGACCGTGCCGCACTCGATGCCGCGCTCAAGGTCAATCTGCCGGGCCAGTGGTTTTCGCACGCGGCGTTGGCCGCCGCGTACGGGCAGCTCGGTGAACGTGGTGCGGCCACCAAAGCCGTGAAGGACTTGCTCAGAGTGCGGCCCGAGTTCGCCGCCACCGTCCGCAAGGAAATCCAGAAGTGGTGGGACCCCGAGTATGTGGAGCGAATGATCGACGGCTGGCGCAAGGCGGGAGTGGACTTGCCGGCGCCGGCGGAAGCCGATTCCGCTCCGAAGACCGCTGCCGCCGTCGCGATCGCCGTCCTTCCGTTCACCGACATGAGCGCCGCGAAGGACCTGGAGTACCTCTGCGAGGGGATGGCCGAGGAGATCATGAACGCGCTCGTGCGCGTCGGCGGCATCCGCGTCGCGTCGCGGACCTCGACGTTTCAGGCCCGGCGCCAGGGAGCGGACTTGCCTGCCATCGGCAAGCTGCTTTCCGTCGGGCAGGTCCTCGAAGGCAGCGTGCGGACGGCGGGCGACCGGCTGCGCGTCACTGCCCAATTGACCGACGTCGCCAGCGGCTTCCAGCTCTGGTCGGAGCGCTTCGACCGCAAGGCCGAGGACGTCTTTGCGGTCCAGGATGAGATCGCCATGGGCGTCGTCGACGCCGTCAAAGCCCGTCTCTCCCCGGGGGACCACGCCGTTCCCGCCCGGCCGCAGCCCGCGAACCTCGAGGCGTACCGCTGGTATCTGAAGGGTCGGCACCTTCGGGGGAAGGAGCACCACGACGGAGCCCTTCGCGCCTTCGAGGAGGCCGTCCGCCTCGATCCGTCTCATGCGCCTTCGTGGACCGGCCTCGCGGAGGTCACCGTCCTCGCGTCCGTCTTCGGGCTGATCCCCGCACGCGAAGCCTGCGCCACTGCGAGAGAGGCGTTGGCCACCGCAGGACGACTGCAGGGTGAGTCGGCCGAGGGCCTCCATGTCGAGGCTTTCGTGGCCTGGATCGAGAGACGGTGGGGGGCGATGGAAGCCGCCTGGCGCCGAGCGATCGACATCCAGCCCAACCACGTCCTGGCCCTGGCCTCGTTCGGCATCGTCCTCTGCACACGCCAGAGGCTCGACGAGGCGTTGCCGTTCCTGGAGCGCGCACGGGAGGCCGATCCCCTCGCCTCCTTTCCTTACAGCCTCACCGGAGGGGGCTTGCTGAACTGCGGGAGGCCGCAGGAGGCCCTGCGCTACCTCGAGGACGCGCTCTCCTTCGAGAAGGAGGACGCCACGGCCCTGGACAATGCGGGCATCGCCAAGGTCGCCCTGGGTCGCTTCGAGGAAGGCATCGCAACACTCGAGCATGTGGTCGCGGTCTCGCACCGCGGGGCCCACTTCCTCGGTACGCTGGGGTGGGCGCTCGCGACCGCAGGCCGGAAAAGCGAGGCCCGGACGATCCTCGAGGAGCTGCGGGCGCGGCCGCCGGCGGCGCCGGCCGTCGTCTCCGAGGCCTGGCTGCTCGGCGCGCTCGGGGAGGTCGATGCGGCCTTCGACGTGGTCGCGCGAGCCGAAGAGGAGTGTCTGGGTTACCTCTACTTCACCGGGCTCCCCGGCTTCGATCCCCTCCGCGCCGACCCGCGATTCGGGGCGTTGCTGGACAGACTGGAGCTGCCGCGCGAACAGAGAACCGGCGCGTTGTAGTCTTTTCGGCAAGCTAAGGACTCTTTCTGCCGGGACTCGCATCGTCCCGAGTTCAAAAGGAGTTCATGTCGCCGGTCTTGAAGCTGTTTCGGGATTATCCCTCCAGTCTGGGTGGGGCCGGTCCTGAAATCTGGCGGAACGGGTGCACCGTCCTCAACCTTGCCGCCCCTTCTGCGTATCAGGAAGCATGGCGAAGGTTCTCCTGTGGCTCGTTCTCTTCTTGCTGTGCTGGCCGGTGGCGCTGGCAGCGCTCGTTCTCTATCCGGTGGTCTGGCTCGTGCTGTTGCCGTTCCGCATCGTGGGGATCGCGGTGGAGGGCGTCCTCCAGCTCATGCGGGCGCTCTTGCTGCTGCCGGCTCGGGCGCTCGGCGCGAAGCCCTAGCGGCGTCAGTCCTGAAATCTTGATTTTCTGCTCAGGCATCGACAGAGAGCGAAGGCCCCGCCTGATGCAATCGAATCTCGGATCCTGAGGGCCCTGGAGCGTACGTTGTCTCTGCAATGGTTCCGGGGTGGTTCCTGCCGGATGACGGTTGGGTCCGAAGTCGGGCATTGGCGTTGGGTTTCGGGCTCTTCGTCGTCTTTCCGGCGCTCTGGGCCACCGCGCAAACGGTCTCCGAAGCACTCGCGTCGGCCCCCTCCGTGGACGACGCCGTCGCGTCCGACCGACCGCGGGCACGCCGCTTTGAGATCACTCCGATGGGCGGTTACCGTATCGAAGGCGATCTGACGACAAAGAGCGGGACGCCATACTCGCACACGAGCTTCGACGACGCTCCGACCTTCGGGATCGCCATCGACTACGCGTTGTCGGGCGTTGTGTGGGCGGAGGTTCAGTACAGCTACGCGGACCTGACCGGAACGGCGTTCGGTGCGAACCCCGGGACTCCGAATCTCGCCGTCGAGATGAAGACCAACGATGTCCTGTTCTCGTTGCTGTACAGCTTTCCAACTTCCAGCGGGCGTCTCCGCCCCTTCCTGGGGGTCGGTGTCGGGTTCACGGCCCGCGATCAGGGCCCGGCACTTGGCACTTCGACCCGGTGGACGGCGAGTTTCTCCGGAGGCCTCCGAGCGTACCTGAGCGAAGCGATCGGCCTGCGGTTCCAGGCGCGCTGGATTCCCGCCTACCTCTACGACCTCCCCGGCGGCTACTGGTCCTGCGGGAGCGGCATCTGCGTCTGGACTTCGAGCGCCCGCTTCCTGCAGCAGTTCGACTTCCAGGGAGGGGTCATCTTCCGTTTCTGAGGGCGACGAGCTCTCGCTCGTGTCGCCGGGAGAACAGAATCTGGGCGACGATCGCTCCGGTGAGACCGAGGAACATGTCCCACTGCGTGTCCCAGACGTCCCCCTGCGTCGCGAGGAACAGCGATGCCTCCGCGCCCGTCAGCGCCGCGGCGCTCCATTCGAGGAGTTCGTAGAACGCGCTCCCGCCCAGGCAGCCCAGCGCCACGAGGAAGAAGAGCCAGCCTCCGCGGCCGAAGCGGGAGTTCTCCGAAGCAGGATCTCTCTTCCGACGATGGCGGGAGCGAAACCGCCGACGAAGTGCACGATGCGGTCGTAGGGGTTTCGGGCGAGGTCGAGAGAATCCTGGAGCCAGAATCCCGCCGGCACATGCGAGAAGGTGTAGTGGCCTCCGATGACGAGCAAGAGGGCGTGGAGAAAGGCGAGACGATAGGAGAGAGGGGTCAGGCGAAAACGCCGAAAGGTCGCGATCAGGATCGCAACGCCGAGAAAGACCGGCGCGACTTCCATCAGCCACGTCAACCGGTCGCGTGGGGAAATCCCCGAGGCGACGAGCGCGGCGGCCAACAAGGCGAGCAGGACCACGGGCTCTCGACTTGGCGCTTCCGGTCTCCTCTCGTCGGGGAGCGTCTCCGGAGGGGGGCTCACCGGCCCCCCCTCGGAAGTCGCCGATTCCACCGCTCGCTTTCGGGATGAGAGCCGTTCGCCCGCGCCGCGGAGTCGAGGATGGGGCGGACCGAATCTCCCACGGGCGGGCTACTTCGTCTTCCAGGTCCCCTTCCAGCTGTTGGCGATGCGTCCGTCTTTCCAGGTTTGGGTCTGTTCCCAGGTGCCGCCGCCCTCGACGTTCGCCCACTTCCCGGAACCGCCGAGGTATCCCCATTTCCCGCCGTTCCTGTTGTCGTCCTGCCGCCACCAGTAGAAGACCACGTCGCCCTGCAGGTCGACCGCGTCGCACGTGCCGGCCGCGCGAACCGGCTTGTTGTCCTTGGTGAGGATCGCCGTGCCGGAGCAGTACATGCTGGATTGCCGAAGCGGGCTCGTCGGATCGTCCGCGGTCATGAAGCCGGACCATGTCATGCGGTTGGAGGTCGTGCCGTCCGCGAGCGCGAAGCTCTCAACGAGCTTTGGAACGAACATGTGGGTGCCGGAGCCCTTCACCTCCTGGGCCGAAGCGGCCGACGCGATCAGGACGAGACCGGCGAAGACGATGGATTCTGAAGCGCTTCTCTTTTTCGACATCATTCCTTCCTCCCCATGCCTTCGAATCCTAGTGCAGGCAAGGGGCGCGGCGCCCACGTTTCGCTGCTGGCCCGCGGGAAGGATCCCGGACTGATCTTCCTTGCGCGATTCGCGCCGTCTGTCAGCTCGAGAGCGTCGCCTCCCGAATCAACCGAAGAGAGACGGATCGGGATCTCCCGGCGCGGAACCCGCTCCCGTCGGCCGCTCCCAGTCCGAGAAGCCGTGAGAGGAAGACCCGTTCTTCGTTCTGGCAGGTGGGGCAGGCCCTCCATCCCGCCGCGTCGTAGACGGTGTCGTCGTTTGGACACAATAGGGCGCGTCCGAGCGGAATCCCGACCGGGGGGACCAGCGAAGTCCGACTCATGGGAACCTCCTCGTCTGAATGAGATCACAGACTAGCGTGCCACCGTCGCCCACCAACCCCACCCGGGTGGTCAGCCGGTGGCACTTTCGTGCGAGGCTAGTACCTCGGAGAGGAGCCACGCCATGAACGCTTACCGTAACCGACTGCTCGACTTACTGGGACCGGATGACCCGTTCGAGGTGCTTTCGAGGACGCCGGGGCGCGTTCGGAAGCTCTTCGAGCAGCTCGGGCCGGACGGGCTCGACCGCCCGTTCGAAACCGGGAAATGGAACGGGCGGCAGGTGCTCGGTCATCTGGCGGACGTCGAACAGTCGATCGGCTATCGCATCCGCCAGGTCGTCACCGAGGCGGACGGCCGCCGCGTGCAGCCCTTCGATCAGGACCTGTGGGCGCGCCCATACGCGCGGCTGGACGCGGCCGCGGCGGTGCGCGCCTTCGAGGGCCTACGGCCCTGGAACCTCGGGTACTTTCACTCGTTCGGCCCCGAGGACCTCGCGAAGGTCGGACTTCACGCCGAACGGGGCGAGGAGAGCGTCGAGACGATGATCCGGATGCTCGCCGGTCACGACCGGAATCACCTTTCGCAGCTCGAGCGCATTGCGGCGCGGGGGGCGCAGTAGGCGGGCACCGATCCTGTATCGTGGTCGCGCCAGCCGATGACGCCGCAACCGATACCCGACATCCGGCGGCACGCCGGCATCCTGCTTCACCCGACGTCGCTTCCCGGACGTTTCGGGATCGGCGACCTCGGGCCGCAGGCCGACCTCTTTCTCGACTGGGCGGCGTCGGCGGGGCAGACGCTCTGGCAGGTGCTGCCCCTCGGTCCGACGGGTCACGGGAACACGCCCTACGGCTCCTCCTCGGCGTTTGCAGGGAATCCCCTCCTGATTTCGCCCGAGCGGCTTTGCCGCGACGGGCTTCTCGCTGAATCGGCGCTCGACGGTGCGCCGGTCTTTCCGGCCGACCACGTCGACTTCGCATCGGTCATCTCCTGGAAGGAGCGGATCCTGCGGGAATCCTGGGATCATTTCCGGAAGAACGCCGATGCGGCGCAGCGGAAGGCGCTCGGCGACTTCGCGGCGGCGCCGGAGCAGGCGGACTGGCTCTCCGACTGGGCGCGCTTCGCGGCGCTCAAGCGGCATTTTGGTGGGCGCCCCTGGACGTCGTGGCACCGCGAGCCGCCGTCGACCGACCTTGCCGAGGCGATCGCGTTCGAGACCTATCGGCAGTTTCTTTTCTTCGGGCAGTGGGACCGTGTCAAGCGCGCCGCCAACAGCCGCGGCATCGCCGTCCTGGGCGACATCCCGATCTACCTTTCGCACGACAGCGCGGACGTCTGGGCCCACCGGGACCTCTTCGCGCTCGACGAGCGGGGCCTTCCGACGGCGGTTTCCGGCGTGCCGCCCGACTACTTCAGCGAAACCGGCCAGCTCTGGGGCAACCCGCTCTACCGCTGGGAGCGGCATGAAGCGCGGGGCTTCGCCTGGTGGATCGCGCGCATCCGCGGGAACCTCCGGCTCTGCGACCTGCTCCGCATCGATCACTTCCGGGCGTTCGCGGCGTACTGGTCGGTGCCGCCCTCGGAGAAGACCGCCCTGAACGGGCGATGGCTTCCGGGGCCCGGCCGGAAGCTCTTCGACGCCGTGCGCGCCGCGCTCCACGACCTGCCGATCGTCGCGGAGGATCTGGGCGACATCCAGGACGACGTGCGGCAGCTTCTGAAGGACCTCGGGATCCCGGGGATGAAGGTCCTGCAGTTCGCCTTCGCCGAGGACGACAGCGAGCATCTGCCGCACCGGCACGATCGCAACGCGGTCGTCTACACCGGCACGCACGACAATGACACGGCGCGGGGCTGGTTCGAGGCGGCCAAGCCCGAGGAGCGGGAGCGGGTCCGGGACTATCTCGGCTCGGAAGGGGACGGAATTGCCTGGGACTTCATCCGCGCGGCATACACTTCGGTCGCCGAGCGGGCGATCGTGCCGATGCAGGATGTCCTCGGCCTCGGAAGCGAAGCCCGCATGAACACGCCCGCCGAGCCTGCCGGGAACTGGTCCTGGCGGGCGGCGGAGGGAGACTTCCGCGCCGCCGATGCCGCGCGACTGAAGCGGTTGGCGGTGCTGACGGGGCGCGCCCGATGAAATCGAACGATCCGGAGATCGCGAAGCGGCTGCCGCCTGGCCAGGTCCTGACCGTCAAGTGGCCGGTGCTCACGTACGGCGAGACCCCGCGGACGGACCTTTCGCAATGGACCTTCCGCTGCTTCGGCCTGGTCGAGAGGGAGACGACCTGGACCTGGGAGGAGTTCTCGACGCTTCCGCGCGTCGGGGTCGTCTCCGACATCCACTGCGTGACGCATTGGAGCAGACTCGACAACCACTGGGAAGGCGTCGCGGTCCGCGAGATCTTCCGGCGCGTCGGGATCAAGCCGGAAGCCGTCGCCGTGCTCGTCCACGCGGACGGGGGGTACACGACCAACGTCGCCCTCGAGGACCTGATCGGCGACGACGTGCTGCTGGCCACGCGGCACGACGGGCGCGACCTCGAGGCCGAGCACGGCGGGCCCTGCCGGCTCGTCGTCCCCAGGCTCTACCTCTGGAAGAGCGCCAAGTGGGTACGGGCGTTCGAGTTTCTGGACGTGAACCCGCCGGGCTTCTGGGAAGAGAACGGCTACCACATGCACGCGGATCCCTGGCAGGACGAACGGTATTCGGACGGCGAGACCGACGCGATGCAGCGGATGCGCTCCGAGGCCGTCAAGAAGCTGCGGGATCGAGGGAAGCGCTAGCTACAGATACCCCGCCCGCACGCCCTGCAACACGGCGCGCGTGCGGTCGCGCACGCCGAGCTTCGACAGGATGCTCGAGACGTGGTTCTTCACGGTCCCCTCGACGACCTTGAGGGCGCGCGCGATCTCGCGGTTGCTGTAGCCCCCGGTCATCAGGCGCAGGACCTCGACCTCCCGCTCGGTCAGGGGATCGGCCGGGTCCATCCGCGGGAAGGTCGCCTCCTTCGACTCGAGGCCGGCAACGACGCGCTCCGAGATCAGCGGCTGCACGACCGTCCCGCCGGCTGCCACCACGCGGATCGCCGCGACGAGTTCGGAGAGCGAGACGTCCTTGAGGAGGTACCCGCGCGCGCCGGCGCGAACGCCCTCGAGCACGATGGCGTCGTCGTCGAAGGTCGTCAGAATGATCGTGGGCGGCAGGCTCCCGGCCGAGGCCAGGCGGCGGATCACCTCGAGACCGGACCGCTTCGGCAGCCGCATGTCGAGCAGGACGACGTCGGGCCGCGCGGCCGGGATCGCCGCGATCGCCTCGTCGCCGTCGGAGGCCGTGGCGACGACGCCGATCGCGGGATCGAGGGCGAGCAGGCTCCGGATCCCTTCGCGCACGAGCGCCTGGTCCTCGACGAGGAAGACGCGGATCACGACGGCAGGCCGGCGATCGGAAGGACCGCGGTGACCCGGAAGCCCTGTCCGGGCGCGGTCTCGACGGCGAGCGAGCCGCCGCGGTGCTCGCACCGTTCGCGCATCCCCGCGAGGCCGTGCCCCGAGCGGGGCGCCTCGGCGCCGCGGCCGTCGTCGCGGGCCCGGATCTCGATGTTCTCGCCGCCCCGCGTGATGTCGAGCCAGAGGTTCTCGGCCCGCGCGTGCCGGACCGCATTCGTCACGATTTCCTGCGCGCAGCGCAGCACCACTTCGCCCGCCACGGGGTCCTCGACCGCGAGGTCCGGGACGACGGCGATGTGGATGCGCGGCCGCGGGATGCCGTCGGCGAGCTTCTGGAGCGCCGCCGGCAGGTCGATCCGGTCCGTCGGGCGCAACGACCCGACGACGGCGCGCACGTCGCCGAGAAGCAGCTTCGTCACCGACTGCGCCGTCTCGACGCGGGCCCGGGCGTCGCCCTCGGTTTGATGGCTGGCGATCTCGAGGTTCAGCGACAGCGCAGTCAGGTGATGCCCCAGCAGATCGTGCAGGTCGCGGCCGATCGCGGCGCGTTCGGCGAGGCGCGCGCTCTGGGCGAGCAGCTCCCGCGTCGCCTCGAGCTCGGCGTTGGCGGCCGCCAGGCGCTCGCGCGCCGCGGTCTCCCGCGCGAGCAGCCGGGCCGTGGCGGCGGCGATCAGCTGAAAGGGCAGGTAAGCGCCGACGAGGACGACTCCCCAGTGCCACCCCCACTGCATCCACTGGATGGCGAGCAGGGCCGCGCTCTGTCCGAGGATCCACGCCAGGGCAGGGCGCTGCGGCAGGAGGCCTCCCAGCTGCAGCGCGACCAGGACGAGCAGGGCTCCTTCGAGGCCGAAGCAGGGCGGCAGGGCGACGAGGGAGAGCACGGCGCCCGCCTGGCCGGCGGCGAGCAGCAGCGCGCGACCCCTGCCGAGGTTCCGCGCGCGCCGCGACGTCGCCATCCCGAAGGCGAGGCCGAAGAGCAGGTACGACGCAATCCAGGCGGCGACTTCGAGGGCTCCCGGCCCGCGCAGCGAGCGCGGCGCGATCAGGACGAGGGCGGGCAGGCCGACCGCCACCCAGACGGCGAATCCGCCCGCCCGCAGCAACCGCCGGGAATCGTCGCGCGAGGTCATGTCCTTCGCCCGCAGTATAGGCGCGGCGCTCCGGCGCGGACCCCTGCCGGAAGTCATGCCCGGCGGCCGGCGCGGCCCGTGACCTCCGGCACATGCGCGGGGACCCTGCCCGCTCTAGGGTGCGCTCTGGAAAGGAGAACGCCATGAAAAAGAGGTTTCTCGCCGCCGCATTCGTCCTGCTCGTCGTCGCCGCGCTCCTGGGCGGGAGCCGGTTTCTCGAGGGAGAGGAAAAGCCGGTGCCGGTGTCCGTGAAGGGAACGGTCGTCGACATGCACTGCTACGTCGTCAAGGGCAGCCGCGACGCCAAGCACACCGGGTGCGCCAACGCCTGCATCGCGCGGGGCGTGCCGGCGGGCTTTCTGGCGGAGGACGGCACCCTCTACCTGCTCTTGGAGGAAAAGCCCTTTTCGGTGAAGGACCGCGTGGCCGGACTGGCCGACGTCCCCGCGACGGTGACGGGCACGCTCGTCGTGCGCAACGGGGTCAAGGGCATCCAGATGACGTCGATCGAGAAGGCCCCGGCCGCGCCGTAGGGGGGCTCCGACAGCCGGAGGGGCACTCCTATTGACATTCTGTAGGAGGCCACGGTAGGCTCCTATAGCCAGACTATAGGAGGGCCGGTGCCGGCGGAGAAGTCGGATCTGCTTCAGGGGACGCTCGACCTGCTCGTCCTGCGGGCGTTGTCCTCCGGCGCGATGCACGGGCTCGGCGTCTCGCGCCGCATCGGCCAGATGACGCGCGGGGCCTTCGACGTCAAGCCCGGCTCTCTCTTTCCCGCGCTCCACCGGCTGGAGGGGGAGGGCTGGATCGCTTCGGATTGGGGCAAGTCCGAGAACAACCGGCGCGCCAGGTTCTATGCGCTGACGGCGGCCGGGCGCCGGCAGCTCGAGCGGGAGACGCGGCAATGGAACCGCGTCGCCGCGGCGATCGGGCTCGCTCTGGGAGCGACATGACTCTGCGCGGGCTCTGGTCTCGCCTGCGCGGCGGGCGGCGCTTCGAGCGGGAGCTCGACGAAGAGCTGCGCTGCCACCTGGAGCTGCTCGAGGAGGAGAAGGTCTCTGCCGGCGCCGCGCCGGAGGAGGCCGCGAGGCAGGCGCGGCTCGAGCTCGGCGGGCTCGAGCAGGTCAAGGAAGCCGTGCGCGAGGCGCGGCCGGGAGCGACCCTCGAGGCCGCCTGGCAGGACGCGCGCTACGCGGTGCGCCAGCTTGCGCGAAGCCCCGGCTTCTCCCTGGTGACGATCGTGACGCTGGCGCTGGGCATCGGGGCCAACAGCGCGATCTTCAGCGTGCTCGATGCCGCTCTGATCCAGCCGCTGCCGTATCCGGACCCGAGCCGGCTCGTCATGGTCTGGCCGGAGCTTCGCGCGGCGGGGCAGGCCCGCGTCCCCGCCTCCGGGCCGCAGCTGACCGAGATCCGGCGGCGCAGCCGCCTGCTGTCCGACGTCGGGGGAATCTGGGTGGGAAGGGGATCGGTCACCGGGGAAGGGGATCCCGAGCGCGTCCGCGTCGGCCAGGTGACGGCGAACTTCCTCTCGCTGCTCGGTGTCGCGCCGGAAGCGGGCAGGACTTTCTCCGCCGGAGACGAGGGCCCGTCGGCTCCGCGGCTGGTCATCCTGAGCAACGCCTTCTGGCGGCGTCGGTTTGGCGGCGATCGCCGGCTCGTCGGGCGGCCGATGCGGCTGGACGGGGAGGTCTACACGGTCGTCGGCGTGATGCCCGCGGGCTTCGACGTCATCCTCCCGAGCGACGCAAGCGTTCCGCCCGGCGTCGAAGTCTGGACGCCGTTCCGGGACGACCTCGCGGCGTCGCCGCGCGACCTGTCGTACATTCGGACGATCGCGCGCCTTCGGCCGGGCGCCACGGTCGCGCAGGCGCGGTCGGAGCTGGCGAAGATCGCCGAGGGTCTGCGCGCGGAGTTTCGCGAGTACGCGACACAGGGCCTGGGCCTCGACGCCGCGCCGCTCCACGCCGAAGTGGTGCGCGATGTCCGGCCGGCCCTGCTGGCCCTCTTTGGCGGCGTGGGGCTCGTGGTGCTGATCGCCTGCGCCAACGTGGCCAACCTGCTGCTCGCGCGCGCCACACGGCGGCGGAGGGAAATCGGCCTGCGCGCGGCCCTGGGCGCCAGCCGCGCCCGGATCGTCCGGCAGCTGCTCTGCGAGAGCCTCGTGCTCGCCGGCGCGGGCGGCGCGCTCGGCCTTGCGGTCGGATGGGGCGGCCTGAAGCTGCTGCTCGCCCTGCGGCCGGCCAGCCTCTTTCGGATCCTTCCGGCCGGACTCGAGCCGGGCGTCGTCGCCTTCACCTTCGGCCTGTCCCTGGCCACCGGCGTTCTCTGCGGCCTCGCCCCCGCCCTGGCCCTTGCCAGGCGCGACCTCTCCGCCGCCTTGAAAGAGGGCAACCGCGGCGGGACCCCGGGGAGGACGCGGCCGCAGCGCGTACTGGTTCTCGCCGAGGTGGCGCTCGGGTTCGTTCTTCTGATGGGCGCCGGCCTGCTCGTGCGGACGTTCGTGAAACTGCTCGGCGCGGATCCCGGATTTCGGCCGGCGGGCGTGCTCACCTTCCAGGCCGCCCTTCCCGATACGCGGTATCGGGACGACAGGGCGCGGCAGCGACTCTTCCGGCAGCTTCAGGAGCGCGTCGAGGCCCTGCCCGGAGTCGAGGCGGTCGGCGCCGTGTCGCACCTGCCGCTGGACGACTATCCGAACTGGTACGAGTACTACTGGCGCGACGGAGCGCCGGCGGCCGAACAGAACGTTCTGATGGCGGACCACCGCGCGATCCTGCCGGGCTTCTTCGGCAGCCTCGGCGCGGAGCTGGTCGCGGGGCGCGACATCACGGCCGCCGACGACGCGGCGCATCCCAACGTGATCGTCGTCGACGAGTCGCTCGCGCGCCGGACCTGGCCGGGGCAAGACGCGCTCGGGAAGCGGCTGAACGTCACGTTCATCCACAACGGGTCTTTCGACGCGACGCGGGCCGAGGTCGTCGGCGTCGTGCGTCCTCTCCGGTACCGGGATCTGACGAGCGACGTGCGCGGGCAGGTCTACGTGCCGTACCTCCAGAGCGCCCGCGAACAGCTCACGTTCACCGTACGAACCAGGGGCGACCCCGGCCTGCTCTCCGGGCCCATCCGGCGCGAGGTTGCTCGCCTCGATCCGGATCTCGCGCTTTCCCGGGTCCGACCGCTGACGGAATACGTGGCGGAAGCCCGCAAGGCCGCGCGGTTCACGACGGCCGTCGCCGGGGCCCTCGCGGGGCTCGCCTTGATGCTCGCGGGCATCGGGATCTACGGCGTTCTGGCGTACGCGGTCGCCCAGCGAACCCGGGAGATCGGCGTCCGGATGGCTCTCGGCGGGCGGCCCCGCGACATCCTGGGGCTGGTGGCGGGCCAGGCCTTCGCCCTGGTCGGGGCCGGCCTGGCAGCCGGACTGCTCGGATCGCTGGCTCTGACCGGCCTGCTGTCGCGGCTGCTCTACGGCGTCGGGCCGCACGATCTGCCCACGATCCTCGGCGCCGGCCTCGTCCTGGCGGCGACCGGCGCCCTGGCGGCCTACCTTCCCGCGCGTCGGGCGATGACGGTCGATCCCATGGTGGCCCTGCGCCTCGAATAGCCGGATTTCGGGAAGAAAGGGCGGTTCCGGCCCGTTTTTCAGAAGTCCGACACCCAACCCATGATGAACGTTCCGACTGCGCTTCTCGCGCTGCTGCTGGGCCTGCCGGCGGCGCCGACCCCGGATTCGACGGCGCCGGCCGACCTGGTCGTGCAGCTCGAAGCGGCGCTCGAGCGGGGCGACCTGGACCGGGCGATCCGGGCCGGCGAGAGCGCCGTCGACGCCGACCCCACGAACTCGGTGGCGCACGACCTGCTCGGTCGGGCCTACGGGCTCAAGGCGAAGGACTCCTTCCTCTTTGCCCAGGCTCACCTGGCGCGCAAGGCGCGGGCCTGCTTCGAGAAGGCGGTCGTGCTCGACCCGTCCAACGTCTCGGCACGGTCGGACCTGGCGACCTACGACATGCGGGCCCCGGCGCTCCTCGGAGGTGGCAGGGGGAAGGCGCGGCGGCAGGCCGAAGAGGTCCTGAAGCTCGATGCCGCGCGGGGGCACGAGCTGCTCGGTGACCTTGCCGACCGCGAGAAGAATCCGGCCGAGGCTGAGGCGCAGTACCGGCTGGCCGTCGAGGCTTCGGCGCCTGGCCGGTGGCGAGCCCGCCGCGCCCTCTCCGGGTTTCTCGTTCGGGCCGGCCGGTTTCCCGCGGCGCGGCAACTGTGGCTGGAGCTCCTCGAGACCGATCGCTCCAACCTCGCGGCGCGTTACGAGCTGGCGGGCATCGCGATCGCCTCGGGTGAGGGCCTCGAGCCCGCGGCGGAGCAGCTCAAGGAAGCCCTCGCGTGGCCGACGGCGTCGCCGGACCCGAGCCGGGCCCAGGTCTACGAGCGGCTGGCCCAGGTCGAGCGTCAGCTCGGAAGGCCCGACCGGGCGCGCGCCGAGCTGGAGGAAGCGCTCCGCCTCGAGCCGTATCGGACCGACTGGCGCCGCTCCCTCGCGCAGCTCGGGCGCTGACGGGCGCTCCTCCCTCCGCGCGCCGTCGTGCGCGGGCTTGCAGGGGAGTAGAGTGGACCCAACAAAACCCAAGGAGGTGGCCTGGACGGGTCGTTGGCTGCGGAAGTCCGTTCGCCTGGTTCGGGGTCCGTCTTTTCATTTTCGAAAAGGAGGAAGAGATGGTTCAGACGTTTTCCAAGGTGGCCGGCATCGTTCAGCTCGTCCTGGGTCTGGTCGGGCAGTTCGCTCCTGGAATCGCGTCGACCCTCGGCACCGGAACCGGCGGGAACCTCTTCAACATCATCTCGGGCGGAGTCCTTTCGTACCTCGGCGTGAAGGGCACGGAGAGCGGGCAGCGCACGGGCGCGCAGGTCCTGGGCGGGTTGAACGGGCTCGTGGGCCTGCTCGGCGTGCTCGGCGTCAACAACCTCGCGGGCATGACGATGAATCAGGGCATGGGCGGAAACATCGTCAACCTGCTGATCGGCGCCTGGGGCCTCTACTCCGGATTCGCGAGCAAGCGGACCGTCGCCGCGTAACACCTCGGTCGCAAGGATCCAGGGGCCGGGCCCGTCGGGCTCGGCCCCTTTCCGTTTTCCCCTACGGCGTCGGCGCCGCGACGACGCCTTCGGCGAGCACGATCTCGACGCGGCGGTTCTTCGCGCGCCCCTCCTTCGTGTCGTTGGCCGCGACGGGGTAGCGCGAGCCGTACCCGACTCCCGTCATCCGCGCCTCGGGGATCCCCTGTCCCCGAAGGAAGGCGATGACCGAGGCCGAGCGGTCCCTGGAAAGCCGGTCGTTGATCTCGGCGGTGCCGGTCGCATCCGTGTATCCCTCGACCCGCAGGTTCAGGTTTGGAAAAACCGACAGCACACCCGCGAGTTTCGCGAGCGTGACCTGCATCTCGGGCTTGAGTGTGGCTTTGTTCGTGTCGAAGAGGATGTCGGGAAGGCTCACGACGACGCCCCGGGCGGTGTTCCGCGTCTCGGCGACGCTCGCGAGCGCGCCAAAGAGGCGGTCCGCCAGCGCGTTGCGCTCGGCGCGGATCCGTTCGTTGGCGACGGTCAGCTCGGCCATCTGCGCTTCGAGGTCGCGCTTCTGGACGTCCAGGGCCGCCGCCGTCGCCGTCATCTCGGCCTTCGCCTGCTCCGCGGAGTCCTTTTGCGCCTGGAGCGCGGCCATCTCCGACTCGAGCTGGCTCTTCTGGGCGGCCAGCGCCGCGGCGGCGGCCGCCATCTCGGCCTTGGCACGCTCCGCTTCACCCTTCTCCATCTCGGCCTGCGTGCGCAGGGCGTTGGCGCGCTGCTCGGCCGCCTCGGCCTGCTGCCGCGCGGTCTCGGCCGCCGCGGCGCTCTGCTGCGCGGTCGCCGCCTTCTGGTTCAGGGCGTCGACCTCGGCCTTGCGCTTTGCCGCGGCTTCGGCCTCGGCCTTTTCCTGCTGCGCCTTGTACATGGCGCGGGCCGCGGTCGTCACCAGAGCCGTCGTGCGGCGCGCATAGTCGGTTACCGCCTTCCGGCTGCCGCCCGAGCCCAGGGAGTTGGTCGCCTGGGCGAGCGTCGTCTGCGCCTCGCGCATCGCCTTCTCGTCATACTGGGCCAGTCCGGCCTCGGTTCCGGCCTCGACGGCCTTCCGGGCCTGGGTGAGCTCGATGGGCTCCTGTCCCTGCCAGCGCAGCGTTCCGATCGACTCCCGGTCGTGCTTGACGACGGGGCCGAAGGCGGAAAAGGCCAGCGTGGAATTCTTCGAGAACTTGTTCTTCGTCGGGCCCGACGCGAAGACGACCATGTCGGAGGGCCGCCAGATTCCCGACAGCGGCTCGGCCGTCACGAACATCGCGAATTCCTTCATCCCCGTCTGGAACCGGCCGCTGCCGCTGCCCTCGCTCGACGACGAGCTCGCCGAGGTTCTCGAAGACGCCGGCGCTCGAGACGGCCCAGAGCACGTAGGCCGTCACGTTACCGCCGAAGAGCAGCGCTGGCTGCATCCGCTCGAACGAGACGTCGATCCGCGCCTGTCCCTCGGCGAGCTTGACGTCCGCCTCGAGCGACGCGCCGGCGGGAGCCCGGTTCGTCGCGGCAAAGGGGACTTCGACGCCGCGCTTGTCGGGGTACTGGATGACATTCAGCGTGACGTCGGTCGCCGCCGCGCGCGTCGCGGCGAGGGCCGCGAGGCAGCCGATGATTCCGATCCGTCTCAGGATTCCGATTCGGTAACCCATGCGCTCCTCCTCGAAGAAAGAAACCGGCCTCGGCGACAGGTTAGGGGCGGAGCGAGAGGTTATATTAGTCGCGGCCTTCAGGCGCAAGAGTTCCAGTTTCGCGGGTACGGGCAAAGCGAGGTCGAGCCGTCAAGACCCTGCGGATTCTGCCGGGCAGGTTCTGGTTGAGCGACCCGATGCTGGTCGTCCTGCTGGGCGCCCTCTGTGTTTTCATCTTCGTGCTGCCGATCCTGGAGATGCCCGGCTGGGGGATCGTGTCGTTCCGCCTCTTTGCGGCGACCACCTTGTTGTCGGGCATCGTCGTTCTCTCCCGCGGCCGCGTGGAGCTCGTTCTGGGATCGGTCCTGGCCGGCTCGGCGATCGCCGTCCAGGCCATCGACGCCCTCCTGACGAACGTGACGCTGGAAGCCTGGGATGCCGGCCTGATGGGGCTGGCCGAGGCCGCCCTCGCGTACCTCATCCTCGCCCATGTCTTTCGAGACGGGCCGATCACCAAGGATCGCATCGCGGGCGCCGTGGCGGTCTACCTCCTGCTCGGCCAGATCTGGGTCCACATGTACATGCTGATCAGCGTCGTCAGACCGGGCTCCTTTCACTTCGTGGTCGCGCCCGCGAGCTCGTTCGAGCTCTGGGAGAAGCTCATCTACTTCAGCTTCTCGACGCTCACGACCGTCGGCTTCGGAGACGTGACGGCGCTCCACCAGGCGGCGCGATCGGCCGCGCTCCTCGAGGCGCTTGCGGGACAGCTTTTTCCGGCGATCCTGATCGCCCGCCTCGTCGCGCTGGAGATTCAGTCTCGGTCCCGGCAGGACGCCGAGAAGGCCGAGGCGTTCCTGAGGTTCGGATAGACTTTCGCAAACGTTTCCTTTTTACAGAGAGGGAGGAGGAGCCATGCTCAGACTGCTCTCCAGGAACTGGTGGGTCTTTCTCGTCCGGGGTCTCGCGGCGATCCTCTTCGGCTGCATGGCCTTCGCGTGGCCGGGGCTGACGCTCGCCACCCTGGTCATCTTCTTCGGAGCCTGGGCCCTCGTCGGAGGAATCTTCGCCATGGTGGCCGCATTTTCCGCGTCCAAACAGCACAAGGACTGGTGGGTCCTGCTGCTGCAGGGGCTGCTCGGCGTCGCCGTCGGCGTTCTCACGTTCTGGTCGCCCGGGATGATGGCGATCTCGATCCTCTGGTACCTCGCCTTCTGGTCCATCTTCACCGGGGTGGTCGAGATCGTGACCGCGATCCGCCTGCGCAAGGAGATCCAGGGCGAAGGCTGGATCATGCTGGCGGGCGCCGCCTCGGTTCTCTTCGGCGTGCTGCTCCTCGCGCGTCCCGGCGCCGGGGCGCTCGCCCTGCTGACGCTCATCGCCTCGTTCGCGATCGTTTTCGGCGTCATCCTGGTCATCGCGGCCTTCCGGTTGAAGAAGCTGGCTCCGCGGACGGCGGCGCCGCCTAGAAGCGACGGACGGGCGGGCGGGAGACTCAGGGCCGCGGCGGCCCCTCCCGCCGGTCCGACGGCGGGGCGCGCCGGAGACTCAGTACCCGGGGAACTCGAAGCTGTCGCCGATGCTCGGGCCGTGCCACTGGTGGTTGTTGATGTCGTACTGCCAGCCAAAGGCCGTGTAGGGAATTCGGATGACGTCGAGGATCGTCAGCGCGATCTTCCCCCACCAGCGGTCCTCGGGCACTCCCAGGCACCGGGCGATCTCCGCGAGGTCGAGGCCGATCTCGAAGCCGACCTGACGCTGCCGGAGTTGTTCGACGGCGTTCGGGTATCCCTTGACGCCATAGGTGAGCCCGAACAGGAGGAAGCGCGCGATCCCGAACCGGCGGTCCATGCGGCGGGAGAGCCCCGAGAACTTCAGGTCGGCGGTGTAGATCTCCTTGGTGTAGTCCTTGCCGCCGAGGGAGGGATCGTAGTACTCGAGCGGCGTTTCGGGCGCGGGCACGACACCCGCGCGAAAGACGATCAGGTCGTTCAAGTGGTACCGGGCGAGGACGTAGGCCGAAGCGGCGCCCACCGAGTCCACGATCAAGTCCTCGTACGAGAACCCGTAGCGGTTGGTGCCGTCCCCGATCTCCGTGGCGAGCCCGGCCAAAGCAGAGACCCCCGAGGCGAGGGTGTAGGACTTCTGCTCCGACTGGTCGAGCGTCTCGTAGACACTCGACAGCAGGCGCGAGACGGCGTAGTAGGAGACGAAGTGCGAGGCCTTGTCCCCGCCGCCCTCGTAGGTGTGCCGGCCGAAGTAGCCCTCGTTGGTGAAGTGGTAGGGGACGCTCGGCTTGTCCGAGAAGGCGTTGTATGCGGAGCCCGCGATCGCGCCGGCGGAAACGGTCCAAACGAGGATCTTCTGTCCCTTCGGAGAGAGGCTCGGGAACATGAGCGGCTTGCGCGGCGCGACGGGTTCGGACGCCGGCATCTCGGGAAAGGTCAGGCCGGGCTCCGAGGCGTCGCTCTCCGACGGCCCGATGCTCCTGAGTCGAGGAGTGAGAACGACCGGGGTGGCGCCTCCGTCTCGGGCCGCGCCCTGAAGGACTTCGGTCGACGCGAAGAGCTGAAATTCCGACGCGCCGGCCCGGCCGGCAGGCCCGAGCGTCAGCAGGGCGAGCGAGGACGCCAGAGTGGCGTACCGGCAGGGCGCGAATTTCCTCACGCGGAGAGACAACGGCTTCGACCTCCTGGGGATTTTTCGGCCCTTGCGAGACCGGATCAGAGCTTTTTTTGCCGCCGGCGGGGGCCGAGTCTATACGAACTTCCGCCGCCTTGAGACTGGCGGGAACGAGCGCCTCCGGCGGCGCCGGGGCTATTTCGCTCCGGGCTTGGGCGGGAAGTCCGAGAAGAGTCGGTCGAGCGCGATGTCGACCTTCGAGCGGACCAGGGCTCCACTCGGGGGCACGGTTCCATCGGCCACCCCGCGCCAGACGAGCTCGTTGGTCGCCGGGTCCGTCATGTTCACGACGAGCGCTCCGATGGGCATGTTGCCCGTCGGTTCCGAGGACGCCGCGCCGGTCCACCAGCTCGCCCCCTCGGAGTCGTAGGGCTTCTGCGCGGCGTTGCGGACGAGCACGGGACTGACGATGAGGTCGCCGTTCTGTTCGACGCGTTTCAAGCCCTTGGCCTCGAGCCTCTGCGTGATTCCCTGGGAGAGCAGCGCTTCGGAGTCCGTTTCCATTCGAGACCCGGTGACCTGAAACGTCTTGTATTTGGAAAAGTCCGCCTTGGGGTTGGCGTGCACGCTCGTGTTGAGGGTGTGCGCGCAGGCCGCGCCGAGCGCGGCGCCAGGAGGAGCGGGAGGGCGTGTCGTGTTTTCATCAGAATTTCGCCACGAGCCCGATGGCCGTGATCGTATCCGTCTTGTCGTAGGCGGGGATGCGGAAGGGCGGCACGTTGTCGTAAAGATATGTGAAGGAAGCCTTCAGCGCAAAGACGGACGTCAGATTGGCGGTGATCGCCGTCGTGCTGCGCAGGTACCAGTCGTTGGTGTTGTCGAGGTTGTCGGTGAAGTTGAAAACCTCCGTCAGAGCGGCGTTCTTGGAGAATTTCCAGCCGAAATCCAGGCCCCCGGATGCCGTGGCGTAGCTGAACGCGGGGTTGATCGCCGGGAAGGCGTCCACGGGGTCCTCGTGCGCATAGCCGAAGGCCGCCTGGAGGCGCAGCCACAGGGTCTTTTCGTTGATCACCTTGAATCCCGCGCCGGCTTCGCCCCCGTAGCGGCTCGCAATGCCGGCAAACGTGTTGCGGTAGTAGAGGGCGCCGGCGAAGACGTCGAGCCGCGGCGTCAGGTCGCGGGAGGCGCGCAGGCCCCCGGCGAAGGTCTCCGCGGTCAGAACGCTGTCGGTCGAAGCGCGGATGTAGGCGGCCTTGAGCGTGAACAGCCAGGGAGACGGCTTGTAGTTCACTTCCAGCGCGCCCCCGAGGCTCGACGTGTCGGTGTTGCCGCTCGTCCCGGCGTAGGAGAACTCGGCGCTGCCGAACCAGAGCGGGGGAGGCGGCTCGGGGGGCGGCGGGCACGGACAGGGCGTCTGGGCCACGCGCGGCTGCGGCGAGCAACACGCTCAGAAACGCGGCGGCGACCAGTCGGCGGCGGGGCATTCGGAACCTCCTTCGATCGGGTTTCTCGAAAAATGGAACCGGGAGTCTAGCAGCAAGGCGCCCTCGCGCCTGCGCGTGTCGAAGGCGAAGCCGGCCCGTTGTCCTGGACAGCGTTTTCGCCTTGCGACAGAATCGCCGCACTTCGAGAGGAGCTCCGATGAACCGACGTGAGTTTTTCCACGGCGCCACCGCCGCCGGCCTCGCCACCGGTCTCGATCCCGAGCCGGCCCGCGCCTCCGGCGAGGCTTCCGCGCTCGCCTCCCTGCCGAAGCCGGGCCCCAAGCCCGTCGCCCACGGCAGGAAGGCCGTCGCGTCGAGCTCCCATCCCGTCGTGACCGAGACGATGCTGTCCGTCCTGCGCGCCGGCGGCAACGCGGTCGACGCCGGGATCGCGGGCTGTCTCGTCCAGGCGGTCGTTCAGCCGGAGATGACCAACCACACGGGGACGGTGACCTTCCTCTACTGGGAGGCGAAGAGCGGCAAGGCCTACCAGCTCGAGAGCTCCGGCACGCTCATCCCCGGGCTCGCCCCGTTTCGCCCGCTTCCCGCGGTCGGGGGGCTGGCGGCGGGTCCCACGCCGCCCTGCGCCTGCGTCCCCGGCTTCATGCCCGGCATGAAGGCGCTCCACGAGCGCTTCGGGACGCGCAAGTGGTCGGAGCTCTGCGAGCCGGCCGTGCGCTGGGCGACCGAGGGCGCGCCGGTGCACACGTTTCAGTACGGCGTGCTCGTGGAAGAGCTTCCGTCGAACACGTACTTCCCGTCCGGCCGCGACTTCTTCATGCCCGGAGGGTTCACGCCGGCCGTCGGCGAGATCTTCCGCAACGCGGCGCTCGCCGAAACGATGCGCCGCGTGCAGAAGGAAGGGCCCGAGGAATTCACGACGGGGCAGTGGGCGCGGGATTTCGTCGCCGAAGGCAACCGCCTGGGCTGGCCGGTCAAGCTCGAACACTTGAGCGCCATCCCGCCGCGTTGGCTGGAGCCGCTTTCCTGGACGCACCGGGGACACCAGGTGCTGCAGCTGGCGCCTCCCGAGAGGACGGGCGTCTTTACCGCGATGGTGCTCGGAATCCTCGAGGCGATCGGCGTCCGTCGATGGGTGCTCCGTCGCGGTCGGCCGAGAGCCTCTACTTCATGGCGAGCGCGCTGCGGTGGGCGGAGTTCGAGCTCGGGTACCTGCAGGACCCGCAGATCTTCGACAGCCCCGTGGACGTCTGGCTGTCTCCGGACCACCACCGGCGGATCGCGGAGGTCCTCAAGCGCAGCCTGCCGAAGGTGGACCTGACCGCGCACGTGCGCGTCACGGCGGGGATTCCCGCGCTCGCGGCCGTGGGGTTGCCGACGGCCGCGCCGTCGAAGACGACAGCCGGCGACCGGCAGCTGCGAGCTCTCGATCGTCGACCCGCAGGGCAACTGGGTCCAGATGATGAACACGCTCCAGTCGGGCGGCATCCCGGGCATCGTCGTGGGAGGCGTTCCCATGGTCGGCAGCCACGCGGTGGCCGACATGTCGGCCTCGATCGCGGGCTGGTTCGCCGGCGGCGGCCGCCTGCGGCTCCCGATCGGCAACACGATCGTGCTGCGCAACGGGCGGCCCTGGCTGTCGCTGGGCACGCCGGGCAACGTCCACATCACCATCCCGCAGGTGCTCTCCAACATCCTGGACCACGGAATGACCCCGCCCGAGGCGGTCGATGCGCCCGCGCATGATGCCGATCCGCAGCGACTACGTTCTGGAGGTGGAGAGCCGGCTTCCCGAGTCCGTCGTGGCCGGGGTCACGAAGCTCGGAGTGCAGGTCGCCCCGCTCGTGGCCGTACAACTGGCACATGGGTTCGTTTCAGCTGACGTGGCAGGACGAGAATGGCTTGAACAGCCTGAGCGATGCCCGCCGGGCGGGCATGGCCGGCGGCTTCTAGGGAAGCCCCGATGGGGACGAGCCGCCGGGAGTTTCTCAAGCGCGCGGGGGCCGGCGCGGTGGGGGCCGGCGTCGTCGGCCGCGCGGGCGCCTCCCAGGCGCGCGACGCGTCCGGGAGCGCAGCGGCTGCGAGGACCTTCGACGCCGCCGTCATCGGCGCCGGCGTCTTCGGCGCCTGGACGGCGCTGCAGTTGCGGCGCGCCGGCCGCAGCGTCGCGCTGGTCGACGCCTATGGCCCCGGCAACAGCCGCGCGAGCTCGGGCGGCGAGACCCGCGTGATCCGGATGGGCTACGGATCCGACGAGTGGTACACGCGCTGGTCGGCGCGTTCCCTCGCTCTCTGGAAGGAGCTCGAGGCCGCTTCCGGCGAGCGGCTCTTCCATCCCGCGGGCGTCCTGTGGATGGCTCGGGACGAAGATCCGTTGACGGTGAGCACGCTCGCGACGCTCGCGCGGCTCGGCATCCGCCACGAGAAGTTGACGCGCGCCGAGCTCGAACGGCGCTGGCGGCAGATCGATTTCGGGCCGATCGCCTGGGGAATCTACGAGCCCGACAGCGGCGCGCTGATGGCGCGTCGGGCGGTTCGGGCCGCCGTCCGCGAGGCAGAGAAGGCCGGCGTCGTGGTCTCGACGGGCGCCGTCCTCCCGCCCGCCGGCGCGGGGCGACTCTCCTCCGTCGAGCTCGAGGGCGGCGCGCGGCTGTCCGCGGAGGTCTTCGTCTTCGCGTGCGGGCCGTGGCTGCCGAAGGTCTTTCCGGAGCTCCTCGGCGAGCGCATCTTCCCCACGCGCCAGGAAGTCTTCTACTTCGGGCCGCCGGCCGGAGACGCGCGGTTCGCCTCGGGGGCGATGCCCATCTGGGTGGATTTCGCCGAACAGATCTACGGGTTGCCCGACATCGAGAGCCGGGGCTTCAAGGTGGCGCCCGACCGGCATGGCCCTCCCTTCGATCCCGACACCGGGGAGCGCCGGGTCACCGCCGAGGGCGTGGCGGCCGCGCAGGAATTCGTGGGGCGGCGGTTCCCGGCCATGAAGGGGGCGCCGCTCGTGTGGAGCGAGGTCTGCCAGTACGAGAATACGTCCAACGGCGATTTCCTGATCGACCGACACCCCGACCGCCAGAACGTCTGGCTCGTGGGCGGCGGTTCGGGGCATGGCTTCAAGCACGGCCCTGCGGTCGGAGAGTACGTGGCCGCGCGCATCGCCGACGGCAAGGCGGTGGATCCCCGGATGGGCCTGGCGACGAAGCAGAAAATCCAGAAGCGAACGGTCTTCTGACGGGCTACCGGCCGGCCGCTGCGGCGCTCAGAGCCGGCAGGTCGTAGTCGAGGAGATCGCCGATCCGCTCGATCGCGATGTCGGGAGCCGCGTACCTGGCGACGGCGTCGGTGTCGTGCGCGTAGTGCCCCTGGCGCGGAAAGACGGTGGTCACGCGACGTCCCCAGATCCTCTTGATGGCGTCGAGGATGCGGGGCTTGTCGTCCACGAGCACGTAATGGCCCGCAGGGTAGCGCGATGCGACGTCGTCGAGCTCCTGTTCCTTGTGCACGTAGATCAGGACCTTGCCGTCCACCGCCTCGAAGAGCCCCGAGCGGTCGATCTTCCGGGGCTGGAACACCACGTCGCCGTCGGAAAGGATGACCGCCGGGCCCCAGGTCTTCACGTGGTCCAGCGCGTCCAGCGCATTGGGGAACAGGCGGTTGGCGAAGGGGTAGTTGATCAGAAAACGGGAGACCGTCAGCAGGTGCGGGTCGCGGGGGTACTCGCCCCGATAGCGCTGGAGCGCCCCGAGGTAGTCGGCGTAACCGAGCTCCGTGCGCAGCTGCTCGAAGAGGGTCCAGTAGTGGTTCGCGCGCTCGAGGCCGACCTCCCGCTCGAGGTGCCGACGCAGGTCGGCGGTCACCCGGTCGTTGTCGAGCAGCGTGTTGTCGACGTCGAAGAGGAAAACGACGCGCTCCGGCGCCCTCGCGCGACGCTCTTCCGCCGTCCCGACGTTCATGGCTTCATCGATTCGATCAGCCGCTCGACCGGTTCCTGGCTCACGACGATCAAACCGCGCCGGGGCTGGTTCAGGTCGAGCGTCACGTAGATGACCAGCGAGACGAGGACGAGCGCCGTCACCCACGCATCGGCCGTCCCGAAGATGCTGCGCACGGGGAGGATGATACCCGTGCGGAAAATGCAAGGGCGGCCGGCCTCCTCAGCCGGCCGCCCCTCGGTTCGCGATGCCCGACGAGGCTATTTGCCAGCGGCGGGCGGAAAATTCTTGAAGAGCGCGGCGATCGCCGCGTCGACCTGGCCCTTCTGCTCGCCGTTGGTGCCGACCTGATCCTGTGCGATTCCGCGCCAGACCATTTCCTTCGTCCTCGGATTGACGAGGTCGACGATCAGCGTCCCGATCGGGATGTTCGTCTGTGTCGCAGTCGCCATGCCGCCGCCCATTCCGCCCCAGCCCCGGTACCCGAACCCGCCCATGCTCGTGGCGTTCCACTGCTTCTCCGAGCTCAGCGCCACGTGCGAGTAAACCAGGATGTCGGGATTGCTCGTCACGGTCTGCCAGCCCTTGGCGGTCAGGTTGCTCGTGATCCCGTCGTCGATGCGCTTCTGCGTGAACGTGACCGGGGAGGGCGTTCCCGTCTGAAGCTGAAAGGTGTGGAACTGACTCCAGTTGACGGTGTGGTCGTAGTCGACGTTGGTCGTCAGTGTGGACGAGCACGCCAGGGATGTGGCCCCGATCAGGATTCCAAGGATGGTCTTCCGCATTTTCCTTCTCCTTACTTTTGAAACCTCACTCCACGCATGTGTCTTTCGTCAAACCTCCGTGCTCACCTCCGGAATCCGCCGCCGCGGAACCCGCCTCCGCCCCATCCGCCCGAGCGGCCGCCCCATCCGCCGCCGCCACCCCAGGACCGCCCGCCGAAGCCGCTCGAGCTGAAGCCGCCCCAGCGGCTGCCTCCCGACGAGCGGGCCGAGTCCCAGCTGTTCAGCTGGCTCGAGCGCGCACCGTCGTTCATGCTGTTCCAGGATCCGCTCGAATGGTCGTACTGCGACCAGCCGCTGCCCCCGCCGCCCTTGTAGACGTTCCCGTCGTGGTCGGCGTAGACGTTGTTGCCGACCCGCGCGACGCCGCTGTCGTCGCCGTGGATTCCCGCGACCGAAGTGGTGTTTCCTCCCGGACCGGTGACCTGACCGCGCCCGGCCGTCACGGAGTTGCCGGTGTAGGCGTTGCCCACTGTGCCCCGGGCGCCCGAGACGCTCGCGCCGGTATTCGTATTCGTCGCCGCGCCGCGCTCGCCGGCCGCGTAGTTGCCCGTGTAGGCGTTGTAGCCGCCTCCGCGCTGGCCGGCGGCGGCGACCCCGGTCGCGGAGTTGTACGAAGCGCCTTCCGAGCCGCGCCACGCGTTGCCCGTCCACGCGTTGTACCCGCCGCCGCTGCGCGTGACGGCGCTCGTCGAGCCCCACTGGCTGTACACATTGCCCGAAGACCAGCGGCCGTAGCCGGGCCCCCAGACGGCGCCGCCGCCGTAGCCCCACGCCGCGGCGCCATAGTGCCCGTACCAGCCGCCGTACGCGGCCCCCCAACCCCAACCGGCGTAGCCCCACCCGTAGCCGCACATGGCGGCGCCCATCGCGAACCCGCAGCCGATGCCGAAGGCGAAGCCCCAGCCGGTCCATGGCGTGTAGGCCAGGTTGACGCCGTAGCCGTACGTCACCGGCGGCCCGTACCAGACCGTGCCGATCCACGGCGTGTAGACGTATCCGGTGCCGTAGACGACGACGCCGTCGCTGATGATCGCGCCCGTGTACCCGGGTGTGTAGCCGACGTAGACCACGTCCGTCGTCGAGCCGTAGACCTGAACGTAGGTGAGGTTGTAGAGGGGCGAGGAGGGAGGGATCGTGTAGATCGACGCCGGCAGCCACGCGGCCACCGTCCAGGGGCCGTTGACCGAGGACGAGGTGAACCAGATTCCGCTCTGGCAGGCGAAGAAGGAGTAGGGACCCGTCATGATGATCGGCGTCGACGCGTTGACGACGTACTGCAGCGAAGTGCCCTCGATCGGCTTGAACTGGGGCGCGCCGTCGAAGGTGACCGGCTTGATCTGCGCCGTCCGCTGGACGGTGGCCGTCTGCGGGATCCCGTTGGAGATGACGGCCTCCTGGGCCTGCGTCGTGCCGGGCACCGACGCCTTCACGTTCTCGACCGGGCTCTCGTCCGGAATCTTCGCGAAGTCCGGCGGCAGGCTCGAGGCGGGCACGAACTGCCACGGCCCGGCGGTCGTCGCCGCCGTGAACCAGCGCCCGGCGATGAGGACGTAGGTGTTCTGATTGTCCAGATCCTTGAAGACGCGGCCGGTGGTGTTGGTCACGTAGAGAAGCTGTGTTCCGCTGATCGGGTCGTAATTGGGCTCGCCGTTGACGACGACGAGCTCGGTCGGCTGCGTCGCCATGTAGACGACAGGGACCGGCTTGGTCTTGAGCGAGGGCTTGGGGGCCTTCGGATCGGAGGCGGACCCGCCCGTCATCGGATCTCCGTCCTTGGCGGCGAGGATCTGCTGGAGGGCCTTGTCGAGCTCGTGCTTGCGGTGCAGGACCGGGTCGGAAACGCTCCACGGACCCTGCAAGGCCGGAGGCCTCCATCCACCCGTCGAAGAGGTGCAGGTACAGGCCGGAATCGCCCTTCAGCACGATCGAGCTGGTGTTGATCGCGCGCTGCAGGTCCGTGCCCTTGACGGGCTGGAAGGACGGAGTTCCGTCGATGAGCACCAGGACCGCAGGCACGTTCGAGAAGATGATCTGGGGAGGCGCGTTGTTCAACGGCCGCGATTCGCCCGTCTTCTGGGCGGTCGCGATCCCGAGATCCGCCTCCAGCCGATCGAGCGAGATTCCCTTGGACCTCTTCGAGGGTTCCTGCTCCTGCAGCGTGGCCCGCCAGGCGGCCGCCTTGGCCGGGGCCGACGGAAAGCTCGCGCGCGTGATGTTGAAGTCCTCGAGGTAGACGAGGCGATTGACCTTGTCGACCTCGGTGCGCGCGGTAAACCAGATGACTCCGAAGGTCGGGTCCTTGGCGCCCGCGGCCTGCACCGACACCGCCGCGTGCGCTTCGAGCTGGTTGCCCGTCCAGCGGTCGAGCTGGGGCTGATAGATGAGGAAGGTCTCGAGCGCCGCCCCCGTGCCGCCGACGATCCGCCGGGGCCATGGGATCGCCCTGGCGCTTGAGGCGCCGGCGCCGGCGGAGTCTGTGCCGGAAGCCGGGCGGCCGTCAACGTCGAGATCGCGGCGATCAGCGTGACGCTCAGAATCCTGCGAATCGCACTCATGCCGATGCTCCTTCGGCGCGTACGAGAACCGTTGTGGGCCGATCCCGGGTCGAAAAGCCTACACCAGACGAAGCACATTCCAGAAAAGTGCCGATGTGTTGGAAGAGTGCAGCGCGCGGGACATGTCGGCGCAGGGCCGCCGTGCACGGATTCCCGGCAGACCGCAAGTCACATCTGTCTCCCGGGGGGACCACCTATTGAGCCGGAGGGAAGACTTCCTTCCGCGTTCCGTCCGGATTGATCGGTCCGGGCCCGCAGATGTAAGCATCCCCGACGTTTCCACGCACCAGGACCGTGTCGGCGCCGTAGAAGGCGGCCTCGGTGCGGAAGTAGTCGGGCAGCTGCGCATCGGTGGGGCTATCCACCGGTTGGCCGTACTGCGGATTGAGGAGCCGAACGAACTTGCAAGTGCCCTCGACCCGCTCGGCGTCCTCGGTCAATTGAACGTGATACTTCCCCTTGGTCTGCGCGAGCCGCCAGTTCGTGTCCGCTTCCGAGACGTGCGCGCATCCGACGAGAATCGCGCAGGCGCCGGCGAGAAACGAGAGGGTCCAGCGTTGAGCGGGCATGCCTTCAGTATCCCACCCCCGGGGCCGAACCGGGTCGAACCGGCGACGAAACCTAGCCGAGCTCGTCGAGCAGTTTCGCGACGAGCCCCGTCCAGCCGGTCTGGTGGCTCGCGCCGAGGCCGGCGCCGGTGTCTCCGTGGAAGTACTCGTGGAAGAGCAGGAGGCCCTTCCAGTGCGGGTCGCTCTGGAACGCCTCGTAGCCGCCGAAGACGGGTCGGCGCCCCTGCGCGTCGGGAAGGAAGATCGACGAGAGTCGGCGCGCGAGCTCGTGGGAGACCTCGTGGAGGTTCATCATCTTTCCGGAGCCGACGGGGCACTCGACCTGAAAGCTGTTGCCGAAGTACATGTGGAAGCGCTTGAGCGATTCCAGGATCAGATAGTTGATCGGGAACCAGATCGGGCCGCGCCAGTTGGAGTTGCCGCCGAAGAGGCGCGTGCGCGACTCGCCGGGCTCGTAGTCGAGGCGGTAGTCCATGCCGCGCGCCTGGAGCATCGTAGGGATGATCCCGATGAAACTGTGAGACCGACCGGATCCCGTAGGGCGAGAGGAACTCGCTCTCGTCGAGCATGTATCGGAGCACGCGGGTCAGCTGCTCCGGCTTGACGACGGAGAGCAGGATCCGCTCGTGCTCGCCGTGCTTGGTCATCGAGGCACACGCGTCGGTCAGGTCCCGGCGGTGCGCAAAGAACCACTCCATCCGGCGCCTGAAGCTCGGGAACCGGTTGATCAGCGCCGAGTCTCCCGTCGTGACGGCGGTGAGCGGGAGCAGTCCCACGAGCGAGCGGGTGCGGATCGGGACCTGGCGGCCGTCCTGATGGCGGATGTCGTCGTAGAAGAACCCGTCCTGCTCGTCCCAGAGCCCGAGCTCCGGCTCGTCCGGCCGCTGGACGGCGTGCGCGATGTAGACGAAGTGCTCCCAGAACTTGCTTGCGACATCCTCGTAGACAGGCTCCTCGGTGGCGAGCTCGAGCGCCATGCCGAGGAGATTCAGGCAGTACATCGCCATCCAGCTCGTGCCGTCCGCCTGCCCGAGCACCCAGCCTTCCGGCAGCTTCGTGTTGCGGTCGAAGATGCCGATGTTGTCGAGCCCGAGGAAGCCGCCCTGAAAAATGTTGTTGCCGAGCTCGTCCTTGCGGTTGACCCACCAGTCGAAATTCAAAAGCAGCTTGTGGAACACGCGCTCCAGAAAGGCGCGGTCGCCGACTCCCGTCTTCGCCCTCTCGATCTGGTAGACGCGCAGCGCCGCCCAGGCATGCACGGGAGGGTTCACGTCGGCGAAGTTCCACTCGTACGCGGGGATCTGGCCGTTGGGATGCATGTACCACTCGCGCAGCATCAGCACGAGCTGGTCCTTGGCGAACCGGGCGTCGACGAGGGAAAGAACCACGCAGTGGAACGCGAGGTCCCAGGCGGCAAACCAGGGGAACTCCCACGTGTCGGGCATCGAGAGGACGTCGGAGTTGAAGACGTGCCGCCAGTCGTTGTTGCGTCCCTTGAGGCGCTCCGGCGGCGGAGGCGGCTGGCCGGGATCGCCCTTGAGCCAGCGCCGCACGTCGTACTTGTAGAACTGCTTCGACCAGAGCATCCCGGCAAACGCCTGCCGCATCACGTTCTTCTCTTCGGACGAGAGGCGATCCGGGATCACGGCGGCGTAGAAGGCGTCCGCCTCGGCCTTCCGTTCGCCGAGGATGCGGTCGAAGTCCTCGCCGAACGGATCGCCCGTCGCCCAGGCGGCGTCGGTCAGGCGCAGGCGCACGCGGGCGCTTCCCCCGGCCGGGACCGTGAGCCGGTACCGCGCGGCGGCCTTGGTTCCGCGGCGGGCGGGGTTGACGGCGGCGCCGTTGCCGTTGACCACGCGCTCGTGGAAGGCGTCCTTGACGTAGGGGGAAGGATTCGGCGTCCCGAACACGCGCTCGGCGTTGCTCTCGTTCTCGGTGAAGAGCAGCTCCGCTCCCGGCGTCGCGTGGAGGTAGCGCTTCCCGAGGTACGGTTCCTCGAGCTGGATCATGGGGCGGTTGTCCGGGCGAGCCACGGCCGCCAGGGCAGGACGGGCCCGCCCGGGTTTCCAGGTCCACGTGTTGCGGAACCAGGCCGTGGGCAGCAGGTCGAGGGTCGCCGCCTCGGGCCCCCGGTTCTCGACCGTGATCGCGATCAGAATGTCCTCGGGGTTGCCCTTGGCGTATTCGACGAAGACGTCGAAGTACCGGCCGCCGTCGAAGATCCCCGTGTCGATGAGCTCGAATTCCGGATCGTCGATCGTGCGCCGCCGGTTTTCTTCGATCAGACGCGCATACGGGTACTCCGCCTGCGGGTACTTGTAGAGGTACTTCATGTAGGAGTGGGTCGGCGTCGAATCGAGGTAGAACCAGTATTCCTTGACGTCCTCGCCGTGGTTGCCTTCGGAGTTCGTCAGGCCGAAGGGCCGCTCCTTCAGGAAAGGGTCCTTCCCGTTCCACAGCGCGATCGCGAAACAGACGAGCTGGTGGCGGTCGCAGATCCCGGCCAGGCCGTCCTCGCTCCAGCGGTAGGTGCGGGAGCGCGCGTGATCGTGCGGGAAGTAGTCCCAGGCGGTCCCGTTCGGGCTGTAGTCTTCGCGCACGGTTCCCCAGGCGCGCTCCGAGAGATACGGTCCCCAGCGGTTCCAGTGCGCCTTGCGCGCGTCGTTGTCCGCCAGCCGCCGGCCCTCGGCCGTCTCCGCGGGCTTGGTTTTCACGGCTCCTTGGCCGGGTCGTGCCAGCCCTCGAGGTCGGCGGTCAGGCGATCCGCCTCCGCGGGACCCCAGGTGCCCGGGTCGTAGGGGTGCACCGGCACGGCGTTGTCCAGGACCCCGTCGACGACCCTCCAGGCGGCTTCGACGGCGTCCTCGCGCACGAAGAGCGTCGGGTCGCCCTTCATGGCGTCGGTCAGGAGCCGCTCGTAGGCGTCCACCTCGTCGCGGCCCGCGTCGCGGACCGCGACGAGCTCGGTCGGAATGGACATGATCTCGGTTCCCGGTTTCTTGACGCGGGCCCCGATCGAGATCGAGATCTTCGGACCGAGGCGGAAACGGAAGTAGTTGCTCTCTTCCGGCGAAAGCCGCGACAGGGGAGGCCGCTTCAAGTCGACCATGACTTCGGTCGCGGTGAGCGGCAGCGACTTGCCGGCGCGGATGAAGAAGGGCACACCGGCCCAGCGCCAGGAGTCGACCTCGAGCCGCAGCGCGGCGAAGGTCTCGACGGTCGAGCCCGGAGCGACGCCCGGCTCCTTGAGGTACCCCCGGAACTGGCCGCGGACGACGTTTTCGGGCTTCAGTGGCTTGATCGCGCGGAAGACCTTGACCTGCTCGTCGCGAATCCGGTCGGCCTCGACGGAAATCGGGGGCTCCATCGCGAGGTAGCCGACGACCTGGAGGAGGTGGTTCTGGATGACGTCGCGGATGGCCCCGGTCTCGTCGTAGAACTTCCCGCGCCCCTGCACGCCGAACTCCTCGGCCATCGTGATCTCGACGCACTCGACGTAGTTGCGGTTCCAGATCGGCTCGAGGAACGTGTTGGCGAACCGGAAGAAAAGCAGGTTCTCGACCGCGTCCTTGCCGAGGTAGTGGTCGATGCGGAAGACCGACGATTCCGGGAACACCGTGTGGAGGGTCCGGTTGAGCGCCTGCGCCGTCGCGAAGTTGTGTCCGAAGGGCTTCTCGATGACGACCCGCGCGCCTTCGGCGCAGCGCGACTTTCCGAGCTGCTCGATGACGGATCCGAACAGGCTCGGCGGGATCGCGAGGTAGTGCGTCGGGTGTTTGGCGGGGCCGAGCGCCGCGCGCAGCTTCGCGAACGTGGCCGGGTCGCCGTAGTCCCCGTCGATGTACTGCAGGAGGGCCACGAGCTTTGCAAACGCCGCCTCGTCCACGCCGCCGCCGTACTCCTTCAGGCTCGCGCGCGCCCGGTCGCGCAGCTGCTCGATCGTCCAGCCCGACTTGGCGACACCGATCACCGGGACGGAAAGGTTGCCGCGGCGGATCATTCCCTGCAGCGACGGGAAGATCTTCTTGTAGGCGAGGTCGCCGGTGGCGCCGAAGAAGACGAGCGCGTCGGCGGCGAGCGGCTTTTCGGTTCCGGCCTCAGCGGACGCCATAGCGGTCCTCCTTGCCGTCGCCAGAGCGCGATCCCGCCGAGCAGGCCGGCGACGTTGGAAACGATCTTCACGCGGGACGGCAGCGCGACCTCGATCTTGCGCCGCGTTCCCGCCGCCGATGTAGAGCGTGTCGTAGTTGAAGAGCGTCTCGAGGCTCCGGATCGCCCGGAGCACGCGCCGATTCCACTTCTTCTTGCCGGCCTTCTTTCGCGCCTTGTCGCCGAGCTCTTCCTCGTACGTCTTGCGCCGCCAGCCGGCGTGGTGGGCGAGCTGCATGTTGGGAACGAGGCGACCCGTCGAGAAAGAGCGAAGAGCCGAATCCCGTGCCGAGCGTGATCACGAGCTCGACACCCTTGCCCTTGACGACGCCGAGGCCCTGGACGTCGGCGTCGTTGCAGCACCGCACCGGCTTGCCGAGGGCCCTGGTGAGCGCCCGGTCGAGGTCGAAACCGATCCAGCTCTTCCCGAGGTTCCAGGCGGTCTCGGTGACGCCCTTGCGCACGACGCCGGGAAACCCGACCGAGGCTCGGTCGAACGCGCCCTGCTGCCGGGCGAGCTCGAGGATGGCGGCGATGACGGCGCGCGGCGTCGCGGGCCGGGGAGTCTCGATGCGGAGACGCTCGGTGACGGGCTTGCCGGCCGCGTCGAGAACGATCGTCTTGATGCCGGTTCCGCCGATGTCGACGGCGAGCGTCCTCGGAGGCGCGGCCACGGCTATTGGCCTTCGGGCTTTTCGACGTGTCCGCCGAATTCGTAGCGCATCGCCGACAGGAGCTTGTTCGCGAAGTCGGCTTCCCCGCGGGAGGCGAAGCGTTCGTAGAGCGCCGCCGTCAGCACCTCGGCGGGCGTCCCCTCGTCGATCGCGGCCATGATGGTCCAGCGGCCCTCGCCCGAGTCGGAAACCCGGCCCGAGAAGTCCTTCAGGTCGGGCGACTTCATGAGCGCGATCGCCGTCAGGTCGAGGAGCCACGAGGCGATGACGCTGCCGCGGCGCCAGACCTCGGCCACGTCCGGCAGGTTCAGGTCGTACTGGTAGTGCTCGGGGTTGCGCAGCGGCGTCGTCTCGGCGTCCACCTCCCGGTCCTGCTTGCCGACGTTGGCGCGCTTCAGGATGTTCAGGCCCTCGGCGTACGCCGCCATGATCCCGTACTCGATCCCGTTGTGGACCATCTTCACGAAGTGCCCGGCCCCCGACGGACCGCAGTGCAGGTAGCCCTCCTCCGCGGTGCCCTTCGCCTTCTCCCGTCCCGGCGTGCGCGGCGATGTCGCCACGGCCCGGCGCGATCGTCTTGAAGATCGGGTCGAGGCGCTGCACGGCCTCCGTGTCGCCGCCGATCATCATGCAGTAGCCGCGCTCGAGGCCCCAGACGCCGCCGCTCGTGCCGACGTCGACGTAGTGGATGCCGCGGGCGCGCAGGTCGTTCTGCCGGCGGATGTCGTCGATGTAGTAGGAGTTCCCGCCGTCGATGATCGTGTCGTCCTTCTGCATCTTGGGCGCGAGGTCGGAGAGCGTGCCGTCCACGGCGGCCGCGGGAACCATCAGCCAGGCGGCGCGCGGCGGCTTCAGCTTCGCGACGAAGTCGTCGAGCGAGGATCGCGCCGACGGCGCCTTCGCCCGCCAGCTGCTTGACGGCGTCGGCGCTGCGGTCGAAAACGACGCAGGTGTGCCCGTTCTTCATCAGGCGGCGCACCATGTTGGCGCCCATGCGGCCGAGACCGATCATGCCGAGCTGCATCGCTGTATCCTCCTGATGCACGAAGGCCGAGGTTTGCCCGGCGACGAAAGAGACTACCATCGGAGCGCAACGCCGAAGACGTCGGCGGGGCTCTTGAAAGGACGGCGAGATGGACTTGTTTCGGGAAGGGCGGAAGAGCATCGGGATTGGGACCGGGGCCGCGGGGGTCGTTCTGCTGCTGGGGCTGCTGGCCTGCGGTTCGACTCTGAAGATCGACGTCGGTTGGGACAAGAACGTCGACTTCTCGAAGTACTACACCTGGGCCTGGAGGGAGGACGGGTCGATCAAGGACCCGGTCTGGTCGAAGCGCTGCCAGAGCGTCCTCGGGGACGTGCTGGCGACCAAGGGGCTGGCGCCGGCGCCCGCCGGCGGGAACGCGGATCTCCTGGTGTTCGTTCACGCCCGCTTTTCCGTCGACACGCAGGTCGTGTCCTACAGCCCGGGATGGGGCTACGGCTGGGGCTACTGGGCCGGTCCGTACGACACGGCGATCTACGAGATTCCGGTCGGCACGCTCCTGATCGACCTCGTCGACGCGAACAAGAAACAGCTCGTCTGGAGGGGCAAGGCGACCGATGCGCTCCAGGTCGGCGTGTCCAATGAGGCACGCGAGCAGAAGCTCACCCAGGTGCTGACGGAGATGTTCGCGACCTACCCGTTCGTGCGTCCGCAGTGAGCCGCGTCCTCAGGCTCGGTCTGGTTGCGGGCGCCGTGCTCTGCGGCGTGCCCGCCCTCGGCCAGAATATTGCCGGCTCCTGGGAGATCACGGGGATCGGCGGCGGCTACTTCGGCCGCCAGATCTACCAGGGAGGCCTGACCACGGTCGACGTCGGCACGACCGTCGAGTACGGGGCGCGCCTGGGATACAACCTGACCGACGGCGTCGAGCTCGAGGCGAGCTGGACGCGGGCGGAGCCGGCGCTCGACGCGACCCCGACGGGCTCGGTCGGCCTTCCGATCCGGATCGGGACCCTGACGTCGGATGCCTACGAGCTCGACGGGCTCTTTTCCGTCGGCAGCCGCGAGGCGAGTTTCTACATCGTCTTGAGCGCCGGCGCGACGACGCTGACCCCGGAGGTTCTGGGCTTCGATGCGCGCTCGTCGACGCATTTTTCCGCCAGCGCCGGCATGGGCGGGAAGTTCTGGCTCGGCCGCAACTTCGGCCTGCGCGTCGAGGGCCGCTGGCGTTGGGTCGTGACCGGCGCGACGACCAACGCCGGCATCTGGTGCGACCCGTTCGTCTGCTACGGGTATTCGACCAACGTCTACAACTATCCGGACCTGACCGGCGGCGTGACGCTCCGGTTCTGACTCAGGTTGGCCCGTCGGTCCTGTGATCTGATCTGGCCGGACGACCGCCTCTTTCGGCGGCGCCGTTCTCGATCGATTCAACCCGATTGCGAGGTGACACCATGAAGGCGACGAAGAAACTCCACGACCTCGGTCAGAGCCTCTGGCTCGACAACATCACGCGGGATCTGTTGAACGGCGGCACGCTGCAGCGCTACATCGACGAGCTGTCCGTCACGGGGCTCACCTCGAACCCCACCATCTTCAACCACGCGATCAAGAACAGCACGGCCTACGACGGCGCGATCCGGGACAAGCTCTCCCGCGGCGAGTCGGGCGAGGCGCTCTTTTTCGACCTCGCGATCGAGGACTTAACGCGCGCCGCCGACCTCTTCCGCCCCATCTGGGACCGGACCAACAGCGTCGACGGCTGGGTCTCGCTCGAGGTGTCGCCCCTGCTCGCCTACGACACGAAGAGCACGCTCGCCGCGGCGAAGGAGCTGCACGCCCGGGCCGGGCGGCCCAACCTCTTCATCAAGATTCCCGGGCACCAGGGAAGGCCTGCCGGCCATCGAAGAAGCGATCTTCGCCGGCGTGCCGATCAACGTGACGCTCCTCTTCTCCCGCGAGCACTACGTGGCGGCGGCGGAGGCCTTCCTGAGAGGCATCGAGCGGCGCATCGACGCGGGGCTCGATCCCAACGTCGGTTCCGTCGCGTCGGTCTTCGTCAGCCGCTGGGATGGGGCGGTCGCCGGCAAAGTGCCCGAGGCGCTCAACAACCAGCTCGGCATCGCCATCGCGAAGCGCACGTACAAGGCGTGCCGCGAGCTGCTCGGTTCTCCCCGCTGGACGCGCGTCTACAACGCCGGCGCCCGCCCGCAGCGGCTCCTCTGGGCGAGCACCGGGACCAAGGATCCGAAGGCGTCCGACATTCTCTACGTCAGGGCCCTCGCGGCGCCGTTTACGGTGAACACCATGCCCGAGGCGACGTTGAAGGCCCTGGGCGACCACGGCGAGATCGGCGCCCTGCTGCCGGTCGACGGCGGCGACTGCGAGGCGGTCCTCGAGAGCTTCGCGAAGGCGGGCGTCGACGCCGCCGCGCTCGCCGCCCGGCTCCAGGACGAGGGGGCGAAGTCGTTCGTCGCCTCGTGGAACGAGCTGCTCGGCGTGATCGCCTCCAAGAGCGCCGTCCTGGGCAAGGCGAGCTGAGCATGGGTGCCGGGAATCCGCCGCTGACGTCGCGCCCGGGCTGGAAGGCGCTGCAGGCCCACCACGCGAAGGTCAAGGACCTGCACCTGCGCCAGATCTTCGCCGACGATCCGGCGCGGGGCGAACGGCTGACGCTCGAGGCGGCCGGCCTGTACCTCGACTACTCGAAGAACCGCGTCACCGGACGAGACGCTGAAGCTGCTCGTCGCGCTCGCGGAGGAGTGCGGCCTCCGGGCGCGGATCGACGCGATGTTCCGCGGCGAGAAGATCAACGTCACGGAGAATCGGGCCGTGCTCCACGTCGCGCTGCGCGCGCCCAGGGGCGCCTCCATCGTCGTGGACGGCCAGAACGTCGTGCCCGACGTGCACGCCGTGCTCGACAAGATGTCGGGCTTCTCGGACCGCGTGCGCAGCGGGGCCTGGAAGGGCCACACCGGCAAGCGCATCCGCAACGTCGTCAACGTCGGCATCGGGGGCTCCGACCTCGGCCCGGTCATGGCCTACGAAGCGCTCCGGTTCTACAGCGAGCGGTCCATGACATTCCGGTTCGTCTCGAACGTCGATGGCAACGACTTCGCCGAGGCGACCCGGGATCTCGACCCGTCGGAGACGCTTTTCATCATCTCGTCGAAGACCTTCACGACGCTCGAGACGATGACCAACGCCCACACGGCGCGCGACTGGGCGCTGAAAGGGCTCGGGGGCGATCCGAAGGCCGTCGCGAAACACTTCGTGGCGGTCTCGACGAACGCGGAGAAGGTGGCAGCCTTCGGCATCGACACGGCCAACATGTTCGGCTTCTGGGACTGGGTCGGCGGACGTTATTCGATGGACTCGGCGATCGGGCTCTCGACCATGCTCGCCGTCGGCCCGGAGAACTTCCGGGCGATGCTGGCGGGCTTCCACGAGATGGACGAGCACTTCCGCACGGCTCCCTTCGAGAAGAACCTGCCCGTGCTGATGGGTCTGCTCGCGGTCTGGAACAACGATTTCTTCGGCGCGCAGACGGTGGCCGTGCTGCCGTACGACCAGTACCTGAAGAGGTTCCCGGCGTACCTGCAGCAGCTCACCATGGAGTCCAATGGAAAGCACGTGACGCTGGAAGGCGCGCGCGTCGCCGCCGAAACGAGCCCCATCTACTGGGGGGAGCCCGGGACGAACGGCCAGCACTCCTTCTACCAGCTCATCCACCAGGGCACGCGCCTGATCCCGTGCGACTTCATCACGTTCGTCGAGGCGCTCAATCCCCTGGGCCGGCACCACGACATCCTGGTCGCCAACGTCTTCGCGCAGGCCGAGGCGCTCGCTTTCGGCAAGACCGCGGAGCAGGTGAGGGCCGAGGGCACGCCGGAGGCGCTCGTCCCGCACCGCGTGTTCGAAGGCAATCGGCCGACGAACACGATCCTCGCGCAGAAGCTGACGCCCGCGGCGCTCGGCCGCCTCGTGGCGCTCTACGAGCACAACGTGTTCACGCAGGGCGCGGTCTGGGGCATCGACTCCTTCGACCAGTGGGGCGTCGAGCTCGGAAAGGTGCTCGCGCAGCGCATCATCCCGGAGCTCGAAGGCCCGGCCGAACCAAAGCTCGACCACGACAGCTCGACCAGCGCCCTGATCCGCCGATACCGGAGGCTCAAGGGCGCCTCGTGAAGGAAGAGGTCCTCGACGACGACGGTGCCGTCGCTCGCCGCGGTGCGGCGACGATCGCCGCGGACGCCCGCGAGGCCGTGGCGGCGCGCGGACGGTTCCTCTTCGCGGTGAGCGGGGGACGCACCCCCTGGCGGATGCTCGCAGCGCTGGCCGGCGAGGACATGCCCTGGAACGCGGTGCACCTCTTCCAGGTGGACGAGCGCGTGGCGCCGGCGGGCGACGCGGACCGCAACCTCACGCACATCCGGGAGAGCCTGCTCGGTCGCGTCGCGCTGGCCCCCGGAAACCTTCACGCCATGCCGGTGGAGGGCGACGAAAGAGAGCTGCCGGCCGCGGCCGCGCGCTACGCCCGCGAGATCGAGTCGTTCGCCGGCACCCCGGCCGTGCTCGACCTCGTGCACCTCGGTCTCGGTCCGGACGGCCACACCGCTTCCCTCGTGCCGGGCGATCCGGTGCTCTCCGTGGCCGACCGCGACGTGGCGCTGACCGGCGTCTACATGGGGCGCCGGCGGATGACCCTGACGTATCCGATCCTCGATCGGGCGCGCCGGATCCTGTGGCTCGCGACGGGGGCTGAGAAAGCGCCGATGCTCGCGCGTCTCAGGGCAGGGGACCGGTCGATCCCGGCGGGGCGCGTTTCGAGCGAACAGGCCCTGCTCCTGACCGACCGCGCCGCGGCGGGGCGGACGCGGGCCGACTGAAGGGCGAGCAGCGTCGGCGCGCCGCCTACGCAACCGGCGGGGCGGCAGGGTCCTTCTTTTCGAAGGCGCGCTGCCTTGCGCACGTACTTGTGCCGCGCGTCCGTGACCCACGAGGTCTGGTTGAACATGACTCCCGTGGACCAGGCGAACATCAGGAGGCCCGTGACACCCTCCGCGGCGCTCAAGAACTTCCAGCCCAGGGGAAGCTTGGCGATGTCCATGGTCGTGAAGGCGAGCGCCGACTCGTAGAGGGCGACGGCAAAGCTCCGATAGTCGGCGACCGTGTAGTAGACCGCGGCCCAGACGGCCATCTCCGCCAGGTGCAGGGCGAAGAGGTAGACCATGATGCTGCACAGAACGGCCAGCATTCGGCGCGGAGTGGGGCGTTGCGTGACCGAATCGCGAACGCGCAGGACGAGCTCCTCCAGCAGGATCACTCCGAAAGTCTGGATGGCGACGGTCACGAGCATCAGCAGCGCGCCGACGAGAAGCTGCCGGGGCTCGTGTTCGACTTCGAGCATCACTTCGAAACGGCATTATTCACGAGCCGTCCCGAAGGCGGGAAGGCTTTCCTCGATATTCTCCGGCTGCCAGAGGAAGAGGTGACGATGCCCGACCCCGGATGGGCGGTCGACGCGCGGGAGCTCGCCAGCGGCGACCTGGAAGCCGTCTTTCTCCCCGCGCGCGGGATGCTCGGAGCGTCGGTCAGGCACCGCGGCGAGGAAATTCTGCGGCGCGTCGAAGACCTCGAGGCGTCGGCCGCGAAGGGCTCCACGGCGGGGATCCCGCTCCTCCATCCGTGGGCGAACCGTCTGGACGGGCTGCGTTACCGCGCGGCGGGTCGCGAGGTGGCGCTCGACTCCTGCCTCGCCGCTGCTGCACTTCGACGCGAGGGGTCTGCCGATCCACGGCGTGCCGTGGTCCCGTTTGTCCTGGACGGTGATCGCCGGGTCGCCCGGACGCCTGGCCGCGCGCCTCGACTGGAACCGGGAGGATCTTCTCTCGGTCTTTCCGTTCCGGCACCGCCTCGAGATGGTCGTCGCTCTCGCGCCCGACGGCCTCACGCTCGAGACGACCCTCGTGGCGGGGCCGGAAGGCCCTGTTCCGGTTTCCTTCGGCTTCCATCCGTACCTCGGAATCCCGGGAGTGCCGAGGGCCGAGTGGCGGCTCGGGCTTCCGGCGATGCGCCGGCTGGTCCAGGACGCGCGCGGCATTCCGGACGGTCGGGAGGTTTCCTTTGCCGCCGAGGACGCTCTGCTCCGGAGCCGCGCCTTCGACGACGGGTTCGCCCTCGAGTCGGATCGCGCCTCCTTTCTTCTGTCGGGCGGGGGGCGGCGGGTCGTGGTCGACCTCCTCGAGGGCTATCGGTTCGCGCAGATCTACGCGCCGCCGGGCGAGGATCTCATCGCCATAGAGCCCATGACGGCGCCGACCAACGCGCTCGCGAGCGGGCGGGGCCTCGGGATCGTCGGGCCGGGGGAGCGGTTCCGCGCGGTCTTTCGGATCGGGGTGGAAGGATGACGATCCTGGCGATTTTTCTCGCCCTGCTCTTCGGCTATGGCTTCGTCTCGGGCTGGCTCGAGCGAACGCCGATCACGGCGCCGATCGTCTTCACGCTCGCGGGCGCGGCCGTGCTGCTCGTGCGCCTGCTCACGTCGGAATGCTGCTGACGCTCCTGCTCGGCGCGGTCGCCGCGCGGGCTGTGTTTCCGGAGGGCTGACCGTGGTGGCCACGGTGCTCGTCAGCATCCTCGCGCACGGTCTGACCGCCAGGCCCGGCATCGATGCCTACGCCGCGAGGATCGCGGCCCTCGACGCTCGGGCTCGGGAGCACGGAAACGTCGCGGGGGAGGAGAGGGCTCCCGAACGGGTTGCGAGATAGGATGCGCGCCGTGAACATCTCCCTGTACCTCGTTCTGATCGCGGCCGGACTCTTCGGCGGGATGATCGGCGCCCAGGAGATCGGGGTTCGTTTCGGCCGCCGGCACCTGTCCGAGGACGCCGAAAAGTCGCGGGCGGGGCTCGGCGCGGTCGAGGGCGCCGTTTTCGCCCTGATGGGCCTGATGATCGCCTTCACGTTTTCCGGCGCCGCCTCGCGTTTCGACGCCCGGCGGCATCTGGTCGTCGAGGAGGCCAACGCGATCGGCACTGCCTACCTGAGGCTCGATGTGCTGCCGGCCTCGGCGCAGCCCGGCCTGCGCGACATGTTTCGGCGGTACGTGGACTCGCGGCTGGAGGTCTACCGGAAGCTGCCGGATCTCGGAGCCGCAAGGCAGGCCCTCGCGGCCTCGAACTCCCTTCAGGGAGAGATCTGGGCGGCTGCGGTCGAGGCCACAAAGCAGGCGCCGCAGACGGCAGATGCTCGTCCTGCCCGCCTTGAACGCGATGATCGACATCACGACCTCGCGAACCGTCGCGGCCCTGACGCATCCGCCGCCGATGATCTTCGCGATGCTCGCCTTCCTCGCGCTGGCCTGCTCGATTCTCGCCGGCTACGGGATGGCGGGCAGCAAGTCGCGAAGCTGGCTGCACGCGGTCGGGTTCGCCGCGATCCTGACCGTGACGGTTTACGTGATCCTGGACTACGAGTTCCCGCGCCTCGGGCTCATCCGGCTCGATGCGGCGGACCAGCTGCTGGCGAACGTGCGGCAGTCGATGCGGTGAGGGCCCTCCTGGACCAGACGCTCGAGCCGGCGCGATCCCGAACGTCGCGCGCGACCTCCTTGCCGACGTCCACGGGACCCTCGGTCAGCCCGGGATCAGGTAGGCCGTCACCGCGAAGATGGCATACACCGCGAGGAGCTGGATCCCCGAATACCACGCGGAGCGGCCGCCCGCGACCACGAAGGAAACCGTCAGGGTGGTGAGCAGGACGATCAGCGCCTGGCCGGCGCCGAAGTTCAGGTCCATCGGCGCCGGCGCCACGAAGTAGCTCAGGATCAGGAGGACGGGGGCCACGAAGAGGGCGATCTGCGCGGAGCTGCCCATCGCCACGCCGACGGCGAGGTCGAGGCGGTTCTTGCGGGCGGCCGAGAAGGCGGTGGTCATCTCGGCCGCCGCGCCCACGAGCGACACCACGATGAACCCCACGAAGACCTTGGACATCCCGAAGCTGACGGCCGCCTGCTGCACCGATCCCACGAAGATCTCGCTGACGAGCGCGATGAAGAGCGTCGCGATCGCGAGCGCGCCGAGGGCCGCGGGAAGGGGCCAGGGCGTCTCTTCGTGCTCCTCGGCGCCCCTGGCGCTTGCGAAGACGTCGCGATGGGTCTTCAGCGAGAAGAGCAGGGCGAGGGCATAGGTCACGAGGAGGATGCAGGCCACGCCGAGGGAGAGCGGGAGCATGACGGAAGTGACGTTGAACCGATCCACGCGGGCGACCGCGGACGGGACGACGAGGGCGATCGTGGCCAGCAGCAGCATTCCCGCCTGCGTGCGCGCGTTGATGGGGTTGAACTCCTGCTTGTGGTGCTTCAAGCCCGCCGAGCAGGAACGCGCCGCCCAGCATGAAGAGGCTGTTGGTCACGACGGCCCCGATCACCGAGGCCTTCACGAGGTCGAGCATCCCGGCGTCGCAGCGCCGTGATGGCGATGACGAGCTCGGTCAGGTTGCCGAGCGTGGCGTTGAGGAGCCCGCCGATGGCGTCCCCGGTCTTTGCCGCCACACTTTCCGTCGCGTGGCTCAAGAGGCCCGCGAGCGGAATGATGGCGGCGACCGAAAGGAGGAAGAGCGCCGTGTGGGACTCCGGGCGCAGATGCTCGGCGACGAGGACTGCCGGCACGAAGACCAGCAGCCAGTTCATGGGATTGCCCCGGAGGTCTTCGAGGACGCGGCTCACACACGGCCTCCAGTCTCAGATCGTTCGGGGAAGCGCACCATAACAGCTCCGTTCCGCCAGGGCACGGGGCCGCTCTCTGTTCTCGGGACCAGAGCTACTTCTTGGGCGCCCTTTCGACCTTGATCACGACGGCCTCGGCATAGGTGATGTCGACCGTGTCCCCGACGTTGACGCCCTGGAGTTTCGCAGGGTCCTTCACCTTGATCGTCCGCGTGTTCCCCGCCGGTCCCTTGAAGGTGACCGTGGGAACCTTGGGGTCGATCGCCGTGATCTTCACCGTCACCGTGGTCTGCTGCGCCCAGGTGCCCGCCGGCATCTCGCCGGGCCGCGCGCCCCTCGTCGTCGTGGTCGTCTCGACGCCAGCCTGGCCACCCTTCTTCACCTCGTAAACGAAAGCCTCCATGTATGTCGTCGTGACACGGTCACCTTTCTTCACTTGAGCGAGGTTCTTCACGGCGTCGCTGGCGATGAAGGTGTACTCGTGGCCGTCGTCCGTCTTGAGCTCGACCTTACGCGTCTTCTGGTCGACGCTCACCACGGTTGCGACGACCGTCTCGGAAGTCGACGAGAGAGTCTCCGGTGGAGCCGCGGGCGCCTGGGCCAGTGCCGCGGTCGCCAGGCACAGTGCGCCAACTGCAGAGGCGGCCGTCATCCAGGATCCGATTCTCTTCATGGTTCTCCTCCTTCGCTAGGAACGAGACGATAACAGGTTCGTGCTTGCACCGCCGTCGGGAAGTGCCGGGCATGTCCTAGTCGCTCGCGGCGCGCCCGGCGGCCGCGGCCATCGCGTCGCGAAGGTCGATCAACGGCTGCTGGCTGAGGCTCATGAAGCCGCTGTCCGGGCGATCGAGCGAGGCGATCAGCGCGAACACCAGAGCGAAGGACAGGGCCAGATTCGGCCGCCCCATGGACCGTTTGGATCCGGCGAGTCCGGTCTGATAGCCCACGGTCATCATGCCGAGGGCGGTGACGCAGTAGAGCACGACCCAGATCTCGATGGGAAGCCGCGCTTGAATCCCGACAGCCACTCTCGACGCATGAATCCCGTTCACTTCGTTCAGGGACTCGATGTACAGCGCGGCGACGTCCGAGTTCATGTCTTTCCGGGCGTTCGCGACCGCCATGTTCCAGAGGCGGTCTTGCAGCCGCTGTGTCTCGGATAGGAAACGCTTCACGCGCTGCGGCTCGAGGCGGCCCGCCTCCGTGAAGGCCACGCGCAAATCGACGTACTGCCGGAGCAACGCGGCGGCCTCGGCGCGATCGCCTTCCGGCAGAAAGTCCGATCGTTGCCAGGCCGTGCGGATGGCAACCGCTTCCTCGCGGATCAGCGCCTTCCGCGCGGCATAGAGCTCCCAGACGATTCCGAACGTGAACGCCAGCATGAACGCCGCGAGCCCGAGGATCGTGCTGGCAGTCGTGGAGACCGGCGGTTCCTTTACCTCGGACCGCCGCTGCGCGGCCCGCCCCGCCCGATACCCGGCTTCGATGGCCGCGATCACGACGACCACCGTCGCGGCGAAAACGGCCCAGATGGGAATGGATTCGAAGCGCATCAGCCCCGCCTCTCTCTCGTCATCGAGTGTGCCGAGAACGTCATGCCGTCTCTTCGTGCGTCATTTGCTTTCCAGGATCTTTAGGATCGCCTTGTAGCCGCCACCGTTCGCCGCTTTGAAACCGTTGGCTTCGAGAATTTCCTTTGCTTTACCTGCGCGCCCCCCTGTGCCGCAATAGGTCACAATCGTCCTGTCACGCGGCAATTCATTCAGGTGACTCTTCAATCTCAAGAACGGGATGTTCGTCGCGCCCGGAGCCATGCCTCTCTTCGCCTCGAGCCTCGATCGAACGTCAACCACAAATGCTCCTTCTTGATCAGTTTCGCCACTGCTTCCGGCGGCAGCTTTGTGTTCGCCATCGCGTCGTGTTTTGCTTTCAGTTTCTTTATCAACATATGACCTTTCCTTTTGGTAGACCGGCTCGGCTGACACCGAGCCGCGTCGTCCATGTCCTCAACGATTCCCAGATTGTCCGCCTTCCAGATCGGCCTTCGAGAGTTCTGCCTTCGACTCGCGCGCGCGCTCCCGCTGTCAGGCGGCACGGCCTGAGACGCGCGATGCCGTGCCGCTCGCCTCTTGTCGGTTCCAATGAGCTTTCCCAACTTCACCAGCAAAACCAAAACGAACAGTATCGGGGCGAGAACGGCTCCAACAACACCCTCAAAGACGGTGATGGGGCGACCCCGGCCGCGAAGGCGATCGAGAGGACATCCACGGTGTTACCGCTGAGATTCGTGAACGTAATGAAGAACACATATCCGACGATCTCCCGTACCTGCTGCCTGGCTGAAATAGTTGCGCAGATTCTTCACCGATTCCGGATCGATCTCGTCGAGATGCTCGGCATAGTGTTGGCCAAACAGAATGGCCGCCGCTTCGGCGGGATCGCTCGCCTTGAGGGAGCCGTCTTGACTGCTGAGTATCTGGTTGACCGCTTCCAGTGGGACGCCCTGGGATGTCGCCCAATGGGAATGACCCCACGCGCAGTATCGGCAGTCATTGATCGCGGTGACTCCGAGCATGACCTTTTCGCGAAGCGCCTTGGAAGTTCTCGGCCTGAATATCGACCGGATGATGACGGGAGACGAAATTGCCATGTTGGCGACCGTTTTCAGAATGTTGCTCGGCGTAAACGTACGTTTCGCCACGCTGGGGACGTGTTCGGCGCCAGCAGGGTTATCAACGGCTGGCGCCGTTGCCGTTCGACCCCGGTGCCGTTCCTAACGACCTATCAGATGAGCTCGCCATAAGGTGATCTCCTTGAGTTCGATGTCCGGCTCGCCTCACTCAAAGAGCGTTCCCGTTTCCTTGCCTTGCACGATCGTCCTGGGCATGTCAGTTCGCTCCGTTCTTCCCGTCGGAGTCGACCTCGACAGGCAGCCCGGCCTGCCGCCACGCCAGCATGCCGCCCTGCAGCTGGCAGGAGTTGTTGAAACCGTGCTGCCGAAGCAGCCGCACCGCGGGGACGCTGCGATGGGCCGCGCGGCAGATCGCGACGATCGGACGCGCGGCATCCAGTTGCAAGCTGGCAATGCGCGCGCCGAGTTCGGTGATCGGCACGTGCACGGCGCCGGCGATGCGGCCCGACCGCCACTCGGCGGTTGTGCGCACATCGATCAGCTGTGGTGCGGGCGCGCCGGTCTTGAGCATGCTGTCGAGCTGCCCGACCGAAACTTCCGGCACCTTGCCGAACGGTAGCCACCAGAACCATCCCATCACGACTCCACGGTCCCTATGAAAACGGACCCGTCAATCGAAGGGTCCGGCGTTGTAGACGACGCTCCCGAGCATCAGGAGGCCAAGGAGCACAATGAGGCCGCCGACGATGAAGGCGAGGCCCCAGGGCTTGTAGGCTCGTGCGGGGCTCAACCTCCGGACGTATGTCCAGTACTGGATGCACGCGACGATGAGCGCAAAGGTCCCGATGCCAATGAGGGCGATCGCCAGGTTGCGGGGCGCCTGCGGCCGCAGAATGAGCACCTTGCTCTGCTCTTGAACGACCTGCAGGAACTTGTAGATCGTGAACCCGAAGGCGATCATGGCGAGGGAGGTTCGAACCCAGGCCATGAGCGTGCGCTCGGCGGCCATGACGCGTGCGGTCCAGCGCCAGAATGTCGTTGGCTTTCAGCTCGGTGTCACTCATGGGGCCTCCATAGCCGGCGTTCTCTCGGCGTCGAGCGTGCGGCGCGCCAAATTCAGGGTTGATGACACTCACAGCGTCGTAGTGGGTCGGGCGGGCCTTGACGGTCGCGCGGCGTGCTCTTCAGTCCGCTCTGGATCGGCTTGGCGTCGTAAATCACGCGGCGGTCTCCAGGTGCGACATCGTCAGCAGCAGGGCGGTGTACGACGCGGCGCCAATCAGGAAATAACCGTACCGGCCTTCCTTTTCATTCGGGAGCTCGGTGATCGCGGAGTTGACAACCACCCCGCCCATCACAAACGCCACCAGGTTCAACACCCACGCAACTGGAATCTCCAGCGTTGCGGCCGCTCCCCAGCCGGCCAGGGAGGCTGAGGCCAGCAACAGCGCACCCCGAGGGTGATACGTCTCACGACAGGTGCTGCTCAGGTTGCTCGAGATCGTGAAGAGGTGCAGGCCCATGGCCACCGCGAATAGACCCAGGGTCAGTCCATTCTTCCCGGTCCACACCATCATGTAGGCGAGGATCCACGCATAGAGGGCGAAACCGCTCATCTGCAGCCAGGGGCGCCACGATGGTTGGCGGCCCCCATGAGCCCCGTGCGCCTGCGGCGCCTGTGGCGTATTGGCCATCTTCTCGAGCCCGAAGAAGACAAGGAAGCCGACCATGGTCCACAGGTAGACGCCATGCTCCGGGAACACCATGGATTTGCTCAGGGAGCGTGTCTGGAACTCCCGGATCGTGTGCAGCGCTGGCAGCACATGGACAAACGTGTAGGCCACCGACACGCCGGCCGCGAAGGAGAGGAACCGCCGGTGGTTGATCCGGCGTGACGCGGTCGCTGCCCGGCCGCCGAACAGGAAGACGGCGGCGAACAGCAGCGCAACTCCGAGCGTCGGCAGCAGATGTGACTCAGACGTCGCCATGTTCCGCCCGATTCTTCGCCGTGGATGCGTCATGCATCGCTACCGCCCCGAAGGCTGTCCCCTGCTTCGACGTGTGGAGCGGGGCGCACTTCCGTTTCCCCCAGGCGCGCACGGTGCTGTACATCGGCGATGGCGGGGCCTGCCAGTCCGGGCAGGCCCCGCCCCGTCATCAACACTTACTTCTTCATCTTTTTCGCGACAATGCTCCTGGATTATCTTGGCTTGCGCAGCCAACCCGCCAGCGGTGCTGAACTGGATGATCTCGGCCCCTTCCTCCGAGATGAAGTTGTGCGGAGCTGGCCAGTAGCACGCTTCCCCGGCGCGGCAAATCTCAACGGTCCCGTCAAGGTAAATGACCTTCAACGAGCCCTTCAAAACGTAAGCCCAGTGTTCAACCCCGCACAGATCGTGCGCCAGTCCCTTCCCAGCCAGAATCTGTGTGAAGTCAGTACCCGGGGCAAAGATGTGGTAGGCGCACTGCATGCCGCCCCAGTTCTCGTCCCAGATTTTGAGGCCCGGGGTGTTCTGGGTGACGATGTCGTCTACCGGGTGCATATCCGTCAGTTTCTTTCTCATGGTTAGCTCCTTCTTGTGCCTCACCGGACCGGCGGTGATGGCGATTTGCTCAAAGCTCAGACCCGGTCGCCTGGACAAACCTGGTTAGCATCGAGTGATCTCATCTGCTTCTTCAGATCGAATTTCTCCTCCTTCTTGGTTGTGGAGTCACGGGACCAGACTCGGCGCCCCAGGCCAGGATCGGCAGGTAGCGGCGAAGAAGGGACATGGGATCAACCCTCCTGGCGGACCTTGCGGTAAAGGAGGCGCGCGACGAGGGTGATGGGCCCCCGGACGAGGGCGTACGGCACGACTGGCGCAGACGACCGCCACGATCAGCACCTGCACCGGGTAGACAAAGCGGAAGACCCATCACCTGGTACACGGTGTCGAGCACGATGGCCACGATGAAGATCTTCCCGATGTCCTTGAGCGCGCTCCGGAAGAGCCGGCTCCGCTCGACCGGGTCCTTGATGAGCACGCCCAGGAAGGCCGGCCGCCCTTCCCGGAAATCCTTCCAGGCGGCTCGCAAGGCGAGGACGGTGACGACGGTGGGCATGATCACCAGCCGGAAGTTCAGCGGCCCTCTCAGCCGATCGATGAGCTGCCCGAAACCGCGTGTCAGCATGTTCAGAAAGGTGTCCATGGCTCACTCGCCTCGTCTCACCTCTCCGAGACCATCGCCCGCGACAGCATGCCGCCGGAGAGGTCCCGGGCCTTGAAGCCGTTCTGCAGGAGGATCCGCGTCGCGAAGTAGGCGCGCCCCCCGGAGCGGCAGACGGTGAGAATCTCCCGGTCCTTCGGCAGCTCGCCGAGGCGCGCGCGGAGCTGCGGGAGCGGGATGTTGACGGCGCCCGGGAGGCTCTCGACGACGAGCTCGACCGGCTCGCGCACGTCGAGGAGGAACGCGCCGTCCGTCTTTTCCCAGTGCGCGAGCGGCATGTCGCCGCGGAGCACGTCGCCCGCGACCATTCCGGCGAAATTGACCGGGTCCTTCGCGCTGCCGAACTGGGGCGCGTAGCAGAGCTCGGCCTCCTCGAGGTCCTGCATCGTCGCCTTCATCTGGAGGGCCATCGCCAGGGCGCTGATCCGCTTGTCCACCCCCGGCCCGTCCTCGCCGAGGCACTGGGCTCCCGAGGAGACGGCCGTCGGACTTCCGGAAGAGGACCTTCAGCCCGAGCATCTTCGCGCCCGGGTAGTAGCCGGCGTGGGCGTTCGGGAAGAGGTAGACCTTCTCGTAGTCGGTGTCGCCGTTGCGCTTGAGCGTCTTCTCGTTGACGCCCGTCCAGGCGACGGCGGCGCCGAAGAGCCCGATGATCGAGGTCCCCTGGGTGCCGCGGAAGCGGGAGTCGCGCCCCGCGATGACGTCGGCCGCGATCCGCCCCTGCCGGTTCGCCGGCCCGGCCAGGGCCACGAGACCCCACTGCCCGGTCACCCAGTCCTTCACCTCGACGACGTCGCCGACGGCGAAGATGTCCGGGTCGCTCGTGCGCATCTGCTCGTCGACGCGGATCCCTCCGCGCTCGCCGATCTCGAGGCCGGCGGCCTTGGCCAGCGTCGTGTCGGGACGGACGCCGAGGGCGAGAATCACGACCTCGGCCGGGTACGCCTTCCCGGACTTCGTCTTCACTTCGATCGCGCCGCCTTCGAGCTGTGTGAACCCGGCGACGCCGTCGCCGAGCGCGAGCCGCACGCCGTGCCTCTTCAGGTGATCCTCCACGAGGGTGGCGAACTCCCGGTCGAGGGGAGCGAGGACCTGGTCGAGCATCTCGAGGAGCGTCACCTCGAACCCGGCGTGGACGAGGTTTTCCGCCGTCTCGAGGCCGATGAATCCGCCGCCGATGACGACGGCCCGCTTCGGCGGCTTGACGAACTGGATGCCCGAGTAGTTGAACACCCCGGCGAGGAACGTGGTGCCCTTCTCGATCCACTCCTTGACGGCCCGCGCGTCCGGCACGGTCCGCACCTGGAAGATTCCGGGCAGGTCGATGCCCGGCAGCGGGGGCCGGATCGAGGCGGCACCGGGGGAGAGGACGAGTTTGTCGTAACTCTCGGTCTCGACCTCGCCGGTCGCGACGTTCTTCAAGTCGACGGTCTTCTTCTTCCGGTCGATCGAGACCGCCTCGCAACCCGTTCGCACGTCGATGTTGAAGAACCCCTTGAAGAACTGCTCGTTCGCGATGAGGAGGCTCGACTCCTTCGGGATCACTCCGGAGATGTGGTACGGGAGCCCGCAGTTCGCGTACGAGACGTAGGGCCCCCGCTCCACCATCAGGATCTCGGCCTTCTCGTCCAGCCGGCGCAGCCGCGCCGCGCAGGAGGCTCCGCCCGCCACTCCACCGACGATGACGACCTTCATGATGACTCCTCCTCCCGCGAGAAATCGAGCGACACGGCGGCCGTGCGATCGAGAACAGCGTGTGGACGGATCCTTCGCTACTTCCCCTTTGGCGCCGAGGTTGGCGACTTCATCCGCTGGGCGGCGCCTTCCTCGAGGATGATCTTCTCGGGATCGATGTCGTAGACCCAGGGCGCCGAGTTCTTCCAGCCGTTCTTCATCCTCTTGCCGTGAAAGACGCTCTCGGGATCGTCCACCGTGTCGCCTTCGATCCCGTCGACGATGTTGTAGGCCTTCGGGAACCCGGCGGCGGCGAGCTGGTTGACCCCCATGGCGCCCCGGCCGCCGGACCGGCACGTGACGAGCAGGATGTCGGACGGCTTCGCGATCTCCTTGACCTGGGCGACGAAGGCCGCGTTCATCTGCGGGGCGTACGTGAACTTGCCGTCCTTTCGCTGGTAGCTCACGAACGCGATCGGGACGTTCCACGCCATCTCCGGGTGACCGACGAAGGCGAACTCTTCCGGGGTCCGCACGTCGATGACCTTCACCTTGTCCGGCGCGGCTTTCCACATTTCGTACGCTTGCGCGGCGGTCACGTAGAGACCGAGGGTCGTCTGTTTCATCTTCGGAAGCTGGGCACCATCGACCGTGGCATCCGGCTTCTGACTTGATTTCGCTACCATGAGCAACCTCCCACTCTGTCCTTCACCATCGAGCGAGCGGACCCGCGACACGGAAGCGCCGGCGACGTCGACACGCTCTCGGAGGCGAGCTCGCTTCTCGACTGGTGCCACTGCATCGAGGACACCTCAGGGCACGTAGTTGGCACTGGTGTCTGCGCCGTAGCCGCAGCCCTGGTAGGTGCAGTGCAGCTCGTCGCGAAGGATGGCGGCCCAGCCGCCGGCGCGGCCCGTATCCAGCGTAAGGTTCTCGGTGAGCACCTTGGTCTCGAACTTCCAGCCTTTTGGCAGGTTCTTCAGCTTGCTCCCCACCGTGTTGAGGTTGTCGGGGGTCAGGCTCGGATCGACCGCCTTGGTGTATTCCTGCAGGACCCAGACGGGGCCGCCCGGCTCGCGCAGCAGGTGCACGGGCTTGCCCTTGTGCCAGGTCCAGATGGTGTTGCGTTGAATCAATGAGGGCACATAAGCGCTCTGGAACTGGGTCATCATTTCGGCCCCGGTCATGTCGCCGGCCCAATTCATCTTGACACCGTGAAAATCGACGCTGTCGCCCCCGGCGTAATCCACTTCGTCCATCATCCAGAAGCGGCCGCTATTGACCGCGCACTTGTCCACTTCGAGTTCACGGGCCAGCTTCTCCGGATCGATCTTCTTGTAGTCGTCCGGGCCAACCGGAAGGGACGCCGCCGTATAGACGTGAGCCCGCTGTGTCTTGCCGATGCCGACAAAGGCGCCCATTCCGCAGAACGCGGCACCGCGGGTGTTGTTGGCGTGGACTCTGCGAGTGGGACCTGGCTTGAGTTTCATCTTGCATCCTCCTTTGTGCTCATGTTCGGTTCCTTCGGGCATCGTTTCCGTGAGTGCGCGCTAGTTCTTCTTTCGGGTTTCCCCCTTTCATCGCTCTCCTAGAACGAGACGCCTACTGCGAGCAGCGGACCCTGGGTCAGGACGTCCCAGCGGAAGTAGTCGCTCCCCGAGCCCGTCTCGAAGTCCTGGTCGAGCCACCGGTAGCCGATGCCGAGGGTGACGACGCACGAGACCTGCCAGTTCACCCGGGCGATCGCCTGCCACGTGAAGTTGCTCCCCACGTGGAAGCCGCCGACGTCGCCGCGCAGCTGGAGCTGGAAGGCCTTCGAGAGAGGCAGGAACGCCTGGGCGCCGACGATCGGATCGAACCAGTCCTGGACGAGCTTCGCCTCGCGCGTGTTGACGGGGCTCGTCAGGGTGACCTTCGTCGAGAGGCGGGTGTAACGCCCGCCGACGAGCGCCTCGAAAGACTTCGAGATCCGCCAGGCGCCGTCGACGTCGACGATGAACTCCTCGACGCCGAGGTCCGCGGAGCCGAGTCCGCCGGAGCCCGTCCCGCTTCCTCCGACGTTCATGTAGACGATGTCGGCCATCACGGCCCACTTCGGGGCCTCTCCCCGGTAGTCGACGAGGGCCGCGAACTTCAGGTGGTCGAGGATGTCCGAGGCCGGCACGTCGATCTCCGTTCCGAGCCGGCCGACATCGACGGTTCCGGAGATCCAGGGGAGCATCAGGTAGAGCTCGGCGTAGTTCGAGAAGGTGCTGCTCTCCTGCGCGACAGCGGAGGGCGCGTGGAGCGCCATCGAAAGGACGACGGCCGCCGCGGCGAGGACGGCGCGGCGTCCGGCGCGGGAGGCTCTCGTCATCTCTCTCCCTTTCTCTCTTCGACCGCCGGCGCGGCCGCAGCCCCGTTGCCCGGCACTGCCGAGCGGATCCCTTCGCGAAGCCGGTCCACCGCCGGGAGCAGGTCGGTCACGATCGCGCGCTTGAGGACGAAGGCGTCGGCGCCGGCCTCGAGGGCCGCCCGGCGCACGCTCGCCTCGTCGTGGACGCTCAAGACGATCACCTGGAGGTCCGGGCAGCGCTGCCGAAGCCTTCGGAGCCACCCCAGTCCGCTCTCCTGTGCGAGAGAGAGGTCCACGACCGCCACGTCGGGCCGAAGCCGCGCGGCGGCCTCGAGCAGCGACGCCTCCTCGGCGACCATGACCACCGTTCCGAACGCCGTCTCGAGAAGCCCGCGCACGCCTTCCGTGAGGCCGTGGTGGCGATCCGCCAGCAGGACGCAGCTCGCCGCTTTTTCGTGCATTGGGGCACTTCCTTTTCTGCCGCGATTCGGAAGTTACTCGAGCGTCGAAGGCTTGTGACCTCGGGAAATCCCGGGGTTCCGGGCCGCGGGAAATTGCGAGGTCGTGGGCGCGACGCCGGCGACGTTCAGCGCGGATGACGGAGCGGCGGCGCACGGTCGACGGCATCAGGGTGCCGAGCTCGGCAGCGGTCAGAGTCCGACCGCTGCGACGGTCAGCGCCGGCCCATGCTCGCGCAGTCGGACGCCGCGAATCAGGTGTGAGGAGTTCGGCGTCATCGTGCCCGACGCGACGCGGACAAGCAAACGTTCCAGCCCGTTCCTCCGGTGGCGGGCGTGCCGGGAGCGCGATCGCGAGCTCGCCTTCTTGGACGGGCATCGCAGCGCACGGCCCTGTGCGTCCAAGCGGTGCGGCGCATTCGCCGTGCAGGACACGGCGAGCAGCACGGCGGCGAGGAGCACGGGCGCGGGCTTCACCATGCTGCGTCTCCGGCTCGCGCGATCGGTCCGCCGCGCGGTCAGTCGACGTTCACGACGACGTACTGATTGCCGGACGACTGATAGTAGGTCCCGCCGCACTGCTGCAGGGTGACGCCTTCGACGACGACGGTGCTGCAGCTCGGCGGCAGGGTGGCCACGAAGATCGTCGACCGGCGGATGCAGCGCCGCGTCGTCCGGCGCGCGACACCGGCCACCGGCCTACCGGGTGCTCCCACTCCGACGCCGCGTGGCACGCGTGCATCGACGATCAGCGAGGCGCCGAGCAGGGCGGCGGCCAGGAGGATCCTGCGCAGGGACTTTCTCGCGTTCATGGTTTCTCCTCTCCGATCTCGACTTCACCGGTCGCGCTCAGCCGAAGCGACTCGATCCGTTTGGCGCCCGCCGGCGGCGTGAAGTCGAACCGGCCGGCCGGGATTTTCGGCTGGGTGTCCCAGTCCCGGAGCAGCACCGAGAACTCGGGCGCGGCCGTCATCCACTTCGTCGTGATGACGTACTTCATGGGCAGGGGCTTGTCGCCGGTCTGGATCCAGATCTGCCAGTCGACCTTCGACGCCCGAAACGCCAGGTGGTGGCACTCCACTCCGTTCACCGAGGTCGTGCCGATGTACTGTGCCGCTCGTCACGTCGGTCAGGAGACCCGGCAAGGGGTCGGAATACAGAGATCGGCGCCCGCGAGCTCGAAACCGGTCTCTTCGCCCAGGGTGTTGATGGCGTGGTCGAGCGACCCGGGCGCCGCGATCTGGTAGTAGACGCCGCGCGTCCTGGAGTAGATCGTCACGGTCTTGCCGTCGATGAAGAGCTCGAAGCTCCCGTACGGCGTCTGGCGCTGCGAGTAGAAGCTTCCGGGCCGGCTGAGAAGGAAGCTCCCCGAGCTGGCGAGCTGCAGCTTCTGCCCCTCCATGTCGATGACCTCGGTGTCGACCTCGGCCTTGGCGCTGTAAGCCGGGAGACTCCCCAGGTACTTCGACATCGCCTCGAAGGACCTCCTCGGCGTCGGCGTCGATTCCGCTCGCGCCGTTCATGGCCGGGGCGGCTGCGAGACCCAGCGCCGCGACGAGCGCGGCCGCGCGAGGACGCCCCGGCTCGGGCACGTCTGAAGACTCGTCTTTCCCATCGTCTCTCTCCTTTTCTTGGTCCTCATCGACGGCAGGCCGATGGCCGGACGCGCGGGCTGCCGCCCCGGCTCGCGGACGCGAGGTCATTTCGGTTTCGTCGTCACGTACTTCAGGGTGCTTCCCTCGAACACGGCCTGATAGAAGTTCCCGCCGCAGTAGTAGTAATTCACGCCGCCCACCGGAGTGGGAGTGCATCCGGAGGGAAGGGACGCAACCACGGTCCCCAGCGGCAGCGGACTTCCCGCGGGTCGCGCGGCGCGGGCGCGGCCGCGGCATGTTGCCTGGCCGCCGCCGCCTCCTTCTCGGCCGCGGCGGTCTTTTCCTTCTCGGCCGCCAGCTGCTGCTGAGCCTCCGCCGCTTGCTGCTGAGCCGCTGCCGCCTGTTGCTGCGCCGCCGCCGCCTGCTGCTGGGACGCTGCCGCCGAGGCCTCGGCCTCCGACGCATTTGCGGAACCGACCGCGGCCCCGACGACGAACGCCGCCCCTCGGCCGCGGAAGGCCTGCGCTTCGGGCGCGAGGATCAGGGACGCCACGAACGGAAGGAGCAATGCTCTTGCGATCCTGCTTTTCGGCTTCATGGATTTCTCCTGTCGATCTCAGCGGTCGGAGCTCGCCGCCCGTTTCATAGGGAATGAACCGGGTCTCGCTGACTCCCTTGGGCGGCACGAAGGCGAACTGCGAATCGGTCACCACGGGGGCCTCGTTCCAGTCGCTCATGACCGTGGTGGTGCTCAGCAGCGCGAGGCTGTGTCGGTCTCGGTGACGACATACTTGCGCGGCCACGGCCGAGGACCCTCCTCGACCCAGACCTGGAAGTCGGCGCCCGGGTGACTGAAGAGAAGATGATCGCACCTGGCCCCGCCCACGACCGTCTTGCCGACGACCTTCGCCAGCGTCAGTCCCTGCGTCATCAAGGGATAGGCCCCGCGGTAGACGAGGTCGGCGGCCGGGAGCACGATCCCGATCTTTTCGCGCGCGAGGTCGATCATCTTTTCGATCGTCGGGGGCGCCGGCTGGCTCGCATAGACCTTTGCGGCCGGGTTGTAGAGCGTCAGGGTCTTGCCGTCGTAGAAGAAGCTCTGGGCCATCCACTCGCCGCTCCGCACGGCGAGCAGTTTGTCCGGGCGCTTGATGATCACCCTCGCGGCCATGTCGTAATCCACCGTGTGCCCGGACAGAAGCTCCTCGACGGTGTTCTGCGTGTTGACGCTGAACTGCGGCAATCCATCCACGAAGTCGGTCATCTGTTTCAATCTCTGCAGGGCCGCCGGATCCACCGCCGGCGCGCTGGTCTGGGCGCTGGCGGGAACGGTCGCCCACAGGGTCAGCATCCCCAGGGCGAGCCCGGCCGCGGCGGCCCATCTCCTCCGTTCACTCATCTCTCTCCTCCTTCGTCGATCGGTCTCATGCGAAGACCGTTCAGAACGGCGTCTCCTCCGCCGCATTCGGAAGTTAGTCGAGCGACGAGGGCTTGTGACCTCGGGAAATCACGGGGTTCCGGCCGCGGGAAATTGCGAGGTTCACGGCGGGAGATGGCCGCGGCGGGCGCGGATCTCAGTAGTACCACTTGGCCACGAGGCCCACGGCGTTGACGGCGGAGCGTTCCGGGAGGACATCCATCATCCGGTCCAGTTTCACCTCGAACCGGAAGTGCTTGTCGACCGTGACCTCCGTGCCGGCCTCGTAGAGGAAGCGGGACCAGCCGTCGTAACGCGTGTCGTAGAACGCTTCGGCGTTCAGGAAGGGAACGACCGGATGATCCCGGACGATGAACTCCCGCGTCGCCTCGAGCCGGAGGCGGTAGCGCGTCGAGTAGACTCCGTCGATCCAGCGGAAGTCGACCCGGGCGCGGCCCTCCAGCCAGATCGCTTCCGGCAACGGGAGCTTCCCGTAGGCCGAGACGACCGCCCGGTTTTCGGAGACCTCGCGCGTGCCGCTCGCGATCTCGAGGACGCGGGTGTAGCCGATCCGCGCCCAGAAGTAGCGGCTTCGCTGCCAGTCCTCGGTCGCGCGGGAGGCGCGCAGGATGGGCTTGATCGAGATGTCCAGGAAGGCGGAAGCGTCGAGCGTCCGGAACTGCGCGTCGTCTTCCCTTGCGTAGGACGCGTCCAGGTAGGCTCTCGTGACCGAGCCCAGCGTGAGAAAGGCGCTGGCCTCCGGCCACAGCTCCCAGGGGTCTCCGGCCCGCGCGGAGCCGGTCACGAGCAGGAAGCGCAAGGGCCGCGACGGACAGGCGCCGGACCAGCCGGACGGCGCTCCACCGCGGACGTCCGTGCGCGCGGGCGGCCGCAGCGTCGGGCCGCAGGGTCACAGCTCGACGAGGCCGTGCTTGATGGCGAAGTGGACGAGCTCGGCGTTGGTGTGCAGGCCCAGCGTCTCCAGGATCTGGTACTTGTGGAACTCGACCGTCCGGGCCGAGATCGAGAGACTCGAGGCGATCTCCTTCGCCGAACGCCCCTCGGCCAGGAGCTGGAGGACCTCCCGCTGTCGCGGCGTGAGGGCCTCGATCGGGTCGCCGGTCTTCTCCGACCCGTTCTTCATGGCTCCCAGCACCTCTCCCGCGAGCTGCGGCGTCAGGTAGGTCTTTCCGTCGAGCGCGGCGCGGATGGCCGAGACGAGCTCGGCCGGCGCCGAGTGCTTCAGGACGAAGCCCGACGCGCCGGCGTCGAGCGCGCGCCGCGCGAAGGTTGCGTCCCGGTGCATCGTCAGAAACACCACGGGCACCCGATCTCCGTTCTGCCTCAGCTGGATCAGGGCGTCGATGCCGTTCAGGTGGGGCATGGTGACGTCGGCGACGATGACGTCCGGCCTCAGCGTCCGGGCCGCCTCGACCAGCGCGCGCCCGTCTTCCACCACGCCCACCAGGTCGAACTCGGAGGCGAGCAGGCTCTTCAGCGCCTCGGCCACCAGCAGATGGTCGTCGGCGAGGAGCACGCGCGGACGGCGCCGAGCGCTCATCGATCCCTCCTTCCGCGGGAACCCACGCGACGATCGCGGTGCCGTGGCCGGGCTCGCTCTCGACGTCGAGCGTGCCGTTCACGAGCTGCACGCGCTCGCGCATGCTCGCCAGGCCGAGGCTCCTTCCGTTTGCGCGGCCCGCCGGATCGAAGCCGACGCCGTCGTCGCGGACGGCGAGAAGCAGCCCGCCGTCCATCGGGACGCAGGTCGACCGTCGCGGCGTGCGCTGGGAATGGCGGATGACGTTGGTCAAGCGCCTCCTGGGCGACGCGGAAGAGGCAGAGGGCCGCGTCCCTGCCGACGGCGTCCGGCAGGGGAGCGAGCCTGGCCGAAAGGCCGATCGTGGCCCTGGCGCGCGAGCCGTTCGCATTCCGCCCGGAGCGCGTCGGCCAGGCCCAGCTCCTCCAGGACCGACGGGTGCAGCTGGTAGGCGAGGGAGTGGACGTCCTCGCTCAGGCCGACGAGCGCTTCGCGGACGGTCCGCATCGCCTCGGCCTGCGCGCCGTCGGGTGCGGCGAGCTCGGCGCTGCCGACGTCGATCGCCAGGACCGCGAGCCGCTGCGTCAGATCGTCGTGCAGCTCGCGCGCGAGGAGCGCGCGCTCCTTCTCCTGGGCCTGTATCAGGCGCCGGTTCAGGCCGCGCATTGCATCCTCGGCTCGCTTGCGCTCGGTGATGTCTTCCACCACGGTGATGAAGTGCCGGGGCTTACCCGCGGGGTCTCGGACGAGCGAGATGGTCAGATTGACCCACACCAGGGAACGATCCTTGCGCACGAAGCGCTTCTCCATCGAGCAGTTGTCGATCTCGCCGGACAGGATCTGGCGCACGCGATTCAGGCTTGTCTCGAGATCCTCGGGGTAGGTGATGTCCTGACAGGTCGACCGCAGCAACTCCTCGCGCGGATGGCCGACGATGGCGCAGAGCCGGTCGTTGACCCGCAGCCACCGGCCGTCGGTTCCGACGTGGGCGATGCCCACCGCCGCCTGGTCGAACGTGATCCGGTTGACCTCCTCGCGCTCGCGCAGCGCCTGGTCGGCGCGCCGCCGAGCCAGCGCGTTGGTGAAGACCTGCGCGACGAGCTCGAGCCGCTTCACCAGAACGTCCGGCCAGTCGCGCTCCGCCCTCACGGTATTGAAGGCGAGGCAGCCGACGGGCGGCTCGCCGCCCGGCGAGAGGGGAAGACACAGGTTCGACTTGAGGCCGAGCTGGAGGGCGTTCTCCCGGTCGACGGCGGCCTCCGCCGGCATCTTTTCGATCGAAGGAATCACGACCGTGCGGCCGGCCAGGATCTGCTGGAGGACCCAGGGAAACTGCTCCTGGTGCAGCGGCTCCGACGGGCGCAGGCCTTCCTACGGCCCAGTAGGCGTGGGTGGGAATGATGACCTTCGGATCCGAGTCGGACCATTGCCAGAGCACGGAGAGGTCGATGCCGAGAGGCTCGCAGATGCGGCCGAGCGCGTCTTCGATCTCGCCGTCCACCGCCGCCGGAGGGAGGTTGATGAACCTCGAGGAGAGGTCGGCCAGCAGCATCTCGAACTCGAGACGGTTCTCGAGGCGATCCGCGGACGAACGTCCCTGTTCGACGAGGACTTTGGCGGCCACGAAACGAGGCTATTTCAAAGAAATTGCCAGTCGCTGATGCATTCGCATCAGGGCGCGGATCGCTCGGCAGGCGCCTTTCTTGGGCGACGGCGGCGAGAGCGATGCTGGCCTGCGGGAGCGGAAACCCCGGCAGGCTGTGAGCCATGGGTGTGTGCGCGTCCAGAGCTCCGACCGGGGAGCGCCTGCCGGCGAACAGGCGCGTTGACTCTATCCCCGCTTCGCCTGGCTCGTTTCTCTGCGCACGAAATAAAGATAAGCGCCCACGCTCAGTCCGTTGATCAGGATCGCGACCACGTTCCATGCGATCACCGGTCGCGAAGCAATCAACAGCCCGTAGTAGACCCAGGCGAATTGAAAGACGCACATGATTGCCGCCATCCTCGGATTCATCCCTCTGCTCGAGCGCCGCTTGAGCATGGCGAGCAGGTCGGGCAGAGCGGCGAAGGTGGTTCCGAAGCCCGCGACAAAACCAACGACCTCGGACCTTGCGGTGCGGGGTCGAGAAGGCTCGCCGTATCGTGTACGCCGAGACTCTGACAGCCTTCGAGCGCGATCAGGCTCGGCAGGAGAAGACCCAGTGACAGTCTGTCGGGCCAATTCTTGCTCGCCATGGCACCTCCCTTCGTTCCGGCAGTCGTCACAAGGCTCTCATCCGGAAGACGTGGCACTTCCACGGCGCGAGGTCGACGTATAGACCAGCATCCCGCATCTCGTCCCCGCTCCGGTCGTAGACCTCACCCGACAGCGCATCCTCCAGGCGCCACGTCTTTCCTCTCAGCTCATCCCACGGCAGATGGACGCGCGCCTGGGCGGTGTCTTGCCCGAAATGGATGACGACGAGGTGGCGCACGTCCTCCTTGATCCAGCACCAGCTGAGGACATTCCGGCAGCTCTGGTTGTCGGGCCAGCCGCTGCGCTCGCAGAGGCGCCATTCGCCGTTCCGAAAGACATCACGGTTGGTCGCCTTCAGCAGACTCTCGTAGAAGGCGACGAGGTCCTGATCGGGCGGCTCGGCAGGGCGACGTCCCAGGAAGACCGGCAGCCTCACCTTGGCGCCTTCGAACTGCCCTTCGTGAAGCAGCCTTGCGCCTGGAAGCGTGAGGATCGCGACGGCCGCTGCGCGGCCTTTTCCGGGCGAAAACGTCGCGGCGGCCCTGGGCTCGTCATGGTTCTCGATGAACCGAACCATCTTGTCCTGATAGGAAGGATCCGCCAGCAGATGCAGTCGCACGCTCTCGGCGTCCCCGTGCTCCATCCGGTCGTAGAGCTTCTTGTCGTAGCAGTAATCGAACCCCTGCTGCTGCAGTTCCCACTCGAGGTCCCAGTAGGCCTCGGCGATGAACCGGAACTCCGGATGCCTTGCCTTGATCGCCGGGATCACCGTCGTCCAGTAGTCCGTCGCCGGTCTGGCTCCGGCGCGGGCTCCCCAGGTGCGCTCGAAGACGGCGTTGAGCAGGAGCATCGCCATGTCGCACCGGAGCCCGTCGCACTGTCCGGCGATCTCCGAGAGCGTTTCGATCACCGCCTGCCGGAGCCCCGGGTCGAAGGCGTTGAGCTGGAGCACATCGGGCCACGCCGGGAAGTAGGGGTCCCGGCCGCGGGCCAGCACTTTGCCGCCGGCTGGCATGAAGGACGCGGGGTCGCGGCTCAGGTCCTCGTCGTTGCCCTGGACGAAGTATTCGGGATGCGCGGAAACCCACGGGTGGTCCGGGGCGACATGGTTCGGCACGAAATCGAGGATCAGACGGATGTCGCGTTTGGCGAGACTCGCGCGGGCCGCCGCCAATCCCCGTGGCCCGCCGAGGTGTTTGTCGACCACGTAGCGGCGCACGCAGTACGGTGAGCCGACGTTGTCGGGCGCCGCAAAGTCGGGGAGGGCTCGGCGGAAATCCTCGAGGAGGCCCGGATTCGCATCGAGATCTCGATTCCGGCCGGGCTCCGCTCCCAGACACCCATGAACCAGACGGCGTCGAAGCCCCGGGCGCCGATGGCATCCCACTCCGGCTCCGGAACCGTGGCGAGCTCCATGGACTTCCCGTATCTCCGGCCGAGCTCACCGAGCCACACCCACGTGTTGATCTCGTAAATCACGGGATGCCGGGGCCAGGGTTTCATGTCCTTCCTTCCGTCACACCGGACGGTTTCCCCGCCTCAGGACGGTTTGCGGTCCTTGTCGTTCGGGTCATCGTGCTTCTTCTTTTCCCGAGTGCCGGAGGTGCTTTGGGCGAACGCGGCCTCCTTGCCCATTGCCAGCGCACGCTTGGGATCGAGCATCCCGTAGAGCTGGATGAGCTTGGCCACGAGCCCGGTCCAGCCGGTCTGGTGGCTGGCACCGAGCCCGGCGCCGTTGTCGCCGTGGAAGTACTCGTAGAAGAGGATGTGGTCGCGCCAGTGGGGATCGCTCTGGAACTTCTCGGTGCCGCCATAGACCGGGCGCCGGCCCTGTTCGTCGCGGGTGAAGATCCGGGTGAGCCGGTCGGCGATCTCCTTGCTCACCTCGAAGAGGTTCATCAACTTCCCTGATCCGGTGGGGCATTCGATCTTGAAGTTGTCGCCGTAGTACAGGTAGAAGTTCAGCAGCGCGCGGATCAAGAGCACGTTCACCGGCATCCACACCGGGCCGCGCCAGTTGGAGTTGCCGCCGAACATGCCGGTGTTCGACTCGGCAGGCAGGTAGTCCACCCGGTGCTCCTGGCCGTTCACGTGAAGGACGTACGGGTTCCGCTCGTGGAACTTCGAGATCGAGCGGATTCCGTGGGGGCTCAGGAATTCGTTCTCGTCGAGCATCTTCGTCAGGATCCGGCGGAGCCGTTCCGGGTTGACCAGGGCCAGGACCCCTCGCTCGGCCACTCCGAGGTGACCCTGGCCGGTCGGGTGCATCGTCGCCGACAGTTCGGGGATCCGGCGCAGCCGTTCGTTGATGTGCCCCACGGCTTTCGGGACGCGCTCCCGCTGCCACTTTTCGAATCACCGTGGTGGCGCAGAGCGGAAGGAGCCCCACCATCGAGCGCACCTTGAGTCGCGTGGCGCTGCCGTCCGGGAGCCGCAGCAGGTCGTAATAGAAGCCGTCCTCCTCGTCCCACATTCCGTCCGGCCCGGTCCGGTTCATGGCCGCTGCGATGAAGTAGAAGTGCTCGATGAACTTGAAGACCATGTCCTGGTAGGTGGCGTCGTGAGGCGGCGAGCTCGACTGCGAGCTCCAGCATGTTCTGGCTGAAGAGGGCCATCCACGCCGTGCCGTCCGCCTGCTCGAGGTGGCCCCCGGTGGGCAGCGGGGCGCTGCGGTCGAAGACGCCGATGTTGTCGAGGCCGAGGAAGCCTCCTTCGAAGACGTTCTTGCCGAACCGGTCCTTGCGGTTGACCCACCAGGTGAAGTTCAGCAGGAGCTTGGTGAAGGTCGACTTGAGGAAATCCACGTCCGTTTCGCCGCGCAGGGCCTGCTCGGTGCGGTGCAGGAAGATGGTCGCCCAGGCGTGGACCGGAGGGTTCACGTCGCTGAAGTTCCACTCGTAGGCGGGCATCTGGCCGTTGGGGTGCAGGTAGGCGCCGCGGAGCATCAGGTCCATCTGCTGCTTGGCGAAGTCGGGGTCCACGATCGAGAGCGGCAGCGTGTGGAAGGCCAGGTCCCATGCCGCATACCAGGGGTACTCCCACTTGTCGGGCATGGAGATGATGTCCTGGTTCAGCATGTGGAACCACTCGGAGTTCCGGGCATTTCGGTAGCCGGTATGGAGTGGGTTGGAGTTGTGTTCGTCCAGCCAGTTGTCCCCGTCGAAGAAGAAGAACTGCTTGCTCCAGAGCATGCCGGCGATGGCCTGGCGCAGGACGTTGGCCGCGTCTTCGTTCACGGATGGCGGTGTGACGGACTTGTAGAACTCGTCGGCTTCACGAAGCCTTTCGGCGAAGACGTCGTCAAACGGCTTTCCGAAAGGGTTGCCCTTCCGGCCCGGAGACGTCCCGGAGAGCCTCAGACGAATCACGCTGGTCTGACCGGCGCCGACGTTGACCTTGTAGTGCGCCGCGACCTTCGTGCCCCGCTTGCCGGGGTTCACCGCGCCCTGGTTGCCCCGCACGACGCAGTCGTTGATGCCGTCCTTGACGTGGGGGCTCTCGTTGCTTTGCCCGGGGAAGAGCAGGGCGTGGTTCGTTTCGTTCTCGGTGAAGAGCAGCGGCACGTCGCCTTCGCAGGCAAGAGTGAGCTCACCGAGCACCGGATGCGTCGCGGCGACCGCGCTCGAGCCTGCCGGTGCCTCGATCTGCTTGAGGCCCGGTTTCACGGCAGCCCGGTTGGATTGGGCAATCCACGCCGACCAGTCGTTCCGGAACCACAATGTCGGCAGCAGATGCAGCTCGGCCGCGTCCGGCCCCCGGTTGGCGGCGGTGATCCGCACGAGGATGTCTTGCGCGCCGGCCTTGGCGTACTCGACGAAGACATCGAAGTATCGGTTCTCGTGAAAGACGCCGGTGTCGAGGAGTTCGTACTCCATCTCGTCCCGCGTCCGCTTCCGATTGGTCGCGATGAGGTCGCCGTAGGGATAGGCCGACTGGGGGTACTTGTAGAGGTACTTCATGTACGAGTGTGTCGGCGTCGAGTCGAGGTAGAAGTAGTACTCCTTCACGTCCTCGCCGTGGTTGCCCTCGCTGTTGGTCAATCCGAAGAGCCGCTCCTTCAAGATCGGGTCCTTCCCGTTCCACAGGGCCAGCGCGAAACAGAGGCGCTGCTTGTCGTCGGAGATGCCGGCCAGTCCGTCTTCGCCCCAGCGGTAGGCGCGCGAGCGGGCCTGATCGTGGGTGAAGAAATTCCAGGCGTCGCCGTTCTCGCTGTAGTCCTCGCGGACCGTTCCCCACTGGCGCTCGCTCAAGTAGGGCCCCCACTTCTTCCAGTCGACCTTCTGGTCACGAGCCTCTTCCAGCCGGACGTGTTCGGCTGTTTTCATCGGCGCACTCCTCTCGGGGCCGGTTGGACATCCGCAGGACGAGGCTATTCGGGCCGGACACCCGGTGAATGATACGTTCGAATCAGGAGACCGGGCGCTGGCGAAGTGTCAGAGTCCACGGTGTTGGAGATTCGGAGGTGAGCGTGAGGGAGTTCATGCGGCGCCGGCCAATCCTCGTCCTGGTCGTCGCCGTCGCGGTCGCCGTCGCCAGCCTCGTAACGCTGATCCTCGTTGTTGGCCGCGGGCTGCCGCCGAGGACCGTCGTCATGACGACCGGCCCGGAGGGGAGCGCCTATCGGGAGTTCGGCGAAAAGTATCGCGCCGCGCTCGCTCGCGACGGGATCCACCTGAAGCTCGAGCCGTCGCTGGGCAATGTCGAGAATCTGGCGCGCTTGAACGATGCCTCGTCCGGCGTCTCCGTCGGCTTCGTCGCGAGCGGCCTGACGACCGAAAAGGCTTCGCCGGGGATCGAGTCGCTCGGCACGATCTCGTACGACCCGATCTGGATCTTTTGTCGCGGCCTTTCGGATCAGGCGCAGTTCGGAGACGTGCGGGGCAAGCGCCTCTCGATCGACCCGCAGGGGAGCGTCATGCTCGATCTGCTGCGCGCCATGGGGCTCGAGAAGGAGGTCACGATCGTCCCGCTGGCACCCGCCGCCGGAGGGGAGGCGCTCTTGCGGGGTGAGGTCGACTGCGCGTGCATGCTGACCGTCGCCGACGACCCCATCGTGAAAAGGCTCCTCGCCGACGACGGCGTGAACCTCATGAGCTTCCAGCGCGCGGACGCGCTCGTCGCCCTCTACCCGTACCTGTCGAAGGTCACGATCCCTCGGGGCGTCGGGAGCCTCCCGAAGGACCGCCCGGCTCAAGATGTGACGCTCGTCGCGCCGATGGCCAGTCTCCTGGTGCGCCACGACCTGCACCCCGCCGTGCAGTACTTGCTGCTCCAGGCTGCCGAGGACGTCCACTCGGGCCCCGGCATCCTGCGCAGGCCCGGCCAGTTTCCGGCCGCCGAGCCGCAGGACGTCCCGCTGTCGAGGGAAGCACACAACTATTACAAATCGGGCGGAAGTTTTTTGCAGCGGCATCTTCCGTTCTGGCTCGCCGTCATCGCTTCCCGTCTCCTCGTCGTGCTCGTGCCGCTCCTGGGTCTCCTCTACCCGCTCCTGCGCGTCCTCCCCCTGGTGGTCGGCTTCGTTTTCGAGCGGCGTGTCAACGCCCTGTACGCCGAGCTGCGCAGGATCGAGGCGCGGATCGACGCCGGGGACCCGGCCGCGGAGATCTCGGGGGAACTCATCCGTCTGGACGAGGAGATCGGGCGGACCCGCGTTTCCGCCTCCCGCGCCCGCGAGCTCTACGCGCTCAGGCACCACGCCAGCCTGGTCGGCGACATGCTGGGCGCCCCGAGACCGCCGGCGACTCCAGGCACTCCGAAGGCACCGTAGGGCCAGCCGCCGCCCGACCCTCGAGAAGCCGGCCGGGGGCAATGGCTCTCCGGCGGACCGGCTCCTGTATGCTTGGGAGATGCCGTACACAAACGCGAGCCACTCGCTTCCGGCCCGACGACTCCCGATTCTGCTTCTCGCCGCGGTCGCGGCCTTTCCCTTCGGATGCAGCAGCGGCGGCACGGCCCCGGCCGCGCGACGCGGCCCGAACGAGCCGGGCAAGTTCGTCTGGCACGATCTGACGACCGACGACCCCGCATCCTGCAAGAAGTTCTACACGGCGCTGCTCGGGTGGGAGTACGTCGACACGACGGTTCTGGGCCGTCCCGTACAGCGTCGCGCGCCTCGGAAAGAAGGCGGTCGGCGGTATTCATGCGCCGCGGGCCGAGAACGCCGGCAAGACCCCCGCCCACTGGCTCTCGTACATGTCGGTGGCCGACGTGGATGCCTCGGTGAACAAGGCGAAAGCCGAGGGCGGAGGCGTGCTGGCCGGGCCGCTCGAGGTCGGCTCGGTCGGACGGGCGGCCGTCCTCCGGGACGCCCAGGGCGCCCCGTTCGGTCTCGTCCGCCTTTCGGCGGGCGATCCCATCGACCCCGCCTCTCCGATCGAAGGCACTTTTTTCTGGAACGAGTACCTCACCCATGACCTGGACGCCACGCTCGCGTTCTACAACGGGCTGGTCCCGCACGAGGTGACCGTTTCGAAGACCGAGTCGGGCGCGAGCTACGCCGTGCTCAAGCACGGCAGGGCCCGCGCGGGCGTCTTCCGGGTCCCGGACGACCAGAAGGACGTTCCGCCCAACTGGCTGCCCTACGTCCTCGTCGCCGATCCCGCCGGCCTCGCGGCGCGCGTTGCGGGATTGGGCGGCCGCGTCCTTCTCGCGCCCCGGCCGGATCTCCGGAAGGGCTCGCTCGCCGTCGTCGCCGATCCGACCGGCGCGGTCGTCGCGCTGCAGAAGTACCCCTACTAACCGCAAGGAACACCGACATGCGCAATCGCAAATTGAACCCGATCCGCCTCCTCGCGCTCCTCCTGCTGGTCGTCTTCGCGTCCGCCAGCGTCGGATGTGAATCGACGACCTACGTCGGCGTCAGTTACGGCTACCCGGGATGGGGCGGGCCCTGCTGCTATGGGGGTGGGGGATGGCACGGCGGCTACATGGGCGGCCCTGTCTGGTGAGCTGACCGTCCCGCAGCGTCAGCCGGTCGCAAAACGAAGCGGCCGGGCTCTTTGCCCGGCCGATCCTGGAAAGTCGAGGCGTCCCGCCTCCTTGCCGCCGGAGACCGGCGGAAAGTTCTTGAAGAGGCCCGTCAGGGCCGCCTGAATTTTTCCCTTGTCCTCGCCGTTGCCGGAGACCTGGTCGGTCGCCGTCCTGCGCCAGATCATTTCCTTCTTGGCGGGGTCGACGAGGTCCCGCGGATGCGCCCGCGGGGGAGGCCACTTGCGGTCACCCTGTTGTATTCTCCAGCACTCATTTCAGAAGGTGGGCACGATGCGCCGATCGGTCGAGAGTTCCGCCGGGGAGCCAGGTCATCCGGTGGAGTGGGTTCCAGGGAAGACGCCCGGATTCACGATGAAGGAGGCAGGAATGAGACGGATCCATCGCGGAGTCTCGGTTTCCACCATCGCTGTTCTGTTCCTCGCGCTCGGGGCGACGCGGGCCCGCGCGCAGTTCACCGATCTGGTGTCGCCGCTGGCCAACATCACCCTCGCGAACCCAAACAGTCTGCCGCCGGGCCCGACGGGGAGCCTCGAAGGAGGGGCCTTCATTGCCCGCGCCGACGACGGCTCGTCCAACTGGTACAACGCCGCGGGTCTCGCGCGCGCCACAGTGTCTTCCGCCAGCGCCACGGCCGGCTCCTACCAGATCTCCGACATCACCCCCTCGGAGTTTACCGACGAGACCGGAGGGGGCGTCACGAACGTTCCCGCGCTGGTCGGAATCGTCATCAAGAAGGCGTTCAATCACGATCCCCGCTGGACCGCGGGCATCGGCGCGGTGACGTTGAACGACTGGAACCAGACGCTCGCGGCGCAGCTCACGGTGGCCAATTCCGGGCTGTCGCAGCGCTTTGCCTTCACGGCCGCCTCGGAGTGGGTCCGCCAGCAGCTGAGCGTGGCGGTCGGGTACAGCGACGGAGGCTGCTGGCGATTCGGCTTCGGCATCGCGGGCGAGTACACGGGCATCTACAAGATCCAGACCCTGAGCGACGTCGTGACGGCGCCCGGCGGCGTCGAGAGCCTCCTCGTCAGCTCGCGATTCAAGGGATCGCAGCTCGACGGGCGCGGGATCTTCGGTGTCCAGTACGACATTTCCCCCGAATGGAAACTCGGCGCCTCGGTCCAGACCATGGGGTTCCGTGTCTTCCCGTCCGGCGAGGTGGCTCTCGACGGCGTCCTCGCGGCGGGCAGCCCTTCCACGAATACCTACCTCTTCGACACCAACGCGACCTTCAAGTACAAGGTTCCCCTCCAGGCCGGCGCGGGCATCGCGTGGGTCGGGAAGTCGGCCGAGGTGGAGGTGGATGTCAACTATCTGTCGGGTTCCAGCGCCTACTCGATGTTGACCAGCGAGGTCCCCGTCACGAACATAGCGAACGGCCAGCCGCCGACGACGACGACGACGCCCTGGCCCGGCCTGACGACCGATCCGAGGGACACGTTCAATTTCGCCGTCGGCGGACACTTCGCCCTGGACCAGAAGCAGATCTGGAAGCTGCATTTCGGCTTCTCGACGAACTTCGCCCCCGTCGACGCGGGCGACCAGATCTTCACGGATCTCGACCTCTATGCAGGCTCGATCGGCTTGAGCGGCCAGGCCGGGCACATTCAGGCCTCCCTCGGCGTGCGGTACGAATTCGGCACGTCGGACCGGCTCCTCGTCACCAACCCGATCACGGGCAATCCGCTTCAGACGGACGTCAAGGTCTCGAACATCGGCGTCGTTTATTCGCTCGCTTACCTGTTCTAGGACTCGAAGTAAGGGTCCACCGCCTCGCCGGCGGGCTCGATCAGGGGGTCGGGCCCGTCCGGCAGGGCGGCCAGCCCGACGGGAGATCGGGTCGGTCCGGGAGGACGTCGCGAGAAACCTGTACACTCGCCGCCCGGAGGTCCCCTTGAGAAATCGCCGTCGTCCGCTATCTCCCGTCTTGAGCCTCGGGTTGTCTGCCGCACTTCTGTGGCTGGCTCCCGCCGTGTCCATTCCGCAGCCTGCAGCCGCGCCCACGCCACCCCCTCCTCCCGCGATCGAGCCGGCCGCAACCGACCGGTTGAAGGCCATGAGCGATCTCTTGAAGGGCACCGGCAGCTTCACGTTCAAGGCGACGACCGGCCGCGAGCAGCTTTCCTCGAGCGGTCAGCTGCTCGACTTCTTCACCGTGTCGCGGATCGCGATGACCCGCCCGAACAAGGTTCACGTCGACACGAAAGGCGATCTTCACAACGCCTCTCTCTGGTACGACGGAAAAACGGTGACGATCTTCTCCGCGAAGAGCTCCTTCTATGGCCAGACCGACGCTCCGGCGACCGTCGACGAGACGCTGCTGATGCTCATGGATCGCTTCCAGACGCCGCTGCCGGTCGCCGGTGTCCTCCTCAAGGATCCGTACGCGAAGATGATGGAGGGAGTGAAGACGGCGTTCGACGCCGGCGTCGCGGAGGTCGACGGCGTCGCCTGCCGCCACTTCGCGTTCTCCGAGGAGGACGCCGACTGGCAGATCTGGATCGAGGAGGGCGCGAAGCCCTTGCCCCGCAGACTCGCCGTGACCTACAAGAAGGTCGAGGGCGCGCCGCGCGTCGTGACGGCGCTTTCGGAGTGGAACCTGTCCCCGGCGATCCCGGCCGGGGAGTTCGTTTTCGCGCCGCCCGCGGGAGCCGTGAAGGTCGACTGGAAGACGGGCGCAAAGTGATCCGGAAGGAGCATCCAATGAAGAAGAGGGCCCTCGCGACACTCATCGCCACCGCTTTGCTCGTGACCCTGCCGGCGCCGGGCCGGGCGTGGGTCGCCGCCGGCGGTTACCGTGGAGGCGTCGCCGTCGGCTACCACCCGCCCTGCTGCTATCACCCGGGGTATTCCGGCGCGGCCGTGGCCGGCGCCGCCGTTGCCGGAGCGATGGTCGGAGCCGCGGTCGCGTCGGCGGCCCAGGCCGGTCTACTATGCGGCGCCGGTCGCCTATGCCCCGGCCGTCGGGACCGTCGTGGCGGCGCTGCCGCCCGGCTGTTCGAGCCTCTCCGTGAACGGGATCTCGTACATGAACTGCGCCGGCGTGTTCTATCTGCCGTTCTACTCGGGGGGCGCGCTCATGTACCAGGTCACGAACCCCTGAGGAATTCAGAGACCTCGCCGCTGTCAGCTTTCCATCGTTCCTAGACCGGGCGGCCGACGGCTTCGACGGCGCGCCGGAAGGCCTTCGGGTCGATTGCCGGAAATCGGTAGAGCTGGGGCTCGATGGCCTCGAAGAGCTCGAGGAGACGCGTTCGCTCGATCAAACGCTCCGCGATCGCTCGGTCGACGTCCCGGAGGTCCTGCTCGTGACCCCTCTCGATCTTGGCCAGCGCCTGAGCATAAGGGTCGTAGTGGAAAAACGAGACCGTTCCCTCGCGTGCGATGAAGGGGCTTCGGTCCTGCCAACCGGGTAGCTCCGGAATGAAGTCGTCGGGCGACGCCAGCTCGATGTTCAACCGGAATCGCTCCTTCAACTCGGGCAGCGCGCGCAGAAGCGGGTCGCTGTCGGGGACGATCTTCAGGTCGATATCGACGGTCGTTGGCCGCCAGCCCCGGAGGACCGCTGTGGCGCCCCCGGTCAGATAGATTCGAACCTCGCCACGCGCATGGCTGGCGAGCGCCCGCGCGAACTCGCGGATGCGCTCGGCACTTACGGGCTCGCGCATTCGGCGGCCCGCTCGAAGCTCACGAGTCTCCGAACGAGCGCGTTGTAGCGGGAGTGGGCCGAGTCGGAATCCGAACGCGCGAGGAGTTCGTACAGGCGCCTCTCGGGAAAGGGAAACGAGGGCGGCACGGCGAGCCCGATCCGGCGCAATCGCGGCGCCCCGATCGAGACGAGGAGGGCCTCGGGCGATTCGACGCCGCGCGCAAGGTCTTCGAAGCCGCGGGCAACCAGGCCCGCCCCCGGAAGCGACGGATCGATCACGTCACGAGTATACGGCGGAGCCGCTCGTCGAGATGTCCGGCTGGTTCCGAGCGCCGGCGACGGCTTTCAAGCCCTCCGAATCGCCCATCCGATCATGAAGAGGCCGGCGGCCGCGATCCAGCTTCCCGCGACGCGCACGGCGATGCGGGCCCAGGGAGCGCGCAGCGACGACACGAGCGCGGCGAGGAGGGCGACGACCACGAAGATCGCCGTCGCGACGCCGACGGCGTTGCCGAACGCGCCCGCCCGGGCCCTGGCGAGCTCCATCCCTCCGAGACCGCCGTGGAGCAGTCCGAGCAGGATCGCCAGCGCGATGACCGTGGAGGGCGAAAGCTGCCGGTCGGGGCGGTGAGCACGCCGAGGATCAGAGTCAGGATCGCGGGCACCACCGCGCGTCGGGAAACGCGGCCCGGCCATGCGGCCCGCCAGGACTCCCAGCAGCCACGCGGCCGGCAGGATGAAGAGAACGGTCCGGCCGTAGCTCGGCCCGCGCAGGCCGGCCAGCAGCGCCAGCGCGAGGACCGGGAGCAGATCCTCGGGCGTTAAGAAGAGGTGCGCCAGCCCGTCGTAGAAGGGGCCGAGGCCCGTGTTCATGATGTGGGCGCTGGCCGGGGCCGCCCATCCGAAGAGCAGCGCACCGGCCAGCGCCAGCGGCAGGGCCCGGGCGGACCTCATCCGGCGACCGCGCGCCAGAGGAAGGCCAGTCCGGCCAGCGCGACGAGGGCTCCCGCCAGCCTGAGAATCGTGCGCCCGGCCGGCCAGCGATGGATCAGGCCGATCCCGATGCCCGTGGCGTGGAGGAGGCCGGTGGCGATCACGAAGCCGATGCTGTAGAGCACGCCGTTGGCGCCGGGGGGAAGCTCCGTGCCGTGGGCATGCCCGTGGAAGATCGCAAAGAACCCGACGAGCGCGGCGGCGATCCCGAGCTTCGGCCGCGCCTGGAAGAGCACGGCGGCGCCGAGTCCGATCGCCGAGAGCGCGATTCCGATTTCGACGCCGGGCAGGTGCACCCCGATGAGGCCGAGCGTTCCGCCCAGACGCCATCACCATGGGGAACGTGACCGGCAGCAGCCAGAGGGCGGGAGGGCCGAGCTGCGCGCCCCACAGCCCGACGGCGATCATCGCGAGCACGTGGTCCAGCCCCGAAACGGGGTGCGACAGGCCGCTGAAGAAACCGGCCGCCTCGCCGCCCCGCGTGTGCGCAAAGGCCCCGGCCGGACACGTCAGCCAGGCGGCCAGCGACACGAGGGCCGCGCGGCCCAAGGCGGATGGTCGGGAGGTCCCGTTCACGAGATCCATCCGAACATGATGGCCGTTCTCTGGATCGTCCAGAAGGCGCCGAGCGTGCCCACGGCGTAGCCCGGCAGCGCCGCCGCCCAGCGGGGCCATCGAATCTCGAGGCGTCGAAACGAGGCTTCCAGAAGCACGACGATCACCACGAATCCGACCTGGCCGATCTCGACTCCGATGTTGAAACCGAGGAGGGCGAGCGGCAGGTCCTGCCGGGGCAGCCCGGCGCTCGTCAGCGCGCCGGCGAAGCCGAACCCGTGGATCAGGCCGAAGAGGAACGCGACGACCCAGGGATGTTCGATGGTGAAGCTCGTCTGCCCGCGCCAGCACCGGACGATCTCGGGTCCGAGGAAGAAGATCGAGAGCGCGATCGCGACGTTCAGCGGCAGGACGGGGGCGTTGGCGTAGCCCGAAGGTCGCGATCGCCAGCGTGATGCTGTGCGCGACGGTGAAGGCCGTCACCGTCTTCACGAGCATCCAGCGGTCCTTGACGATCAGGAGGAGGCCGAGGACGAAGAGCAGGTGGTCCGCGCCGAACGCGATGTGGCGGATCCCGTGGACGACGTAGGCGCCCAGCACCGCCATGGGCCCCTGCGCGGCGGCGATTTCGATCCACGGCTGCGACGGCCGGACGATCGTCGTCCACTGGCGGCCGTCGCGCAACTGGACCCGCACCAGAACGTCGGTGATCGTCGCCTGGAGGCCCGGGAACTCGATGCGCTTGCCCGCCAGGCCGCGCCGGCGCCTGCATCGATCTGACGGCGTTCGACGAGCGAGTCCGTCAGCTGGTCGACGGTCGGCGGCCGCAGGTCGCGCACGCCCTCGGGAAGCTGGAGCGCGATCGGCAGCCGCATGCCGGCCAGAACCGGTGTGCGCCAGAGGAGGTCGTAGCGGCCCGGCGCCGTCTCCCGGATCTCGAGGTAGGCGGGCCGCGCCTCGTGGGCGAGCGCGGTCCGCCCGGTCAGCAAGCGAGCGCCAGCGCGAGGGCGCCGAGGCGAGAAACGGGCCTTCACCGGCTCATGCGCTCCAGCGCATCGCGCAGCGGGGCGTCGGAGAGCCGGAGGATCCCTTCGTAGGGGCGGTCCATCTCGAGGATGAGGAAGAGCGCGCCGGAAACCGACAGCGCGCAGATGAGAAGGGTCACGGCGGCGGTCGTGTGGGGAGGAGCGAAGAGCCCGAAACTCATGAAGATGATCGTCAGCCAGAAGACGACGACGATCAGGAGGGCATTGGAGACCGAACTGTGTCGCTGTTCGGTCATCAGGAGGCGTGTCTGGCCGAGTGCGATCGTCAGGCTCGCGGCCTGGGACTGGATCGTGCGCTGGTTCTCGTCTTTCGGCGCGAGCCCTTGAATGCCGTCGAAGATACCCGCCGCAAGGACCGGCTCCGTTTCGCGGGCAACGGACGAATCCTTCGACCAGAACGAGTCAATCGCGTGTACGACGGCGCCGCGGAGCATCACGCGCACGTCCTTCGTCTCCGGGCCGTAGTGTTCCAGCAGGCGGTCGAGGAAGGCGACCCTGGCGGCCATTTCCGTCAACTCGCTCCTCTGCGTGTCGTAGGCGCTCTTGGCCGACGAGACGAGCAGACCCAGGACGAGGGCGGACATCGTCGCGATCAGCCCGACGCCCAGCCGCACCAGATCCTTGGACTCCGGGGTGCGGTGGTGTTCGGGCAGAAGACCGCGCAGGACCATCCCGAGGACCGCGCCCCCGAAGACGCAGCCGAAGATGACGAGGCTCGTGGTAGACCGTGCTCATGAAGCCCCCTTCGTTGGGACGGCGGGATTCGACGGCCGGTCCGACGCCGGCGCCGGAAGGAGGAGCTCGTACTTCGCCCGCATCGCCTTGTAGGCCTTGTCCCAGGCTTCGGCCTTCTGCGCCCCGAGCCAGGCCGTCTTGACGTCGGGTTCCACCTCTTCGAACGCGGAAACGCGCGCGGGCGTCAGGGACTCCACGTACACGAGGTGCGATCCGTAGCCGGAGTCGATCGGTCCCCGCCAGGCGCCCGGCTTCTGCTCGAACAGGGCCTTCGCGAAGACGGGACCGAAGTCCTTCGCGATCTGCTCGGGCGTGCGGTCGGCGAGGTAGTCCTGGAACATGAAGGGATCGCCGAGGCCCGCCGTGCCGGCCCAATCCTCGGGCTTGCCCGCGAGCTTCGGAAGCGCCGCCTCGGCGTCCCGGCGCGCGTTCGGGCCGCGCTTGTCCGGCGAGAAGTAGAGGTGTCGGAAGGTCATCCGCGCCGGCTGTGCGAACATCTGGGAGTTCTTCGCAAACCACGCCTGGAGCTCGGCCGAAGTGGGCTCGCGCGCCGCAGCGACGTCCTCGGCCAGGAACTCCATCTTCTGCGCCATCCGGCGCTTCACGATCGTGTCGTCCTTGTCCAGACCCATGGCGAGCGCCTCGCGGTAGAGGATCTCCTCGCGGATCCTGTTCTCGAGCAGTCCCATCATTTCCTGCTGGGTCGGCGGGCGCTGCCACTGCGCGGCGAACCCGATCTGGAGCTGGCGCAGGTCGTCGAGCGTCAGGACGATCTGGCGCGACGGCGCGGTCGCGCCCGTAGAGGGGTTGACGACGCGCGAGACCGCAAAGAGCGCCGCTCCGAGCAGGAGAAAGTGGAGAAGCGGCTCGCGGAGCAGGCGTTTCATGCGGCGCACATCATAAGACGCGCCGGGCGCCGACTCGGCGCCCTCGGGGCGAGGGCTCGCCCCGGCCATTCTCCGAGGCGACGGGTCCCGCAAGGTTCAGCGGATAGGGCTTAGCTCCGCCACAGCCGGAATGATCTCGTAGTTGGCGTAGCCGAATTCATTCGAGCGCGCGGCGATGTATTTGTCGCCGACCTTGTAGACGCTGATCTCGATCGGCGTCCCGACGAGGTCGGAGACGATCTTGCCGTGGGAGATCGTGTACGTCCGAGACGTTCCCAGGTAGCTGGCTCTGATCGATTCGCCGAGGCTTTGCGTGACTTTCTTCCCGACGTAACGGACCTGGAACTGGCCCTGGTTCGCCGGGTATTGCTGGGCGACGTAGTCGGCGTCAGAGGGTGTGAGGTTTTTCGCGTCGCCACCCTTGCCGAGGGCGCTGTAGACGACCATGTACTTGTCGCCGGTGACGTTGTTTTGAAGCCAGACGGACTTCTGCGGGATCAGGGCCTTGAGCTGATCGTCGTTCAAGCGCCACGGCGCCTTTACTCGCCAGGTCGGCGACGGTGACGCCCTGGCGAGCGGTCTTGCGGGCCTCGGCGCTCGGCGTGTACCAGATCGGCGAGCCCCAGGCGCGCTCCTGGAGCGTCGCGGAGACGACGTCGGGCGGCGCCATTCCGAGCTTCTTGGCCTGGATCGTCGTCCATCGCGGGGTCGGGATCTCGAGGACGCGGGCGTAGTAGAAGGCATGGAGGCTCGGGTCGAACTCCGGGTCGGTCCACATGGTCTTCAGCTCTACCGCGCCGATCGTGTTCGTGTACGTGGCGTTCTCGACGTCCACGGTGTTCCCCACCGACGGCACGGCGCCGGTCCACTTGTCCGCCTTGCGGTCGCCGGACCAGGCGACGTCGAAGACCTTCTCGAAGCTCTGGCCGCTCTTCGCCCAGCCCTTGACGATCTGGATGCGGTCGAGGTTTCCGGAGGTCGGATCCTTCACCGCCCAGACCAGGAACGTCGGGGCCTTGCCATGCCCCGGCGGCAGGTCGCCGCCCATCGGAACGCCCCTGGCGTAGCCCGTCTTCACCCAGTCCTTGTCGGCCAGCATGGCCGCGGTGTATTCCCACCCGCCGAAGAGGCGGACCTTGATGTGCGGGCCGGAGACCGCGAAGGTCTCCTTGCGCCTGATGCCCTCGAAGATCGCGGCGCGCGTGTTCTCCTCGGCCCAGACTCCCGTCAGCCCGGCGGTGCTTTCCGTCCGCGCGTCGAAGAACCCGCCGACGAGATTGCCGGCCATGCGGACCTCGATCGTGCCGTCGGTGAAGGAGTGCCCGCCGAAGAAGTTGTCCTCGCGGTACGGCACGGCGGTGTTGTGGGAGTCCGCCGCGGCGCCGAACCCGAACTTGTACGGGTTGTAGCCCTTGGTGTCCTCCATGGCGAGGCCGTCCTTGAGCGCCTGCCGGGCGTAGCTGCCGACGATGTGCGGCACGCGGCCCGGCGGGTTGCCGAGCAGCACGGACATGATCTCGAAGCCGGCGTACTCGTCGCTGGGCGAGAGGATCGGGTGCGTCTCCGACGTGCCCTTGAGCTGCTTGATCTCGATCAGCGGCTCATTGCGCGTGCGCGAGGCGGCATAGGCGGCGTCGATCGGACGGCCCTCCGTGTCGACGTCGGTGGGATACATGCGGCCGTCCGAGAGATTGGCGTTGTGCGAGATGGCGAGCAGCTCGTTGCCCGCCTTGCGCTGGCCGTCCATCCAGTTCCAGAGATCCACCGGATGGAAGGAGTCGAGCGCGCTGAAGGGCGTCACCGGGACGCGCGAGCACTCCTTGAAGAAGACGTTTCGGTGGAGGTTCATGCTGTTCGGCATCGAGGTCCACTCGTAGGAGCAGAAGGCCGTGAACTTCCCGGGCTGGTTCGCCTGGTTGGCGAGCTCGATGTTCTTCTTCCAGACGGCGCCGGCGATCTCCGGGGACATCAGGGCCTTGACCGGCGGCCCGGGAACGAGCGTTTGTATGGCGTACAGCGCGACCCGCTCCATCTCTTCTTTCGTCTTCGCCTTCAGGATGAGGGGCTGCGCCTGCGGGATCTTGCTGACCGGAGACTTGGGATCGTTGGCCAGCTGGACGACGCCGGCGTACTCGGAGTGGTCCGTGACGCCCGCCCAGTCGAGCGGCGTGTCGATCTTGACCTCGTAACCGAGCGGGTGCTTGATCGGCTCGCCCTTGAAGTACTTGTACGCGTCGCCCGGAGTGGTCAGGGTGTTCCCGATCGCGAACGCGTCGAGCGACCAGCTCGTGTGGACGTGCGTCTCGCCGAAGTAGGCGTTCTTGTCGGGATTGGACTGCGCGGACGCCCCGGCGGACACGAGGAAAGCCGTGACGGCGAGGCCGATCGTCCAGACCGAAGTTACTGACGGCGCATCGGGATCTCCTCCTGTCGTTTTTGAGGCCTGCGAAGCTCGAGCAGATCAGATCATCCGACGCGATTGCGTGTCAACTTGGCTCGTCCGGAGGTCAGGCCAGCGATGATCCCGACCTGGGCTCCACAGCGAGCGCCGCCTGCCCCCGTCAACAGGACTCCTCGACCCGGGCGAGAGGAGGACGCTTGCGCCGCAGCTCTCCTTCGCGTTCGAGCGGCTGGCGGCGCCCCCTCAGGGAGCGGGCACTACGGCGTAGACGATCCCGTTGGCGCCGGAGCTTGGCAGGTACCAGACGCCGTTGGAAACGTAGTACGTCGTTCCGCTGATCGACGTGTGCACGGCCCCGGCCGGCAGCGTGTAGACGACCGTGCCCTTGGGCTGGCTGGCGATGGCCGCTCCCGTCGCGACACCCGCCGTGTACGCATTGGTGGTCGCGGCCGCCGTGGTGGCCGATCCGGCCGCGTACCCGGACTGGTAGGCGGCCGTCGAGGAGGCCTGCGCGCTCGAAGACGCAGCGGAAGCCCCGATCGCCGCTCCGGCCATCGCCGCGCCGGCGACGGCGAAGCCGCAGCCGCCGCAGCTCGAGGTCGGGTAAGGGTAGTGGTACGGATAGGGATAGTACGCCGCCGGCGGGTGATAGTAGGCGCCGCCGTAGTAGGTGTCGGGCGGATGGTAGGTCGTCGCGCCGTAGTCGGTCGTGTGGTACGCGCCGGCCCCGTACGCGCCGGTCGTCGAGCCGCCGTAGACGTTCTGATGGGACGTGCCGCCGTAGTAGCTGTGCTCGGTCGAGCCGCCGTAGGCGTTGGTGTGTTCGGTGCCCTCGCCGTACGCGTGGGAGGTCGAGCCGCCGTACTCGTTGGTGTGCGTGCCGCCCTCGCCGGCCGTTCCCGACGAGTGGCCGCCGTAGGCGTTGGCGTGCGACCATGCCGCGGCAGGCGCGCACGTCAGCCAGGCCATCAGGAATGATGCAACGCCGACTTCGATGCTCTTTCTCATGGGGTCCTCCTCACTGGGGCTTGGGCGTGGGCTTTGGCTTGGCCGCAGGATTCTTGGCAGCGCCGACGGGTTTGACGGCGGCGGGAAGCGCGGATTTCATCTTCGGGTGATTGAACGGAATCTTGTCGGCGGCGGCTGCCTTCGCGGTCGTGAACTTCTCGTCGGCGACCGGAGGATTCAACTGCCAGTTCGAGAACTGAACGGACTGACGCAGCTGCAGAGGATCGTCGTGATACATCGCACGGGCCATCCGGGGCAGCTTGTCCTCTTTGCCGATCCACATCTGGATGAAGACCCCGTTGGTCTCGTAGGCGACGACGTCGGTCGTCGTGCCGCCGACGAGGATCGACTCGCCGACGGTGAACGCGCCGGAGAGGCCCGTGGACATGTCCTTCCACGGGTCGGTGACGATCACGTCGGTGAAGGGGAAGTAGGTGCCCGCGATCCCGTAGAGCTTCTCGAGGGCCGCGTCGATCGTCGGCGGGGCCTCGGCGACGGCGACGAGGTTTCGGCCGGATGAAAGCTCATCATGACCTTTCCATCGTCGTAGAACTCCGTGCGCGGACCGTCGCCGACCGTCAGCACGGCGAGCCTGCCGGGCCGCTGCAGGACGACCTCGTAGACCCGTCCGTAGATCAGCGGCGGGCCCCAGAGGCTCGGCACCTCGTAGGCCCCGAGGGCCGTGAAGGACATCGACCCCGCGGCCGCCAGCTTCGCGCACGAGGCCTTCAGGATCTCGATCGCCTTCGCGTCGGGCTTCGGCAGGATGCGGGAATCCACTCTGGGAGCCGCCTTCTTTTTCGCCGGGGGAGGCGCGGGCGCCTGGGCCGGAGCCAGGGCAGGCCCGCCGAGGTTCAGACAGGCCGCCAACAGGAGCGCCTTCGAAACAGGATTCATTTGCCGCATCGTGCCTCCCGAGCTACGGGATCATTCCGCACTCGAACATCTTGTTGGCGATCGGCGCCGCGACCTTGTCGATGAAGGCCTTGCGCATCTGCGGGTCGCTCTTCATCATCTGAATGACCCGCTGCTCCATCTCCGCCTTCTGGCCCGCCGGCTTCTCGCTCTTCATCTCGGCGAGCTGAACGCAGGTGGAGCCGTTGTATTTGTCGATGATTTTCTGGGCGACCATGTCCATCATGGGGTACTTGGAGGCGGGCGCCTGGGCCTCCCGGGACACGGCGACGAGCAGCAGTCCGGTCATCAGGACGAGAACGTAAGAACGCTTGAACATCCTCTCTTCTCCTCTCTCGTGACTCTCGTCACGACGACCCTGCGTCAGTTGTTGCGGTTGTAGTTGAAGTTCGAGACCTGGATTTCGAGCTGCTTCGCCGGGATCTGGACGTCGGCGTAGTTCATGTAGTTCAGCCCCGCCGAAAGTGTGCGAAGGTGGCGTTCAAGGTGATCGGATTACCCTGGTAGGTCGTCGCGACGAGGACCCGGCTTGGCTTGTGCGACGCGGCGTTGATCCAGAGGGTCAGCGAGTCTCCGGGCGAGACGACGCTGCCGCCGCTGCAGCGCGATCAGTCCGCTCGCGTCGGGTCCGCTCACCTGAGCCTTGTCGTAGAAGGCGAGCAGCTGCGGGCTTGTGTCAAGCGTGTATTGCTGCAGGACCGCCTTGACCCCCGAAGACGTATTCCTTCATCTCCTGCTGCTTCGCCTCCGCGACGCGGTTGCGCAGGCCGAAGCGCGGCAGGGAAGGCCCCTGGTCGCTCACCAGGCTCTTCTGATACTGGCCGTTGACCCAGTTGACCATCTCGACGCGCGTGTCCTTGACGGTGCCGTCGTCGAGGACCTCGGTGCGCTGGTCCCAGGTGTACTGCTGCATGGCCACGGCGTTGGCCTGGCGGGCCTGGGTCACGCGCTGCGCGATGCCGGCACGCAGGTTCTGGTTCGCGGCGTCTTGCGCGGGCGCGGCCGGCGCGGGCACCAGCAGGACTGCCACAAGAGAGCCGCGCAGGGCGATGGCCTTCATCGTTTGCTCCTGGTCGTTGCTGCGAACGGAGTCGCCGGCTGGATCCTATCAGTGCGACCGGCGTCAGGCGCCCGTCGTGCTCGCTCCGGGTTCGCCGAGGAATTTCTTCGCGAGCGCCGTAAGCGAGCCGCGTCGGGACCGAGCCGATCAGGATGACGAGAATCAGGATGAGCCGCGCCAGAAGGCGTGATCCACGACGCGCTTCAAGTCCTCGCCGGTCTGCTGTGAGAGCCGGCCGATCGCCGGAGCCGTCTCGCTGATGTTGTGCAGCAGGCCGCTGACATCGCGGGCCATCCCGCCCACCTGCGACGCCGTCTGCCGTCGTCGAGAACGTTCCGGCCGGCGTCGCGCCGACGGTACAATCTGCGCGAGCCGGACGATGCCGCTGACTGCCTGACAATCCGTGAGAGTCATGAGATGCCCGTGGGGCGCCGCGGCGTGCGCCCTGGTTTCCACTCTGGCTCTCGCCGCGTCCGCCCCGGCGCAGGACATCGCGACGGAATTCTGGCCCGAGATCGACACGTTCGTTCGGATCAACGACAGGATGCGGATCTACGTTCCCTTGAGCAACACGCGGGAAGGGACCGAGGACTCGGACCAGGACGGGAGCGCGGGAATCTATTTCGACTACTTCGCGTCTCCGATCGCGAGGCTCAAGCTGGCGGGGCCGTCCAACACCGCCCGCAGGCATCGGCTACTGCTCCGGGCCGGGTACAGCTATACGCGGGGAGACGGCGGCCAGCCGGGCACGAATACATTCAGCGCCGAGGCGACCGCCCGTGTGGACCTTCCCTGGGAGTTCCTCATCAGCGACCGGAGCCGCTTCGACCTGAATTTCACGGGTGGCGACTTCGATCCGCGCTATCGAAACCGCATCCGGCTCGAACGCAACGTCGCTCTCGGCAAGCTGGCGCTGACTCCCTACGTTTATGGAGAGTTCTTCTACGATTTCGACGAGGGAGATTGGCTGAAGACCCGCGCGACGGCAGGGCTGGAATTTCACCTGTGGGAGAGGTTTGTGCCCGAGGTGTACGTCCAGCGCGACTATGGGAGCGGGTCGAGTTCTGACGTCCGAGGCGTCGGTCTGGTGTTCAGCATCTACCTCCGGTAGCGGCTCCGGGGGCGGCAGGCGGTAGGATCCGCCAGATCCACAAATGACTTTGACCGCAGGCGCCCGCCTCGGCCCCTACGAGATGGTTCGCTGACGGACGGGGCTTTCTGGTCGTCACGCGTCTCTTCGAGAAAGAGATACCACCGTTCGCGGTCGTCACAACTGGATGGCGGGGTCGAAGGACTGGTTCGGTACCCCCGAGAAACGAAGCCAGGCCGGGCAAATGAGGACACGGCCGGGGCGTCGCGGGCGACACCCCGGCTCGAGGCCTACTCGATCTGCTTGCCGTCGATCGAGGTCGTCGCCGCCGGCGAGTCTGGCGGAGCGGCCTGCTGCGACAAGGCCGGGAGAGCGGCTGCGAGACTGAGCAAGAACAGCGCGAAGCGGGATCCCCTGGGCGGCGTGCGAAAGCCTCCTTGCCTCAATTTCACGAGCGGGAGGTCGTCGAAATCATCGGTCGGCAGGCCGTCTCGAAATGGCCATCGTCGCGCCGCGAAGCCACTGATCAACGCCGCCGATTGCCCGCGGCTCCGGGTTGGTTCACGCCGGGATCTCGGCCAACATTGCCGGCGGCCCCCGGCTGATTGAAGCCCGGATCTCCGACTGCGCGAACCTGCCGGGCCGATCCGCCGTAGCCGGTCGCGGTTGCGGCGGGCCGGTTGCCGGCGGCGCCGGGCTGGTTGATTCCGCGGTCGCGCTGCGCCTCGACCGCGGAGGGCGCCCAGAGGAGGCCCCCTGTCGCCGCGAGTGCCACAATCCAGGCCGATGCCATCGAACGTCTTTTCGGGCTCATCAGATCTCCTCCGACCGATTCTCGTGTTATCGCGGTACCGAAGCGCTAGGCGGCGATGGAGCCGACGCCGCAGCGCCGGCCGGGTCGCCGCCGGACAACAACACGCCCACGAACTGCTCGAAGGCGAGGCGCTTGGTGTCGTCGCCCGGCAGGAAATTGAAAGTGCCTTCGCCGATCTCGGGCGCGAGATCCCAGCTCTTGAAGTCGATCCGGGCCTTCGGCGCTCCAGGCACCTGCTTATAGCCGAGCTCCACGCGCCAGGGCAGGGGCTGACCCGCCGCGGCAATCCAGACTCCGACGTCCACGAAGGCGTCGGAGTACTTCATGTGCGCACACTCGACGCCGTTGATCGCTTCGCGTCCGACGAACCCGCCTTTCGAGGTCCGGCCGATGAAGGCTTCGTAGGGATTGCTGTAGACGACGTCGGCGATGGGCACCGGCAGCGAGTACCGCCGGGCGACGTCATCCAGCATCTCGTCGAGAGTCCCGGGCACCGCCGTCTGCGTCCAGACCCCGTGTCGGTTCTCGCGAAGCGATACGGTCTTGCCGTCGTAGTAGGCTGAAACGTCGGCCGGCGTGTCGCCCGAGCCGTCCACTTTGAAGGCCATCGCGCTGGGGCGGCGGACCGTCACCGCCCGTGAAAAGTGCAGGAGGCGCCCTCCCGTGTTGGCGATCGGCTCGAGGCTCTCGGTCGTCGTGAACCGGAAAGCCGAAGCCCTCGCGAGCGTTTCGCTCATCTGGTGCATGAGACGGTCTCCTTCCGCTGCTGCCGCAGGCGTGCCCGGGCTGGGATCACGCGCGCACGCGAGTGCACAGAGCGCCAGGAAGGTCAGCGCTGGCGCCGTCCGTCGGATGACGCCAGATCGCTTCACTGTGAGATCTCGGCGAGAATCTTCGCCTTCGCGGCGTTGTAGTCGCTTTCGCTGATCAGCCCCTGCTTGTAGAGCGACTGAAGCTCCTCGAGCTTCTGCTGCGGCGTCTTTTGCGCGGAGCGCGCCGACTTCTGCGCCGCAGCCTGCTGGCCGCCGCGGCGGACGCCGCGGAAGCCTGCGCCGCGGCCGCCGCGGACTGCGCCGCCGCCGGTCTGCGGCCGCCGCCGACTGCTGGGCCGCCGCCGACTGCTGGGCCGCCGCGGCGCCGCTGTGCGCGCGCTCCCGCGCTCGCGGCCACGACCGCCGTCCTCCGCCGGACGCCGAGAACGGCCGAGCTCGGAGCCGCGTACGCGAGCACGACGAGGACGCCCAGCAGGACCCTCACCAGGAAAGACTTTCGAAACGGGTTTCGCATCATGACAATCCTCCTTGTTCGCGGCTTCACGACTTCTTGCGCGTGTACTGGAGCTCCATGACCTTGGCCATCTTGCCGCCGGAGTCCGCCTCCCACAGCTCCGTGACGTGATCGCCGTTGGCCGCGATGCGGAGCCTCATCTCGAGGGTTCGTGGGCTTGCCGGTGACCTCGTCGGCGATCGTTGCGGTCAATTTCGCGAGCTTGCCGTCCGCATCCATCGTTCCCGTGTACCACTCCATGCCCGTGCTGCCCGTGTCCATGTAGGTCGCCACGTACTTCTTCGCGACGTTGTCGAACCCCGCATAGCCGATGCCGCTCCAGGGCTCGCCCACGATGGTTCCCGCCAGCATCTGCTGGACGTAGCGGTTGCCGAGCACCCAGGTGGCGACCGACGTCGCCGTGGACTCGATACGGGGGCTTGGAGGGATCGACCCACGTTCGGATCTTCACGTCGAACGTGCCCACCAGGAAGTCCAGCTTCTTCTGCGCCTCTCCCGGGGTCATCGCCTTCTCCATGGCCGCGACGATCGCCGCGTCGCTCGGGGCCTTCTTGGCTTGCCCCTCGCCCCTGGCACTGAAGACGAGGCCAATGGCGACGGCCACCGTCGCCGCGTTGCGATAGAAACCTCTCATTCTTTCCCCCTTCGTCCCAAAAAAACCTGGCGAATCCGGTCGTTCCCTTCCATCTCAAACCGTCCGCGCGTCGGCCGCCTGATGCGTTTGCATCAAAAGGACGGAGGCATCACGAACTGGGCGTACAAGCGTCGCGAAACAGCCAATTCGCTCAGGAGAAGGATTTCGCAGGAGAGGGGTTCGGAAATTCGAGGATCGCCTCGCGGTATAGGATTTCAAAAATGCTCCGAGCCATCCCGGCGTCCCTCCGACGGCGCTCGCTCGCCGCGCCGCCGATCGGTAGAGGTCTCGGCCGGCAGCGGATCCGTTCGCGGGACGGACGCTGAAGCCATGTCCGGGGCCCCGTCTCCCAATGCGCCGGTCAAGGTCGGTCTGAGCCAGGCCGGAGGCGCGACCGTTCTGACCCTCGCCGGCGCGCTCGACGTTTCGACGGCCGCAGCGGCGCGGCGGGAAGTCGAGGGGCGCCTGGCGGGATCGCGTCCGGCCGCGCTCGAGGTGGACGCGAGCGGCATCGAGCGCGGGGACATGTCGGGGATGTCGCTGGTCTTCGAGCTCGCGCAGGGGCAGCTCGTTCCCGGCGTGCGCGCGACGGTCAAGGGACTGCGTCCCGAGTTTCAGGCGCTCCTCGCGGCGTTTCCGACGGGCGAAGCGCTCGCGGGCCTTCAGGAGGTCCCCGTCACGCCGCGCGTGTTCGACGAGGTTGGAGCCGCGACCGTCTCCGTGTTCGCGGACGCACGGGCTCAGCTCGCCTTCATGGGCGCCATCGTGCAGGGATTCGCCGCCGTCCTTCGGCGGCCGCGCGCGATGCGCTGGGGCGAACTCGCCGTCGTCTTCGAGAAAGCCGGCGTCAACGCTCTTCCGATCGTGTCGCTCATCAGTCTGCTCATGGGCCTCGTCCTCGCCTTCGAGGGTGCGCAGACGCTCGAGATGTTCGGAGCGCAGATTTTCATCGCGAACGGGATCGGCATCGTCATGATCCGCGAGTTTTCCCCCATTTTCACGGCGATCATCTTCGCCGGCCGCTCCGGCTCGGCGTTTGCCGCCGAGATCGGGACCATGAAGGTGAACCAGGAGCTGGACGCGCTCGAGACGATGGGGCTCGATCCTATCCGTTTCCTCGTCATCCAGCGGGTTCTGGCGGGAACCCTCCTGATGCCCGTGCTCGCCGCGTACTCCATGGTGACGGGCATTTTCGGGGGGATCCTCGTCATGTTCACGATGGGATTCACGTTCTCCCAGATATGGACACAGCTCTCGGGCGCCGTCGGCGTCCACGACGTGCTCGTTGGGATTTCCAAGTCCTTCGTGTTCGGCGCGATCATCGCGGGCCTCGGGTGCCTTCGGGGGATGCAGACGAAGGAGGGGCCCAACGCGGTCGGCGACTCGACGACCCGCGCCGTCGTTGCCGGGATCCTCATGATCATCATCGTGGACGCCATCTACAGCGTCGTGACCTACGTGCTGCACGTATGAGCACGGTGCCGGTCGAGATCTCCGTCGAAGGCGTCACGATCGCCTACGGCGACAAGGTCATCCAGAAAGACCTCACGTTCGAGGTGCGGCGGGGTGAGGTCTTCGTCATTCTCGGCGGCTCGGGCTGCGGCAAGAGCTCGCTCCTGAACAACATGATCGGGCTCTACCGGCCGGTTACGGGCCGGATCCTCTTCGGCGGCGACGACATCGTGACCGCGGAGGGCGAGGACCGCGTCCGGATCCTCCGGAAGTTCGGCGTCATGTACCAGAGCGGCGCGCTCTTCGGGTCCATGACGGTCCTGGAAAACGTGCGCCTGCCACTCGACGAGTTCACGGACCTTGGCGCGGCGGAGAAGGACCTCGTCGCGGCGGCGAAGCTGAACCTGGTGGGACTGCTTCCGGCGGCCGCGCAGAAGCCGTCGGCGCTCTCCGGGGGGATGCAGAAGCGGGCCGGCATCGCTCGGGCGATGTCGCTCGATCCGGGGATCCTGCTTCTCGACGAGCCTTCGGCGGGGCTCGATCCGATCACGTCGGCCGGGCTCGACAAGACGATCAAGGAGCTCTCGAAGGGTCTGGGAATCACGTTCGTGGTGGTCACGCACGAGCTCCAGAGCATCTACGCGATCGCGGACCGCTGCGTCATGCTCGACGCCCGGACGAAGACGATGATCGCGGAAGGAAAGCCCGCGGATCTGCGCGACCATTCCGACAACCCGTACGTGCGGCAGTTCTTCCTCCGCCAGGCCCAGCCGGCCGCGGCGGGAAAAGAGGGGAGCCAGAGCTCATGAGCGAGAAGGCCAGCCAGTTCCGGATCGGGCTCTTCGTCACCGTGGGCGTCGCGATCGTGCTCGCGGGCCTCTTCGTCTTCGGGATCCGAAGCGCCTTCCAGCCCACGTACATGTTCGAGACCTACGTGACCGGGGACGTCGACGGGCTGTCCGTCGGATCGGTCGTCAAGCTGCGCGGCGTTGCGGTCGGCAAGGTCACGGAGATCGGCTTCAGCTGGAACATCTACGAGGCGGAGCAGCCGACGTGCGTCGTCGTGCGGGGCTCCGTCCAGCAGCGGATCGCTCCGGAACAATTGCGGGGCGACTTCGACGCCGAGGTGCAGAAATTCGTGGCCCGAGGGCTGCGCGCCGTCGTGCAGACGCGAGGGAATCACGGGATCGAGCGTCGTGGCGCTCCAGACCATGGACGCGGCAAAGTACCCGCCCCTCCAGGTGCCCTGGAAGCCGAAGTACGCCTACGTTCCATCGGCGCCGAGCCAGCTCGGCCGGCTGCTCGCCTCGGTGGACCGGACGCTGGCGAACCTCGAGCGCTTCGACGTCGGGGGGTTCAGCAGGAGCCTCAACCGCACGCTCGACACGGCCGAGGTCGCCCTGCGGAACCTGGGCCAGCTCGACGTGAAGGGGATCTCGCAGAACGCGAACCGGGCGATCGCCGACGCCTCGGGCGCGATCGCCGAGATCAAGGGGCTCGCCGAGGACGCGCGGGTGGATCTGCGCGGCATGAAGCTCGAGGCGGTCGGCGAGGACGCGGCGCGCCTCTTGAACGACCTCGACGCCCGGCTCGCGACGCTGATCGACAAGCTGTCCGGAATCGACGTCCGGTCCCTGAACGACACTCTGGCGGGGACGCGGGACGCGGCGCGGAGCCTGAACGAGGCGCTCGAGCAGCTCAAGCGCTACCCGTCCGGGTTCCTCTTCGGCAAGGCCCCGCCGCCCGTGCCGGTTCTCGAGAAGGAGAAGAAGTGATGGTTCGACCTGCCGTCGATTCCCGCGGGCGCGCGGCGCGGGGACTCGCGCTCGCGGCGTCGCTTCTGGCGTGCGCCTGCGCGTCGAAGCTTCCGCGCACGCCGCAGACCTTCACGATCGATCCGCCGGCGGCCCGCGCGGTTCCGGCCGCGACGGCGACGCGCGTCGTGTCCCTGCGCCGCGCCGAGGTGGCGCCGACCTACGCCGGCGCGAACCTGGTGTACCGGACCGCCGAGCACGGCATCGAGCGCGACCCCTACGCCAGCCTCGCGGCTTCGCCCGCCTGGATCGTGACCTCGGCGATCCGCGGCTATCTTCGGGACGCCGAGTTCATCCGCGACGTGGTGTCTCCCGGCGACGGGATGGCGGTGGACGCCGAGATCGAGCCCGGCCTGACGGAGCTCGCCGGAGACTTCAGCAACCCGTCGGAGCCCGTGGCCGTCCTTTACGCTGCAGTTCCGCGTCCTGACCCCGGCCTCGGGTGCGACGGCCGCGCAGCGAGCGGTTCTTGAAGGGCTACTCGCGGCGGATTCCGCTGTCGCAGCGGACGGCCGCGGCCGTCGTCGCGGCCTGGAACCGCGCCCTCGGCGAGATCATGGGCGAGTTTCTCGCCGACCTGAAGGGCGTCCTGCCGCCGCGTCCCTAGGATTTGGGGCGGTCGCGGGCGGCCGCGTCTATCGCTGCGGCAGCAGCACGACGAACTGCATCTGGAACCGCCACTTCGGTCCGACGTCGGGGTGCACCGCGTAGTACCCGGCGCCCGCCTGAATGCTGAACGGGAAGGGCCCGAGCTTGGTGAGCTTGCTCACGAGGAAGTTCACCGGCACCGTCCACCTCTGGTCCGTCTCGCCCTCCCAGTTGTACGTCGACTGGGACTGCAGGGTGAACGTGACGGCCGACTTCGTCGTGTAGGCGAGGAACGGCTGCAGGAACGCCTGGCTGAAGTAGGGCAGCGGCTGGTTGCCCGTATTGGCGACGGAGAACTGCTGGTTGACGAGCGCTCCCATCGTCCAGGGCCCGGTCTGATACAGAGCGACCGCGGTCGGACCCATGAGCCATTGCCCGCCTCCGAGGAGGGGATCGGAGGTCATCGGCAGACCGAAGACCGGGCCGATGCCCCAGGTGAATCCCGTGGAGCCGGCCGGCGAGAAGAACGTCGAGAACGTGATCGTGCCCAGGCCCGACACGGGCCCCACACCCGGCTGGATCTCCGGCTGGGAGATGTACGGGACGATGAACCGGCCGATCATGTTCCAGTCCTTCGAGATGTGAAAGGGCACGACCGGCTGGAAGTTCATTACGAACTGCAGGTCGTCGTTGACCCCGTAGCCTTCCTGCCAGTTGAACTGGAGCGGGAGGCTGACGAGGTCGGCGATCGGGTTGGAGAGCTTCTTGGCGAGCGCTTCGGCGGACTCGGGCGCGGCCGCCTTTTCCCCGGGAGCCTCTCCCGGCGCCTGGGCGCTGGCGGACGCCGTCAGAATCATCGCTGCGAACACGGCCCCGACGAGCCGGAATTTGCGATCGCCCGTCGAAACCTCGATCCACTTCATGTTGCGCGTCTCCTTCTTGTGCACAAAGAAGGAGCATATCCGGGTTTCGGAGGGGAGCCGAGTGCTCCAGCCGGGAGGGGCTAAAAGCTCACCGCGAGCGCGGCGACGACGGTCGGCGTGTCCCATCCGGGATTGAAGACGAACGTGTTCAAGCTCCAGTTCTTGTAGGCAAAGCCGATGAAGAAGCCGCGCTGGATGTCGAGCGCCGTCTGGTAGGCCCGCGTACGCTGCGACGCGATGCCGACGGTCAGCCACTCGAGGGGGGAGTAGCCGAGCTGCGCCCAGTTGTAGAAGAAGTCGTTTGAGGAGTCTTCGACGTCGAAGACGTACTCGCCCTCGCTGTAGAGCTCGAACGCTTTCCACGACACCGTCAGCTCGTACCCCGGCGCCACACCGCGGGTGTCGCCGAAGACCCCGCCGGCCATCAGCGTCGCGTCGAGCCGGAGCTTCTCACCGACGCCGAAGTTCCAGCCGACCCAGGCGGAACCGGCCTTGAAGCCTTCGTAGTTGTAGCGGCCTTCGAGGTGCAGGGCGCCGTGGTCGGCGGTGACGGTCGGCTGCGCGTAGTGGCGGTCGTCCGGCGGGAAGTAGCCGTAGACGCTCGCGTTGAACTCCCAACCAGCCGGCTCCTCGGCGGTCGGTTCGGGTGCCGTACCTTCTTGCCCCGAGGCGGCGGCGGCTCGCGCGACGAGGAGGGCTGCCAGCGCGAGCGGGCGAAGGGCCCTCATCCTCCGAGGGCGATCGTGATGGCGACGAGCACGGCGCCGATGGCGACCATGGCGAGGCCCGTCCGCCAGGGTTGGAATCCGGAGTACTTCGCCACGGAGTAGCCCGAGAGAAAGAGGAGGACGATCGCGATGCCGTTGGAGATTCGCAAGGCCAGCATCGGTTGTTCGCGCATGAACAGGAACGGAATGGCGACCGGGAACGTCGAAAGGAAAACGAGAAGGAAGACCCCGAGGGCGCCGAGGAGGTCGTCGCGCTCGAGAGGCGCCCGGGCCGGCGGGTCCGGAAGGCCGACGAAGCGCCGCCGCAGGGGCTCGAAGTCCTCGGGCCGCATGCTGCTCGCGAGCCCCGGCAGCAGCTGGTTGGCGATCAGGTTCTGGGCGTCTTCCGGCCTCGCGGCGGCGCGGACGCGCTTGAGGATCAGAAGCCCGCGTCCCCTCGCGCTCAACGTGTTCATCAGGTAGAAGAGCCCGTCGATGATTCCCCAGGCGAGGTTGCACCCGAGCGCTCCGATGAGCATCGTGCGCACCTCCTCGCGCTCCGCTCGAAGCGGCGGAGAGGGACCCCGTGAAGGTGAGCACCATGATGAGGCCGAAGAGGATCTCGCCGATGCGCTCCGTCGGGTCGAGGATCCGGCGACGGCCTTCCTTCGCGGCCGGGGCGGCTGGCTCAGCCATCGTCACCGACCTCACAACGAGCCTATTCTTCGTCTTTCGTGATGGTCCATCCCTTGTCCGGGTTGAACGCCTTGATCGCCGGCGCGACCTTCGCCGTCTCCGGGCCGAGGTCCTTCTGGTACACGACGCCGTCGCTGTTCACCATGAAGGTCTGAACCCCGGTGACCCCGTAGGTCGCGGGCCAGGCGATCGCGGCGAAGCCGCCGATCATCAGGCCGTTGATGATGTACTCGCGGGCGCCCAGGCGCGCCGCGGGGCCCTGCGCGAACAGTGTCCGGAGATAGTAGCCGTTGTACGGTTCCGCCTTCTTCGTGTAGCCGGCGGCGAGCGCCTTGGCGACCTCGTCTCCAATCGGGCCTCCCGGTGTCCCGTCCGCATTCCTCCACGAGAGGCCGTCGTGCTTGCCCGGAGTGCTGATCGCTGACCGGGCGTACTGGTGCACTCCGCTTCCGTCGTGCTCGTCCGCGGCGTATTCCTTCTGCGCCTCGACGTAGCCCCGGAGCAGCGAAATCGTGTCGAGCTCGTTGCCCCCGATGCGCCGGGCGAGGATTTCCTCCCGGCCTTCCTTCGAGTTGAACCGCCACTTGCCGTTCTTTTCGACGATCGGCACGGGCAGCGGCCAGGCGTCATCTCCGACGAGGAGGACCGCCCGCTTCGGGTCGGCGACATCGAAGGAGACCTCCGTCTTCTGACGCGCCTTTTCGGCGAACTTCGCGAGGTTGTTCTTGTCGGCCACGGGGTCGCCCGAAGAGACGATGTTCTTCCCATCGGGGCCGAAGATCGCGATGAGCGACGGCACGTCGTTGCGCTCCGCCGCCTCGATCAGGGCGTCCGCGGCCTGACGGGGCGTGTCGAAAGTCCTCTGCGCGGTCCGCCGCGTGCGCGGGTGAGCCGGCCAGGCACGCCCATGCGAATGCGCCGGCGACGACGAGTCTGGAGAGAAGGATGGGGGTCCGTGCTCTTTCGTTTCTTCATGTTCATTCCTCGCGGCTAGCGCCGACGCCCTCCGCCACCACCGCGCATGCCACCCATGCTCGACGCGCCTCGCGAGCTCGACGCCCGCGCGCCGCTTCCGCTGTAGGACCCGCCGAAGGCGCTCGAGCCGCGAGAGCTCGAGGAGACGTCGCGGCCGCCGACCCGCGAGCTGCTGCTCGATCCGCGGTCGTAGCTGCTCCCGCCTGTCCGACTGCCTGTGGATTGCCGCGATTGCGCCTGGGACTGACGGGCCTGCGCCGAGTCGCCGCGGGCGCCGCCGCCGTACTTGCTCGCGGTGGCCCTGTCCTTGTAAGGAGCGCCGCCGCGCTGCTGCGCGTTGTGCTGCCAGTTGCTGTTGCCGCTCCGGTTGATGTTGTTCTGCCGGTTGCTGTTGTTGACGAAGTTGTTGTTGTTGTTGATGTTGATGGTGTTGTTGCCGCCGCCGTGCCACCCGCAGCCCCACCCCCAGCCTCCGCTGATGCCGATCCCGATCGCGATCCCGACGCCGAATCCGAGCCAGGCCCCGCCGGCGTAGGGCGGGTAGTAGAGCGGGGGGTAGGGGTAGTACATCGGTCCCCAGATCACACTCGGGCTGTAAGTGGGGACGTAGACCACCTCGGTGCTCGCAGGCTGGATCTCGATGATTTCCTTGGATTCGACCGTCGTGGTTTCCACCTTCTGCTGTTCGGTGGAGTCGAGCTTCCCGGCTTGCTTGGCCTTGGCGCGCAGGCGCTGGACCGCGTCCATGACTTCGCTCTGCTGCGCCAGGAACGCGTCGCCGAGGCTCGTCGTCCACTTGATGTTCTCGCTCAGGCGCTTGAGCGCGTCGGGGATCAGCACGAGGGCCTGGACGCTCGGGTCCCAGTCCTGCGTCTCGGCGGCCTTCGACAGCTCCTCCCCCTTCAGACTGCTGTTCTTATCGAGCCACTGCTGCGCATCGACAACATCGAGGGGATACGTGGAGGCGACGAGGACCTGCGCGAGCAAGGGGTCCGGATACAGGGCGACGGGCGCGACCAGTGAGTCCAGCTCTTCATTGGACTGCGTGGCCGATTCCTGCGTAGCGCCCCCTTCGTTGGACGCTTCCTGCGCCCAAAGGACCGTTCCTTCTGGAGCGGCGAGCCCAACGCTCAGGATGGCGACCAGAGCCGACCCGCGGGCGTCCCGGAGCCGGGCTCGAAGAGTCCGGAGCGAAAGCATTCGGTCCTCCTTCTCCTGGGAGCCTTCTCTATCAAGACGCCCCAGCATATCCTCCCTCACCCGTGGTGGCCGTGATGTAGTTGAATCAGGCGTCGAGCGAATGGCGTGTCCAAGAATGCGTTCGATATCGGAGAGGGGGGAGACATGAGAACGACGAATCCAACGAAGTGGTCGGCCCCGGCCGCGACAATTACGATGGCAGCGGGACTGCTTTTCGCGGTGGCATCCGGCGCGCTCGGCCAGGGGCCCACGGGCACGATCGCGGGGAGCGTGCTGGAGGAAGTCGGGCCGCCCGTCTCCGGCGCTACCGTGACGGCCCGGAACCTGGAGACCGGATTCCGGCGGTCGGCGGTCACGGAGGCGTCGGGCGCTTTCCGCATCGAAGGCCTTCCAGCGGGCTCTTACGACGTCACGGCCGAGGCCTCCGGTTTCGGGACGGGGCTATCGAGCGGCGCGGTCGTCCACGCCTCCGAGTTCACGAATGTGGCTTTCGCGCTGAAGCGGCCGCGTGCGGCCGCGCCCGTCGCCGTTGCGGTGCAGCCGCAGGGACAGGCAGGCGCGCCGCCTCCGGACCCCATGAAGAAGGGTCCGCGCATGCAGATCTACGGCTTCGTCATGACGGACATGATCTACGACATCAAGCAGGTCAACCCGGACTGGTTCGACGTCTTGCGCCCGACGAAGCTGCCGTCCTTTGCCGAACGAGTTCGGCGACAATGGCAACTTCTGGGCGAGCGTGCGGCAGACGCGCTTCGGCGTGCGCGGGTGGCTGCCGACCGGCTGGGGCGAGGTCAAGACCGAGTTCGAGTTCGATTTCTTCGGTGTCGGCGTCGACGCCGGCCAAACGACGATCCGCTTGCGCCAGGCTTGGGGCGAGCTCGGCCCCTTCCTCGTCGGCCAGACGAACAGCGTCTTCATGGACGGGGACGTGTTCCCGAACACCGTCGAGTACTGGGGACCCAACGGGATGGTCTTCTTCCGCAACGTCCAGTTGCGCTGGACGCCGATCCAGGGCGACACGAGGCTGATCTTCGCCCTGGAGCGGCCGGGAGCCTCGGGTGACAGCGGCAAGTACACGGACCGGATCGAGCTGCAGAACATCAAGGGACACTTTCCGTACCCGGACTTCACGGCGCAGTTCCGCTACGGGGAGAAGTGGGGCCACGTCCAACTTGCGGGCATCGTGCGGTACATCGGCTGGACCGACACCCTCCAGGATGAGTTCGACCTCTCGGACCACGCCATCGGCTGGGGACTGAATTTGAGCTCAGTCATCAAGGTCGGGAAGTCCGGTCACCTGAGGCTCGAGGCCACCTACGGCGAGGGGATCGAGAACTACATGAACGACGCTCCCGTCGACATCGGGATCCAGGAGAATCCGGGCAATCCGTTTCAGCCGGTTGTCGGCAAGGCGCTGCCAATATTCGGAATGGTCGCCTACTACGATTTCAACTGGAGCGACTGCCTCTCGACGGCGATCGGCTATTCCCGGCTCGACATCGACAACAGCGACGGACAGCTGGCCGACCGCTTTCAAGAGCGGGCAGTATGCGTCCACCAACGTTCTCTGGTACCCCGTCAAGAACGTCATGACCGGACTCGAGTTCCAGTGGGGCCGCAGACAGAACTTCACCGACGGCTTCAGCGTGGACGACTACCGCATCCAGTTCTCGGCTCAGTACAAGTTCTCGTTCGATCTCGGGGGAAAGAAGTGAAGCGTCCCCGAGCGGCGGGCCGCCAAAGGAAGAAGGAGACCATCATGCCCAAGTCGTCCGTTCGCATCGAGCACGACCTTCTCGGAGATCTTCCCGTTCCCGCCGACGCCTACTACGGCGTTCAGACGGCGCGGGCGCTGGAGAACTTCCACATCTCGGGAGTCGAGCTGCGGCTCTATCCCAACCTGATCAAGGCGTTCGCCATGGTCAAGCTCGCGGCGGCGCGGGCCAACTTCGACTGCAAGCAGTTCTCCAAGGAGATCCTGAAGGGGATCGAGGGCGCCTGCCAGGAGCTGATGGACGGGAAGCTGCACGACCAGTTCCGTCTCGACGTCTTCCAGGGCGGCGCGGGCACCTCGACCAACATGAACGCCAACGAGGTCATCGCCAACCGGGCGCTGGAGCTGATGGGCCACAAGAAGGGCGAGTACAAGTACTGCGACTCGCACGACCACGTCAACTGCTCCCAGTCCACCAACGACGCGTATCCCTCGGCCCTCCACATCGGGATGGCCCTCGGCAACGTCGAGCTCGTCAAGGAGATGAAGCAGCTCATCGCGGCTTTCCGGAAGAAGGGCAAGGAATTCTCGAAGATCCTCAAGATGGGGCGCACGCAGCTCCAGGACGCCGTTCCCATGACGCTCGGCCAGGAGTTCGAGGCCTTCGCCGCGACGCTCTCGGGCGAGGTCCTGGCTCTCGAGCGCATTCAGAACGTCCTGTGCGAGACCAACATGGGGGCGACGGCCATCGGCACGGGCCTGAACGCGCCCGCGGGCTACGCCGAGAAGTGCACGCAGCACCTGGCGAAGATCACGGGTCTTCCGATTCGCCTGGCCGAAGACCTGATCGAGGCGACCCAGGACACGCAGGCCTACGTCCTCTACTCCTCCTGCATGAAGAGCCTCGCGATCAAGCTGTCGAAGGTCTGCAACGACCTGCGCCTGCTCTCCTCCGGACCCCGTTGCGGGCTGCACGAGATCAACCTGCCCGCCAAGCAGCCCGGCTCCTCGATCATGCCCGGGAAGGTCAACCCCGTCATCCCCGAGGTCGTCAACATGGTCTGCTTCCGGGTGATCGGCAGCGATCTGACCGTCTCGCTCGGCGCCGAGGCCGGCCAGCTCCAGCTGAACGTCTTCGAGCCGGTCATCGCCGCCTGCATCTTCGAGGCGCAGACGATGTTCGTCAACGCGGCGCGCACGCTGCGCGTGCACTGCGTGGACGGCATCACGCGCCAACCCGGACGTCTGCAAGCACTACGTCGAATACAGCATCGGCACGGTCACGGCCTTGAACCCGGTCATCGGGTACGACAAGTCGACGGAGCTCGCCGCCGAGGCGATGAAGACGGGCCGGGGCATCCTCGAGCTGATCCGCGAGAAGAAGGTCCTCACGGAGGACCAGATCGCGAAGGTCTTCAACCCGGCGGCGATGGCGGGACAGCCGCCCCGGGCATGAGCCGCGGGGCGCCTCTTCGCGCGGTGCTTCTGGCGTCGCTCGTCGGCGCCCTCGTCTCTGCCTGCGCGGGGCGAGCAGCCGGCGGCCGACGGCTGGCGGCCGTTCACGGCGACCTGGACGCTCTCGGGGCAGCGTTCCCTCCTGCCGACGGAAGGGGAGCGTCCCGCCTCGATCGTCCACCTCACGGGCCCCCTGACGTTGACGAGCGGCGAAGGGCTCGGCCGCGGCCTGCTCGGCGAGGTGATCGGCTTCGACGACGGCAGGAAGCTGCTGGCGGGCCGCGCCGTCTTCACCGATGAGCACGGCGATCGGATCTTCTGCGCTCTCGAGGCCGAGCCGATCGGAACCGGCCGCCTGGCCACGGCGACGATCAAGGGCGGCACCGGGCGACTTCGCCGGGCTCGAGGGAAGCTTCATGCTTCGCCTGGCAGTACTTCCTGGACACCGGAGACGGCGAGGTGAGCGGGCGGGCCGTGAACGTCGAGGGTCGCACCCGGCGGGCCGGAAGCGCCGGCGAGGCGCCGCGGTGAGCCCGGGCACGAAGACTCTGCTCGCGCGATTCGGCGTCTTCGCGCTCGGCGCGGCGATCTGGTTCTGGCCCGTGCCCGAGGGACTGACTCCGCCGGCCTGGCATCTCTTTGCGATCTTTGCCGCGACGATCGCCTCCGTCATCGTCGGCGCCTTTCCGATCCTGACGGCGTCCGTCCTCGCCGTCGGCATCGCCGTTCTCTCCGGCGTCCTGACTCCCGCCAAGGCGTACGCGGGGTTTGCGAACGGGACGATCCTGCTCATCGTCGTCGCCTTCCTCGTGGCGCGGGCGATCGTGAAGTGCGGCCTCGGCCAGCGGCTCGGTCACCTCGTCGTGAAGCTCTTCGGCCGCTCGACGCTCGGTCTCGGCTACAGCATCTTCCTCCTGGACGCCGTGATCGCGCCGGCGTTCCCGAGCGACACGGCGCGCTCCGGCGTGCTCTACCCGCTCGCCCTTTCTCTCGCCGAAGGCGGCGGCTCGCGGCCCGACGAGGCGACGCGCAAGAAGATGGGCGCCTACCTCATGTTCTGCGGCATGGCGACCCTCACCCTCTCCTCGGCGCTCTGGCTCACGGCGATGGCGGGCAACCCTCTCGGAGCGGAGATCGGAAAGACGATGGGCTTCCAGATCTCCTTCGGCTCGTGGCTCGCTCGCCTCGCTCGGTGCCGACGCTGCTCTCGCTCGCCCTCCTGCCGCTTCTCATCTACAAGGTCTTTCCGCCGGAGGTGAAGGCGACGCCCGAGGCGCCCGCCGCCGCGCGCAAGGCCCTCGCCGCGATGGGCCCTCTGAGCCTCCACGAGAAGATCGTCGCCGCCACGTTCGTCGTCATGGTCCTGCTCTGGGGGCTCGCGGGGACGCTGAAGCTCGACCTGACGGCGGTGGCGTTCCTGGGGCTCGGAGTGCTGCTCGCCTCGGGCGTCCTGACCTGAAGGACATCGGACAGCAGGGCGACGTGCTGGCGACCTTCATCTGGTTCGCGATCCTCTACACCCTGAGCGGCCAGTTGAACGCGCTCGGCTTCATGGGCTATCTCGGCCAGAGGCTCGCCGGGGCCCTGGGCGGCCTGCCATGGCTGGCGGCATACGCGATCCTCGTCGTCGCGTACGTCGTCCTCCACTACCTCTTCGTCAGCCAGACGGCGCACGTCCTCGCCCTGTTCGGCGTCTTCCTCGGCGTCGGCGCGCAGCTCGACGTCCCGCTGCCACTTCTCGGTTTCGCCCTCCTCTTCTCGACGAGCTACATGTCCACGATGACGCCCCAGGCCTCGAGCGCCAACCTGCTCGTCGTCGGGAGCGGTTACCTGACGCAGGGCGAGCTCTACCGGCTCGGCACGATCACGACGATCTTCAACATCCTCGTTCTGCTTCTCGTGGGTACGCCGTGGTTGCTTCTCGTAGCGCGATGAGGGAGGAGACGGCATGACCTACGTGACGGAGGCCCTTCGCAATCACCCCGAGCTCGCGATCTTCCTGACGCTCGCCGTGGGCTTTCTGCTCGGACACATCCGGATCGGAACCTTTCGCCTCGGGAACGTCGTCGGAACGCTGCTCGCGGGCGTCCTGATCGGCCAGCTCAACATCCACGTCGATCCGGTCGTCAAGACCGTCTTCTTCGACCTCTTTCTCTTCGCGACCGGATACAAGGTCGGTCCGCAGTTCATCCGGGGCCTGGGGAAGAGCGCGCTGCCGCAGCTCGCGATCACCGTCGTCCTCTGCGTGACGAGCCTCGTGACGACGGTCGCGGCCGCGAAGGTCTTCCACTACGACTGCGGGACCGCGGCGGGCCTCATGGCCGGCGCGTTCACGGAGTCGACCGTCATCGGCACCGCCGGGGACACGATCAAGCGGCTCGACCTGCCGGAAGCCGAGAAGACGCGGCTCCAGAACAACATCCCGGTCGCCTACGCCGTGTCCTATCTCGTCGGCACCGGCTTCGTCGTGTGGTTCCTGTCGAGCCTCGCGCCCCGGCTGCTCAAAGTCAACCTCAAGTCCGAAGCCAAGAAGCTCGAGGCGGAGATCGCGGGGCCGATCGCGCCGTCGGCCTTTCGGGAATGGGACCTGCGCGCCTACCGCATCGACGACGCGAGGTGGGCCGACCGGACCGTGGGCGACCTCGAGAAGTCCTTCGCTCCCGAGCGGGTCTTCGTCGAGCGGATCAACCGCGGCGGGGAGGTGCTCGAGGCGGAACCGAAGACCGTCCTGCGCCGCGGCGACGCCGTCGCGGTCGCCGCTCGCCGCCGCGTGCTCACCGCCGGGACCCCGATCGGCGTCGAGATCGAGGACAAGACACTGCTGTTCCCGGCCGCCGTCCTGGATGCCGTCGTGACCCGGAAGGACGTCGCCGAGCGAACGCTCGCCGAGATCGCGGAGAAGCACGGCCGCGGCGTCGCCCTCTCGAAGCTCGTGCGCGGCGGGGAAGAGATTCCGTTCGCGCCCTCGACGGTCATCAACCGGGGCGACCTGATGACGATCGCCGGGGCCCCGCGGGACGTCGAGCGAGCCGGGAAGGCGCTCGGATACGTCGAGCGGCCTTCGAGCGAGACCGACGTCGTCTTCGTGGGTGTGGGCATCTTCGTGGGAGGTCTCGTCGGGCTGCTGTCGGTCACGGTGGCCGGCATTCCCCTCTCCCTGACCGCGAGCGGCGGCGCGCTGATCATGGGCCTCGTCTTCGGCTGGCTCCGCTCCGTGCGGCCGACGTTCGGCCGGATCCCCGAGGCGGCCCTCTGGATCTTCGACACGATCGGGCTCGCGGCATTCATCGGAACGGTGGGCCTCGCGGCGGGGCCGACCTTCGTCGAGAGTATTCGCCGGACCGGGCCGAGCCTGCTGCTGGTCGGCCTGGTCGTCGCGGTCACGCCTCACATGGCGGCGCTTCTCTTCGGCCACAAGGTTCTGAAGATGAATCCGGTCATTCTCTTCGGCGCCAGCGCCGGCGCCGGGACGGTCACGGCCGCGCTGCGGGCGATCCAGGACGAGGCGCAAAGCAAGCTTCCCGTACTCGGTTACACGGTGCCCTATGCCCTCGGGAACATTCTTCTGACGGCGTGGGGCCCGGTCATCGTTTTCTTGACGAAGTAGGAGGTTCTCATGTTCCAGCGCAAAGCGTCCTTCTCACGTTTCTGGTCGTTCTGATCGTCGCCGCGGCGTCGGCGTCGGCGCAGACGGCCGCGGCCGCCGCGAAAGGCCCTCTTCCGAACGTCGTCGTCCTGGCGACCGGCGGCACGATCGCCGGCGCCGCCGCGAGCGACGTCCAGGCCGGCTACACCTCGGGCCAGGTCGGCGTCGAGCAGCTGCTCGCCGCCGTGCCGCAGGCGAAGAAGCTCGCCAACCTCAGGGGCGAGCAGATCTCGAACATCGGGTCGCAGGACATGAACGACGAGGTCTGGCTCAAGCTCGCGCGCCGCATCAACGAGCTCACCGCGATGAAAGACGTGGACGGCATCGTCATCACGCACGGCACGGACACGATCGAGGAGACCGGCTACTTCCTGAACCTCGTCGTGAAGTCGAAGAAGCCGGTCGTGCTGACCGCGGCGATGCGCCCCTCGACGGCCCTGTCCGCCGACGGCCCGCTCAACTTCTACAACGCGGTGGCGGTGGCGGCCAACAAGGACGCGGCCGGGCGCGGCGTCCTCGTCGTCGTCAACGACTGGATCCACGGGGCTTCCTCGCTCACGAAGGCCAGCACCACGGCCGTGCAGACGTTTCTCTCGCCCCTGCGCGGGCTCATCGGCGTCGTCTCGTACGGGGAGGCCGAGTTCTTCCGCGGCCCGGTGGGCCGAAACACGATGGACTCCGAGTTCTCGCTCGACGGGATCACCACGTTGCCGCGCGTGGACATCGTCATGGCCTACGAGAACATGGACGGGGCTCTGATCGATTGCGCGGCCGCGGCCGGAGCGAAGGGCATCGTGATCGCGGGTGTCGGCAACGGCAACATGACGCAGGTCGCCTTGAATGCCCTCGCCGCCCAGGCGAAGAAGGGCATCGTCTGCGTGCGCTCCTCTCGGGTTGCGACGGGGCGCGTGGGCCGCAACGTGGAGGTGGAAGACGATAAGCTCGGCTTCGTGGCCTCGCTGGACCTGAACCCCCAGAAGTCGAGGGTTCTGCTGCGGCTGGCGCTGACGCAGACGAAGGACGTCAAACAGATTCAACGCTATTTCGACCAGTACTGAGCGACAGATGGCACGGGCACGCAGGGGCCCGCATGCCCGGGTCGCCCGGGTGCGTGTGAAGCAGGGAGCGCGGCAGGAAGGAGAGGGGATGAGTCAGGCGCCAGGGTTCCTCGGCTCTTCGATCGGGCGCAAGGTGGTCATGGCGGTGACCGGCCTGATCCTCTTCGGCTTCGTCCTCGGCCACATGCTCGGAAACCTGCAGGTCTATCTCGGACCCGAGGCGCTCAACCACTACGGCGTGCTGCTGCGGCAGCTCCTCCACGGAGCCGGGCTCTGGATCGTCCGCGCCGTGATGCTCGCGGCCGTGTCGCTGCACATCTGGTCGGCGACCTCTCTGACGCTCGAGAGCCGGCGCGCGCGGCCCGAGGGCTATCGCGAGCAGAAGTGGAAGGAGTCCACGTACGCGTCGCGCACGATGCGGTGGGGTGGTGTGATCATCCTGCTCTTCGTGATCTATCACCTGCTCCACTTCACGACCGGCACGCTTCACCCGCAGTTCGTCGAGGGCGACATCTACCGCAACTTCGTCGTGGGCTTTCAGAGCGTGCCGGTCTCGCTCTTCTACATCGTCGCGATGCTGGCGCTGGGCCTGCACCTGCGGCACGGGGTCTGGAGCATGTGCCAGACGCTCGGCGTCTCGCATCCGCGCTACATGCGCATCGCCCACGCCGCAGCCTGGATCTTCGCGGTCCTCGTCGTGGTCGGCAACATCTCCTTCCCGATCGCGGTGCTGACCGGGATCGTCAAGTAGTCCGAGGAGGTCGCATGGAGCTCCGCGCCAACATCCCGTCCGGGCCCCTCGAGAAGAAGTGGGAGCAGGCACCGCTTCGAGATGAAGCTCGTCAACCCGGCCAACAAGCGCAAGTACAGCGTGATCGTGGTGGGCTCGGGCCTGGCCGGAGCCGGCGGCGCCGCTTCCATGGCGGAGCTCGGCTACAAGGTGAAGTGCTTCTGCTACCAGGACTCGCCCCGCCGCGCGCACTCGATCGCGGCGCAGGGCGGCATCAACGCGTCCAAGAACTACCACAACGACGGGGACAGCGTCTTTCGCCTCTTCTACGACACGGTCAAGGGCGGAGACTTCCGCGCCCGCGAAGCCAACGTCTACAGGCTGGCGGAGGTCTCCGGGCAACATCATCGACCAGTGCGTCGCGCAGGGAGTGCCGTTCGCGCGGGAGTACGGCGGGCTGCTCGACAACCGCTCCTTCGGCGGGGCGCAGGTGTCGCGCACGTTCTACGCCCGCGGGCAGACCGGCCAGCAGCTGCTTGCTCGGCGCCTACCAGGCGCTGGAGCGGCAGATCGGCCTGGGCTCGGTCGAGATGTTTCCGCGCCACGAGATGCAGGAGCTCGTCGTCGTGGACGGCCGCGCCCGCGGCGTCGTCGTGCGGGACATGGTCACGGGCGAAGTCGAGACGCACCTCGGCGGACGCCGTGTGCCTGGCGACGGGCGGATACGGCAACGTCTTCTACCTCGCGACATACGCCAAGGGCTGCAACGGCACGGCGATCTGGCGCGCCTACAAGAAGGGCGCGGCCTTCGCGAACCCGTGCTTCACCCAGATCCACCCGACCTGCATCCCGGTCACCGGCGAGTACCAGTCGAAGCTGACGCTCATGAGCGAGTCGCTTCGCAACGACGGCCGGATCTGGGTGCCGAAGGCCAAGGGCGACAAGCGCGCCCCGGGAGAGATCCCCGAGGCCGAGCGCGACTACTACCTCGAGCGCATGTATCCGAGCTTCGGCAACCTCGCCCCGCGCGACATCTCCTCGCGCGCCGCCAAGCGCGTCTGCGACGAAGGGCGCGGCGTCGGCCCGACGGGCCTCGGCGTCTACCTCGACTTCGAGGACGCCATCAAGAGACTCGGCCGGAACACGATCGAGGAGAAGTACGGGAACCTCTTCGAGATGTACGAGCGCATCACCGACGAGAACCCCTACCAGGTGCCGATGCGGATCTATCCCGCCACGCACTACACGATGGGCGGGCTCTGGGTGGACTACGACCTGATGAGCACGATTCCCGGCCTGTTCGTGCTGGGCGAGGCCAACTTCTCCGACCATGGCGCCAACCGCCTCGGCGCCTCGGCCCTGATGCAGGGCCTGGCCGACGGCTACTTCGTCATTCCCTACACGATCGGCAACTACCTCGCGCGGGAGAAATTCACGCCGGTGCCCGGCGACCACGCCGAGGTCCGGGCGGCGGAAAAGGCCCTGACCGAGCGCACCAGACGGCTGCTCTCGATCCAGGGCAAGCGCACGCCGACTTCGTTCCACCGCGAGCTCGGCAAGATCATGTGGGAGCACTGCGGCATGGCGCGGGACAGGAAGGGCCTCGAGCAGGGCCTCGCGATGATCCCGAAGCTTCGCGAGGAGTTCTGGAAGAACCTGCACGTCCCCGGCAGCGGCGAGGAGCTCAACCAGTCGCTCGAGCACGCGGGCCGCGTGGCCGACTTCCTCGAGCTCGGAGAGCTCATGTGCCTCGACGCGCTCGAGCGCGACGAGTCCTGCGGCAGCCACTTCCGCACCGAGCACCAGACGCCCGACGGCGAGGCGCAGCGCAACGACAAGGACTTCTGCCACGTCGCCGCCTGGGAGTTCCAGGGCGACGGCAAGAAGCCCGTCCGGAACGTGGAGCCCTTAGTCTACGAGAACGTGGAGCTTGCCGTGCGGAGCTACAAATGAAGATCACACTGAAGGTCTGGCGGCAGAAGGACGCGAAGGCGAAGGGCGGCTTCGTCACGTACGAGGCCGCCGACATCAACGAGGAGATGTCCTTCCTCGAGATGCTCGACGTCGTCAACGAGGGACTGATCGGGAAGGGCGAAGACCCGATCGCCTTCGACCACGACTGCCGCGAGGGCATCTGCGGCACCTGCGGCGTCGTCGTGAACGGCCGACCCCACGGCCCGCGCGATCGGACGACCGCCTGCCAGCTCCACATGCGCAGCTTCCACGACGGCGACGTGCTCACGATCGAGCCGTGGCGCGCCGCGGCGTTTCCCGGTCGTCAAGGACCTGGTCGTCGACCGCGGTGCCTTCGACCGCATCATCGCAGCCGGTGGCTTCATCTCCGCGCCCGTCGGGCAGCGCTCCCGACGGAAACGCGATCCCGGTCCCCAAGGAGAACGCGGACCTCGCCATGGACGCGGCCTCCTGCATCGGCTGCGGCGCATGCGTGGCGGCCTGCCCGAACGCCTCGGCGATGCTCTTCGTGGGCGCCAAGGTCTCGCAGCTGGCGCTCCTGCCCCAGGGCCAGCCCGAGCGGCACGACCGCGTCCGCAACATGGTCGCGCAGATGGACGCCGAGGGCTTCGGCACCTGCACGAACCACGGCGAGTGCGAGGCGGCCTGTCCGAAGGCCATCCGCGTCGAGTTCATCGCCCGCATGAACGCGGACTTCCTCCGCTCGGCGCTCACGGCCGGCCGTCGGCGCGGCGGTGCGACCGACGGAGCCGGCGGCTAGGCGGGCCGCGGGTGGTCCCATCGCCTGGCGAATGATGCTCTTCGGGTGCGTTCGGTGGCGGCCGGTGTCGGTGATCGCCGCGGCCCTGCTTTGGACAGTCGGAACGGTTTCCGCGGCGGCGCAGTCCGGTTCCGGCGTCCTCGAGGGGCGTGTGCTCGACCAGGGCAGGATTCCCGTCGCCGGCGCGACGATCGCGGCGCGTAACCTGGCGACGGGGTTTCGTCAGACAGCTGTCTCGGACGCCTCGGGACTGTTCCGTATCGGCGCCCTTCCGGCGGGCGCATACGATGTGACCGCGGAGGCTTCCGGCTTCGGTACGGGACTCGCGACGGGCGTCGCCGTTGCGGCCTCCGGCGCCGCGATTGTCGACTTCGTCCTCGAGCCTGCCGCTCGGGAGGCCATCGGGACGCCGGTCGCCGGGCCCCCGGCGAAGCCCGAGCCGAAGGGCGGACCCCGCCTCCAGATCTACGGATTCGCCGCCCTGAACCTGATCTACGACTTCGACCAGATGAATCCGGACTGGTACGACATGGAGCGCCCCTCGAAGCTCCCGTCCTTTCCCGACGAGTTTGGCGAGAACGGCAACTTCTGGGCGAGCGTGCGGCAGAGCCGCTTCGGCGTCCGCTCCTGGCTGCCGACGGGCCTGGGCGAGATCCGGACGGAGTTCGAGTTCGACCTTTCCGGCGTCGGCGCCGAGGCCGGCCAGACGACGTTCCACCTGCGGCAGGCCTGGGGCGAGCTCGGGGCGTTTCTCGCCGGGCAGACCGTCAGCGTCTTCATGGACATGGACGTCTTTCCGAGAATCGTGGAGTACTTCGGCCCCGACGGCATGGTCTTCTATCGCAACGTGCAGCTGCGCTGGACGCCCATCGCGGGCAAGAAGCGCCTGATCTTCGCCCTCGAGCGGCCCGGAGCCAACGGCGACACCGGCGAATTTGCGGGCCGGGTCGAGCTCGAGGGCGTCAAGGGCCGCTTCCCGTACCCGGACTTTACGGCGCAGTACCATTACGGCGAAGACTGGGGGCACGTCCAGCTCGCCGGGATCGTGCGCTACATCGGGTGGACCGACACCCTCGCGGACCAGTACGACCTTGCGGGACACGCCATCGGCTGGGGCGTCAACCTGAGCTCGGTCCTCAAGTTGTCGAAGACCGGCAACCTCCGCCTCGAGGCCTCCTACGGAGAAGGGATCGAGACCTACATGCGGGACGCGCCCGTGGACGTTGCGGCGCAGGCCAATCCGGGTCATCCGGCGCAGCCGGTCGTCGGCAAGGCGCTGCCGGTCTTCGGCATGGCCGCGTTCTACGATTTCAACTGGAGTGAGGAATTCTCGAGCGCATTCGGTTACTCCCGGATCGACATCCAGAACAGCGACGACCAGCTCCCAACCGCCTTCAGGAGCGGGCAGTACGCTCTGGCCAATCTCCTCTACTATCCCGCTCGAGAACGTCATGACGGGCCTCGAGCTCCAGTGGGGCCGCCGGCAGAACTTCTCCGACGGTTTCGCCGTCGACGACTTCCGCATCCAGTTCTCGGCGAGGTACAACTTCTCGTTCGAAGTGCGAGGCGACCGCTGAGCGGGGATGTGGGAAGATCCGTCCCACCGCGGCGGCAAGCGGAAGAAAGGCGGGCAGCGAGGTGAAGAAGAACGGCGCGGACGAAGCAGGAGCGGCGGGAGGGGCGGCCGCCCGTCCGGTGAAGCTCGACAACCTCGTCGGCCGCGCGCAGAAGCTCGCGCGCCGCTACCGGGTGAAGAACGGCGACAAGTTTCGCCTGGCCGACGTCGATCCGGGGGACACGGCGTGGCTCAAGGCCGCGGACAAGCCGGCCGCCAAGGACGCCCTCCAGCAGGGGGTCGACCTGCTCGCCGAGCTGCAGGACATGCTCTACGCCCAGGACCGCTGGGGGTTGCTCCTCATCTTCCAGGCGATGGACGCGGCCGGGAAGGACGGCGCGATCAAGCACGTCATGTCCGGCGTCAACCCGCAGGGGTGCCAGGTCTTTTCGTTCAAGGCGCCGTCGCCCGAGGACCTGGACCACGACTTTCTCTGGCGCTGTTCCAAGAACCTGCCCGAGCGCGGCCGGATCGGCATCTTCAATCGGTCCTACTACGAGGAGGTCCTCGTGGTGCGGGTCCACGAGGACCTCCTCAGGAAGCAGAAGATTCCGAGCGAGCTCATCACGAAGGACATCTGGGACGAGCGTTTCCGCGACATCCGCGCCCTCGAGCGATATCTCGAGAACAACGGCGTCCTCGTGCGCAAGTTCTTCCTCCACGTCTCGCGCAAGGAGCAGAAGCGGCGCTTTCTGGAGCGCATCGAGAACCCCGCGAAGAACTGGAAGTTCTCGGAGACCGACGCGAAGGAGCGCGGGTACTGGAAGGACTACATGCGCGCCTACGAGGACATGATCCGGAACACCGCCACGAAACGCTCGCCCTGGTACGTCGTCCCGGCCGACAACAAGTGGTTCACGCGCATCGTGGTCGCGTCCGCCGTCATCGACAGCCTCGTCCGCAATCGGCCTCAAGTACCCGAAGGTCGACAAGGAGAAGCTCGCCGACCTCGCGCGAGCCCGCAAGGCGCTCCTCGCGGAGAAGTAGCCGCCGACCGGCCCCGCGGAAAACGGGGATTCAGTGGGGTTCGGGCGCCTTGGGCACGTCGCCGGGCGCGCTTTGGACCGCAGCGGGCGGCGCCCAGGCGTCGGTCACCCCGGGAACGCCCATGTAAAGCCAGTTGGTCGGCTGGCCGGGGGCGCCAGCCGAGCCCTGCGCTGCCGCGGGTGCGGCGCGGGACCGGTCGCCGAACCCTGCATCGCAAGATTGTCGATCGGCTTTGCACCGAAGAGCTGCAGATAGGTGCTGAGGGCCTCGAGCCCGGAGAGCCGGGTGACCTTCTTGACGTCCGCCTGCTTGACGCTCACGAGCGTCCCGCCGCGCCACTTGTGGAAGGTGTAGGTCGTGCCCTGAAGCGTCGGGTTGTCGCGCGCGTACATCTGGCCCGTGGGGGCGAGGTCGATCTGGTAGGCGACCTGGTTCTGAATCTCCTTCGTTCGAGGAGCAATGTTCTTGACCTTCGATTTCGGAAGACGCACGGTGGACTGGTCCGGCCAGACCTTGAACACGTAGACGTCACCCTCCAGGACCGGCTTGGTCATCGCGAACCCGCTTCCGGTGGGAATCAGGTCGATCTGATAGAGCTCCTGCGTCGCCGCGGCCGGGGCCTGGGCGGCCGGTTGCGGCTGTGCCTGCGGTTGCGGGCTCTGCGCCTGCCGAGCCGGCGAGACGGCGGCGAGAGCGAGGGCCGGAAGGACGACGATTCGTGCGTACCGCATGCTTCGATTTCTCATGATTCCATTCTAGCCCACGCACGGGTCGGGGCCCTCGATCGGCAGGCCGACCGGTTCACGCGGGTTCTCGCGGCTCGGGCCGTGCCGGAGTCGATTCGGTCCGCTGGTACCTGGCCACGGCCATCTCGAGGTTGAAGAACATCCGGTCGCGGCCGAGGGTCGGGCCGAGCGCGGAGCGCTGAACCATGGTCAGGACGTCCGGGTTCAGGCCCACGAGCCAGAGCGTCGACGCCCTTCTCGCGGTTCCTCTTCTCGCCCTCCGTCAGCATCTTCAGGGCGGTGTACTCGAGGTCGAAGACGGCGCTCATGTCGAGCGCCACCACCCGGGGCGAGGTCTCGGCGACCAACGCCTGCACCTTTTGCCCGATGCGCTCGGCGTTGGCGAAGAAGACGCGGCCCTCGACCCGCACCAGGAGCAGGCCTGGGAAAGTTTCGTCCTCGGGATGCTCCTTCGTGCGGGGCCGGAAGACGTTGGTCCCGGGCTTGCGCCCCAGGACGTGGACCGTCGGATCGGCCGCCTGGAAGGCGAGGGCCACGAGCGACAGGATGATCGCGACGACGATCCCCTTGAGCGTTCCGAGCAGCATCACGCCGGCGAATGCCGCGAGCGCCCAGAAGAACTCGGTCCGCCGGACGCGCAGGATGGAGCGAAACTCCGCCGGCTTGATCAGCCCGACCGAGTAGACGACGACCACGGCCGCAAGGGTCGCCTGGGGCATGAGCCCCATCAACGGGGCCAGGAAGAACATCGTCGCGAGCGTGCCGGCGGCCGTGACGATCTCGGCCAGCTGGGTGCGGGCGCCGGCGTGTCGGTTGACCGCGGTCTGGCTCGTCCCGCCACCGGAGGGCATGGCTCCCAGGAAGGCGCTGCCCGCGTTGGCGAGCCCGGTGGCGAGCAGCTCCCGATTGGCCCGCGGCGGCGGCTCATCGCTTCGGGCGAAGGCGCGTCCGGCGGCGATCGTCTCGGTGAAGCTCATCAGCGCGATGCCGACGGCGGCCGACCAGAGTCCCGCGACGAGAGAGAAGTCCGGAAGGGTCGGCGCCGGAAAGCCCCTCGGGATCTGTCCGATCGACTCGACACCCCGGGCGTTCAAGCCGAGCAGTCCCGCGCCGGCAATTCCGACCGCCACCGCGACGAGCGGCGCGGGCACTCGTGGAACGAAGCGTTCCAGGCCCACGAGGATCACGATCATCGCAATCGCGACGGCGACCGTCGGCAGCGACGTCTGCGGGATGCGCTCGAGGGTCGAGGCCACATTCCGAAGGAAAGGTCCCCTCGGGATGTGGAAGCCCAGAAGCTTCGGAAGCTGGTCCAGAACGATGACCACGCCGATCCCCGCCTTGAAGCCGACCAGCACGGGCTCGGAAATGAAATTGGCGACAAAGCCCAGCCTCAGAATCCAGGCCCCGACGAGGATGGCCCCGACGAGCAGCGTCAGCGTGGCCGAGGCGCGCAGCAGGGCGGCGGGATCGCCCCCCGGGACGGCGTCGCTGAGGGCGGCCCCGGTCAGGATCGCGAGCGTGGTGGTGGTGCTGACGCTCAACACGCGCGACGTGCCGAGGAGGGCGTAGACGAGCATCGGAAGAAACGCGGTGTAGAGGCCGACCTCGACCGGCAACCCGGCGATCGTGGCGTAGGCCATCGCCTTCGGGATCACCACCGCCGCTGCGGTCAGGCCGGCGATGACGTCGGGCCTCAGCCACTCCTTCCGATAGCCGCTGAGCCAGGGAGGAAGCGGGAGGCGATTGTGGGTTTGGCGGCCGAGAGCTTCCATTGCTCGAAGGGCTGCTAGACGGCCGTCTCGGGAACGGAAGCGAAGCCCGGCGGCGCAGGAGCGAAGAGTCGGATGTGGCGCATGCTCGGGCTCGTGTGCGATTCTACGGCATCCTCTGTGCTGAGACTTGCTCGGGCCGCGGGGCCATACCTGCCGGACGATCGGTTCGGCAGGCGAGGCTGCTGCTCATCGCCGGCTCGCGCTGCGCGGCACGGGCGCGAACCTCCGTGCTAGCTCATCGCGGATCGTGCCAGGACGATGAGTGCCGTGAACACAGGCTCCCGCTCCCGCGACTACGAGCGCTACGCGGTCACCGCCGCGATTTTCCTGCTGCTGCTTGGCTCGGCGGACGACTACTTTTCGGGAGGAACCTCCGCGGCCGCGGGCGACAGCCAGGTCGGGTTCGGGTCGTCCGGCTGGAGGTTCCAGCCTCCTCCGAGCGCCTTGTAGATGTCGACGTAGTCGATCAGGAGGTCGAGGCGCGTGCGGGCGAGCGCGATCTCCGCGGGAAAGAGCTGCTGCATCGAGTAGAGAACCTCGAAGTAGTTCGCGAGGCCGGAGTCGTAGCGCAGGGTCGACAGGCGGACCATTTCTCCGTAGGCCTTCACGGTTCGTTCGAGTTCGGAGACCGAGGCCCCGATCTTCTGGCGGGCGTACAGGACGGTCGTCGTCTCGGCAAAAGCGCCCGTGACGGTCTGCTCATATTGGACCCTGGCCTGTTCCCACTGGGCGTAGGTGGCGTCGTATTCGCTGCGGAGCCGGCCTCCCTGGAAGAGCGGGCCGAGGAGTCCGGCCGCGATCGACCAGGTCTTTCCCGCGGGATAGAAGAAGTTGTCGAGCTCGGGGCCGACGGCTCCGAAGAATCCCGTCAGGCTGAGCCTCGGGAAGAAGTTCGCGGTGGCGACCCCGACGAGAGCGTTGGCGGCGATGAGCTCCTGCTCGGACTGTCGGACGTCGGGGCGTCGCTGCAGGAGCTCCGACGGAAGGCCCGCCGGGACCTCCGGAGGCAGAGGCTGCGCGGCGATCGTCTCGCCGCGGGGGATGGGCCCGGGGTTTCTTCCCAGAAGCAGGCTGAGCTGGTTCTCGGTCGACTCGATGCGGCGCTCGATTTCGGGGACCTGCGCGGCAACCTGGCCGAGGGCCGCCTCGGCGTAAGCCGCCTCGACGGCGGAAGCCGCGCCCTCGTCGAGCTTGCGCTTGTAGAGGTCGTAGGTTTCCTGGAAAGCGGCCACGGTCTTCTTCGAGATTTCGAGCTCCGCGTCGAGCTCGCGGAGCGAGAAGTAGGTCGAGGCGACTTCCGACACGAGCGAGAGGAGCACGCCGCGGCGCGCATCCTCCGTCGCGAGGTACTGGGCCTTCGCGGCTTCGTTCAGGCGCCGGATCCGGCCCCAGATGTCGAGCTCCCAGCCGAAGTTCACGTTGACGGAGAAGGCGTCCCGGGTCGCGGTGCTGAAGGGCGGAACGTAGACCGACTGGCGACCGCGGGCCCACCCGCCACCGGTGTCGATCTGGGGCCAGAACTCCGAGCGGGCGATGCCAGCGCGCGCGCGAGCCTCCGCCACTCTCGCGGCGGCGATCTGGACGTCGTAGCCGGTCTGCAGCGCCTGGTCGATGAGCTGCTTGAGGACGGGGTCGCCGAAGATGTCCCACCATGGCTGGTCGGCGATGGAGGCCGCGGGCGCTGGCGGCCCCTGGACCTCGCGGTACGCGTCGGGGGCAGTCACCGGCGGCTGCTTGTAGTTGGGCCCCACCGCGCAGCCGGTGAGCAGGGCGAGAGTCAGGCCGGAGGCGACGAGCGTTCTCATGCTCACTTCCCTCCGCCCGCGGGGTGCGGCGCCGGAGCCGCGGCCGGAGCCGCGCCCTCGGCCGCCTTCGGCTTGTCCTTGCGGAAGAGCTTCTCCACGAGGACGAAGAGCGCGGGGATGATGAAGATCGCGAGGCCCGTCGCGGCGAGCATGCCGGCGATCACGACCGTGCCGAGGATCTTGCGCGACTCCGCGCCCGAGCCCGACGCGAGGTACAAGGGCACGCATCCGAGGATGAAGGCGAAGGACGTCATGAGGATGGGCCGCAGGCGCAGTTTCGCCCCTTCGAGCGCGGCGTCGACGAGACCCATTCCCTTCTCCTTCTGCTGGAGCACCGCGAACTCGACGATCAGGATTGCGTTCTTCGCCGCGAGACCGATCAGCATGACGAGGCCGATCTGGCCGTACACGTCGAGGTCGAACTTCCGCAGCAGCAGCCCGAGGAACGCGCCGAACACCGCGACGGGCACGGTGAGCAGCACGGCCCAGGGCAGCGACCAGCTCTCGTAGAGCGCCGCGAGGATCAGGAAGACGAAGATGATCGAGAGGACGAAGACCTTCGCCCCCGCGCCGGCGGCCTTGACCTCCTGGTACGACATGTCCGCCCAGTCGTATCCCATCTCGCGCGGGAGCACCTCGCGCGCGACCTCCTCGAGCGCCGCCGTCGCCTGGCCCGAGCTGTAGCCGGGCGCCGGAATGCCCGTGACCTGGGCGGCCCGGAAGAGGTTGAAGCGATTCGTGAACTCGGGCCCCTGGATGTTCTTCGTGGTCAGGAGCGCCGACAGGGGGACCATTTGCCCGTCGTTGTTGCGGACGTAGAACTGGTTGATGTCCTCGACGCGGACCCGTCCCGCAGCCTCGCCCTGCACGAAGACCTTCCATTGCCGGCCGAACCGGTTGAACTGGTTGACGTAGATGCCGCCGAGGAACGCCTGGAGGGCCTGGTAGACGTCCTTGATCGCGACGCCCTGCTTGATGACTTTGTCCCGGTTGACCTCGGCGAAGATCTGGGGCACGGACGGCCGCCAGACGCTGTTGACGTTGGCGAGCTCCGGCCGCTTGCGCGCGGCCTCCAGGAACTTCTGGAGGTTCTCGTTCAGGAACTCGATCGTGCCGCCGCTGCGGTCCTGGAGCCAGAGCGAGAAGCCGCCGCCGGTGCCGAGGCCCTGGATCGCGGGCGGGGGGAACGCGAAGGCGTTCGCCTCGGGGACCTGGCCGCGAAACTCGGCGTTGATCCGCTGCATGATCGGTCCGACCTGCATCGCCTCGTCTTCGCGCTCGTGCCAGGGATCCAGCGCGACGAAGTAGAAGGCCGTGTACGGCGCCGAGGCGCCGGACAGGAGGCTGTAGCCCGCGACCGTCGTCACGTACTTGACGCCCTTGGTCTTGCCGAGGATCTCCTCGATGCGCTTGCAGACCGCGTCCGTGCGCTGGAGCGACGACGCGTCGGGCAGCTGGACGTTCACGAAGAAGTACCCCTGGTCCTCGTTCGGCAGGAAGCCGGCGGGCAGCTTCTTGCCGAGGAGCCCGCAAAGGACGATGAAGCCGACGAGGATTCCGACGCTGAGGACCACCTTCCGGACGAGGTGGCGCGAGAGGCCGACGTAGCCGTCCGTCATCCGTCCGAAGACGCGGTTGAACCAGGCGAAGAATTTCCCCAGCAGCCCCCTGGCCTCCTTCTTCGGCCTCAGGAGCAGGGAGCAGAGCGCGGGTGAGAGCGAGAGGGCATTGAAGGCCGAGATCAGGACCGAGACCGCGATCGTGATCGCGAACTGCATGTTCATCCGACCCTGGATGCCGCCCATGAAGGCCACGGGAATGAACACGGCGGAGAGAACGAGGGCGATTCCGATGACCGGCTGGGTGACCTCTTCCATCGCCTTCAACGTGGCGTCCTTCGGCGAGAGGCCGTGCTCGATGTGGTGCTCGACGGCTTCGACGACGACGATCGCGTCGTCCACGACGAGGCCGATCGCGAGGACGAGGCCGAACAGCGACAGCGTGTTGATCGAGAAGCCGAGCATCGGAAAGAAGATGAACGTGCCGATGAGCGACACGGGCACGGCGAGCAGCGGGATCAGGGTCGCGCGCCAGCCCTGGAGGAAGAGGAACACGACGATGATGACGAGGCCGATCGCCTCGAACAGGGTGTGCTCGATCTCCTTGATGCCCTCGGTGACCGGAAGCGTCGTGTCGAGAGCGACGACGTAGTCGAGGTCGTCGGGGAAGCGCCGCTTCAGCTCCTCCATGGTCTTCTTGACGCCGTCGGCGACCGCGATGGCGTTGGAGCCGGGCACCTGGAAGATGCCGATCGGACAGGCCGGCTTGCCGTTCAGGCGCGAGCGCTGCTGGTAGTTGAGGGCGCCGAGGTCGATCCGGCTGACGTCCTTCAGGCGCACCACGGAGCCGTCCGGGTTCAGCCGCACGACCACGTCGCCGAACTCCTCCGCCGAGACGAGGCGGCCCTGCGAGCGCACCGTGTAGGTGAACTCCTGGCCCTTCGGCGCCGGCTCGGTGCCGATGCCGCCCGACGGGTTGACCGTGCTCTGCTGCTGCACCGCGGTGATGATGTCCGGCACCGTCAGGCCGAGGCTCGCGAGGCGATCCGGCTTGACCCAGATGCGCATGGCGTAGTCCGCCGTGCCGTAGTTCTGGATCTGTCCGACGCCCGGGACGCGGTAGATCGCGTCGTTGACGTTGATCGTCGCGTAGTTGCCGAGGAAGAGCGCGTCGTAGGTCCCCTTGGGCGAGTAGAGGGAGACGACGAGCAGGGGATTGCTGGTGGCCTTCTTGACGGTCATGCCGAACTGGTTGACGTCCGGCGGCAGGTTCGGCTGGGCCTGAGAGACGCGGTTCTGGGTGTTGACCTGGTCGAGGTTGATGTCGGTCTCGACGTCGAAGGTGACCTTCAGGGTCATCGTGCCGTCGTTGGCGTTGGTGGACTGCATGTAGATCATGTAGTCGACGCCGTTCATCTGCTGCTCGAGCGGGGTCGCGACGGACTGTTCGATCGTGAGCGCGTCGGCGCCGGTGTACGTGGTCGTCACCTGGATCTGGGGCGGGACGATGTCCGGGTACTGGGCGGTCGGGAGCTTCGTCATCGCGACGTAGCCCGCCATCGTCGTGAGGATCGCGATGACGATGGCGACGATCGGCCGCCGAACGAAGAACGCGCCCACGGCGGCCCTACTTTCCCGTCTCTTTGGCCGGAGCCGCCTGGGCGTCCGGCGCGGCGGCGTCGGCCGACGCCGCGGCTTCCTTGGGCGCCACCTTCATCCCGCTCCGCACCCGCTGGATGCCCTCGACGATGATGCGGTCGCCCGGGCTGAGTCCCTTCTCGACGACCCACATGCTGCCGTCGCGCGGGCCCAGGGTGACGACCTTGATCGTCGCCGTGTTGTCGGCGCCGACGACGGCGACCTGGTAACTGCCCTGCAGCTCGTTGACGGCGCGCTGCGGCACGAGGATCGCCCCCTTCCGGACGTCGACGGCGACGCGCACCTTCCCGTACTGGCCGGGCCGCAGCAGGTTGTCGGGGTTCGGGAAGACGCCCGCGAGCTGGATCGTGCCGGTCTTGACGTCCACCTCGCGGCCGACCAGGAACGGCTTGCCGCGGTGCGGGAACACGGACCCGTCGGAGAGGATGAGCTCGAGCGGCCCCTTCTCGAGCTTCTGGTCCGCCTTGATCGTCTTCTCGGGCGATCCGTACTTGGCGACCCACGCGAGGTACTCCTGCTCGCTCGGGTTGAAGTAGACCTTGATCGGGTTGACCTGCGACACGGTCGTCATGACCACCTGGCGGTTGACGAGATCACCGACCTGCGACTTCGCGACGCCCGCGACGCCGTCGATCGGCGAGAGGACCTTCGTCCACGCGAGGTCGAGCTTCGCTTTTTCGAGGCTCGCGCGTGCGCTCTCGACGTTCGCTTGCGCCGTGTGCTCGCGCGTCTCGGCGTCGTCGAGCTCCTGCTGGCTGATGGCCTTCTCCGCCGCGAGCGGTCGGTAGCGGGCCACCGTCGTCTTCGCGTTGGCCAGCGTCGCCTCGTACTGGGCGAGCGTGCCCTTGGTCTGGTCGTACGTCGCCTGGAACTGCCGCGGGTCGATCTCGAAGAGCGTCTCGCCGGCCTTGACCGCGAAGCCCTCGCGGTAGGTCTGGCGAAGCACGTAGCCCTCGATCTGGGGCCGGATCTCGGCGTTGACGTATCCGTCGAGCGAGCCGATCCAGTCCTCGTAGATCGTCACGTCCTTCTGGACGACCGGCGCGACCTGGACGGCCGGGGGGGGCGCCTCCGGAGGAGCCTTCTTCTCGCAGGCCGTGATGGCAAGAAGCGCCGCGACGATCGGGGTGAG
>CAVRXJ010000030.1:0-35344 GCA_963725095.1 uncultured Acidobacteriota bacterium
CAGGGGATTGCTGGTGGCCTTCTTGACGGGCGGCATGCCAGAAACTGGTTGACGGAGGTCGGGAGGTTGGGCGACGCCTGGGAGAACCGGTTCTGGGTGTTGACCTGGTCCATGTCGAGTTGGTCTCGACGTCGAACGTCACCCGGAGGGTCATCGTCCCGTCGTTGGCGTTGGTCGACTGCATGTAGAGCATGTTGTCGACGCCGGTCATCTGCTGCTCGACGGCGTCGCGACCGACTGCTCGATGGTCAGCGCGTCGGCGCCGGTGTAACTCGTCGTCGACCTGGATCTGCGGCGGGATGATCTCGGGAATTGGGCGATCGGGAGCCGGGGACGGCCACGCCCGCGATCACGGTGACGATCGCGATGACGATCGCGACGATCGGCCGGCGGATGAAGAACGCGCCCACAGCGGCCCTACTTTCCGGCGCCTCTTTGGCCGGAGCCGCCTGGGCGTCCGGCGCGGCGGCGTCGGGCGACGGCCGCGGCTTCCTTGGGCGCCACCTTCATCCCGCTCCGCACCCGCTGGATGCCCTCGACGATGATGCGGTCGCCCGGGCTGAGTCCCTTCTCGACGACCCACATGCTGCCGTCGCGCGGGCCCAGGGTGACGACCTTGATCGTCGCCGTGTTGTCGGCGCCGACGACGGCGACCTGGTAACTGCCCTGCAGCTCGTTGACGGCGCGCTGCGGCACGAGGATCGCCCCCTTCCGGACGTCGACGCGCGACGCGCACCTTCCCGTACTGGCCGGGCCGCAGCAGGTTGTCGGGGTTCGGGAAGACGCCCGCGAGCTGGATCGTGCCGGTCTTGACGTCCACCTCGCGGCCGACCAGGAACGGCTTGCCGCGGTGCGGGAACACGGACCCGTCGGAGAGGATGAGCTCGAGCGGCCCCTTCTCGAGCTTCTGGTCCGCCTTGATCGTCTTCTCGGGCGATCCGTACTTGGCGACCCACGCGAGGTACTCCTGCTCGCTCGGGTTGAAGTAGACCTTGATCGGGTTGACCTGCGACACGGTCGTCATGACCACCTGGCGGTTGACGAGATCACCGACCTGCGACTTCGCGACGCCCGCGACGCCGTCGATCGGCGAGAGGACCTTCGTCCACGCGAGGTCGAGCTTCGCTTTTTCGAGGCTCGCGCGCGCGCTCTCGACGTTCGCTTGCGCCGTGTGCTCGCGCGTCTCGGCGTCGTCGAGCTCTTGCTGGCTGATGGCCTTCTCCGCCGCGAGCGGTCGGTAGCGCGCCACCGTCGTCTTCGCGTTGGCCAGCGTCGCCTCGTACTGGGCGAGCGTGCCCTTGGTCTGGTCGTACGTCACCTGCAACTGGCGCGGGTCGATCTCGAAGAGCGTCTCGCCGGCCTTGACCGCGAAGCCCTCGCGGTAGGTCTGGCGAAGCACGTAGCCCTCGATCTGGGGCCGGATCTCGGCGTTGACGTATCCGTCGAGCGAGCCGATCCAGTCCTCGTAGATCGTCACGTCCTTCTGGACGACCGGCGCGACCTGGACGGCCGGGGGGGGCGCCTCCGGAGGGGCCTTCTTCTCGCATGCCGTGATGGCGAGAAGCGCCGCGACGATCGGGGTCTTGCCGAGGATTTCCTCGATGCGTTTGCAGACGGCGTCCGTTCGCTGGAGCGACGACGCGTCCGGCAGCTGGACGTTGATGAAGAAGTACCCCTGGTCCTCGTTCGGCAGGAAGCCGGCGGGCAGCTTCTTGCCGAGGAGCCCGCAGAGGACGATGAAGCCCGCCAGGATTCCGACGCTGAGGACCACTTTCCGGACGAGGTGGCGCGAGAGGCCGACGTAGCCGTCCGTCATCCGTCCGAAGACGCGGTTGAACCAGGCGAAGAATTTCCCCAGCAGCCCCCTGGCCTCCTTCTTCGGCCTCAGGAGCAGGGAGCAGAGCGCGGGCGAGAGCGAGAGGGCATTGAAGGCCGAGATCAGGACCGAGACCGCGATCGTGATCGCGAACTGCATGTTCATCCGGCCCTGGATGCCGCCCATGAAGGCCACGGGAATGAACACGGCGGAGAGAACGAGGGCGATTCCGATGACCGGCTGGGTGACCTCTTCCATCGCCTTCAACGTGGCGTCCTTCGGCGAGAGGCCGTGCTCGATGTGATGCTCCACCGCCTCGACGACGACGATCGCGTCGTCCACGACGAGGCCGATCGCGAGAACGAGGCCGAACAGCGACAGGGTGTTGATCGAGAAGCCGAGCATCGGAAAGAAGATGAACGTGCCGATGAGCGACACGGGCACGGCGAGCAGCGGGATGAGCGTCGCGCGCCAGCCCTGGAGGAAGAGGAACACAACGATGATGACGAGGCCGATCGCCTCGAACAGGGTGTGCTCGATCTCCTTGATGCCCTCGGTGACCGGAAGCGTCGTGTCGAGAGCGACGACGTAGTCGAGGTCGTCGGGAAAGCGCCGCTTCAGCTCCTCCATGGTCTTCTTGACACCGTCGGCGACCGCGATGGCGTTGGAGCCGGGCACCTGGAAGATGCCGATCGGACAGGCCGGCTTGCCGTTCAAGCGCGAGCGCTGCTGGTAGTTGAGGGCGCCGAGGTCGATTCGACTGACGTCCTTCAGACGCACCACGGAGCCGTCCGGGTTCAGCCGTACGACCACGTCGCCGAACTCCTCCGCCGAGACGAGGCGGCCCTGCGAGCGCACCGTGTAGGTGAACTCCTGGCCCTTCGGCGCCGGCTCGGTGCCGATGCCGCCCGACGGGTTGACCGTGCTCTGCTGCTGCACCGCGGTGATGATGTCCGGCACCGTCAGGCCGAGGCTCGCGAGGCGATCCGGCTTGACCCAGATGCGCATGGCGTAGTCCGCCGTGCCGTAGTTCTGGATCTGTCCGACGCCCGGGACGCGGTAGATCGCGTCGTTGACGTTGATCGTCGCGTAGTTGCCGAGGAAGAGCGCGTCGTAGGTCCCCTTGGGCGAGTAGAGGGAGACGACGAGCAGGGGATTGCTGGTGGCCTTCTTGACGGTCATGCCGAATTGGTTGACGTCCGGCGGCAGGTTCGGCTGGGCCTGAGAGACGCGGTTCTGGGTGTTGACCTGGTCGAGGTTGATGTCGGTCTCGACGTCGAAGGTGACCTTCAGGGTCATCGTGCCGTCGTTGGCGTTGGTGGACTGCATGTAGATCATGTAGTCGACGCCGTTCATCTGCTGCTCGAGCGGGGTCGCGACGGACTGCTCGATCGTGAGCGCGTCGGCGCCGGTGTAGGTGGTCGTCACCTGGATCTGGGGCGGGACGATGTCCGGGTACTGGGCGGTCGGGAGCTTCGTCATCGCGACGTAGCCCGCCATCGTCGTGAGGATCGCGATGACGATGGCGACGATCGGCCGCCGAACGAAGAACGCGCCCACGGCGGCCCTACTTTTCCGTCTCTTTGGCCGGAGCCGCCTGGGCCTCCGGCGCCGCGGCGTCGGCAGACGTCGTGGCCTCCTTGGGCGCCACCTTCATCCCGCTCCGCACCCGCTGGATGCCCTCGACGATGATGCGGTCGCCCGGGCTGAGTCCCTTCTCGACGACCCACATGCTGCCGTCGCGCGGGCCCAGGGAGACGACCTTGATCGTCGCCGTGTTGTCGGCGCCGACGACGGCGACCTGGTAACTGCCCTGCAGCTCGTTGACGGCGCGCTGCGGCACGAGGATCGCCCCCTTCCGGACGTCGACCGCGACCCGCACCTTCCCGTACTGGCCGGGCCGCAGCAGGTTGTCGGGGTTCGGGAAGACGCCCGCGAGCTGGATCGTGCCGGTCTTGACGTCCACCTCGCGGCCGACCAGGAACGGCTTGCCGCGGTGCGGGAACACGGACCCGTCCGAGAGGATGAGCTCGAGCGGCCCCTTCTCGAGTTTCTGGTCCGCCTTGATCGTCTTCTCGGGTGATCCGTACTTGGCGACCCACGCGAGGTACTCCTGCTCGCTCGGGTTGAAGTAGACCTTGATCGGGTTGACCTGCGACACGGTCGTCATGACCACCTGGCGGTTGACGAGATCACCGACCTGCGACTTCGCGACGCCCGCGACGCCGTCGATCGGCGAGAGAACCTTCGTCCACGCGAGGTCGAGCTTGGCTTTTTCGAGGCTCGCGCGCGCGCTCTCGACGTTCGCTTGCGCCGTGTGCTCGCGCGTCTCGGCGTCGTCGAGCTCCTGCTGGCTGATGGCCTTCTCCGCCGCGAGCGGTCGGTAGCGGGCCACCGTCGTCTTCGCGTTGGCCAGCGTCGCCTCGTACTGGGCGAGCGTGCCCTTGGTCTGGTCGTACGTCGCCTGGAACTGCCGCGGGTCGATCTCGAAGAGCGTCTCGCCGGCCTTGACCGCGAAGCCCTCGCGGTAGGTCTGGCGAAGCACGTAGCCCTCGATCTGGGGCCGGATCTCGGCGTTGACGTATCCGTCGAGCGAGCCGATCCAATCCTCGTAGATCGTCACGTCCTTCTGGACGACTGGCGCGACCTGGACGGCCGGGGGGGGCGCCTCCGGCGGGGCCTTCTTCTCGCAGGCGACCGACGCAAGAAGCGCCGCGACCACCGGGGTGAGCAACCGGCGATACCGCGAAGCAGTGGCCAGGGTCATGTCTCCCTCCCGATCTGGACGGGCTCGACTCGAGCCGAGACTATATTCCACCCGCCACCGGACAAGCGCCTCAGGTGCGAAGCCGAATCAGGATCGGCCGGGGGGGTGGATCGATGAGGGGCCTTGCGTCTCTGCGTTCAACTTGGCTCCGTCTCCTTCTCGCCGCGGCGATCGCGGGTCCGCTGGCGTTCGCCGATCAGGCCGCGGGTCAGGCCGCCGTCGGGGACGCTGCGAGCGGATCGGCGGGCGCTCCGGGAGCGCCCGCCACGCAAGTGTCTACTGGGAGTGCTGCGCCGCCATCCTCTTCTCCAGCTCCGCCTTGAGGGCCTCGAGGTTGAAGCTCGCGCCTTTCTGCATCGGCGGGTATTCGAGGAACGTCTGCGCGGCCTTCGCGACTTCTTTCTGGACGTACACGAATCGCCAGAACTCATAGGCGAACCAGTTGTAGTAGGCGATCGATCCGCCGTCCTTGCCGTTGTACATGCCGGTCCTCTCGAACGGATCGAGACGCAGATTGACGAGGATCGGCCAATCGACCTTCACCGTCGCGCCCAGCCAGCCGTTGGGCTGATCCGTGAAACGGTACTTGTAGTCGTCGATCCGCACCGCGGAGAGCGTGCTCTCGGTGAAATAGAAGATCTCGTGACGCTTCGAGGGGCCCTTGCCCGTCAGCACGTCGGTCTGGTCGTAGCCGTCCAGATGCACCTTGAAGGTCTGCCCGCCGAGCGCCTTGCCCTTGGCGAGCTCCGCGACGATGTTCGGGTTGCCGGCAAACGAAACGAAGGTCGGGAACCAGTCGAGCCCGGAGAAGATCCCGTTTTCGATCTTGCCCGCGGGGATCTTGCCCGGCCACCGGATGAGGGCGGGCGAACGGAAGCCGCCTTCGAGCGCCGTCCCCTTGCCGCCCGCAAAGGGCGTCTGGCCGCCGTCGGGCCACGTGAAGTTCTCCGTGCCGTTGTCCGTCGAGAAGGCGATGACCGTGTTCTCGTCGAGGCCGTTGTCCTTGACGTACTTCATGACCGATCCGACGACGTCGTCCAGCTGTGCCATGCCGGCTTCCTCGATGGACCAGCCGTTCTCGGAGTTGCGCATCTTCTGGTACTTCGGCGAGAGGTGCGTGACGACGTGCATGCGCGTCGGGTTCAGCCAGAGGAAGAAGGGCTTGCCCGCCGCCTTCGACTTGTCGACGAACTTCAGCGCGTTGGCCAGGATCTCGTCGTCGACGGTCTCCATGCGGTCGGGACAGAGCGTTCCGGCGTCCTCGATCTTCTGCTTGCCGACCTTGCCCCAGCGCGGCTGCACCGTGGTGTCGTCCACGTCGGTCGCCCAGGTGTGGAGCATGTTGCGCGGGCCGACCGTGTCCTTGGCCGCCGGAGGATAGTTGGCGTGGCAGGGATCCTCCATCGCGTCGAGGTGATAAAGGTAACCGTAGAACTCGTCGAAGCCGTGGACCGTCGGCAGGAACTGATTCAGGTCGCCGAGGTGGTTCTTGCCGAACTGCCCGTGGCGTAACCCATCGCCTTGAGCGCCGTCGCATCGTCGGTGCCGCGTCCGGCATGCCGATCGTCGCGCCCGCCTGGCCGACGGTCGTCATGCCCGTCGGAGGGAGCCGCGGTAAAGTCGCGCGCCCGCCGTGCAGCCGGGAGTAGGGTAACCCCGAGGGGGGGGGGGCAGGGAAAAGTCTTTGGCCGCCGGGGCGACGTGCCCCAATGCGGCCGAGGCGGATTAGATCACGCTCGCGCGCGGCAGGCTCCGCGGCGACCGGCTCGCCACGCACGCTCTCCCGCGGGGTAGGATTCCCGAGAGACCGACGATGTGTAAGGAGAGATCCACGCACACTGCCGCTGTGTCCGGGCCCCTCCGGTGGACGGCGGCCCTCGCGTTCGCTCTCGGTCTTTCGGCTCCGGCGCTCGCCCAGAAGACGGACGTCATCGAGATGTTCAACGGCGACCACGTCACGGGCGAGATCAAGTCGTACTCCGCGGGGCGCATCACCTTCGGGACGGACATCGGGAGCGACCTGTCCCTCAAGTGGAACCGGATCGTCAGCATCACGTCGCCCAAGGAATTCGAAATCGAGACGACGGACGGGAGGTACATCTACGGGACCCTCGCGCCGTCGACGCCGCCGGGAAAGCTCGCTGTCGTCTCGGCTTCCGGAACCGAGACGCTGGAGTTTCTCTCCGTCGTTCGCATCGTGCCGATCCACCAGACGTTCTGGCGTCGCTTCGACGGCTCGCTCGACGTCGGGTTCACCTACACGCAATCCAACGACTACGTCCAGTTCAACCTGAACGGGAACGCGGTATTCCGGCGTCCGACGTTTGCGGCGACTTTGACCGCGTCCTCTTTCTTCGCGAGCCAGCAGGGCGTCCCGTCGTCCCAGCGGGCCAACATCACGCTTTGGTATGAGAAGTTCAAGGCGAACCGCTGGTACCTCGGAGGGTTCACCAGCGTCGACCGCAACCTCGACCTGGGCCTCGACCTGCGGCTCACGTTGGGCGCCGGGGTCGGGCGTTTCCTCGTCCAGACGAATCAGGCCTCGCTCGGGGTGTTCGTCGGGCTTTCCGGCGATCACGAGGATCCGGTCGAAGGCGACCCGAGCTACGAGGGGGCCGCGGTGGTCAGCTGGCAGTACTCGATGTTCACCTACAACTTTCCCAAGCTCAACGTGGCCTCGACCCTTCAGGTCATTCCGTACCTGTCGGATCAGGGCCGGGTCCGCCTGGAGTTCCAGGTGCAGGCCAAGCGGGAGATCCTCCACGATTTCTACCTGAGCCTCTCGATCTTCGACAGCTTCGACAGCCGCGACCCGTCCACCCAGCAGTCGAAGAACGACTGGGGCCCGGTGCTCTCGATCGGCTGGACCTTCTGAGGCGAGGACGGTTCAGCGGCCGCCCGGCCCTTTCCGCAGCCAGAGGGGATCCGGCACTCTCAGGCCGAAGCGGACCGACGCCATGCGCAGCGCCACGATCGTGAGGAAGGCGAGCGCGGTCGCGATGCCGAGGGGCAACCGCAGGAAGAGCGCGCCGAGGTAGACCCAGGCGCCCGAGAACGCAGAGACGGCGTAGAGCTCGCCGGGCCGGAACACCACGGGAATCTCGCTGATCACGATGTCCCGCAGGACGCCGCCGAAGGCGCCCGTGATGACGCCGATCAGGGAAGCGACGAAGGGCGGCATCCCCTTCTGCAGGGCGAAGGAAACGCCCGTCAGGGTAAAGAGCGCGAGCCCCACCGCGTCCGCCAGGACATCCTGCCGATGCCACCGGCTCGCGCGAACGTGAAACGCCGGGCGGTAGGCGAACGCCACGCAGAGGACGACGATGATCACCAGATACTCCTCGTGGTCGACCCAGAAGAAGGGCCGCCGGTCGATCAGGAGGTCGCGCAGCGTGCCCCCGCCGAGCGCCGTCAGAACCGCGAGGCAATAGGTCCCCACGATGTCCATCTGTTTGCGGGCGGCGGTGATCATCCCGGAGACCGCCGAGACGAGAACCGCCGCGGCTTCGATGGCGTGCCCGAGCGCCGTCGTCTTCAGGGGTTCCTCATCACGGGAGAGTCTACGGCCGCTCTGCGGCGCCCCGATGGGAGAATGCCGGCACGAAGCGGAGGAAACGATGACGAGCCCAGGCGCCGGCAATCCCGGTCCTCGGATCAACTTCGGGTACGTGACGCTGCTCGCGGCCACCGCGTCTCTGGGCGGGTTTCTCTTCGGCTTCGACAGCGCGGTGATCAACGGCGCGGTGTCCGGGATCCGGGCAAGCTTCCATTCGTCGAGCTTCGGTACGGGATTTCAGGTCGCCTCGATCCTGCTCGGCTGCGCCGTCGGCGCGCTGGTGGCGGGCCGCCTGGCCGACTGGCTGGGCCGCCGCATGACGATGATCCTCACGGCGATCCTCTTCGCCGTCACGGCGGCGGCCGCGGGGCTCGCGGGCACCGACACCCTCTTCTCGCTCTCGCGCTTCCTCTCCGGCATCGCCGTCGGGGCTGCGAGCGTCGTTTCGCCCGCCTACATCGCGGAGATCTCGCCCTCCGGCATCCGGGGCCGCCTCGCCTCGCTCCAGCAACTGGGGATCGTCGTCGGCATCTTCGCGTCGCTCCTCTGCGATCACCTCATCGCGAAGGCGGCCGGCGGCGTGAGCGCGCCGTTCTGGCTCCATCTGGAGGCGTGGCGCTGGATGTTCCTGGCCGAAATCCTGCCGTCCGCGGTGTTCGCTTTCGCGTCCCTCGCCGTGCCGGAGTCTCCGCGACACCTGGTCGCCTCGGGGCGGGAAAGGGAGGCCCTCGACGTTCTGCGTCGGATTCAGCCGGACCAGGGCGAGCAGAAAATCGAGGAGATCCGGGCGACTGTCAGTGGCGATCAGCGGGCCCGGTTCCGCGATCTGCGCGGGCCGGCGGGCGCGATCCTGCCCATCGTGTGGATCGGCGTCGGCCTTTCGGTGCTCCAGCAGGCCGTGGGGATCAACAGCATCTTTGACGTGCCCGATCGCCGCGGTTTTCAGGCGAGCCTCATCGCGCGAGAGTCTACGGCCGCTCTGCGGCGCCGCGATGGGAGAATGCCACCACAAAGCGGAGGGGGATGGCCAACTGGATCGTGACCGTCAGCTTCCCGCCGGTGCTCGACGCGCTCGGCCCGGCGGCGGCCTACGGCGTCTATCTGTTCTTCGCGCTCCTGTCGATCGTCTTCGTCGCGCGGAAGGTTTCCGAGACGCGGGGTCGAACGCTCGAAGAAATGTGAAGGAGACGGGCCCGCGCGCCGCCGCGCGGGCCGATCCAGTCCTCTCAGAACGTCAAGATGAGGTAGACGGTCGGTCCATCGAACTGGTAGCTGTAGTCGATGAACACGTTCGGCAGGTCGTCCTTCTCGATGCTGAACTTCGTGTAGTTGTATCCCGCACCGAGGCCGAAGTTCTGGGCGAAGTACCAGTCGAGGTGCGCGGTTCCACTGATCATGTAACCGGAGTAAGGCGTAATCGCCGCGGCGACCCCATCGACGCGCGCTCCGAACGAAAGATTTTCGGCGATCCGAGCGTCGAACATGAGCCCGAGAATGGGCACCGCCGGCGACACCTTCGCCGTCTTGATCAACACTCCGTTCCGACGATCGGCCCACCCGGTCCGACGACTCCGGCGGATGCAGACACGTCCGTGGACAGGTTGATCCAGGCGACACCGAGCGAGAGGCCGAGCTGCATCGAGTCGTTCTTGACGAACCCGTAGCGGTAAGAGACGAACGGGAAGTTCGATGTCATCTTCGTGGAGACCTCGGCGCCCGCCGTATACGTCGTATCCCCGTAGACGATGTCCCTCGAGAGTGTTGCCGTTCTCGTCCGGGAAAAGTACATGTAGCCGAAGTCGATGAAGCTGCGGCCGGCGAAGTTCCAGTAACCCGTGCCCGCGAATCCGGGCTTGTCGTTGGGCAGTTGGAGGACATCCTCGAGATTGACTCCTGGGCCGATGGGGCCACCGCCGGTGACGTCTCCTGGAAGGTCACGTCGGTGTCGAACCAGGCGTACATGCCGCCAAGCTTCAGCCGGAAGGTGTCCGGAACGCTGCTTGGAAACTGCGCCCGCGCGGGCGCCGCCGCCAGGAAGAGGAATGACATCGCCGCCGCCGCAAGAATCCGTTTCATCCCAATCTCCTTCGTATGCTTCACAAGTTCGATGGGCCTTGAGTCTATTGGCGTTCTGCCTCGGATACAATCCCAATCTTGCATCATTCGGAGGGCGCCGTTGCGCGCCGGTGACGTCTTCTGGGGGAGCGACCGCGGACTGACGACGCTGCTCGTCTTTCTCGTGCTCGGGCTGCTGGTCGCCGCACCCCTGGTCGCCACGGGCCTCGTTTCCACGCTCGTCATCGAGATTGCCTTCGCTCTGATTCTGGTGTCCGGCGCCGCTTCGGTGACCGCTCGGCGCCTGCCGAAGGTCGGAGTCTTCGTTCTGGCGATCCTCGCGATCGGAACGAAATCGGTTCGCATTCTGTTCCCGACTCCAGGCCTGAGACTTCTCGACACAGGGGTCTCGCTCGTCGCGGTCCTCATTCTGACGGGCTCGTCCTGGCACAGGTCTTTCGGAAGGGCCGTATCACGCTTCACCGTGTTCAGGGAGCCGTGGCGGCCTATCTGCTGCTCGGTTTCGCCTTCAGCCTCGCCTACGAGCTCTCCGTCACCCTGAGCCCGGAGTCAATCCGTTTCCCCGACGATCCCGGCGTCGGATTCGTGCTCATCCCGAGGCTTTTCTACTTCAGCTTCGTGACGCTGACGACCGTCGGCTACGGGGACATCGTTCCCGTGCACCCGGCCGTGCGCAGCCTCGCCGTGACCGAGGCGCTGATCGGGCAGCTCTACCCGGCGGTCCTCATCGCCCGCCTGGTGTCGCTGGAGATCGTTTCCCGCAACGAGCCCTCCTAGGGGAGGGTAGGGAGGTTCGCGGACGCCGAGCGCCGCCGCCCGGTCGCGTATAGAATCGCGGCCCAATTTGAGGAGGATTCAGATGCGACGGAATCTGACATGGGCGGTGATCACGGTGCTTGCGGGACTGTGTCTCGTGTTCTCTCCCCGGACCTCGGAAGCCGCGGCCAAGCCGATCGCGAAATACCGGGGAGAGATCCCCTCGACCGGTGGGGGACCGAGCTTCGTCTTCGTGACGATCCGCAACTGGACGAGCGACGCCGAAGCCAAGGCGCTCGGGACGACGCTGAAGACGCAGGGCGTCGACGCGACCAAGAAGGCGATCGAGAAGCTGAACCTGGGCTACATCGCGGTCGTCGGCTCGTTCGGCTGGCCGATCAACGTGGCCAAGTCCTATCCGGGACCAAACGGCGGGCAGCGGATCGTCGTGGTCACGGATCGTCCCATCGGCTTCGTGGAGGCCGAGGTCTCCGGCGCCTCCATGGACTATCCCTTCGGTCTCGTGGAGCTCAACGTGGATGCGAACGGGAACGGCTCCGGGACGATCATCGGGATGTGCCGCATCACCATCGACCCCGCGACGGGAAAGATCGACGTCGATCCGTTCCGGACGGGCTCGAACTCGCTCGTGAACGTCCGATTGGAGAAGTAGTCCTTCTGGCGCGGCCGGTGTCGGCGCCGGCCGCGTCTTTCTCGGAATCGATCGCGCTCGCGGCGCTCGAGGTCGGCGCCAGCGGCATCGCCGGCGCCCCGGGGCCGGCGCCGATGGGCGTCTCCCGAGGAGCTGGAGGCTAGAGATGGACGATCCGGTTTTTCTGCATCGGCTGCAGTTCGCTTTCACCATCATCTACCACTACCTCTTTCCCGTCCTGACGATGGGGCTCGCCCTGCTCATCTTCGTGATGAAGGCGCTCGGCCTGCGGCGGGGCGGCGAGCACTGGAACGAAGCGGCGCGGTTCTGGATCCGGATCTTCGGAATCAACTTCGCCGTGGGCGTCGTCACGGGGATCCCGATGGAATTTCAGTTCGGGACCAACTGGGCCCGCTTCTCGCGCTATTCGGGCAACGTCGTCGGCCACACGCTCGGCATGGAGGGTTTGTTTGCCTTCTTCCTCGAATCGAGCTTCCTGTCGCTGCTCGTGTGGGGTGAGAAACGCCTCTCGCGCTTCGGGCACTTCCTGGCGGCGACGGCGCTTTTTCTGGGCAGCTGGCTCTCCGGCTACTTCATCACGGCCACCAACGCCTTCATGCAGCATCCGGTCGGGCACGCGCCGGGCGCCGATGGCGTCCTGCACCTCGCCGACTTCTGGGCTTTCCTCTTGAACCCGTGGGCGCTCGCCCAGTACGCGCACAACATGGTGTCGACGGTCGTCACGGCGTCTTTCGTCGTCACCGCGCTCGGGGCGTTCTACCTGCTGCAGAGCCGTCATCGGGAACAAGCGCGCCTCTATCTCAGGCTCGGGGTGACCGCCGGCCTCCTCTCGAGCGTCCTCGTGGCTTTCCCGACGGGAGACATGCAGGCCAAGCTCGTGGCGCGCTACCAGCCCGTCGCGCTCGCCGCCATGGAAGGGCGATTCCGAGGAGGCGCGGACGCGCCCATCAACCTCATCGGCCAGCCCAACGTGCGCGAGCGGAAGCTCGACAACCCGATCGCGATCCCCGGTGTGCTGTCGTTTCTCGCCTACGGCCATTTCTACGCCGACGTGCGGGGCCTCGAGGAATTCCCCGAGAAGGACTGGCCCGACAACATCCCGCTGCTCTACTACTCTTTCCACATCATGGCGGGGCTCGGGACGATCCTGATCGCCATCATGTTCCTGGCGAGCCTCCTGGCCTGGACGGGGCGGCTGGAGAAGAGCCGGACGATGCTCTGGGTGCTGATGTTTTCCTTCCCGTTCCCGTACATCGCCGTCATCGCGGGCTGGATGACGGCCGAGCTCGGGCGGCAACCGTGGCTCGTCTACGGGCTCTTCCGGACGGCCCAGGGTTCGAGCCCGACGGTGCACGGCGGCACGGCCCTGTTCACGCTGATCGGCTTCTGCGGTCTCTACAGCGTTCTGTCGGTGCTCTTTCTCTTCCTCATCTCCCGGGAGATCGCGCACGGACCGACACCCGCCGCCGGGCCAGCCGGCTGCCGCTGGAGGTCGCCCATGCCTGAGATCTGGTACGCGATCACGGTCTTCATGCTGACGGCCTACGTGGTTCTGGACGGGTTCGACTTCGGCGTGGGAGCCCTTTCGCTCTTCGTTGCCCGCGACGACCGGGAGCGCCGGCAGGTGCTCGCCGCCATCGGCCCTTACTGGGATGGCAACGAGGTGTGGCTGCTCGCGGCCGGCGGCGCGCTCTTCGTGGGCTTTCCGAGAGTGCTCTCCTCCGGCATCTCCGGTTTCTACTTCGCGATTTTCCTCGTCCTCTGGTGCCTGATCCTGCGCGGCATCGCGATCGAGTTTCGCAGCCACGTCAACGATCGCCTCTGGCGCTCCTCGTGGGACTTCTTCTTCTGGGTCCCGAGCCTGCTCCTGCCGGTGTTTTTCGGCGCGGCGCTCGGCAACCTCCTGCGGGGCGTGCCGCTCGACGCCGACGGATGGTTCGGGCTCGCCCTCTTCACCGACTTCACGGCGCGGGAGCCCGTCGGGATTCTCGACTGGTACACCGTGGTCGTCGGGGTCTTCGCGCTCGTGGCCCTTGCGGCTCACGGGGCCGTTTACCTCGTCTGGCGGACGGACGGCGCGGTGCAGGAGAGGAGCCGCCGGGCCGGTCGGCGTCTCTACGCGGCGGTGGCCGTGCTCTGGCCGCTCGTGACGGCGGCGACCGCACGGGTCAACTCCGGATTCCTCTCCGCCCTCTCCGCGCGCCCGCTGGCGTGGCTGCTCGCGGCCGTCGCTCTCGCGGGCCTCGTGACGGTGTTCGCCGGCCTTGCGCGCGGGAGAGACCGGGCGGCCTTCCTGGGGTCGTGCGCCTTCCTCGCGGGTCTCTCGACCGCCACGGCGGCCTGCGTCTTCCCGGTGATGTTGCGGGCGACGGGGGATCCGGCGCTTTCGTTGACGGCGTACAACGCGGCGGGCGACCCGTCGGGACTTCGGACGGCCCTCGGCTGGTTCTCGGTCGGATTTCCCCTCGTGATCCTCTACTTCGTGATCGTGTACCGCCTGCACCGCGGAAAGGCCGTCGCGGCGGCGGACGGCGAAGGGTACTGACGCCGGTCAGGTCCGCGCCGCCCAGAGCTTGAGCTCTTCGCCGAGCAGATGGTCGATGCCGCCGGCGGTCAGCGGCGGGCTGACCCAGTGCCCCTGCATCTCGTCGCAGCCGTGGCGCTGCAGATGGAGGAACTGGTCCTTGGTCTCGACCCCTTCGGCGATGACGTTCAACTTCGTGCCATGGGCCATCTCGACGATCGCCCGAACGATGCCGGCGTCGGCGGCGCTGTTGGGGAGGTCGGTCACGAAGGAGCGGTCGATCTTCAACGCCGTGATCGGGTAGCGCTTCAGATAGCTGAGCGAGGAGTACCCCATTCCGAAGTCGTCGATCGAGATGCCGACCCCCATTCCCCGCAGGAGCCGCAGGTTGCCGCCCACGATCTCGGTGGTCTCCATCGCGATCGATTCCGTGATCTCGACCTCGAGGTGGTGGGGCTCGAGCTCCGCCTCCGAGAGCGCCTGGCCCACGAGGTGGACGAGGTTGTCCTCCCGGAACTGGCGGGCGGAGACGTTGACGGCGACGCGCAGCTCGGGAAGGCCCGCCTGGTGCCAGAGCTTGAGCTGCCGGCACGCGGCGCGCAGCACCCATTCGCCGAGCGGGACGATCAGCCCCGTCTCTTCGGCAGCCGAGACGAAGGCGCCCGGCATGACGAGGCCCTGCTCCGGGTGCTCCCAGCGGACCAGCGTCTCGACGCCGACGACCCGGCCGGTGACCAGGCTCACGATCGGCTGATAGTGGACGACGAACTCCTCGCGGTCGAGGGCCTCGCGCAGGCCGTTCTGGAGGGTGAGCCGCTCGACGGCGCGGGAGGTCAGCTCCGGCGTGCAGAGCTGAAAGTTGTTTCGGCCGAGCTCCTTGGCGCGGTACATCGCGGCGTCGGCGTTGCGCAGCAGGGCTTCGGAGTCTTCGCCGTCCTCCGGGAAACGTCGCGATCCCCATGCTCCCCGTGATCCGCACGGCGTGCTCGCCCAGTTGGAACGGGCGGCCGACCGCGTCCAGCAGCTTCTGGGCGACCATCGTCATCTGCGGCGACGGCCGGGCGTCGGGCATCAGGATGACGAACTCGTCTCCGCCGACCCGGGCGATCGTGTCGGCCTGGCGCAGGCTGCGCTTCAGCCGCAGCGCGAGGGACTGGAGGAGCATGTCGCCGGTCGCGTGGCCCCGCGTGTCGTTGATCAGCTTGAAGCGGTCCAGGTCCAGGTACACGATCGCCAGGCGCCGGTTGTGGCGGCGGGACTGCGCGAGCTCGAGCTCGACGCGCTCGAGGAAGCGCACGCGGTTGGGGAGCTTCGTCAGCGGGTCGTTGTAGGCCTGCTCCACGATCCGCGCCTCGCTGCGCCGGCGGTCCGTGACGTCGAGCAGCGTGCCGATCACGGCGGGGCGGCCGTCGATTTCCGTCGAGGAGCCGTGCACCTCGACCTCGATCGGCTCCCCGTCCTTGCGCAGAGCGCGGAAGGCATAGCGGGCCGTCTGCGGCCTCTCCCGCGATCCGCTTGCGCAGGCTCTCGAGGACCATGTCCCGGTCCTCCTCGGCGACCAGATCGAGGACGGAATCGAGCGCGAGCAGCTCTTCCTGCGTGTAGCCGAAGATCGCCCCCAGCTTCGGATTGGCGTAGCGGTAGCGTCCGTCCTGAATGACGTACATCCCCACGAGGGACTGCTCGACCAGGGTTCGGAACTGGGGTTCGACGCCGCTGGACTGCTGTTCGAGTCGGCGACGGTCGCTGACGTCCTTCAGGACTCCCACCACCCCCACGACTTTGCCGCCGGCGTCCCGGCGCGGGGAATACGTGCGCGGAGAGCCAGGTCGTCGCGGAGGTGCCGGGCGCCTGCACCGGAACGTCGTGGGCGGTGACGGTCTCACCGGCGAGCGCGCGTTCCATCAGAGCGGACGATGCCCTGGTCGGCGAGCTGCGGGAAGAGCTTCAGGGCGCTCCTTCCGAGCACCTCGCGGGCCGCGTACCCCGTGAAGACCTCCATGGCGTGGTTCCAGACGACGTGGTTCCAGTCCCGGTCGTAGGCGACGATGCCCTGGCCCGCGCTCGCGATGGATTGCTGGTGGAGCTCTCGCGCGTCTTCGAGGAGCCGGGCCTCCTGGCCGAGCGCGGTGACCGCGGCCTCGAGCTCGTCGGCGCGCTGCCGGAGCCGGACCTGCGTTTCGACCTGACGGCCGAGGGCTTCCAGGGCGGCCGTCTGCTCGGGCGTCGGCCGGCGCGGCTCCCGGTCCATGACCGCGAGCGTTCCGAGCGCCTGGCCGTCGGCGCGCAGGATGGGGATCCCGGCGAAGAACCGGATGCCCCCTCCCCGGACGAGCGGGTCGTCGCGGAACCGCCGGTCCTGGGACACGTCGGGCAGGATCAGAGGCTCGCGCGCCGCGGTCGTCTGGGAGCAGAGGGCCATCGCCCGGGCCGTCTCCGCGACCGTGACGCCGCCGCGGGACTTGAACCAGTGATGCCCGTCCCGCAGCAGGCTCACCGCCGAGAGGGGCGCGCCGCAGATTCCCATCGCCAGACCTGTCGCGTCTTCGAACAGGGCCTCGAGAAATCCGTCGAACGAGGCCTCGTCCGACGCGACGCGATCTCGCGCGAGGGGGACGCCATCGGCCGACGAGCTCATCAGACTGCTTCTGGGAGGAGCGAGAACGCTCGAGAAATTGTAACGCGCCGGCCCGGTCCCAGTCCGTGCCGTTGTCGGCCGCGGGATGGCACGAAGGTGGCGGTTCCCGCTCCGGGACGCTCTTCTTGAGCGATTTTCGACGGAGGATCAGAGGATTGGCGCGAGCAGCCTCGCGGCGGAGTCGCCGAGCGCGTGGAGCGGCCGCCGCCGGCGCCAGTGCGCGCGGAGTGATCTCGGTCGAGCGGGTCAGGTCGTCTTCGAAGGCCGCGGCGAGGACGTCGCCCGACGTCGTCGTCCAGGATGACGAGGTTGCACTCCGCGTTGAAGTGGAAGGAACGGAAGTCCAGGTTCGTCGAGCCGACCACTGAAACGAAGTCGTCGGCGACGAGCGCCTTGGCGTGCAGGATCGCCGCTCGGTATTCGAAGACCCGCACGCCCCCGCCGGAGCAGCCCCCGAAAGTAGCCGTGCCCGGCGTGGCGGACGAGGGGGACGTCGGTCCGCCCCGGCAGCAGCAGGCGCACGTCGACGCCGCGGCGCGCCGCCTCGGCGAGAACGAGGACGGCGCGACGGCGCGGCGCGAAGTAGGCGTTGGTGATCCAGATCGCGATGGCGTGCCGCGGCGACGATGGCCGAGAGGACGGCGGCCGTCTCGCCGTGCCCGCGGCCGGGGCGCGAGTCGAGTGTCAGGATGGAGACCGGCTCCGCGGGGTTCTTCTCGAGAGGCTCGAGCGCGAGCGGGCCTCCTCCCGAGCGCTTCCAGGCCTCCGAGAAGACGGTCGCCATCTCCCACGCGGTCGTGCCCTCGACCCGCGCGTGCGTGTCGCGCCAGGGGCCGCGGTGGGATCCGGGAGCCGATCCGTATTCGTCGGCGATGTTCATTCCGCCGGTGAAGACCACGCGCCGATCGACGACGAGGATCTTGCGGTGGTCGCGATAGGGCTGAAAGACGAAGGTGCGGAAAGCGCGGGTTGAAGAGGCGCACCTCGATGCCGCGCCGCCGCATTTCCGCCCAGAAGGCGCGCCGCGTGGCGAAGGACCCGAAGAAGTCTGCGAGGACCCGTACCGAGACGCCCCGCGAACGGGCGCTCGCCAGGGCCTCGAGGAAGCCGCGCCCCGTCGTGTCGTCCTTCAGGATGTACGACTCGAGCAGAATCTCCGACTGCGCCGCGTCGATGGCTCGGCACATGGCGCCGAAGACCTGATCGCCCTGGAAGAACAACTCGACCCGGTTGCCGCCGAGGATCGGACCCTGATCGATGCGGTGGAGCAACTCCGCGAAACCCGGGTCGCGGACGCCGTCGGGCAGCGCCGCGGCCAGAGACGTGACGTTCTCGGGCCGCAGGCTACCGCGGAAGGCGCCGACCTCGCCGTGGATGGAGCACCGGGCGCCAGCGCCTGTGTCGCTTCATCGGTCTGAGCGTTCGGCACCGCGCCGCCGACAGACACTCAGGGGCAGACCCCGCTTCTGACAGGCCTGCCGGCCTGGCGACGCTGCCGGAGCTTGAAGATCTCGAACCAAGCGACGCTCAAGATACCTCCGGACAGGGCGATGGCCACGTCCAACGGGCGCAGGGCCGAGAAATGGAAGGCTCTTCGGAAGGCGGGCACGGCCAGAACGAGCGCCATCAGGCCTGCGGCGCCGCACACGATTGCCCAGAGCGCCGCGTTGCGCTGGCGGATCGTTTGCCGGATCGAGCGGCTCGCGGATCGGTCTGCCAGGATGAGCGAGAGATTCGCGACGACGAGAGTGGTGAACGTCAACGCGCGGACCTCGCCCTCTTGTTGCCCGCGGCCCAGGGCGATCGCATAGACCGTCACGACGATCGCGAGAATTCCGATTCCCTGAACGAGGGCGCGGCGGACCATCCTTCGCGAGAAGAGGGGCTCCCGGGGCGGGCGCGGAGGGCGGCGCATGACGTCGTCTTCGGGGGGCTCGGCCTCGAATGCGATCGAGCAGGCCGGATCGATGACCAGCTCCAGAAACAGGATGTGGATCGGCATCAAGACCAGAGGCCAGCGCAGGAGGACGGGAACGAGCGATATCCCCGCAATCGGCACGTGAATGGCCAGGAGGTAACTCATGGCCTTGCGCAGGTTGTCGAAGATCGAGCGGCCAAGGCGGATCGCGCCGACGACGGAGGAAAAGTCGTCGTCGAGCAGCACCAGGTCCGCCGCCTCGCGCGCGACGTCCGTGCCCCGTCCCCCCATCGCGATGCCGATGTGCGCGGCCTTCAGGGCGGGCGCGTCGTTGACGCCGTCTCCCGTCATGGCCACGATGTCGCCGCTCTTTTTCAGGGCCTCCACCAGCCGCAGTTTCTGCTCGGGGACGACCCGGGCGAAAAGCCGCGTGCCGCGCACACGCCGCGGCAGGTCAGCGTCGGAAATCGCTTCGAGGTCGGAGCCGGTCAGCAGGTTCTCCGTGGCAAGCCCGATCTGGCGTCCAATGGCCGCTGCGGTCGCGGGATAGTCGCCCGTGATCATGGCGACGCGAATTCCGGCTTCGTCGCAGCGACGGATCGCGTCGGGAGCGCCGGGTCGGATCGGGTCGGCGAATCCAAGCAGACCGAGCCATTCGAACCGGAAGCTCCGCGGCCCGTCCGGAAGCGGTCCCTCGCCGGTCCCGGCTTTCGCGACGCCGAGGACGCGGAGCCCCTCGGAGGCGAGCGCCCCGATCTGGCGCGCCAGGGACTCTTGCCTCGCCGCGTCGAGACCGCACAGGCCCGCGATCGCCTCGGGCGCACCCTTGGCGGCCACGACGAGAGATCCTCCGCCCTGCGGCTCCCAGACGCGCGTGACCGCGAGGAGGCCGGAGGCCAGCGGATATTCGCGCCGGAGTCGCCAGCCGTCCACGGAGGCGCCTTTCCCGAGCGCGTGGCGCGCGAGGTCCTGGATCGCGAGCTCCATCGGGTCGAACGGCGCGGTCTGCCCGGCCAGGCGGGCGTACGTCAGGAGCTCGGAAAATGGCGCGGGAAGCTCACTCGGCGCCTTGCCGGCGACGTCGAGGGCGCCCTCGCCGGCGACCAGACGTGCGACGGACATCCGGTTCTGCGTGAGGGTGCCCGTCTTGTCCACGCAGAGAACCGTCGCCGAGCCGAGCGCCTCGATCGCCGCGACGCGGCGCGTCAAGACTTGCTTGCGCGAAAGGCGCCAGGCGCCGAGGGCCAGAAAGACTGTCAGCACCACGGGAAATTCCTCGGGGACGAGCGCCATCGCCAGCGTCAGACCGGCGAGGAGGCCGCCGAGCAAGGATCCGCGGGTCGCGGCCGAGATTCCAGCGACGAGCAGGCAGAGCACCAGACCGATCAGGGCGATGACCCTGACGATCCGCCGCGTCTCCTCCTGGAGGCGTGTCTCCCGGAGGGTCGCGGTCCGGAGCATCTGTCCGATCCGGCCCATCGCGGTTGCCGCGCCGGTCTCGAGCGCCCGCGCGACGCCCTGGCCTCCCGTCACGAGCGTTCCGGAGTACACGAACGGCAGGTCGTCTCCGCCGGGCCGGCCCATGCGCCCCGGCTCCGGCGCGACGCAAGCCTTGCGCACCGGGACAGACTCGCCCGTGAGGAGGGACTCGTCGGTGGTGAGGTTCACCGACGCGAGCAGGACGCCGTCGGCGGAAATCCGATCGCCTTCGGACAGCAGAAGCAGATCGCCGCGGACGACCTCGCGGCCGGGGATCCGGCGACGGCGTCCGCTGCGCAGAACCAGGGCGCGCGGACTGGAGAGGTCGCGGAGGGCATCCAGCGCCCGCTCGGTCTTATGGTTCTGGTAGAGGGAAATTCCCGTGACGGCGAAGATCGACGCGATCAAGACAATGGCGTCGGCCGGGTCGCCCAGCAGCAGATAAATCGTCCCGGCCGCGAGCAGCAGCAGAATCATCGGCTCGCGCAGGACGCCGCCGGCGATTCGCCAGACGCTCCGTGGCCGGGAAGCGCGAAGCTCGTTGGGCCCGTCGGCCAGGAGACGGCGGGCCGCTTCCTCGTCGGAGAGGCCCGCCGCCAGCCATGGACTCCCCTCGGATCCCGCAACCGCGGACAGGCTCATCGCCAACCATCATCCCTCGGACACCGCGTCCTCGACGGGCCGGGGGGGCGCCGCGTCAGAACCAGGGATCGACGCGGAGGTGGTCGTTGACCGTGTGAACCCCCGGCGCGTGGGCCGCCGAGCCCACGACCGAGTCCCGCTCCTGCCAGGAATGCACCCGGCCGGTCAGGGTGGCCACGCCGTCTTGGACGGCCACGTGGATGCGTTCGGCCTCGCGCTCCGCCCGCCGCTCGAGCGCCTGTTCGATGCGCTGGCGCACTTTCGCGGAGTCTGCGCGGACGGGCTTGATCCGGATCTTGTCGGCCACGCCGCGCACGCACTTGAGCCTCCGGACGGCGCGGTGCGCGTCCTCGCGTTGCGCCAGCGTGTCGACCTCTCCGTCGAGTGTGACGAATCCCGACGAGACGGTCGAGGTGATCCGCCGGTCGTCGACCAGCGCATCCCACTCGAGGGCGCGCCGGACCGCCTGGGCGAGCTCCGAATCCGTGATCTCATCGCCGGAGGGCAGATGCACCATCAGCTCATCCGCGACGTCGAGGACGCCGCGGACGCGATGCGCCGCGCGCGCCGCGGCGACCTTCTGCCCGTAGTTCTCCACCGCGCCCGTCAACGTGACGACGCCGTCGCGGACGTGCACGCCGACCTCGCTTTCCCGCACCCGCGTGTCCCATTCGAGCTCGCGCAGGACGTCCTGCAGGACTTCCGCGTCCGTCCGCGTCGCCGCCTGTCGTTTCGATCGCCGTCGTCATGGTGTCCTCCCTTCGACGAGTCCCCAGCGGTCCATGCTCCCGCTCCCTCGCCACGCCGGAATGATGCACGCGCATCAATCGGGCGGCGGTCAGTAGGCGATGCGCCGCGAGGGGGGAGCCGGCGGACGCCGATCGACGCGAACGCGCGCGTCCACGGCGACGGCGCCTTTCGCGAGGACCTTGACGGGATTCAGGTCCATCTCGCGCACCTCGGGACAGGTTTCGATCAGCGCCGAGACCCGGAGGATCACCTCCCGGAGGGCCGCCTCGTCGGCCGGAGGGGCGCCGCGCCAGCCGCGCAGGCGCGCCGTGCCGCGGACTTCCTCGAGCATCGCTGCCGCGTCGGAGTCGGTCAGCGGATGGAGGCGGAAGGCGACGTCGGCCACGAGCTCGACGAGGGTGCCGCCGCTGCCGTAGAGGATCAGGGGGCCGAACGTCGGATCGGAAGTCGCCCCCACGATCACTTCGACGCCCCCCGGGACCTGCTTCTGGATCAGCGCCTCGGTCATCGTCGGTCCGAGGCGCTCGCGAAGGTCGCCGAAGGCGGCTCTTACGTCCTCGTCGTCGGCGAGGTCGAGCCGGACGCCGCCGACTTCCGTCTTGTGCACGATCGACGGGCCGACCGCCTTCAGGACGACCGGATAGCCGAGGGCCCGTGCCGCTTCGACGGCCTCCTCCGACCGCCGCGCGATCCGGATGGGCGCGACGGGAATCCCGAAGGCAGTAAGCAGGGCCTCGGTCTCGCCGGGAGGCAGCCAGCCGCCGCCGCGCCCGAGCGCGGCCCGGATCACCTCGCGGCCGCGTTCGCGCTCGAGGTCGGGAAAACGGGGAACCCGGCCGGGCGGCTTGCGGCGCCACTCGCCGTACGCCACCGTTCGGGCGAGCGCGACGACTCCGCGCTCCGGGAAGGGGTAGCTCGGGATGGTCCCGAGCGCCTTCGGAGCGCCCTCTTCGCCCAGAAACGTCGTGACGATCGGTTTGGTGGAAGCGCTCCGCGCCGCCGTCACGATGGCCCGGGCGACGTCCGCCGCGCCGGTCACGATCGGCGGAATGAAGATGACGACGGCGGCGTCGACATTTTCGTCTTCCAGCAACAGTTTGAGGCAACTGCGGTAGTGCTCGGCCGAGGCCGAGGCGAGCATGTCGATGGGGTTCCCGAGGCCGGCTTCCGCGGGCAGAAGCGCGGCCAGCCGATCCCGCGTCGCAGCGCCGAGCGGAGCGATGGTCAGCCCGGCGGCTTCGCAGGCGTCGGCGGCGAGGATGCCCGGCCCGCCCGCGTTGGTCAGGATCGCGACGCGCCGGCCGCGCGCCACGGGCTGGTTGGCGAGCAGCGTCGCCACGTCGAAAAATTCTTCGAGCGTGCCGGTGCGGATGACTCCGGCCTGCCGGAAGAGCGCGTCCACGACGGCGTCGCTCTCGGCCAGCGCGCCCGTGTGCGAGGACGCAGCGCGCGCCCCGGCCGCGGGAGCGGCCGGCCTTGACGGCCACGATCGGCTTCTTGCGGGCGACACGCCGGGCGATGCGCGAGAAGAGGCCCGGAGACCCGAAGCTCTCCAGGTACAGCAGGATCACGTCGGTCCGCGGATCCTCCGCCCAGTACTGCAGCAGGTCGTTGCCCGAGACGTCGGCCTTGTTGCCGACGGAGACGAAGGCCGAGATGCCGAGGTTCAGGCGCCGCGCGCAGTCGAGCAGCGCGATCCCGAGCGCGCCGCTCTGGGAGGAGAGGGCCACGCGGCCGGCGGGCGGGTAGACCGGGGAGAACGTCGCGTTGAGCCGAACGCCGGGGTCCGTATTGACGAGTCCCATGCAGTTGGGCCCGACCATCCGGATCCCCGCAGCGCGAACCTTCTCCAGGATGGCCGCCTCGCGCCGGCGGCCCTCCTCGCCGGTCTCGCGGAACCCGGCACTGATGATCACGAGCCCCTGGACTCCCTTCGCGAGGCAGTCGTCGACGGCCGCTTCGACGCCCGCCGACGGGATGACGAGGACCGCGAGGTCGACGGGGCCGGGAATGTCTGCGACGCTTCCGTAGCAGCGCCGGCCCCGGATGCGCGCCGTCGCGGGGTTGACCGGATACACCTTTCCGCGGAAGCGCGCCGCGATCAGGTTGTTGAAGATCTCGAAGCCGATCTTGCCCGGGTGCCGCGACGCCCCCACGACGGCCACCGATCGCGGCTCGAACAGCTTCTTCATCGAGGCGGCGGCGGCGCGCGAGGATCGTTCAGCGGCGCGTTCCTCGAAGGCGCCCGTGACCTCGAGGGAGATCGCGACGCGAACGACGCCCTGGTCGACGCGCTGTTCGACGGCGAAGCCGCAGTGTCGGAAGACGTCCAGCATTCGCCGGTTCTCCGAATGCACGTCGGCGACGAAAGCCGTGATGCCGCGGGCGCGAGCGATCTCGGCGAGGCGCTCGAGCAGGCGCGTCCCGATGCCCTGTCCCTGGACGGCGTCCTCGACGGTGAAGGCCACCTCCGCGGTTTCCGGGACGCCGGGGATCGCGGTAGAAGCTCGCCACCGCCACGATCCGGTCATGCGACTCGGCCACGAGACCGACCTGGTCGACCCCGTCGACGTTGCAGATCCAGGCGGCCCTCGCGGCGGGGCTGCCCTTGGGGATCCCGAGGAAGCGGAAGTAGAGGCTCTGCGGAGATAGCCTTGCGTGCAGGCCTTCGATGGCCGGCCGCGTCGTCGGGGCGGATCGGTCGCAGTCGGATCGTCGCGCCGGTGCGGAGGACGACGTCCGATTCGGCCGGCAGCGGCCACGGCGGCGGGGGTGCGGGGATCGGGGCGGTTCACCATGACGGTGCGCCGTGGAAGGTCGCCGATGGGAGCGCCGCGGGCATGATGCGAATGGATCATACGCGGGGACCGAGCAAGACCTAGGATTCGAGAGGAGGGGAAAGGACGATGAGGATCCTGGCCGCAACGGATGGTTCTCGTCACGCGGAGGCGGCCGTGCGCTTCGCGGCCTGGCTGGCCTCGAGGTTCCCCGGCGGACGGCTCGACATCGTCCTCGTGGGCGACGTCGGCGCGGATCTGATCACCCAGGGCGGGGGAAGCGTCTCCCGCGTCCACTCGCAGGTCGAGAAAGATTACCGGCGGTGGGCGCGCACGGCGCTCGACCGCGGGGCCCGCGAGGCGCTGCGCTTCGGGGTGAAGGCCCGGTGCCACTACGTGGATGCGAGCCTTGCGCCGGTGCCCGCGGTGATTTCGCGATCGGCCACCGTCTTGCGCGCCGGCCTGATCGTCGTCGGAAGCGCGGGCCGGGGAGCCGTTGGACGCGCGGTCTTCGGCAGCGTGGCGCGTCGCCTGGTCCAGACGGCACAGACGCCCGGTGGTCGTCGTGCCGGCCGCGGTCGCCGTTCGGCGGGGTGATCCGCTTCGGATCCTCGCGGCCACCGACGGCTCCCGCGGCGCCACCGCGGCGATTCGCGCCGCGGCCGCCCTGGCGCTGCGCGCGCGGCGCGGGACCCTGGAAGTTTTGACGGTGGGCACGCTGCGCCGGGATCTCGCCGTCGGTTTCTCGTCGGCCGTCCTGTCCATGCTTCCCTACCGGGAGCTCCAGGAGAGCGAGCGGCGGGCCGCCGACCGGATCCTGCGCAAGGCCGGAGCCGCGGCGCGGTCCGCCGGCCTGCGGCCGAAGTTGCGTTACCTGGAGCCGCGCGCGGCGCGGCCGGTCGCCGAGCTCATCGCCGCCGAAGCGCGCCGCGGGCGCGCCCATCTGATCGCGGTCGGAACCGAGGGCCATGGCGCCATGGAGGCCTGGGTCCTCGGAAGCGTGACGAGCCGGCTGCTCGCCGTCAGCCGTCGCCCGGTTCTGGTGATCCGGCAGGCGCGCCGGAGCCGTTGACATGAGCGAATCCGGCGCGCTCTTCTCCAATCGGCGCGACGCCGGGCGACGCCTCGCGGGACGCCTGTCCCGCTTTGCCGGCCGTCCCGACGTTCTCGTGCTGGCGTTGCCCAGGGGCGGCCTGCCGGTGGCCTTCGAGGTGGCCGTCGCGCTCGAGGCTCCGCTCGATGTCTTCCTGGTCCGCAAGCTCGGCGTCCCGGGCCAGCCGGAGCTGGCGATGGGAGCGATCGCGAGCGGTGGGCTGCGCGTCCTCGATCGGCGCCTCGTCGAGAGGCTGGGCATTTCCGCCGGCGAGATCGCAGCGGTGGAAGCCCGGGAGCTGCGGGAGCTCGAGCGGCGGCAGAGCGCGTATCGGGAGGGCCGGACCCCGCCGGCGGTCGCGGGCCGAACGGTCATCCTGGTGGACGACGGCGTCGCGACGGGCTCGACGCTCAAGGCGGCGATCCAGGCGCTGCGCGAGGAACGGCCGGCGGCGATCGTTGCCGCCATTCCCGTCGCGCCGCTTTCGGCGGTCATGCCGCTCGAGGCGCTGGCCGACGAGGTGGTCTGCCTGGCGACGCCGGAGCCCTTTCTGGCCGTGGGCCGCTTCTACGACGACTTCGAGGCGACCAGCGACGACGAGGTGCGTGGGTTGCTCGCGCTCGCCGCGCGCCGCAAAAAGCGGGATGGCGCCGGAGAAGCGGCCGCGGGAAGCTCGAGGATGGGAAGGAGAGCGTCATGAAGAACCGCCAGGTTCCACACGCCGAATGGCTTCATTTTTTCGAGGGCTTCACCCGGCGGCACCAGGGATGGCTCGCGACCGTGCGCGTGGTCGACGAGCGTCTCGGAGCTCAGGTCGAGGCCCGCGACCTGCCGCTCGAGGGCATCGTCGTCGATCCCGAAGCGCGGGGGCCCATCTCGATCCTGCTCGCCAGTCCTTCGAGAACCAACATCGAGCACCCCGTCGAGCGGCCCGAGCAGGTCTGGGTCGAGGTCACCGAGCAGGGAGCGGAGGCGGCCCTGGAGATCGTCTCGGTGGGCGGCGCCCGCACCATCCTGGAGTTTCGCGGCGCCGTGCTGCCGGAGATGGTGGACGGCCTGGCGGGCGAGCCGCCTCAGCGGAGCTTGAGCCGGCCGTCGTCCGTCGCCGCGCCGTCGATCGCGACGGTGACGATGAATCCCGCCGTCGACGTCTCGACGCAGGTGGCGCGCGTCGAGGCGGATCGGAAGCTGCGCTGCGGCGCGCCGCGCTACGAGCCGGGCGGTGGGGGTGTCAACGTCGCGCGGGCGATCCGAAAGCTCGGCGGAGAGGCCGTCGCGCTCTTTCCCGCGGGAGGGCCGGCGGGGCGGTTGATCGACGAGCTCCTGTCCGGTGAGGGCGTCGCCCGCCTGGCCGTGCCGATCACCGGCTGGACGCGGGAGAACCTGAACGTCTTCGAGGAGGAATCGGGCCGCCAATTCCGATTCGTGCTGCCCGGCCCGACGCTCGCGGAGGAAGAGTGGGGCCGTTGCCTCGAAGCGCTCGCGGCGCTCGAGCCGTTTCCGGCGTTCCTGGTCGCGAGCGGAAGCCTGCCTCTCGGAGTGCCGGAGGATTTCTACGCGCGCCTGGCGGGGTTGGCGCAGCGGCACGGAGCCAGGATGTTTCTGGACTCTTCCGGAGCGGCGCTGTCCAGGGCAGCGGCCGCCGGCGTCTTCCTCTGCAAGCCCAGCCTCCGGGAGTTTGAGGAATGGACCGGAGAACGCGGCGCCGACGAGCCCCGCCTGCGCGAGGCCGCGCGCGAAGTGCTGGCGAAGGGATGGTGCGAGGTCCTCGTTCTCTCCCTCGGCTCCGGCGGAGCGCTCTGGACCACGCGATCCGAGCAGGAGCGGTTGGCCGCGCCGGCGGTGCCCGTGGCAAGCAGCGTCGGGGCCGGCGACAGCCTGGTGGCGGGAATCGTCCTCTCCTTGTGGCGAGGGCGATCGCTCCGTGATGCCGTGCGGTTCGGCGTCGCGGCGGCGGCTGCCGCGGTGATGAACCCGGGCACGCAGCTCTGCCGGAGAGAAGACACCGAGCGTCTGTTCGAGCAGGTGGTCGCCGCCCCCGTGTGAGGGAGGGCCGGCGGCCCCGCCCGTCAGGTGCGGGTCTCGATGGCGGGGCGCGGCCGCCGGCGTGTGGCGTCGTTCTTGATGCGAATCCGATTGACGATCGCGGCCACACCGGTGAGATGGCGGACCACGCGGGCCGCGTCCTCCCGCTCCCGGGCCGACTCGACGACTCCCTCGAGCAGGACCTCGCCGCGCGCGACGGTAAATCGGATCTTGCGGTCGGGGACGAACTCGTCGAACTCGAGGGCGCGGCCCACCGCGGCGGCCAGCTCCCGATCCGTCCGTGCCGCCGATCCCGGCAGGCAAACCTGAACGTTGTCCGTCAGTTCCGAACGGCCGGTGGCGCGGTGCGCGGCGTCCCGCGCCGCGAGCTTCTTGGCGTAGCTATCGACGGTTCCGGCCAGCGTCACGCGACCCTCCGCGACCTCGATGCGCAGTCCCGCCAGACGCCCGTCGCGTTCGAATTCGCGGAGAATCCTTTCCCGCATCTCTCGATCGCCTTTGTTCCCGCCCATCGCTCTCCTCTGCAGATCCGGAGCGAGCCGTGACGTTGACATTATGCTCCTTTCGCGACTCCCGCTCTTTCATCGTGCGCCCGGAAAAGGGCAGGCGCGTGATGCAATTGCCTCACGCCGGCGGCTCATTGACCGACACCCGTCCATGGTTCCGACCCGTCCGTTGCCGACGAGGCGTTGCAATCCTGCGGCGAATCGGGCGAAGCGTTTTGATGCAAGTGCATCAAACCCTCCCGTTTGCCGTCTGAAACACTGGCGGCGCAAGGGAAAGGAGGACGTCATGGCCGGTTCTGTTTCACACGCCGTCCGAAATCAGCGGACGCCCGTCGCGCGCGGGAAGGCCGCGCGGCCCTTGGGGCGGCTCGTGCGCGACCTGATGACGGAGCGCGTATTCACATTGGCGCCCACCGACAATCTCGTCGCCCTGGAAGACCTGATGGATTCCAGACACGTCCGGCACGTCCCGATCGTGGATCGGGAAGGGGATCTCGTGGGCCTCGTCACGCATCGGGACCTCTCGCGCACCGTTCTCGGCCGGCTCGATGACGTTCCGATGAGCGTCGAGCGCGATCTGCTGCGGACCCGGCGCGTCCGGGAGATCATGACCACGGAACCGGACACCGTCGAACCGGATCTCGCTCTGAAGGAAGCGGCGGCGATCCTTCTCGAGAACAAGATCGGGTGCCTGCCGGTCGTCGAGGGGATGCACCTGGTCGGCATCCTGACGGAAGCCGACTTCGTTCGCGACTATCTCGAGAGGGGGTGAGGCCATGTCTCGACGGTGGCAGCGGCTGGCGGGTTGGGCGCTGGCAGCACCGTGCTTCGCGATCGCTCTCGCCGCGATCGCCCAGGAGGAGATCGAACATTTCCTGCGCATCAGCGACCGTGTCTGCACCGGAGGGCAGCCGACCGCGGCGCAGCTGGCGCCCCTCAAGCGAGAGGGGATTCGAACGATCATCGTTCTGCGCGATCCGGCCGAGTTCGACGCCGCGGGGGAGGAAGCGGCGGCGCGCCAGGCGGGCCTCGGCTACGTGAACATCCCGGTTCGCGCGGCGGAACCGAAGGACGAACAGGTCGTCGCCTTCCTTCGGGTGACCGACGACCCCGCGGTCTTCCCCGTATTCGTTCACTGCGGTTCGGGGAATCGGGTCGGCGCGTTCTGGATGATCCGGCGGGTCCTCGTCGACGGTTGGACGCTGGAAAAGGCGGAGGAGGAGGCGCGGCGGATCGGGCTGCGGAGCCCCAACCTCGTCGCCTTTGCCGAGGATTACATCCGGAGGCACCCGAAGGGGGAGTGAATGTTCCACAGGATCCTGGTTCCCGTCGATTTCACGCCCCGCAGCCGGCGCGCCGTCGGTGTCGCCGCGAGGCTCGCGGCGAGCGGGCGGGCGTCGACGACCCTGCTCCACGTCATCGAGAAGATCGATGCGGATGCGGGAGGATCTCTGTCCGGCTTCTACCGGAAGCTCGAACGATCTGCCCGGCGGAAAATGGCCGAGCTGCTGGAGGCCTTTCCGAAGCGGGGGCTGGACGCGCGCGGCGAAGTCCTCTATGGAAACCGGGTGAACGAGATCCTGCGATTCGCGGAAGACATCGGAGCCGATCTGATCGTGATGAGCTCTCACAAGCTCCCCCTGCGTCGGGGCGGCGAGAACTGGGGGACGATCAGCTACAAGGTCGGCATCCTGTCGCGTTGCCCGGTCCTCCTCGTCAAGTGAAGAAGGCCGCGACCTGCGCGCGGACCTCGAGGCGACGATCTCCGGCGATGGAGCCGCGCGGTCCTTGAAGCGCAGGGCCGGCGCCGCCACCGGCCCTCCCACTGCGCCACGGCCCTGACCCCTGCGCTCGTCCATCGGACTCTTTTCGGCTGGTAGGGTAGCCGCTCGGTTGCATCGCCATCTGATGCAAACGAATCACGCCGAGACCGGGCCTTTGGCGAGAGCCTGAATCGGGGGAAATCATGAAAAAGATTCTTGTTGCGACCGACTTCTCTCGGGCATCCGAGCCCGCCTTGCGCCGCGCGATGGAGATGGCGCGGGAGGAGGACACGACGCTCTTGATCGCGCACGTCCTGGAGCCGCCCGTGCCATTCTCGCCCGACGGCTACGTCCTGCCGCGCGTCTACGACGAGATGGCTGCGGCCGTGAGGGCGGACGCGGATCAGCGGATGCGGAAGATGCTGGCCCGCGCCCGCAAGGCGCGCGTCCAGGCCCGAGGGCTCTTGCTGCGCGGTGTGCCCCACGAGGCCATCGCGCGCGCCGCCCGCACGCACGGCGCGGAAAGCGTCGTCGTCGGGACCCATGGCCGGCGCGGCTTCTCGCGTCTGTTTCTCGGAAGTGTGGCGGCCCGGGTGGTCGCCACGTCGCTATGTCCCGTGCTGGTCGTGCCGGCGGGACGCAAGGGAAGGAGGGCGTCATGATCCGGTTGCGCGATGTCATGAAGACCAACGTCGAGAGCGTCTCGCCGCGAGAAACGGCGGAGGCGGCCTGGGATCATATGCGCACGCGGCGAATCCGCCACCTGGTCGTTCTGGATGGCAAGCGTGTCGTTGGAGTGGTCTCGGACCGCGACGTGGCGGGCTCCGGTGCCCTCCGGAAGGCGGAGAGGGTCGGCGACGTGATGACCTCTCCCGTCGTCGCCGGCTATCCGGAGATGACGCTGCGGCAGGCCGCCAACCAGCTTCGCGGCCGCTCGATCGGCTGCCTGCCGGTGATGGAGGAAGACAAGTTGGTCGGGATCCTCACGACCACCGACCTGCTCGAGCTCCTCGGCCGGGGAATCCAGCACCCGACCGCGAAGGGAACGCGCCCGATTCTCAAGGGACGGGGTCCTCGCCGCAAGCCTTTCGTGCCCCGCGCGGCCCGGAGGCACTGAGGCCGACCGAGCCGCCGCTTGCCCGCTTCCAGTCCGGGGCAACGAGCGGCGCCGCGGGCCTCCCTGTAGAATGCGCCCGCTCTGACTGAGCCCGCGAGTCCTCTGCGCTCCGCTGCCGCCGGTGCCCGCTCCGCGACCGCGTGGCTGCCGAAGACGTTCACCGTCCTGCGCGGCTACACGGCCAACCAGCTCGTCGCCGATCTTCAGGCGGGGCTGGTCGTCGGGATCGTGGCCGTCCCGCTCGCCCTGGCCTTCGCGATCGCCTCCGGTGTCCCGCCCGAGAAGGGCCTGATCACCGCCGTCGTGGCGGGCTTTCTCATCTCCTTCCTCGGGGGCAGCCGCGTGCAGATCGGCGGGCCCACGGGAGCCTTCGTCGTCATCGTCTACGGGATCGTCCAGAAGCACGGCCTCGACGGCCTGCTCGTCTGCACGCTGATCGCCGGAGTCCTTCTGATCGCGATGGGCCTGGCGGGGTTCGGAGGCGCGATCAAGTTCATTCCCTATCCGGTCGTGACGGGATTCACCAGCGGGATCGCCCTGATCATCTTTTCCTCCGAGGTGAAGGACCTCCTCGGCCTCCGGATGGGAGCGGTGCCGGCGCCGTTTCTGGCGAAGTGGGCCGCCTTCGCCCGGGCGATCGGCACGCGTTTCCCTGCCGACGGTCGCGCTGTCGGCCGCCTCTCTCGCGATCCTCGCCCTCTGGCCGAGAATCTCGAAGCGGATCCCGGCGCCGATCGTGGTGATCCTCCTCGGCAGCGCCGCCGTGGCCTTCTGGAAGCTCCCCGTCGAGACGATCGGGTCGCGGTTCGGCGCTTTCCCCTCGGGTTTCCCGTCGCCCCGCGTGCCCGACGTCAGCGGCGAAACGCTCCGGGAGCTCTTCTCGCCCGCGGTGACGGTCGCGCTGCTCGCCGCCATCGAGTCGCTTCTCTCGGCCGTCGTCGCCGACGGGATGATCGGGAGCCGCCACAAGTCCAACGTCGAGCTCGTCGCGCAGGGCGTCGCCAACATCGCGTCGTCCCTCTTCGGCGGGATTCCGGCCACCGGTGCGATCGCCCGCACCGCGACCAACGTCAAGAACGGCGGCCGCACGCCCGTGGCCGGCATGGCGCACGCGCTGACGGTCCTCCTCGTCCTGCTGCTGCTCGGCCGCTGGGTCAGCCTGGTGCCGCTCGCAACCCTCGCGGCGATCCTGACGCTCGTCGCCTACCACATGAGCGAATGGAGGGCCTTCGCGACGCTCTTCCGCTCGCCCAAGAGCGACGTGAGCGTCCTGCTCGCCACGTTCCTGCTGACGGTCCTCGTCGACCTCTCGGTCGCGGTCCAGGTCGGCATCGTTCTGGCGGCGTTCCTCTTCATCCGCCGGATGGCCGAGGTGACCAACGTCGAGACGGTGACGCGCGAGTTCCGCGAGGGCACCGACGGCACGATGCTCCAGGATCCGGGCGGTGTCGCGCGGCGCGAGATTCCCGCCGGCGTCGAGGTCTACGAGATCAACGGCCCGTTCTTCTTCGCGGCGGCGGAGAAGCTCAAGGACGTTCTCTCGTTTGTCGCGCGGCGTCCGAAAGTCTTCGTCCTGCGCATGCGCAACGTCCCCGCGATCGACGCGACGGGGATCCGGGTGCTGGACGACCTCTACGAGAGCTCGGTCAAGCACCGTGTGGCCTTCCTGATCGCGGGGCTGCAGGCGCAGCCGCTGGTCGCCCTCGAGCGGGCCGGGAGGCTCGACCGCTACGGAAGGCAGAACCTGGCCGACGACCTGGATGAAGCTCTCGAACACGCGCGCGAGATCCTGTCGCGGGGAGACGGGGTGCCAACGGGGGGGCGGTGATGGCCTGGACCGAGGCGCTCTGGGTGCGGCTGGCGGTCTCGCTCGGGATCGGGCTCCTGATCGGCGCCGAGCGCGAGCGGCGCAAGGGAAGCGGGGCCAAGCGAGGGGTGGCGGGCATCCGGACCTTCGCGCTCGTGGCGCTGGCCGGCGGCGTGAGCCTTTCGATCGGCGGGGAGACGGTCCTCGTGGCCGCGGTCCTCGCCGTCGGAGCCCTCGCGGCAGTTGCCTATTTTCGCAGCCGCGGGGCGGACCCGGGTCTGACGACCGAGGTCGCATTGTTGACGACGTTCCTGCTCGGCGCGCTGGCGGTTCGCCAGCCCGCGCTGGCCGCCGGTCTGGCCGTCGTCGTCGCGATCCTCCTGGCGGCGCGGACGGGGCTGCACCGGTTCGTCCGGAGGATTCTCACCGAGCAGGAGCTGCACGACGCGCTGCTGTTCGCCGCCGCGGCCCTCGTCGTGCTTCCACTGACCCCGGACCGCAACGTCGGGCCGTTCGGCGCGCTGAATCCACGCGTTCTCTGGAAGCTCGCGATCCTGGTCATGGGAATCTCGGCTTCGGGGTACGTTGCCCTGCGGATGCTGGGGCCTCGCCTGGGGCTTCCCCTCTCGGGCCTGGCGTCCGGGTTCGTGTCGAGCGCCGCGACGATCGGAGCGATGGGGCAGCGTGCCGCCAGACAGCCCGAGCTTCGCCGGGCGGCGGTGGCGGGCGCGGTCCTTTCGACCGTCGCCACGGTGGTGCAGATGGTGATTGTCCTTGCGGCCACGAGCCGGGCGACGCTGGAGGCGATGAAGATGCCGCTGCTCTTTGCGGGCGTCGCGGCCGCCGGCTACGGGCTGCTCTTCGCATTCCGACTGGCCCGTGGCCCCGGTGCGGCGGAGGTCTCGCCGGGGCGCGCGTTCGACCTGAGGACCTCGGTGATCTTCGCCGCGACGGTCTCCGCCGTCCTCCTCCTGTCCGCAGCGGTCAACCAATGGAGCGGTCCGCGGGGGCTCCTGATCGCCGTCGCGCTGGCGGGATTCGCCGACACGCACGCGGCCGCGATCTCGGCGTCTTCCCTCGTCGCGGCGGGAAAGACGACGGCGGCCGAGGCCGTCCTGCCGATTCTGGCAGGGTTCACCACCAACGCGGTCACCAAGGCGATCGTGGCGGCGACGGCCGGCGGGCGGCGTTTCGCGATGCAGACGATCCCCGGGCTCGTGCTCGTGGTCCTGGCGGCGTGGGCCGGCGCTCTTCTCGCCGGGGGCTGGTAGCGGGGGCTACGTCTCTCGAATCGCCCGCTCTTTTCCGTCAGCACGATCCGGTAGGTGATCAACCCGCCGTCCGTCTTCTCCCGCCCCGCGCCCTGCGGGGCCCGATCGCGGCGGGCTGGCCCGGTCTCGCTGGTCGTGAGCGGGCGCAGGCGCTCGATGAGCAAGTCCATGGCCCGCAGCGCCGCCGCGCCCCGAAGCTCCTCGAACGTCCCCCGGGCGATCACGCTCTCCCAGTTGGCGAGGTTCTCGATGCGGTCCACCTCGAAGCAGACGTCCGAGTTTCTCCGCATCATCCGGACCTTCAACCCCTCGGCCGCGTGCCCGTAGACGGCCCCCCCTTCGTACGCGTACGTGACGGGCACGACGTACGTCCTCGCGTCCGCGTGGCACCCGATCCGACCGATCACCTCGCGCCGAAGGAGACGTTCGATCCGAGCGGGGCTCAGCTCGCCCAGCATGACGGATTCGAGTCTGCGCGGGCCGTGCTGCACGCTTTTGATGCGATTGCGTCGATTTGGACATCCGTCTCCGGCATTAACTCTCTCTGCGATGCGGATTCTGGCGGCAACGGATGGGTCTCGCGGTGGGATCGCGGCGCTTCGGTTCGCGGCACGGCTGGTGGCAGGCTCCCCGGGCGGGGAGTTGATCGTATTGACTGTTGCTCGACCCGCTCGGGACATGCGACGAAAAGCCCGAGCGGCTCCGGCGGCGTGCCGAAAGGATTCTCGAGTTGGCCGCGCGCCGGATGCATGGGCAGCCGGTTCGTATGGCTTTTCATCTGGTTTCTCCGCGATCGACCGCCCCCGTTCCGGAGACCATCTCCCGGGAGGCCGATCGGCTCAAGGCGGACCTGGTCGTCGTCGGAAGCGAGGGCCGGGACTCCCTGACGGAGTGGGTCCTGGGCGGCGTCGCCCTGCGGCTCGTCTACGTCTCCCGCCGTCCCGTGGCGGTGGTGCGCCCCCCGCGCCGCCGGAAATCGGCCTAGAAGCCCTCCGACACAGCAAAGACCCGTCTGGCGGTTTGCCGCGCCGGGGCAGCGGTGCTAACGTTGTGAGGATGGCCGTGCCCAACGCCTCCGACGCACTCGACCGGATTGCCCGCAGCGACGAGGCGGTCTTCGCGATCGACTCTGCGGATCGGATCATCCTCTGGAACAAGAAGATCGAGGCGCTGCTCCAGCGCCCGGCGCGCAGCGTGCTCGGAAAGCACTGCTACGACGTCCTCGGCGGCCGGGATAGCCAGGGAAACGTCTACTGCTTCCGCAACTGCCCGGTCGCCCATCAGGCGCGCGAGACGCCCAAGGACCCCGTGCGGCGGTTTCCGCTGTCGATCGAGATCGGCAAACAGGGACACAGGTGGTTCGAGGTCT
>CAVRXJ010000031.1:0-34351 GCA_963725095.1 uncultured Acidobacteriota bacterium
CTGGCCTTGGAGGCTCCGATCAGCGCCGCGGGGAGCAGCGCGAGCATTCCCATTGCCGCCAGCAGGCGGGCGCGAGCACGAGCGACCTACCACCAAACGATTATAGTCGATCCTGGTGCGATTCGACGAAACGGCGAAGGTCTTCGAGGTCAACGTCCGCGAGCTCGCCGAGGAGGAGGGCTTCCGGCGGGTCGGATTCGACCGCGGTGACGGCTGGCGCCGCCTCGGTCTCGGCTCCCAGGTCCACGCGCGGGTGCTGGCCTCGCGCCAGCGAGACCCATGCCGCCTACCGGGCGGAGGTCCACCTCCAGGCCCGGATCCCCGTCGAGGACTGGACGGCGGTCCTGACCGGCCGCCTGGACGGCTGCCTCGAGCGCGGGGCCGGCCATTGGCTGATCGAGGAGTTCAAGTCGACCAACCTGTCCGTCGACGGCGTGCGGCCCTCCGGCTACGCCTTCGAACGCGACCGCCGGCAGCTGCTCGCCTACTGCTACCTCTGGCGGCGTCTGGGCCATCCGAACGTCTCGGGCGCTCTCGTCTACGTGGACATCGAGACCGGCGAGGAGGTCTCCGTCGAGGTGGCTCCTCGGCGAGGAAACCGAATCCGACGTCGAACGGCGGCTGGCGCGGCTCCTCGCGATCTGGCGCGCGCAGGAAAAGGTCCGCAAGCGCAAGGCCCTGGCCGCCGGTCGGCTCCCCTTCCCGCACACCGCGCCGCGACCGGTCCAGGAGAAGCTGATGGAGGCCGTCGGCGACGGCGGTCCGCCAGGGCGAGAACCTCATCGCCGAGGCGCCGACCGGCTCCGGCAAGACCGCCGCGGTCCTCCACCCGGCGCTCGCCGAAGGCCTGCGGCTCGGGAAGGCAGGTCGTCTTCCTGACGTCGAAGACGCTTGCAGCAGAAGATGGCCGTGTCGGCGCTCGTCGCGATGAACGAGCGCGCCTTCTCGACGCTCCAGGTGCGCGCCAAGGAGACGCATGTGCGCCAACGACCGGATCCTCTGCCACGAGGACTTCTGCCGGTTCGCGCGCGACTACCCCGAGAAGATGGCCCGATCGAACATCCTCGGGAGGCTCCGGGATTCCTACTCCCACCACGACCCGTCAGGTCGTCTTCGAGGAAGCGCGCCGCGAGGAAGTGTGCCCCTTCGAGGTGCAGCTCGAGCTCGCCCAGCGCGCCGACGCGATCGTCGCCGACTACAACTACGTCTTCGAGCCCGGCGTGGCCCTGCGGCACCTGAAGGACGAAGATCTCCAGGAGGCGATCCTCGTCGTCGACGAGGCGCACAATCTTCCGGACCGGCTGCGGAAGATCTTCTCGCCGGAGCTCCTCGAGGAGGAGTTGCGGGCCCTCGTCAACCGCCTCCTGCTGCAGCCCGGAGAGCTCTTCGCGGATCTGACCCGGACGCTCGAAGAGGTGATCGAGATTCTCGAACACGCCGCCGAGGAGCTTCCGGAAGGCGAGGCCATCGCCGAGACGTCACCGCCGGCCGAGCGGATCCACGAGCTTCGCGCCGAATGGGAGCCGAAGCTCGCTCGCTACCTCGCCTGGAAGCGCGAGACGCGGCTGGCCCTCGTCGACGATCCGGTCCTCGACGCCCACTTCGCGATGCAGCGCTTTGCGGCCGTCCTCGAATCTCTATGGCCCGGACTTCACCTGCGTCGTCGAGCGGCGCCCGACCGGCATTCGCCTCGGCGCTGGTCTGCCTCGATCCCGCGCGCGCCGTGGCGCCCGTCTTCGCGCAGGCCTCCTCGTCCGTCCTCATGTCGGCCACGCTGACGCCGCCCGAGGCCATCCGGCGCGTCCTCGGCCTCGAAGCCGAGCGCACCTCGGCGATCTCGCTGCCGCCGCCCTTTCCTCCCGAGAACCGCAAGGTCATGATCCTGCCTCACGTGCGCACGACCTTCGCGACGCGCGAGAAGAACTACGGGCGCATCGCGGCGGCTGATCGCCGACATGTCCGACGCCCACTCGGGCAACGACCTGGTCCTCTTTCCCTCCTACCGGTTCCTCGCGGAGGTCGCGGCGAAGATGCCGCCCACGCGGGCGCGGCTCGCTCGTGCAGCGGCCCGACCTCTCCGACTTCGAGCGCCAGCAGATCCTCGAGGCGCTGACGTCCCCGCCGGCCGAAGGGATCCTCCTCTTCGCGGTGTCGGGAGGCATGTACGCGGAAGGCGTCGACTACCCGGGGGAGCTCCTCTCGGGCGTCTTCGTCGTCTCCCCGGCGCTCCCGCAGGTCTCCTTCGAGCGCGAGCTGCTGCGCCGCTACTTCGACGATCACGAAGAGGCGGGCTTCGACTACGCCTACCTCCAGCCGGGAATGACCCGCGTCGTGCAGGCGGCCGGACGGCTCATCCGCAGCGAGACGGACCGCGGCGTCATCGCGCTGATCTGCCGGCGATTCCTGGAGGAGCCCTACGCGTCCCGGCTGCCGCGCGACTGGTACGGCGAGACGCCGGCGGAGCTCGTCACGAACCGGCCGGCGGAAGAGATCCGGGAGTTCTTCGAGAGGTACGGAGGCGGCTAATCGGCGGCTCGGACGTGACGAACGCGGTCCTCGCGGACCGCCACACATCGAGGAGAACCCGAGCGAATGCCAAATCCCTACAAGAGCCTCAAGTACCCCCGCCTGACGGTCGATTCCTTCGTCCTCGACCGCCGCGGGCGCCTGCTTCTCGTGCGGCGCGGGCGGCCGCCGTTTCGAGGGACGCTGGGGCCTGCCCGGAGGCTTCTGCGAATGGAAGGAGACGACCGAGGACTGCTGCGCGCGGGAGACGCTCGAAGAGACGGGGCTGACCGTGAAGGTGGGCCGGCTGCTCGCCGTGTATTCGAAGCCCGACCGCGACCCGCGCGGGCACAACGTGACGGTGCTCTACGCGGCGCGCCCGATCGCGCGGGAAAGTCCAGGGCGGCGACGACGCGGCCGAGGCCCGGTGGTTCACCCGCGCGGAGCTCGCGCGGCTCCCCTTCGCCTTCGACCACGCGAAGATCGTCAGGGAACAGCTGGCTCGACGGGTTCGATCGCGGGCGACGGGTCCTCCTTGGCGCGGGCGGAGCGGCGCCGCTCGAGGATGAGCATCTCGCGCGCGGCGTCGAACTTCTCCTTGTGCTTCGCGATGATCGCCACGACGTCGTCGATCTTCGTCGTGACGTGAACGAGCTCGAGGTCCTCGGCGTTCACCAGGCGCCGCGGACACCATCTCCCGCCGCATCCAGTCGACGAGCCCCTCCCACATCTCGCCGACCAGCACCACCGGGCGCTCCGTCATGAAGCCGACCTGCAGCAGCTGCCAGACCATCAGCAGCTCGAGCGCCGTGCCGATCCCGCCCGGAAAGATCACGAAGGCCTGGGACATCCGCACGAAGTGGTGAAGGCGCGAGAAGAACGTCCGGTGCGCCGTGACGCTGTCGAGATAGGGGTTCGCCTTCTCGTAGGGAATCGCGATCGTCAGGCCGTAGGACCGCGTCTTCCGCACGCCGCGCGAGGAGGCCGCGCCCTCGTTGGCGGCCTCCATCAGACCGGGCCCTCCGCCCGTCACGATGTCGCAGTTGAGCTCCGTCAGGCGGGAGGCCAGCTGCCGCACGTCGTCGTACTCGGTGTCGGAGGCGACCAGCCGCGCGCTGCCGAAGACGGCCACGCGGTAGAAGTGGAGCTCGGCAGGGTTCAAGGCCTCGAGCTCTTCGATCGTGTCCCAGAGGCGCACGATCGTGCGGTCGATGATCTTGCCGACGTCCGGCTCGCGCCGGATCTTCTTCGTCGATCTCATGGATGGATCTCCCGGGGCAGGCGCCGCGGCCCTCCCCTGTCGCTCGTGCCGAGAGAGCTTACTCCGGAGTCTGGAGGGTCGCCGAAAATGCCTTCGCGAGCAGGCCGTCTCCGGTGACCGCCCAGACGCGTGTACCGGTAGTAGGTGCCCGGCCGTGGCCGCCGGGTCGACGATAGGCGTACCGGAAGGACTCCGCCGCCTCGGCCGAGGCCGGGACGATCTGGGGCCCGGCTGCGCGCGATGCGGCCGTCGGACAGGACTTCCTCGCGGAAGACGGCCCAGCCGGCCAGGCCCTCGTGCGACGCGGTCGTCCACCCGATCCGCGAGCCGGTCGGGCTCGGCGAAGCGCGCGCCACCAGACCCTCGAACGGGTACCCGGCGACGCGCCTCGAAGAAGACCGGCGCCGCGGGACCCGGCCCCGAAGGCCCTCCGGCGACGATCCAGTCCACGCGGGCGACGCCCGAGAGCGCGATCGTGTGGTCGCTTCGCCGGCTCGAGGAAGACGAACGTCGGGCGGAAGGTCTCGGCGTCGCGGTACCGAACGACCGCGGCGCCGCTTCCGGCTCCGGCCGGCCACGAGAATCGAAGCGCACCGGCAGGCGTCGCCCGGAATGTAGGCGCGGTGCCGCAGGGTCCAGGCGGGCGGCGTCGCCGGCGTCGAGCGCTCCGGCCTCCAGGTCGAAGAGTCCGAGACCCGACGGCCCCGCCTCGGTCTCGAGGCTCGCGTAGAGGCGAGCGGCGGCGCGCGCCAGCAGGGAGTCCTCCGCGCCGCCCGTCTTCTCCGCGTACGCGCGCACGAGGCTCGACAGAGGCTCCTCGCCGCGCTCGCTCGCTTGCTCCCAGACCTGGCGAAGCGCGCTCCTGCCTCCCGCGGCCGCGTGAACTCTTCCAGGAGCGCACGCCCCATCGTTCGGGCGTGATCGGCAAGGAGGATCGTCGGAGCGGCCGCCGCGGCCCGCAGTCGCCTCGCCGTCTGACTCCGGGCCTGCATCGCCGGAGAGAATCTCTGCCGCGGCGGTGGTCAGGAAACTTCGGTCGCGCACGCCGTAAGCCGAAATCGCCGCCAGCGCATAGAGCCGGTCGGCTTCGCGCACGATCTCGCGCTCGATGAGATTGGAACCGTCGATCTGGATCGTCGGGTCCGACCAGACGACGCCGGTCGAGAGACCGCGCCACAAGCCGGCGGACCCCCTCGGATTCCCGCCGCGCCACGAAGATCTGCAGGGGATCGCCGGCGGCGAACGGCGATCGGCCAGCCCTGCTCGACGAAGAGCTCCGCCTGGAGTCTCCCGATCGCTTCGGTCAGGTCCTGGCGCAGGACCGCGGTCGTCGGCCTCGTCTCGCAGGACCACCGTCGCGAGACACCTCGCGCGCCGGCCCGAAGTTGCGGTACGGGCTCTCGGCCCAGGCAACGCGGGCCGGGCTGGCGGCTTCCTGAGCCGGATGCGATGGAGGCGCGCCGCGAGAAGAGCCCAGGTCCACCGTCGGACGACCGCGAGCGTGGTTATGCTGTTTTCGCATATGCCTCTCAGGATAGAGGGGTGCCCCATCGAGGTCAAGTTCGGTACGGATTGGAGGGAGCGGTCGATTGCGGACGCGACCCAGCCGCGGCGTCCTATTTCTTCTTCTCGGGCGCGGCTCGGAGGAGTTCAGGACCCGGGTCACGACGACCGTGATGTTGTCGACACCGCCCTTGTCGTTGGCGAGGTCCACCAGGGCCCGGCAGAGGTCCTGAGGGTCCTCGTTGGCGCCGCGACGAGCTCCTCGATCTCCTCGTCCGCGAGCATCGTCGTCAGGCCGTCCGAGCAGAAGAGGTAGCGGTCGCGCGCCGTGAACGGGAGCTCCTGCAGGTCGGCGGCCACCGAAGCGCCCCCGCCCAGAGCCCGCGTCACGACGTTCTTCAGAGGATGGGACTTCGCCTCGTCCTCGGTCAGGATGCCGGCGGCCACCTGCTCGTGAACCCACGAGTGGTCGTCGGTCAGGCGTCGCAGGGTCCCCTCCCGAAACAGGTAGGCGCGGCTGTCGCCCACGTGCGCGAGCGACAGGATCTTCTCGTTCAGGAGGGCGGCGACGACGGTCGTGCCCATTCCCTTGAGCCACGGCTGCGCGGCCACCGCCGCCATGACGCGCTCGTTGGCCTTCTCGATGGCGATGGCCAGCCGGTTGCTGTTGAAGTGCAGGGAGTGGTTGTACTTGAAGGGCCAGGTCGCCTCTTCCTTCTGCCGCGTGGCGGCGATGAACTCGCCGATCGTCTCGACGGTGATCCGGGCCGCGACCTCGCCCGCCGCGTGCCCTCCCATTCCGTCCGCGACGATGAACAACCCGTCGTTCAGGTCGAGCGCGAACGCATCCTCGTTGTGCTTGCGCTTCCGGCCGACGTCGGTCAGCCCGAACGCTTCGATGGATGGCATGCTCAGGGCTTGACCGCCCGCTGGGCGCGCACTTCATCGAGGGCGCGGCGCACCTCCGCTGCCGACGGATCCCAGCGCAAGGCTTCCTGATAGGCCTTTTCGGCCTTGACGAGAAGGCCCGCCTGCCGGAACACGGCCCCGGCGTCCTTGAGGAGGTTCAGGTTGTGGGCATCCAGCACGATCGCCGCCTCGAGCGCTCGGACCGCCGTGCGCATGTCGCCGGCGCGGGCCGACGCGAGGCCCAGGTAGTGCTGCGAGCGCGCGTCGTTGGGGTTGCGGTGTACGGCGAGCTGGAAGTTGCCGGCCGCGTCGCTGAACTGCCGCGCCTTGTAGGCCTGCATCCCCTGGGCCAGCAGGCTCTGGGTGACGGAATCGGCGTCGGGCGAAGCGGCGTCGCTCGTCTTGAAGGCCTGCTCGTAGTCGTAGGCCTTCCGGCGCTCGGGGTTGGTCAGGACGTTGACGGCCTCGGTCAGGTCCTGGAACTTCGCCTCGGCCTCGGCCTTCCGCTCCCGGGTCGCGCGATCGGGATGAGCTTCGCGCGCGATCGACCGAAATCGCTCCCGGATCTCGCTCTCGTTCGCATCGTGCGTCACGCCCAACAGAGCGTAGTAGTCAACGTCTCGGGACATTGGTTCTTTCGAATTACGACGGCGCGCGTCCGCGCGCTCCGCGCTTTCCTCTTGACCGCTAAAGATACGGGAAAACCGCGCTTCCCGGCAAGGGCCGACCGCGCCCGCGCTGGAACGGACCCCAAAAGACCCCCGTCAGGGTCGCGGCGGCTTCCCCGCCGCGTTCAGTGGCGCTTCTCCTCGAGGAGCTTGCGCGCCGTCAGGCGAAGCCCCTCGGGAAGATTGGGGTCGCGCATCACCTGCTTGAGGTCCCGGACCGGAAGCATCTTGACCAGGGGCAGCGCCAGGGCGATCGGGACCGCCGGATTCTTCACGAACGCCTGGATCACCGCCTGCTTGCGCATCCACTCGCGGTTCAGGGAGATCTTGCGAAACACCTCCGAGTCGAGGTGCCGCATCGAGCAGAACGACTCCACTTCGTTGACGGTCAGGCCCCGCGACTTGAGCACGGCCTGGCCCACGAGCGTGTTGGCGTCGCCGATCAGAATGCGGCGCTCCTCCTTGCCCCCCGAATAGGCGAGATTGATCTTCTCCTGCACCGTCATGACGCCGATGCGCCGGAAGAGGGCTCCCATCGTGAGGAGGTCCTCCTCCGAGGGGGCCTCGCCGGCCTCGGCTTCCGCGGCGTCCTCGGCCTGCGCTTGCGCCTCTTCCTGGGCCCGGACGGACTGGGCCAGCTCCTCCTGCTGGATCCGCAGCTCCTCCGCTTCGCGGCGCCGGACCTCCTTGTCGAAGAACTCCTCCCGCGTCTCGTTCAGCCGGCGCCGGCTCTCGGCCGAGAGGTCGGGGTTCTCGAAGAGCGCGTCGATCAGGGCCGGCAGCCGAAGCAGGCGGACCTGGTTGACGACGAGGGCGTCCTGGGCCGTGCCCGAGACGGTCCGCGCGAGTCGCAGCAGCGTCTGGTTGTCCACGTTGCGGTGCCGGATGACCCGCTCGAGAACCTGTCCGTCTTCGCAAAAACGGGCGATCGAGTCGACCTCGATCCCCGTGAGATCGGCGGCTTCCAGGAAGCGCGACAGGGCGTCGGGCGGCACCTTGGCGAAGGTCGCCCGCGCGGTCTCGCCGATCTCGGCTTCCGGGTCCTCGAGGACTGCCAGCAGGGCGTGCATCTGGCCGTCTCCGTCGAGGGGGAGGAGGTTGCGCGCCGCGAAGCTCCGGATTTCCGGCGGCGCTTCTCCCGAGCGCAGAAGGGAAAGAAGGTCGGTAGCCTCCGCCGGGCGAGGGTCGGCCAAGGGCTGGGTCGCTGCTTAACCTCGGGCCGGCGAGCCCGGAAGCGCCAGGTCGCGCACCACCTGACCCGCCGCGCCAAGCCGGTCCAGCGGGCGGCCGTCGATCGTGACGCGAACGCCGCCGGCGTTGCCGAGCGTCAGGCGAAATCCGTCTCGGGCCTCGAAGCGCTTGGACTCGCCGCCGCGCACGAGGCCGGACAGAACCGTCTGCCCGTCGGCCTCCAGGAGCGTCCACGAATCGTCGTCGAACTCGAGCAGGAGCGAAACCCCGGACGCCGCGGTCGTCGAGGCCGCTGCCGGCGAAGCCATCGGGGCCGCCGTCACCTCGTCGCCGCGGATGGCGGGCGTGGGCTCCTGCGACACGGTGACGTTCTTCAGAGTGGCGGGAACGGCGCGGGCGGCCGAGCGCTCGCGTTGAGGCTGCGGCCGCCGTCCGGGGTTGGCGATGAGTCCAAGAAGGAGCAGCAGGCCGGTCACGCCTCCCACGATCGTTCCCGCGGTTGCGCGGCGTCCGCGCCAGAAACGTGACCGCGGCCGCGGCCTCTTGGCCGACGGTGCATCCCGCGACACTCCCGCGAGATCCGCCAGGTACGCGTTCACCTTTTCTTCCGGATCGATTCCGAGGTGAACGGAATAGGCCCGGATGAAGCCGCGGGTGAAGGTCTGCGCCGGCAACCGCGACAGGTCGCTGTCCTCGAGCGCCTTGAGCAGGCGCATCGAAATCTTGGTCGCGCTCGAGATCTCTTCGAGCGAGATCTCGCGGACAACTCGCTCGCGCCGGAGCTCCTCACCGAAGCTCATGGCAGGCTGTTCCGTCAATTTGGAGCCCATCGGTAGCGGGAAATTCATGCTAGACCCGTGCGAGCCGATCCGCAAGGACTCTTTCGGCGCAGGCCCTCAGGAGGGCCGGAATACCGGGCGAAAGGCGCAGCCCCTCGAGGTCTTCCCGGCTGGCGCGGGTCAGGAGGGCGAGCGCCAGCGCGAGGGGCAACGTCGGGTTTCGCAGGAGGGCGCTGCGAACCCCCGGGCGAAGGCCCCATCGGGGGTGGTCCGCGATGACCTGCAGGACTTCGGGTTCGCAGGCCCGGGCGGCGGCTTGCACAACGTCGGGCTCCGTCGCGAAACGATTGTCCAGAAAGGCCTCTACGACACGGGGATCCCGATCGAGCTTGAGCGCCGCCAGGGAGCCGCGGCCGACCGACCGGGCCAGGTCGATCCGCTCGGCCAGGGCCATCTCCGGAAGACGGCGCAACAGGTCCCGGTCCGCGGCCCGACGCACCTCCGGATGAACGCGCGAGTCGGCCGACAGGTGGGCCAGATCGCGCCAGAAGAGGGTGGAGACGAGAGCCAGGGCATCCGAACGGGGGGTCCGGGGATGGCCCGCCAGAGCCCGCCGAACCGCGTGGTACCGACGGGCGCCGCGGTTCCGGAGGATTTCCTCCAGAACGTCCGGGGAGAGGTCGGGCCTCTGGAGGAGCCGGAGGTACTGGCCTTCCGGGGGCATCGAACGATTCTAGGTCCTCGGTCCAGAGACACGCACGACGAGGCGCTCGAGCGCGGCGTCATCGCCGCTCCTGAAGCGCGCGACCAACCTCCTCCAGGCTCGCGTCCGCCGCGCCGAAGAGACGCGCCTGGCGCACAGCCTGGGCGGCGAACATCTGGATTCCCTCGATGACCGGACACCGGGCGGCGCGTGCCGCGGCGACCGTGGACGTCGTCGCGCCGTCGGACCGGTAGACGCAATCGAACACGAGCGGGCGGTGCCCAAGCACGTCCTTCGGAAACGCGGGCTCGTCGCCCGAATGGGATCCGATCGGCGTCGCGTTCAGATAGAGATCGGCCTCGGTCTTTCCGAGGTCCGCGCGGGCGAGCGAGTCGACGTGAAACTCTTCGGCGAGGGCGTCGGCCGCCTCGTCGCGCCGGCCGACGACGAGGACTTCGTATCCCAGGCGCCGCGCCGCGACGATCGCAGCCCGCGCCACGCCGCCCGTCCCGAGGATCACGGCCGTTCGGCCCTCGCCCGTGTCGTGGTCCGACAGAGGGATCGAACACGCCGTCGACGTCCGTGTTCTCCGCCTTCCACCGCCCGGACGATCGCGTGAGCGTGTTGGCCGCCCCGGTGGCGCGCACGTCCTCGGAGCCCGGGGCCGACGCCGCGGCACGCCGCTTCCAGGGCTGCGTGACGGAGAAGCCGCGAAACCCCGGTCCGAACGCGAGCTCTTGCGGCGGGTGGCGATCCCAGTCGGCCAGAGGAAGAGGCAGGTAGAGGAAAGGCAGACTGCGCGCGCGGAAGAGCGCGTTGTGCAGCGCGGGCGAGAGGGAGCCGGAGACTTCCGCCCCCACGATGCCGAAGAGGGCTTCGACATTCCGCGGCCGATCGACTTCATAGGTCGCGAAGAGGTCTTCGAGCGGAATCTGCCCCGACGCCGTCGGCGACCTCGACCGGGCCGTAGACGAGCGCCGAGCCCGAAAGCGCCGAGAGCACGCGCCCCGGAGGACTGGCCGGGCCCATCGGGAAGATGGAGACGGCGCCGCCCGCATGGCGCGATTGGATGGCGGCGACCTCCAGGCTCGAAGGCAGATCCGCAACACCGCAGACCAGCTTGACCGCGCGGGCCCCGGTCGCGCGCATCGCGTCGAGCCTCGCGTTCCAATCCGCGGGAATCGAAAAGGTCGAGTGGTGCGACGCGATCACCCGCCGGCGGTCCGGCACCTCGGCCGGATCCGCCAGGAGACCGCTCGCGTGCTCGACGTCCACCGTCGCCCCGGCGTCATAGGCCTCCCGGACGAGCCCGGCGGTACTCCGCCGCCGAGCCGGGGAAGTCGCCTCCCTCCGCGCGCGTCCGGTAGGTGACGATCAGGGGCCGGGGGTCGAGCGCGATGAGGTCTCGGGCGTTCATCCGATCTTCCGCACGGTCGAGGCGCATCTCGATCGCCGTGGCCCGACCGGGCACGAGCGACACGAGGCGGCGCGCATCGGCGGCGTCTCGCGGCGCGAGCGACGCGACGTAGGCCGGAATCGGAATGAGTCTCTCGCTCAAAACAAAAACCCCCGACCACCGGCGAAGCGCCAGGCCGCGGCCGTTCCTGCGGATCGACACGTCCGTCGAACAGCCCCCGGCCGTCACTCCGGTTTTCCGGAGGGCCGGAGTTGCCCTGCCGGCGTGGGCGTCGGGTGCAGGTCCGCGGCGCCTCGCGGAGAAAGAGAGCGGAAGCTGCAGACCCGCGGGCGGCACCGGGGGCGCACCCATGAACGCGATCGTCATCGACCGGCCGTCCGTCCGGTACTCGTAGAACGAGCCCGGGCAGACGCCGGAATCCGAGAGCGGCAGACTGGCCGGCCAGCGTCCATCCCGAGACTCGGACTTCGCGAGCCGCAGCTCCAGAATCTTCAACGTCAGCTCCTGGTCGGCGGCCAGCCGGCCGGCACGCTCCAGAGGCCCGATGAGGGCCGGGATCTCCATGCCGGTGAAGACGTCTGCGATCTGTTCGGAGTCTTCCCCCGGAGCCTTGAGATTCTTGAGCTCTTCCGCCATCGGGCGTCCGATCTCCTCGGCCGACATGCGCTGGATGTCGCACGGGGAGATCTTTCGCAGGGAATCGGCGACGGCCCGGAGGGCGCGTGCGTGGGCGTTGGCGAAGGAATCCGAGAGGGCATCCCCGGCGAGGGAAGGGACCTCGCGGTGCTTGTTCTCGAACGCGTCGATGGTGCGCGCCCAGAGATCTTCGCGTCGCGAGGCGGTCGAGCCATTCGACCGACGGTTCGGCCACCTTGCGAAGCACGCCCGCTTGAAGCCTCGTCACGGAGACGGCGAGGATCGTCGGCGTCGCGCCGGGACTCTTCGTCAGCGATCGCTGCACGGACCAGGACGCTTCCAGCAGGCGCCGCGTTTCGATATGTCGCCCGGCCCGCTCCTCCGCAAGGGCTGCGGAGAGCAGGAGCCCGTTCAAGCGGTTGAGCGCCAGGAGGTGGGGTGGGGGCTCGAGCCTGCCGACTTCCGACGCAAGCCATTCGGGCGTCTCCGCCTCGAGCGCCGCGACGACTTTCCAGAGCGCATCTCGTCGGCTCTCGAAAAAGTCGCGAAGGGAATCGGGCTCGCGCGTAATGGTGTCGTTCGCGGCGCCGACCTGCTCGTCGAGCCAGCGGTGCCACTGTGAGCGGGCGAGGGCCTCGACGTCGTTCGGAAGGGGGTGGTCCGCGCGCGGGTCCTCGGAATTGAAGTCGAGCCCGAGCGGAAGGGACAGCCGCGTGACCGCGTCCGCCGTCGCGTTTCCCGCCCTTCGAGGCGCCGGAGACGTCGCGTCTTCGCCCGGACGGAGAGGCGTCTGCTGCGCAAGCGCGACGGTCCGGCCCGCGCCGAGACTGAAACCGAGAGCGGCGGCGAGAAGCCGGCGCCTCACGCCCGCTTCCACCTCGTCCCGCTCGGACCGTCCTCCAGCACGATCCCCCGGCTGGCGAGGTCTTTGCGGATCCGATCGGCCTCCGCGAAGTCGCGCCGCTTGCGGGCGGCGTTGCGGGCCTCGATCTGCGCTTCGATCTCCCCGGGCAGGACGTCGGCGGCCTTCGGAAGAACGCCGAAGACCCGATCCGCCCAGGCAAAGGCCGCCTTCGCTCGGGCCGCGCCGGAGGCGTCGAGGGTCCCCTGGTCGATCGCGGCGTTGACTTCCCGCAGAAACGTGAAGAGCGCTCCCTGGGCGCCCGACGTGTTGAGGTCGTCGTCCATCGCGGCGGTGAACTCTTCCTGGAGCTTCGCGACCCGCTCGGCGATCGGAAAAGGGCCCGCGGACGTCTTCCCGGACGCGGCGACCTCGTCGGCGCGCGCGACCGCCGCCCGCAGCCGCTCGACGGCCGCGGCCGCTCCCGAAAGCCCGTCCCAGGTGAAGTTCAACTTCTTGCGGTAGGGCACCGAGAGGAAGAGGTAGCGCACGGCGGCCGGATCGTTGCGACGCGCGAGCACGTCGGACAGCGTGTAGAAGTTGCCCTTCGACTTCGCCATCTTCTCGCCGTCGACGATCAGGTGCTCGGCGTGCAGCCAGACGTCGACGAACGGCTCGCCCGTCGCGCCCTCGCTCTGCGCGATCTCGTTCTCGTGGTGCGGAAAGATGTTGTCGACGGCCCCGGTGTGGATGTCGAAGTGCTCGCCCAGGTACTTCATGCTCATCGCGGAGCACTCGATGTGCCATCCCGGGCGGCCCGGCCCGAAGGGGGACGGCCAGACGGGCTCGCCCGGCTTCTCGGCCTTCCAGAGGACGAAGTCCTTGACGTCTTCCTTCTCGTACTCGTCGTCGGCCACCCGGTCGCCCCGACGCGTCTGGCCGAGGTCGATCTGCGAGAGCTTCCCGTATCCGGGGAACGACGCGATCCGGAAGTAGACGGACCCCTCCGACTCGTAGGTGTGCCCCCGCGCGCGCAGCCTCTCGATCAGGGCGATCATCTCGGGAATGTGCTCGGTGGCGCGCGGGTACTGCTCCGCCTTCTCGACGTTCAGTGTCGCGATGTCCCGGAAAAACGCATCGGCGTACTGCGCCGTGAAGTCGTTCAGCGAGAGGCCCGCCGACGTGGCGCCGCGGATCGTCTTGTCGTCCACGTCGGTCAGGTTCATGACCTGCGTGACGCGCAGCCCCCCGGCAAGCAGGTGGCGACGCAGCACGTCCTCGAAGACGAAAGTGCGCAGGTTGCCGATGTGCACGACGTTGTAAACCGTCGGACCGCACGTGTAGAGGCGCACGTGCCCGGGCTCGCGCGGAGAAAGCGCCACTTCCTTCCGGCCGAGCGTGTTGTAGAGCTTCACCGCTTCACCATATCCCGCGCGCCTGCGTTCGGGCGACACGGCGCCAGGTGAGCTCCCGCTTCAGGCCCCGCAGCCGGTCGATGTAGAGGATGCCGTTCAAGTGGTCGATCTCGTGGCAGAGCGCCCGGGCCAGCAGGCCCGTCCCCTCGAGCTCGCGCTCGGCTCCCGCGGCGTCGCGAAAGCGGGCCCGCACGCGCGCCGGACGCACGACGCGTTCGGAGAGGTCGGGGATCGAGAGGCACCCTTCCTCTTCCTTCTGCTCTCCGGAAGACTCGAGGATCTGCGGGTTGACGAGCACGATCCGCGCCTCGGGGTCCGCACCCACCGAGAGGTCGATCACGGCGACCCGCCGGTTGACGCCGATCTGCGGCGCCGCGAGCCCGATTCCGGGCGCCGCGAAGCAGGTTTCGAACATGTCCGACAGCGAGCGCCGGCAGAGTCCGGCGAGAGCGGCTCGACCTCCTCGTTGGGAGCCAGGAGCCTCGGGTCCCCGAAGTGGACGATGTCTCGGATCATGCCCGGGGTGTCCTCGACGGTCCGGAACTGTCTCCGGCAGGGTACATTCCGCTCACGTGAGGCGCTCCGAACAGGTCCATAAGTCCTTTATTTAGAGCATATTTCGGTCCGAAGGACAAGCCCGATTCGTGGCACGTTAATCGCTCATTCAGATCGCCGGAGGCACAACGGCCATGCTCGCTCGTCGCCACGCTCTTCTGACAGTCGGGATCGCCCTCGCCCTCGCGGGCCCGGCGGCGGGCCAGGCGGGCAGCTCGCGGGGCGGCTATTCCTACGTTCGCGAGGTCAGCGGCGAAGTGACCGTCGACTCGCGCTGGAACGGCGAGGTTGCGGCCAGCCGCAACATGCCGATCTCCGTCGGCGACGAGATCGACGTCAGCGGCGCCGGCCGCGCCGAGATCGCCCTGGCGGACGGCAACGTCCTGTACGTCGGCGGCGGTTCGCGGGCCCGCTTCGCCTCCATCCGCGACCAGCAGGGCGAAGACGACAACTTCTCGATGGTTCGCCTCGAGGAAGGCTCCCTGATCCTCGCGGCCGTCGGCTCGGACGACCGGGCCATTCCGCGCATCGACACCGAGGACGCGACCGTCTACGTCAATCCCGGCGGGCGCGTGCGCGTCAACTACGACTCCCGCCACGGCACCGTCGTCATCGCGCGGGCCGGAACCTCCGAAGTTCGCACGCGCGACGGAAGCTACCGCGTCCGGGCCGGGGAGTACCTCATGGTCGAAGGCGACGAGGAGCCCGAGATCCAGCGCGGCGCCTTCTCCCGGGATCGGTTCGACACCTGGGCCGCGGACCGGTACCAGGCGAACTTCGAAATCCGCAGCACCTCGGCACAGTACGTCGACGAGGATGACTCGGGCGACATCGTCGCCCTGGACGGCTACGGCGACTGGAGCTACAACGACACCTACGGCGCGGATGTCTGGCGGCCCAATGTGGCGGCCGGCTGGACGCCCTACTCGAACGGCTCCTGGTACTACACGCCGCTCGGCCAGACGTGGTGGTCCTACGATCCCTGGGGCTGGTACCCGTTCCACTACGGCAACTGGTTTTTCGACGCCGCCTTCAGCGGCTGGTGCTGGGCGCCGGCCAACGTCTACTCGCCGGCCTGGGTGTACTGGGGATACTCCCCAGGGTATGTCGGCTGGTGTCCCGTGGGCTGGTACTCCCCCTGGGCCAACAACTACTACCGGAACTGGGGCTACGGCGGCGGCCACGGGGCGGCACGGCGGCGGCACGGTGGCGGCTACGGCGGCGGCCGCGGCGTCTATCTCTCGGTGCACGGCACCTTCCCGACGCGCAACGTGGATTTCCGCGGCTGGAACTTCGTCGGCGCCGGCGGCTTCGGAGCCGCCGCCCGTATGGACGTGATCCCGGGCTCCCGCATCGCGGGCCGCCTCGGAAACACGGTTGCCGTCACCTCCCGCCCGATGGTCGTCTCGGCAAGACCGGGAGAAACGCGCCAGGCGGTCCAGAGCTTCATCCGCGAGGCTCCCCGCCAGATCGAACGCACGGCGAGCGCCGACTCCAAGCGGCTTGCCCCGGTCCTGGCGCGGGAACCCACGTTGTCGTCGGACACGGTGGAAGCCATGCGCGGACGCGCGGTCGTCGCCGAGCGTGGCCGGCTCGCCGGTCCCGGTGTCGCCGACATCGCGCCCCGCGGGACCCGGGTCGATCGCACGCGCACGCTCGAGATGCAGCGCGGACAGGCGGGCCCGACCGGAACGTCGACCTACGGCTCCGATCGAAGCTCAGCGCGCCCGACGCCGTCAGGCGCCCGCCTCCGGCGGCGCGACCGACGGGACTCGGCCGCAGCGCGCCCAACCGGATCGAGCCACGCACGGTCATCCGCGGAGACCAGAACGGCGTCGAGGCCCGCACGACCGACCGCGACGCCGCCCGGGAACAGTGGCGTGCCGCGCCGCGAACCCGCGAGGCCCCGGCGCCTCGTTCCTCGGGAGCCGGCTCCGATCGCGGCACGGCGAACTTCGACCGCAGCCGCGAGGCGGCCCCGTCCTCCCGCGAGCGACCGAGCGCGTCGACACAGAGCGACTGGCGCAGCCAGCCCGCTCCGTCGCGCCGCGGGACTCCGTGCCGCAAATGATGCAGCGGTCTACGGAAGACTGGCGCACGCGCTCGACGGTTCCCCCGGCGCGCCGCGTGATCGAAGGCTCCGTTCCGGGCCGCCAGGTTCCCGACTCCGGTCAAATGAGATCGGATCCGCGAAGCTCCTCTTCTTTCGGAGGCCGGGACTACCGGCCGTCCGACCGGTCGGCGCCGACGCGGGACATGGCTCCACCCTCGCGCTCCGAATCGCGGCCGCAGGCCCCTTCGTCAGCGCCGCGCGGCGAGGTGCGCTCGTCGGCCCCGCCGCCGTCGCGGATGGGCTCTCCTCCGCAGTCGGCGCCGCGTTCGGCTCCCGCGCCCCAGGCGGCCCCGCGATCGGCACCCGCGCCCCACCGACAGCGCTCCTGACGCCAGGCGAACCCCTCCTCTCCTCGTTGCCGCGCCTTCGGGCGCGGCTTTTTTGAGACCCGAAACTCCGCGCCCGGGAGGCCCGTCGGCTCGCGGAAGGGGTCGCCTTAGAATGCGCGCAATGGCCCGGCGCCTGGCGGCACTCCTTCCGAGCATGATCTTCGTGTTCTATTGCACGGCCGTGGGCGTCTACCTGCTCCTGCGGCCCTGGGCAGGAGCTCGGGCGCCGGCGCTTCCGGCCTCCGGCTTCTTCCGGGGATTCGTCTCGGGCCTCGGATTGATTCATCTGGCCGCGGGGCTGGCGGACCTGCGCGTCCTCTCCCGCGAGCTGTCGGCGCCCCTCGAGGGGCCGTGAAGGCGCTCTACGTGACGGATCGCGCCGCGGCGGGCGAAGAGCGCCTGCGCGCGGTTCTGTCGGCTCTTTCCGGCGCGCGGGACTTCGCCGTCCAGCTTCGCGAGAAGGAGACTCCCGATCGCGAGGCGCTCGATCTGGCCCGGCGCTGCCGCCAGTGGCTCGGCCCGGGTGTTCCCCTCTACGTGAACCGGCGTTTCGACGTGGCGCTGGCGGCCGGCGCCGACGGCGTGCACCTTCCCTCCGACGGGATGCCGGTCGCGCGCGTGCGCGCGAACACGCCGCGGGGCTTCCGCATCGGAGTCTCGACCCATTCGGCGAAGCAGGCGTGCTCCGCCATCGACGAGGGAGCCGACCTGGTCCTCCTCGGCCCGATCTTCGAGACCCCCTCGAAGGCGGCCTTCGGCGCCCCACTCACCGCGGAGGCGCTCGCCGGCCTTCCCCTTGCCACTTCGCATCGCACCGACGTCTTCGCAATCGGCGGCATTTCCGAAGACAGTCCTCGATCGGCTCGAGCCCTACCGCAGACCGCATCGCCGGGGTGGCCGGCATCCGTCTGTTTCAGGATTCGGAAGACCCCCGCGCGCTCGCCGAAAGGATCGTGCGCCGTTGAGCACCGAAGAGATGCGCGCGCGGCGGCTCGTGACGGCTGGAATGCTCGACGCGTCGAGGGCCGCTCAGACGCCCGCTCCGGACCCGCTCCCGCTCGCGGCCCGCATTGCGCGGTTCTTCGGTCTGGACTGATGGGCGTCCTGATCGGGATCGACCTGGCGGAAGTCGCGCGCGTGGCCGGCGTTCTGGAGCGGCACGGCGACCGCTTCCTGTCGCGCGTGTTCCATCCGGGAGAGATCAACCGCCGGCGACGCCACCCCCGCGCGTTCGCCGAGCACGTGGCGGGCCGCTTCGCGGCGAAGGAAGCGGCGATGAAGGCCCTCGGCACCGGGTGGCGCGGGCTCTCCTTCAAGGAGATCGTCATCGGGCGGGAGCCGGGAGGAAAGCCGCTGCCTCAGTCTTCCAGGGCGGGCGCTCGAGAGGGCCCGCGCGCTCGGCGTGGTCTCCGCCGAGGTCTCGATCACGCACACCGCGACGACGGCGGCGGCCGCCGTGGCTCTGGTGACCCGCGACGCGCGAACCGCCGTCCGCGGTCTTCGGGTAAACTCCGTCGCTTCAAGCTTTATGGCAGACGCCACCGACTACAAGGCGACGCTCAACCTTCCGCGGACCGAGTTCCCGATGAAGGCCGACCTGCCTCGCCGGGAGCCGCAACAGCTGCTGGCCTGGGAGGCCATGGGCCTGGAAGCGAAGCGACGCGAGGCCGCCGCCGGCCGGCCCCGGTTCCTCCTCCACGACGGACCGCCCTACGCCAACGGCCCGATCCACCTCGGAACGGCGCTGAACAAGATCCTGAAGGACATCGTCGTGCGCAGCCGCTCGCTCGCGGGTTTCGATGCGCCCTTACGTCCCCGGCTGGGATTGCCACGGGCTGCCGATCGAGCAGAAGGTCGACAAGAAGCTCGGATCGAAGAAGCGCGAGATGGACGCCGTCGCCATCCGGCAGGCCTGCCGGGAGTACGCGCTCGGCTTCATCGACGTCCAGCGAGAGCAGTTCCGCCGCCTCGGCGTGGGCGGTCTCTGGTCGCACCCCTACACGACGATGGCCTTCGGCTACGAAGCGGAGATCGCGAAAGCCTTCGGCGGCTTCTACGAGAAGGGTCTCGTGTACCGGGCGCTGAAGTCGGTGCGCTGGTGCTTCACCGACCAGACCGCGCTCGCCGAGGCCGAGCTCGAGTACGCCGACCGGGAGGACCCGGCGATCTTCGTCGGGTTCAAGCTGCGGGATTCGAGGGCCTTTCTCGATCGGTTTCTGCCGGGACCGTCACCCGCCGCGCGACTCCGCCGTTGCCCTGCTGATCTGGACCACGACGCCCTGGACGATCCCGTCGAACATCGCCATCGCCGTCGATCCGCTGGCCACCTACGACGTCGTCACGACGGCACGGGAAGCTCTACGTCATCGCTTCACGCAGATCGTCGCGGCAGAGGCCCGACCGATACGAAGTCCTGCTCGAGCGGAATCAAGGGCGAAGACCTCGTCGGCCTGGCGTACGAGCATCCGCTGCCGCGCGCGATGCGCGGCGAGCTGTCGCCCGAGGACGAAGCGCGCGCCTTCCGCGTCGTCCCCGCCAACTACGTCACGATGGACACGGGCACGGGCCTCGTCCACACGGCCCCGGCCACGGCGAGGACGACTTCCGAACCGGACAGCGCGAGGGACTTCCCGATCCTCTCCCCCGTCGACGCGGCCGGGCGCTTCACGACGGTCGAGAAGTACAAGGGCAAGAAGGTCCTCGAGGCCAACGACGAGATCATCGCGGACCTCGAGGCCGCCGGGCGCCCTCGCCGCTCCGCCCGACCGCGGCTTCCGCCACTCCTACCCGCACTGCTGGCGCTGCAAGAAGCCGGTCATCTTCCGCGCGACCGTGCAGTGGTTCGTCGGTCTCGACGACCCGAAGACCGACGTCCGCGGCCGGGCGCTCGAGGCGATCAAGGGCGTTCAGTGGGTCCCCGCCTGGGGCGAGGCGCGCATCGCCGGGATGGTCGAGAACCGCCACGAATGGGTCATCTCGCGGCAGCGCAAGTGGGGATCCCCCATCACGCTCCTCTACGCCGTCCGCGACGGCGAGCGGGCGGAGGTCTATCCGTGGCGCGACGACCCGGCGGAGCAGCGCCGGTTCTTCGACCACGTCGCCGGGATCTTCCGCGCGGAAGGCGGCGACGCCTGGTTCGCCCGCCCGGCGGAGGACTTCCTGCCCGAGGGCGCCAGCCGCCGCGGCTTCGCGTCCTTCGAGAAGGAAACCGACATCCTCGACGTCTGGTTCGACTCGGGTGTTTCCCATCAGGCGGTGCTCCGCCACGGCGAATGGCCCGAGCTCGCTCCCCGGCCCGGCGACCCGGGCCCGCCGGCCGACCTCTACCTCGAGGGGCACGACCAGCACCGCGGCTGGTTCCAGTCGTCGCTCCTGACGTCGGTGGCGCTCTTCGGGCAGGCGCCCTACCGCGCGGTCGTCACCCACGGCTTCTTCCTCGACGCCGAGCGCAGCAAGATGTCCAAGTCGCTCGGCAACGTGATCGATCCGCAGGACCTGATCGCCCGCTACGGCGCCGACGTGCTCCGGCTCTGGGTCTCGAGCCTCGACTATCGCGACGACATGCCGATCTCCGAGGAGATCCTGGCGCGCTGCGCGGAGGCCTACCGCAAGGTCCGCAACACCGCCCGGTACCTCGTCTCCAATCTCTACGACTTCGATCCCGCCCGGGACTCCGTGCCGGCCGACGGCCTGGAGCCGCTCGACCGCTGGGCTCTGGCGGGCGCGCGCGCCGCGGCGACCCGCATGGCCGAGGCCTTCGCGCAGTACGACTTCCACCTCGTGTACCACGCGCTGGTCAACCTCTCCGCGACGACCCTCTCCGCCTTCTACCTCGACATCGTGAAGGACCGCCTCTACGCGTCCCTGCCCGACTCGCGGGAGCGCCGTTCGGCGCAGACGGCGCTTCTACCGGATCGCCCGGGTGCTCGCGACCCTCTCCGCCCCGATCCTGCCCTTCACGTCCGAGGAGATCTGGAAGGAGCTGCCCGGACGGAAGGAAGAATCCGTCCACCTCGCGCGTTTCGAGACGCTGGACGACCTGCCGGGGGACGTCCCCTCGCCCAGGGCCTGGGAACGATTGACGCAGCTGCGAGAAGAGGTCTCCGTGATCCTCGAGGAAGCCCGCCGCGAGAAGCTGATCGGATCCTCGCTCGAGGCGGCCGTCCGCCTGACCGGAAACGCCGAGCTCGCGGCGGACCGGGCGGCGATCGGCGCCGCAGGCTCCGGCCTGGCCGACCTCTTCATCGTTTCCGAGGTGTCCGAAGTCGGGACGGGCGAAGGGGACGGCTGGCGCGATTCCCGCGCCTACCCGGGGCTCCGCCTCCAGTTCCAGAAGGCCTCGGGCCGCCGCTGCGACCGCTGCTGGAAGGTGACACCGGAGGCGGAAGGTCAGGGCCTCTGCCGGCGCTGCCGCGACGTCCTGGCCGCCCTGCCCGGCGCGACGGCGGGGGCCGTCCGATGATCGGCGGCATCAAGCTCAAGGAGAGCACGATCTACCGCGCCGGTTACCTGGCCGTCTCGCTCGCGGTCCTGCTCCTCGACCAGTGGACCAAGGGGATCGTGACGCGGGCCTTCGACGTCCACCAGTCGCGCACCCTGGTCGCCGGGCTCTTCGACATCACGTACGTCCGCAACAGCGGCGCGGCCTTCGGCCTCTTCGCCTCGGTCGACTCGTCGATCAAGGCGATCCTCTTGAACAGCGTCGCCGTCCTCGTCTTTCTCGTGGTGTCGGCCTACGCCCTGCGCTCCTCGCACCGCAGCGTGCGGCTGCAGCTCGGCTTCGCGCTGATCCTCGGCGGCGCCGTCGGCAACCTGCTCGACCGCGTGCGCTTCGGCTACGTCGTGGACTTCCTGGACTTCTCGATCTCGGGCCACCACTGGCCGGCCTTCAACGTGGCGGACTCCGCGATCTGCATCGGCGTCGGGCTCCTCTTCCTCGACATGCTTCGCAACGAAGGCGAAGAAGCCGCGGCCGCGCCGCCGCGCGCCGGGAGCTAGGCCATCTTTCCTCGCCTCATCCAGATCGGGTCCTTCTACCTCCCGACCTACGGCGTCCTGCTCGCCATCGCCTACCTGACGGCGATCTGGCTGCTGCGGCGCAAGGCGGTGGCGGAGGGACTTCCCGAGCAGAAGATCCTGGACCTCTCGCTCTACATCCTCGCCTCGGCGATCCTCGGCGCCAAGCTCCTGCTGGTGGCCGTCGACCTGCTCCAGGGGCGCCGGCTCAACGTCATGGACGTGATCCGCTCGGGGGGCGTCTTCTTCGGCGGCCTGATCTGCGCCGCCGGCCGTCGGCATCTGGTACCTGTACAAGCACCACCTGCCCGCCTGGAAGGTCGCCGACATGGGGGCGCCGTCGATCGCGCTCGGCGAAGCGATCGGCCGCTGGGGCTGCTTCGCCGCCGGCTGCTGCTACGGGAAGGAGAGCCACGGGCCCTTCGCCGTGACCTTCACCGACCCGTTCGCCGGCGAGCAGATCGGCACGCCGCTGAACGTCCCGCTCCACCCGACGCAGATCTACCTCTCGCTCAACGCCTTTCTGATCTTCCTGATCCTGCAGTGGGCGTACCGCCGGCGCACCTTCGACGGCGAGGTGTTCTGGCTCTACGTCCTGCTCTACTCGATCACGCGGGGGATCACGGAGATCTGGCGGGGCGACCACGTGCGGGGCTTCGTGATCCCCGGGTTGCTCTCGACGTCCCAGTTCATCGGCCTGCTGGCCGCGCTCGCTTCCCTCGGGATGCTGTTCTACCTTTCCCGGCGCAGCCGGCAGGAAGCCTGAGGACAGTTCCCCACTGACGAGTTTCCCATGATCCGCCGCTTTCAGGTCGGCGCGCCCTCCGCCGGAACGCGGCTGGATCTCTTCCTCGTTTCCGCCTGCTCGGACCTCTCGCGCTCGCGGATCCAGAAGCTGATCGAAGAGGGCGCCGTGCGCCTGTCGGGCACGCCGGCCAAGCGATCCCACGTCGTGCGCGCCGGCGACGAGGTCGAGGTGGAGGTCCCCGAGCCGCGGGCCTCGACCCTCGAGCCCGAGGCGATCCCGCTCTCCGTGCTCTACGAGGACGAGCACCTGCTCGCCATCGACAAGCCCGCCGGGCTCGTCGTCCACCCCGCCCCGGGCCACGCCTCGGGCACCCTCGTCAACGCGCTGCTCCACCACGTCCGGGACCTCCAGGGTGTCGGCGGAGAGCTTCGCCCGGGCATCGTCCACCGGCTCGACCGGGACACGTCGGGCGTTCTGCTCGTCGCCAAGACGGACCTCGCCCACGCCTCGCTCTCCCGCCAGATGAAGAAGCGCGGCGATGCGGAAGGAATACCTGGCCCTCGTCGCCGGAATCCCGCGCGTGCGCAAGGGCGAGGTCGTCCTTCGCGATCGGCCGCGATCCCCGCGACCGCAAGCGCATGAAGGCCTTCCGCGCGAGCGAGCAGCCGCCGGCCGGCGCGCGCGAGGCGCGCACGCTCTACGAGATCGAACGCGACTGGTTCCCGCTGGGCTTGACGCTCCTGCGCTGCCGCCTGGTGACCGGGCGCACGCACCAGATCCGCGTGCACCTGGCCGCCTCGGGCCTGCCCGTCGTCGGGGACCCGGTCTACGGCCGGCCTCGCTACGAGCGCGTGGCCGATCCCGTCCTGAAGAAGCGCCTGGCGGAGTTTCCCCGGCAGGCCCTGCACGCGGAGCGCGTCGGCTTCCGCCATCCGGCGTCCAACGAGCTGATCCAGATCGTCGCGCCGCTGCCCGCGGACCTCGCCGGCGCTCATCGCGGAGATCGACGCGGCGGAGCCGTAGAGCGGCGAGGGCCGGACCCCCTCACCCTACCCCTCTCCCCCTCTGCAGGGGGAGAGGGAGACGCCGTCTCAGAGGCCGTAGCTTGAGCGACTCCTGACTCCTTCTTCGGCGGCGGCACGACGACCGGGGGGATGTCGGCGGCGCGCACCGCCTGGTTGAACGCGGCCAGGTCGCCGTCGAGCACCGCCTTCAGCTCCGCCAGGATCGCGTCGAGCTGCGCCCGGATCTGCCGGTAGTACACGACCGAGGAGTCCGTCGGCTTCGCGTCCGCGCTCGAGACGACGCCCGCCAGGCCGGCGAACTGGTGGTCGAGCGCGGGCGGTGAAGTTCAACACGTCCTGGCTCGACTTGACGTCCGGGTTGACCAGCTTCTTCTCGATGGACGTGAGCCGGTCGGACAGGGCCTTTCCCTTGTCCTTGACCGCCGCGCCCTTGCCGAGCTCGCTCCGCGTGCTTCGTCACGGTCTGGATCTGCGCCTTGACGTCGCGGATCTGCTCGACGGCCTCGTGCGTGGCCGCGAGGCCGTCGCTGGTATTGCGCAAGAGGTCGTACTGTTGCTTCAAGTCTTCGGGGCGTCGCGGCGATGCCCGGACGGGGCACGACCTCGAACGTCTGGGTCCGGCGTCTCGTCGCCGAGCTTCACGCGGACGGTGTAGGTCCCGGGCGCGACCAGCGGACCGCTGTCGTCGCCCCAGATCACGGCCTTGGGCAGGAGCGCCGGCCGCAGGATCCGCATGTCCCAGACGAAACGATTCAATCCCGCCTTGGGCTCGAGCGGCTTGTCGGCCCGCGGATCCGCGTCCTCGCCCTCGCCGTCCTTTTCCTTGTCCTTGTCCTTCTTCTCGCTCGTGTAGGTGCGCAGGACGCGGTCGCCCTCGAGCGATCTCGATCGTCAGCGTCTCCTTCTCCCCGGGCTTGTCGCGCGAGCCAGTAGGACACGAGCGACGCCGCCGGGAGGGTTCTTCCCGTCGTTGGTCGGCCCGCTCTCTTCGTCGTCGCCGCCCCCGCCGCCCGTCCGGAAGCGGTACGGACGGGCGCGGCGGGAAGACGTGGAGCCGCTCGCCGCGCAGGTCGCTCCTGTAGTCGCGCAGCGGCGTCAGGTCGTCGAGGATCCAGAAGGAACGCCCCTGGGTGGCCACGACGAGATCGCCCTCCTTGACCGCGAGGTCGGTGATCGGCACGACGGGCAGATTGCGCTGGAACGGCTCCCAGCTTCGCGCCGTCGTCGAAGGAGACGAAGAGGCCGTACTCGGTGCCGGCGTAGAGGAGCCCCTTGCGGCACGGGGTCCTCGCGGACGACGCGCGTGAAGAGCTGGGCGGGGATGCCGTCCGCGATCTTCGTCCAGGTCTTGCCGTAGTCGTGCGTCTTGTAGAGGTACGGCCGGAAGTCGTCGAGCTTGTACATCGTGGCCGCGACGTAACGCGCTCGCCGGATCGTGCGGCGAAGCCTCGATCGCGTTGATCTGGATCCACTCGGGCAGCCCCTTGGGCGTCACGTTGTCCCAGTGCTTGCCGCCGTCGCGCGTCACGTGCACGAGCCCGTCGTCCGTGCCCGCCCAGAGCACACCCGGCGCCGCGGGCGACTCGGCGAGCGCGAAGATCGTGTCGTAGACCTCGACGCCGGTGTCGTCCTTGGTGATCGGGCCGCCGGACTTCTCCTGCTTCGACCGGTCGTTGCGCGTCAGGTCCGGGCAGATCTCCTGCCAGGACTGCCCCTCGTCGCGGCTGACGAGCAGCACCTGCGCGCGCGTGGTACATCGTCTTCGGGTCGTGGCGCGAGATCAGGATCGGCGCGTTCCACTGGAAGCGGTACTTCAGGTCCTTCGGCGCCTGGCCGATCGCGAGCTGCGGCCACGCCACGATCTGGCGCAGCTCCCCCGTCTTGTGGTCGTAGCGCGTGATCTCGCCGCCGTAGGAGCCGGCGAAGACGACGTCGGGATTGCCCGGCATCGGGGCGATCCAGCCGCTCTCGCCGCCGCCCACGTCGTACCAGTCGGTGACGCCGATGCTCGCCGCCGCGGGCCGCGGCTCGCGATGGCGACGGTCGAGTTGTCCTGCTGCGCGCCGTAGACGCGGTAGGGGAAGCGGTCGTCGGTCGTGACCCGATAGAACTGCGCCGTCGGCTGGTTCATCAGCGAAGACCAGGTCTTCCCGCCGTTGAACGTCACGATCGCGCCGCCGTCGTTGCCCTCGATCATGCGCGCCGGATCGTCCGGGTCGATCCAGAGGTCGTGGTTGTCGCCGTGCGGAACCGGGATCGCCGCGAACGTCGCGCCCCCGTCGTTGGAGCGAAAGAAGCCCGGTGTTCAGAACGTAGACCGCGTCGGCGTTCTTCGGGTCGGCGTAGATCTTCGAGTAGTACCAGGCGCGCTGGCGGAGCTTGTTCTCCGAGTTGACGCGCGTCCACTTCTCGCCGCCGTCCTCCGACCGGTAGACGCCGCCCTTCTCCGCCTCGACGATCGCCCACACCCGCTCCGGCCGCGCCGGGAGACACGGCGAGGCCGACGTTGCCGACGGTCCCCTCCGGCAGGCCTCCCGCGAGCTTCTTCCACGTGTCGCCGCCGTCGGTCGACTTGTAGACGCCGCCCTCCGGCCCTCCGGAAGACGAGCGCCCAGGGCTTGCGCGCAGACCTGCCAGAACGCCGGCGTAGAGGATCCGCGGGTTCGGTCGGGTCCATGCACAGGTCCGAGGCCCCCGTGCGATCGGAGACGAAGAGGATCTTCTCCCACGTCTTGCCGCCGTCCTTCGACCGGTAGATGCCCCGCTCGGGGTTGGGCCCCCACACGTGGCCCTGCGCCGCCACGTAGACGAGGTTCGCGTCCCTCGGGTGCACGCGCACGCGCGAGATCTGGTGCGTGTTCGCGAGGCCGACGTTGGTCCACGTCTTTCCGGCGTCGGTCGACTTGTAGACGCCGTCGCCGTTGGAGACGTTGCCGCGGATGGCCGATTCCCCCATCCCGACGTAGATCACGTTGGGGTCCGACTCGGCCACGGCGATCGCGCCGACGGAGCCCGTCTTGAAGTCCTTGTCGGAGACCGGCCGCCAGTTGGACCCGCCGTCGACCGTCTTCCAGACGCCGCCGCCCGTGGCGCCGTGGTAGTAGACGAGCGGCTGGCCGCGCACGCCCGTGACCGCGTCCACGCGGCCGCCGCGGAAGGGGCCGATGTTGCGAAGCTCCATCCCGCCGTAGACGGCCGAGAGGCTCTGGTCCGCCGGCGGCGGCGGCCTTCTTCTCGTCCGCCGCAGCGGCGCCCAGGCAGGTCAGGACCCCGAGCCACAGCACGGCCCTTCGCAAGAGTCTTCACTTCCACCTCCGCCCGCTGCGAGCGGGACGCCGGTCACTCCCCGTGCGTGTCGATCTGCGCCTTCTGCAGGCGCCCCGAGAAGTCGACGTAGATCGACTTCCACTCGGTGAAGACGTCGAGCCCCGCGATGCCCGCTTCCCGGTGGCCGTTGCCCGTGTCCTTCATTCCCCCGAAGGGCAGGTGCACCTCGGCGCCGATCGTCGAGGAGTTGACGTAGAAGATGCCCGTCTCGAACTCCCGCATCGCCGTGAAGGCCCTGTTGACGTCCTGCGTGTAGATGGAGCCCGAGAGGCCGTACGGCACGGAGTTGGCGATGCGGATCCCCTCCTCGAGGGAGGAGATCGGGACGACCGTCGTGACGGGTCCGAAGATCTCCTCGCAGGCCACGCGCATCTTCGCGTCCGCGTCGGCGAAGATCGTCGGGGTGAAGAACCAGCCCTTCGCGAGGCTGCCCGCGGTCAGCTTCTCGCCGCCGGTCAGGAGCTTCGCGCCCTCCTTCTTCCCGATCTCGACGTAGCGGGCGACGTTCTCCCGCTGCTTCTCGGAGACGCAGGGGCCCATGTCGATCCCCGGCTCGAGCCCGTTGCCGACCTTGAGCGCCTTCGCGCGAGCGACGAGCTTCGCGAGGAAGGCGTCGTAGACCTTGCGGTGGACGAGGAGGCGCGAGGACGCCGTGCAGCGCTGGCCCGTCGTTCCGAAGGCGCCCCAGATCGAGCCGTCCACGGCGAGGTCGACGTCGGCGTCGTCCATCACGAGGATGGCGTTCTTTCCGCCCATCTCGAGGTGCACGCGCTTGAAGGTCGGCGCGCAGGCGACCGAGATGCGCCGGCCGACCTCCGTCGAGCCCGTGAAGGAAACGACCTTGACGTCCGGGTGCGAGACGAGCGGATCGCCCACGGCGCCGCCCGAGCCCATGACGACGTTGAAGACGCCCGGCGGCAGCCCCGCTTCCTCGAAGACCTTCGCCAGCGCGATGACCGAGGCGGGGGTGTCGGTGGCCGGCTTGATCACGATGGTGTTGCCCGCGATCAGCGCGGCCATGGACTTCCACGCCGGGATCGCCATCGGGAAGTTCCAGGGCGTCACGAACGCGCAGACGCCGACCGGCTGGCGGATGCACATGGCGAACTTGTTGGAAAGCTCCGACGGCGTCGTGAAGCCGAAGAGGCGCCGGCCCTCGCCGGCCGCCAGGAACGCCATGTCGATGGCCTCCTGCACGTCGCCGCGCGTCTCGGCCAGGACCTTGCCCATCTCCCGCGTCATCAGGCGCGCGAGCTTCTCCTTGTCGCGCACCAGGATGTCTCCGGCGGCGTAGAGGACCTCCGCGCGGCGCGGCGCCGGCGTGTCGCGCCAGCCCGGGAAGGCCTTCTTCGCGGCCGCGACGGCGGCGTCCACGTCCTGCTTGTCGCCCTCGGCGAAAACGCCGACCAGGTCGTCCCGGTCGGCGGGGTTTCGGTTCTCGAAGGTCCTGCCCGAAGCGGCGGGCACCCACTTGCCGCCGATGTAGTTGGCCTGCGGCTCCACGCCAGCCCCGTCGTCATTTCAGCTCCTCCTGTTGTGCCGTCGCGGGAACCTCCCGCGTGAATTCGTCTCGGGTCTCTGCGCGCGGATCTTCAGGTCGCGGGCGTGTGGAAGTCCGGCCCTTCCGCCGAGGCCGCGGCCATGGCCGTCTTCTCTCCCGGCCGGCGGCTCGCGGCGTACGCCTCGAGGGCCGCTCCCAGGATCCGGATCGACGCCCGCAGGTCCTCTTCCTTCAGCACGTAGGCGATGCGGACTTCGTTCGATCCGGCGCCGGGCGTGGCGTAGAAACCGCTCGCCGGCGCAACCATCACCGTCCGCTTTTCGCTCTCGAAGTCGGAGAGCAGCCAGCGGCAGAAGTCCTCGCTGTCCTCGACGGGAAGCCGCGCCACGAAGTAGAACGCTCCTTCCGGGCGCGAAAGCACGACGCCGGGAAGGGCCCGGAGCCCTTCGTACAGGAGGTCCCGCCGCTTCTGGTATTCGGCCACGACCGACGTCGTGTAGCTGGCCGGGAGATCGTTCATTCCGACCGCCAGAAACTGGGCGAGGCCCGGGGGCGAAAGGCGGCCCTGCGCCATCCGCAATGCCGCCTGATAGACGTCGCGGTTTCGGGTGGCGAGGCAACCCAGGCGGATCCCGCAGGCGCTGTAGCGCTTGGAGAGGCTGTCCACGACGATGACGTTCTTTTCGAATCCGGACAGGGTCAGCGCGCTCTTCGACTGCCGCCCGTCGTAGACGAACTCCCGGTAGACCTCATCGACGACGAGGAAGAGGCCGCGATCGCGGCAGAACTCCGCGACCGACCGCAGTTCGTCCTCGCGGTAGACCGTGCCGGTCGGATTGTTCGGATTGCACAGGAGGACCAGGCGCGTGCGCGGGGTCAGCGCGCGCTCCCAGGCCTCCCGGGGCGGCAGGTGGAACCCCTCTTCCACCCGTGTGGGGAGCGTCACGAGACGAACTCCGGCAAGCGTCGCGAAGGAGCGGTAGTTCGTGTAGTAGGGCTCGACGAGGAGCGCTTCGTCGCCCTGGTCGGTGCAGGGCGAAAAACGCGAACAGCAGCGCCTCGCTGCCGCCCGTCGTCGCGATCAGCTCGTCGAGACCGAGCGTGACGCCGAGCCGGCCATAGTACGCGCGCATCGCGGCGAGGTACTCGGCCGTGCCCCCGGAGGGCGTGTAGGCGAGCACCCGGTCCTTCAGCGCCCTTCAACCGGTCCCGCATCTCGGGAGGCGTCTCGAGGTCCGGCTGGCCGATGTTCAGGTGGTAGACGTGCACGCCCCGGGCCCGCGCCGCGTCGGCCAGCGGCTGGAGCTTGCGGATGGGCGACGCCGGCATGGCGAGGCCGCGGCTCGAGACGTGGGGCGATTCGGTCGGCGGTTGCGTGGCCACGGAGGCCGGATTCTACCTGCGGCCGCAAGCGGACCGCAGAAATGGCCTCAGGACAGCTTTTCGATGCCCTCCGGCCACGCCGTCCTTTGCGGACATGGCGACGCTGCCCTGCAGCTGCGCCCCTTCGGCGATGATGACTTTGGGAGCCTGAACGCTCCCGGTGACCGAGGCCGACGGCAGCAGCTCGGCCCGCTCCTGGGCCCGGATCTGCCCCTCGACCTTTCCGGCCACCACGACCGACTTCGCCAGGACGTCCCCCAGGACGTCCCCGGTGCCGCCGATCGTCACCTTCCGGTCCGTCCGGATCTTGCCTTCGAGGCGTCCCTCGATCAGGACGTCTTCGTCGCCGGAGATCTCCCCGACGACCCGCGCCTGCGGACCGATGACCGTGGGGCCTCGGGGCCCGTCGTTGACGGGCTCTCGCGCGGCGCGTCCGAAGTTGGATCGCTCTTACCGAAAATCGCCAGAATCCCTCCAATCGGCGGAACCCGAAGTATAGCGCGTCTGACTCCACGCGAGGCCGCGGAATACGCCCCGGCGCCCGGGAAGCGATCCGCCAGACCCGGGCGCGCTCGCTCTTGACCGGCCTCCTCCGAAATGATAATCATGATTATCGTTTGGCTCACCCGATGGGCTCCCCCGCATCCGTCCGGGCGCCGCAGCAGGCCCGCAGCCGCCAGAGCTATCGCCGCATGCTCGACGCGGCCGAAGCGGTCATGGAGGAGAAGAGCTTCGACGAGGCGACCATCGGAGAGATCGTCGGACGGGCGGGCCTGACGGTCGGCGCCTTCTACGCGCGGTTCGCGGACAAGAACGCCCTGCTCGCCTGCCTCGAGGAGCGCCTGCGCGCCGAGATGAACGCGCACGCCGACGGGGTCGACGACGACCGGTGGGAGCGCGGGCCGCTCGACCGCACGCTCCGGCCGTTCGTTCGCCGCCTGGTGCGCCTCTACCACCGCCGGCGGGCCGTCGCGCGAGCGCTCGTCCTGCGGTCGCGTTCGGACCCTGCGCTGCGGGCGCGGCTGGAGAAGCTCAATCACCGCAACCTCCGGAAGGTCTCGACCTTCCTGGCCGCCCGCGTCTCCTCCGGCGATCGCGCGGCGGCGGCCGAGCGTCGACTTTGCGCTCCTCGCGATGCGCTGCGTTCTCCGCGAAACCATCCTCTTCCGGGAGGCGTTCCCCGGCAGGAAACCTCTGACCGAAGACGAACTGACCGAGCAGCTCACGCGGCTCCTGCTCCGGCACACGGGGCTGGCCGTCACGACCGGCGCGAGATCCGCGCCGGGACGAAAGAGAGGAAGAGATCACATGAGATCGAAGCCCCGGCTCGCGCTGGCCCTCCTGCTCCTGCGCTCCGCTGGCGGCGCCGCCTCCTGCGGCGGCCGCGGCGAAGGACGCCAAAGCCCGCAACGGCCGGCAAGGACGAAGCCAAGAGCGACAAGCCGCCTCTCGTCTCACCCGACACCTGGAAGGGGCTGGAGCTGCGCTCGATCGGGCCGGCGCTGACCTCCGGGCGCGTCAACGACATCGCCGTCGTGGCCGGGCGATCCTTCGACCTACTACGTCGCGGTCGCCTCGGGCGGCGTCTGGAAGACGACCAACTCGGCCGTGACGTGGACTCCCGTCTTCGACGGCGAAGGTTCCTATTCGATCGGCTGCGTGACGATCGACCCGAACAATCCCTCGGTCGTCTGGGTCGGCACCGGCGAGTACAACAGCCAGCGCAGCGTCTCCTACGGCGACGGCGTCTACAAGTCGGAGGACGGCGGCAAGTCCTGGAAGAACATGGGGCTGAAGAGCTCCGAGCACATCGCGCGCATTCTGGTCGACCCGCGCGATTCCCGCGTCGTCTACGTCGCGGCGCAGGGCCCCCTCTGGTCGCCGGGCGGCGACCGCGGCCTCTACAAGACGACCGACGGCGGCAAGACCTGGAAGGCCGTCCTGACGATCTCCGAGAACACCGGCGTCGCCGACGTCGTGATGGACCCGCGCAACCCGGACCTTCTCCTCGCCTCGGCGCACCAGCGGCGCCGCCACGTCTGGACGGTCATCAACGGCGGCCCCGAGTCGGCGCTGTACCGCTCGACGGACGCCGGAGCCAACTGGTCGAAGATCGAGGCGGGAATCCCGAAGGAGGACAAGGGCCGCATCGGCCTGGCCATCGCGCCCTCGGAGCCGGACACCGTCTACGCCATCATCGAGGCGTCGAACAAGGCCGGCGGCACGTTCCGCTCGACCGACCGCGGCGTGACCTGGGAGAAGCGCGGCGACTACGCGAGCGGGAGCGGCCAGTACTACACCCGCATCTTCGTCGACCCCAGGGACCCCGAGCGCGTCTACTCGATGGACGTCTTCCTGCAGGTCTCCGACGACGCGGGCAAGACCTTCCACAACCTCGGCGAGAGCTCCAAGCACGTGGACAACCACGTGATCTGGATCAACCCGGACAACACGCGCCACTACCGCGTCGGATGCGACGGCGGCGTCTACGAGAGCTTCGACCGCGGGGCGAGCTGGGACTTCAAGGCCAACCTGCCGGTGACCCAGTTCTACAAGATCGCCGTCGACGAGGCCTCCCCCGTCTACAACGTCTACGGCGGCACGCAGGACAACGACACGCTGGGCGGTCCCTCCCGCACGCTGAACCTCCACGGCATCCGCAACTCCGACTGGTTCGTGACGGTCGCCGGCGACGGCTTCCAGGCGCGCGTCGATCCCAAGGACCCGAACATCGTCTACTCGCAGTCGCAGTACGGCGAGCTCGTCCGCACCGACCGCCAGAGCGGCGACGTCCTGTACATCAAGCCGCAGGCCGGCACAGGGCGAGGACCCGCTCCGGTGGAACTGGGACTCTCCCGCTGATCATCTCGCCGCATGCGAACACGCGCCTCTATTTCGCCGCGCAGCGCGTCTTCCGCAGCGACGACCGCGGCCAGAGCTGGAAGCCGGTCAGCGCCGACCTGACGCGCCAGATCGACCGCAACAAGCTCCCGGTCATGGGACGGGTGTGGCCGATCGACGCCGTCGCCAAGAACGTCTCGACGTCCTTCTACGGCAACATCGTCTCGCTGGCGGAATCGCCCCGGCAGGAGGGGCTCCTCTACGCCGGGACCGACGACGGCCTCGTCCAGGTCACCGAGGACGGGGGCGCCAGCTGGCGCCGCATCGAGAAGTTCCCGGGCGTTCCCGACCGCACCTATGTCTCGCGCCTGGAGCCCTCGCCGCACGACGCCGCGGTCGTCTACGCCGCCTTCGACAATCACAAGATGGGCGACTTCAAGCCTTACCTGCTGCGCAGCGCCGACCGCGGCCGGACCTGGGTCTCGATCGCCGGTGACCTTCCCGAGCGCGGCAGCGTCTACGTCGTCGTCGAGGATCCGGCGGACGCTTCGCTCCTCTTCGCCGGCACGGAGTTCGGCCTCTTCTTCACCAAGGACGGCGGCCGGCGTTGGACCGCGTTGAAGGGCGGCCTCCCGACGATTGCCGTGCGCGATCTCGCGATCCAGACGCGCGAGAACGACCTCGTCGTCGGAACGTTCGGCCGGGGCTTCTACGTCCTGGACGACTACCGGGCGCTCCGCGTCGCCGACGCCGCGTCCCTCGAGAAAGAGGCCGCCCTCTTCCCCGTGCGCGACGCCTGGATGTACGAGCCGACGGCGCCGCTCGGCTTCAAGGGAAAGGCGTTCCTCGGAGATTCGCTCTATGCCGCGCCAAACCCGCCCTTCGGCGCCCTCTTCACCTACTACTTGAAGGACGAGCTCAAGACCCGCAAGAAGCTCCGCCACGAGAGGGAGAAGAAGATCGAGAAGGACGGCGGCGCGCCGCCCTATCCGACCCCGGAAGAGCTGCGCGCCGAGGCCGCGGAGGAAGAGCCGGCGCTGATCTTCACGGTGAAGGACGCCGACGGCAACATCGTGCGCCGCGTCACGGCCAAGGGCGAGTCCGGTGTCCGCAGGGTCGCGTGGGATCTCCGCTTCCCGCCCTCGATCCCGACGGACACGCCCAAGCCCGATCCGTCGATCCCGTGGGTGACCGCCCCGACCGGGCCGATGGCCGTTCCGGGAAAGTACGCGGTCTCCCTCGCCAAGCGCGTCGACGGCCAGCTCACGGAGCTCGCCGGGCCCGTCTCCTTCGAGGCCGTCGCGATCGGGACCTCCTCGCTGCCGCCCGCCGACCGCGCGCAGCTTCTCGCGTTCTGCCGGAAGACCGCGCGCCTCCAGCGGGCCGCGCTCGGCGCCGTCTCGGCCGCCAAGGACGCGCAGAAGAGGCTGACACAGATCCAGCAGGCGCTCCTCGACACGCCCGCGGCCGATGCGGCGCTCGCGGAGCAGGCCCGGTTGATCGCCGCGAAGCTGCGCGAGAGCCTGGTGGCGCTCGACGGCGACGAGGTCCTGGCGGCCCGCAACGAGCCGACCCCTCCTTCCATCACCGACCGCATCGGCTACGTCGTCGCCGCGCAGTGGACCTCGGCGTCCGCGCCCACGCAGACGAGCCAGGACGCCTACCGGCTGGCGGCCGCGGATTTT